>JBGAIX010000004.1:0-228128 GCA_044225235.1 Propionibacteriaceae bacterium | reverse complement strand
GGGCCATCGAAGCAGGAGTGCAACACGTCGGCGAACACCGCGATGTCCGGGTCGGCGCGCGCGAACAAGGTCATGGACGAGCGCAACTTGATCGCGTCGATGCCGCCCAGAATCTGTTCCGCGCTCAGTTCGGAGTGGTCGAGCACGGCGCTGGCGCAGGCGACCAGCCGCGGTCCGAGTACAGGGTGCGCGAGATAGGCCCGAGCCTCGTCCAGGTCGGCGATCGCGTAGCGCTGCGACATCGCACTGAGGCCCAGACCAGCGATCTGGGGAAACACGAACCACATCCAGTGGCTGGTTTTGCGGCCGCTCCGGAGCTCCTCGAGAGCCCGCTGGTAGGTATCGCCGGAGTCCTGGGCTGAGACGAACCGTTCCAGATCCACCCCAGCGACGCTACGCCCGGAAGCGGTCGCCCGTCACGGCCAGGACCGTCACCGTGCGCCGTTTCGACCTCGTCCAGGTGCCACGTCGGAATCGACACTCGACGCTTCTGACCGGTCCGGTCCGAGCGAGCGGCCTGAGCGCTCCGGCGCGCCTACGGCAGCTGATGAATGGCGAGCGGCAACACCGCGGACGCGCCCGCATCGGCAAGCAGGGCGCCCGCGACCGTCCACGTCCACCGCGTGCGGATCGTGTCGTCGACCAGCAAGACCGGGCCGGCGAAGCGGACCCCCGCTCGCAGCTCCGTCCGATAGAGCAGGTCCTTGGCACGGGTCGCGGACGCGCCGTCGGCGTCCGGCGGCGGTCCGCTGACGCTCAGCGCGTCGATCAGCGGCAGCCGCCCGATCCGCGCGACGTGCTCCGCCACCGACGCGACGAGGACCGGGAACCGTCGCGACGGCATCGGCACCACCGCGACCGGCCGCTGCCACGTCTTCGACCAGCGCACCAGCACCTGCACCAGGCCGTCCAGAATCGGCTGGGGTGCCGCCTCGTCCCGCTGCCAGAGCCGCGCCAGTTCGCCCGACCAGGCCGGGTCGTCGGCGTACGCGAGCGCCCGACCTTCGGCCAGAAATCCGATCCGGCCTTTGCGACCTGGAAGCCCCGACGCCCAGAGCTTGCGCGGCTCCACGACGACATCGAGGCCGCGAAAGTGGGCCTGGGCCGCCTGGATCGAGTCGGCCGACGGGCGCGCGCCGGGTGCTGGCAGCGCCCCGGTGCAGACCGAACACCGGCCGCAGGCGCGAGGCTCAGGATCGTCGAGGGCCCGCTGCAGGAACTCCATCAGGCAGCCCTCACCGTGCGCGTACGCGCGCATCAGGCCCGCCTCGGCGGCGCGCACCCGGCGCAGGGCTGCCCACTTCTGCGCGTCGAAGTACCACGGTCGCCCGGTCGCGACCCAGCCGCCCTGGCGGCGCTCGACGGCCTCGTCCACCGCGAGAAGCTTCAGCAAGCCCTCCAGCCGCCCCCGCCGGATTCCGGTCGCAGCTTCGATGGCCTGGACGCTCTGCGGCTCCTCGCTCGACAGCACCTCCAACGTCCGCTCGACCTGCGCCTCGTCCGGGATGCCGGCGGTCGCGAAGTACTCCCAGATCCGCTCGTCGCCGTCGGCCGGGACCAGCACGGCCACGGCGTCGTCGAGCGCACGCCCCGCGCGACCCACCTGCTGGTAGTAGGCCACCGGCGATGCGGGCGACCCGAGATGCACACAGAACGCCAGGTCGGGCTTGTCGTAGCCCATGCCGAGGGCCGAGGTGGCGACCAGCGCCTTGATTGTGTTCGCCCGCAGCCGATCCTCCAGTCCCTCGCGGTCGGCGGTCTGACCCGAGTACGCGGCAACGTCGAATCCCTGGGCTTGCAGGAAGCCGGCGACGCGTTCACTCTCGGCCACGGTCAGCACGTACACGATGCCCGAGCCCGGGAGCTCGCGGAGGGCGTCGGCGACCCACGCGTAGCGCTCCAACGGCGTGAGACCCGGCACCACGGCGAGGCGCAGGGACGCGCGTGCCAGCGATCCGCGCAAGGTGACGGTCTGCTCCCCGAGCTGCGCTGCGACATCGGCGGTCACCCGCTCGTTGGCAGTCGCTGTGGTGGCCAGCACGGGGGTGCCGGGCGCCAGTTCCAGCAAGGTCCGGGTCAGCCGCTGATAGTCCGGGCGGAAGTCGAAACCCCAGTCGGAGATGCAGTGCGCCTCGTCGATGACGAGCATCCCGCAGCTCCGCAGCAAGTCCGGGAGCTGGCGCGCAAAGGACGGATTGGACAGCCGCTCCGGCGAGATCAGCAGGACATCGATGCGCCCGTCGCGCACCGCACCCAGCACCTCGGCCCAGTCGTCGACATTCGTCGAGTTCACCGTCGCCGCCGCCAGCCCGGCGCGCTCCGCGGCGGCGATCTGGTCGCGCATCAAGGCCAGCAGCGGAGAGACGACCAGAGTCGGTCCCGCGCCCGCCTGCCGCAACGCCGACGTCGCGGCCCAGTAGACCGCCGACTTGCCCCACCCGGTTGCCTGGACGACCAGCACGCGCTTCCCGCGCTCGGCGAGTTCCTCGACCGCCCGCACCTGGTCTTCACGGGGACGCGCATCCGGCCCCGCCATCGCTTCGATGACGGTGGAGAGGTGGGCCGCCGCCTCACCCGATGCGACTGCGGGCGTCCCGATCGGCATGTCGACCATCCTGCCTGTTGGCACGGACAGTCCCGGGTCAGCCTCCGGCGACGGCCGGGATGATGGAGATCTTGGTGCCGTCGGCGACCTCAGCGCCCAGACCGCCGATGAACCGGACATCGTCGTCACCGACGTAGACGTTGACGAACCGCCGCAGCGCGCCGGCGTCATCGAGAATGCGCCCGCGGATACCCGGGTGGCTGGCCTCGAGCGAATCCAGGACCTCGGCGAGCGTGCTGCCCTCTGCAGAGACCTCGCCGACGCCGCCGGTGTAGGTCCGCAGGATGGTCGGGATGCGTACGGTCGCGCTCATGCCGAGTAACTCTTCCAGAAGTCGGTGAATGCCTCGTACCGCGCAGGGATCGTGGTCTTCGGGCCGACCCGGTCGGCCACCGCGTCGAGGGTCTTCAGCCCGTCGCCGGAGTTGATCACGACCGTCTCCGCGGCCGGGTCGAGGATGCCGTCCGCGAGCAGGGCCGCGGTCACCCCGAGGGTCACGCCGCCGGCGGTCTCACCGAAGATGCCCTCGGTACGCGCCAGCCGCTGAATGTTCTCCACGACGACGTCGTCGTCGACATCGGCAACCACTCCACCGGTTCGCCGGACGACGTCGAGGACGTACGGGCCGTCGGCCGGGTTGCCGATCGCGAGCGACTTCGCGATGGTCGCCGGGCGCACCGGGGCGACGAAGTCGAGCCCCGCCTTGAACGCCTGCGATACCGGGGAGCACCCGGTCGCCTGCGCGCCGAAGATCGTGTACGACGACTCCTCGACCAGACCCAGCGCGATCAGCTCGCGGAAACCCTTGTCGATCTTGGTCAGCTGCGAGCCGGAAGCGACCGGGATGACGATCTGTTGCGGCAGGCGCCAGCCGAGCTGTTCGGCGATCTCGTAGGCAAGCGTCTTGGAGCCCTCGGCGTAGTAGGGCCGCACGTTGACGTTGACGAACGCCCAGCCCTCCTCCTCCGCCGCGATCTCGCTGGCGAGCTTGTTCACGTCGTCGTAGGTGCCCTCGATCGCGATCAGCGTGGTGTCGTACACCGCGGACGCGAGGATTTTCTGCTGTTCCAGATTCCGCGGAACGAACACCACCGAGCGGATGCCTGCACGTGCGGCGGCGGCGGCGACAGCGTTGGCGAGGTTGCCGGTCGAGGGGCAGGCCAGCACCTGCAGGCCGAGTTCGCGGGCCGCCGACAACGCCACGGCGACGACGCGGTCCTTGAAGGAGTGGGTGGGATTGCCCGAGTCGTCCTTCACCCAGAGCTGGCGGAGGCCCAGATCGTCGGCGAGGTTCCGCGCATCGACGAGCCGGGTGAAGCCCGGGTCGGTGGAGCGGAAAGTGGCGATGTCGGCTGGGACCGGCAGCAGCGGAGCGTATCGCCAGATGCTCCGCGGGCCCGCCTCGATCTGCTCACGGGTGATGGTCGGGAACTCGTAGCCGACCTCAAGCGGACCGAAGCACTCCATACAGGCGTAGAACGGGCCGAGCGGCGAACGCTCGCCACAGGCACGGCAGACGAGATGGGTAGCGTTTCCGAACGCCCCGTCGCGGACCCCCTGAGGGGTGCCGGGATCGGTGTGGAGCACCGCGGTCATGACCAGTCCTTCATCATCTTCCGTGGCCGACCTTCGACCACGCCGGAGTTGGCACCATTTCTGCTGTTCAGCTGGTTGCCGGGGAGTCTGCAGGCCGGTCCCTCGTCCCCTCTGGATGAACCCGACCAGCGTAGGTGCGCTGCTCGCGGTGAAGCACATCGGGGTCCGCATCCTGGGAAGCGAGTCCAATGGGCGAGACTCGTCGCGCGGCCGACACCAGGCGAGAGGAAAAACCAGCAGTCCCGGGCACCAGCGACCGACAGCCGGAGCGCAATCGTACGTGGATCGCCCCCGGTAGCCTCATCAATGCCATGAGTACCAGGCCTGCACCGCGCGATCTGCTGGCTCCGGGCTGGCCCGGCACCGCCCTGCAGTGGCTGCGCGCAGCCGGAAACGTGGTCAACCTGACCACTCCCCTCGGCCTGGCGGTCGCCGCCATCGGCCGGGCGCGGATCCGCCGCGGTCCGCGCGGCCTGGTCGTCTGCGAGCGGTATCGCCTGCGATTTCCGGTCGCGAGCGCGTTCACCATCGGCAACGTGGTGATCACCGCAGGCAGCTGGGAGGCGCTGCTGGCCCGCAACAGCACGCTGCTGGCGCATGAGGAACGGCACACCTGGCAGTACCTGTGGTGCCTCGGGCTGCCCTTCTATCCCCTCTACGGCCTCTGCACCCTGTGGTCACTGGTGCGGACCCGCGACCGCGCTGCGCGCAACTGGTTCGAGCGGCACGCCGGATTGGCGGACGGCGGCTACCGGGACGCGCCGATTCGCCCGATTGGAGAGAATCTCCGCGCGCTGCTGAGGTGGCGGCGCCCAGTCAGTCGATCGTGAGGTCGATGCCGAGTCGCTTCGCGGAGCGCATCCGCTGGCGGCTGGCACGGAGGCGACGGAGACGCTTCACGAGCAAGGGATCGTGGACGAGGGCTTCCGGCTTGTCGATGAGCGCGTTGAGCACCTGGTAGTAGCGGGTCGCCGACATCTGGAACTTGTCCCGGATTGCCTGCTCCTTGGCCCCTGCGTACTTCCACCACTGGCGCTCGAAGGCCAGGATCTCCGCGTCGCGCGCGTTGAGTTCGCCATCGCCCGCGTGAGTCTGAGAAGTGGAAGCCGCGGTCATGGGGCGATGGTATGGCCAAATCACAGCGATGTCATTCACCTCGCGCGAGGTCGTCGTGAGTCATGCCGGGCCTGCCGGATCGGCAATCGCTGCGGTTGGATGAGGCGGTGAGCAGTTCCGACACCCTTGGCTGGGCGGTGCTGGGTACGGGGCATATCGCCTCAGTCGTGATGCGCGACCTTGCCCTGTTGCCGGATGAGGCGAGGCTCGTCGCGGTGGGTTCCCGCGACGCCGATCGGGCCGAGGCTTTCGCTGCCGCGCACCGGTTCGTTCGCAGCTACGGCAGCTACGCCGAGGCGGCAGCCGATGCCGACGTCGACATCGTGTACGTCGCGACCACCGCTGACGATCACCTGACCGCAGCGCGGAGCGCACTGGAGGCCGGCAAGCCGGTCTTGATCGAGAAGCCGCTTGGGACCAGTCCTGCGGACACCGATGCCCTGATCGCCGAGGCGGAGAGCCGCGACCTGCTGCTGATGGAGGCAATGTGGACGCGCACCAACCCGCTGATCCGCAAGGCCGCGGCCATTGTCGCGGCCGGCGAGCTTGGCCCGGTGCGGCACATCGGAGCCTCGTTCGGCTTCAGCTTCGACGGCCCGGAGACGCATCGGCTGCTCGACCCGGCCCGGGCCGGCGGCGGGATCCTCGACCTCGGCGTCTACCCCGTCCATCTCGTTCAGCTTTTTCTCGGTGAGCCGGCGGAGATCCACGCGGTCGGCACGATCGGGGCGACCGGAGTCGATGTCCACGCCGCCGCACTGCTGAGCTATCCGGCGACGACCACGACGCCGGCAGCCACCGCGCTGCTGAGTTGCTCGCTCAGCGCGATGCTGCCGAATCGGCTCGAGATCTGTTGTGCCGAGGGGCGGATCCTGGTGGACGACTCCGTCACCCGCCCGGCCCAGATCCTCGTCTATCGCGGCGTCGACACTCGGAGCGAGCCGGAGGTGATGATCACGGCCTGGTCCGGCGCGGGGTACACGTTCCAGCTGCAGGAAGCGATGCGCTGCGAACGCGCGGGGGTACGCGAATCACCCTTGGTGCCGTGGCACGATAGCCGCGCTGTCGCCCGTACGCTGCACCGCTGGAGTCTGGCTGTGCGCGGAGGGCAGGACCTCGGGGCCGAAACCACGCAATGACTGCGCTGACGACAAGTGAGGTGGCATGAGGCGCCTGACCGGGGTGATCCAGCCGTACGCCTGGGGTTCTCCGTCAGTGATTCCCGAGTTGCTCGGTCGCGAGCCGTCGGGTGAACCGCAGGCGGAACTGTGGCTGGGCGCGCATCCGTTGGCCCCGGCCCTCGCCGACGGCGAGCCGTTGGACGAGGTGCTCGACGCCGACCCGGTCGGCTTGATCGGCGCGGCCTCCGTCGAGGCGTTCGGCCCGCGGCTGCCCTACCTGTTGAAGGTCATTGCAGCTGATCAGCCGCTCTCGCTGCAGGCACATCCGTCCCGGGCGCAGGCCGAGGCCGGCTACGAGCGGGAGCAGGCCGCCGGCATTCCGCGAGACGCGCCGAACCGGACGTACAAGGACGGCTGGCCGAAGCCCGAAGTGCTCTGCGCACTCGTACCGACAGAGGCACTCTGCGGCTTCCGTGATCCCGAGACGACCTACGCACTCTTCGAGCAGCTGCAGGTCCCGGCGGCGCTGGACCTGATCGCACCGCTGACGGACCGGGAACAGCCTCCGGCGGCGCGGCTGGCACACGTGTTTGAGCGGCTGCTCCGGCTGTCCAAGGGGACGGACGTCATCGCCGAGGTCGTCACCGCCGCCGAACGCCTGGGATCCGAGGCCGATCGTGACCGCTTCGCCCAGACCGCGCGCGAGCTGAACGCGTTCTACCCCGGCGACCCCGGGATTCTCGCTGCCCTGCTGATGAACCGCGTCACGCTGCAGCCGCAGCAGGCGCTGTTCCTCCCGGCAGGCAACCTGCACGCCTACCTCCGTGGTGCGGGCGTGGAGATCATGGCGAACTCCGACAACGTGATGCGGGGCGGCCTGACCCCGAAGTACGTCGACGTCGACGAGTTGCTGGCGGTGCTCGACTTCAGCCCGATGACTCCGGCACTGGTCACCGGTGTCGAGGAGTACGCCGGCGTCTGGCGCTACCCCGACGACGCCCCCGAGTTCGCGCTGTGGCGGGTGGAGGTCACCGGCTCCCCCATCGTCCTGCCCGGCGACGGCCTGGGCCGGATCGTGCTGGTCACCGCCGGAGAGTTGGCGGCTACCCACATCGGGAGCGAGTCGCGCCTCGTCAAGGGCGAATCGGCCTTCCTCGCAGCGAGCGACACCGTGACCGCGAGCGGTCACGGAACGCTGTTCGTCGCCGGCCCAGGCGTGCTCTGACCAGGCCGACGCGCACGCGAGGCCGGTACACTGACGCCGCCCGCTGGCGTGGCGCAATTGGCAGCGCACCTGTCTTGTAAACAGGTGGTTGGGGGTTCGAGTCCCCCCGCCAGCTCCATCGTTTTACCTAGTCAAAGCTATTTGATCTTGATCCCGAGCCCAGCATCCGATCGATGGCGTCAGCGGTGTCCAACGCCGTCGACATCACACCCGACGTGACTGGCGGCTGTCGTCGCGCGGCGGTCAGCCGAGCACACGCACGTCCACATACGGTGGCATCGGGCCGGCATCAGCAGCCGCCTCGAGGAGTACGAGGTCGCCGTCCCGGGCCACCTCCGTGAAGCCGGCGAACCGGTACGTGATGAGCATGATCCGGTTCTGCGGGGTGGGCCGGAACTCGGCCCGCAGGGTGACACCGGCGGCCTGGGCGCGACGCATGATGTGGCGCAGCACGATGCCACCAACCCCGCGTGAGATCACCCGGCACGACGTGAGGAGGAGCTTGACCGTCCACACCGATCGGTCACGTTCCACCAGGCTCAGCCCGACCGTTCCGTAGCTCCCGTAGCGGTCCTCGAGCACGGCGATCAGCAGGTCGTGGCGGGCCGAGCGGCAGAGCTGCGCGAGCTCCCCATAGTCGTAGGTCACGCCCGTGCTATTCAGCTGGTGAGTACGGACAGTGAGCTCTTCAGCACGCTGGAGATCGCTCTCGGACGCCCGCGCGATGGTCAACACCATCCCAAGCCCGGCCAAAAACTCATCCTGCGACCCGACGAAGGCGAGCTCAGCCCGTTGCCGCTCGCGATCCCTGCGATACAGCTGCCTACGCTGCCGAGACTCCTCGGTCACGAAGCGCGGCATCATTCGGGGAAGATCCGCGACGCACGCTGCGTCCGCAGCGTCGATGCAGAGCACCTCCGGTAGCTCGAAAGCCACTTCGTCGCGCTCGAACGGGTCGTCGTCAACGAAGGCGACGCTGTCGAGACTCACGTTGAGCGAGGCGCTGATGCGGCGAATGGAGGCCGCCTTCGACGTCCAGTCAATCTGTGGGTCGAGGAAATACTCCACAACTCCGAGCTCCTCGAGCTTGCGCAGCGCGAGGTCGGGATCATTCCGGCTGGCGACCGAGTGCAGGATCCCTCGGCGGTCCAACGCGAGGATGGCGTCGAACACATCAAGTCGAAGCTCGACGTTCGGGTCCTCTGCCAGGACGCCCGACCAGACGGTGTTGTCCAGATCCCAGACGACGCACTTCACCGTCGGCGGGTGCGTGGCGGCGGCTCCTTCGTCGGTGGTCACACGTGGTCCGTCCATGCCGCGGCCGCCGTGGCGAACTCCGCGATGGTCACCTCCTGAATCTGGGTGCTGCCCTCGATGATCTCCATGACCTTCGCGTCGCGGAAGTGGCGATCGACCGCGTGGCCGGCCGCGCACCCGGCGGCGCCGTGAATCTGAACCGCGTCAGCGGCGGTTCGCATGGCCACCCGAGACGCGAAGTACTTGGCCATCAGGGTGCTCACGACGGCATCCGGGTCACCGCTGTCCCGTTCCCGGGCGGCCTGAAGTGACAGCAGCCAGGCCGCGCTGACGTCGGTGGTCGCCCGAGTGATCAGCCGGCGGATGAGCTGATGCTCCTGAATCGGCACCCCCGACTGCACCCGTCGGGCGGCGTACGCCACGCTGGCGTCCACGCACGCCTGAGCGATCCCGACGCAGCCGAACGCGACGCTCAGCCGGCCGAGATCAAGCGCAGTCTGCGCGACGACAGCCAACCCCGGTGCGGCTGGGCCGATCCGCTGCTCCCGGGGGACCCGGCATCCGTCGAGCCGGACATCGGCCACCATGGACGCGCGGACTCCAAGCAGCCCATCCACAGTTGTGGTCCGCAGGCCCGGGGTGCCGCGCTCGACCAGGAAAGCTGACACACCGGCGCCGTACCGTGCAAAGACCAGGAAGACATCGGCGAGCTGACCGCCAGTGATCCAGCGCTTGTGGCCGTCGAGGACAAAGCACCCCCCTTCCTCCCGCGCGGTCGCGCTGACAGCGCCGGTGTCACTGCCTGCGCCGACCTCGGTGAGGGCAAACGCGCCGAGGGCCTCGCCGCTCGCCAGCCGCGGCAGCCAGGTCTCCTGCAACGGCCGGCTGCCCCAGCGGCTCGCCGCCTGGCAGACCATGCTGTGCACGGTGAGGATGCTCCTGAGCGAGGAGCAGGCCGCGCCGAGCTCGGCGTTGAGCAGCCCGAAACTCACCGCGTCAAGACCGAGCCCACCGTGCTCCGGGCTCACGACCGCCCCGAGGTATCCCGCGTCAGCGAGACAGCGAATTGCGCTGCGCGGCATCCCCTGCTCCAGATCGCGCTGGTCGGCGTACGGGAGCACCTGCTCCCGGGCGAACGTCCGATACGTCGCGTGCCGCTCCGCGAGGTGCTCGTCCAGGGGAAGGTGCACGTGACTGCTCAGCAGCCGCTCGGGGTGGCAGGGCAAGCGCCTGCCAGGACGCACCCATCACCGTGCCCCGTCGGAGAGACGACATCGAGGGCAACCGGGGCGCCGAAGGAGACTGGCGCCGTGGGCTTCAGCGTCCTCGCGGTCGCGAACACGATCGGTTGCATCGGCTCGAACTCCTGGATTCGTCCGAGAAAAGACTCCAGATTGACGATATCGGCCCGACGGCCACCCGGATACTTTTCAGCCGTTACGCCGCCGGACCTCGCTGCGCTTGGGCGTGTGGTCGCGTCCGCCGGTATCGCCGACTGCACTCGCAACGTCGAGGCCCAACTCCGCCAAGGGGTGCCCGACGCCATCGGCAAGGCCCCGACCGTTGCCAAAGAGGGCGATCCCGCGCCAAGCTCGCCCTGTCGTCGCACGCGAGCCGATCAAGGAGGATCCACAGTGCATGTGATGCGCTCCAACGGCGAACGGACGGCGCCGACATGACCTCGGGCCCGTCGCGACCCCCCATCGCGGCCACCGTGGGAACCGACATCGGCCTCGTCGGCGTCATCGGCGCCGGGGTGATGGGTCGGGGCCTCGGTCTCAGCCTGGCGCTGGCCGGGATCACCACTGTTGTGCTCGATGACTCGACGAGCGTGCTGGAGGGGGCGCGTCAGGCGTTCCGCGACGAGCTGCGGCTGATGCGACTTCTGAGGCCTGACGCCATCAGCGACACCACGTCTGAGGTGCTGAACCGGATCCAGCTCACCAGTGACTACACCGACTTGGCCGGCGCGGACGCGGTGATCGAGAACGTCACCGAAAAGTGGTCGGTGAAGGAGCAGGTGCACCGGAGCATCGACGATGCCTGCCCACCGGACTGCCTCGTGGCCACCAACCCCTCCGCGATCTCGATCACCAAGATCGCGTCGGCGCACCGACGACCTGAGCGCGTCGTCGGCATCCATTTCATGAACCCCGTTCCATTGAAGAACACCGTCGAAGTGGTGCGCGGTTTACACACCAGCGAAGAGACGCTGAGCCGGGCTGCCGAACTGTTGGCACGCCTTGGCAAGAAAGGCATCGTCGTCCTCGATCAGCCAGGCTTCGTCTCCAACCGCGTCCTGATGCTGATGATCAACGAGGCCATCTTCGTCCTCCAGGAGGGGACTGCCGACATTGAGCAAATCGACGAGATCTTCCGCTCCTGCTTCGGGCACCCCATGGGTCCACTCCAGCTCGCGGACCTCATCGGGCTCGACTCGATCCTCAACTCGCTCGTGGCGCTGTACGAGGGCCACCTCGATCCGAAGTTTCGCCCGTGCCCCCTGCTGACGAGGATGGTCGATGCCGGGCTCTACGGACGCAAGGTAGGCAAAGGCTTCTACACATACGACAGCTCCAGCGCAGACGCGCCGGCCTAGGGAATTGACGGGTTCGTGGAAACAGCAGAAATCAAGAAGGCGACCCGCGCGTACCTCTCAAAACTGTTCCCAGTCGACCAGCTGCGAGACGACCAAGACTGGTTCAGTCTAGGATTAGCGAACTCGCTGTTCGCCCTGCAATTGGTGGTATTCGTCGAGAATCAGTTCGGGATCGCGGTGGAGGATCCTGACCTAAGCCTGGAAAACTTCAATAGCATCGATGCTATTGCCCGCTTCGTTCAGTCGAAGACCGGTTGACGGAGCGCGGGTGACGAGTGGCGCGATGGGACCGCTGACACACGTTGCGCCTCGTCAGACCTTCACCCTCCCAGGAATGAGCCCCGGCAGCCGGTCGCGAAGGATGGCGTACGCCGGGTCGGCATGGAGCCAGAGAAATTTGTACCGACTCCCGTCCGCGACCCGGACCGCCAAGCGATCCGAGAGCACGCCCTGGTGCAAGTCAGCCGATTCGATCTCATCAAGGGGGATGAACCGATTCGTCGGGTGGGCGTTCAGCAGACCGGCCGCTTCCCCGAGCCCGACCGCTCGCCGGACGGACGGATCGCCCGGGACGGTGTTTCGCATCCGCCGACCTGCCTCGGTCGGTTCGGGAAGTTTGACGCGGACGAGAGCATCAGCTGTCAGGATCAGTTCGCCATGATTCCAGTCCAGCCAGCCGGTGGTGCAGCTTCTGCTCAGCAAGAGTCCTCCGACCATGGCAGCGACGGTACGGCGACCCCAGCCATTGCGCGGCGCGTCTCGCGAACCTCACTGATGGCCGACCTGGCCGGACCGTCATGGCCCCGCAACCCAAGGCGCGCGCCGCGATTCGTGAGTTCGGCCTCAGAAACGGCTACATCGACTAAGACATCGAACACCAACTCGGCGGTGTACACGACGGCAAGGCGATCTCCGTCTGAGGCCGCGGGGCTGAGCCGTCCCGGTACCACCCCGTTCTGCCCGACCAGGCACCGAGGCCTGCCCCAACCCCTGCATCGAGGCTCACTGCTTGGGGCCAAACCTCGCCCTCCAATGGACTATGCACGAGTTGGCGAAACGTTCCGAGTCGCCCGACGCGGGCGTCGCTGCACCGGTCACGGCGTCGAGGACGACCAGCCCGTTGGGCGTCGTCGCGCTGCAGAGCGCCGCAGGAAACGCAGCCGTCGCGCGGCTGATGAGCGCGACCCCTGATCCGGGGCGCGACCTGACAGCCCAACGCCGGCTGCTGGTCAGTTCGCCGCGCAACAGGTTCTTCACGCCTGCGCAAGCACGCGCGCTGGCCGACCGCTTTCTCGTCGTCATGAACCGCATTTCAGACGCGAACCACTACCGACTGGAAGGAAACGTCCTGCGCTACGCACTACGGCCAGGCGTCGCGCCCGACCCGTTCGACCGACGAATGCGCGAGCTGGTGGACGATCAGGCCATTGACATCCCGCTGATCTTGGTCCGCTCCTCCTCGCGGATGACCAACCCGCGCGGCGCCAGCCGGGCTGTCGACGTCGATTCGTTCGCCGAGGGCTTCGTCGACGTCGGCGACCTGGACGCGGAGAGCAAGGAGAGCGCTCGAATGAACGTCCTCCACCTGCTTGTCGAGCGTGCCGCCGCCCCGAACTACGCACGCCGCGTCGGAAGCTCCAGCCTGCGCAGCCGGCGCGAGTTTGGCTTCGCCCACCGACGAGGACTGGCTGCGGAACGCACCTATCTGGAGCGGCGCTTGCAGGACAACACCCTCGGACCCGCAGTCGAGATGAGGAACCCCGTGCGGTTTCGGTTCTCGAGCAGACATGGATACGCGGTCATGCACATACTGCCGACCCGGGCCGGCGGCAACGTCATGGCTGGAGATGTCGTGATCGAGGAGAACTCGGGAGCCCGGCACACCCTGGCTGCGTGGATCGCCGCTCATCCTGACGGGTTCCCCGCTGCTCCTCCCCGGCGCGGACGTCCCAACTGAGAGCGGATGACGCGGACGCCGATGTTGATGCGGCTCGCACGGCGGCGTGTCTCCGCTCAGAGCACGCGGCGCAGCAGTGCGCCCGGCGTCATCCAGGCGTAGTTCGCGCGTCTTTACCGGTGTAGGCCACAACCCGGCCTGGCTGCGCAGCCCACACCGTCAGAAAGGCACGTCCGTGAAGACGTCATCCCTCCCCACGGGACGCCGACCAGCGCCCCTGCGTCAACTCCTCGGGTTCTTCGCCGCGTTGGTCATGGTCACCGTGACCCTGGCCAGCGTCGGAACAGCACAAGCGAAGCCGCGCACCGTCGATCCTGTCGCCGTCCCCGTCACGGGCACCGTCGCCGACGACCCCTCGACGACGGCGAACGAGGCCGGCACCTTCGCCGGTACGTTCGACGTCACCCGCTTCCGCGTGGTCGACGACCAGCTGACCGCAGTCGGCACCCTCACCGGCACGATCACCAACGCGGCCGGGGACACCGCGGTGCCGAGCCAGCAGATCAGCCTCCCGGTCGACCTCGCCGCCAGCGACGGCTCGTGCCAGATCCTGCACCTGGTGCTGGGTCCGCTTGACCTCGACCTGCTCGGGCTGCAGGTGCACCTGGATCAGGTCGTGCTCGACATCACGGCACAGTCCGGCCCGGGCAAGCTGCTCGGCAACCTGCTCTGCGCAGTTGCCGGCCTGCTCGACGCCAACACCGGTCTGACCACGATCCTCAACCAGATCGCGAACCTGCTGAACCAGTTGCTCGGCGTGCTCGGCTAGTCGCCATGAACGTGGTCGTGGCCGCACCCAGCCCCCATGGGTGCGGCCACGGCCTCTGCCCAGGCACCAGAAGCCCCGGCACCGAAGGTGCTGGTCAGCGCGACCAACCGGCGCACACGCAGGGGCCTCGGGGGTGTGTATACAGCGTAAAGTGCAGACATGGGACCAGTGCGGGTGCGCGAGACACCTGCCGACTCCCGCTCGGCGAGCATCGCTGCCCTCATCCCCACGATCCGACGCATCGTCCATGCACGGGTGGCCGATCGCACCCTGGCGGACGACCTCGTCCAGGAGACGATGGTTCAGGTGCTGGCGGCGATGGGCCGAGTCGATCCGGAACTCCTCGAGCCGTACGCGATCGCCACCGCGCGCAACACCGTCGCCACTCTGAGACGACGCGAACAGGCATTCCAGCGCAACGAACATCGGCTCGCCGACGTACCGACCCAGCCGCGGATCGAGGAAGACCTGCTCCGCGACGAGGAGCACAGCGCTGTCGCCGCCGCTCTCCAGCGCCTCCCCGAGCGCGAGCGCGAGGCCCTGCTCGCTCACGAGGTCTCCGGCGATGACACCGCCTCGCTGGCCCTCCGCCTCGGCACCAGCGCTGGCGCCGTCGCTGCACAGTTGCACCGGGCGCGCGCACGACTGCGGGTCGAGTACCTGCTCGCACTGGAGAAGGTTGATCCGCCCGAGGACCGTTGCCGCCCCGTGCTCTTCTCGCTGTCGCTGGGTGATCGGCGCCGGCAGCGCGAGCTCGACGCGGCGCGCCACCTGCTCATGTGTGAGGTCTGCGCTCGGCTCAGCCCCCCGCTGCTGGAGCGGTCCGCGAACGAGCAGGATGCCGTCCGAGTCGAGATCACCGCGGACGCCGACATCGTGACCGCGCGCCAGACTGGTCGGGAACTCGCAAGCCGGCTCGGCTTCGGCCCCACCGATCTCACGGTGATCGCGACCGCTGTCTCTGAGGTGGCGCGCAACATCGTCCGCTTCGCCGGCTCCGGCCGGATCCTCGTCGACGCCCTCGACGGACCGCAGATCGGGCTGCGAGTGATCGCCCACGATCGGGGGCCCGGGATCGCCGACGTGGATCAGGCGATCCAGGACGGCTACAGCACCATCCAGGGGCTCGGCATCGGCCTCCCGGGTGCGCGGCGACTGATGGACGAGTTCGCCATCGTCTCCGCGCCGGGACGAGGCACCACGGTGACCATGATCAAGTGGCGAAAGGATTGAGATGAGTCAGAGCGTTGCGCAACCGAATACGTCGGCCGACCCGGCCGCATCCCACCAGGAGGCGAGCGCGGTCCTGCTGCCCGAATTGGTGGCGCACCTGCGCGAACACCGGACGAATTTGCGCGAGGAGTGGGCCCGCCGGATCCAGGACGGGCACCTGCTGCAGGCGATGACGCCGCAGGAGATCTCCGCCGAGACGACGTCGGTCTACGACAACTACGTCGAGGTGCTGGAGACCGGCAGTGTCGAAGCGCTGCAGCACTATGCGCGCGATCTGTCCGAGCGGATCATCCCGCGCGGGGTCGAGACCCACGAGGTGGTCGGCATCGTGTTGCTGCTGCGGGACGTGCTGGCGCGGTCCCTGTTCGCCAAATACCGCGACGACTTTGCCTTGCTGACCCGGGTGCTGGACGCGTACGAGCCGGCCGCCAACCGCATCGCCAACACGGTCGCGGTGAGCTTCGTGGACGAGCGGGAACGCGTCATCCGGCAGCAGCAGGACGCCATTCGCGAGTTGTCGACCCCTGTGTTGCCGGTTCGGGAGCGGTTGCTGATCCTGCCGATCATCGGGGTACTCGATACCGAGCGCGCGCGCCAGCTCACCGTGCAACTACTCGGGGGAATCCGCACCCATCGCGCGAAAGTCGTGGTCGTCGACATCACCGGCGCGCCGGACGTCGATGAAGCTGTCGCCAACCACCTGGTGCGGACGGTCGACGCGTGCCGCCTGATGGGCGCGAGCGTGATCATCACCGGGCTCTCCCCCGACATCGCCCAGACCCTGGTCACCATCGGAGTCGACCTGAGCAAGATGAACACGATCGGCGACCTGCAAGGAGGTCTGGAGGAGGCCGAGCGCCTGCTGGGCTACACCGTCAGACGACACGACGTGACGGCGGAATAGATGGTCGGCGGGCCGGCACTCGTCTCGATCCTGCGGCAGGGTTCGACCCTGATCGCATCGGTGCACACTGCCTTGGACGACTCCCAGATGGTCCGTTTCCAGCGAGATCTGATCGAGCAACTGGGGCAGCACCGATCTCGCGGAGTCATCATCGATGTCGCCGCACTCGACGTGCTCGACTCGTTCGGCTCGCACACCTTGCGCAACATCGCCGAGATGGCGCGCCTGCGCGGCGCGCGCACGGTCATCGTCGGCATCCAGCCGGACGTGGCACTCGCGATGGTCTTGCTCGGCTTGGACACCGACACCCTGCACACCGAGCTGGACCTGGAGGAGGGGCTCGCCTATTTGGCTGGCGTCTCGGGCGGGACCAGACCGCTGTGACCGAGCCGCCACGGACGCAGTCCCAGGCCGACCTGCGGCAGGACTACCGGGTCGCCCTGCTCCGGTTTGCCTCCACCCGGGACGAGGCTCCGCTGCGGTTGGCGTACGAGTTGGGGAGGTCCGCCGTGACATCGGGTGTCAGCCTGCTGGACCTCGCTCAACTGCATCACGAGCTCTTCCTCGAACTGCTCGCTGACTCACCCGCAGCGGATGCGCAGCCGCTGACCGAATCGGCCGCGCGGTTCTTCCTGGAGGTCCTCGCGACGTTCGACATGGTGCACCGCAGCCTGACCGATCGACAGGCCTGACCGCCGACCGGCGGAGGTCGCCGGCTGAGCCAACACACATGCCCGCTCATATGAGCGGTGATGCGCTCAAATTCGCCTCAGATCTTGACGGCTAGCGATCGATCCCGGGACGATCCCCAGCAAGGACCATGCGCTCATTTGTGTCATGACATCGACCATTTGTGCGCCAAGCCCAAGCACCGCGTCCGAAAGGGGATTCACGCATGGTCGGAGCTGGCACAGCACGACACACAGGCCCGCTGACTGCTGAGGACATCGCGGCCGGCAAGGTCACGCCCGCGCTGATGATGGCGGCAGCCGTCTCAGCCCTTGCTTCGCTGCTCTACGGCTACGACACCGGGATCATCTCCGGTGCACTGCTCCAGATCGGAGACGACTTTCAGATCGGCACCGGCTGGGAATCGGTGATCGCCGCGAGCATCCTGCTCGGAGCGATCATCGGGGCCCTCTCCTGCAGCCGGCTCTCGGAGAGCTTGGGTCGCAAGCGAACCCTGCTGATGATCTCGCTGATCTTCGTCGCCGGCACCACGGCCTCGTCGCTGTCCAACACACCCGAGTTGCTCTCGCTCTCCCGAATTCTGCTCGGATTCGCGGTCGGCGGCGCCACCCAGACCGTCCCGATGTACGTGGCCGAACTCGCCCCGCCACGGCGCCGCGGCGCCTTGGTGCTCACCTTCCAGGTGGGCATCGGCGTTGGCATCTTGACGTCCACGATCGTTGGCGCCCTGCAGATCTTCGACTGGCGGGTCGCGATCGGGCTTGCCGCAGCACCGGCTGCACTGCTCTTCGTGCTCGCCCTCGCGCTCCCGGAGAGCCCGCGCTGGCTGGTCGGTCGCGACCGCTACGACGAGGCGCGCGGCGTACTGAAGCGGATTCGTCCCGGCGGGATCGACGTGCAGCCTGAGTTGCACAGCATCATCGAGATCGAGCAGGAGGAAAAGGACGCTGGCGAGAGCGGCGGCTGGTCAGGCCTCTTCAAACCGTGGGTGCGCCCCGCGCTGATCGTCGGCTGCGGGATTGCTGCGTTCACCCAGCTCAGCGGCATCGAGATGATCGTCTACTTCGCACCGACAATCCTCACCGACAACGGCTTCTCGACCTCTGCCGCACTCAACGTGAGCGTCGGCCTCGGCCTGAGCTACCTGGTCATGCAGATCGTCGGCATGGCCATTGTCGACCGGGTCGGTCGTCGTCGCCTCACCTTGATCATGGTGCCGGGCGCCGCGGTCAGCTTGTTCGTCCTCGGCACGCTGTTCATCACTGGCAACACCGACCGCGGGACGGTCGGATTCATCATCGCCAGCATCATCTTGTTCATGCTGTTCAATGCGGGCGGCCTGCAGTTGATGGGCTGGCTGACCGGTTCGGAGATCTATCCGCTCGCCGTCCGCGGCGCCGGCACCAGCGCCCAGTCGGCGACCTTGTGGGGCACGAACCTACTGATCACCCTCACCCTCCTGCCCATCCTCGACGCCATCGGCGCGGGCGCGACGATGTGGATGTACGGGATCTTCAACGTCATCGGTTTCATCTTCATCTGGCGCCGGATGCCCGAACTCACCGGACACAGCCTGGAGCAGATCGAACAGCAGCTGCACTTCGGCAAGTTCCGGCCGAAGGATTTCGCTCGGCTCAAGGAGGACGGCGAATTCACACTCCACTACCACCCACAGTCGGCGGATCAGCTGGGCCTCGACAAGTAAGCGAAGTGCACAGTGCCGCTATGCGCAGCGCACTTTTCTGCAAGATCGACAAGAAAAGGGCCGATCACGGTTGTCCACGACCTTTGGAACGAACTACCGTACTCCGACGGCCGGGTGACGCGCTGAGGTTCGGGTGACCTACCAGGTGCAACGGGGGACGCCGGTGGCCTGGCCGGCGGAAGGTGGGTCGGTGTCGTACTGTGGCCACGACACCGGCCCATCACACGCGTCAGAAGGCTGAGAGCAGGCGCGATGCGCCGCGTGTCACTCGCCGATGGCGGCAATCCCGTTCCACTGCCCGTTCGTTGCGGCCGAGGCGCTGCTCGCAAGCAGGGCGTCCGCGAGCGATACGTGCGTTACCAGCATGTCGACCAGGCCGCTCCGCAGCACTGCCAGCACAGCGGGCTGCTTCGCCGTGGAGTACGCAATCGCGATCACCTGCGGGACAGCGCGCAACTGATCGCCGCCAATGGCCACCATGCGCGTATTGAGTGAGGTCTGCAATACCTCGCCGTCGGCCCGCAGACATACCCCGGCCAATTCGGCGGAGACCCGTGCATTCGCGAGTTCGTCTTGTTCTCGCTCGGTCGCTGCGTCGTACAGGGTGGATTGACCAGGAGCCCACCGGCCGATGCCGACGACAGCCACACTGACCGAGGGAATCTTCTCGAACGCCCGGGCCACATCCGGATGCCGACGCATCGCCTCCGCCGTGGCCGCATCGGGCACGAGAAAGGGGGCGAAGAATAGATACGCGGGACCGCCAGAAACGCGGGCAACCGTACGCACCATGTCCACCGAGCTTTCGCCGGCAATGGAGCTCGAGGACCCGTGCATCATCGACAGCGCGCCGGTCAGCTGCACGACCGGCAGCGGCGGCAGTCGGCGCAACTGGTCCGCCATCGCCTGCACCGACCGCGCCCAGGCCAACCCGACGACGTCGTTCACGCCCACGACTTCGGTGAGCAGGTCCGCTGCGGCCCGGCCCAGATTGGTCCGCAGGGCGACCGGACCCTCCTCCGCGACGTCGACCACGATGGCATGCTCCAGCCCGAAGTGCTCACGCAGCCGGTTCGAACGATCCAGATCGATGGCGCTGCTCTGCCGGATCTCGAATCGGACCACATCGTGCTGCCGGGCAGCATCCAGCAGCCGGGCGACCTTGAACCGGCTGATCTGGAACTCGTCGGCGATCTCGATCTTGGTGCGTCCATCGATGTAATACCGGCGGGCGACAGCGGCGGCGAGCACCAGCTCTGCTGGTCCCTTGAACGGGGCGGCCGGGCCCCTGCTCAGGCTCATGATCTGACGGGCCCTCCAGCAGCAGCGAACTCAGTCATCGTAGCGCCGCGGTCGTGCGCGCACCGGTGATCCGGAGATCCCGCCGCCACCCGCACTCACCCCACGCGTCGGCCCCGACCCGCGGCGGGTAGCGTCCGACCATGAGGTCCTCTGATCGTCGTCTGCTCAGGGTCATCGCGGCACTCATGCTCACTGTGGCGATCGGGTCAGTTCCCGTGATCGCCTCGCCGCTTGCCGCGTCGGCCGCTCCGACCCGGCAGTACGTCGCTCTCGGCGACTCGTACGCCGCCGGTCAGGGCGGAGGTGCGTACCAGAACGCATGCCTCCAGAGCGGAAACGGGTATCCGGCGCTCTTGGATGGGCTGAAGCAACTGCATCTGCGCGCCGACGCGACCTGTAGCGGGGCGACTACGAGCGATCTGCAAGCCACCCAGCTGCGCGCGCTGAACCGCGGCACGCGGTTCGTCACCGTCACCGTCGGAGGAAACGACCTCAACGTCGCCGGAGTCGCTGCAGCGTGCGCAGGCGGCCCGTCCCCCGCCTGTCAGGCCGCGATCGTCGCCGCCCGCTCGCTGCTGGAACCCGGTCCGGGCGGGCCGAGCATCCTCGCGACGCGGCTGACGGCCAGCTACGCCGCCATCGCCGCGGAGTCGCCTCGGGCCACGATCGCGGTCACCGGGTACCCATACCTGTTCGCGGCGCCGGCCCCGAGCGACCCGAACGCACCGACCATCCTGGCCGTCAATAGCGCCACCACCGCGCTGAACGACACCATCCGTTCCGTCGTCGGAGCAGCTGCTGCGACCGGTGCGGACGTGGTCTTCGTCGACGTGACGGGCGCGTTCGCCGGTCACGGCATCGGCAGCCCGGATCCCTATTTCGTCACCGCAGGCACGGATGCGTTCCATCCCAACGCACTCGGTTATGCCGCCTACGCCGATGCGATCGAGGCCGCCACCGGCTAGGAACTGCCCGGACGCCTTTGACCGGGGAAGGCGCTGCCAAGGTCCATGCTTGGGGTGTGAGTCCTCAGGCGCTGGCCCGCCGATCGGCTGCCCCGCGCCGTTCGAGATCGGCGCAGCCGCGTCCCGCGTCCGTGTCGGGCCGGGCGTCCGCTCACCTGCTCGACCTCCAGCGCCAGGCCGGCAACCGAGCCGTGGTCGAGTTGCTGCGCCACCGCACCCCCGGGCCGCCGGTCAGCCGTGCGCTCATCCAGCGGGAGCCCGCCGGCGGCCGGGAGAACCCCGCTGTCACGAGCACGAGCCCCCCGGGCACCCTGACCGAAGAGCAGTGGGCCAAGGCGTATCGAGCCGCTGTCGCGAAGCCGTCCGTCGAGGCGTACGAACCCCTCTTCCGCGACATCGCGATCACTGCGGGGATGGCGGCGCTGGGAGCGGGATTCGTACCACGGGTCGTACCGGTCACCGACGGGAAGACCGCCAAGCCTGGGCTGAACATGACGCTCAACACCGCCGACGAACCCGGTCACACGGCCTGGATCGACGGCAACGGCGCTTTCGGCGTCGGGATGGATCTGCGCGCCAAGGCTCCCGGCGACCTCACCATCGCGGTCGTGCTCGCTCCGCACGCCTTGAACGCAGACAAGGGGATCTCACTGGCCACCGTGCGTCACGAGATGGTGCACGCCCGGCACAAACTCAAGGTGCTCGCGTCGGTGAAGGCCTGGCTGAAGCACGGGCGGCCGGCCAATTTCGAGAAGTGGCTGCGCACGCAGGCGCGCAACAAGGCGACGGCGATGTCCTCAGTCGACGTCGCGTTGGTCAGCAAAGGAGTACACAACGCCCAGGCCGACACCGAGGTGCTGGCGTACGTCGAGGGCTTCGTGCACGAGTTCCACCGACGCCCGGCAACCCTCGACCAGGCCGGCCCGGCCTTCTTCCAACTACTCGGAGCCGTCGAGACACGGAAGATCTACACCTGGGCGCAGGCGGACCCGGCGGTGCGCGCCGAGGCGCTCGACCGGCTGCGCGCGTACCACAAGCAACTCGACCCGGACCACCAGCGCCTGTGGAAGGAGTGGCTCGACCGGCAGATCCCCCGTGTGGTCAACGACCGGACCGGCCGCAAAGAGTTCCTCGGAGCGTTGACGGCTTTCGTCAGCTAGGCGTGGCCGGGCGTGGCCACCGCCCGTTCGGTCGAAGACCTTCTGCCGCCGCGATCAGGAGTACGCGCCGAAGGAGAGCACATTCCCGTCCGGGTCCTTGAGCCAGGCGGAGGCACCGCCATCGAACCGGGCTACGCCGCGCGCATCGGTACTGAACGGCTCGCCGTACTGCTCGAACGCGGCGCCCTTGTCGATCAGTTCGTCCACCAGGGCGTCCAGGTCATCGACCTCCCACCCCGCGACCGTCGCGCCGCTGGCCTGCGCGTGCGCCGACGGGTACACGTGCAGGCCTGTCCCGCCACCGCACCTGTAGTCGCGCCCGCCGTCTGGAGATGCCTCGCCCGTCAACCCCAGCACGCCCTCATAGAAGCCGACCGCCCGCTCCATGTCTGACACTGCGATCGCCGCCGCGACCCGATACTCGCCGAGATTCATCGTGCTCCCTCACCTTGCGCCGTCCCCCCGACCGCGCCAACTCTTGTGACGCTACGCCTGAGGGGACGCAGTCGGAAGATTTCGGGTGGACGAGCTCCGTTGCGCCGCGCCCGGGATCGGAGCCGGCGCGGGCGTCAGCCCCGGCCCCAGGCCTCTCCGTCGGCGCTCGCGATGACCACCGTGTAGCCGTCCGGGTCGGCAAGCCAAACCTCGCGGTGACTCGGCCCCTCACCGTCGGGTGGATTGCGATGCGGTGCGCGGCGGACTTCGACGCCAAGCTCCGACGCCCGCTCTACCACCCCGTCGAAGTCGGCGACTTCGCCGAACCAGATCAGGCTCCCGTTGCCCACCGGACCCTCGGGATCGGCGAGCACCGAGCCGTGGTGGTGTTCGACGTCGCGACGGTGCAACTGGAGCACCAGGACGCCGTCCGCCAGCAGGCGTTCGTACTCCGGGCCACCGTGATCGCTGGTGAGGCCGAGCAGCCGCTGATACCAGCGGCTCGAGGCCTCGACGTCGCGCACCGCGAGGAGCGGCTGGACCTGCGCCGTCCGCGCCGGGGCCACCAAGCCAATCCGGTTGCCCGCCGGATCATCCACCTCGACCAACCACCGCTCACCCTGGTCGAGCACCGGCTTCCCCTGCACGGTGCCGCCCGTCTCCTCGATCTGACGCAGCGCCTGCCAGAGGCTGTCAACGGTGAACCACAACACCGGTCCGGAGCCGGCGGGCGCGGGCTTGACCTCGGTGGTCCACTGGCCGATCAGGCCGGGAGCCTCGAAGCTGCCGTAGTCCAGTTCCCCGGACCAGCCGAGCACCGTGGAGTAGAAGCGGAGTGACTCGGCAACGTCGAGCGCGGGCAGTTGCAGGTAGCCGAGCTGTCCATGCCGAGGGTGGCCGCCGGGGTCGCGCTCGCTGTCAGTGCTCATCGTGAGTTCTTCCTGTTGAGGGGTGAGTCGCCGCAGCCGCAGGCGGCGGTGCGGGGTGGGCCCGCTGGTCATCAGCGATCAGCCGGGTCGCGATGGATTCGGCGACCCATTCCTGATAGCTGTCGGTGGTCCACCCTCGATGCCGCGTCACCCGGTCGTAGATCGCCGAGTCGATCAGCACCCAGACGCAGTCCACCGCGTCGTGTTCGGTCATCCCTGGTCGCAGTGGGGCGCGGGCTGTCAACTGCCCGACGAGCCAGCGAGCGGTCGCCTCCCGCTGGGCGGCCAACTGCTCGACGACCGGGGAGAGGTCCCGATTCGACGTGGCACCCTCGAATGCCGCCACGACGAGGCCCGCCGAACGCCGCTGCGCAGGCCCGAGCACACCGGTCGCGATCCGCAGGAACTCCTCGACGGTCGAGGCCGCCCCGGCCGCTTCGGCCCAGGGTCGGTCCAGCATCGGCACCGGCTCGTCGTCGCCCGCGATGGCAACGTCGATCGCCGCCTTGAGTAGGGCCGTCTTTGTTCCGAAGTGCAACTCCACCGTCGGCACCGAGACCGCCGCCGCGGCGGCGATCCCGCGGACCGTGGCACCGGCGAAGCCGCCCCGGCTGAACGCGTCGGTCGCAGCCTGGAGGATCACTCGACGGGTGGACCGAGCCATCTCGGCCCGCGCCGCGGAGCGATAGCGACGCCGCACGACCATCTCCATCTGCCGAGTATTGGCTAGGGCTATGCCCTAGTCAATATCGTCGCCACGCTCTCGTTGGAATCTCCAGCCGCGGATCTCGGGCAGATCCTCCAGGTGTTCGACCACATAGCGGTGGTGATCGAGGAGACGCTGCTGGCACCACTCCAGCAGCGCGGTCGCTCCGGGTACGGTCCGCTCCGCGTTGTTGATCGCGTCCATCACCAGGTGATACCGGGACGCCCCGTTGCGGACCGTCATGTCGAACGGCGTGGTCGTCGTCCCGTGCTCGGTGAACCCGCGGACGTGGAAGCGGTCGGCGTGCGGCCGCCCGTGCACCAACTGGTGCACCGCGCCAGGGAATCCGTGGAAGGCGAAGACCACGTCGACGGAGTCGGTGAAAATCTCGGCAAAGTAGGTCGAGCTCATCCCGTGCGGATGGTCCCGCCGCCTGATCAGCGACATCAGGTCCACCACGTTGACGACCCGGACGCGCAGCTCCGGCACTCGCTCGGTGAGAATCTGAGCTGCTGCGACGGTCTCCATCGTCACCACATCGCCGGCGCAGGCCAGCACGACGTCCGGATCGCGCGAGCCGTCGTCGTTCCCTGCCCACCACCACACACCGGCACCTCGGGCGCAGTGCTCGACCGCCTCATCGATGGAGAGCCACTGATGCTGTGGTTGCTTGTCGATCACAATGAGGTTGAGGTAGGAGCGCGACCGGAGACAGTGGTCGGCGACCGAGAGCAGCGTGTTCGCGTCCGGCGGCAGGTAGACGCGCGATACCTCGCCGCGGTGGGTGATCACGTTCTGAATCAGGCCCGGGCCCTGGTGGGAGAAGCCGTTGTGGTCGTTTCGCCAGGCGGTCGAGGTGAGCAGGATGTTCAGGCTCGGCACTGAGGCCCGCCACTCCAGCGCGCCGGCTTCCTCCAGCCACTTCGCGTGCTGCACGGTCTGAGAGGCGCTGACCATCGCGAACGCCTCGTACGTGGCGAACAGGCCGTGGCGGCCGGTCAGCGTGTAACCCTCCAGCCAGCCGTGACAGTTGTGCTCGCTCAGCACCTCCATCACCCGCCCGGACGCCGAGATCTTCACATCACCAGGCCCGACCCGCTCCATGAACGCCCGGTCCGATACGTCGAACACGGCACCGAGCCGGTTGCTGTTGGTTTCGTCGGGGCAGAAGAGCCGGAAGGTTGTCGGGTTGCGTCGGTAGACCTCGGCGAGCAACTCCCCGAAGCGACGGGTGGACTCCACCAACACGCCTGGCGGGCGAAGCTCTACGGCGAAGGACCGGAAGTCCGGCAGGTCCAGGGCTCGGGTCAGCAGACCGCCGTTCGCATGCGGACTGCCGCTCATCGATCGCTCCGGGCTCGGATTGGCCGCTAGCACCAGCTCGACCGGACGCCCGTACGCATCGAACAGTTCCTCGGGACGGTAGGAGCGCAACCACTCCTCCAACATGCTGATGTGAAGTGGGTTGTCGGCGAGGCCCGCGAGCGGCACCTGGTGGGAACGCCAGGTGCCGGAGACGCGGATCCCGTCCACCACCTCAGGCCCGGTCCAGCCCTTCGGGCTGCGCAGCACGATGAGCGGCCAGCGGGGCCTGCCAGGGGCTGCATCGCCGGCGCGGGCGGCGACTTGGATGGCGCGGATCTGGGCATACGCCGTGGCTAAGGCCGCCGCGAACCGGTAGTGCATGCCTGGCAGGTCATCGCCGGTGACCTCCAGGACGGTGTAGCCGTGGCCCTCCAGGAGGGAGCGCACCTCCTCCGGCGGCTTGCGGCTGAGCACGGTGGGACCTGAGATCTTGCCGTCGTTGAGGTGCAGGATCGGGAGCACCGCACCGTCGCGCTCGGGGTTGAGGAAGGAAATGCCCTTCCACGAGCCCTCCAACGGACCGGTCTCGGCTTCGCCATCCCCGACGACGGCGACGGCGAGCAGATCGGGGTTGTCCATCACGGCACCGAAGGCATGCACGAGCACGTAGCCCAACTCGCCACCCTCGTGGATCGAGCCGGGCGTGGTGACCGACACGTGGCTGGGGATCCCGCCAGGCGCGGAGAACTGCCGAAACAGCCTGATCAGGCCCGCCGCATCCCGGCTCACCGCAGGAAAGCGCTCGGTGTAGGTGCCCTCCAGCCACGACGCGGCCACCAGCGCCGGGCCGCCGTGCCCGGGGCCGGCGAGGTAGATGCACTCCTGGCCCGTGCGTCGGATCAGCCGGGACACGTGGGCGTACACGAACGACAGCCCGGGGCTGGTCCCCCAGTGTCCGAGCAATCGAGGCTTGACGTGGTCCAGCGTCAGCGGCTCACCGAGCAGGGCGTTGGCCCGCAGATAGATCTGTCCAACGGTCAGGTAGTTGCAGGCGCGCCACCAGGCATCGAGCGCGCCGAGGTCAGCCTCGGCAAGTTCGAGCGAGGACGCGGTCGGGAGTTGCACGGCGGAAGAAGTCACGGCCTACCTCTCGGCTCTGGTTGGTCGGACTCCACGATCCGCTGCGCGGACGGCGCGCCGCAGTAGGCCGAAGGTCACCTCACCACCCCTCGCAGGGCCCGACCAGGGCTGCCCCGCGCGGGTTGTCGACAGGGGTCAGGCCGTCAGTGGCGCGGCGATTCCGGCGCGATCACGGTCTGCCGACGGTTCAGGCCGAGGCAGCGAGCGCAGCAGCCTCCAGCTCTGCAATCACGATCTTGGTCATGGTGAACAGCCGCTCCGCTACCGCTGGTGCGGTCGTCGGATCGGCGAAGAATTCGTTGATCCGCTCGGGAACGACCTGCCAGGACACGCCAAATCGGTCCTTCAGCCATCCGCAGGGTCCCGGCTCGCCGCCGTCGGTGAGCAGATCCCAGTAGCGGTCGATCTCGTCCTGGTGCTCGCACGGCACCTGAAACGAGACAGCCTCACTGAAGCTGAACTCGGGACCGCCGTTGAGAGCGACGAAGGGCGCCCCGTTGAGGGTGAAGTCGACGGTCATCGTCTGCCCAGCACGCTCCCCACTCGGGTACGGGGTGACGCCACGGATCACGGAGTCCGGAAACACGCGGGTATAGAAGTGGGCGGCGTCCTCTGCCTGGGTGTCGAACCACAGGCAGGTGGTGAACGGATTCATCGCGGCAGGTCCTCTCGATTGTTGCGACACGGCTACCCCCGTACTGACCGGCCGCTGACTCTGAAGTCATCGGCAGGGCTCACGACGTCCTGGTCGGCGACCGACGAGCTCTGTGGCTGGCGCCGCAAGGCCATCACGCCTGATCCCGGACCAGGACCTCGACTCGCTGCGGGCCGTTGTTCGCGAAGCCTCCTCGACTCCACCGCGGGGCGTCAGGTTGGTGCCGGCCGGACGCGTCGGCCGCGCGGACCGAGAGCACGTAGCGTCCCGGGCTCGCCTGCCAGTGGAACCTCCACGCGGCCCAGGCAGCGGGATCCTCGTGCGGGTGCAGCACGGCATCCGCCCAGGTCTCCCCGCCGTCACAACTCACCTCGACAGTGGTCACCGGGGCCCATCCGGACCAGGCCCGGCCACTCACGACAATCTCCCCCGCCGAGACCACGCGGCGCCGAGACATGAAGTCGGAAAATCCAGGTGGCTGCATGAGTGCCCGTGGCTCCATCCGCGTCAGCGGCACTCCGTCGTCGTCGGCCTCGTCTCGGAGCCGGTAGGCCCGCATCTGGAAGCCGTCGAAGGCCCGAGCTGAGGCGGTGATCCCGGTCAGCCACTTCACGTGCGCCATTCCGTACCAGCCGGGCACCACCAGGCGGAGCGGATACCCGTGCTGGGGTGGTAGCGGAGCTCCGTTCATCTCGTACGCCAGCAACACCCGCTGATCCAGCGCCTCCCAGACCGGGAGACTGCGCTGGTAGTCCTGCTCGACCCCGCGCTCGACACCGTGGTCGGCTCCGGTGAACACGATGTCGACGACGCTCTCGTCCAGTCCCGCCTCCCGCAGCAGCGGGGCCAGCGGTGTGCCGGTCCACTCAGCGGTGCCGACCGCACCGGTCATCCAGGGTTGGCTGACCGGCCGGGGCGTCAGCAGCGCGCGGCCGTTTCCCGCACATTCCAACGTCACCCGCGCGGTGACCCGCGGCCGCTCGCGGAGACTCGCCAGCGTCAGCGCCAGCGGCCGGTCGACCAGACCGTCGATCCGGAGCCGGTACGTGGATGGGTGGATCGCGGGGACGTCATAGTGGATGAGCAGATAGTGCAGGCCCGCAGGTGTCACGTCCCATCCGAGCGCTTCCAGCGGCAGGGCGTGATTCCGCCCGGCGAGCGCGAGCTCTTCGGTGGAAATGCCCTCGTCCGGCTCGGCGACTCTGGACGGCGAGCTCACCCCCGCCAACGGCTCATCCACAGCGACCTCCTCGCGCGCAGGCGATCGGCGCGGCGAGTGTTGTCGTTGGACCCGGCCGCGACCGTGCACCCTTCGTCGCACTGTACGTCTCAGTCGTCCGGCCCGTATTCGCTTTCGACCCGGGGGCAACCCGGGAACGCCCGTATTGCGCACCATCCGCGGCGAGCGCACGCTGGGCGGGTGCGTACCGTCTTGAACGTCATCTGGTTCGTCCTCAGCGGCCTCTGGCTCTGGTTGGCCTACATGCTGGCCGGGGTCATCTGCTGCCTCCTCATCGTGACCATCCCGTGGGGAATCGCGTCCTTCCGGATGGCGAACTACGCCGCCTGGCCGTTCGGCCGCGAGGTCGTCGCTCGCCCGGATGCCGGCGTCTTCTCCTTCATCGGCAACGTGATCTGGGTGATCGTCGCGGGCTGGTGGCTGGCCCTCACCCACATCGTCACAGGCATCACGCTGTGCCTCACGATCATCGGCATCCCCCTCGCCATCGCCAACTTCAAGCTGATCCCGGTCACAGTGATGCCACTGGGGAAGCAGATCGTGCCGAGCCGGTTCTGACCCCTCCCGACGGCCCGCCGAGTCGTCAGTACGCGTCCGCGTAGCGGCCGCGTCACCTGGCGTTAACGGCGGGCCGCAATGATGTCCGCGCGTGTCGCTGCCGGTTCCGCCGCGACCACGCCCAGAGACTGAATCACAAGCAGTCGAGCCCTGCCGGGTATGAGCCGGCAGGGCTCTCTCATGTCAGCGCCAGGGAGCAGACTGGGCACGTGCCCGCAAGCGTGTTCGAGTTGTTCAGCATCGGCATCGGGCCGTCCAGTTCACACACGGTCGGTCCGATGCGCGCCGCGGGTCGATTCGTCGAGACCCTCGCTGAGACTGGCCAACTCGCCGATTGCACCGCGATCCGAGCAGAACTGTTCGGCTCGCTCGGCGCGACAGGTCACGGCCACGGCAGCGTCAACGCGGTGATCTGGGGCTTGGCGGGTGAGCTCCCCGAGACTGTCGACACCGACGCCGCGCCCGCGTTGACGGCAGAGATCCGCCGGACGGGGCGGCTCCGGCTCGCGGGCCGGCACGAGATCGACTTCAGCCCCGATGAGGATGTCGTGCTGCATCGTCGGAAGTCGCTGCCGTTCCATCCCAACGGGATGATCTTCACCGCGTACGCCGACGGCACACTGTCCCTCGCCAGGACGTACTACTCGATCGGTGGCGGGTTCGTTGTCGACGAAGACGATGCCGGCCGCCCCGTGCTGCGGCCGGATTCGACCCCGCTCCCCTTCCCCTTCGCAACCGGCGCAGAACTCTTGGGGCACTGCGAGGCAACGGGTCTGCAGGTCAGCGAGGTGATGCTGGCGAATGAATCCGCCCGCCGGCCGGAGGCCGAGGTCCGCAGCGGTCTGCTGGGGATCTGGCGGGTGATGGCGGCGTGCGTCGACAAGGGTTGCACGACCCCCGGTGTCCTCCCCGGAAGGCTGGCGGTGCGGAGACGCGCTGCCGACCTCTACGCCCAGCTGACCGGAGCCACAGCCGGCGCGACGCAGAACGCGCTCACCCTCCCCGCTTCGGCGGACCCGCTGAGCGCTCTCGATTGGGTGACTCTGTGGGCGCTCGCAGTGAACGAGGAGAATGCTTCGGGCGGGCGGGTGGTCACCGCGCCGACCAACGGTGCCGCCGGCATCATCCCGGCCGTGCTGCACTACGCCGTCCGGTTCATTCCCGGCAGCGACGACGACACCATCGCCCGCTTCCTGCTGGTTGCGGGCGCACTGGGGTCGATCTACCAGCAGACGGCGTCGATCTCCGGCGCGGAGGTCGGCTGCCAGGGCGAGGTGGGCACCGCCTCGTCGATGGCGGCCGCCGCACTGACCGAAGTGCTCGGCGGCACGCCCCGCCAGGTCGAAAACGCGGCGGAGATCGCGATGGAGCACCACCTCGGTCTCACCTGCGATCCGGTTGGCGGGTTGGTCCAGATCCCCTGCATCGAGCGCAACGCGGTGGGCTCGGTGAAGGCGATCACGGCCGCCCGGCTGGCGCTGCGCGGCGACGGCAGCCACACGGTGAGCCTCGACAAGGTGATCAAGACGATGATGGAGACCGGGGCCGACATGAAGGTCACGTACAAGGAGACGGCTCGCGGCGGCCTCGCGGTCAATATCGTCGAGTGCTGAATCGTCGAGTGCTGAATCGTCGAGTGATCGTCGAGTGCTGAATTGTCGAGTGCTGGCACCGGCGTGATCGGGGCCACACTCCCCCCTTCCCTACGATGTCCGCCATGTTGCGCACCGTCTCGACTCACCTTGCGCTCGGCCTCTCCGGGACGAGCACCCTGACTTTCAGCATCGCCGCGGCACAGGGCAGCCCGCTCCTCAACGAGCGCCTCGAGGTCACCCTCGACGGCGTGCCGGTCCAGGCAGTCGAGGTGATCGATGTCCACGGCACCCGGTTGCACCAGGTGCAGGCGCAGGGGCAGGCGTTGGTCCTCGACTACGAGGCCGTCGTCGGCGGGACGTCGTCCGCTCCCGTCGTGGAAGCCGTCGACCGGGTCACGTACCTCCGACCGAGTCGCTACTGCGAGTCCGACACGCTCGCACCTACGGCCGCGAGCGAATTCGCCGGTTTGGAGGGACTCGACCTGCTCCGCGGGGTGATCAGCTGGGTGCACGACCGCCTGACCTATGTGCCGGGTTCCAGCCTGCCGACCGACGGGGCGGTCCGGACCCTGCTCGGCAGGCAGGGCGTGTGCCGCGACTTCGCCCATCTGTCCGTCGCGCTACTGCGTGCATTGAACGTGCCGGCGCGGCTCGCGGCGGTCTATGCGCCGGGCCTCAGCCCGATGGAATTCCACGCGGTCGCAGAGGCGCTGGTGGACGACGCCTGGTGGGTGGTCGATGCCACCCAGCTTGCTCCGCGGCAGAGCCTGCTGCGGATCGCCACCGGGCGGGATGCCGCCGACACCGCCTTCCTGACCAATATCGGCGCACCCACCACGCTCAACGAGCTCGAGGTGACCGCCGTCGTCGATGATTTCGAGTTGGACGACGCCGAGCGGCTCACCCAGCTGACGTAGCCGTCGACCGGCACGCCGGGCGGCGAGCCCCGCGCAGCCAAGGCCTGGCCTGTCCTTGAGCAACGAGGCTGCTCGCGGATCGGGATGTTGCCGATCGAGACCGCCCACCGGACATTTTGCTGCGCTATGGTGCTGGTGAGCGTAGGGCCGATGGGCACTGCGCACGTTTCCACTACGGATCGTCGGGCACGTACCTGCCCGTGGAAAGGAAGTGTGGCGTGGCCACAGTCAGTTTCAGGGACGCAACGCGCGTCTATCCCGGGGCGGACAAGCCCTCCGTCGACAAGCTGAATCTCGAGATCGGCGACGGCGAATTCATGGTGTTGGTCGGGCCTTCGGGCTGCGGCAAGTCCACCTCGTTGCGGATGCTCGCCGGCCTGGAGGAAGTCAACGCCGGGTCGATCTACATCGGCGATCGGGACGTCACCGATCTGCCACCCAAGGACCGCGACATCGCGATGGTCTTCCAGAACTACGCGCTCTACCCGCACATGACCGTCGGCGACAACATGGGCTTCGCCCTGAAGATGGCGGGCGTGTCGAAGACCGAGCGCGAGAAGCGCGTCCAAGAGGCCGCGCACCTGCTCGGCCTGGAGGAGTTCCTCAACCGCAAGCCGAAGGCTCTCTCCGGTGGCCAGCGTCAGCGCGTCGCCATGGGCCGCGCCATCGTGCGCTCGCCGCAGGTGTTCCTGATGGACGAGCCGCTGTCGAACCTCGATGCGAAGCTGCGCGTCTCCACTCGCACCCAGATCGCCGCCCTGCAGACCCGGCTCGGCGTCACGACTGTCTACGTCACCCACGACCAGGTCGAGGCCATGACGATGGGCGATCGCGTCGCGGTGATGAAGCTCGGCCTGCTGCAGCAGTGCGACACCCCGCTCACGCTGTACGACAAGCCGCGCAACCTTTTCGTCGCGGGCTTCATCGGCTCCCCGGCGATGAATCTGATCGAGGGAACCGTCGCCGAAGACGGCGTGCACCTGGGCGACTACACGGTGCCCGTGCCGCGGGAAACCCTGGCGAAGGCCAAGGGTGAGAAGAACCTCGTGCTCGGCATCCGGCCGGAGAACTTCGAGATCTCCGACGGCGACGGGATCGGCATTGACGTCGGCGTGGTCGAGGAACTCGGCGCTGACGCGTTCCTCTACGGGACGCTGGCTGGGCTCTCCGACGAGGACCAGTTGACGGCGCAGCAGATCGTCGGCCGGATCCATGGTCGCAAGCCCCCGAAGCGCGGGGAGACCGTGCGGCTGGCCATCGACCCGTCTCACGTGCACGTGTTCTCCAAGGAGAGCGGAGATCGCATCTCCGGCTGACTCACCGCCACAGACGCCCACGGCCCTCGCGACCACGCGAGGGCCGTGGTGCGTCCGGCGAGCTGACGTGCTGTCGGAAGAGTTTGACAGGATGTGGCTATGCCTCGGTTTCTTGCTGCCCGGGCCGACGCGCGACTGATCAGCATGCCGTGGTCCACTCCGCTGGCTGAGTGGCCGACGGACGATCTGGTCGCGCTTCCGCGGGGGATTTCGCGCCACGTCGTCCGCTTCGTCCGCGCCGGCAAGGAGGTCTACGCGCTCAAGGAGGTGCTGGAGCACCTCGCGCTGCACGAATACCGCTTGCTTCGTGATCTGGCGCGCCTCGACACCCCGGCTGTCGAGGCGGTGGGCGTGGTGACCGGCCGAGTGGACGCCGACGGGGAACCGCTGGATCCGGTGCTGATCACCAAGCACTTGCAGTTCTCGCTTCCCTACCGTTCCCTGTTCAGTCGCGGCGTGCGACAAGACACCGTGACCCGGCTGGTCGACGCCATGGTCGTGCTGCTCGCGCGACTGCATCTGATCGGCTTCCTGTGGGGCGACGTGTCGCTGTCGAACACCCTCTTTCGTCGCGACGCGGGAGCGTTCGCCGCGTATCTGGTCGACGCCGAGACGGGTGAGTTGCACGACGCCCTGACCGACGGTCAGCGCGAGCATGACCTGACCATCGCGCGCACGAATCTGTTCGGCGAGTTCTGCGACCTGGAGGCTGGCGGCTTGCTGGACGCGGCCCTCGACCCGCTGGTGCTCGTGGAGGCCATCGAGAGCCGCTATCGCGAGCTGTGGGCGGAACTCACCGGAGTTGAGGAGTTCGAAAGCGCCCAGCTCCACCGGATCGAAAACCGGGTGCGGCGGCTCAACGCGCTCGGCTTCGATGTCGGTGAGCTCGACATCACCACCGACTTCGCCGGCTCGACCGTGCGAATCCAGCCGAAGGTCGTCGACGCCGGGCACCATTCGCGACGTCTGCTCCGGCTCACCGGCCTGGACACTGAGGAGAATCAGGCGCGTCGGTTGCTCAACGATCTCGACTACTACCGCGCGGTGACCGATCAGCAAGGGGCGGACGAGTCGATCGTGGCCCACCAGTGGCTGACCGAGCGTTTCCAACCGATCGTGTCCGCGGTGCCGTCGGAACTGCGCAACAAGCTCGAGCCCGCCGAGTTCTACCACGAGGTTCTGGAGCACCGCTGGTTCCTCAGCGAGCGCGCCGGGGGCGAGGTCGAGCTCGGCCGTGCGGCCGGGGACTACATGGCCGAGGTGCTCTCCAGTCGCCCGGACGAGCAGATGGCGATGCCCCCGTCGGAGACCGCAGGGCCGCTGGCGAACCCGTACGATCCATCGCTCGGCTACCTGGACGACCAGACGGAGAAGCCGTACGACCCCTGGGAGGACGGGGATGCCAGCGCGGAGCCGGAGGCTGCCGCGCCGTCCGGCTTCCTCGACATTGCCTCGCTGCGGGCCAAGCGCGGCAGGTAGCACTCGGGCTCGGCACTCCGACTCAGCGCGGCGGCATCCTGAGCGCACCGTCGAGCCGAATCACCTCTCCGTTGAGGAGCGGGTTCGCCGCGATGGACTCGACCAGCAGCGCGAACTCCTCCGGACGACCCAGGCGCCGCGGATGCGGAACGAGCGCCTCCAACGACGTACGGGTCTCCTCCGGCAGGCCGGCCAGCATCGGCGTCTCCATCACCCCAGGCGCGATTGTCATGACTCGGATCGCTCGTTCGGCGAGATCGCGCGCCGCGCTGAGCGTCAGCGCTGCGATGCCGCCTTTGCTGGCGGCGTACGCCGCCTGGCCGATCTGGCCGTCGAACGCCGCGACGCTCGCCGTCATCACCACGAGCCCGCGGTCGCCATCGTTGAGATCGTTGCCCAGCATCGCGGCGGCGGCCAGCCGCAGGACGTTGAACGTGCCGACCAGATTCACCTCGATCACTGCGCGAAACGACTCCAACGGAAGCACACCGTGCTTCCCGATCACCCGACCTGGGGTCGCCACCCCGGCGCAGTTCACCGCCAGCCGGAGGGTGCCGAGGTCGAGCGCTTGCTGCACCCCGGCCGTCACCTGAGCCTCGTCGCGGACGTCGGCTGGAACGAAGGACGCTCTCGGGCCGAGCGCAGCAGCCACTTCCGCCCCCGCAGAACGCGGTAGGTCGAGCAGGACGACCTGCGCCCCCGAAGCGGTCAGGGCACGCGCGGTTGCCGCTCCCAGGCCGGAACCACCTCCGGTCACCAGCGCCACATCGTCGGGACCAAGCCTCACGACAGCTCCTTCAACAGCTCGCGGGCGATCACCATCCGCTGGATCTGGTTCGTGCCTTCGAAGATCTGGGTGACCTTCGCCTCCCGGAGAAACCGCTCGGCCGGAAAGTCCTGGGTATATCCGTAGCCGCCGAGGACTTGGACGGCGTCCGTCGTCACCCGCATCGCCGCGTCGGTTGCGACCATCTTGGCGACCGCCGCGTCGCGGGTGAATGGGCGCGCCGCGTCCAGCCGGCGCGCCGCGTACAGGTAGGTGGCGCGTGCGGAGGCCACCGCTGCCGCCATCTCCGCCAGCAGAAAACGCAGCCCCTGAAACTCAGCGATCGGGCGGCCGAACTGCCGTCGCTGCCGCGCCCAATCGACCGCAACGTCGAGCGCCGACTGGGCGAGCCCGGTCGCGCAGGCCGCTATGCCGAGCCTGCCCCGATCCAGTGCGGACAACGCAATACGGGCACCCTGGCCCTCCGGGCCGATCAGCTGCGAGCTGTCCACCGCCACTCCGTCGAGGAAGAGCGCTCCAGTCGGCGACGCAGCCATCCCCATCTTGTGCTCCGGCGCGCCGAAGCCAAGTCCGGGCGCATCGGCCAGGACGTGAAAACAGCTCAGCCCACCTCGTGGCTCGTTCGAGGTACGAACGAACACCGTGTAGAAATCGGCCTGGCCGCTGTGGCTGATCCAGGCCTTCTGACCGTCTAGCTCGTAGCCACCGACCACCCGCTGGGCTCGGGCCGCCATTCCGAAGATGTCCGATCCCGCCTGAGGCTCGGACAGCGCGTATGCGCCGAGCCACTGGCCGGCCAGCATCGCGGGCAGGAACGTGTCGCGCTGGCTCGGCTCGGCACACTCGGCCATCGGGTAGCTCGCCATCACGTGAACCGAGACACCGAGTGCAACGGTCATCCAGTGCGCGGCAAGTTCCTCCAGCACCTGGAGGTAGACCTCGTAGGGCTGATCGGCCCCGCCAAATCGCTCCGAATACGGCAGGCTCAAGAGCCCTGCTCCGCCGAGAGTACGAAAGAGTTCCCGTGGGAACTCAGCCGCGGCCTCAGCCGCGGCAGCCTGGGGAGCGAGCGTGTCCTGGGCGATCTCGCGCACCAGCGCGAGCAGCTCAACCGCCTCCTCGGTTGGCAGCAAGCGATCGACGGCCATGGCGCTCCCTCTGTTCTGGGCCCGATCCTACGAACCCCGGGGGTGATCAGATCGGGTAGCCGGGTTCAGTCGACGGTGTCGGGATTGGCATGCTGGGTGACGGACTGGTGCCGACCGACCCCACCCCGAAGGATTGCCCATGTGCCGACCGGTGACCTGCCCGACCTGTGGGAAGACGACGTGGGCGGGCTGCGGCCTTCACGTCGATTCGGTGCGCGTGCGCGTACCGGCGGACCGATGGTGCGACGGCGAGCATCCATCGACCGAGCCGCAACCCTCAGAGCGCTCCACCGATCTTCCGCTCGCCTGAATCGTCGCCGGGCCGGTGCAGACGTATCGCAAGAGCACCCGATCGGCGCCTCCTGACTACGCCGCATGGGAGGCCGCCGGACTGCGCTGGCTCGCCGCACCACAGGCCGCGCCGGTGGTCACAGTCCTCGACGTCGGACCGACCCACCTGGACCTGCAGTTCCTGACCAGCACGTCCGCGGATCGCGCAGCCGCTCGTGCCTTCGGGGCAGCGCTCGCCATTCTGCATCGCGCCGGTGCAGCATCGTTCGGGGCGCCGCCCGATGGCTGGACCGGGGACGGCTACTTCGGCCCGGCGGACGGCCCCCTGCCGTTCCCGCTCGGCAGCTGGACGACGTGGGGCCACTTCTTCGCCGAGGCGCGCGTGACTCCGATGGCGCGCCTGCTCCGTGACCGACGCCAGCTCGACGCAGCGGACGCTGCGGCACTCGACCGTCTGGCGACCCGGCTTGCTGCCGGCGCGTTCGACACGGGCGACCCACCGGCGAGGATCCACGGCGACCTATGGTCAGGAAATCTGATCTGGACCGCTGCCGGCGCCGTCCTGATCGACCCGGCCGCGCACGGCGGCCACCACGAGAACGACCTCGCCCTGCTGGCCTTGTTCGGCGCGCCGTACCTGGCCGACATTCGCGCGGGCTACGCCGACGTGGCACCGCTCGCAACCGGATGGCAGGGCCGGGTGGCCCTACATCAGTTGCACTGCGTGCTGGTCCATGCAGCGCTGTTCGGCGGCGGGTACGCGAGCCAGGCGCTGACGATCGCGCGCCAGTACGGCTGACCCCGGCGAGCCGCGCACTCGTGATTCGCGGTCGGGACGCAGCCTTCGCCCCCTTATAGTGCGGATATGGACGACGACCTCCACGAGCTCGCGGAGGACCTCGTCACCACCGCGGCGCGGATGGTGCGTTGGGTCCCGAAGGACAAGGGCGTCGCGCTCAGTCTTTCCGCGGCCCGACTGCTCGCCCGGCTGCAGGACAACGGCCCGACCCGGATCAGCGACTTGGCGGTCGCCGAGCACTGCTCGCAGCCGACGATCACGAACCACATCAAGCGGCTCGAGGCGGCGCACTACGTCAGCCGAGGGGCTGACCCGAGTGACGCACGTGTCTGTGTCGTGCGGCTCACCAAGCAGGGGTACGCCCAACTTGCCCAGATGGCCGCCGCGATCGGAACCTCGCTGCAGCCCTATCTCACCCAGGTCACCCAGCAGGACCGTCAGGCACTGCGCGACGGCGTCGACGCGATGCGTCGCTTGATGGCAGTCGAGAGGCCGGCGTAGTGGCACGTTCAACGCAGCCGGGACCTGGCGGCTTCCGGCTCTACGACACTGCCTCGCGGCAGGTGCAGCAGTTCGAACCGATCCGGGCCGGCGAAGTCTCGATCTACCACTGCGGCCTGACGGTGCAGGCTGCACCCCACCTCGGCCACATGCGCCAGGAACTGGTCTTCGACGTCCTCGGCCGATGGCTGACGCACACCGGATACCGCGTCACGGTGATCGCCAACGTGACCGATATCGACGACAAGATCTTGGCCAAGTCCGCCGAGGCAGGGGTTCCCTGGTGGGCACACGCCTACCGGTACGAGCGCGAACTCCACCTGGCGTACGCCGCACTCGGCTGCCAGCCACCGACGTACGAGCCACGGGCCACCGGGCACGTCCCTCAGATGATCGAGCTGATGCAGATCCTGATCGAGCGTGGCCACGCCTATCCCGCCACCGACGGATCCGGCGACGTCTACTTCGACGTGCGGTCCTGGCCGTCCTATGGGTCACTCTCCCGGCAGCGGGTCGACGACATGGAGGCCGCCGCCGACTCGGACCCCCGAGGCAAGCGTGATCCGCGCGATTTCGCTCTCTGGAAGGGCCACAAGGCCGGGGAACCGGAGAGTGCGAGTTGGCCGACGCCGTGGGGGCGGGGCCGACCCGGCTGGCACCTCGAGTGCTCTGCGATGGCGTGGCGCTACCTCGGCGACGCGTTCGACATCCACGGCGGCGGTATCGATCTCCGATTCCCGCACCACGAGAACGAGCTGGCCCAGTCAGCGGCGGCAGGGCAGAGCTTCGCGCGCTACTGGATGCACAACGCGTTCGTGACGGCCGCGGGAGAGAAGATGAGCAAGTCGCTCGGCAACGGCGCGCTGGTCTCGGAGGTGGTCAAGCGCTTCCCCGGCCGGGCGGTCCGGCTCTACCTGGTGCAGCCGCACTACCGGTCGACGATCGAGTATTCCGACGAGTCGATCGCGGAGGCCGCCGCCGCACTGGCCCGGATCGACCACTTCGTGGATCGGGCGGCCGAGCGAGTCGGCGAAGAGCCGGTCGACCCGGAGCGAGGCCTCCCGGCCTCCTTCGCAGCGGCGATGGACGACGACCTTGGCACCCCGGAAGCGATCGCGACCCTGCATCAGCGCGTTCGCGACGGCAACCTGGCGCTCGATGCCGGCGACCGCAGCGCCGTCGCGGAGGCGTTGCAGGACGTTCGGGCGATGCTCGCCGTACTGGGCCTGGACCCAGACGATCCCGCGTGGTCGCGCGGCGGCCCAGCACAGGATCTGAAGCCGGTCGTCGATGGACTGGTCGGTGCGCTGCTGGAGCAGCGGGCAGCGGCACGCAGCCGCAAGGACTACGCGGCCGCGGACGCCATCCGTACGTCGCTGACTGAGCTCGGCGTCGAGGTCGCCGACACCCCAGCGGGTCCGCGTTGGAGCGTGCGCTGATGCCCGGCAACAGCCAGCGCAAGGGCGCCGTGCGGCGGAAGGGCCGCGGCAACACCGCCGGCTCAGGAGGCCGCATCCGACGAGGGCTGGAGGGCAAGGGCCCTACGCCGAAGGCTGAGGACCGCCCTTATCACGCGGCGCACAAGGCCAAGCAGTCGGCCGGGTCGCGTCCGGCGACCCGGTCGTCGGGACCCTCGCGGAGCGGCCGTCCGGGGGCCGGCCCCGAGTGGGTCGTCGGCCGGAACCCGGTGCTCGAGGCGCTCGAGGCAGGAATGCCGGTGAAGTCCGCGTACCTCGCCGACGGGGCTGAACGAGACGACCGCCTACGCGACATCCTGAAGATCGCCGCGGGCCGCAGCCTCCCGATGCTCCAGGTCACTCGTGGCGAATTGGACCGGATGACCGGCGGCGCCGTGCATCAAGGCGTCGCTCTCCAGCTGCCCGCCTTCGAGTACGCCCACCCGGACGACCTGCTCGCTGTGGCTTTGGCGCGCGGCCAAGCGGCCCTCATCGTCGCGCTGGATTCGGTCACCGATCCCCGCAACCTCGGCGCGATCATCCGGTCCGCCGCGGCGTTCGGAGCTGCCGGCGTGCTGATCCCGGAGCGGCGCGCCGCAGGCGTCACCGCCGCAGCGTGGAAGACCTCGGCGGGTGCAGCGGCCCGGCTCCCGATCGCCCGAGCGACCAACTTGAACCGTGCGCTGCGCAGCTACGCCGACGCCGGGCTGACCCTCGTCGGGCTCGATGGTGCGGCAGATCTGGAGCTGGCGGCGGTGCCGGAACTCTCCGGGCCGCTCGTGCTGGTGGTCGGCAGCGAGGGGTCCGGACTGTCCAGGCTGGTCCGGGAGGCGTGCGACTCACTCGCCTCGATCCCGATCTCACCGGAGGTCGAGTCCCTGAACGCGGGCGTCGCTGCCGGCATCGCGCTGTACGAAATCGCACAGAGGCGGGTCAGCACCCAGAGGTAGAGTCCTTCCGTGACCGACACCCTCAGTCCAGCCGCAGCAGTCGACTACTCCGCCGCGGCGTCGGAGGCGTACCGGGCCGCGTTGTCGGTGATCGAGACCGTCGAGCCTCGGATCGCCAACGCCACCCGCGCAGAGCTCAGCGATCAGCGGGAGTCCCTGAAGCTGATCGCATCGGAGAACTACGCCTCCCCCGCAGTTCTGCTGACCATGGGCACCTGGCTGTCGGACAAGTACGCCGAAGGCACGGTCGGGCACCGCTTTTACGCGGGCTGCCAGAACATCGACACGGTCGAGGCGGTCGCGGCGGAGCACGCGCGGGAGCTGTTCGGTGCTGAGTACGCCTACGCCCAGCCGCACTCGGGGATCGACGCCAACCTGGTCGCGTTCTGGGCGATTCTCGCCCACCGAATCGAGCAGCCGGAGCTGGCCGAGCAGGGCGTCCGAACGGTCAATGACCTCACCGAGGAGCAGTGGGAAGCGCTGCGCCACCGGTTCGGCAACCAGCGCGCCCTCGGCATGTCGCTGGATGCCGGAGGTCACCTCACGCACGGGTTCCGGCCCAACATCTCGGGCAAGATGTTCCACCAACGCTCCTACGGGACCGATCCGACGACCCAGCTGCTCGATTACGACGCCGTGCGGGCTGCTGCCCGGGAGTTCAAGCCGCTGGTCCTGATCGCCGGCTACTCGGCCTATCCGCGCCGGATCGACTTCGCGAAGATGCGCGAGATTGCCGACGAGGTCGGGGCGACGCTGCTCGTGGACATGGCCCACTTCGCCGGGCTCGTCGCCGGGAAGGTGTTCACCGGCTCGGAGAATCCGGTGCCATACGCCCACCTGGTGACGACGACGACGCACAAGTCGCTCCGTGGCCCTCGCGGCGGGCTGGTGCTCGCCACCCGCGAGTACGCCGATTCGGTGGACCGTGGCTGCCCGATGGTGCTCGGCGGCCCGCTCGGCCACGTGATGGCAGCCAAGGCGGTCGCGCTCGCCGAAGCCCGTACCGATGCGTTCCGCCAGTACGCGCAGGCAGTCGCCGACAACGCCAAGACCCTGGCCGACGGCCTCTTGCGCCGCGGAGCCACACTCGTCACCGGTGGTACCGACAACCATCTCGTGCTGATCGACGTGTCGAGCTTCGGCCTGACGGGGCGCCAAGCCGAGTCTGCCCTGCTCGACGCGGGGATCGTCACGAACCGCAACTCGGTGCCGGCGGACCCGAACGGAGCGTGGTACACCTCAGGGGTGCGCATCGGCACCCCGGCCCTGACGACTCGCGGCTTCGGCGCAGCCGAGTTCGACCGGGTCGCCGAACTGATCGTCGGCGTGTTGAAGAACACCACGGCTGCGACCGCGTCGAACGGAAAGCCGGGCAAGGCCAAGTACGACCTGGCCGATGGCGTCGTCGCCACGACGAAGGCGGCGAGTGCAGAGTTGCTCGCGGCCAATCCGCTCTATCCAGGCCTGACGCTGTAGTCCAGCGCGTCGACAAGCGGAGGGCAGATGGAGCCGACGACGGTGACGACGATCGTGCTCGTTCTTCTTGCCCTGATCGCGCTTGCCATGGCGGTGTACGCGTGGATCAGTCCGTGGCAGCCGGCGCGCGCACTGACACCTGAGGAGCAGGCCGAGGCTGCGATCGATGCCGAGGTCCGGCAGATGCGCCGGGCGATCGAGCTGTGGGAACGCCAGCAGTATCGGCCCTGATCGTCGCTTGACCTGGAGTGCACTCCAAGGGGGACCATGGCCCGGTGGCGGATGTCCTGGACCAGCAGACCTACACCATCGCTGAGGCGGCCGAGCGTCTCGGGCTAACCCCGGACACACTCCGCTACTACGAACGCGACGGGCTGCTGCTGGCGGCGCCCGACCGGGCCAGTTCCGGGCACCGCCGCTACACCGACGACGATCTTGGCTGGCTGACGATGATCACTCGACTGCGCGCGACCGGCATGCCGATCCGGCTTGTTCGCGAGTACGCCGACCTCTGCCGCCGCGGTGACGGGAATGAGCTCGCTCGACTGGACTTGCTCTACCAACACCGTGATCGCGTGCTCAGCCAGCTGGCCGAGGTGACCGAACACCTGGGCGCCATCAGTCTCAAGATCGGGATCTACGAGGAGCGACTGCGCGTCGCTTCAGAGGACGACGGATCCGATCAGGCGTCGTCTGCACCGCACGCGGAGGAATTGCCGGTCGGTCGGCCTTGAGTTGGAGCGCGCTCCAAGGTGTTCGCTCGACGGTATGACGACGCACACCACGATCGGCCGGCGAACGCTCGGCCACGGCCACTACGCATTGACAGTCTCCGAGGTGGGCCTCGGCTGTATGGGCATGTCGGAGTTCTATGGAGCTGCCGACGAGGGCGAGGCCATCGGCACCATCCAGCGAGCACTCGACCTCGGCGTCACGTTCCTCGACACGGCGGACATGTACGGGCCCTTCACCAACGAGAAGCTGGTCGGCCGGGCCATCTCGGGTCGGCGCGACGAGGTGCAGTTGGCGACCAAGTTTGGCAACGAGCGCGGCGCGGACGGCAGTTTCCGCGGCGTCAACGGACGCCCGGAGTACGTCCGATCCGCGTGCGAGGCCAGCCTGCGTCGCCTCGGGGTCGATCATCTCGATCTCTACTACCAGCACCGGGTGGACAAGACAGTGCCGATCGAGGAGACCGTTGGCGCGATGGCCGACCTGGTCCGGGCCGGAAAGGTGCGGACCATCGGCCTGAGCGAGGCATCGGCGACCACGATTCGCCGCGCCCATGCCGTGCACCCGATCACGGCACTGCAGACCGAGTACTCGCTGTGGACCCGGCACGTGGAAGCCGAGATCCTGCCCACTCTTCGCGAGCTCGCGATCGGCCTGGTCCCCTACTCTCCGCTTGGACGCGGCTTCCTCACCGGGACGATCACCTCTCGCGACGATCTGGACCCAACGGACTTCCGGCGGTTCAATCCGCGATTCGCCGACGGCGCGTTGGAGACCAACCTGCTGATCGTCGACGCCGTCCGTGCGATCGCCGATCGCAACGGAGCGACGCCTGGCCAGGTCGCACTCGCCTGGGTGCTCGCACAGGGCCAGGACGTGGTGCCGATCCCCGGCACCAAGCGAATCGCCTACCTCGAGGAGAACGCAGCGGCCACCGAGGTCGCACTCAGCGCCGAAGACCTTGCCGAACTCGACACGGTCGTCCCGGAACCAGTGGGGAACCGCTACCCGGACATGAGCAGCATCGACTCCTGAGTCCGCACCAGCGGCGAGCGCGGTGACGGCGGTTGCAGTCCTCCCTACGCTGTGCGCATGGGATCTCGCAGAGTCGCCGCCGCCCTCGCCGTCTCAGTGGTGCTGCTGGCTGGATGTGCGCAGGACACCGTCAGCGCTCAGGACGCATACAAGATCGGATGCCCCGCCGTCGACTCGGCTACTGCCGGGGGATCGGTCGCGACGAAGGCCGCCGTCGCCGGCCTGAAGAAGCTCAGTGCCTCAGGGACCCTGGATCCGGAGCCTCAAAAGTGGGTCGACGCGGCCATCAGTCTGCTCGACGCCGACAGCCCTACCGAGGTCCCAGCTGAGGTGCGGCAACAGATCATCGACGGTTGCGCGAAGAACGGCTATCCGCTGCGCAATCTGAACTGAGCGGAGGCGCCCCGAATCAGCGGGCGAACAGACTGCCGGACACCGTCGTGATGAAGTTCCGCATTGAGTCCGGGAAGTCGCGCAGATGCCAATCAGCCGGTCCGTGGTACCAGGCCAGGTCCGTCGAGTCGGCATCCTCGTCGGTGTCGCTGGCAACGAACGCATCAAGCCACCGGTCCGTCCCGCCGAGCACGATCGCGTACGGCAGGACCTCGGAGATCTCGGTCAGTTCCGCCCCGGGCGGCATCTGATCGGTTGGGTGACTCAACAGGTCCGACCGTAGAGCGCCGAGTCCCGACAGCAGCGCGGCGCCCTTCGCGGTCCGCGCCGGCATCTCCTGGCCGACAAAGACCAACGCCAGCGCCAGCACGATCAACGCGACGCCTACCAAGCCGAGCGTGGTGAACGCAGCGAGCAACGCTGTCACCACGAGAGATCCGACGAGCGCCGCGATGCCGATCTGGGTCCACCGACCGCGAGTCGAGTCGGGACGGTGCTCGTACCAGCCGTGCTCGACGACCTCGTCGTAGAGCGCGCTCTGCACCGCGGCGATCGATTCCTGGACCCGGCTCCCCAGCTCCGACACGCGCACCGTTTCACCCGGTGCGACCACGCCGTCCAGCAGCGCCTGCTCGAATGGGCGCAGCTGGTCCGCACCAGTGGAGCGCTTGAGGAGCCAGTCGGTCCGGGCGAACTCCCCGTCACGAGACAGTTCGGTGATGTGCAGGTGCCCACGGACGGCGAGATCAACCAGCGATGCGGTCACATCGATGGGGTCGACCCGCTCATCCGCGACCGTCCCGACGTGACCAGGCCTGATGTCCGAGACCACCCTGAACTCGGACTGACCCGGGCCCGTCGGGACGAACTCGCCGGCCTTGCTGATCTGCCCACCCGACAAGGCGTCGGCACCGCTGCGGCGGTGCAGCACCAGCACGGCCAGACCACCGAGCACCAGGACCCCGAGTGCGAGTGCGAGCGGCAGCGGTGCCGCCGAGAACGCGCGGCCGACCGTCCACTGGTAGCGGATCTGCTCGTTGCTCTTCACCGTGCCGGCCGGGAAACCGATGTCCACCGCGACCGTCTCGCCGGCACCACGGGGCCCATCGCCGAAGGTCGGGGTCTGCGAGCCCTCGCGACCGCCGGCCGCGAAGGTGCACGGGATGGTCGAGTTCGGCGGACCGGCGGTGCACTTCACGTAGCTGAACTGGGTGGGAATGGCGACGGTCGCGCTGAAGGCCGTGACGGGGACGGAGAGGCCCTGCAGCAGCGGCCACCGCAGGGCTGTCCCGCCCTCGAGATTGACCGTTGCCCCCGTGACCACGTAGCTGATGGTGACCTGGTCGGCACCCCCGGTGGGTACAGACACGGTCGTCAAGCGTCCGCTCGTGGATACCGCAGGAGTCGCCGCCGCCCCTCCCGCAGTAGCGCTGATCTGGCCGAGGCTCTGCACGTACTGACGAGATCCGACGAGGTCGACCCGCGTTTCGAATGTCTGCTTCACCTGGGCCGGAGCCGGGCTGGCGAACGTGATCGTCTCGGTGACTCGGAGCGCTCCATCCAGCGCGAGGTTGGCATCGGCGACGAAAGTCGACGCCGCGCCCTCGGCATGCGCGGGCTGGACGAACGGCCCGGCCGTCAGGCCAAGAGCCAGCAGCATCGCAGCCAGCCAGGGAACAGCGCGTCGGAGCGGCGACACGGAGGTGGAAGGCACGAGGTAAGCCTCGCACCCCGAGGAACCGGGAGCGAACGCAACGCGAGAAAAGTCGCACGATTTCGCCCGCGGCGCCGAAGCCGCCTCGCCGCGTTTCGGTGCCAACGCAGGCCCCGGGAGCGCCCGCACGGTTATCGTTGCGCCTGTGACCCAGCAGCCGCCGGTCTACGGACGCCAAACGGCCGGGTGGTATCCCCCTCCTGGACCCAACGCGATGCCGCCGGGTCGACAGACCTTCAACTCGCCGGGGTTCTTCCCGACAGTCCCGCAGTACGTTCAGGCACCACCACTGCCGGCCCCCAAGCGGCGCAGGCCGGTGCAACTGGTGGTCCTGGGGACGTTGCTGATCGCGATCGTCGCGCTGCTCGGTTTGATCATCGCCAGCCTCAGCAGCACGACCACCGATGTGGCGTATCAGAACGACGACTACACCGCCCCTGCGCCCGACACCAACCCGCCGCCGATCCCGCTGCCGCAGACGTATGAGGAAGCCCAGCAGTGGATCGAGGCGAACCCGTTCTACGAGCAGACCACACCGGTACCGGTGCGTTGCGGCTCGCCGCCGATCAACGTGACCACAGCAGACGACGCCCAACTGAAGTCTCACTTCGAAGGGCTAATGGAATGTCTGATGCGCGTCTGGGATCCACCCGCCACCCGTGCCGGCTTCCAGTTGGTTCGACCGACGGTCACCATCTACAGCGACAAGATGACCACCAAGTGCGGCACAAGCGGAGTCAACGCCTTCTATTGCGCAGCCGACCAGCAGGTCTACTACAGCAACCAACTCCCCCGCGCGCTCGGCCAGGTCGGCGCAAACAAGTGGACCGCTGACGTGGTGATGGCGCACGAGTTCGGCCACGCTCTCCAGGGCCGTACGGGGATCCTGGTCTCGGCCCATGCGCTCGGCCAACAGTCAGGTGATGAGGCCACCGACCTGCTGTTCTCACGCCGTCTGGAAACCCAGGCGGATTGCCTGTCGGGAATGTTCGTTCGGGCGGTCTCGCTCTCGCTTGGCGTCCAACCTCAGGATGAGGACGGCATCCTCGCGATCTACATCGCCATCGGCGACGACACGCTCTCCGGCGAGCCCCAGATCGTGGGCAACCATGGCTTGGCCCGCTCCCGCAAGTACTGGGGAACACTGGGGCTGACAACCAGCGATATCGGTCGCTGCAACACATTCGTGGTGCCGGCCGGACAGGTTCGCTGAGCCGCGTCAATCCTCAACTGCGCAGGACAATCAGCGCAGTCGCGATCGCCGCGATCCCCTCGCCTCGGCCGGTCAGGCCAAGACCGTCGGTCGTGGTGCCTGCGACCGAGACCGGCGCACCGACCGCGGAACTCATCACGTCCTGCATCTCCGCCCGGCGCGGTTGGATCTTCGGCCGATTCCCGATCAGCTGGACGGCGACGTTGGCGACCTCGAACCCGTTCGCACGAACCCGCCGCGCCGTCTCCACGAGAAAGGTCGCACCGGACGCCCCGGACCACTCGGGATCCGACGTGCCGTAGTTGCTCCCGAGATCGCCGAGGCCGGCCGCGCTGAGCAACGCATCGCACACCGCGTGCGCGACCACATCGCCATCGGAATGACCGTCGGGTCCGCAGTCGTCGTCGAAGACCACGCACCCCACGGTCATCGGGCGGCCGACGACAAGCCGGTGGACGTCCGCCCCGATTCCGGTGCGGAACGCCGGGGCAGACTCACTCACCTAGGACGCGAGGACCTCGTCCAACAGGACCTCTGCCTTGTCCTCGGGGACGCGCTCGGCGAGCGCCAGCTCCGAGACCAGAATCTGACGCGCCTTCGCGAGCATCCGCTTCTCACCGGCGGACAAACCGCGCTCGCGCTCACGGCGCCACAGGTCGCGCACAACCTCCGCAACCTTCAGGACATTCCCAGAGTGCAGCTTCTCCAGGTTGGCCTTGTAGCGGCGAGACCAGTTGGTCGGCTCCTCTGTGTGCGGCGCACGGAGCACGTTGAAGACACGCTCGAGCCCGTCTGCGTCCACGACGTCACGCACGCCCACCAGATCCAGATTGCAGGCAGGAACGCGCACCACCAGATCCGTCTGACCGACGATCCGGAGCACGAGGTAGAGCTTGTCTTCGCCCTTGATCTGGCGAGTCTCGATGTCTTCGATCACAGCGGCCCCGTGATTGGGGTAGACCACCGTTTCGCCGACTGTAAAGGTCATATTGTTTTGTACCCCTTTCGCGGCGACCAGTTTAGCACGGGCCGGCGACGATCCCTCGAGCCATTTGCGCTAGCCAGAGGCCTTATTCCGACCCTCTCGGGGCTTGACAAGGGCACATTGATGTGCCAGGCCCCGGGTCCTCGGACCGATCACCCGCGAGCGGTGCAGCAATGATCATTTCCGCCCCGTCATGCCTACACCTCGGCGTGCTCTGTCGATAGGCTGCACCGCAGTAACGCATCAGACCCCGAGGCAGGAGTCGGCCATCGTGTCCGTGAACGTCAGCAGCGAAGCTCGTACCGATCGCCCCCTCGCACGTCCGCTCGCCAGTTTGCCGCTGCGGTCCGTGCTCGCCGCGGTCGGCGTCTTGGCGCTGCTCCTGGTCGGCGCAGCGTGCGGTACGGGCGCCCAGACGCTGCGGCCCTATACGCCGGCCGAGGGCGTGAACTTGGACGTCGGCGACCCGGCCAAGCCGCGCGAGGTCGTCCACGTGCGCAACCTGTTGATCATCAGCGAGGCGCCGGGTCAGGGTGTGCTTTCGGCGAGCATGTCCATCTCCGATCGGGACGCCCTCACCGGTGTCAGCGGCACTGCGATCAAGGCGGACGGGACGAACGGGGCCCCGCTGACGGTGACACTGCCCGGTCAGGTGCCGATTGCCAACTCGACCCTGGTCGTGCTCACCGCCAACCCCTCCGCGTTGATCACCGTACGCAGCGCCGATCTGAAGGAGGGGCTGACCGCAGACGTCACCCTGACCTTTGGCCGGGCGGGCGAAGCGAAGCTTCGGATTCCCGTGGTCTCCGGTGCCGCCGCCGAATACAGCGGCGTCAAGCCGAGCGCAGCCCCGACCCCGACCCCCACGCCAAGCCCCAGCCCGTCGAAGTGAGTCAGCTCGACCCTGCCTGAGTTTCGCAGGCTGGCTACCCGCCCGACGCGCTCACGCGTCGGGCGTTCGCCTTTCACCGCAGGGCGCAGCGTGAGTCACCCGTAGGTCTGCTCGTCGCTGAAGAGGCTGCTAATCGACTCGCCGACGTGGATGCGCTGTACAGCGTCGGCAAACAGCGGAGCGACGGAGCGGCTGACGATGGTGGGCAACCGCTTCTCCGGCGTCAGCGGGACCGTGTTGGTCGTGACGATCTCGGCAATCCCTGCCTCGTTCTTCAGCCGCTCGATGGCTCGCCCGGTGAACAGACCGTGGGTGCAGGCGATCGAAATCTGCCGGACCCCTTCCTCGCGGAGCTTGCGCAGCAGTTCCACGATGGACCCGCCGGTCGCGATCTCGTCGTCCAGGACGATGACATCGCGGTCACGTACGTCTCCGACGATTCTGTCGATCACCACGCGGTCGTCGCCTAGCCGCTGCTTGGAGCCGGCGGCGACAGGCACTCCCAGTACGCGCGCGAACGCGGTCGCCATCTTCGCGTTGCCGAGGTCGGGTGAGACCACGACGGTATTGCTCAGGTCGTACCGACCGTGCGGACCCGGTTCCCCCTTGCCGAGGAAGTGATCGGCGAGCACGTTGATCGCGTTCAGGTGGTCGACGGGGACCGAGAAGAACCCGTGCACCTGGGGTGCGTGCAGCGTCATCGTCAGGACCCGGGTAGCACCGGCCTCGGCGAGCATGTCCGCGACCAGCCGCGCTCCGATCGAGATCCGCGGAGCATCTTTCTTGTCGGACCTGGCGTAGGCGAAGTGCGGGATGACAGCCGTGATGTGAGCGGCTGACGCCCCCCGTGCAGCGTCCAGCATCAGCAACAGCTCGAAGAGGTGCTCCTGCACTGGCGGGACCAGCGACTGCACGACGTAGACGTCTCGCTGGCGGCAGTTCGCTCGTAGCTGGACCTGGAGACAGTCGTTGCTGAAGCGGGTCGTGCGCGCCGGTGAGAGCTCGACACCGAGGATCTGACACATCTCCTCGGCAAACTCGTGGTGCGCCGATCCGGAGAAGACGGTGATTTCGCCGGTCACCGCCATACGGTATCCACTCCTCGACACGGGCTCTCATCACGGCCCGTGATCGAGCCTGTGCAGTCGCCACCGCACTCGGCTCGGGCCGTGGGCGGCTTCGCGAGCGGCGGCTAGCCCTCGAACTTGTAGCCGAGACCCCGCACCGTCACCAGGTATTCGGGATTCGCCGGGTCCGTCTCGAGCTTGGTGCGCAGTCGCTTCACGTGGACGTCCAAAGTCTTGGTGTCACCGACGTAGTCCGAGCCCCAGATCCGGTCGATCAGCTGGCCGCGGGTCATCACCCGACCTGCGTTGCGCAGCAACATCTCCAGCAACTCGAACTCCTTCAGCGCCAGCTTGACCGGCTCACCGCGAACCGACACCTCGTGGCGCTCGACGTCCATCCGCACCCCGGCGACCTCGACGATGTCCGGCACCAGTTCCGTATCCTGGCCGCGTCGCAGCACGGCACGAATGCGGGCCGCCAATTCGCGGTGGCTGAAGGGCTTGGTCACGTAATCGTCCGCCCCGAGTTCGAGGCCGACGACCTTGTCGATCTCGGAGTCGCGGGCAGTGACCATGATGACCGGAACCGAGCCGCGCAAGCGCAGCTGCCGGCAGACCTCCGTCCCCGACAAGCCGGGCATCATCAGGTCCAACAACACCAGGTCGGCGCCGATCCGGTCGTACTCGGCGAGTCCGGTGACGCCGTCAGCTGCTTGAACGACGTCGAATCCCTCTTTGGTCAGCATGTAGGCCAGCGCCTCGCGGTAGGACTCCTCGTCCTCGACCACAAGAATCCTGGTCATCGTGTCTTCTCCTGAGGCAGTGCGGGTACGGCCCGAATCGCGGTCTGCGGATCGCTCGACGGTGCGGATGCCCTGGCGTGATCGTGCAGATGGGCGGGGATCTTGATCGTGAAAGTGGAGCCGCGCCCGGGCTGACTCCACACGGTCACCTCGCCGCCGTGGCTGGCTGCGATGTGTTTGACAATGGACAGCCCGAGTCCGGTTCCGCCGTTCGCCCTGCTACGCGCGTAGTCGACCCGATAGAAGCGCTCGAAGATCCGGCTCAGCTCAGCCGGGGCGATCCCGATGCCGTTGTCGGAGACGGTGATCTCGACGTAGTCGTCGTCGCTGCGAGGCTGCACATGCGCCGCCACCACCACCCTGGCTCCGGGGTCGGAGTAGACGACCGCGTTCTCGACCAGGTTGCCTACCGCGACCACCAGCTGTCGCGCGCTGCCGAGCACCTGGGTGCCTGCGGTTCCTGCGACCGCGATGGAGACCTGGTGGGATTCGGCATCGACTCGACGTCGGTCGACGGCCTCGGTCAGCACATCGTCGATGTCGACGGTCTCAGGGTCGACGAGCGGGTCATCGGATTGCAGACGGGAGAGCTCGATGATCTGACCGACCAGATCGGTCAACCGCGCGGACTCGACCCCCATTCGGCCAGCGAAGCGGCGTACCGCGTCGGGGTCGTCAGCGGCGTCCTCAACGGCCTCGGCGAGCAGCGCGATGGCACCGATCGGCGTCTTCAGCTCATGGCTGACATTGGCCACGAAATCGCGGCGGGTCTCCTCCACCCGGTGTGCGACCGTCTGATCCTCGGCGAGCACGAGGATCAGTGACTGGTCCAGCGGGGCCACTTGGGCGGAGAGATGTGTGGTCGCACTCTGCTCGCGTCCGAGCGTCAACTCCAACGACTCCGCAGTCCGCTGCCGCCGGACCTGTCGCACCAGGGCGAGCACCTCCGGAACGGCCACCCGGCTGCCTCGAACGAGACCAAGGGTGCGCGCCTGCTCGGTGGATTCGAGCACTTCGTCGTGCGGTCCGACCACGACGGCCGACGAGCTGAGCACGGCCAGCACCTCGCGCACACCGTCCGGCACGCGCGGCGGCTCGTACGCGAATGGCGCCATGGGGTCCGCCGGTGTCGGCCGGGTCAGCATCCAGACCACCAGTGCGCCGAGCGCGCCGCCTGCAACCAAGCCGGCAACGGCGGCCCATACCGGGATCACACAGGCGATAGTAGGGGCCTTCTCCGGCCTCGCCCACCACGCGCGCAACCACTCGGCGGAGGTCCACCAGGGGTTGGGTAGGTGTTCACGATCCGTTCACCGGGGGCACCATTGCCTGTAGCGCCCCGGCATAGGGTTGAGTCGGCGAAATTCGCTACAGACGGGAACGGAACTGATGCGGGATTCCTACCGGGAGCAGCTGGACGACATTCTGGCTGACCTCGTACACATGGCGCAGATGGTGTCGTCGGCAGTGCGGGCCGCGACGACCGCGCTGTTGGAGGCGGATATCCATCTCGCCGAGCAGGTGATCACCGAGGACGAGCAGCTGGACAAGCTGCAATCCGAGGTCGAGACCCGGGCATTCTCTTTGCTGGCCCGTCAGGCTCCGGTCGCCGGCGAGTTGCGGACGCTGGTGGCGACACTGCGGATGGTGACCGAACTGGAGCGGATGGGCGACCTCGCCGCGCATGTCGCCAAGATCGCGCGGCTCCGGTATCCGGACGCGGCGGTTCCGGAGGCGCTGCGTGCCAGCTTCGTGCGGATGGGTGACGTCGCGGAGAAGATGGTCGTCACCGCGGGGCAGACCCTCAACGACAGGAACATCCAAACGGCCCAGGAGCTCCGCTCGCGGGACGAGGAGATGGACGAGTTGCGGCGGACCCAGTTCCGAGTCCTGTTGGGAGACGACTGGGCGTTCGGTGTCGAGGCGGCGGTCGACGTCGCACTGCTTGGTCGCTACTACGAGCGCATCGCCGACCACGCCGCCTCGATGGGCAGGCGCATCATCTACGTCGTGACGGGCCAACTCCCCGAGCCGGACTTCTGGCCCCAGCCCTGAGCGGCCCAACCGCTTGCCTTGGCTGACGGCCGAGGCTTCAACTCGCCCTGCGCCGAACTCCGTGCTGAGTGCGCGGGCGATCCAAAAGAGCAGCCGCGGCGGATGCGCACCGCCGCGGCTGACTCATCTGGACTATTTCTTCTTGCCCTGGTTCTTCACTGCTTCGATTGCCGCTGCCGCAGCTTCCGGATCCAGGTACCGGCCGCCGACCGCGGTGGGCTTCAGGTCGTCGTCCAGTTCATACACGAGCGGGATGCCGGTCGGGATGTTCAGACCGACCACCTCCTGATCGCCCATCCCGTCCAGATGCTTCACGATCGCCCGCAGCGAGTTGCCGTGCGCGGCAACCAAGGTGATCTTGCCGGCATACAGGTCCGGCACGATCTCGTCGTACCAGTACGGGAGCGCCCTCACCAGCACGTCCTTCAGGCACTCCGTCGCCGGCCGTGCCTCACTCGGCAGGCTCGCGTACCGCGGGTCGCTGAAGTTCGCGAACTCGTTGTCTTGGGCGATCGGCGGCGGCGGCGTGTCGTAGGAGCGGCGCCAGACCATGAACTGTTCCTCGCCGAACTCCGCCAGCGTCGCGGCCTTGTCCTTGCCCTGCAGCGCGCCGTAGTGGCGTTCGTTGAGCCGCCAAGACCGCTTCACCGGAATCCACCTGCGGTTGGCTGCGGCGAGCGCGATCTGAGAGGTGTTGATTGCCCGGGTCAGCAGCGAGGTGTGCACGACGTCCGGCAGCAGTCCGGACTCCACGAGCAGTTCACCGCCGCGCTGGGCCTCCCCTCTGCCCTTGTCGTTCAGGTCGACATCCACCCAGCCGGTGAACAGGTTCTTGGCGTTCCACTCGCTTTCGCCGTGGCGCAGCAAGATCAGCGTCGAGGTCATGGGCGAGAGCCTAGTGGCCGCCGCAGACCTGCGACCAGCGCAGACGCAGACCTTCTCGCCTGACCGGCCTAGCCTGTTCCGGGCTCCGGGGAGCCCGAATCGGGAACCTCATTGGGTGTCGTGGCGGCGTTCGGCTGACCGGGGTCCAGGTTCTTGAACGCGGCAAGGTTGGCAGTCGACTCGCCGCGCGACCGGCGCCATCGCCACTCCTGTCGGATACTCTCGGCAAACCCGAGTTCGAGGATGACGTTGAACGACTCGTCAGCCGTCGACGCAATCGTGCCGAACACACGATCGAGTTCCGCCGCGGTCACCCGCCCCAGCGCCAATCGTCCGGTCAGGTAGACGTCGCACAGCGCATCGAGCGCGAAGGCGACGCCGTAGAGCTTGAGGTTGCGCTGCAACAGCCACCGGTACACGCCGCTCTCGTTCTCATCCGGCCTGCGGGCAACGAACGCACGGAACTCCACCCCCTGCTGGCCGACGTCGACGGCACACTCGGTGACGAGCTTGTGCGCCCCTGGGAGCCGGACCGAGAACAGCTGAGGCGCAGTCTCCGCCCACTCCACCCCGAGGCGGCCGAGGTAGAAGCGGACCGTCGCGGCGGCGGCTGCGCGATCGTTCGTCACGTCTGCTGAACGAACCAGCGGACCTGGTACCCGTTCAGCGGCAACGGCCCATCGCTCAGCGGCGCCTCCTCCGAAAGGGCGTCCCAGGCCCAGTTGCCGAGCGGGATCACCCATCGCGGCAACAGCTGGAGATCGGGGCTGAGGTTGTACACCCCGACCATCGTCTGACCCGGCGCCCTGCGGAGCAGCACCAGGACCGCCGGGTTCACCGGGTCGAGAATCTCACTCTCGATCGATCCGTCCATGCTGGGCAACGCCGACCGGACACCGATGGCATGTCTCAGGCCATGCCAGACACGATGCTCGACGGTGCCGTAGTCGTGGCGGCGCTGGGCAAGATCCCAGCGCATCGGCGGTCGGTGCACCCAGCGGTTGTCGTCGGCATGCTCGGGGTCGTCGACGAAGTCGTAGTAGTTGCGCAGGGCCAATTCATCGCCCATGTAGATCAGCGGCAGGCCGCCGAAACCGAGAACGATGTAGTACGCCAGCAGGTAGCGCCGGATCGAGAGGTCGAGGTGTCGCTCGTCGCCGGAGTTGAGCGCAGCTTCGATACCCAGCAGCGACGCAGTGGTCCCGCTCGTCCGTCGGTCGCCGGTGGCCAGGTTTTCCTGAAAGATCAGGCCACGGGCGTCGCTCATCGGGTACAGGCCGGCGTAGAACTCGCCAAGGAAACGCCGATGCCCGAACCCGTTCAGCCCGACCGCCACCGCGTCCACGTCGTCGATGGCCCAACCGATGTCGTCGTGACACCGCAGGTACGTCGCCCAGACCGTCGTCGGAGGCTTCGCCGGGAAGCGATTCAGCGCGGCGCAGAAGAGTCGGGTGTCCTTGCTCGCCAGGGCCGACCAGATCTGCACCATCAGCGAGTTCTGGTAGGCCATGTCGCTGACCTTGCCCGCATGTTTGCCGACCCCGAGGTAGGCAGCGAGCTCCGATGGACCGACGATCGCCTCAGCCTTGAACACCAGCGCCGGTGCCGCGATGTGGGCCACCGCGCGCAACGCCTGGGTGATCGCGTGCACCTCTGGCTGGTTCTGGCAACTGGTGCCCATCCGCTTGTACAGAAAGGCGATCGCGTCGAGTCGGAGACACTCAACGCCAAGGTTGGCGAGCCAGAGGATCAGGTCGGCGAACTCGTAGAAGACGTCCGGGTTGTGCCAGTTCAGGTCCCACTGCCAACTGTTGAAGGTCGTCCACACCCAGCTGAACGACTCCTCGTCGAAGGTGAAGTTGCCAGGGGCGAAGTCGGGAAAGACCTCCGGCAGGGTCCGCTCGTACGCGTCGGGCAGCTCACGGTCGGCGAACATGTGGAAGTAGCGGCGGTAGAAGGGGTCTCCGGCGCGAGCGTTCACCGCCCACTCGTGCTCGGCGGCGACATGGTTCAGCACCAGGTCGAGCGTGAGCGAGATCCCTCTCGAACGCAGCGTCGCCGCGAGCGCGCGTAGGTCCTCGACGGTGCCAAGATCTTCGCGGACCGCGCGGTAGTCCATCACCGCGTAGCCGCCGTCGTTCGGGCCCGGCCGCGGCTTCAGCAGAGGCATCAGGTGCAAGTAAGTGACGCCCAGGTCGGCGAGGTAATCGACCTTGTCGGCGACGCCGCGGAGATCGCCGGCGAAGCGGTCGGCGTAGGCCGCGTAGCCGAGCATCTGCTGGTGCTGGAACCACTGCGGATCCGCATGGCGGCGCAGATCGAGAAGGCGGAGATCCGCCGGCCGCTGGCGAAAGTTGTGGGCGGCGATCTCGACGAGTCGGTACGCCATCTCCGGAGCATGATCGGGGTAGGCGCCGGTGAGTCCGGTGAGGAGGTCGGGCCAATAGCGCTTGAGTCGGGTCGCGAAGACGACCTGGTCGTGGAGTGGTTCCCCTGCGAGCAGTGGCGCTACGTCCGGAGTACTCATCGCGTGGCAGGCTATTGGAGCCCGGAGACGACGACCAACGGAGGCTCGCCAGGTGAGCCAAACTGTTGTCGGTCGCTGACAAGCCACGATGCGCGAATCGCCGGCGTGTGCGGCTCCGTTTGCGGCGCTTGAGTCCGGGTCGGTAGCTCAGCGATCGCGGGCACTGCCCGCGAGGTCGGAATCGCTGCGGAGCGGTCGGCGACCGATCCCGATCCGCCGCCGGAACTCCTGCAGAAATGCCTCCCGCACGCGTTCGTTGTCCAACACGCCTGCGGCGGTACTCAGTCCGCCGCGGGGAACCCGCTGACAGACGGCAAGCCAGGCCTGTCCCATCGCAAAGGTGAAGGAACTGGCGACGCCCGCCCCGATGGCGCCACCCACGACGGTGCCGGCGCCTGGCACCATCTTCAGCAGTCCCGTGAACGCCGCGCGCCCCGCCTGCGTGGCTGCAGTGGTTGAGGCGATAGCCATCAGCGCTGCGCGGTCGAACCGGATGGAGTAGAGCTGGGCGATCCGAGCCATCATGCCGAGCTGAATCGGCACCAACAGCGTGGCGTCAGAGAACGGAATAGGACTGGCTGCCGCGGTGGCCGCGCTGGCCGCGGCAGCCGCTATGAAGCGCCTGGCTTCCGTCTCCTTGCGCGCCAGGTCGATCTGCTGGGCTGCGACGAGTGCGCCGTGAACACCCTCCGGCGCAACGCGAAAGGTGGCATCGAGGACTTCCTGCAGACCGTAGGCACGCTGGCCGGTGAACTCGTCGTCCTTGGCGTAGGTGAAGTACGGGCGCCCGCCCGCGATCGGAAGACGCTTGGCGCTGATGTGCTCGGCGAGCATCGCCGCCTCGGGATGCACCTGCCCGTCGGCGCGGCGGGGAACCTGGGTGAGCACCAGGATGACCGGCAGCCCGATCTCGTCGAGGCGTCGAACGAAGCCGGCTTCCGCCTCCTCGAAGCGGCGGTCCATCCCGCGTACGCAGTACCAGGCGAGGTGGATCTGCTCGGAGAGGGGAGCCTTTCGCATCTGCTTCATGGCCTTGTCCAACTCCGACAAGATCTCCTTGTCGTCGCGGCCGACCTCAAGGCCCTGGGTATCGACGATGCCGAGGTGACCGTACTTGTCCAGGTACAGGTGACTCCCGCGGGTCACCGGCTCCCCGATGCCCGTGCGGGCCACCTCCTCGCCGAAGATCGCGTTCACCAGCGTTGACTTCCCTACGCCGGTCTTGCCGAAGATTGCGAGATTGAATCGACCGATATCCGCCGACTGCTTGTCGTACTCGGACCGGAACGACTCTCGGAACCAGTCCGCGCCGCTTGCCATGGAGCCCAGGGTAGGCGGCGCCTCCGACCTCGTTGGGCAGCGGGCGCATGGCCCCGGCAACCCGAGCGACGTATCAGGCGACGTGGACTCCGGCTCTGCTCTAGCGAGATCCCGACGCCTACCAGCTCCATGTCCGCGACGACGCCGATCCAAGCCGACCCGATCCGTGAGGGGCTTCATGCCAAGACGGAACCTGATCAGCCCGATTGGGCCCGACAGAAATTCCACCAGCGTCGAATTTTCGCGTTGCGAGCCGAGCACCGTGGTGGGTAGTTTCGCAGACGAGGGTGGGCCGTGGACGCCCTCGTTGACGCACGAGTGCGGACCTGCGCGTGCCGTCTGGTGCGTCGCGTACCGCCCGCGGGCAGGATTGCTGGCAGCCCCGACCAAGCCTGGGCCCTCGGGCTGCGGCACCCGATCACAGGTGAAGAGGAATGATGGCTAAGCCGGAGCCCCCGCAGCTCGTCTACCCCGCCCAACCCGGCCGGTGGAGTCGGGTCGGCCCAGCGCCTGACGCTCCGACCCACGAGACCCCCGTCGTGGTGCCAGAGGCGCTCCTCCGTCGACATGGCGCGAGGCTCCTGGATCCCCAGACCGCATCCCAGCCCGACGAGAATCGGCGAGCAGCCGACAACGGCTCGGAGCGCCCAGCCTCCGCGCCTGTCCCGTACCGGGCCACGGCCTACCTTCCGCATCAGATGCTGCTCTACGCGACCGGCCTGACCGCCGACCGCGTACGGAGCATCGTGACAGCGGTCAACGACGAACTGGCCTCGCGCGCCAAGCGCGAGAGCGATCCTTCCGGTGCCGAAGCCGCCCAGCGGCCGCCGCAGCCCGACACACTGTTCCGGCTGGTGCCAGACCGCACCGACCTGGAGCGCCTCGGATCACGTGCCGCCACGAGGTCGCCGGCCGTCGTGCGCCTCGCGATCGAGTCACCTTCGGCCCCAGTGGACGCGTGGCGTGCCGTGCAGATTGTGCGCGACCTGCGCCACCGACTGGCCCAGGAGAAGGCCGACGACCAGCAGGCGGAGGGTGACACGGGCTCCAGTTGGGGATTCGTCCGTGTCGGATTGAATCACCTGCTGCTGGCTACCCCACTGGGCGGTGTGGCGAGTTTCGGCCATGCCAGTTTCGGCCACGCCAGCTTCGGCCACGCCAGCTTCGGGCACGGGTCAGATGAGTATGCCGCTCCAGGGCTGGGTGGCCGGTCACCGGTTCGACTCGTTCTGCCGAAGCCCTGTCGGCAGCCACTGAAGCGGCGGCCCGTGGTAGCCATCCTCGACACCGGCGTGGCCGAACATTTCTGGTTCGACCCAACCGACGAGAAGGACCCCATCGTCGAGCGCTTGCGCTACAACGAGCAGACAACTGACCTTGAGAGCGCCGACGAGGTCACCGGAGGCGAACCCCACCCGAACCTCATCGATCCGCTCGAAGGCGTCACCGACCCCTTGTTCGGTCACGGGACCTTCATCGCCGGGCTCATTCACCAGTGCTGCCCCGACGCCCGGATCCTGTCCGTCAAGCTGATGGGGACGGACGGGGTCGTGACCGACGATGCGCTGATCAACAGCCTTGGCGGCCTGCACGCTCGGCACGTTGCCGCGGTTCGCAACAACAAGCCGCGGGAGCAGATCGATGTCGTTTCGCTCTCGCTCGGCTACTACTCCGAGGAACCGACCTCAGGCGGCAGGGTGTACGACGCCATGCTGCATGAAGCTCTGGACGCTCTGGGAAGGGAGGGCGTCGTGGTCGTCGCGGCGGCAGGAAACGACTCCACGCACACCCCGCTGCTACCCGCTGGCTTCTCGTCCTTCCAGGACGGGCAGCTGATGGCCGGATCACCGACGGCACCGCTGATCAGCGTCGGTGCGCTCAACCCGGACAACAGCGTTGCACTCTTCAGCAATGACGGACCGTGGGTGGCCTGTCACGCTCCGGGGGCCGCCGTCGTCAGCACGCTTCCACGCGTCGACAACGGGCTTCGTGCCAGCATCGACAGCGGGTTCGAACGGTCTGACGTCCGCGCGCCCGCGAGTTCGCGCGCAACCATCGATCCGGACGGATTCTGGAGCGGATTCGGCGTCTGGAGCGGCACGTCATTCGCAGCGCCCGTGGTCGCGGGTGCCGTGGCGGCGCAACTGACGACCATCGATCTCGCCGCCGAGGAGCGCGGATCCATCGCACTCAAGGCGCTGGGCTTCGAAGTCGGTTCGTAGTCGGTCGATGATCCGATGGACTCAGCCGTGACGGTCCTGGGCGACAAGGCATCGTTCAAAGCGCCACCGATCGCGGCCGGCGGAGCGGCGGAACGGCTGTCGACAGCTGAGTGCGACGAGCGGATCGACCGGGCCGAGACACTGCTGACCGAAGGCATCGGGCTGGCGCACGCTGGACGGCTCAGTGAGGCACTCACCATGCTTCTGTCGGGCCTGCGCTTGATTGGCTACGACGAGTCAGGTCAACCCGGGGCCGGATCGTGCGCCGACGCCCGGACCACCGCGCTCGCCTCACGGCTTCTGCTCAGTGCGGCATTTCCGTACCACGAGCTGGGTGATCCGGTCGGAGCCCAGCTCGTACTCGGCGGCGCGCGGAGGGTCGCGGAGCGGGCCGGACACCTCGAAGCCAAGGCCTTGGTCCACGCGCAGCACGGCGCGATGCTGCTACGAGCCGGTGAGCTGCACCCTGCAGTGAAAGAGCTCGACGAAGCGATTGAACTCATTGCCCACGCACCAGAGCTCGACCAATGCAAGATGCTGCTGAATCGAGCCGAGGCGTGCGGCCAGCTCGGCCTGATCGAGCGATCACGAGAGGACTGCGCCAACGCTCGCGCGCTCGCACTCGCGTACGACCTACCGGAATTCGCGTTCTACGCGGACCACAATTTGGCCTGGGCGGAGTTCCTCGCAGGGAACTTCGCGCGCGCTGTCCGGGCACTCCCGTCGGCTGAACAGATCCCCAACGACGCGTATCGAGGGATAGTCGGAAACGAGCGGGCGTACGTCTTGCTCGGTGCCGGCCTCGCCAGCGAGGCGGATCGCGTCTTGGTGGACGCCTGTGCAGCCCTCGCTCGCACCGACCTGGACCACATTCGCGCTCAGGCCGAGCTGACACGAGCGCACGTCGCGCTGATGCTCGGTGACGCCGAGCTGGCACTAACCCTCAGCGCGGAAGCCGTGCAACGCCTCCGGCAGCGGAGCAACCCGAGGGCCCTCGCGCTCGGCCGGCTGATCGAACTGCGCGCGGAGGCAGCTGCGGGCATCCGAGCCGACAAGGTGCAACAGTCCGCGGACCGACTCGCCGACGAGCTCGATCACCTTTCCCTGAGTGACCAGGCCGTCCTCGCGCGGCTCATCAGCGCCGATCACGCCCCACCTACCCGCCCGATGCAGCACTCCTCCCTGCCGCGCATCTCGACCCACCAGCCATTGGACGTGCGGATCTACGGCCGGCTGATCCGCGCGAAGCTCGCCGCCGCCGATGGTGACCTCCGGCGTGCCCGTCGGCACGCCAGTTCCGGCCTCACCGAGATCAGCACCCACCAGGCGCAGTTCGGCAGTGTTGATCTCCAGACGGCGAGCGGTGTGTACGGCGTTGATCTCGCGTCCCTGATCATCAGTCAAGAGATCGAGAAGGGTCGCCCTGGCGCTGTCCTCAGCTGGCTCGAGCGGGCGCGTTCGATCATGGGTCGAGTCACGCAGGTGCACCCGCCGCGAGATCCGGAGACCGCCGCGCTGCTGACGCGGCTGCGCTGGGTCAGCACCCAGCTCGAACGTCAGGACGCTCCGGTGGAGGCGCTGCGCCGGGACCGACGCGACCTCCAGCGCCGGATTCGAGAGCGCACCTGGTCCGTCGCCGGGCCTGGCTCCGTGCAGACCGAGCCAGGACTGGGCGAACTGCGGACGGCTCTCGGCGACGCGACGCTGGTTGCGATCTTCCACCTCCATGCCGACGTCCACGCCGTCGTGCTCACCCGCCAGGGGTGCTGGATGCAGCGGCTCACCACCATGGCGGAAGCCGAGCGACTCGGACAAAGGATCAGCGCCGACCTCGACATGCTGGCCCTGAATCAGCTGCCACCGCGCATTCGCGAGGCTGTCCGGAGATCGTTGCGCCGCGATCTCGCCACCATCGACGACCTCCTCCTCGCGCCGCTCAACCTGCCCGAGACCGGGGCGATGGTGTTGGCGCCGCCGGGCAGGCTCGCGGGCCTCGCTTGGGGGATCCTGCCGTCGCTCCGAGGGCGACCGGTGGTATCGGCGCCGTCGGCCACGGCATGGCTTCGGGCGCACCGCAACTTCGACGCGACCCCGGGCAGGGTGGTGGCCGTGGCGGGGCCTGGGTTGATCCGGGCCGAGGACGAAGTGGCCGGCGTCGCTGCGGCGTGGCCCGGATGCGACGTCCGGGTCGGCGCAGCCGCGGCAGCAGAGCCGTTCCTGCGGGCGATCGACGGTGCGCACATCGTCCACATCGCAGCCCACGGCAGCCACGAACCCGAGAGCCCGCTGTTCTCCGCGATCCAGCTGGCGGACGGTCCGCTGGTCGCCTACGAACTGGAGCGGCTCGCTGTCCCCCCGCAGCAGGTCGTTCTCTCGGCGTGCGATCTGGGCCGCGGCAGTGTCCGGCCCAGTGGGGAGGCACTCGGGTTGACCCGCGCCCTGCTCCATGCCGGCACCACCACCGTCATCTCAGGGGTCGCGCGCGTCTCCGATGCCGGCGCAGCCGAGGCGATGGCGACCTATCACGCCCGACTGGCCTCGGGTTCATCACCAGCGCACGCCCTGGCCAAGGCGCTCGTGGACGCCGACGACCCGATGCCCTTCGGCTGCTTCGGAGCGGGTTGGTAGTCAGCGCCCCAAATGGCGCCCAGCAGCAGCGGCCCGTAGGATCGCGCAGTTGCCCGCTCCGCCTCGCCAGAGAGTTCCGCCATGCCCATCCGCGCTGATCTGCGCAACGTCGCGATCGTCGCCCACGTCGACCACGGCAAAACCACGTTGGTCGACGCGATGCTCTGGCAGTCCGGCGCCTTCCGGGTCGGCCAGGAGGTCGAGAAGCGTGTCCTCGACTCGATGGACCTCGAGCGCGAGAAGGGCATCACCATCCTCGCCAAGAACACCGCAGTCCTGCACCACGCGCCCGATGGTTCCGACGTGACCATCAACATCATCGACACACCTGGTCACGCCGACTTCGGTGGGGAGGTCGAGCGCGGCTTGGAGATGGTGGACGGGGTGCTGCTGCTGGTCGACGCATCAGAAGGGCCGCTCCCCCAGACCCGCTTCGTGCTGCGGAAGGCGCTGGCCAAGCAGCTGCCGATCATCGTCGTGGTGAACAAGGTCGACCGGGCCGACGCGCGCATCGCCGAGGTCGTCGAGGAGACCTACGAACTGTTCCTGGACCTGCTCGACGACGCAGCTGGCGATACCACGGACGCTCTCGACTTCCCGGTCGTCTACGCGTCGGCGAAGGCAGGCCGCGCCTCCTTGTCCGCACCCGCCAACGGGTCGATGCCGGACTCGGCTGACCTGGGTCCGCTGTTCGCGACGTTGCTCGACTACATTCCGGCGCCCTCGTACGTCGAGGGAGCGCCGCTGCAGGCTCACGTCACGAACCTGGACGCCTCGCCGTACCTCGGTCGGCTGGCCCTGTGCCGGATCGTCGCCGGAACACTGCGCCGCAATCAGGCCGTGGCGTGGTGCCGGGCCGATGGCAGCACCCGAACCGTCAAGCTCTCCGAACTGCTGATCACCAAGGCATTGGATCGCGAACCGACCGAGCAAGCCGGCCCCGGCGACATCGTCGCCATCGCGGGTATCCCCGACATCACGATCGGCGAGACGCTCGCTGACCCGGATAATCCGGTACCGCTGCCGCTGATCACCGTCGACGAGCCCAGCATCTCGATGACGATCGGCATCAACACCTCGCCGCTGGCGGGGAAGTCGGGCAAGCACCTGACTGCCCGGCTGGTGAAGGCACGGCTGGACACCGAACTCGTCGGCAACGTCTCGATCCGGGTCTTCCCTACCGAGCGACCCGACACCTGGGAGGTCCAAGGTAGAGGTGAGCTGCAGCTGGCCGTGCTGGTGGAGATGATGCGCCGAGAAGGCTTCGAGCTGACCGTCGGCAAGCCCGAGGTCGTCACCCGGGAGATCGACGGGCGGGTGCATGAACCGGTCGAGCGCCTGACGGTGGACGTCCCCGAGGACTTCGTCGGCGTCGTCACCCAGCTGCTCGGCCTCCGGCGCGGCCGGCTCGAGCAGATGGTGAATCACGGCACCGGCTGGGTGCGGATGGAATACCTGGTGCCGGCGCGCGGCCTGATCGGTTTCCGGACGGAATTCCTCACCGAAACCCGCGGTACCGGCCTGATGCACCACGTTTTCGAGGCGTACGAGCCGTGGGCCGGTGAACTCCGTACGCGGCCCACCGGCTCGCTGGTCGCCGACCGGGCCGGGGTGGTCACCTCGTACGCCCTGTTCAACCTCCAGGAGCGCGGCACCATGTTCGTCGGCCCGGGTGCGGAGGTCTACGAAGGCATGGTGGTCGGCGAGAACGCGCGCTCCGACGACATGGATGTCAACCCGGCCAAGGAGAAGAAGCTGACGAACGTCCGCTCCTCCACCGGGGACGAGCTCGAACGTCTGGTTCCGCCTCGGCTGCTGAGCCTGGAGCAGGCGCTGGAGTTCTGCCGGGTCGACGAGTGCCTCGAAGTGACGCCTGGGGCCGTTCGGATCCGCAAGGTCCTTCTGGCGGGCACCGAGCGAGCGCGGATCCGGGCTCGCAGCAAGCAGGCCTGAGCACCGGCGGCGAGGGTCCAGCTCGAGGCGCCACGCTGGCCGCCCGACGGTCAGAACGTGAGACCGACCAACTCCTTGCCGGCACCCGGCTCCACCCCGGACAGCACTTCGGGCCCGGACAGCAGCTCGGGCCGGGACAGCAGGTCGGGAAGGTCGAGACCGTAGCTCGGACCACCGCCAGCGACGTAGTTCATCAGCCGCCCCCGGGCCCGCCCGAGCAGCCGGCCGGCCCCGGTGCTGTTACCCCGTTCGGCATGGGTGATCGCGACACACAGCTGGGCGAGGCCCTGCCACAGGTCGCGTTCCTCAGGCGGACACGCCTTCCACCGGGCCTCGAAGACCTCGTGCGCCGAGAAGGGACGCCCGGCCGCAAGCAGCAGACGCGCCGCAGCAACCGTCTCCGCCGGCGGCAGCGGCTCCTCAGACACAGGTAGGACGCCCGGGCTGCCGTACGGCAGCGGCCGGCCGAGCCGATCCCGGGGTCGCGCCTGCCGGGCACGTCCTGCGGCATCGCGGTCCCGGCGACCAGCGACGGCGTGGACCGCTGGCCGGTCAGCGCCGGCACTCTCCGATGCTGCGTCGCCCTCGCGCTCGGTCACCAGACCTGTATAGCTCCGGGCGCCGCGCCGAGTCCACCGTCGGTCAAACCGAACCGGCTCCCACCCCGGTTGGGGTGGGAGCCGGTCAGCAGAAGGCATTCCAGAACAGCTCAGCTGGTCTGCTCGGTGGAGCCCCCGGCCTCGCTCGTGGTCGGCGCAGGCTCAGAGGTCTTGGCGGCGGACTTCGCTGCCGCCGACCGCGCCGCCGACGCCTTGGCTGCCGAGGACTTGGCCGGAGCCTTCTTGGCGGGCGACTTCTTGGCGGGGGCCTTGGCGCCGGGGGCCTTCGCCGCCTTGGTGGCGCTGGCCTTCGCTGCCGACCGCGGGGTCATGGTCTCGGTGGCGGTCCGGCCGGTCACGTTCTTGCGCGCTCGGGTGACGCCCTCCTGGACCTTCTCGAAGGCCGGGTCCACCGCATCCGCAGCCTCGGCCTTCAGGTCGTCGGCGCGCTTTCCCGCTCGGGCCGAGAGGTGACGAGCGCCGTCCCGCGCCTCGTCGACGACACGCTTGCCGCGGCCGGCGAGGTCGCCGTACGTCGTGTTCGCCTGATTGATCAGGTCGTTCGCCTGCTTCTGCAGCTCGACGATCCGCGCCCTGGTCGCTTCGGGCAGCTGCCTCACCTGGTTCGGCAGCGTGATGACGAAGGTCCGCAGTTCCTCGGCGCTGTCGTGCGCCTGCTTGCTCAGATCCGGCGCCTTGCTCTGCAGGTCGTTGATCCGCTTGCTGGCCTTCTGCTGGGTGTCCGAGAGGGCGCCCTTGATCACCTCGGCCAGTGCGTCGGTCAGGCCGGCGACGGCGTACAGCGGGGCATAGTCGGACTCGCGGGCCGAGTCTTCAGTGCTGGGGGTGTTCTTGTGAGCCATCGGTATCTCCTCGAATCTGTGGGCTCAGGGGGTGGCTGTTGACTCGGCGGCAGATCTCTCGATCTTCTCGTTCTCCTTGACGAACGAGGTGTAGACATCGATCAGGACGCGCTTCTGACGCTCGGTGATGGCCGGGTCGGCAAGCACCGCCATCTCCACCGTCAGGTTCGGGTGTTCGTCGGGATCGAGAATCCCAGCGCGGACGTAGAGCGTTTCGGCCGAGACCCGCAGCGCCTTCGACAGCTGCTGCAGCACCTCCGCCGAGGGCTTGCGCAGCCCTCGCTCGATCTGGCTGAGGTACGGGTTCGAGATGCCGGTCTGCTCGGCCAACTGACGCAGGCTCAACTGCGCAGCGCGTCGCTGACTACCGATGAACTCGCCGAGAGAGTTCAACTGGTCCCCGAGGTGGGGAGCCTTCATCCGAGCCATGCCGTCCAGTGTGCTTGCAATTGCAAGCACGCGCAAACTCAGGCAAGCGTGATCCCGCTCACGCTGCCAGCCCCCGGCCCGCCGACGTCAGCGGGCCGAGCGAACCGAACTCGGCACCGACGCCGTGATGAGGGTGCCGTCCGGTCGACGCTCCCCGGTTCTGGCCGGGAACGGGCCGTCGATCGCCGGACCTTGGTCGGGGAGCGGAACGCGCACCGGCGCCTCGGCCGAGACCGTGAACCGGTGGCCGCGCACAGACAGCTCCGCGGCAGCACCCTCGACCACGCTGAAAGCCATCGAGTCCTGCGCCAGATCCACCTGCACCCGTGTGCCCCGCAGGGTCAGGTGGAAGGTCAACCCGGCCCACTCGGCGGGCAGGCGTGGATCGAACGTGATCTGGCCGTTGTAGTCGCGCATTCCGGCGAAGCCGAAGACGAGCGCATTCCAGACCCCTCCGGTGGACGCGACGTGAACGCCGTCTCGGGAGTTGCCGTGCAGATCAGCGAGGTCGACGAACAACGCGTTGTGGAAGTAGCGCCTAGCCAGGCTTCGGTAGCCCACCTCAGCGGCGATGACGGATTGGACGACACCCGACAACGTCGAGTCACCGGTCGTGATCGGGTCGTAGTACTCGAAGTCGACCCGCTTCTGCTCCGCCGTGAAGTGATCCCCTTGCAGGAACAGCGCGAGGACGACATCGGCCTGCTTGAGCACCTGGAAGCGATAGATCACCAACGGGTGGTAGTGCAGCAGCAGCGGACGCTTGTCCGCCGGGGTCTTCCGCAGGTCCCAGACCTCGCGATCCAGGAACTGCGCATCCTGCGGGTTGATCCCGGTGCTCTCGTCGTACGGGATCGCCATGGCGTCGGCTGCCGCAGACCACTCGTCGATCTCGTCCGCGTCGAGTTGGAGCCGCTCCCGCACCCGCGCGTACGCGGCAGGGAGCCCCGACTCCATCGCTCGCAATTGCTCGGCCGCCTTGGCGAGGTTGAATCGGGCCATCACGTTGGTGAACAGGTTGTCGTTCACCACTGTGGTGTACTCGTCCGGGCCCGTCACGCCATGGATGTGGAAGCTACGCCGACCGTCGCCGTTTTCGCGCCAGAAGCCCAGGTCAGCCCACAGTCGAGCGGTTTCGACCAGGATGTCGACGCCCTCTCGATTCATGAAGTCCTGGTCTCCGCTGGCCGCTACGTAGCGGCACAGGGCGTAGGCGATATCGGCGTCGATGTGGTACTGCGCAGTGCCGGCGGCGTAGTAGGCGGAGGCTTCCTCACCGTTGATCGTGCGCCACGGGAAGAGCGCGCCACTCTGGGCGAGATCGGTAGCGCGTCGGCGCGCCGCCTCCAGCATGTTGTAGCGGAAGCGCAGCGCGCTGCGCGTCATCTGCGGGGAGGTGTAGGTGAGGAACGGGAGCACGTAGATCTCGGTGTCCCAGAAATAGTGCCCGCCGTAGCCCGAACCGGTCACCCCCTTGGCCGGCACCCCGGACTGCTCCGCCCGGGCGGTCGCCTGGGCCAACTGGAAGATGTTCCACCGCACCGCTTGCTGAACCGCCGGCTGACCGTGCACGACCACATCGCTGCGGGCCCAGAACGCATCCAACCAACTGCGCTGGGCAGTGAACTCCGGGTCGATGCCATGCTCGCGCACGCGATCGAGAGTCCGCCGACACCGGTCCACCAGTTCTCGGACGGGGACCCCGCGGGAGGTGTGGTACGCGACGACCTTGATCACCTTGATCGGCCGACCGGGCTCGGCCTGAACCCGGTAGACCATCTTGCCGGTGTCCTCGTCGGTGCTGGTGAACGTCCGATAGACGTTGTCGGTGACGATCTCGTGGTCCACCCCGACCGCGAGCGTCATCCGCGAGTTGACGCACCGGTAGCCCAGGATCATCCGGTGGTCCTGCCACCAGTTGCTCTGCGGTTCCAGCACCCGCGACTCGAACGCCTCAGCGCGCCGTGGGTCGACGCCGGCGCCCATCGCCGCAGCCCGGACGTGGTACTCGTCCCGGCCGTCCTGGCGGTTCAGCGTCTGCGAGGAAATGACGACCGGCGCCTCCTCGTCGAGCATGGTGATCTCGAACGTCATGATCGCCATGTGCCGCTGGGTCAGCGACACCATCCGCGTCGAACTGACGGCGACACGCTTGCCCGCCGGCGTACGCCAGACAATGGATCGGCGCAGCACGCCGTCCCGGAAGTCCAGCGAGCGCTCGTAGGACTCGATGTCGGCCACCGAGAGCAGCATCGGCTCGTCGTCGACGTACAGCTTGATCGTCTTGTTGTCAGGGACGTTGACGATCGTCTGGCCGACTCGGGCGAAGCCGAAGGCTTCCTCGGCGTGCCGGATCGGCCAGGTCTCGTGAAACCCGTTGATGAAGGTGCCGTGAGCGTGAGTCTCGCGGCCCTCCTCGACGTTCCCTCGCAGACCGAGATAGCCATTGCCCACGGCGAACAGCGTTTCGGTCAAGCCCAGATCCTCGGCGCTGTACTCGGACTCCACCAGTCGCCAGGGATCGACCGGGAACCGGGTCCGGTCCAGCGGGTCGGCGACCTCGATCGGGTCGTCCCCGCTCGATCCGATCATGTGTCAGCGAGCTCGGCCAGATCCTCGACCACGAGGCCAGCGCCGGCCTCGCGCAGCCGGGACGCACCGACGCCCCGGTCCACTCCGACGACGATGCCGAAGCCACCCGTACTCCCTGCCACGACGCCGGAGATGGCGTCCTCGAACACGACTGCGCGCTCCACCGGAACGCCCAACTGCTCGGCGGCGTAGACGAACGTGTCCGGGCTGGGCTTGCCCGGGAGTCCGTGATCCTCGGCCAGTGCTCCGTCAACCACCAGCCCGAAACGCGGGGCCAGTCCTGCCGCCTCGAGGACGGCTGGGGCGTTCCGCGACGACGACACGACGGCCATCTTGACCCCGCGCTCGGCGAGGAAGTCCAACAGCTTCACCGAGCCGGGGAACGGCGCGACGCCGTCCTCGCGCAGGACCCCGGCGAAGTATTCGTTCTTCCGGTTGCCCAGGCCGCACACCGTGTCTGCCGTCGGCGGGTCGGACGGGTCTCCCTCGGGCAGCACGATGTCGCGCGATGCCAGGAAGGCACGCACACCGTCGTACCGGGGCTTGCCGTCGATGTAGTCGAAGTAATCGCTCTCCAGATAGGGGCGCTCGATCCCGCGACTGGCGGAGTAATCGACAAAGAGCTGCTGCCACGCGCGCATGTGGACCTCGGCGGTCGGTGTCAGCACACCGTCAAGATCGAACAATGCGGCGTCGTAGGCGTCCCAGGAGAAGGGCTCGGTCGAAGTCACAAGTGGCAGCGTAGGGCTGTCGCGCCATCGTGCGTAACCCGCTGCTCACGTTCGCTCTCTGCTGAAGATCGATCGATTCATGCGGTATCGGCACTAGTGTCGACACGTGGCTTCGCCCTTCGAATCCGATCCGGTCCTCGTCGAGGTGGTGCGCAACGGGTTCGTCGAGAGCGTGCACCGCGGCCGGGTGGCCGTCACCGGTCCCGACGGCGCCCTGCTGTCCTCAGCCGGGGCGGAGTTCGCGCCGATGTATCCACGAAGCGCGGCCAAGCCGTTGCAGGCGGTCGGCATGCTGCGCGCGGGACTCGATCTCGACGGAGCGCTGCTGGCCCTGGTCTGCGCTTCGCACTCCGGCGAGAAGTTCCACATGGCCGGCGTCCGCGAGATCCTCGCCCGGAGTGGGCTGGACGAGGGCGCGCTGCAGACTCCACCGGACTGGCCGTTCGACGACCAGGTCCGAGAGCAGTGGCTGCGCTCGGGCGCCGAGCGGTCGGCGGTGGCGATGAACTGCTCCGGGAAGCACGCCGGAATGCTGCGCACCGCCGTGCTTCGGGGCGACGACCCGGAGCGGTACCGCGACCCGGACGAGCCTGTCCAACTCGCGATCGCTCAGACCATCGACGACCTGGCTCATGAGCAGGCCACCAATCTCGCGATCGACGGGTGCGGGGCGCCCCTGTATGCGATCTCGACCTACGGTCTGGCACGCGCCTTCGGTGCCATCGCCGGTGCCGCCGAGGGAGCCGAGGCGTCGGTGGCGGCGGCGATCCGCGCTCATCCGGAGTACGTGTCGGGCACACATCGAGACGAGCTCGAACTGCACCGCGCCGTGCCCGGGCTGATCGGCAAGGCGGGTGCGGAGGCGACCTACGCCGTCGGCCTGCCGGACGGTCGCGGTGTGGTGGTCAAGATCACCGACGGCAGCGCCCGTGCGCGCGCTGTGGCGATGGCTGGCGTGCTGCGCCGCCTCGGCCTGCAGCACCCGATCCTCGACGACCAGGCCAGCGCCGCCGTGCTGGGACGAGGAGAGCGGGTCGGGGAGATTCGTCCGTACGAGGAGACGATGCTCAAGCTCGGGGGGTGAGCCCCTCCACCTGCTCGCTGGAGTTCGCTGCGGCAGCCCGCCGCTCGCTCGCACGAATCGCGAAGTCCCGCGCCCGGTGGCTGGACAGCGCCAGCAGCACCAGGATGCTGAGCGTCACCGACCACAGGTCGGTTTGCACGCCGACACGTTCGACGCCCTGCGCGTTCGCAACGAAGGCAGCGACGATGGTGACGACGCTGACGAGCATCAGCCAGATCCTGGCCCAGTTCCTGCCGCGCATTGCAGCCGTGGCGAGAACGACGTCACCTGCCGCGAGCGGGATGGCGAGCAGCCCGGTGACAATCTGCACCGGCAACTCCTCACCTGCGCGGAGCGCCTGGCCCGCGATCAACTCCGGGCTCAGCAGCGACAGAGCGAGCACGAGGCACAGGTACGCGGCCCGCAGGTAGGTCACCACTGCACCGAACACGATGTGCGCGGGGCGCTTGTCGCGGCTGTCCGCCGGCCGGTCGGGGACCATCGAATCCGCCGCGACGACCGCGGAGAGATCGAGGATGGGAAGGTCGCCGTCGGTCTCGATCAGATCGCCACCACCGTTGTGCGAGTGGTAGCCCGTGGAAAAGTCCTCGATCAGCGTCAGGGTCGCCGCCGGACTCCCCTGCCGCACGGTGGCGACGATGTGGTCGCGCTCCGTGTCCGTGTCCGGCGCGACCTTGTGGGTCACCTGGAACGTGAAGATGGACACGCCCACGCTGCGGTCGTAGGTTCCGGCCGCCAACCACTCGACGGAATAGCCGCCCGGCAACATCCACCCCTCGGGGCAGCGCCAGAACCGCACATGGTGCCGTTTCGACGGGCTCCCGGCCACCTGCTGCTCGTAGGCGAAGTCCTGCTGCCGATCGAAGAGCGTGAGTGGACTCACCGGAGCACTCGGGTAACTGCGGCGAGCGAGTGTCGAGGTGGCGATTCGGCGTCCGGAGGCCAGGGTCAGATCGTCGGCTCGGGTCCAGCCGGCGGAGGTCATGGCTTGGTGGACCTGCGATTCGCGTCCTCGCAGGGCAAGGTTGACCGGGTCGCCCAGGAGCCCGTCACTGGTCCTCGTTCGACCGATGAAGTACCCGGGCACGTAGATCCGGGTCAGAATCCGATGCAGCCTCGGCAGCAGCAAATAGGAGAAGACGACCCAGAAGGCGATCAGCAGCAGCATCGGCCAACCAGGGCGGATGCCCTCTCGCAACAGCAGGTAGGCAAGCCAACAGGCCGCCACTCCCGCGAACGCGAACAGCGCACCGTCCAACCGCGCCGCCAGCGTCCGCGCGCGACGCCACTTGTTGCGCGACCCGGACACTCGCTCAGTCTGGCTGATCGGGCGCACATTGGCACTCATCGCCGCGATCGGCGTTGCCGCCGACTCGACGGCCCGCAATGGTCAGAGCGCGGCGCGAACGTGCAAGCCCACGTCAGGATCGACCAGGACCTCCTGGGTGGCAGCGATCCCTTGCGCGACCAGCTGCGCTTCGACCGGCACGGCCCGCTTCACCAGCCCGAGTGCGATCGGACCGAGCTCGAAGTGTCGGGCCGATGCGCCGACGAATCCGACGGGCCGCCCCTCGAACTCCAGCGGCGCCCCGACCGCGGGCAGCGCATCCACCGAACCGTCGAGGTGGAGCCGCACCAGTCGCCGCGGCGGCCTGCCGAGGGTGTGCACCCGGGCGACGGTCTCCTGACCCCGGTAGCAGCCCTTCTCGAGGTGGACGGCGACGCCCAGCACCCCGACCTCATTCGGGATGGTCCGATGATCGGTGTCCAGGCCGATCCGTGGCACCCCCGCTGCGATCCGACGTGCCTCGTAGGCCCAGATGCCGGCGCGCTGCTGCCCGTCCAGCACGGCGCCGAGCCGGTCACGCGGAACGAAGGCCTCGGATCCGCCGAGCGAATCCTCGCCTGCGCGGACGACCGCTCCAGGCACCGGTGCACCTGCCGACCAGACCACGGCCACGTCTGCGGTGCGGTCGATCACGGTGACGCGGGTCAGAAAACGCATCCGGTCAAGCCAGCCCGCCAACGCGGCCGCGGCGCCCGGTTCGGTGTGCGCCCAGAACGTCTCACCGTCGTCGACCCCGTAGAGCGCATGCTCGATGTGGCCGTGCGGCGACAGCACCAGCGACGTCACGCCCTGCCCCGCCGGCAGACGGTCGAGTTGCTGCGTCGTCAGCGCGTGCAGCCAGCTCAGCCGGTCGGGACCGGACACGGTGACGACGCCGCGGTGGGACAGATCGACCAGGCCCTCGGCGGCCTCGAGTCGCCGTTGTTCGCGCATCGGATCGCCGAAGTGCCAGGGCACCCCCGCATCCAGGCCGTCAGTCAGCACGATCGCGGTCATGCCAGCACAGCGCCGACGCGGCGCGGATTCTTCCCCGTCACCCGTGCGAGCGCCGCAGCCGTGCCCAGAGGTGGTTCTGCAACGGGTGACCGTCTGCCGCTTTGTCGAACGTCCACAGCAGATCTCCCTCGACCAGGCCGTACAGCCGCTGCCCCGCCGAGTACTCGGCGGCCGAGGCCGTGCGCACGACCGCGTCGGTGCTGAGTTCGATCCGGGCGCCCTGGACACTCCCGTACCAGACCTCCACATGCCCGGTCGGGTGGCTCAACACGACCTCCAACGAACCGTCCGCCTTGGGTCGCCAGAACCCAGTCTCCATCCCGATCGGACGCAGCGGGCGGCCATCCGCATCGACTTCGAAGGTCTGGCTCAGGTAGTGCAGGAAGTCCCCGCCGTTGTGAGCGAAGTCGACCTGTTGGCCGAAGTCGAAGTCGTCGGTGCCGGGGTACGTCCCCTTACCGCTGCCCTCCCAGCGCCCGATCAGCCACGCGACCCGAACGAGGTCAGGGTGCAGGTCACTCGGGATCTCGAACGCCATCGGTCAGGCGTCGGAATCGGAAGCCAACGCGGACGGAGCACGTCTGACCAGCAGCAGCACGAGTCCGACGATGGCGAGAACGCCTACGATGCCGACTCCGACGAGCAAGAGGGTGGCGAAGACGAGCGAGACAGGCATGGGCCGGAGTCTAATCGCGCTGACGGCCCAGGCCCGGTGCCGCGCTCAGGTCGCGCTCCAGGCACAGGCAGGCCGCGACGTAGGTGCGCCCACCGCCGACGGCCCAGGCGTCGGTCATCGCTGCGACCTCTCGGTAGCCGAGTCTGAGGTACAGCGCCCGCGCCCTCGGGTTGTCCAGCTCGACAAGGAGCCGGGCCGTCGACCGCCCGGCAGATCGGACCCGGTGCTCCAGCGCCCCGATCAGCGCCGTACCGATGCCGAGCGACTGCAGCCGCTCGTGCACCGAGAGCATCCGAATGACGCCGACCGCGGGATCTCTCAGGTCTGCCGCGCCCAGCGCGACCAACAGCCCATTCCCCAACACCCCGCCGAGGATCACCGCGTCCTGGTGGTAGCTGTCCTCCAGCGTGCGGGCAACCTCGCGGACATGCTCCGGCCCGCCTGACCAGTCCAGGTCGGAAAGGTCGTGCGCCTCGAGATCCCGGAACCGCACCCGCACCTTCACCGCAGAAAGTCTGCCGCGGACGCCGGGGCGCGATACCCACCGTCCGCCCATCGGGGTAGCGATCGCTCGTCGGGTGAGGTCGACGCCGAAGCCCGTACGGTGAAGCTCATGAGGCGCTACATCGTGATCGGGGCGGGCGCGGTAGGCGGTGCGCTCGGCGGCCGATTGGCGCTTGCGGGCCGGCAGGTCGTGCTCGTCGCCAGGGGTCCGCACCTCGATCGCCTGCAGCGGGTCGGCCTGCGGCTCCGGACACCCGACGAGGACGTCACCCAACAGCTGCCCGCGATCGGCTCGCCGAGCGAGCTGCGCCTCACCGAGGACGACGTGCTCATCCTGGCGACCAAGAGCCAGCAGGCCGAGGCCGCCCTGCTCGCCTGGGCCGATGTGCCGGTGCACCGTGCCGCAGATCCAGTGACGACCGCGGGCGCCCGGCTGCCGGTGCTGGTCGCGCTCAACGGCGTCGCTGCCGAGACGGTCGCCCAGCGCTACTTCCGTCGCGTCTACGGGGTCTGCGTCTGGATGCCTGTGGTCCATCTCGAGCCGGGTGAGGTGATCATCCGAAGCACGCCCAGGTCCGGCATGCTGCATCTCGGTCGCGTCCCGGCGCGCACCGACGATGCGGACCGCGCATTCCTTGCGAGCGTCGCCACCGACCTCGACGCTGCGAACTTCGATGCCCCGCTGCCGCACGACGTGATGCGCTGGAAGTACCGGAAGCTGATCAGCAACTTGGGGAACGTCTTCCAGGCGCTGGTAGCGCGCAACGGCGACTGGCGTCCGCTGGTGGCCGGCGCCGAAGCGGAGGCGACAAGAATCCTCGACGCGGCCGGGATCAGCTACGTCGGCAGCCACGAGGAGCGTGCCGCGCGCGCCGCCGGCTTCACGATGAAGCCGGTTCCGGGTGTGCCCGCCTTCGTCGGCGGATCGACCTGGCAATCGTTGGTACGCGGCACCGGGAACGTGGAAACCGACTTTCTCAACGGCGAGATCGTCGCGATCGCGCACCGAATCGGCCTGGAAGCGCCAGTCAACGCGCTCCTCGCGCGGCTCGGCCGGGAGGCGGCGCTGACCGGCCGCCAGCCCGGGGAACTGAGCGCCGGCGACCTGGCCGCGTGGCTTGCGGCCGTCCCAGAGCGGCCGTGACCGCTCGGCCCGGTCAGTAGACCAGCGCGCGGGTGCGCTCGCCGAGGGCAGCTTCGACGAAGGAGGCCGCACCCGCGATCCGCGCGGATGGGACAAGGTCAGCCTCGGCCAGGTGACGGCGCGCCGCGCACTGGCTGCAGACCACGATCGCGCCCCCAGCACGCACGGTTTCGACGAGCTCGGCGACGGGAGTGGCAAACGGCAGCGCCAGATCCGGCTGGCGGTCGGGCACGGCGAACCACACCGCCTCACCGGTCAACCAGACCGTCACCTCCGCGCCGGCGGCAAGTCCCAGCGCTGCTACCGTCCAGGCCTGGTTGGCGCGCTCAGCGGCCTCGGCCCCATGGGTCAGCTTGACCAGCAGGTGGGTGGCATCCGGCATGCCCGCCATTCTCGCAGGAGGTCGGGTGAGCATCGCGCGCATCGGCGGCACCGCGCCGTGGGAAGGCCGCTACGGCTACTGCCGCGTCGTGGTCGCCGGCGGCTGGGCGATCACCGCGGGGACCACCGCCACCGGACCGGACGGCGTGCTGCATCCCGGTGACCCGTACGGTCAGGCCGTAGCGGCGTTCGGCATCGCGCTGGACGCCTTGGCCGCCGTTGGCGCCGGACCGGAGTCCGTCGTCCGCACCCGGATGTACGTCACCGACATCGCCCACCAGGAAGCCGTCGGGGCAGCCCACAACTCCTGCTTCACCGAACACCCACCCGTCGCGACGATGGTCGCGGTGGCCGGGCTGGCCGATCCCGACCACCTCGTCGAGGTTGAGGTCGAGGCGTACCTCGGCACCCGAGCCGACGCTCCCGTCGGCGACCTGGCGCGGGACCGATGAGGGCACTGCTGCAGCGGGTCACCGATGCCCAGGTCGAGGTCGCGGGCAGCGTCGTCGGTCGCATGGATCGACCCGGGCTGCTGGTCCTGCTGGGCATCACACACGACGACGCGCCGAGCGCGGCACAACAGCTGGCCCAGAAGGTGTGGACGCTGCGCATCTTGCGCGGCGAGGAATCCTGCCAGCAGCAGGACGCCCCTTTGCTCGTGATCAGTCAGTTCACTCTGTACGCCGACACCCGGAAGGGCCGGCGCCCGTCCTGGAGTGCCGCCGCGCCGCGACCGGTCAGCGAGCCGCTCGTCGACGAGTTTGTCGCCGCGTTGCGGTCACTCGGCGCGCACGTGGAGACCGGGGTCTTCGGCGCGCAGATGGCGGTCACATCGACCAATGACGGACCGATGACCGTGCTGGTCGAAGTGTGAGCCGCCGCGTCTTTCTTGCTGGGCGTCGTCGACAGCCGTCCAACACCGAGCTCCCCCGTGCGAGCCGGGGTCGCGAGTCCGCGACCACTCGGCTGTCAGCCGCCGACGCTGACCTCCGGAATGACGACCGCGTCCCGGGTCGGGTCCGACGAGCCAGGACTCGTCGTGGTCTCGATGCGGATCCGCACCGAGTCGGCCTGCTGAGGGCTGATCGTCATCGTCTGAGTGCTCGGCACGCCGTCGACGAGGGTTTGGCGGAACCAGTTCTGGTTCGGGAAGGTCCAGATCACCGTGGTGATCCGGCGGTACTCGGGGTAGCGCTGCGCACCGGTGGTCGGGTCGGCCGCCGCGTACCCGTTGACCATGGCGACCTCCGACACGGTGCTGCCCGGTGGCAACTGAAGCTCGATCTCCTGGCCGACGGCAGCACCGTTGCACTTCCACACCGAGTTGGCGTTCCGGTCGATCAGATTCGTCGGCGCGTACCCCACGGGTTGCCCGTTGGCCTCCACCGCGTCCGGTGCGACACAGCCTGCCCGGGCGGCCGTCGGGGTGATCGCCCTGGCCGCCTGCGGTGCGGCGGAGGATGTCGGCGCCGCGGGGGTGGAGGGAACGGCGGTCGATGACGGCGCGGGCTGCTCTGCCCGCGGGGCCGCGAGTAGCAGCACAGCGGCAACCACGCCACCACCGAGGACTGCGGCCAGCAGCAGAGCGCCCACCAGCAACCAGACGCGAGACCGGGCGGGCTTCACCCCGGTCGGATACTCCTCAGGCGGCGGGACGAAGGGGGGAGGAACGGCCGGGCCGGCACGATCTACCGGCTGCACCGGCTCCTGGTCGGTGACGGTGTCATCCAGCCGGGACGTCCCCGGCGACGTGTCGTCGAGTTCGCCGCGGTTCGCAGCCGCCGCCGACGTCGGACGCCGCAACGTCGGTTCGTCGACGGGTGGTGGTGGGACGGCATGCCGGTCCTCGCCGCGATACAACCAGTCGTAGACCGGCTCACCGGGCGCAGGAAAGAGTTGGCCGGATCCGGTCCGCTCGGGTTGGGGGCTCTCCGGGCGGCCGGGCTCTGAGGGGTCTGCAGGCGACATCAGCAACCACGCTATCGAGACCGATCCGTGCCGCGCGAGTCGCGCGGCACGGACTCAGACACCACCTGCCCAACTGGTGCTGGGGAACCGGGCGGGCACTGCGGACAGGCGAATGAGCACCACATGCGCCTGCGAACACGAGGGCAGCAGACGCTCGCTCTGGGCTCAGGCGGCGGTGAGATCCACCTCGACCTCGGCGATGGTGCCGCGGGCGGCGACTACCGAACGGTCGAGCTTGGCGCCCGGCGCGAGGGTCCGCAACGTCCAGGTACCGTCGGCGGCGAAGAATCGGAAGTGCCCGGTGGCCGACGTCGGCACCTCGGCGGTGAACTCACCGGTCGAATCGAGCAGCCGGACATACGCGCCGGCAACGGGCTGACCATCGCGCACGACCTGGCCCTGGATGACGGCTTCCTTGGTTTCGTCGATGCCGGCGGCGCTCAGGCCGCCTCGGGTGGCTCCGCACATGATGGATCTCCTTGACACAGTGGAACGTTGGCGGATGGATGCCCGGGTGCGGCCGCAGTAACAGCCACACCCGGACGGGTAGTCAGATCAGGCGTTGCCCGGCTCGTCACCGACCGCGACCGGAACCCCGACAAGCGAGCCGTACTCGGTCCAGGAGCCGTCGTAGTTCTTCACGTTCGGCCGATCGAGGATCTCGTGCAGCACGAACCAGGTGTGCGCACTGCGCTCCCCGATCCGGCAGTAGGCGATGATGTCGTTGTCGAAGTCGAGCCCCGCGTCGCCGTAGAGCTCCTTCAGATCGTCGTCGGACTTGAAGGTCCCGTCGTCGTTGGCCGCCTTGCTCCACGGAACGTTGACCGCCGTCGGCACGTGGCCGCCGCGCTGAGCCTGCTCCTGGGGGAGGTGGGCCGGTGCCAGCAGCCGTCCCGCGTACTCGTCGGGGCTGCGGACGTCCACCAGGCTGGTCGCGCCGATCGCGGCGACGACCTCGTCGCGGAAGGCGCGGATGTCAAGGTCGGGCTCGGCGGCCTGGTACGAGGTGGCCGGCCGGGTGACCGTCTCGGCGGAGAGTTCCCGGGCGTCCAGTTCCCACTTCTTCCGGCCGCCGTCGAGCAGCAGAGCCTTTTCGTGGCCATACAGCTTGAAGTACCAGTAGGCGTAGGCGGCGAACCAGTTGTTGTTGCCGCCGTAGAGCACGACGGTGTCGTCGTTGGAGATCCCCCGCTCCGAGAGCAGTGCCTCGAACTGCTCCTTGTTGACGAAGTCCCGACGGATCGGGTCCTGCAGATCCTTCTTCCAGTCCAGCTTGATCGCGCCGGCGATGTGACCGCCGTCGTAGGCGGTGGTGTCCTCGTCCACCTCGACCAGCACCACGCCGGAATCGGATCCGTGCTCGGCAACCCAGTCTGCGTCGACGAGTACTTCTTGCCTGCTCATGTGTGTGTCTCCTGGTGATGTTTCGGTTGTTGCGGGGTGTGCCGCGCGGCCGGGGCGTGCCCAGGCCACCATCTCGGCAAAGCGGCAGCGCCGACGGAGAGTCCCTACATTCGGGGAAGCAGACACAAGGACGAACGCATCCGGCCGTTATCCACGGCCAGGCGGCGGGTCAGACGCCGCGCGGGAGCGTTCACCGAGGTCACGGGGTCACCCTAGGGGCGAACGGCCTCGCAGACTCGCCGGTGTCCCAAATTGTGGACGAGTCGTCCGAAATTTGAGATTCCCCGCGCATTTCTGCTAGCCGAGGACGCCTGTTTGCCGTGAGTTTGCGCACACGTCATCCCGCGGTCAGGGCATCGCACCCTGCGGGCCGGCCACCGAGGCAGCCGGGTCAATCGCTCCGCAACCTGCTCCACCCGCAAAGGGCGGCAGCACCTCGACCGTGACCGAATCGGTCAGCGGCCGCGTCAAGTCTCCTTGCTGAGCACGCAATCCGTCGATCAGCAGGCTGCACGCGGGAAGCGCGGCCGCGAGCCGGCCGTCGTCGCGGGCCGCGACCGCTGCCTCAAGTGCCTCGGCAACCGTGACGGCCTCGATCGACTCGCTCGCAACCCCCGCCGCGGCCTTGGCGCCCGCCCAGTAGCGCAATGAAACGGTCACCATTGGGTTAGTCTCAAGCATGCCCAACGCTTCCGACCCACGGGATCGGATGCCGATGCACGGGACCTTCTAGCGAACGGCTGAACGAACCACCATGGCCACCCTGCTGTTGTTGACCAACGACATGCATGCGTCCGCCGAGATCCTGCCCGCCCTGGAGCTGCTGCCGCACCAGGTCAAAGTTGCCCCTGCGGAAGCCACCGCCCTCCTGGACGCGCCGGCGGCCGATGTCATCCTGCTCGATGCTCGCCGCGACCTCGTCGGCGCACGCTCCTTGTGCCGCCTGATCGAGACCACTGGCAAGGAGTCCCCGCTCCTGGTGATCGCCAGCGAGGGCGGTCTCCCGGCCCTCTCGTCGGACTGGGGCTTCGACGACCTGCTGCTCGCTACCGCAGGCCCGGCCGAGGTGGACGCTCGGCTCCGCCTCGCAATGACCCCGGCTTCGGCCACAGCCGTCGATCCGGTCATCCAGACCGGCAACATCGTAATCGACGAGGCCGGCTACAGCGCAAAGCTGAACGGGCACCAACTCGACCTGACCTACACCGAGTTCGAGTTGCTGAAGTATCTGGCCCAGCACCCCGGCCGGGTGTTCAGCCGGCAGCAGTTGCTGTCGGATGTGTGGGGCTACGACTACTACGGCGGCACGCGGACGGTGGACGTTCACGTCCGACGGCTGCGGGCCAAGCTCGGACCCGAGTACGAATCGATCATCGGCACGGTCCGCAACGTGGGATACCGCTTCGTGATCCCCGTGGACGACGGCGGCTCCCGCATCACCGGCTGACCCCGGCACTCACCGGCGTCGCTGCCTGAGCGCTAGCGTGAGCTGGTGGCACCGTCGCTGGATCCCGTCCTGAACGTCGAGACGGTGGTCGTCGATTCACTGACCTCGCAGCACCGGTTGGCGGTCACTGACCTGCTATCTGCCGCAGCAACCGTCGACGGCACTCAGGCGCTCAACGAACAAGCCACGCTCGCCCTGACCCGACTGCGGCCGGGCACCCGACACGTGATCGTTCGCCGCGGCGATGGCGGCGAACGGGACGTGCTCGGGTACGCCCAGATCGAGGACGGCGTCGCCCAGTTGGTCGTGCACCCGGCGGACCGCCGCAGAGGCGTCGGTACCCGGATGCTCAGCGTGCTGCACGAGATCCACCACTCCCCTCGGGCCTGGGCCTTCGGAGATCTCGCGACCGCCCGCGGCTTCGCCGCCAAGACCGGTTTTTTCGCTGCCCGCACGGTGTTGCGGCTGGAACGGGGGTGGGACCAGCCGCTTCCCGCGCCGCGGCCGCCGGTAGGAGCGGAGTTGCGCACCTTCCGGCCGGGGTACGACGAAGAGGCGTGGCTGCAGGTCAATGCAGCCGCCTTCGCGGCGCACCCGGAGCAAGGCCGGTTGACCCGCGCCGACCTCGACCAGCGGACGAGCGAAGCCTGGTTCGACCCGGACGGCTTCGTACTCGCGACGACCTCGGCGCCCGGGTCAGACGAACTGGGCGGATCGAAGGATCTACTCGGCTTCCACTGGACCAAGCTCGACGAGAACGGCCTCGGCGAGGTGTACGTCCTCGGGGTCCACCCGTCCGCTGCCGGCCGAGGCCTGGCGAAAGCACTGTTGGTCGCGGGACTGGAGCACCTCCGGGCGCGCGGCGCGGACCGGGTTCAGCTCTACGTCGAACAGGACAACACAGCCGCGCTCAGCCTCTATCAGTCCTATGGATTCGTCACCGCGAGCCGTGATGTGATGTACGCGCAGCGTCGAACTTGATCAACAACTCGCACCGGGTAGACACAGTCGAACGCGACCAGGAGCCAGCATGAATCCCGACACGTCGGCGGACGCCGACGAACTGCTGTCCGCCGAGCTGCCGGCGGACCGGTTCCTGGATCGGGAGCTGTCCTGGCTCGCGTTCAACAATCGGGTGCTGGATCTGGCGAAGGACGACCGCCGCGTACCGCTGCTGGAGCGCGCCAAGTTCCTGGCCATCTTCGCCTCCAACCTCGACGAGTTCTACATGGTCCGGGTCGCCGGCCTGAAGCGGCGGATCGCCGCCGGAGTCGCGGTGCCCACAGTGAGCGGGCTGATGCCGCGGGAAGTGCACTCGGCGATCCTCGCCCGCACGCGCGAACTGGTCACCGAGCAGGCCAAGGTGTTCCAGACCGACATCCGCCCGGCACTCGCAGCTGAGGGCATCGAGATCCTGCGCTGGGACGAGCTGACCTCCACCGAGAAGGATCGGATGGACGAGCTGTTCGCGGAGCGGATCTTCCCGGTACTCACTCCACTCGCCGTCGACCCCTCCCACCCGTTCCCGTACATCTCCGGCCTGTCGATCAATCTCGCCGTGCTGGTGAGAAATCCTGAGACTGGGGTGCGGCAGTTCGCGCGGGTCAAGGTGCCGAGCGTGCTGACCCGGTTCATCCAGCTGGGCGAGGGTCGCTACGTCGCACTCGAGGACGTGATCGCGACCCATCTCGATCAGCTGTTCAGCGGCATGCAGGTGGTCCAGCACCACATCTTCCGGGTGACCCGCAACGAAGACCTGGAGGTCGAGGAGGACGACGCGGAGAACCTGCTGCTCGCGTTGGAGAAGGAACTGCTCCGCCGCAAGGTCGGTCGTCCGCCCGTCCGGCTCGAGGTCGAGGACGACATCGACCCGAAGATGCTCGAGCTGCTGGTCAGCGAACTGGACATCAGCGAGCGGGAAGTGTTCCACGTTCCAGGCCCGCTCGATCTCCGCGGGCTGTTCAGCCTGGCCGAGATCGACCGCGCGGAGCTGAAGTACCCCGCCTTCCTCCCCTCGACGCATCCTCACCTCGCGGAGGTGGAGACCGCGAAGCCCGCCGACATGTTCGCCGCGCTGAAGCAACGCGACGTGCTGCTGCACCATCCCTACGACTCCTTCGCGACCAGCGTGCAACGCTTCATCGAGCAGGCCGCGGGCGACCCCCAGGTGCTGGCGATCAAGCAGACGCTGTACCGCACCTCAGGAGACTCCCCCATCGTCGACGCCCTGATCGACGCGGCCGAGGCCGGCAAGCAGGTGCTGTGCCTGGTCGAGATCAAGGCACGGTTCGACGAACAGGCCAACATCGCCTGGGCACGACGGCTGGAGCGCCACGGCTGCCACGTCGTCTACGGCCTGCTCGGCCTGAAAACCCACTGCAAGCTCTCGATGGTGGTCCGTGACGAACCGGACGGGCTGCGCCGCTATGCCCACATCGGCACCGGCAACTACAACCCGAAGACCGCCCGGATGTACGAGGACATGGGGCTGCTCACCGCAAATCCGATCGTCACCGAGGACGTCGGCCGCTTGTTCAACCACCTCTCCGGGATGAGCCAGGAGACGCAGTACAAGCGCCTGCTGGTGGCACCTCACGGAATCCGCACCGGGCTCATCACCAGGATCAACCACGAGATCGCCAACCACGAGGCCGGCCGACCGGCCGGCATCCGGATCAAGGTCAACTCGCTTGTCGACGAGACGCTGTGCGATGCGCTCTACCGCGCCTCCCAGGCAGGGGTGCCGGTAGATCTCTGGGTCCGCGGCATCTGCACCATCCGCCCCGGAGTGCCAGGCCTCAGCGAGAACATCCGGGTCCGCAGCATCCTCGGCCGCTTTCTGGAGCACAGCCGGCTCTTCTGGTTCGCCAACGGTGGCAGCCCGTCGGTCGGCATCGGCTCCTCGGACCTGATGCATCGCAACCTCGACCGGCGGGTGGAGGTGCTGGCTTCGATTACGAATCCCGCACATGTCGCCGAGATCGAGGGACTGTTCGACTTTGCCTTCGCGCGGTCGACTGCGGCGTGGAAGCTGCAGCCCGACGGCTCGTGGGAAGCTCACGTGGTCAACGTTGACGGGGAGCCGCTGATGGACATGCAGGAGCACCTCATCGGGGTGAAGAGCCGCCGCCGGGCGAGCGCGAAGTAGCCGTGCCGACCGCAAGCGCGACCCGCAACGGGCGGCGGGCTCCGACCCCCAGCAAGCCGATCCTGGCCGGCGGCGCGGTGGTCACCCGGGAGCACCCGACGCGTGGCACCGAAGTCGTCATCATCCACCGCAAGCGGTACGACGACTGGACGCTGCCGAAAGGAAAGCTCGACTCCGGTGAGTCGCTGCCCGCGTGCGCTGTACGAGAGGTGTTCGAGGAGACCGGGGTCGCGATCCGGCTCGGGGTGCCGCTGGACACGATCCGGTACGAGGCGCCGACCGGACCGAAGAAGGTCGACTACTGGGGAGCGACGGTGCTCAGCACTGTCCGACGCGCGCCTGACGCTGAGGTCGATGTCGTGTCATGGCTGCCGATTCGCGCGGCGATGGGTCGACTCACCTACGCCTACGACCACTTCCTGCTTGCCCAATATCTCGAGCAACCGGCCACGACACCGCTGCTGATCGTCAGGCACGCCAAGGCGATGGACCGAAAGGACTGGTCGCGGAAGGATTCAGCGCGCCCGATCAACACCCGCGGCCGACGGCAGGCCAAGCTGCTGGTGCCGATGCTGGCGGCGTACGGCGTCACGCGCGTCGTCAGTTCGACCTCCACCCGCTGTCTGAGCACGGTGCAGCCCTACACCCGGTCCCGCGACCTGCCCGTCGAAGCGGTGTCCAGGCTGAGCGAGGAGGAGGGGGTCGACAATCCAAAAGAGGTGGCGAAACTGGTCCGGTCGATCCGCAGCGAGATCCTCGACACCGGCCAGCCAACGGCGATCTGCGTGCACCGCCCCGTCCTGCCGCACATCCTGGACGCGCTCGACATCGTCCCTACATCGCTGGTCACCGGGGAGTTCCTGGTGGCTCATCTGACGGCCGAGGGCGAGGTCCACGCACTGGAGAGGCACCGACCGCAGGCCTGATCAACCCATGGGCCGCCTCGGACGTCGGATGCCCGCCCGCCCGAGGCTAGGTCGCAGCGGAACCCGACCCCGTCTCTGCCTCCGCGTCGGGACCTTCAGCGGCCGCGTCCTGCTCAGCTTCCGGCGCCGCGTGCCACCACGGACTACCCTCCGGCAGCCCGCGGAGGGTGGGGCGATCCGGGTGCGGCAGCGCCGCCTGAACGATCGGGGGCAGGTGTGCGATCGGATTGTGCTGTTGCGCCTCCCGCCAGGCACGCCGGGCCCGTGCCCGGTCCTCCAGGTCGAGCTGGTCGAGCACCTGCTTGACCGCGACCAGGGTCGATCCGCGCAGCAGCCAGGACTCGCTGTGCTGTCCCGTGGTGAGCAGCAGCTCGGCCAGCACCGCCTGCGTCTCACGGAGCACCTCGAGGCTGCCGTCGAGTTCCTGCTCGGCCTGCCTCTCCCGCCCGTCGGCCTCGGCGACCACCAATCGGCCGAAGCCGCGCAGGCAGTCGGCGACGTCGCTCAGCACCACGCTGAACGCGTTGCGGAGCTCGTCCCCGTAAGGATCACCATCAACGGCTGCCTCGGGATCGCCGTCGCCGCGATCCCGCGGCAACTCCGAGCGGATGACGGCGAGCAGTGCACGAACCGCCAGCAAGCAATCGTCCAAGGTGGCCAGTCCGCTCGCCAAGATCGGCTCGATGTCGACGACGCCCAGGGCCCGGGTGTTCAGCCGCCGGGCATCGTGCAGGGCCTTGATGGTCGAGCTGGCCTCACCGACCCGCACCGAGGCCTCGTGGGCCTGCTGCTGCCAGTGGGCTACCTGCGAGCGTCGAACCGGCCCCGCTTCGAACGCCCCGGCAGCCGACTCCAACGGCACCGCGGTGGCATCGGCTGCGGCGACGATCGACCGCAACGCGCGACTGGTGGGCATCGCCGGTGGGTAGATCAGGTTGAACGCGACCCCGACCCCGGCACCGATCAGGGTCGTGACCACTCGGATCTCCGCCGCGACATCGGGATTGGTCACCGCGAGGATGAGCATGGCGCTGATCGGGGTTTCCAGCGCGTGATCGCCGAGCCGGAAGACTTTGCCGATCAGCAAGGCTGCGGCGATGGCCGCGCCCAGGCTCCACCAGGTGAGGCCTATCCAGGTCGACAACAGCGTAGCGACCAGCACGCCTCCGAGCACCGCTCCGATGCGGACCAGGCCGGACTTGATCGTCGAGTACGCCGACGCCTGCATCACCAGGATCGCCGTCAGCGCTCCAGTCAGGTCCACCGCACCGTCGGTCAGCAGCAAAGTCGCGAGGTACGACAGCACGGCGCCGACGGTCAGTCGAATCGTCATCTCCAGCGTCGGCCGCAGCCGTCGGGGGACGTCTCGCCAGCGCTCCGGGTGCCCCGGCCACGCCCACCGAGCGAGCCGCGCCTGCCAGGAACGCCGCTCCCGAGTGGCCCCCGTTGCCCCCTGAACGACCTCAGTTGCCATGGTCGCCCACTACCTCCTGCTGTGCGTGCGGAAGCATCGCCTGATCGCATGCCCGCCACCCCTATCTTCCGCCACAGGCGAGCGGCGAGACGTCAGCGGCGAGCGCTTGCGGGGGGAACGTGACCGGGATCTCGCGCGCCCCACCGCAGTAGCCGGGCCGCGATCGGTACAGTCGCCCCCGCCATGACCATGCGTCGCCTGATCGCCGTCGCAGACACGGACTCGTACCTGAAATGGAGTTCGGCCACCCTGGGCCGGCTCTCCGCTGACTGGACGTGCAGCCAGTTCGTGATCGCGAATCCGGTGATGCCCTCAGCTGACCAGATGAGGGCTGCGTCGGGTCAGGAGGTGCCCGTGCTCGGGCGGCGGTCGCTGCTGCGCCAGCTCCGGCGTGAGGAGCCAGACGCCGTGCTGCTGGCGGCCACCGGCCCGGTGGTTGCCGATCTCTCCGCCGATCGAGCGTTCCGAGCTCGCGGCCGGCCGGTGCTGATCACCGGGTTGCCGGGGATCAGCGTCCCCGCGACACGGGCGGCGATCCGGCACCGCGCCGGCTGCGACCTCTTCGTGCTGCACAGTCATCGGGAGGTCCAGGCGTTCACCGGGCTGGCTGCCGCGCTCGGGGTTCGGACAACGTTTGCGCTGGCCAGGCTGCCCTTCCTCAGCGGGCTTCACGATCGGGCGGAGCAGTTCTCGCGGCCGCGAACCGATCTCGTCTTCGCCGCTCAGGCCAAGGTGCCGGCAGAAAGGTCTCAGCGCGAAGCCATCTTGCTCGCCCTCGCGCGTACCCCGGGAGCCGTCGTCAAGCTACGTGCGCGCGCCGACGAGCAGCAGACCCACCGCGAGCGATGGAGCTACCCGGAGCTGGCAGCCGAACTGCACCACCAGGGCCGGCTCGCTGCTGGCAGCATTCGATTCGCCACCGGCTCGATGGCCGATGCGCTGCAGACCGCCCGTGGACTGGTGACGGTCTCCTCGACGGCGGCACTCGAGGCGATGGCGGCTGAGGTTCCGACTCTCCTGCTGACCGACTTCGGCGTTTCCGAGGAACTGATCAATGTGGTCTTCGAGCGATCCGGCTGCTTCGGCACCCTCGCTGACCTCGAGGCCGGACGGCTGAACCAGCCGACGTCGGAATGGTTGATCGCCAACTACTTCCATCCGCCTCGCGACGACGACTGGCTCGACCGCCTGGACGGGCTGCTGGCGCAGCGCGCCGCCACCGGGCTCACTCCCCCGCAGTTCCCGCGGTCGTCCTGGCGATCACGGGTGCGCCGCCGGACCCGGCTGCTCGTGCCGGCCGCTGCACGCCCGGCAGCCCGGCGAGTGGCGGCACTCGCGCGAGCCCGGCTCGGCCGCGACGACGCGCACTGACCACCGGCAGCACCGGACGCTCAGCCCGCGGTGGTGGTCCGTCCGACGTCCTCGCGCAGCACCCGGTCGGCGACGATCAGATCGCACAGCTCGCGGAGGGCCCCATGGCCACCGGCCTTGGTGAGCACCAACCTCGCTGCCTGGTGGACGAGTGGGTGGGCGTCCCTGACCGCAATGGGCCAGCCGACCTCGCCCATCGGCGCGAGGTCGTTGACGTCGTTTCCGACATACGCCGCGCGAGCCGGCGCGATGTCATGCGCAGCCAGCCAATCCCGCACCACGGCGCCCTTGTGCTCGATCCCCTGCAGCACCTCGACACCGAGCTTGCGAGCGCGCGCGAGCACCACCGGGTTGGTCTCCTTGGACAGGATCAGCATCGGGACGCCCGCCCTCCGCAGCCGCTCAACCCCCATCCCGTCGGCCCGGCTGACCCGTACGGACTCGAGCCCGGTCTGGTCCACCAGGGCCGAGTCATCGGTGTGCACGCCGTCGAAGTCGGTGATCACGACATCGACGTCGACGGCTGCCGCCGGCTGCTCGATGACGGTAGCCAGCGCGCCGGCGAGAGTCAGGTCGTGCAGGTGGTCGACGTCCACGGCGGTCAGCTCGGGGACCTCGACGACGGCGGTCCGTCCGAAGAAGCGGTGCTCGGCGGCGAGGAAGCCGGGGACCTGCATGACGTAGAAGGCACCCGTCTCGCGGTAGTCCGGCTCCCGGTCCTGACGTCGTGGCCGGCGTCGTGGATCGTGGTTCTGGCCGAGCACCAGTCCCGGTGTGCCGGCCGATCGCCACAGGAACTCATAGGTCGCCACGGCGGAGAACGCCGAGTCCGCGCGGTCCCGGGCCACCAGTTCGACGCCGCGGTCGAGATCTGCGGGGTTGATGAAGGGGCTCGTGCATTGCACGAAGACCAGCACGTCCGGGGTATCACCAAGGGCACTGACCTGGTCCAGTGCGTGCACCAGGGCCGACTCCGAGCTGGCGGCGTCGCCGGCGAGACGAGTCGGGCGGTCGATCACCCAAGCGCCCGCGTTCTCAGCGGCCCGCGCGATCTCGGGGTCGTCGGTGCTGACGTAGACCTCGTCGATCAGCTGTGCGGCGCGGCAGGCATCAACGGCACGTTCGACCAGGCTGCGGCCGCCGACTCGGCGCAGGTTCTTTCCCGGCACGCCTTTCGAACCACCGCGTGCCGGGATCACCGCGATCACTCGCACGGGGAGGCCCGAGGACGGCATCAGCAGGCCACCGCCTGCAGACCGTGTCGGGTCTGGGCGCTCGCGGACACCTCATTCAGAAAGGTGTCCGCCCTGCCGGAGGTGTTCCGGTCGTACCAGCCGGCATCGATGTTGCACACCACCACCTCAGCCGCGGTGTCCGCGAGCACCTCCGGCAGCGTGTGCACGACGGTGGACGGGAAGCTCAGCACGGTGCGTCCCACCGGCCCCCGTCTGTACACCAACTCCAACGGCAGCGCGGGCCGCACCACCCGAACGCCCAGGCGTTCGACTGCGTCGAGCTTTTCGTCGGACTCCTTGCGATGCGCGAAGTAGCGGTCGACGCCATAGCGCTCGATCAAAGTGCCGACCCCGGCAAGGTAGTCCTCCGCGTGGACGACGCCCGACTCGACCAGCGAGGTGCCGACGAGGTCGGCCTCGGGCTTCAGGGCGGGCGGGCCCGACTGGGCTCGCACCCACTCGAACGTGTTGCGGACGACCTCGACGCCGCTGACCGCCGCGAGAGCGTTCTGAACGGGCATGCACGTGAACAGCCGCAGTCGGCAATTCACCGGCGACAGCCGGCGCCGGACCGACCCGGCGATCTGGTCCCGCGCCAGCGAGGCAATCTGGCGCCGCTGGCCAGGCGTGGCCCGCTGGTGCCAGCGCGACAGGTGCTCGCCAGCGGCCCATTGACGGGCGAACTCCAAGGTCGCGCTGCCGTCGTCCACGACGGTGACCTCCTGTGCCCGACTGATGCTGACGATCACCTGGATCACCCCGGAGAAGGGATCGCCGATCACCAACCGGCTGACACCCGTCAGCTCGCCGGCGAGCGCCCGAACCGTACGGGCGACGGCGGCGCCACCGAGCCGAGGCTCATGCCACGACACCGGGTGGCCGGCCTGCCGTGCAAGCGCCAGCATCGAGCGCAGCTGGATCCGGGTAAGGCCTGCATCCGGTGCGAGCACCGCGATCCGCACCCCGGCCAGCCCGTCGTCGTAGCGACCGAGTTCGATGACGTTCAGCAACTGCGCCGGGCTCTCCACCAGGGCCAGAGCGTTGCTGGCCGGCCCGGAGTAGTACCGGTCGGCTGAGACGGTCACGACACCGCTGCCAAGGTGGGGTCGTCCTGCCGCACCTCGGCCTCTCCGCCGACCCGCCGCAGTTTCCTCATCGCCGCCAGCTCGCCGTCGTAGATCCGCTTCACGCCGTCACCCATGGCGTCACTGATCACCCGCACGTCGCGGACCAGTCGTTGTAGACCCGGCGGCTCCACCGAGGCGGCCTGATCGGAGCCCCACATGGACCGGTCGAGGGTGATGTGACGCTCCACGAAGACGGCGCCGAGGGCGACCGCCGCCAGCGTGGTCTGCAGCCCGGTCTCGTGGCCGGAGTAGCCGATCGGGACGTTCGGGAACTCACCCTGCAGGGTGTGGATCATCTTCAGATTCAGCTCGCCGGCGCGCGCCGGATAGGTGCTGGTCGCGTGACACAGCACGATGTTGTCGCTGCCGAGCACCTCGACGGCGTGCCTGATCTGGCGCATCGTGGACATGCCGGTGGACAGGATGATCGTCTTGCCGGTGGCGCGCAGCCGCCGCAGCAGGGCGTCGTCGGTGAGGCACGCCGAGGCCACCTTGTGTGCCGGCACCTCGAACTGCTCCAAGAAGTCCACCGACTCCTCGTCCCAGGGGGAGGCGAACCAGTCGATGCCGCGCCGACGCGCATGGGCGTCGATTGCGGCGTACTCATCGACGCCGAACTCGACCCGGTGCCGGTAGTCGATGTAGGTCATCCGGCCCCACGGGGTGTCGCGCTCGATGTCCCACTGGTCGCGCGGGGTGCAGACCTCTGGGGTGCGCTTCTGGAACTTCACCGCATCACAGCCTGCGTCTGCAGCGGCGTCGACCAGGGCAAGCGCGTTCGCGAGTTCGCCGTTGTGGTTGATGCCGATCTCTCCGGTGACGTAGACCGGTTCCCCGATGGCGAGGGTGCGCCTTCCGATCCTGCGGGTGGGCGGATCGAGAAACCAAGGCTTGTTGCTCATGTCTCGACGGTAGGCAGCCGAGGTAGCCGCATGGACATGCGTATTTGAACGGAGAGCGAACAGTTCTGCAACGCGCTCCGTGCGGCCACGACCTCGACAACGCGTGTTCACCGGCCGTTGTCCGACCCCTCATCGCGAGGTCATCTGGGCCTGTGACGCGATCCCTAGGGTGCCCGGGTGCAGACCCTCTCGGTCATCGTCCCGTGCTACAACGTCGAGCGATACGTCGCCGGCACCGTCGCGAGCCTCGCCCGCAACTCCGGACCGGGCGTGGAGTTCGTGCTGGTGGACGACGCCTCCACCGATGACACCTTCGCGCTGCTCTCCGAGGCGGCGCTCCGGCTGCCCAATGCGACCGTGCTGAGACGCGAATCCAACGGCGGCCTGTCGGCGGCACGCAACAGCGGCCTGGCCCGGGCAACCGGACGCTACCTGACATTCCTCGACGGGGACGACGCCGTCGCGCCCGGCTATTTCGCCGCGCTGGTCCAGACGATCGACACGCTCGGCTGCGACTTCGTCCGCACCGACCACGTCCAGGTGCAAGGGCGCACGCGCACCCTCTATCGGGTGGTGCACGCCCCACGCGGCGTGGTTTGTCCGCCGAGCACCGGCATCGGGCTCCCCGGTCGCCGCAGCGCGGTCGATTCGCCGTACGCGTGGGCCGGGATCTACCACCGCCGTCTTCTCGACGACGGAATGCTCACCTTCGACCCCGCCCTGCGCACCTGCGAGGACCGGCCGTGGATCTGGCGCCTGCACCTGCAGGCGGGCAGCTTCGCCGTCAGCGGGTTGCGCGGTATCCGCTACCGGCGCGACGTTGCGGGCTCGCTGACGCAGGTCTGCGACGAACGCCAGCTGGATTTCATTCCTGCGTTCGAGCGGGTGATCGGGCTGGTCCTGGCGCAGCCGGAGCCTGCGTGGCACCTGCCAAAGGCCTTGCGCACCTACTGCGCGGTGACCTGCCACCACCTCGGGCGTGCCGACCTGTTCGCGCCCCACCTGCGCGAGGAGTTGCGTCGCCGCAGCGCCCAATCCCTGGCCGGACTCCCCGCGGCGGAACTGTCGGCGACCATCGCCTCACTCGACGAGGATCGCCGCCGAACCCTGCTGGACGTGCTCAACCAGCCGGCCGCGAGGCTCGCCGCGTGACGACCCGGATCGTCCTCGCGTCCACGGCATTCGGCCTCGCAACTGCCGCAGCCGCGCTCCGCAGTGGCACGCTGGCGCGCTGCGATCGCCAGATCCTGATCACAACGAGCACTGTGGCGATGCCCGAGGCCGCAGCGCCGATGACGGCGGTCCCCGGCGTCACCCGGCTCTGCGAGGAGTTCGACGCGGTCTGGGACTACAACCAGACCATCGAGCCCAACCACCCCGCCGACTGGCATCCGCGGGTTGGCGATCTCCCCCTGTGGGAACGCCATTTGCGGACGGCTTGGGAATTGGGCGAGGACGACCTCCACCTCGCCGTCGAATCCATCGCCGTGAAGCCGGCGCTCAGCATCTGCCGGATCTTCGCCGATGCCAGGGTCGACGTCTACGCGGACGGGCTGATGAGCTTCGGCCCGACGCGAAACCCGCTGCCCGAGCAGGTGGCCACCAGGATCGAGCTGGTGGCGTACCTGGATCTGGTGCCGGGCCTGGCGCCGATGCTGCTGGTCGAGGGCGGCGTACCGGCGCGCGCCATCCCCGCGGACGCGTTCCGCGCAGTGCTGAGCGAACTGGCGAACGACGGCGGGACGCGCCCACCGGCGACCAGATCGGCGGTGGTGGTCGGCCAGTACCTGGCCGCCCTGGAGCTGCTCACCGACGCCGAGGAGGAAGACCTCTACGCCGAGATGATCGAGCGATGCGCCTCAGCCGGCTACCCGACTGTGGTCTTCAAGCCGCATCCGAGCGCTCCCTACGGTCAAGGCGAGCGGCTGCGTACACGGTTCGCGGCCTCTGGCGTCACGGTCGTCCTCGCCCGCGATCCGGCACTGGTCGAGACCTGGTACGCACGCGGCGCCGTGGCGCTCGTCGTCGGCTGCTTCTCCACCGCTTTGCTGACCGCCCAGCAGACCTACGGGATCCCGGCGGTGCGAGTCGGCAGCGAGCTGATGCTGGAGCGGCTCAGCCCGTACGAGAACAGCAACCGGATCCCGGTGACCCTGATCGACGCCTTGATCCCGCCCCTGCAGGCCGACGGACGAATCGGTGCACCGGTGTACCGGCACGCCGACGCCGACCTGGTCGGGCTGGTCCGGACAGTGAGCTACGCCATGCAGCCGGAACTGTTGGCGGATCGGCGGCCGACGGCCGTCCAGTACCTCGCCGCCCACCAGCCGCGGCAAAGCCGCTACTTCAAGCGGCGCCGGCTCACCCGGCTCGGTCTGCCGGGTGGGCTGCCCGAACGCACGACCCGGCAGAAGTTCGCTCGCCTCGCCCGACGCCTGCTTGCAGGCCGCGCTACGCCACAGCGACCCGCGGCACGCTGACCCGGCCGCCTGACGACGTACGGGAGGCGCGACGCAGCACTCAGTCGCCGACGGCCTCGCGACCCCGCTGGACGATCAGCGGATCGGCCGGGTAGACGACCTCCGGGTCCTTGTCCTCGTAGTCGAACTGACTCAGGAAGAAGCGCATCGCGTTGATCCGCGCCCGCTTCTTGTCGTTGCTCTTGATCGTCGTCCAGGCAGCATGGTCGGTGTCGGTGTTGAGCAGCATGGCCTCTTTGGCCTCGGTGTACGACTCCCACCGGTCCAGCGACTCGATGTCCATCGGCGACAGCTTCCACCGCCGCACCGGGTCGATCTGCCGGATCGCGAACCGCGTCCGCTGCTCCCCCTGGGTGACGGAGAACCACAGCTTGGTCAGGGTGAAGCCACTCTCCACCAGCATCTCTTCGAACAACGGGGCGTGCCGCAGGAACTGCGTGTACTCCTGCTCGTCGCAGAACCCCATCACTCGCTCGACACCGGCGCGGTTGTACCAGGAGCGGTCGAACAGCACGATCTCCCCGGCCGTGGGCAGGTGGGTGATGTAGCGGTGGAAGTACCACTGCCCCCGCTCGGTCTCGGTCGGCTTGGTGAGCGCGACAACGCGCGCGTAGCGGGGGTTGAGGTGCTCCATGAACCGCTTGATCGTGCCGCCTTTGCCGGCCGCGTCGCGCCCCTCGAAGAGCACGACGTGCTTCCCACCGGTGTCCTGAGTCCAGTACTGGAACTTCAGCAGCTCGATCTGCAAGGCGTACTTCTCCGACTCGTACTCGTCGCGGTCCATCCGCTCGTCGTACGGGTAGTCGTCGCGCCACGTCTCGATCGGGTTGCCGCCGGGATCGATCAGGTCGGGGTCGGATCCGTGCTCGTCGTGCCGGACGCTGTAGCCGCCGAGGATCAACTCGTGCAAGTACTCGCGGAAGTTCTCCTGGATCACGTGACCTCGTCCTCTCCCGGCGCTGGACACCCGCCGGCGCACCCGTCAGCTCAGTGATCGGGAGGTTACCGCCTGCGGCCCGGCGGCGGATAGGTCAGCCTTTGGGACCTGCCATCAACCAGCGCGTCAGGTCGGTACGCGAGCGCAGGCCCAGCTTCACGAGTGCGTGGCTGACGTGGGTTTCTACCGTCCGTTCGGACAGAAAAAGGCTGCTCGCAACCTCGCGGTTGGACAGGCCCTGCGCGACGAGCTCGGCGACTTCGCGCTCCCGTGTGCTCAACGGGTTGGCCTGCCGGGCCGCCACGTCGGCCTCTGCGACCAGGGCGGCAGCCAATTGGATGCTGCCGACCATGTCCAGCCGACGGGCCTCCGCGGCCGCGGACCTGGCCAGACGTGTCGCTTCCGGTGCGCCGCCGGTCGCGAGCAAGGCCCGGGCCAGAGCAAGGCGTCCGCGCACCACGTACGGACGCGCGCCGATCGCGTCGTCGGTCTCGAGCCCAGCGCGGAGATCGGCAACCGCACCCACCGGATCGCCGCACACCACCCCGAACTCCCCCCGCCAGCGCTCGCGCGAGCCCCAGAACCACACGGTTCCGGCACCAACGATCCGGCTCGAGGCAAACCAGCGGTCGACCATTTCTCGGGCGAGAGCACAGCCTTCGGCATCCCCGAGAGCGAGCGCAAGTTCCCCGAGCATGCCCAGCGCGGACAGGTCGGAACCCTGGATCGAGCGCAACCGCGGTAGCAGCCGCCGGTAGAGCGTGACAGCCTCCTCGTGCCTACCGGCGAGCAACCAGGACGCTGCATGGACACCCTGCGCGACGAGCGGTTGAGCCTCCACCTCCGCTCGGTCGACATCGAACGCGGCGGGCCGATCCGCCGCATCACCGGACAACAGGGCCAGCGTCGTCATCATGGCGCGGTCAGTTCCCGTCACCGACTCATCCGCCCACTCCCGGGCGATCTCTCGCGCGGCCGCCGCGTTGCGCCGGCAGGTCGGGAAGTCGCCGTGCAGCGCCGCCGCACTGGCCGTGCGGCGCAGCCAGTGCCAGCGCACGACCGGCAACCCGGTTCGATCGAGGAGGGTGCGCATCCGGCTCAGCTCGTTGGCGAAGGTCGCCGTGTCACCGAGGTGTAGCGCGGCGTCGGATCGCCACACGTGCGCCCACAACTCGACCAGGGGGCGGCCGGTGCCCTCGGCCAGAGTGAGGGCGCGCTGGCCGAGGTCGAGCAGTTCGCGATCCGACCCCGGCATCCAGGTCACGGTGGCACGCGCGCGTACTGCGTCCAATTCCGCGTCGGGGTCCCCGCTGGCATCGGCGTGCCGGAGCGCGGAGGCAGACCAGCGGTCGGCCTCGCCCGCGTCGCCGAGTTCGAAGAGCGCACAGGCGAGCTGCGCCTCGACCCGCGCCCTGAGGCTCGGCGAGGGGACGGCTCCACTCCCCGTCTCCGCTGCGAGCGCTCGCTCGGCGAGCCCAGCCAGGCGCGCGTTCAGGGCCCGGTCGCCCACACCCTGCACGACGAGAGCAGCCCGAGCCGCAACGTCAGGTCGGCCGGTACGCAGACCGAGCGCGGACGCGTGGTCAGCCGCGTCCATCGCTGCCTGCAACTCGCCGGCGAGATAGTGCATACGCGCGAGGTCGAGCAGCAGGGCGGCCTGGTCGAGCCCGTTGGCAGCGTCCGCGCTCGCCCGGATCGCGAGCGCGACATAGCGCGACGCCTCGGCATACGCCCCAGCAGCCCGGGCGACGTCCGCACCTCGCAGCGCCCAGCTGGCGGCCCGATCGAGGCGTCCGGATCGTTCCCAGTGCCGGGCAATCGCACCGGCACGGTCATCACGTCCGCCAGCCGCACGCTCGAGCAGGTCAGCGGCGCGGGCATGCAGCGCCGTCCGACGCTCAGGCGTCAGCGTCCCGTAGACCGTCTCGCGGACGAGGGCGTGGGCGAAGGCGACGGTCTCGTCGACGCTTCCATCCCGTGCCTCCGACTCGCGGTGCACCTCGACCAGACCGGCCGCCTCCGCCGGTCTCAGCAGGACGACTGCGGCCTGGGCCGACTCCACACCGAGAAGAGCGGCCAGCACGCCCGGATCCGGACGGAGCCCCAGCGCACTGGCAGCTCGAACGGCCTCCGCGGTCGCGCTGGGGCATTGGCGCAACGCCGAGTTGACCAGCTGGCGCAACTCTGGCGCATGGGCCGCAGCCCGATACGGGACCGCTCGGCCCACCTGTGCGCTCGCCACCCGGGCGAACGTGCGCAGGTACAGCGGGCTACCGCCGGACCAGCGGACCGCATCCTCGGCGCTCGCAGCGTCGAGCCGGGCCCCGTGCGCAGAGAGCAGCATCCGGGCGTCGGCCGGTGCCAACGGGCCGAGGGGGATCAGTTCGCTCCTGGCGCCGGATAGCAGACGTGACAGCGCTGGAGCCTCCGGATCCCGATGGATCCCGATCGTCAGCACAGACATCCGCCGGATCTCTGCCGCCAGCCGGCCGACCAGACGCATCGTCGCGTCATCGGCCCACTGGAGGTCATCGAGCACCAGCACCAATCCACCGGCGCTGGCCGCGTCGGACGCGAGGGCGTCGAGCACCGCCGTGTCTGCGGTGAACGTCGCAGCCGCCAGATCGACGTGGGCGGCCGACTCGGTCTCGACGACGCCCGCGCTCAGCGCGGCCAGGGCCGCCCGCGATGCTGGAAACGCTCGCAACGCTCTGCCCCACGGCCAGAGCGCGGGCATCCCGGGGTCGTCGGTCGCGGCCCCCCAACCGACGCGGACCGCTGTTGCGCCGGCGACGAGTTCCTCCACCAACCGGGTCTTGCCGATTCCCGCCGGCCCGGCAAGAAGGACCAGGCAGCCCGACCCGCGACGCGCCTGCACGAGCCGCGCCCGCAGCCAGCCCAGTTCCTCCGCCCTGCCTCGGAACTCGTCATTGTCCGAGGTCACACTTCGGTCCTATCACCGCGGAACCCGCGTACGCATCTCCGTACTCGGGTCCGTGCCAGCACTGACGCCGGACGAGCCCGACGCCGGAAGAGTCGGACCATGGAGATGACCCGCGCAGTTGAGCAATTGTTCGCGCCGGCGCGGCGCCCGGGACGCATCGGAGCCGAGGTCGAGCTGATTCCGGTGACCGACGATCCGGACCATCGTCCGGTTCCGCCGAGCCACCTGATGAGCGTCCTCGGCGGCGATTTCCGGCGGGCCGCAAGGGTGAGTGTCGAGCCGGGTGGTCAGCTCGAGTTGAGCCCCGCGCCGGCAGTCCCAGAGATCTTCGTTCCCCGGCTGTTGTCCCTGATCGACCGCGCCTCAGCCCTCGCCGCCAAGGCCGGCCTGCGGCTGGAATCGTGGGGTACGAACCCCTACCACGACTGCCAGCAGGTGCCGCTCCGAACGCCGACCGCCCGGTACCTCGCCATGCAGGACATGTTCGATCAGACCGGACCCGGCGGCCGGCGGATGATGCGGCTGACGGCCTCCCTGCAGGTCGCCGTCGACCTGCTCCCGGGCCAGGCGGGCCGCGAGCAGTGGATCGTGGCGAACCTGGCCGGGCCCCCACTGACGGCTGCGCTCGCCCACTCGCCGTGGTTGGACGGCCGCCCAGCGGGCGTCCCGGGAGCGCGCACCCGCATCTGGCGGAGCATCGACCCCGGTCGGACCGGCTACGAGGGTGCTCACCTGGATCTTGACGACCCCGTGGGCGCCTACGCCGCGTTCGGCGCCCGCGCCCCGCGGCTGCCCATCAGCGAGTCGGCCGATCCGACCTACCACTTGAACACGCTGTTCGCGCCCGTGCGACCGCGCGGCGGCTACCTCGAGGTGCGCTACCTCGACGCCCAGCCTCGTCGCGGTGTCGGCGACACAGTTCACCAAGTCTCGCGGCTGCTCGGGCACGCTCCGACGCGTCGAGCTGCGTTGGAGTTGCTGCGGCCGCGGGCGGACCTGCTGGCCGAGGACTGGGCCGCAGCCGAGCTCGGCACCTCACCAGTGGCCGCGGATCTGTTGGCGCTCCTCGCCGCCGGGCAAGACCAGGCGGGAGGCGCGGCATGAGGGCGGCGTTCGTGATCGATCCGCTGGCAAGCCTCGACCCGGCGGTGGACACCAGCGTCGGGTTGATGCACGCGGCACAGGATCGCGGGGTTGAGGTGTGGGTCACCGAGACGTCGGCGCTGGAAGCGGTGGCGGGTCGTGCTCGGGCCCTTGCGCGTCGGGTGCACCTCGCGCCGTCACATCCCCTTGAGGATCACCGGTGGGGGGTCGCGAATCCCTGGTACGCCGTGGACCCGGCCCGCCACGTCTGGCTGGACGAGATGGCCGCGGTCTTCTTCCGCACCGAGCCGCCGCTCGACGAGGTCTTCACCGCCGCCACCCTGATCCTCGACCTGGTGGACCCTGCCGGTACGGCGCTGGTCAACGATCCGCGCGGGTTGCGGGCGTGCAGTGAGCACCTGCTTCCTCTGCACTTCCCCGATCTTGCGCCGCCCACGGTGGTGACCGCCGATCTCGCGGTCATCAATTCGTTTCTCGCCGACCACAGGACTGCGGTCATCAAGCCTGTGGACGGATTCTCCGGCCGCGGGGTCTTCCGGCTCGACCGCCACGACCCGAACGTGCCGTCCCTGATCGACACGGCGACGCAGCGAGGCAGCCGACAGGTGGTCGTTCAGCCGTTCCTCCGGGAGGTCTTCGAAGGGAACAAGCGGATCATCGTCGTCGACGGGGTGCCGGTGGCCGCCGTGCTGCGGTTTCCCCAGGCCGGCGACTTCCGGATCGGGAACCCGTCCGCCGAAGCGGCCGTGACCGCCCGCGACCGGCAGATCTGCGCCCGCATCGCGCCCGTGCTGGCACGGCACGGCATCCGGCTGGCTGGCCTCGACGTGATTGGCCGGTACCTGATCGAGGTGAACCTCACGAGTGTCGGCGCTCTGCGCAAGGCGGACGCACTGCTCGGCTGGACGCTGTGCGACGACGTCGTCGCCACCGTGCTGCCGCAAACCCAGCCCATCCCCACATCCCACCCCACCAGGAGGTCGGCATGACCACGGCAATCATCTGCAGTTCACTCCTCGGCGCCCTGGTCTTCGGCCTTGGCGCGAACGTCACCCGAATGCGCGCCCGGACCCAGGGTTCCCAGGTGCCGACCGACCCGGCGAGCCGACTGTTCATCGCCATCCGGGCCCACGGGAACGCGGCCGAGTACATCCCGATGCTGGTCGTGTTGTTCCTTCTGGTCGGCGCACGGAGCCCCGGTTGGGTGGCGGTGCCGCTGATCGTGGCCGCGACATTCGCCCGGCTGCTGCACGCCTTCGGGACCCTGGCCGGCACGACGATGGCGGTGCCCAACGTCCCGCGACAGGTGGGCGCTGGGCTGACCTATGTCAGCGGACTCTGCTTGGCCATTGCCGCCGCGGCGTCGGCCTGATGCGGACGCCGGCCGCCTTGCGCCGATGCGCTGCGCCGCTGGCGAGCCGGTCGTTCCGGATCTACCTCAGCGCGCAACTGCCGTCGGTGGCCTGCTCGTGGGCGCAGGTGGTGGCACTCGCGTGGGTCGTCGTTCACCTGCATCCTTACGCGCTCGGCTGGATCGTTGCGCTGCAGTTTCTCCCCAGCCTCCTGCTCGGCCCGTACTGCGGGGTGATCGCCGACCGCCATGACCGCCGCCGGGTCCTGATCTGTGCCGAAGCCGGCCTCGGGCTGGTTGCCGTCTGCTATGCGGCTGCTGAACTGTCCGGCCGGCTCAGCCTTCCGCTGGTCGCCACACTCGCCTGCAGCTGGGGTGTGTGCAACGCCTTCGACACGCCCGCCCGGCGCGCACTCGTCCCAGGCCTGGTCCCCGAGTCCGCCGCAGCAGGGGCCGCCGGGCTGACCGGGTCAGCGATGGTTCTGGGGATGGCGATCGGGACGGCGCTCGGGGGCGTCGCGGTGGCGTCGATCGGAGCGGGAGCGGTATTCGCGGCAAACGCCGCGTCGTTTGCCGCTGACGTGGTCGCCCTCACGCTGATCCGGCCGCGGCCGGTTCCCCCGCTGCCGCCGGCGCCTGGGCAGGCTCTCGACGGCTTGCGCTACTTGTGGCGAACGCGTTCGCTGCGATCCCCACTGCTGACCGTGGTCGTGGTGGCAACGTTCTGCTTCCAGGTGCCGGTTTCGGTGCCGCTACTGGCGTCGCAGCGCTTCGACGCGGACCCGCGGCTTGTCGGCACCCTGCTCACTGCGACGATGGTCGGCGCCCTGGTCGGCACGGGGTTGGTGGCGGGCAGCCGTCACGCCGGCGCCTCAGCGCTGACCTGGTCTGCCGCCGTGATCAGCGGCGGGCTCGTCGTCGTCGGGTCGGCGCGAACACCGGCGGCCGCCGTCGCCGGCCTAGCCTGCGTCGGGCTCGGCTGGTCGTGGCTGGTCGGCACCGTCACCGTCGTGCTGCAGCAGGCGCCACCTGAGCTGTTGGGACGAGTGATGGCCCTCGCTGGCGCGGCGCTGCTGTCCGGCAGCACAGTCGGCGGACCGCTCGCCGCGACGATCGCGGCAGCCGGCGGGCCGGGCGCGCCATTCGTGCTCGGGGGCGCCGTCGCGGCCATCGTTACCGTGGTCCATCTGCGCTCCATCCGCGCTGCCCGCCTGACGAGGTAGCCACATGGCCCCCACCGCCGGGCCGTTCACCCTGCGTTCACCTGCGTGGGTCCAACAAGACATCCGACCCGCGTACGGTCGGCGGACATCGGGAGGCGCTGTCTGCCCTGTCCAGCGGCAGGGGTTCCTTCCGGCGCCATGCCCGGCGGACGTCACCGCCGGCCAGTCTGGGGACACCAAGCCCCCTCAGTCATTGAAGGAAGCGCATGACCACGAACCGCCTCATCGCGCCGCGGGCCACCACGCTCGTCGCCCTGGCTGCTCTGGCCACCCTCGGCCTGGCCGCTTGCGGCTCCGATCCCGAACCCGCCGCGCCCAAGAGCGGCGAGAGCACCGGATCGAGCTCCGGCCTGGCGTGCCCCGCCGGCAAGCTCTCCGCCGAGGGCTCCAGTGCCCAGAACAACGCCATCACCGAGGTCATCTCCGCCTACGGCAACGAGTGCGGCAGCAAGTCGACCATCGAGTACAACCCGACCGGTTCCGGTGCGGGCATCAAGTCGTTCTACAACGGCCTGGTCGACTTCGCCGGCTCGGACTCCGCGCTGAAGAGCGAGGAGAAGGACGGCGTCGTCGAGACCGACAAGGCCAAGGAGCGCTGCGGCGGCAACGAGGCCTGGAACCTGCCCATGGTCGTCGGGCCGATCGCCTTCGCCTACAACCTGGACGGCGTCGACAAGCTCGTGCTGAACGCCGAAGTGCTGGCCAAGATCTTCAACGGCACGGTCACCACCTGGAACGACAAGGCCATCGCCGAGCTGAACTCGGGCGCCTCGCTGCCCGGCGACAAGATCACCGTCTTCTTCCGCTCCGACGAGTCGGGCACCACCGAGAACGCCACCAAGTTCCTCTCCAAGGCCGGCAACGGCGCGTGGACGAAGGAGCCGGCGAAGGCGTGGACAGGCGTCGGCGAGGGCAAGAACAAGTCCTCCGGTGTCGCCGAGGGCGTGACCAGCACGAAGGGCTCGATCTCCTACATGGAGTGGAGCTACGCCAAGGACAACAACCTCAAGATCGCCCAGCTCGACGCGGGCAACGGTGCGGTCGAGTTGACCGGCGAGAGCGTCGGCAAGGCGGTCAGCGAGGCGAGCGTGAAGGGCTCCGGCAGCGACCTCGCGCTGGACCTCAAGTACGCCGACCTCGAGTCCGGCGCATACCCGGCACTGCTGGTCACCTACGAGATCGTCTGCAGCAAGGGTCTGGACGCCGACAAGACGGCCCTGGTGAAGGACTTCCTCGGCTACTTCGCCTCGGACTCCGTCCAGAGCTCCCTGGAGAGCCTCGGCTACGCGCCGCTCCCCGCCGAGCTGGTCACCAAGGTGAAGGCTTCCGTCCAGGCAATCGCCTGAGCTGACTGCCGCCATCGGCGCTGCGGTTGGCGGGGCCTCCGGGATCAACGAGACTGGAGGCCCCGCCGCCCCCCGCCGAGCTGGAACGACGACGAAAGGAGGGGTGGGTGAGTCAGACCGAGGCAAGCCAGACCAGCGCCGACCAGGCCGGCGAGCATCAACGACGATCCTCCCCGCAACCCGACAGGGCGCCGAGTGGCGCACCGGCGTCGGACCGCTCGCCGGCCGTCGCGACCGGGGTCAAGCTGGCCAAGATCAGCCGCGTGGGCGACCAGGTCTTCCGCGGCCTCGCTACCGGGTCCGGTGCACTGATCGTGCTCCTGGTGGTGTTCACCGGCGTGTTCTTGCTCGCGCTCGCGTTGCCGAGCTTGTTGGCCGACCAGGACAGCTTCCTCACCTCACGGAGCTGGGTGGTCGCAGGGAACGAACTCCGCTTCGGCATCGCCGGGATGCTCTGGACCACTGTGCTGAGTTCGGTGCTGGCAATGGCCATCGCTGTACCGATCGCCGTCGGCGTCGCGCTGTTCCTCACCCAGTACCTGCACAAGCGCGCGGCCGGTCCACTCTCGTTCGTCGTCGACCTGCTCGCCGCCGTGCCCTCGATCATCTTCGGCCTCTGGGGCCTGACGATCTTGGGGCCGTTCCTCACCCCAGTCGGTGAGTGGATCTCGACCACACTCGGCTTCATCCCGCTGTTCGCACCCGGGGTCACGATCAAGAGTTCGGTCTTCGTGGCGGGAGTGGTTCTGGCCATCATGATCCTGCCGATCATCACGGCGATCTCGCGCGACGTCTTCGCGCAGACGCCGCGGGACCACATCGAGGCCGCACTCGCCCTCGGCGCCACTCGCTGGGAAATGATCCGCACGGCTGTCATCCCGTACGGTCGCTCCGGCGTCATCAGTGCATCGATGCTCGGCCTCGGCCGTGCGCTGGGCGAGACCGTCGCGGTGTTGATCATCCTGACGACTCCCGCGCCGAACGCTCCCTTCGATCCGTCGATCTTTGCCGCGGGCGAGACGTTCGCCAGCAAGATCGCCAACAACGCCGCTGAGTTCGACACTCCCTCCAAGACCGGTGCCTACATCGCGGCCGGCCTGGTGCTCTTCGTGGTGACCTTCATCGTCAACGCGCTCGCCAGGATCATCGCCGACCGAGGGAAGGCCGAGTCATGACCAGCCCCGCGACTACCGGCGGCACCCCGCCGGCGACCGGGAGCACGCCGCTCTCGTTCCGGCGTCCGAGCGGCGTGCGTACCGTCAAGAACGCACTTGCCTACGTTTACGTCGGCCTGGCTGCCGTGCTCGCCGTCATTCCGCTGGTCTGGATCCTGTGGACGGTGATCGTCAAGGGTGGTCGGCTCGTGCTGACCTCATCCTGGTGGCAGCAGAGCCAGCGCGGCATCACGCCGCGAACCGAGGGCGGTGGGGCCTACCACGCGATCGTCGGGACCATCGAGATCGGCGTGATCTGTGCCCTGATCGCTGTCCCCGTCGGCGTGCTCGGCGCGATCTTGCTGGTGGAGTACGCGCGCGGCACCAAGGTCGCGCGGGCGGTCAGCTTCACCGTGGACATCCTGAGCGGGATTCCGTCGATCGTCGCGGCACTGTTCATCTACGCGACCATGATCACGATCCTGGGCTTCGGGCGGTCGGCGATCGCCGTCTCGCTCGCGCTGGTGCTCCTGATGCTGCCGGTGGTACTGCGCTCCACCGAGGAGATGCTGAAGCTGGTGCCCGACTCCCTGCGCGAGGCGTCCTATGCGCTCGGAGTGCCCAAGTGGAAGACCGTCCTGCGAGTCGTGATTCCGACGGCATTCGGCGGTATCTCCACCGGCGTGGTGCTGGGCCTGGCCCGGGTGATGGGTGAGACCGCGCCGCTGCTGATCCTGGTGTCGTACGCCGTGAACATCAATTTCGCGCCGACGTCACCGACCATGGGCGCGTTGCCCACCATGATCAACGCCGGCCGGGACCAGGCGCCCACCTTGCCCGGCTACGAGCGGGTCTGGGCGGCCGCGCTCACCCTGATCATCATCGTCATGTTCTTGAACCTGCTGGCCCGCGGCATCGCTCGCGCCAGCCGGCTCAAGGAAAAGTAAGTCCCGAGGAGAGCACGCGCATGGCCAAGCGGATCGATGTCACGGATCTGAACATCTACTACGGGGCGTTTCACGCGGTCGCCAACGTCAGCATGACGGTGGAGCCGCGCACCGTCACCGCGTTCATCGGACCGTCCGGCTGCGGCAAGTCGACGGTGCTGCGCACCCTCAACCGGATGCACGAAGTGATCCCCGGCGCACACGTGAAGGGCAGCGTGCAGTTGGACGGCACGGACCTGTACGGCTCCGGGGTCGACCCGGTCGCGGTCCGGCGCGTGGTCGGCATGGTCTTCCAGCGCCCGAACCCGTTCCCCTCGATGTCGATCTTCGACAACGTGGCTTCGGGTCTGCGACTGAACGGCGTCCGAGACAAGTCGACGCTGTCCGACGCGGTCGAGCGCTCGCTGATTGCGGCGAACCTGTGGAACGAGGTCAAGGATCGGCTCGGCAAGGCGGGCATGGGGCTGTCCGGTGGTCAGCAGCAGCGCCTCTGCATTGCGCGCGCCATCGCGGTCGAGCCACAGGTGCTGCTGATGGACGAGCCCTGCTCAGCCTTGGACCCGATCTCCACGCTGGCGATCGAGGATCTGATCGGCGAGCTCAAGGAGCGGTACACCGTCGTCATCGTCACCCACAACATGCAGCAGGCAGCCCGGGTCAGCGACCAGACCGCGTTCTTCAACCTCGCCGCCCAAGGCAAGCCAGGCAAGCTGATCGAGATCGGATCGACGGAGAAGATCTTCTCCAACCCCGACGTCAAGGCGACCGAGGACTACATCACCGGCCGTTTCGGCTGACGACCGGCGCTGATCGGCGGCTGTCGACCCGTGCACACATAGACTCGCCCGGTGAGCGCGAAGGCTGGCTGGTACCCCGACCCAGGCGGCGGTCAAGGCCTGTACCGGTACTGGGACGGCAAGGCATGGTCGGCCGCGACTTCTCCGCACCCGGGCGCCCCGGCACCCGGACAGGGTTTTCCAGGCGCTGCACAGCCTCCCGTCAGCGGAGCGCCGGCCGCCGGTTCCGGCGGGCAGGCGTACGGCCAGTACGGCGGATACGGGCAGGGCAGCTACGGCGGCCAGCCGGGCTATGGCCAGTACGGCGGCCAGCCGACGGGCAGCCAGCCCGGCTACGGGTCGGCGTATGCGACGTACCAGCAACAGACGCAACGCAAGCGCGGTCGCGCTGGCTGGTGGATCGCCGGCGGCGCACTCGTGATCGTCATCGTCGTGGTCGCGGTGATCGCGATCCGCGCGCTGGCCGGCGGCGGAGCCGGAGGCGGTACGGGCCTGCCGGGCGGTCAGGGCACTCAGGACGTCTGCCCACCACAGCGCACAGCAACCCCGTCCCCAGACCGCAACGACGGCCGGGTCCATGGCGGACCACTGTCCTACCCGACCCTCGGAGCGCCATGGACGCCCCCGGACGTCGAGATCCGGGTGCCGTTCGGCGTGGACGTCAAGAGCCAGACGGTTCCGGTCGAGCCGTCGTACAAGCCGAACTCCGACTGGGTTGCGTCGATCCTCGTGGGCGAGCTGCAAGCCGGCGACGGCTTCTTCACCCCCGAGCAGGGCTCCGCAATCGTCGTCAAGTGCATCCTGGGCGCCTTCTACGACAACGCCCCGGTGACCAGCGACGTGAAACGAAACGAAGCGACGACGGTCGACGGGCACGAGGCGTGGATCGTCGAATCCCAGCTCAGCTTCGACATCCCCGACCTCAAGACCAAGGGCGAACTCCTGATCGTGGTGATCGTGGCCGCCGGCCAGCGCTCCGGCCTGTACTACGCGTCGATCCCAGACACCGTTCCTGAACTCGTGAAGCCGGCCCGCGACGCACTCAAGGGCCTCACCGTCGAGGAATAGCGTCGAGCCATCGCCGGGCGCCGTCCCGCGACTCCTCGACAGCCCAGGATTGCAGCACGCCGGGGTTCAGGCCCACGTTGATCATCTCCGCGGGTCCACTCCGACACCTGTGGCCCGCAACGGCTAAGGTCTGTTCGGGAGCGAGCGGCGGTCATTCGGGTGACCGTCAGCCACGACCTCAGCACGGTGCCCACCACTGCCGTAGCCGGGAGGACGGACTTGTCGAGCATCGCGAGTGCCAGCCCGCGCACTCTCGCCGACGTGCTGCCCGGGGGCGCGGTGCGCAGCGGTGCGCTGGTGGTCGCAGGGGCAGGTTTCGTCGGCCTGGCGGCCCAGGTGTCGGTGCCGCTGCCGTTCACTCCGGTCCCGCTGTCGCTGCAGACGTTCGCCGTGTTGCTGACCGGGGCGGCGCTCGGCAGCGTCCGAGGTGCCACGTCGATGGGCCTGTATCTGGTCGCCGGGGTGGCGGGAGTGCCCTGGTTCGCTCAGCACGAATCGGGCTGGCAATTCGCGTCGTTCGGCTACATCGTGGGGTTCGTCATCGCCGCCGGGCTGGTCGGACGACTGGCCGAGCGGGGAGCCGATCGGCAGGTGCTGCCCACCATAGGGCTGATGGTGCTGGGCAACCTCGTGATCTACGTGACCGGTGTCGCCGGACTCATGGTGATGGTGCCGAGCCTGTTCGGTGAGCCGATGTCGCTGTCCGCGGCGACGACGGCTGGAGTCAGCCCCTTCATCGCCGGCGATCTGATCAAGATCGCGCTTGCGGCGGCCCTGCTGCCGGGTACCTGGAAGCTCGTCGCGGCCCGCGACTCGAGGCGCTGAGGTGCCGGCGACGCTGCGCTTTCAGGCCGAGATTCTCGCCGCCGGGGGTGGCGGCCATGCGGTCATCGTCCCCGCCGAGGTCGCCGGCGCGTTCCCGACCAAGCGCATCGCGGTGAGGGCCCTCGTGAACGGGCACGAGTACCGATCGCGCCTGATGGTCTACGGCGGCAAGAGCTATCTCGGTCTCCGCCGAGACCTGCTGCGCGCCATCGCCGCGGCGGCCGGGGACGAGGTCACCATCGAACTGAGCGAGGACACCGAGCCAACCCCCGAGCCGGCACCGGTGACCGAGCCAGCCGAGCTCGTCGCCGCGCTGGACGCCGATCCGGTAGCCCGAGCAGCGTACGACGCGATGCCGCCGAGCCACCGCCGCGAGTACGCGCGCTGGATCGGGGAGGCCAAACGAGCCGACACGCGCCAAGCCCGGGTGGCCAAGACAATCCGCCGGCTGACCGATCCCGACTGAAGGATCCCGCCGCCTGAACGATCCCAGCGAACGATCCCGACCGGCGCCACCAGCTCGCCGCAGCGGGCGTGACGGCATCGACAGCTTGATCCGAGACGGCGCACGATGGGTGCCACGGCGTGCGGAAAGGACAGACGGTGACGGACGACTGGGCGTCGATTCCCGACCAGAGCGGCAAGGTGTGCGTTGTCACCGGCGCCAACGGTGGCCTCGGCCTCGAGACGGCCAAGGCACTGGCGGCCCACGGTGCCGAGGTGGTGATGGCCGTCCGCAACCGGGCGAAGGCCGAGGAGGCATCGGCGGAGATCCACCGGTCGACTCCGCGTGGGTCGACGACCCTCGTCGAACTCGACCTGGCCTCACTCGCCTCTGTCCGCACCGCCGCCGACCGCATCCTCGGCAGCCACGATCGTGTCGACGTGCTGGTCAACAACGCCGGTCTGATGGCGATGCCGGAGCGCGTCACCGCCGACGGGTTCGAAATGCAACTGGGGGTGAATCACCTGGGCCACTGGGCGTTGACCGCGTGGCTGATGCCGGCACTGCTCGCCGCCCCCGCCGCACGGGTGGTCAGCGTGACCTCGACCGCTCACCACATCGGGCGCGCCCTCGATCCGGCCAATCCCCATGCGCACGGCCGCTATCGCCCCTGGGCGGCCTACGCCCAGTCGAAACTCGCCAACTATCACTTCGCCATCGGGCTGCAGCGCGAGTTCGAGTGTGCCGGCGTCAGCGCGAGTTCGCTCCTCGCCCATCCCGGCCTGACGAACAGCGACCTGCAGACGCACTCCGTTGACGAGGGTGGCGGTGGCCGCGCCGCGTCCGTCTGGGCATGGCTGGCGCAACACACCGGGATGGATGTCGCTCACGGCGCACTGCCGCAGATCCGCGCCGCGACCGACCCCGCGGCCCGCGGTGGAGAGTTCTACGGCCCACGACTGGTGAACACTGGACGTCCTGTTCGGCTGCCCCTGCTCCGACCTGGCGCAACTCGTGCCATCGCGACACTGTGGGAGGTGTCCGAACGCGAGACCGGAGTCCCACTCGTCGTCTCGCCGACCCGCCAGCCGCCGCGCCGCTAGAGCGAGCGGCCGCTACCTGCAGAGCTCGAGCAAGGCGTTCTCGACCACCTCGGCCATCGCTGGGTGAACCCAGTACTGGCCGCGGGCGACCTGCTCGGCGGTCTGCCCGAAGCACATCGCCTGAATCAGTGGCTGGATGAGCGACGTCGCCTGCGGGCCCACGAGATGCGCGCCAAGCAGCCGTCCCGAGCCCCGCTCGGCCAGCACCTTGACGAAGTGCTCGGTGTCCTCCATCGCCCAGCCGTACGCAGTGTCGCCGTAGTCCTGGCGTCCGACCAGGTAGTCCACGCCGTCGTCCCTGGCCTGTTCCTCGGTCAGCCCGACCGCGGCGACCTGAGGGTTGCTGAAGACACCGTGCGGAATGAACCGATGGTCACTGCGGATCATGTCCTCCGGGTGCAGCAGGTTGTGTTTGACGACGCGCGCCTCGTGGTTCGCGACGTGCTTCAGCATCACCGGCGAGCAGACGTCACCGAGTGCGAAGATGCCGTCTGCGGTGGTCCGCTGATGGTCGTCCACCACGACGAACCCACGATCATCGACCGCGACTCCGGTGGCCGACAGGTTGAGCCGGTCCGCGTTGGGCACCCGTCCGGTCGCCATCAGGACGGCCTCGACCGTGATCGACGAGGTAGACCCGTCCGCATTCCGCACGGTCACCTTCAGTCCCTCCGCGACCCGGTCGATGCACGTCAGCTCCGCGCCGCACCGCAGGTCGACCTGCCTCGCCATCAGCTCGGTGAACCGAGTGGCAATCTCGGCGTCCTCGCGCCGAAGCAGCAGCCCGGAGCGGCAGATCACCGCCACCTGCGTGCCGAGACTGGCGAAGATATGAGCGAACTCTGCCGCGACGTAGCCGCCACCGACGATCGCCAGCGACGTCGGCTGTTGCGGCACCCTCATCACGGTGTCGGAGGTGTGCACACCTTCCAACTCGACACCGGGCACGTCCGGCAGCGAGGGCCGACTCCCAGCCGCGATGACGAACCGATCGGCGGTGATCGTCCGCTCGCCGACCCGGAGTGCGTGATCGCCGACGAAGTGAGCCTCGGCGGTGAACAGCGTCACGTGGGCGTTCCGGTGCTCGCGCCACTCCCGACCGTCTGCCGACACCGCATCAGTCCGGGCAAAGATCCGATCCCGGATGTCCTCCCAGCGGGCTCCCCGAAGATCGAGATCGACGCCGAGCCCGCTCGCCTGTTCGGGGGTGCGCGCCAGGTCCGCCGGGTAGGCGTACATCTTCGTCGGGATGCACCCGACGTTCAGGCAGGTCCCGCCGAAGGCGCCCGACTCGACGATCGCCACCCGCTGCCGGGCGAACTGCTTCGTCACCACCGAGTTGCCGGATCCGGTTCCGATCACGCACAGGTCGAAATCAGCCATGCTCCTCCTCGCTTGCCCGGCACAGCACGCCGGGGCACGATTATGACTGTGGCCAGCGGAAGCCTCGGCGGCAGGCTGAGCCGCTCTCGGCGTCATCGGATCGCCTACCTCGCGCTGCTCCGACGGTCCTCTGCCTACACCATCCGCGCATGGGCGCTGCGCGTCGTCTGCATCGGGGTGGTCGCAACCCTGTCGCTCGTGGTGTTCCACAGCGCCCTCGGCACAGCGCTCGCTCTGCTCGCCTCGGCCGGCAGCGTGCTGCTCTGGGTGAACGAACGACACCTGCGGCACGGCACGCAGCCGCGCTTCTGGCTGACCGGGCTCTATCTCCGCAACCAGCTGCACACCGACGGGCGGCATCGGCTCGGGCTGGGCTCGTACATCGAGATCCCGGAGGCATGCCTGCTGACCGCGATCCCAGCGTGGGTAACCACCGGTGAGCCGGTCTGGGCACGACTCGTCATGCTGACGGCCGCGATGGCCTTCATGGTCAGTACCTCGTTGCTGATCTACAACGACCACACCTGGTTCAATCCCGACGAGCCGAACCCCCCGACCTGGCACGAGATCTCGCGCCTGCTCGCCGGCCCGGTGACGGCGCTGCCGGTCTGCGCGATCGCGCTGCCCGCCGACTGGGGGCCACAGGGCACGTATGCGGCGGTCGTCATCTGCCTGATCCCGCTGACGGTGAGCCTGCGCATCTCCGACACCGACCTGATCATGCGGCCGCTGCCGGATCTCGTCCAGGAGGAGGCGCACGCGGGACGCGAACTGGTGATCTCAGAAACGCACGGGGCTCTGTCGACCAATCTGCGCCTGCTCGAACAGCACGCACGGGAGGTCCGGGCGAGCGCGCCGACCCTGTACGAACTGGCGGTGTCAGCCAACAGCAGACTGCGAGAGACGCTCACGCTGTCCCGGATCGGGCACGACAGCTCGACCAGCGTGCAGAACCTCGAGGCACCGGTGCGGACGCTCGCCCGCGCCGTGGGGGCCAAGGCCACTGTCGACATCACCGTGACCACGCTGAGCCCGTCGGACCGCGATCTGGCCCGACTGGTGCTCAACGACCTCGTCGGCAACGCGCTGAACGCCGGAGCAGCCGAGATCGGCGTGCACATCTCCCCTGACGGCGACGATGTTGTGATCTCAGTGACCGACGACGCACCGCCGATGGCACCGGGGGTGTGGAAGACTCCAGGAACGAGCTCCGCGTGGCTGGAGGGTCGGCTGGGGGGCGTGGCAGGTTCCCTCATCGCAGTTCAGCAGGCGGGGGCCAAGACGGTCACAGCACGCTGGCGCACCAGCGACGAGTAACCCGGCGAGGTCGAGCACGATGAGCGCGGACGATACGAGGCGCGCCGAGGGCAGCGCCCGGCGGCCGCGCGCCTGGGCCGGGGTGGAGGGCGAGACATGGTGACCGCTGTCCCGAGCGGACGAGTGCTCCTGGTCGACGACGTCCCCGGTGAGCGCGCCAACTTCGAGCACGCGTTCGCGCGAGGACTCACTGTGGCCACCTCGATCGACCAGCTCAACGAACAACTGCGGCGGGGCCTCAGCTGGGACCTGGCGTTCGTGGACTTCAACCTCAGCTCGCAGACCAGCACCGGACTGACCGCTCTGCTGCGGCTGCACCACGAGCGCCCCGAAACGCGGATCGTCACCTACAGCCAGTTCACCGAGAGCGGTCGCACCCTGTTCGCTGCGGCAGCCCGGCACTGGTTCAAGGCTCCCGCCCTCCTCGACAAGACGAAGAATGATCCGGGGACGCTGGTTCACTACCGCGATGCCCTGATCGCCGGGGTTGACCCGACGCCGATCCCGTGGCAGCGCCGGTTGCAGTGGGCGCACCTCATCGACAGCCTGCTCGCGGACGCCTCCTGGGTTCGGATCTGGCGGGCGCTACGCGATGCTGCGGGCGATATGGCACGGGTCGCGGAGTTGTTGCACGTCGAGGCGAGCAGCCTCCGCGGCTTCAAGGACAGAGCCACCGAAGCGGCCATCCAATTCAACGAGCGATTCCACGACATCCCGCACCCGGGCCGTACGCGCAACAAGAAGGGGATTCTGGCGGCATTCGCGGCTGAGCACCGCCATTTCCTCACCGCACCGGACCTTTCGACGGTGATGTCTCCAGGGACTCGCCGACGCGCCTGAGCCTCAGCGCTGTGGCCATATCGGTACGCGGGACAGCCAAATTCGACTCTCGTGATCGGGCTGATACATTGTCCTCATTCCCAGCCGTCAGCCCGAACTGGTGAGCTTTCTCGGACTGTCGGCCACCACGGCTCGCACCGGCGACAGAACTGTCCATATGTGCTGGTAGAGGCCCGGGGGGCCAGTAAGGCTCACCCCAGCACAGGCCCGGTACCTCTGGGGCGCCGGTGCGGCCGTGGTGACACTTTCCAGCGCACAGGGTCAGGCCGCTCTCAGATGCCGGCGTAGGAATGCAGGCCGCTGACCAGCAGGTTCACCCCGACGAAGTTGAACCAGAACGACGCGACGCCGACCAGAGCGATCACCGCCGCCTTCACGCCGCGCCAACCCGCCGTCGAGCGAGCGTGCAGGTAGCACGCATAGATCACCCAGGTCACCAGGGCCCAGGTCTCCTTCGGGTCCCAACCCCAGTAGCGCCCCCACGCGTACTCCGCCCAGACCGCTCCGGCAGCCACGGCAAATGTCCAGACGGGGAAGGCGAAGGCGTGGCATCGGTACGCCAGCAGATCGATGCGGCGCGCGTCGGGAAGCCGCGCGATCAGGCCGCGGAGGCTCCCCCGCTGCTCGGCTCGAGCCCGGACGATATAGAGCAGCGACAGCATCGCCCCGATGTTGAACGCAGCCCCGCCGATCACGGCAGCGAGGATGTGGATCAGGAACCACACGGAGTGCAGCGCGGGGACCAACGGCGCGACTGCCACGTAGAAGACGGTGACGGCAAGTCCGTTGCCGACCGCCGCAAGCAGTGCCACGGGCAGCCCGAGCCAGCGCACGCCGGCGCGCCAGACCAGCACCAGGTACAGGCCGACGATCATCGCCATCGCTGTGATGGTGAACTCGAACATGTTGCCCCAGGGCGCCCGCTCCGCAGCGATGCCCCTGAGCACGATCCCCAGCACGCTCAGCACGAAGCCGAAGATCGTCAGGGTCAGGCCGATCCGACCGAACTGCTCCGCCCGCCGACCTGCCGCCGAACCGACCGGTGCCGTGGGAGGCTCAGCGCCCTCGGGGCTGCCTTCCCGGGTCGCGGTGCCGCCGACGGTGGAACTGACCAGTTCGCGTCGCGCGTGCGGCGCACCCTCGGTCGAGTCCATGGTGCGGGCCGCCGCCCACTCCGCGGCATGGGCGATCATCGACAGCAGGTACACCACCACCGAAGTCACCAGCGCGAGGCTGGAGTAATACTCCGCGTTCACTGTGCATCTCCTCCGCGAGAAGCCGGCGATCCCCCGGCGGTGGCCCCCGGGCTGCTGACACTGCCGGAGAGTTCACCTGCCAGTTCGGCCACGTCCTCGGTCAGCCCGGCTCGCGCATCCGCGCGATCGAGCCCACCGACCTCGATCACCCTAGATCCCCCTGGCCGGTCGGCGATACGAACCCAGACGCGACGTGGCCGGACGAACAATGACAGGCACAGCCCGAGGACTCCGAGCGCGACCGCGACCAGGGAGATCAGTACCCCCGGCGTCCTGCTGACCTGCAGTTTGACCCAGCGGGTCCATCCATTCAGTTCGATCGAGCCCTTGCCATCAGGCAGTTTGACCCCCTGACCGACCGACAGCGCGATCCGGACCGGCTGACCGTCGGTGTTCCTCAACTGCTGCATTCCGCTGGTGTCGAGGGAATAGACGCTCTCAGGGCGTCCGGTCTCGACCTTCGGCGGTCCGGTCCACACATTCAGAAACAGTTCTGGCTTGAGTGCATCGGGGAACACCGACCGCGGGCCGCGCTCGTCGAGGACGGCAGTCGGCAGAAACACAGCCTCGAAGCCGAGCCGCTCCGGACGCCCGTCAGGGGCCTTGATCGCCCCGATCGAGGTCAGGTTGCCGTCCTGCGGGAGCAGCACCACCGGCCCGGAGAACGCGACCTCGCCGTTCCCGTCCTTGACCGTGACGATTGGGGCATAGCCGTGGCCGATCAGGTGGACCGTTGCTCCGGCCACGGTCAAAGGCCGATTCACCTCCAGCACCGCCGACCTCGGCGCAGCCCCCGGATGGTCCGTCACCCGAACACCGGCCCTGAACAGACGTGCCGCGCCGCGCTGGACGTTGCCCCGCTCGAACTCCGCCTCGAAGGAGTCGACGGCAACCGAGAACGGCTTCAGGTCACGATCCCGGACGCGTGCTCCCCCGGTGAAGTCGTCGTACTGGGTCAGGTTGTTGGAGAAGCCTTGGCCGACGATCACCACGCTGGTGCCCTTGAACGCGAACAATGTGCTGACCGCAACGCCGATCAGCACGAACACCAAGGACGTGTGGAAGACGAGGTTGCCGGCCTCTCGCAGGTAGCCGCGCTCGGCGGCCACCCCGTCCTCGCGGCGATCCACCCGGTAGCGACGGCGGCGCAGTTCGGCTGCGGCGCGGTCGAGCACCGCGTCGGACGCGGCGTCCGGCGCGAGCAGTTCCTCGGCGAATGCGGGCAGCCGGGCGAGGTTGCGGGGGATGCGCGGCGGCCGGGCTCGCAGCGCGCGGGCGTACGCGATGATCCGCGGCAGGATGCAGCCGATCAAGGACACGAACAGCAGCAGGTACACCGCGGAAAACCACGGCGAGGTGTACACCCCGAACAATCCGAGCCGGTCGTACAGCGGCCCGAGTCGGGGGTGGGCGGTGATGAAATCCGAGACCCGCACCGGCGAGACGCTCCGTTGCGGCACCAGGGACCCGGGGATCGCCGCCACGGCCAGGGCGAACAGCAACACCAGCGCCGTGCGCATCGACGTCAGCTGGGTCCAGAGGTAGCGCAGCCCGCCGACCAGCCCCAACCTGGGTAACTCGGGAGGCCGGACAGGGCCAGGACTCGTCGGCCCGTCCCCGAGTGTCTCCGTCTCTGCGCTACTGACGTCGGCCGTCATCAGATCGCCGTCTCGAATCCTGCGGCCCACTGCCGAAGCGTCGCCGTGACGCCTTCCCAGAGCCCCGTCACCAACAGCAGCCCGACGAGCACCATCATCAGGCCTCCGATGCGCATGATCGCCGCCTGTCGCCGACGCAGGAAGTCCACTGCGCGCGCCATCCGGGTGAAGGCCAACCCGGCGACCACGAACGGGATGCCCAGGCCGAGCGCGTAGACAAATCCGAGCAGCCCACCGCGGAGCGCACTGCCCTCGGTGAAGCCGAGATTCACCACGACCCCGAGCGTCGGTGACAGGCACGGTGTCCAGCCGAGGGCGAAGACGAGCCCGAGCAGCGGCGCGGTGGCGACGCCGATCGTCGGGACGGCGTGCAGCCGTAGATCACGCTGACCGATCCGCAACACCCCGGCGAAGATCAGCCCAAGGATGATCACCACCACGCCGAGGACGCGGCTGATACCGACCCGATGCTCGGCAAGCTCGCGTCCCACGGTGCCGGCGACGACCCCCGTCGCGACGAAGACCACCGCAAAGCCGAGCACGAACAGCGATGCGCCCAGCAACATCCGACTGCGCCGGGTGGACCCCTCGACGATCTCGGCGGCCCCCAGACCGGTCGCGTAGGAGAGGTAGCCCGGCAGCAACGGGACCACGCACGGGGAAAAGAACGACACCAGGCCGGCGAGCAGGGCAACCGGAAGCGCAAGCACCATCGAGCCGCCTACGGCCGACTGTGCCCAGGTGGAGAGGTCGAGTCCGACCATCACGCGACCATGATCACTTGCCGGCCGCGACATCGTTGACGATGTCCACCAGCGTGATCGTGGAGACGTTGCTGAGGATCCGCACCGCGAGCCGGCCCTGTGTGTCGATGACCAACGTCGACGGGATTGCGCTCGGCGGCAGATCGCCGGCGAAGGCAAGCAATGCCCGACCCGATGGATCGAAGATGCTCGGGTAGGTGACACCGAATGCACGCACGAATGCGCGGGCCGGGGCAGGGTCGACGTCCTTGCTGGTGATCCCGACGAACTGGGCGACATCCTTGGTCTCGACACTCGCCGCCTGCAGGTCCGGCGCTTCCTTTCGGCAGGGCGAACACCACGAGCCCCAGACGTTGACGACGACCACCTTGCCCGGGTAGCCGCCGGTAGAGATAGTGCCCTCACCCGTCAGGGCGGGACCCGACGCGACCTGGGCGGCCTTGCGCTGGTCGACCGGAATCTGCGTGAGGTTGCGCGCGACATCGGGGTATCCAACCTGGCCACCGCCGAGTTCGCCAGAACCGCTGGCGCATCCGGTGGCCGCCGGACCGAGCAACAACGACGCGGCCACGACGAGGGCGGCACGGCGACCGGCGCGCAGCCGCATCATGCGCCCGCGACGAACTTCTTCGAACTGCCAACCTCGTGCGTGCGCAGCAGGTGTCCGGCCGGCTCGCGATAGGTCACCGACGCCACCCGGCCGTCCAGGTAGGTGAAGGAGGTGACGCTGGCGAGGGTGCACTCGCGGTTGCGCGGATCGTGGAAGAGTCGTTTGCCCTCGGCGGCGCAGCGGGCCATCCAGATCGGCAGCTGGTGGGACACGATGACCGCCTCGTGACCCACCGCCGCTTCGGCGGCGTCACGCATCGCAAGCCGCATCCGTGCGACAACGTCGGTGTAGTGCTCGCCCCAGGTCGGCCGGGTGATGTTGCGGAATTTCCACCAGACCCGCGGTCCGCCCTTGAGCAGGGTGAGCGGGGTGATCAGGCGTCCCTCGAGGTAGTTCTCCGCCTCGATCACGCGACCGTCGGTCGTGACGGGCAGCTGCAACGCATCCGCGAGCGGCGCCATCGTCTCCTGGGCGCGCTCCAGCGGCGAGCACCGAAGATGGACGATGTCGCGGTCGCGCAGATCAGCGGCAGTCACCTCGGCCATCTGCCGCCCCAACTCCGACAGGTGGAAGTTCGGGAGCCGCCCATAAAGCACGCCCGTCGGATTGTCCACCTCGCCATGGCGCACCAGGTGGACGACGGTCCGACGGTTCTGCACAGCACGCTCCTCGCTCACTCGGGGTCTCCTGGGCTATCGATTCTGCCCGGCGGCCGCCGCTGCTCGCGGCAGCGCACCGAGGACGCGGTCGATCGCGGCGTCGTCGTGCGCCGCGGAGAGGAACCAGCCCTCGAAGGCGCTCGGTGGCAGGTACACCCCTTGGTCGAGCATCGCATGAAAGAACGCCGCGTAGGCGCGCGTCGACTGGGTTCCCGCGGTTGCGTAGTCGGGCACCGTGCTCACGCCTTCGGCTACGAAGAACACGCTGAACAAGTTCCCGGCGTGCTGCACCACGTGCGGCACTCCCGCGGCCGTGAGCGCTGCCGAGACCTCGTGCCGGAGCAGTGCCGCCGTCGCGTCCAGGTGTGTGTAGACGTCGTCCGTGGCCAACCGCAGCGTCGCCAGGCCCGCGGCCGTCGCAAGCGGGTTCCCCGAAAGGGTGCCTGCCTGGTAGACGCCACCCACGGGTGCGAGCGCCTGCATGAGATCGGCGCGGCCGCCGAACGCCGCAGCCGGGAACCCGCCACCCATCACCTTGCCGAAGGTCATCAGGTCCGGGGTGACCGGGTCCAGCCCGAAGTGACCGGCACGGCTCACCCGGAAGCCCGTCATCACCTCGTCGGAGATGAACAGCGCACCGTGTCGTCGGCAGAGGTCGGCGAGAAAGGCGTTGAAGGACACGCCGTCGACGACGCCCGGCGGAACGACTCCCATGTTCCCGCAGGCCGCCTCGGTGATCACCGCCGCGATCTCGTCCCCGTAGCGGTCGAACGCCGCAGTGACCGCAGCGCGGTCGTTGTACTCCATCACCAGCGTGTCCGCTGTGGTCGCGGCGGTGACCCCAGGCGTCCCGGGAACCGCACCGGTGACGCGAGTCTCGCCGTCACGGTGCGCCAAGGTCGCCACCCCTGATCCGGCCGCGGCGAGCAGGGAGTCGACGTGGCCGTGATAGCAGCCCGCGAACTTCACGATCTTGGCTCGACCCGTTACCCCGCGCGCCAACCGGAGCACCGACATCGTCGCCTCGGTGCCGGAGTTCACCAGCCGCACCTGTTCGACCGGGGTGCGCGCGATGATCTCGGCGGCCAGGTCGACCTCGCCGAGCGTGGGGGCACCGTACGAGGTGCCGCCCTGCGCAGCCCGGGAGACTGCAGCCACCACCTCAGGGTGCGCGTGCCCGAGCAGCATCGGTCCCCACGAGCAGATCAGATCGACGAGCTCATTGCCGTCCAGGTCGTACAGGTAGGGCCCGCTCGCCCGGGCGATGAAGCGCGGCGTGCCGCCGACCGACAGGAACGCGCGAACCGGCGAGTTCACCCCACCCGGTGTGACAGTTCGGGCACGCGCGAAGGCTGCGGCCGATGCGGCGTCGGTCACGCCCGCGGCTCCGGTCCCCTCGCCCACTCGGCGGCCCAGTAGGTCAGGATCAGGTCCGCTCCGGCCCGCCGGATCGAGGTCAAGGTCTCGCCGATGGCGCGATCCCGATCGATCCAGCCGTTGGCGGCTGCAGCCTCGACCATCGCGTACTCCCCCGAGACGTTGTAGGCAGCCACCGGGATCGGCACCGCCTCTCGCACCGCGCGCACCACGTCAAGGTAGCCGAGCGCGGGCTTCACCATCACCATGTCCGCGCCCTCAGCCACGTCCAGCGCGACCTCGCGGAGCGCTTCGCGGAGGTTCGCGGGATCCTGCTGATAGGTCTTGCGATCGCCACTCAGCGACGATGCGACGGCCTCCCGGAAGGGACCGTAGAACGCCGACGCGTACTTCGCGCCGTAGGCCAAGATCGCGACATCGGCGGCGCCGGCCGCGTCCAGGGCTGTCCGAATCGCCGCGACCTGACCGTCCATCATCCCGCTGGGCCCGACCACATGCGCTCCGGCTCCGGCATGCAGCACCGCCATCTCGGCGTAGATCGCGACGGTGGCGTCGTTGTCGACGGCCCCGGTCGCGGTCAGCACACCGCAGTGGCCGTGGTCGGTGAATTCGTCCAGGCAGACATCCGACATCACCAGACAGCCGTCGCCCACCTCGCTGCGGACGGCGCCGATCGCGCGCGTCAAGATCCCGTCCGGGGCCAGCGCGCCGGAGCCGCGGGCATCCTTCTCCTCCGGGACGCCGAAGAGCATCACGCCTGCGAGCCCGAGTTGTGCTGCCTCGACAGCCGCACTGCGCACGGTGTCGAGCGTGTGCTGAACGACACCGGGCATCGACGTGATCGGCCGCGGTTCGGTCAGGCCCTCGGCGACGAACAGCGGCAGTACGAGTTGGCGCGGCTGCACAGTGGTCTCGGCGACCATCGCTCGGATCGGCGCCGATGCGCGCAGCCGCCGTGGCCGCACCGGTCGATCGGCGGAGCGGCTCAACGGCTAGCTCCGCCTGCGGGTGGCGGGCCGCTTCTGCGAGGGCTTGAGCACCGGCTCGCCGGCCAACACGAGAGCATCGCGACGCGCCGCGGCGAACGCTGCCAACGCGTCCGCGAGCTCCACCACCGACGGTTTGGCCGCGACGACATCCACCCGCAAACCGTGCTCCTCGCAGGTTCGGGCGGTAGCCGGACCGATCACGCCGATCACCGTCGAGGGGTGCGGCTTGCCTGCGATCCCGACGAGGTTGCGCACCGTGGAGGAGGAGGTAAAGACGACGGCGTCGAACTTACCGGTCTTGATCGCCTCGCGGACCGGAGCTGGGGGCGGGGTCGCGCGCACCGTGCGGTACGCGGTGACGTCCTCCACTTCCCAGCCGAGCGCCTTCAGCCCCTCCGACAACGTCTCGGTGGCGATGTCGGCGCGCGGCAGGAACACCCGGTTGATCGGATCGAGGACCTCGTCGTAGGGGGGAAACTCCGCCGCGAGGCCGGCGGCCGAGTGCTCGGCCTCGGGCACCAGATCAGGCTCGATGCCCCATGCACGTAGAGAGCCAGCGGTGACCGCCCCGACGGCCGCGACCTTCAGCCCCGAGAAGGCTCGGGCGTCGAGGCCGTACTCCTCGAATTTCTCCCGCACCGCCTTCACCGCATTAACGGAGGTGAAGGCAACCCACTCGTAGCGACCTTCGACCAACCCGCGGATCGCCTTGTCCATCTGCAGTGGGCTGCGCGGCGGCTCGACGGAGATCGTCGGCACCTCTTCGCTGTGCGCGCCGTAGGTCCGCAGCCGGGCCACCATCGGTCCGGCCTGGTCCTTGGTGCGCGGCACCAGAACCCGCCAGCCGAACAGCGGCTTGGTCTCGTACCAGCTGAGCTCGCGGCGCTGCTCGGCAGCCGCGCCGATGATCACGTGGACGGGGTCGCCGGCCGGAACGTCGACCGCCGCCACCGCGGCAGTCAACTCGCCGAGCGTGGTGGGCAGCGTGACCTGCTCCGTGCTGCCGCCGTGCAGGGTGGCGATCACGTGGTCAGCATCCGGACGACCGGCCGCCTGAGCCGCCTCCACCAGCGCAGGGACCATCGAGACGAGCGTGCTGACCACGACGGTGGCCGCCGAACCCCAGTGCGCGGTGCCGGCGCGGGTGAACTTGCCGTCGGTGATCGAGGCGAACTCCACCCCACCAGCATGGATCAGGTCGATGCCGGCGTACTCGGGTACGGCGGTCAGGCTCGACACGCCGGGCACCACCTCGAAGTCGATGCCGCCGCGGACACAGGCGGCCGCCTCGTCGGCGACGCCGTTGTCCAGGAACGGATCACCGCTGACCAGCCGCACCACCCGCGCGCCTTCGGCAGCGTGCTTGATCACCACCTTCGCCCGTGCCGACGGGGTGAGTGGGCGGCCGGCGTCGGTCATGCCGATGCAGACCACCTCGGCCTGGTGGGCCAGGGTGATCGCCGGGTGGGCGAGGATCTCCCGTTGGCGCTCATCGTCGAGGATCACCGAACCGGCGTCAGCCAGAGCGGCGATCGCACCGAGGGTGAGCAAGTCGGGGTCCCCGGGTCCGGTACCGACGAAGATGACCCGTCCACGATTCGCTGGAGTCGAGGTGGTTGCGGGCGACGGAGTCCGGGGCGTTCGAGCCGAGAATGTGCTCACTGACTTCTCGCGTTCTGTTGTAGTCAGACCTGTGGCGCGGGCAAGCTTGCCAGCACCAGCGCAGCCTGCTCAGCCCCGAACCGCGCGGGGTCTGCAGTCACTCCTCGAAGGTCGAACCTGGACACAGCTTCGATGGGAGAAGTACGGCTAGAAGTCGGGGAATGGGCCGCTTTAGCTGGTTCCGACACGTTGCTCAGTAACGTTCTGCCAATTACGGCGGCAAGAGTCAAATCGAGGGAACTCCCGTGCGCACTTCGCAGCGTTGCGCGGGCGCCGACCGGGGCAGTGCAACCCGCCTCCAGTGCGGCCAGGAAACCTCGCTCCACAAGGACTTCCGCACGTGTGGCTGGATCGTCCAGGCGTTCCACCAACGAGCGTGCGGGCATTCTGAGAGAACGATGAATTTCTAGCGCAAGCGCCCCTTGTCCGGGTGCTGGAAGGATGACGTCGTAGTCCAGGATTTGTGCTCGAAGGTTTTTCACCTGAACGAGCTGCAAAGGTGAGTCAGCGTCATCCAGATATCCGAGCCGACGCAGGCCGGCAGCCGCCAGAACGACCGCGTCGACCTCGCCGCGCTCGGCGAGCCGAAGGCGGGTGTCGACGTTGCCTCGGACCGGGACCACCTCGATCTCGATGCCCCGATGCCCGGCCCAATCGAGCAACTGGACGGCACGCCGTGGCGCACCTGTCCCGATCCGGACGCCGCTGCCGAGTTCCTCCAAGGTGCGCCCGACCAGCACGTCGCGAGCGTCCTCCCGCACCGGGATGGCGGCAATCTCCAGCTCATCCTCGGCAGCGGTCGGCAGATCCTTGAGCGAGTGGACGGCGACGTCGATCTCCCCAGCGCGGAGGGCGTCCCGGACCGCACCGGCGAAGACACCGGTGCCCCCGATGTCAGTCAGCGCACGCTGGTCGACGTCGCCGCTGGTAGTGACGCCCACGTACCGCGACTCGACGCCGAACGCCGCCAACGCCGCGGCGACCAGGTCGACCTGCGCCCGCGCCAACGGCGATCGGCGGGCACCGAGCCGAACGGGAGCGAACTCCACCGGCACTACGGCGCGACCTCCGGTGACATCACCGCCGCGACGGTCTGCGGATCCAGCGCGAACAGTTCGCGCAGCGCCTCCGCGTAGTCGACCGCGCCCGCCTCCGCCGACAGCTGCTGGACACGGACGGTCGGCGCATGCAGCAACTTGTCCACGATGCGATTGACCGCGCGGTGCACCTCGATGCGCTCACCCTCGCTCAACTCGGGGACGCGGGCATGCAGCCGCGCCAGCTCCGCCGTCACCACCTCCGAGGCCATCGAGCGCAGCGCTACCACCGTCGGGGCAACCTGAGCGGAACGGCGCTGCCCGAGGAAGTCGGCCACCTCGGTCCGGACGATCAGCCGGGCACTCTCCACCTCTGGGTCGGTGGCGTGGTCGCTCTCGCTGTGCGCCAACGAGTCGATGTTGACCAGGGTGATCCCGAGGTCGGCGACCTCCGGCCGTACGTCGGCCGGCAGCGCCAGATCCACCACCCCGACGATCGGCGTGCCAGCAAGATCAGCACTGCCCAGCGTCAGCGAGCGCGCCCCGGTACACGTCACCAGCACCTCCGTGTGCGCCAAGGCGCTCGGCAGCGCCGCGAGTGGGATGGCCTGCCCGCCGACAGCGTCGGCCAACCGTTCGGCACGGGCCAGCGTCCGGTTGGCACAACTCACCCGAGCACCAGCGGCCGCCGCTGTCCGCGCGGCGAGTCCGGCCATCGCTCCGGCCCCGACGACGAGCAGCCGACGACCCGCGAGCGGGCCGATCCGGTCGGTGATGGCCTGATACGCAGCGGTCACCAGTGAGCGACCCGCACCGCCGATCGCAGTCTCGGTCTGCACCCGCTTGCCGACCCGGAGGGCCTGCTGGAACAACGCGTTCAACGCGGTACCGACGGTGCCGTGGTTCTGACACAGCGCCAAGGCACCGCGGACCTGGCCGAGGATCTGGCTCTCGCCCACGACCACCGAATCCAGACCGGCTGCGACGGTGAAGGTGTGGGCAACAGCGCCCTCGTCGAAGTAGACCGAGCAGAGCCCGCGCAGCTCGGTTGCCGACAGGCCGACGGTGTCGGCCAACGCGTCGGTGACGTCGTCGAGCGCGCCGTGGAATCGGCTGACCGAGACGTAGAGTTCGGTCCGATTGCAGGTCGACAGCACGACCGCTTCGTCGACGTGCTCGGAGAGCACGAGTTGCTCCGCAAGCTTGCCGGCAGCCGAACTGTCCAGCGCCAGTTCACCGAGATGCTCGACCGAGGTCGACTTGTGCGAGACGCTGACCACCAGGATGCTCATCGCAGCACCTCCCCGCGCCCGGCCAGTTCCAGCCCGAGGTCCTCGCCCTTGCGGTGTTCGTGGTACGCGAGGATCTGGAGCTCCTGGCCCAAGTCGACCTTGCGCACGGTGACCTGCTCTGGCACCGCGAGCACCGTCGCGGCAAAGTTCAGGATGCTGGTCACACCGAGGCTGACCAACCGATCCGCGACTGCCTGGGCCGCTTCGGCCGGTGTCGCGATCACTGCGATCGCCGCGCCGGTTCGGGCGACCACTGCCTCGAGTTCGTCCAGGTCCGAGATCGGTACGCCGTGGATGTGCCGACCGACCAGTTCCGGGGAGGGGTCGATCAAGCCGACCACGTGGAAACCGTGGCTGTAGAAGCCGAGGTAGTTCGCGAGCGCGGTGCCCAGGTTGCCGAGCCCGACGACGATCACCGGCCAGTCGTGGGTCGAGCCGACCGCGCGACCGATCTGGAAGCGCAGGTACTCGACCTCGTACCCGACCCCCCGGGTCCCGTACGAGCCGAGGTAGGAGAGGTCCTTGCGCAACTGGGCCGAACTCACTCCCGCAGCCTCGGCCAAGGCGCCGCTGCTCACCGTGTCGATGCCGCGCCCACCCAGGTCGTGCAGCACCCGGAGGTACACCGGCAGCCGGGCCACCGTCGCATGGGGGATTTCCTTGGTGGGAGGTCCCGCCCAGGCGGCTCCGGGCGTCTCGCCCGAGACGCCGGCCTGATAGGTCTGCGACACGAAGCTCCCGGAGTTGGCCGATCAGTGACTCCAAACGACGTCACTCTAGGTGCTTTGTGAAGCGCTGCACAAACACCGCCGCACCGTCTCATTCACCGTCGGACCAGGGCGAGCGTTGTTCCGCTGTGCCTGCGCGGGAGCCTGAGGTGGGCAGTCGTTCAGCGTCGCGTGCGGAGCGCCGCGCGCAACCGCTCGGCGTCGACCCGCCAGAAATCGTGCTGCTCGCCGTCCACGAAGGTGACCGGCACCTCGTTCCCGTACCTCCGGCGCAACGCCGGGTCGAGATCGACGTCGCGGGCCTGGTAATGCTCGCCGGTGTCGGCGCAGACGGATGCGATGACCGCAACCGCCTCGTCGCAGAGGTGGCAGCCCTGGCGGACGAGCACCAGGATCCGAGCTTCGCTCACCCGTGCCCGCCGTCGGCCGTTCCGCCCGTAGGTTCGATCGCTTCGCGCAACCGCGCCTTCTGCACCTTGCCCGCCGGACCCTTGGGCAGCTCAGCCACCACGCGGATCGTGCCGGGTCGCTTGTACTTCGGCAGCCGACGGGCACAGTGTGCCTGCACCTCTTCGGCGGTGATGCTGCCGGTCGCGAACGCCACCAAGCGGGTTTCCGGCGGTCCGCCATCGCGACCGACGACGGCGGCGACGGTGACGCCGTCGAGCTCCCGGATCGCTGCCTCGACCTCAGCCGGGTACACAGCGAACCCGCCGACGTGCACAACGTCCTGGGCTCGATCGACCAGGAAGAGCTCCGCGCCGTCCTGGTAGCCGACGTCGCCGGTGGCGAACCAGCCCGTCGGGCCCGGCCCGCCCGCGCCGTCCGGCCAGTACCCGCTGAACAGGTTCGCGCCGCTGACGAAGACTTCGCCCGGCTCGGACGGCTCGCTGCCATCGCCGATCCGAACCGACACCCCGGCCAGCGGCCGGCCGACGTGCGCGGCACCGAAAAGGGGGCCTCCGAAGGTCGTGCTGATGCCCGCCGAACACTCGGTCGCGCCGTACCCGTGCTCGACCCGGAGCCCGGTACGTGCGCTGAAGGTCACCAGGCTGAGCGCCTCCGGTGGCGCCCCGCCACACAGCACCGATCGCAGGCTTCGGGACGCCAGTTGGCAGCGGTCGTCGGCGGCAAGCTGCGCGAGCAGCGGCGGCGTCACGGCGAGCTCGGTCACCTGCTCGTCGATCAACGTCGACACCAATGCCGACGGTCGGTCGAGGAGCACCAGCCGTGCGCCGGAGCCGAGCCACCCGTTGAGGACCGTGCACAGCCCGAACGCGTGAAAGAGCGGGACGACGCCGAGTACCACGCCGTCTGGCGGAACCGCTTCGAGCTGTCGCAGGCCGAGGACGTTCGCGTGCAGGGCGCGGTGACTGAGCATCGCGGCGCGCGGGCTGTCGGAGGTGCCGGCCGTGAACAACAGCACTGCGAGAGCCTCGGGGTCCGCCGGCGCACCGACCGCCACCGCGGCCCCCTGCGCTGCAAGGTCGGCCAGACCCGGTTGGCTCAGCGGGCGAACCGGCACCCCGACGTCGATCGGGTGCTCGGCCAACACCAACCGGGCTCGCGTCTGGTGGACCGCACGGAGAAGCTGGGCGGGATCACCCTTCGGATCGAGCGGGACGACCACCAGCCCGGCTCTCAAGGCGGCCAGGTACGCGACGACGAACGCGACCGTGTTGGAGCCCACCAGCGCGACCCGCTGGCCCGCCACCAACCCCTCCGCCCCGAGGCCGGCAGCGACATCGTCAAGCAACCGATCGAGTTCGACCCAGGTCAACCCTGGTTCAGGTGCGGCCCCAGCCGCCGCCTGGGCGAGAGCCGGCGAGTGCGGCACCGTCTCAGCGTGCTTGCGTACCCAGGCTGCGAGATTGCTACCGCCCGCTGCTGCACCTACCGCCGCTCTCTCCGCGCCCTGCACCTGCACCTGCAGCAGTCTTCCATGTCCAGCCGCAGCCGCACCCCCCGGAGCACGCCCATCGATGCTCGCAGTGGAGCATCCACCGGCCTGGCGCCGCCCGGGGGTCGGGTCGGGCCCCTCGCATTAGGCTGACACCTGTGACCGGATTGCCCGCTGCCGACGCGTTTCCCGCAGTCACCGGGCCCGAATCCCAGGACCCGGCGGCGCAGGCTGAGGCGATCGCCGAGCAGGTCCAGCCTGTCCCGGGCAGCAACGCCTCAGCCTTCGACGTCGACCCGACCGGCGCCCGCCGAAGCGGTGTTGCTGCCTTCTTCGATCTCGACAACACGGTGGTACGCGGAGCCTCGGTCTTTCATCTGGCGAAGGGTCTGTACCGGCGAGGCTTCTTCCCCACCCGGGTGATCCTGCGTGGGATCTGGCTCCAGGCGTGGTTCCGGATGGCCGGTCGTGAGCATGCCGGACACATCCAGGTCGCCCGCAACGCAACACTGGCGTTCATCGAAGGCCACACCGTGGCCGAGGTGGTCGAGGTCGGCAACGAGGTCTACGACCAGTCCATCGAGCCGAGGATCTGGGCTGGAACTCGTGCCATCGCGCAGACCCATCTCGACGTCGGACAGCAGGTCTGGTTGGTCACGGCCGCGCCGGTGGAGTTGGCGGCGATCATCGCGGCGCGGCTGGGGTTGACCGGTGCTGTGGGCACGACAGCGGAACATGTGGACGGTGTGTACACCGGGCGCCTGATGGGCGACCTGCTGCACGGGCCTGCGAAGGCGGAGGCTATCCGGGCCCTCGCCGCCGAACACGGCTTGGATCTGGCGCACTGTTTTGCCTATTCGGACTCGTTCAACGACCTGCCGATGCTCTCGCTGGTCGGCCATCCGTGCGCGATCAACCCCGACCCGCGGCTGCGCGCACATGCGTCAACCCACGCGTGGCAGGTCCGCGACTACCGGACCGGCCGCCGGGCCGCGCGGCTCGGGTTGCTCGGCGCCGCCGCAGTCGGCGCGCTGGCGGGTGCTGTGGCCACCGGGCTCGCGTTGCGCCGCAGGTTGCAGCGCTGAATCACGCACCGCTCTGGCGCCGCCGTCGACCACCGACGGCTAGTACGAGACCAGCAGCGCCGAGATAGACGAGGTAGCCGAGCATCCCTAACACCGCCACCGCTTCGGCAATCCCGCGCCGGTTGCCGAACAGGCCGACCGCGACGACCAGCCCCGCGAGTGCGGCCAGCGCGGCCGCACCGACGTAGACGAAGCCGCGAAACTGCTCCCGGTCGACCGTTCCCTGGCGCCATCCCTGCCGGCGTGGCAGCCGGATGGCCAGCACGCTGAACACCGCGAAGGCGAGAATGATCGTCGCCAGCGACCAGAACACCCCGCCTACTCAGAAGAAGGCGCTCTGCCGCTGGACGAGCAGCGTGTACAGCGTCTGTTGAATCGTCTCGCGCACCTGGTCGGTGACGTTGAAGACGACCATCGGGTCCTCCGCAGATCCTGCGGGCAACTCGTCGGTGGTGATCGCCTCGCCGAACTGGATGATCCATTTGCTCGGCAGCGGAACCAGCCCGAGCGGGCCTAGCCACGGAAAGAGCGGAGTGATCGGGAAGTACGGCACCCCCAAGCTCCGGGCCAGCGCCGGAGCGGTCGCGATCAGCGGATAAATCTCCTCGGAGCCGACGATCGAGACCGGAATGATCGGCACCTGCGCGCGCACGGCCGCCGATACGAAGCCGCCGCGGCCGAACCGCTGCAGCTTGTAGCGATCCGCGTACGGCTTGCCGAGACCCTTGAAGCCTTCCGGGAAGACCGCGACCAGCTGGTTGCTGGCCAGCAGCCGCTCGGCGTCCTCCTGGCAGGCGAGCGTTGTGCCGGTCTTGCGGGCCAGGTCGTGCGAATACGGGGTCTTGAAGATCAGATCGGCGCCGAGCATCCGGACGTGGCGACCGATTTCGTCGTAGACGACGGTGTGCAGCACCATGCCATCGATAGGCAGGGTCCCTGCATGATTCGAGACGAGCAGCGCCGACCCGTCCGCAGGCAGGTTCTCTGCGCCACGCACCTCGACCCGGAACCAGTTCTGCACCAGCGGCCGGAGCAACGGGAGGAAGATGCGCCGGGTGAACTCCGGGTCGAAACCGAAGTCGTCGACCGCGTAGTCCCCACGCAATCGGGACCGGATGAAGCCGACCACCTCGTCAGCAGAACTCCGCCAATCCACACCGAGCGCCTCGGCGAGCGCGACCAAGGCCGGCCACGGGTCGGCGGCCAACGCCTGCACCCCCTCGATCGGCACGGCGCGTGCTGCGCCGAGCACCTGGCGGGCGCCGGCGGCCAACTCCGTCAGCAGCGTCCCGAGGTCCCACCCACCCGGCTGCTGGCGGGCATCGCCGGCGCTCTCGGACTGCTGGTGGGCGGCACCCGGCGACGTCGGGCGAGCCGGCCCTGGTTCGCCCTCGCTTCCGTCCGTGCGTGGCCGGTGCCGGGGACCATCCGAGGCTGGGCCGCGCGTGCCGGACAGGCCGCGCGCCGCTGCCGAGGGGCGCGAGCGGCTACCGCGTCCGGCTGGTCCGATCCCGATCGTGCCTGATGGGCCTGCCTCGGCCGTGGTGCGCCGACCACGGTCCGGCCAGTCGCCGAGATCGATGACATCCGCGTCAGCCATTCCGCCCGCCCCTTTCGGTGCCGATCAGCCGATCCAGCACCGCGATTGCCCGGTCGACGCGAGCTGGGGAGAGCAGGCCGGAGGGTGCTGCTGCGACGAACTCCTGCAAGGCCTGCATGCTGGTGAAGCGGGGCCGCCAGCCGGTTGCCGCGGTGAAGCGGGTCGTATCCATCGCGCGCCCGAAAGTGAGCGCGTCGATTTGGTCGGGTGAGAAGTCCATCAATCGCGCCTGGCGCACCACCGAGGCGACCACCGGAGCGCCCGGTCGAGGTACTCCGATGGCGGGGCGGCCCATCTTGCGCAGCGCCTGGGACAGCGTGACCACGTCGGGACCAGCGACGTTGAACGTGCCAGGCAGATCCCGCCGGGTGGCGATCAGCAAGGCTTCGATGGCGTCGGCAGGGTGCAGAAACTGCAGCCGGGCATCGAATCCCATCACCCGCGGCACCACCGGGAGCGAGAGGTAGCGCGTCACGCTGCTGTCGACGCCAGCACCCATCAGACTGGCCAGCCGCAGGGTGGTGACGATCGCGTCGGGACGGCGGCGGGCGAGCCCCCGAACGTAGGACTCGACCTCGATCGAATCCTTGCCGAATCCGGTCCGCGGCTGCTCCCGAGGCGACATGTCCTCGGTGAACTTGGCCGGGTCTCGCGGCGACGCCCCGTACACCGACACCGAACTCTGCACCACAAGCGTGCGGAAGGCCGGCGCCTTCTGACATGCCGCCAGTAGCTGCATGGTGCCGATGACGTTGATCTCTTTCATCGACGACCGGCCGCCCACGCCACCGGGCGCAGCCACCACCGCCATGTGGATGACCGTGTCGACCTGATGCGCCGCCAGGACTTTCGAGATCAGCGGGTTGCGGATGTCAGCCCGGACGAAGCGGGCGCGACCGAGATCGTGACGGGGCGGCACGACGTCCACCCCGATGACGTCGAAGCCGTCGTCAGCGGCCAGCGCGCGAGCGAAGCGTGCACCGAGGTCTCGGGAGACCCCCGTCACCAGGCCTACGCGCTGCTCGGCCATCGCGACGCGTCAGTCGGCTACTTACCTGCGCGGCGGCGCTGGATGCGCGTGCGCTTGAGCAGCTTGCGGTGCTTCTTCTTCGCCATCCGCTTCCGACGCTTCTTGATAACCGAACCCACGTTGCAGAACCCCTCGACCCCGAGACGTCGCAGCGGTCCCGGACCATCGTTTCCAGCCGAGCGCGGCTCGCTCGGCAACTCCGGAATGCTACTCGCCTGGGCGTTCCGGTGCGACTCGGTCCGCCGATCGAGGGTTCCCTGCCCTGCCCTGTCTCTCGGGCGCGCAGCGACGCGCCTCAGACGCCGGTCAGCCGGCGTCGTAGAAGGCGCGGCTCAGGTACTCGTTCAGCGCGGTCTCGGTGACCCGGAAGCTCCGCCCGAACTGGACGGCCTCGAGTTGACCACCGTGAATCAACCGGTAGACCGACATCCGGGACAGCCGCATCAGTTGCGCCACCTCCGCGACGGTGTACAGACGACCTGACGGCAGGCCGCCAGGCACGGGAGCGATCCCCCGCGGCCGGTCCGGCTCAGGCATGTCATTCATGGCTCGGCGCTCTCTTCTCCACGGCCCGGCACGCCGGCTTCCCCTCCGGCTCAGGCCTGGAGTGAGAGTAGTGGCAGATGTGACTACTGGTACAGAGCTAGAGCTGAGTTGATTTCCTCTTGTGTCAAGCCGACGCGCCGTACGCCGCGCCGTCTCGATCTCGTCACGATGCCGCGGTTGATCGGCTGCTCAGCCCAGCGGGTCGAGACCCAGCTCCGGAAACACTTCACCTCGCGTCGCGAGAATCGCCTGGTCGAGGCGACTGTCCGGGGAGTAGCCCTGATCAAAGCGGCGAAACTCCACGGCCTTCCGGTCCGTCATGGACGTCGGCGCATCCGCGCCCGCCCCTCGGCGCCACGCCTCCGGGATGGCGGTGTCGGGGTCGACCGGCCGGCCCGACACGATCCCGAGCAGATGGGTCCAGGCTCGCGGGACGACTTGCAGCACCGAGTACCCACCACCTCCGGTCGAGACCCAGCGTCCACCGCACAACTCGTCTGCGAGGTCGGCCAGCGCCAGGTAGGACGCGCGCTGCCCGTCGATCGACAGACTCAGGTCGGCGAGCGGGTCCTGAGCGTGCGAGTCGCAGCCGTGCTGGGTCACCAGGACGGATGGTCGATGCTCTCGCAGGACCTGGGGGACGATCGCGTGGAAGGCGCGCAGCCAGCCCGCGTCATCGGTGCCCGGTGGCAACGCCACGTTCACGGCGGTGCCACGGGCCTTGCGCCCGCCGATCTCACTCGGGAAGCCGGTGCCAGGGAACAGGTAGACCGGCGACTCGTGCAGGCTCACCGTCATCACGCGGGGGTCGTTGTAGAAGATGGCCTGAACCCCGTCGCCGTGATGCACGTCGACGTCGACGTAGGCGACACGCTCACAGCCGTTCGCCAACAGCCAGGTGATCGCCACGGCGACGTCGTTGTAGATGCAGAAGCCGCTGGTCCGGTCGGGCATGGCGTGGTGCAGGCCACCGCTGATGTTGCAGGCGCGGGCGGTATCGCCACGCCAGACCTTGCGCGCCGCCTCGACGGTGGCCATCGCCACCTGCCCGGCGATCTCGTGCATCCCCGGAAAGACCGGGTTGTCGGTGGTGCCCAAGCCGAACCGTGCACTGGGCGCGCCTCGCTCGACGGCGGCGAGGTAGTCGGCTGTGTGCACGGCGGCGAGGAGATCTCGGTCTATCGGTGGCGGTGGAACAAGCGTCAGCCTGTCCAGTACGCCCAGCTGGCGCGCGAGCGACACTGCGCTCGTCACCCGTCCGGGTGCCATCGGGTGCTCGGGTCCGAAGTCGTACGTGGTCAGTACGTCGGAGTAGACGAGCACACCGCTCACCCGCGACCGCCTGGCCGCGGCTGGCGCGCCGCCTCTGCGAGTTCTCGGCTCCGGTCGCGCGCAGCCTGCATCGCACCCAAGAAGGCGGCCCGCACCTTGTGATCTTCGAGCTGGCGGACCGCGGCGGCAGTGGTTCCGCCCGGTGAGGTCACCCGCTCGCGCAACACGGTCGGATGTTCCCCCGTCTCCCGCAGCATCTTTGCGGAGCCGAGCATCGTCTGCACCACCAGCTGGGTGGCCACGTCCCGCGGCAGGCCGAGGTGCACACCGGCCTCGATCATCGCCTCGACGACGAAGAACAGGTAGGCCGGGCCCGACCCCGAGATCGCCGTGACCGCATCCTGATAGCGCTCCGGCACGGTCACCACGCGGCCGGTCGCGGCCAGGATGCCGGTGACGCGCTCCAGATGAGCCTGACTGGCGTGCGAACCCGGCGAGATGGCGGCCATCCCTTCATCCACCAGTGCAGGCGTGTTCGGCATGACTCGCACCACCGCGATTCCGGCCGGAAGTTGCTCCTCCATCGACGCGGTGTCGACCCCCGCGGCCAGGGATACCACCAACGCGCCAGGCCGCAGGGCCGGTCCGATCTCGGCCAGCAGGTCCCGCATGTCCTGCGGCTTCACCACCAGCAGCACGGTGTCGGCATCCGCCGCCGCCTCGAGATTGCCGACCATGGCGATCCCGTAGCGCTCCCGCAACTCGATCTGACGCTCGGCGCGGCGGTCGGTTGCGACGATCTGGTCGGCCGTCCAGCCGGCGCGGAGCAGCCCGGACAGCACGGTCTCCCCCATCACCCCCGCACCGATGATGGCGAGCCGATGCGGCGTCGCCGGGGGGGTGACGGTCGACGCCGCTGCAGCCGCCTGCTCGGAACCGGGGTGCTCAGGCTGCACGGATCAGCTCCGGCCCGCCGACACCAGATGCTGAGCAACGAGTTCGGCGATCTGCACCGCGTTCAGTGCGGCGCCCTTGCGGAGGTTGTCCCCGGAGACGAAGAACACCAGTCCCTTGCCCTCCGGCGCCGCCTGATCGGCGCGAATCCGCCCCACGAAACTCGGATCGCGGCCGGCGGCGTCCAGCGGGTTGGGGACGTCGCTGAGCACGACTCCTGGCGCCCCGGTCAGCAACTCGACGGCCTGCTCAGGGCTGAGGTCGCGCTCGAACTCCGCATGGATGGCCAGGGAATGACCGGTGAAGACGGGAACCCGAACGCAGGTGCCGGAAACACGCAGCTCGGGCAGATGCAGGATCTTGCGTGACTCGTTGCGCAGCTTCTGCTCTTCGTCGGTCTCCAGCGAGCCGTCATCGACGATCGAGCCTGCCAGCGGGACCACGTTGTAGGCAATCGGCCGGACGTACTTCACCGGCGCCGGGAAGTCGACGGATCGACCGTCGTAGGCGAGCCCGCGCGCCGACTCGGCGACGGCGCGCACCTGCCCATCCAGTTCGTCGACGCCCGCCCCACCCGATCCGGATACAGCCTGGTACGTGGACACGTGCAGCCGCACCAATCCTGCGGCGCGATGCAGTGGCGCCAGCACCGGCATCGCGGCCATGGTGGTGCAGTTCGGGTTGGCGATGATGCCCTTCGGCGGGCGGAGCACGTCCTCGGGATTGACCTCCGAGACCACCAGCGGAACGTCGGGGTCCATCCGCCATGCCGAGGAGTTGTCCACCACGACCGCGCCTGCCGCAGCGACGGCTGGGGCGACGACGAGCGAGGTCGGCTTTCCGTTGGAGAACAGCGCGATATCCAGGCCGTCGAAATCCGCCGTCGCGGTGTCCTCTACGACGACCGTTCGGTCTCGCCACTGCAGCTGCTGGCCCGCGGAACGCGCCGAGGCAAAGAACCGCAATTCGCTGACCGGGAAGTCACGCTCGGCGAGCAGCGCTCGCATCACGCCGCCGACTTGACCCGTCGCTCCGAAAACGCCCACGCGCATGCGGTCAGCCTAAGCGGCGTTAGGCAGGATGGCACTGTGATTCCAGCCTCGCCGAGCGCCGTCGCCGAGCACCCCGACCGCGCTCGGCTGGGGCTGGAGATCATCATCGTGCTGGGCGTCTCGCTCGGGCAGTCCGCGGTCTACTCGCTGCTGCGCATCATCGAGCGACTGACCCGCAACGTGCCGCTCGCGCAGCAGACGTCGACGCTGAACTCCTCCGCTACTCCGGACCGGCCGTGGCTGGACCTCACCTACCAGCTGGTCGGGATCGTGTTCGCCCTGGTCCCGGTGCTGCTCGCGCTCTACCTGCTGAACCTCACCGATCGGCCGGCCGGCCGACGGATCGGCCTGGACCTGCGCCGGCCGAGATTCGACCTCGGATTCGGCACCCTGCTGGCGCTCGCCATCGGCGTCCCAGGGCTCGGCCTGTACGTGATCGCTCGGGCCATCGGCGCGAATACGCAGGTGCAGGCATCCGGTCTCACCGATCAGTGGTGGACCATCCCGGTGCTGGTGTTGTCGGCGTTGCAGAACGCAGCGCTGGAAGAAGTGGTGATGATCGGGTACCTGATGACGCGGCTCGGCCAACTCGGCTGGCGGGCGCCGGTGGTCATCGCCACCTCGGCGGTGATTCGCGGTACGTATCACCTCTACCAGGGATTCGGCGGATTCGTCGGGAACCTGGTGATGGGCGTCGTCTTCTGCCTGATCTACCGCCGCTGGCGACGGGTCGGCCCGCTGCTGGTTGCGCACACACTGCTCGATGTCGCAGCGTTCGTCGGCTACGCGTTGCTGGCACCCCGCGTCGACTGGCTCTGATCGAGCGCGGAGTCCTGTTTCCACCCCAGGTCAGCGCCGCGACACCAGGCTCCTGGCGAAGAAGGTCAGATTCGCCGGCCGTTCGGCGAGCCGCCGCACCAGGTAGCCGTACCAGTCCGTGCCGTACGGGACGTACACACGCATCCGGTAGCCGTGATTGGCGAGCCGCTGCTGCTCGGTGGGTCTGATGCCGTAGAGCATCTGGAACTCGAAGGTGTCGGCAGCACGGCGCAGGTCGTGCGCCAGCCGCTCGCCAATCGCGATCAACCGCGGATCGTGGGTGGCGAGCATCGGATAGCCCTGGCCTGCCATCAGGATCGCCATGCAGCGGACGTAGCTGCGATCAACCTCCGCCTGGTCGGTGAACGCGACGGTGGCTGGCTCGGCGTACGCGCCCTTGCACAAGCGAACTCTCGAACCGGCCCCGGACAAGGAACGACAGTCCTCCTCCGTGCGCCGGAGGTACGCCTGCAGGACCGCACCGGCGCTCGGGAACTCGGTCCGCAGCTCGGCCAGCACGGTGAGCGTCGCGTCGGTGGTGGTGTGGTCCTCGGCGTCCAGAGTGACCGTCGTGCCCGCGGCGCGGGCGGCGGCGCAGATCCGGGCCGCGGCCGACGCCGCACGGCCGGCCCCGCCGTCGAGGTGGAGGCCTAGGGCACTGAGCTTCACCGACACCTCAGCCTGTGCAGTCATTCCCGCTCGAGCAAGCCGATCGAGGAGATCGGTGTAGGCCTCGACAACGGCGTCGGCACGCGCTGCGTCCGTCGTGTCCTCTCCGAGGTGGTCGATCGTTGCCAACAGACCGGCCCCGCCGAGCTGCGACACAACCGGCAGCACGTCCTCCACCGTCTCGCCGGGGACGAATCGGCGGACCACCCGACTCGTCACGGGTGCGCGGGTCAGGGCCTCTTTCACCGGCTGGCTCCTGGACAGACCGAGCAGTGCACGCCGAAGCATCGGATGGCCTCCTCGGCTCGACTCTAACCGCGCCGCACGGAGCGCACTCCGAGGATGCTCTGGACGCCGGCCCGTGAGGGGAGCAGCCTTGGATCAGGGGAGCTCCTGGCGTCGGTGCGGCGAGCACCGGCAGGGCACGGATGGCGCGTTGCCGGGAAACCAGGCTCGGCGAACGGGGTTGGAGGAAGAGATGGATCTGCAGATCGGCTACGCACGCAGCGTCCAAGGGTGGGTGGACGCGGTGAACGGAATCGACGGCGGCTGGGACGGCCCGACACCCTGCACCGACTGGGATGTCCGGGCGCTGGTGAACCACGTCGTGGGCGAGGACCTGTGGACCAAGCCGCTCGTCGACGGCCTGACGATCGCCGACGTCGGAGATCGACTCGACGGTGATCTGCTCGGGGACGATCCCGTGGCGGCTGCGCAGGCCGCTGCACAGCAGGCGAGCGCCGCGACGGCGGAACGACTGCCGCAGGGACGTCCGGTGCAGCTGTCGTACGGCGAGGAGAGCGTGGAGGAGTACATCCGGCAGCTCTTCGCCGACCACCTGATCCACAGCTGGGATCTGCTCGCGGCGACCGGACAGGACCGGACTCTGGACGCCGACCTGGTGAGCGAGGTCGCCGCCTGGTTCGCCGGCCGCGAGGAGATGTACCGAGCTGCCGGCGCGGTCGCCGGCCGGACGAGCGGCATCGATGAGTCGGATCCCCAGCATCGGCTGCTGTCCGCGTTCGGCCGTGACCCTGGCTGGCAGCCTCCCGCGTGAGTCGGCTGGACGCTCAGCTGCTCAACTGGGCCTCGATGGCGGCCTTGTCGATCACCGACCACACCTCCGCGATCCGATCCGCTTCGTAGCGATAGAAAACGTTCTCCGTGAAGGCGATGCGTCGGCCCTCGACTGCGATGCCAAGGAATTGGCCGACCGGCGTGCAGTCGAAATCCAGCCGGGCGGCGACCACCGGCGGATCGACCGCCAGCAGACCCGGCACGAATCTCAGATCAGGGATCGCTTCGACGTCGCGGATCAGCATGTCCGCGTAGCCGCCGAGCCCGATCGGCGTGGCGTTGTAGCTGACGTCGGCGGCGACATGGTCGCCGAGCCGGGTCCAGTCGCGCGCATTCAGGCAGTCGAGATAGGCGTGATACCGGCGTAGCAGCGGGTGACCGCTCCCGGCTGTCGCTGGTCGTGTTGCCACGCGCAGCGATCCTGCCACCCACCCTTCTGCCCGAGTGCCCGGATCGGCGAAGATGCCGACTGTGACGAGCGAGCCCGGAACCCACGACGCCGGGAGGGACGGCGGCGATACGGCCGGTGGGGCGCTACCCACCAGGCCGGCCAGCCGGCCGTCGGCGTCCGGTCCTCGTGGGATCGCCAAGCATGCGCCCGGGCTGGACGTGCTGCTGCACTACCAGCGCCGCTGGCTGCGCGGCGACCTCATCGCCGGGCTGTCGGTGGCGGCCTACCTCGTGCCGCAGGTGATGGCGTACGCCCAACTGGCCGGGTTGCCCGCGATCACCGGACTGTGGGCCGCCATCGGCCCCCTGCTCGTGTACGCCATTCTCGGCAGCTCCCGGCAGCTCTCGGCCGGCCCCGAGTCGACGACGGCACTGATGACCGCCACCGCGATCGGCGCGATGGCGATCACCGATGCCGAGCGCTACGCAGCCGCGGCCGCAGCGCTCGCGGTCGCCACCGGGCTCGTCTGCATCGTCGGCCGGATCGCCAAGCTGGGGTACCTGGCCGAGTTGCTCTCCAAGCCGGTGCTCACCGGCTACATGCTGGGGATCGCAGTGCTGATGATCGTGAGCCAACTCGGCAAGGTGACCGGGGTGGCGATCGAGGGCGACAACGAGTTCGAGGAAGTTGGCTACCTCCTCAGCCACCTCGATCAGGTGAAGCTCCCGACCCTGGTCCTGGCGCTGTCAGTGGTCGCCGCGCTCGTCGCCGCCCGTCGCTGGCTGCCCCGGTTGCCGTCCACCCTGATCGTCATGCTCGCGGCGGTCGGGATCGTCCTGCTGTTCGGGGCGGAGCGATTTGCGGTCGTCGGCGAGATCCCGCGGGGACTTCCACACTTCGCCCTGCCGGACTTCGCGGGCATGAACCTGGCCGCGGTGCTGCCCGCCGCCGCCGGCATCACGATCGTCGCCTTCTCCGACACCATCTTGACTGCGCGGGCGTTCGAGGGGCCGGACGACCGCGAGATCGACGGCTCCCAGGAACTGCTTGCGATGGGAGTCGCCAACGTCGCCGCGGGGTTGAGCAGTGGGTTGCCGGTCAGCAGCAGCGGCAGCCGCACCGCGCTCGGACACCTGGCGGGCGGGCGAAGCCACCTCAGTTCAGTGGTTGCGGCGGCGACGGTCCTGCTCACGCTGCTGGTGCTAGGCCCGGTTCTGGAGATCTTCCCGCTTGCCGCCCTGGGCGGGGTCGTCATCTACGCGGCCACCCGGCTGATCGACGTTGCCGGGATGCGGCGGCTGGCGAGCTTTCGCCGTACCGAGTTGCTGCTGGCGTTGGCGACGGCGATCGCCGTGGTGGCGACCGGCGTGCTGTACGGGATAGCGATCGCCGTCGGCCTCTCCCTGCTGGATCTGCTGCGCAGAATCGCCCGTCCGCACGACGCCGTGCTCGGCTTCATTCCCGGCCTCGCCGGCATGCACGACGTGGACGACTACCCGGTGAGCACCCAGATTCCCGGACTGCTCATCTACCGCTACGACTCGCCCCTGTTCTTCGCCAACGCCACCGATTTCCGCACCAGAGCCCTGGCCGCCGTCGACCAGGCGGCAGACCCGGTGCGGTGGTTCCTGCTGAATGCGGAGGCGAACGTCAACATCGACTCCACTGCCGCCGAGGCGCTTGAGGAGTTGCGGGCAACCCTCAACGAGCGCGGGATCGCGTTCGCCGTCGCCCGGGTCCGTTTCGAGGTTCATCAAGCGATGGCCGCTGCCGGTTTGGTCGACACCATCGGCGCCGAGATGTTCTTCCCCACGCTGCCCTCGGCGCTGGATGCCTACCGGCGGTCGGAGACCGCGGCGTCGGCCAGCGCCGCGAGCGGTGCTGAGTCCAGTCCGACCCGTCGCATCACCCGCCAGCGCTGGCGGACGCCGTAGACCGCGCTGGCAACCGACTGCAGCACGACGAGATACATCAGCTGCCGGTAGACGACCTGCTGCAGCGGAAGGCTCCACAGCGGCCGGGGAGACTCCCCGTCCAACCGGAAGGCGTATCCCGCCGCAATCAGTTGGAGCAGCCCGAAGCCGAGCGTGACGTACAACAGCTCGGGCGTCCACGACACGAACAGCGCGTAGAGGGTGGCGATGTCGATGACCGGAGCCAGCAGCGGCAGCACGACCTGGAACGCGAGCAGGTACGGAAGGCCGCGACGACCGAGCTTGCCCGCTGCACCGTGCTCCACCGCGGCATGCCGGTGCTTCCACATCGCTTGCAGCGTTCCGTAGCCCCACCGGTACCGCTGCCGCCAGAGCTGTCCGAGCGTCGCCGGAGCCTCGGTCCAGGCGCGCGCCTGCGGGGCGTACACCACCCGCCAGCCTGCGCGGCAAACGGCCATCGTGAGGTCGGTGTCCTCGGCCAGGGTGTCGTCGCTGAGCCCACCAACGTCAACGAGCGCCTGCCGCCGGAACGCGCCGATCGCCCCCGGGACGGTCGGCATGCACTGCAGCACGTCATACATCCGCCGATCGAGGTTGAACCCGATCACGTACTCGATGTGCTGCCAGCGACCCAGCAGACCCCGGCGGTTCCCGACCTTCGTGTTGCCGGACACCGCGCCGATCTGATCCCCACCCGGCGCCAGTAGCGGACGAACCAGTTCGGACACCGAATCCGGCTCGAACACGGTGTCTCCGTCCACCAGGACGAGGACGTCGTGCCGAGCGGCGCCGATCCCGCTGTTGAGGGCCGACGGCTTACCCCCGTTGGGCTGCCGGATCAGCCGGACGCCGGGGAGCCCGAGCCCCTCGACGATCTCGGCCGTTCGGTCGGTGGAGCCGTCGTCGACAACGATGATCTCCAGCCCCCGATAGCGGCTCGCCGCGAGCGATCGCACAGCCGCGGCGATGCCCACCTCCTCGTTGAACGCGGGCACGATGACCGACACCGCCGGCCATTCCGCCGCCGGCGCCGGACCAAGCGGGGGTTGCACGTCGTGGCGTCGCGCCAATGCCAGCAGCAGCACCGTGCGGAGCACTGCCAGCAGGGCGAGCAGGATGAACGCCACCTTCAGCGCTGACACCGTGGCAGTTGCCGTTCCGACGACGCCACAGATCACCGCACCCTGCCAGATCTGGGTTCGAGTGGCCTGGTGCCAGGGCGTCGACAGCCCGGCAGCCTCGCTGACCGTCACGAACCGGTACCCGCGCTGCTGGAGTTGATCGATCATGCGATCGAGCGCGGCGACGGTCCGGGACCGGTCGCCCCCGCCGTCGTGCAACATCACAACCGCGCCGCGATTGCCCACGGGCATGGCCGCGGCCGCGATCCGGTCGGGGGTGGTGTCGTCCCAGTCCCGCGTGTCCAGGTCGGTGTAGACGACGCGGTAGCCGCGTGCGCGCTCGATCGCCTGCCACTCGGCATAGCTGACGTTTCCGACCTGGGAGGAGTAGGGCGGTCGCAGCAGGCTGGTGGTGTGCCCTGTCGCCGCAGCGATGGCGAGTTGGCTCTGGTCGAGTTCGACCTGCTGTCGCCACGGACTGACGTTGGCGATGTTGGCATGGGTGAACGTGTGCACGCCGACCTCGTGACCTTCCGCGTGCATCCGGCCAACGAGGTCCGGGCGATCTGCCGCGCGTGCGCCCACCAGAAAGAAGGTCGCCGGCACACCTCGGGCCCGGAGCAGGTCGAGGATCTCCTCGGTGTACGGGGTGGGTCCGTCATCGAACGTGAGCACGACCTCCCGTTCGGGGACGACCAACCCGGCCTGATCGGGCCTGTCGGCGTCGACGATCGGTCCACCCTCGAGGAACGCAGTGGGCACGGAACCCGAAGCAGCACGAGACTCGGGCGTCTGAGCGCCCTCCCCCACCTGGCCTGTGCTGATGCCCGCGAGCAACAGCGCAGCCATCAGCAGCGCGAGCACTACGGCCAGCAGCAACCAGTGCGCGCGCGGGGCATTCACGGGCCGACGTGACGCCATCCGGGTCGTCAGCCTGACGTGGCAGCGCCGGCGGCATCACCGCTGGATCGCTTGCTCAGGCCCTTGCCCTTCCCCTTCGGCGTCGGGTGTTGTGATGGGCGCTGCGATCGCGGGTCCCCGGGCACAGCGGCCCTCGGATTCCGGGGCTTCGCAGCGCGGGGACTCCCCTTGGCCTTGGGCTTGGCAGTCGGGGCACCGGGTGCCGAGCCGGGAGGCGCGGGGGCGGCTGCACCGCGGCGCGGCACACGCGTCGGCCGATCCGAGCGTGGCTTCGACATCGCATCGTCGGTCCGCGACGGAGGAGGCGCCGCGACTCCACGGCCATCCGTGTCAGGGACTCCGGCCAGCCCTGCGCCGCCGCCGGCAGCGCCCGCCGCGGCGGTGGCGGGCAGAATGCGGTCGCGGACCACCCGCGGAACAGGCTGAGTCACCGGCGCTGCGATAGGAAGAGGAGCGCGGTCATCACCGCCGCCGACGCGATCCAGGCTCGGCAGTGGCACCCGCACCTGGAGGACGACAGCGACCGCGGCCACCAGAAGTCCGGTCAGCGCGACGACGCCCCGGACGCCCCACTGCGCGGCGAGCACCCGCACTCCGGAGGGATCGGCAAACACAGGCTTGGTCATCTCGCGACACGTCTCCCAGACGATCGATGGGGCGTCTCGCAACCGCAGCGGGGAGGAGACCTGGGCATGCTAGCCAGCGCCCCGAGTCAACCCAAAATCCGTGCTAGCCGGCAAAGGCCGAGGTCAGAGTGGAAATGCCAGGGCGACAGCGAAGTCTCCGGCCGGATCGGTCCACCATCGCCGGAGCCGGAATCCGGCCGCCTCGAGCTCTCCGGCGACGATCCCGCGCCTGAACTTCGCGGAGATCTCGGTGCGCAGTTCCTCCCCCTCGGCAAACTCCACCCGCAGATCGAGGTCTGCGATCCGCACCGCCATCGGGCGTTGGGCTCGCAGCCGCATCTCGATCCACTCCGCCCGCTCGTCCCACCGCGCGACGTGGTCGAACGCCTCCGGCACAAAATCGGCACCGACGGCGCGGTTCAGGACGTGCAACACGTTGCGGTTGAATTCTGCGGTGACGCCGGCGGCGTCGTCGTACGCGGACACCAGCCGACCCGGATCCTTGACCAGATCCACCCCGATCACGAACGCGTCACCGAGGTCCAGCGCGGCCCGCAGGGAGCGGTAGAACGTGGCGCGTTGCGCTGGGTCCAGATTGCCGATCGTGCTGCCGAGGAAGGCGACCAGACGGCGCCCGCCATCAGGAAGACGGTCCAGATGCGACTCGAAATCGGCGACCACAGCATGCAGGTCCAGGTCGGGATACTCCTCCGCCAGCCGGCCGCAGGCATCCTGCAGAGCGCTCGGACTGACGTCGACCGGGACGTAGCGGCGAAGCGGTCCAGCGAGCGCGAGCGCGTCCAACAGCAGCCGGGTCTTCGACGACGATCCCGAGCCGAGTTCGACCAGGGTGGTGATCGGTCCGGCCGCCTCGGCGATCGCCGCCGCATGTGTGGTGAGCACCGCGTGTTCGGTGCGCGTCGGGTAGTACTCGGGCAAGGCCGTGATCTGTTCGAACAGCTCGCTGCCACGGGCGTCGTAGAAGTACTTGGGCGGAAGCGTCTTCGGCGTGCCGGTCAGTCCCGAGGCGACGTCGGCCAGCAACGTGGCGCGCAGGTCTTCCTCGCTGAGGTGGACATCCAGCCGTGCGCCACTGGCGGTGGTGGTCATCGAGAATCCTTCTCTGCTGCGCTGAGATCGCTACCTGCTCCACCGAGATCGGTCGAGCCGAGGATGCCCTCGATCGGTTCCAAGCCGATCGCGTCCGCTGACGCCGTGACGAGAGAGCCGTCAGGGACCTCCTGCCACGCCGGATCGTCGTCGTACGGCTCCGAGGCCACGACGCAGAAACCGTCGCCGCGGAGCACGTACAAGGGCTCGCCGACGACCGTGCCGGCGATGACCTGACCGTCGGTGGCGAGCAGAGTCAGGCGGCCGCCGCCGCTGTCGATGCCGGCAGCCACCGCCTGCGCGAGACCGCTCCCTACGGAGTGGCCGGCCGACCAGGCGGACGCGGCGACACCGAAGAGCAGTGCGGAGTCGACCGGCGCCGCCGCCTCCCCGACGTCGAGGACCGCGCCGCCGAGGGCTCGACGGGCCCGCTGCCAGTCGCTCAGCCGACCGTTGTGGCTGAACAGCCAGCGGCCATGGAGGAACGGCGCGGCGCACGACTCGTCCGGCCCGAAGCCGGGAGTGGCCGATCGCACCGCAGCGAGCGCGCACCGAGTGGCGATCGTCGGCGCCAAGGATGCGAACGACGCATCGCTCCAGATCGGCTGCGCCCGCCGGTAGCGGACCGGCTCAGCCCGGCCCGGGACGTACCAGCCGGCACCGAACCCATCGGCGTTGACCGTGCCGTGCCGCTGCCGGCGGGGTGCCCAGGACTGGCGTTCGAGGGAATGCGGCGGCTCCATCAGCAGCGCTCGCAGCGTCCGCGGGTGCCCGAGATAGGCGAGGTGGCGACACACCGTCACAGACTCCGAGCCGTGCGGAAGCCGGCGAAGATCTGCCGCCGGATGGGATAGTCCCAGTTCCGGAAGGTGTTCCGGCACGCGAGCGGGTCGGTGGCCCAGGCGCCACCGCGCAGAACCTTGTAGTCCGTGCCGAAGAACACCTCTGAGTACTCCTTGTACGGGAACGTGCAGAAGCCGGGGTGGCCGGTGAAGTCGGTGCTGGTCCACTCCCAGACGTCACCGAGGAGCTGCAGCACGCCGTAGGCCGAGGCGCCGGCCGGGAAGGAACCGACGGGCGTCGGCCGATACCGAGACTGGCCGAGGTTGGCCCGTTCGGCCGTCGGCGCTTCGTCCCCCCAGGGGTACCGGCGCTTGCGGCCGACGGCCGGGTCCCACGACGCGGCCTTCTCCCACTCCGCCTCGCTCGGCAGGCGGCGGCCGGACCAGCGCGCGAAGGCTTCCGCCTCGTACCAGCAGACGTGCTGCACCGGCTCGGCCAGTGGCAGCTCCTCGACGCGCCCGAAGCGCCGCCGAAGCCACTGCCCGGCATCGGTGAACCAGAACGCCGGGGCGCGCTTGCCCGACCGGTTTCGCCACTCCCAGCCCTCTGACGCCCACCACCGCGGGTCGTCGTAGCCGCCGCTCTCGACGAATGCGAGGTAGGCCTGGTTGGACACCGGGGTGGTGTCGATCGCGAACGCCGGAACATCGACCGTGTGAGCCGGGCGCTCGTTGTCGTAGGCCCACGGATCAGTCGAGGTGCCCATCACGAACGGCCCGCCCGGCACCACGACCTCAGCCGGCCAGTGCCTCGACAGCGGCGCGGGAGCCTGATCACCGGTCGGCAGCGCCGGCAGGCCCTGCCTGAGCTGATGGGTGGCGAGCATCGTCTCGTCGTGTTGGTGCTCGTGCTGCAGCACCATCCCGAACACGAAGCCGTCGCCGAGCAGGGCGTCCGGCCCCTCCAGCGCGGCGCCGTCCAGCGCGTCCAGAACCTTGCGGCGTACCAGTCCGATGTAGGCGGTGGACTCCGCCGGGGTGAGCAGCGGCAGCTGGATGCGCGTCGCACGCGGGTGCTCGAACGCATCGTAGAGACTGTCGATCTCCGGTCGCATCGGCTCGATGCCGGCGGCCGCGCGGAGCAGCCAGAGCTCCTCGTAGTTGCCGACGTGGGCAAGATCCCAGACCAGCGGCGACATCAGCCTGGAGTGCTGAGCTGTCAACTCGGCGTCGTCGAGGACCGCCGTGGTGAGCCCGTGGGAGCGATCTCGGACCCGTCCGAGTTCGCGTGCGATGTAGGCCTTCAGCGCGTCCTCGCTGGCCGGGTGGACGTCGGCAGTCATGCGATTCCTCTCTCGACCGTTGGTCGGTGACCGGCGAGCCAGCCCTCGGGCTCCGATGGGGGCCAGACCGGCGACGACGAGGCGACGCCGTTCAGCCGGGAACGGTGCCACTCGTCGAGGGCGTCGTCGGCCGGGCAGCGAGCACGCTCGGTGTAGCGCTCGGCGAACTCGGTCACCAACGCCGTCAGCTCCACGCTCGCCCCCACCCGCGGCAGCGCTGCCACTGCGGTTGCCATCAGCTGGCGGGCCGCGACCGCGAACTCCGGGTCGGCCAGCCCATGGCGGGCCGCTCGCCGCCACCCCCTCCGTAGTGGGGCCGTGGCGGCTGGCGCGACCGCTCGCGCCGCGGGATCCTCGATCAGCGCCACCAGCACGGCGAGCGGAACCGGCCACCACGCGGCGGATTGAGCGTCCAGGTAGCGCACTTCGAACCATCCACGCGCGCGCACCGGCGGGAAGATGGTCGTCAAGTGGTACCGCAGGTCGTCCTCGGTGGGCGGCCGGCCACCCGCGGCGCCGACGACCCAGTCGCGGAAGCTGAAACCCGGACCGGCCCGCCACCGTCGGCCATCCCGAACGATCATCACCGGGGCGTCCAGCACCCGCTCCGCCCAAGCCGAGACGGGATCGCTCAACGCTGCGCTCTCCTGCGCAACAGTGCGCTCCAGTCGCTGCCAGTAGTGGTGACGGGTGGACTTCCAGCCCGTCGGGCCGCCGTCGTGCAGCGGGGAGTTGGCGAAGGTGGCCACCAGCAGCGGGCCCAGGTCATGCAGGGCGCGCCAGCGCTCGGTGGCGTCGCCGGCATCTGCGCCGATGTCGAGGTTGACCTGCAGGGCGGCCGTCTGCGTCATCATCAGCAGCCCCGCCGGCTCTCGAGCGTCGAAGAACTCCTGCATTGCGTCGTAGCGCGGAGAGGTCAGGATCCGGCGAGGGGGGCGGACCGGCTCCAACGCTGTCGGCAGGGGCGCCAGTCCGGCCTGGCGGAGCCCCACCCCGAGGCGATCGACGTCGCGGCGCAAGCTGCGCCAGCAGACGTCCAGGGAATCGGCAACCGGGGAGCTCAACTCGACCTGGCCGCCGGGTTCCAGTGTCAATGTGCTGGTGCCATCGGTGCGGCCATAGTGGTCGAGGAGCTGATCAAGCGCGGGAGAGGAGACGGGGAGTCCGGGATCGGCGGCATCCGCCACGAGCCATTCGAGTTCTGCGCCGACCCGACCGGGCGGGCCCTTCTTGAAGCAGACCCGACCGACGTAGCCGTGCACCGCTGCGCAGTCCCGCAGCGCCACGCTATCGGTGGACACCGGGCTTCCCCTCTCGTCGACCACTGTCTTCACGCTCAGTCACGACACGGTGTCGGACCGCTCGGCGTTCGTTACACGAGGCAAGACCGATGCTTGGCCCCGACGGCACTTCACCGGTGCAGCCGACCTTCGGCGATCGTAAGCGTGGGCGCTGACCGCCGACCGAGGCAGGTCAGCGAGAGGGCTAGCGGCCCTGAACGACCCCGCTGCCGTCAACGGCGTACGACGCGCGCACCGGCGCCGCCAGGTGCAGCCGTGCGAATGCCAGGGACTCCGCAAGATCGGCTTCGCGCTGGGCACGTGAACCGCTCTTGCGCGAGTTCACCTCCAAGACGACATGGCCGGTGAAGTCCTGCTCGGCCAGGTAGGACAACAGCCGACCCGCCTGCTGATCGCCGCGGCCAGGAACGAGATGCTCGTCCTTCGCTGAGCCCGTCCCGTCGGTGAGGTGGATGTGGCGCAGCCGTGAACCCCATGAGCGAGCAAGGTCGAGCGACTGCTGATTGGCGGTCGAGGCGTGGGAGAGATCCAAGGTGAGATCGGCATAGTCCAGATCGGTGGGATCCCAGCCCGGCAGGTAGGCCTTCAGTTCCCCGCCCGGGGTCCGCCACGGATACATGTTCTCGACGCAAAAACGGATCCCGGTGGTCTCGGCCAGTCGGCGTACGCCCTCCACGAAACCGCGGGCGTAGTCGCGCTGCCACCGGAACGGTGGGTGCACCACGACCGTGTCGGCGCCGAGTTGATGTGCTGCCGCCGCCGAGCGCTCGAGCTTTGCCCACGGGTCGGTACCCCAGACGCGCTGCGTGATCAGCAGGCACGGCGCGTGCACCGCGAGCACCGGCACCCCGTGGTAGTCACGCAGCTTCTCCACCGCATCGATGTCGGCCGCGACCGGGTCGATGCCGACCATCAGTTCAACCCCGTCGTAGCCGAGGCGTCGCGCGATCTCGAACGCACTTGACGTCGTCTCGGGATAGACCGACGACGTGGAGAGACCGACCTTGGCGGTCGGCACGTGGATCAGCTCCGCGTCGGCGCGTGCCACCACCTCTGGCTCGACAGCGACGTCCGGAGCAGGCACGTTCACCAGACTAGCCCCCTGCGCCGCCGAGCAGCCTGCTCCGATCTCCGTCGCTGCGCGGAGGAATGGGTGTGTGGGCTCGGTGGCCGACCGGCCATACTCAGACGATGCCCGAGGTCGTGACTCGATTCCCGCGAGCCTTCGCCGAGTTCGTCGATCCGGCCGACGACGAGCAGGTGTTCCGATGCGACCTGACCTGGCTGACGTCGCGCTGGACGTGCATCTTCGGCCGCGGCTGCGCAGGCGTGTACCACGACCGACCCGACGACGGTTGCTGCACGCTCGGCGCGCATTTCGCCGATGCCGACGACGAGAGTCGGGTCGCACGTGCGGTCGCCGAACTCACCCCGGACCTCTGGCAGTACCAGCGCACCGGGATGGCGGACGGGTGGGTCGGCACCGAGTCCGACGACACGGTGCCGGACGGCTCAGACCCTGGACGCGTGACCCGCCTGGTTGACGGTGCCTGCATCTTCCTGAACCGGCCCGGATTTGCGGCCGGGGCGGGATGCGCGCTGCACCAGCTGGCCCTGCGCCAAGAGCGCAGCCCGGTGCAGACCAAGCCGGATGTGTGCTGGCAGCTGCCGCTGCGGCGGGAGTTCCGGGAGGTGGTCAGGCCGGATGACACCCGCTACACCGAAGTCACGATCGGCGAGTACGACCGAGCGGGCTGGGGACCGGGCGGGCACGACTTCGACTGGTACTGCACCGCCAACACCGAAGCCCATGTCGCGCCCGAGCCCGTCTACCGCGCACTCCGCGACGAGCTGGTCGCGCTCGTCGGCGAGCCCGCCTACGCAGTGCTCCAGGCCCTCTGCGCGGAGTTCGAGAGTCGGCGGGGAAGACGGCTCGATCATCCGGCCTCCGCCGGCCGGGCTCGTCCGCGAACGGCCCCCTGGCGTCGCTGATCACGAGCGGCGCGCAAAGATAGCGACATGCGCTTGGACCACCTGTCGTACGCGGCCGGGCCGGAGGGCCTGGAGGAGACCGCAGCACGATTGGGCGACCGCCTTGGCGTCCAGTTCGTCGACGGTGGCTTCCATCCACGTTTCGGCACGTGCAACCGGACTCTTCCACTCGCCGGCGGTCGCTACCTGGAGGTGGTCGGCGTGCTCGACCACCCGTCCGCCGACAAGGCACCGTTCGGTCAAGCTGTCAGAGCACGCTCGCGAGAGGGTGGCGGCTGGCTGGGCTGGGTCGTCGCCGTCGATGACCTGACACCCGTCTCCGCGCGGCTCGGGCGGCCGCCCGTGGAGGGCCAGCGCCATCTCCCCGACGACACCCTCTTGGTGTGGGAGCAGTTGGGTGTGAAGGATCTCCAAGCCGACCCCCAGTTGCCGTTCTTCGTCCGCTGGGTCAGCCCGTCGAGCAAGCACCCGTCCGTGGGCGGTGGGGCCATCGGCCTGCGCAGCATCGACATCGCGGGCGACCACCCGCGGGTCGACGAGTGGCTCGGCGGCCAGAGCGAGCGGGTCCTCGCCGACATCGACATCGACTGGCTCGGCGCGGGCGACCGGCCCGGATTGTCAGCTGCCGTCTTCAGCACGCCGAGCGGTGACGTCCGGATCTGATCCCGCTGTGCCCATCCCTATTCGACCCGCCGTCGCCGCGCTTCCTGCCTACGTGCCTGGTCGCCCGCCTGTCGCTGCGGCCGGGCTGACCCCGTACAAGCTGTCCAGCAACGAGAACCCCTATCCCCCGCTGCCCGGGGTCCTCGCTGCCACCGAAGTGGCCGTTGCCCGGATGAATCGCTATCCGGACATGGCGAACGCCGAGTTGACGGCCGCGCTGCGCGAGCGGCTGGGGGTCAGATCGGGACAGCTCGCCTTCGGCACCGGCTCGGTCGCCGTGCTCTACCACCTGCTGCAGGCGATCTGCGAGCCCGGCGCCACCGTCGTCTACGCGTGGCGGAGCTTCGAGGCGTATCCGATCGCTGTACAGCTGACCGGCGCGACGAGCGTCCGCGTGCCGCTCGGCAGCGGTGCCGAGCATGACCTCGACGCGATGGCCGCGGCAGTCGACGAGACGACGCGCGTGCTCCTGCTCTGCACGCCGAACAATCCGACCGGCCCCGCGTTGCGCCACGACGACGTCGTCTCCCTGGTCCGCCGCGTCCCCGCCGACGTGCTGGTGGTCCTCGACGAGGCGTACGTGGAGTTCGTCACCGATCCGGCCGCCGTCCGCAGTCTTGAACTCGCCGCCGAGTTCCCCAATGTCGCGGTGCTCCGGACCTTCTCCAAGGCGTATGGGCTGGCTGGATTCCGGGTCGGCTACTGCATCGCGGACGAGGTGGTTGCGGCTGCGGTCCGCGCCACCGCGTTGCCGTTCGGTGTCTCCATCGCCGCGCAGGCGGCTGCGGTCGCCTCGCTGCACGCCGAGCCGGAACTGATGCAACGGGTGAGCACCCTGGTCGACGCGCGCGAATCGTTGGCGACCGCCCTGCGCGCTCTCGGTCTGGCGATCCCTGCCGCTCAGGGCAACTTCGTCTGGTTGCCGTCAGGGTCCCGAACGGCGGAGACGGCTGCGAGGTTCACCGAGGCCGGCTTGATGGTCCGGCCCTACGCCGATGGCGGCCCGTTCGACGGCATCCGGATCACCATCGGTGAGCCGGAGGCGAACCAGCGCGTGGTGGACGTCCTCGCGGCGATGCCCGCATTCGACTGACGGTGCGGCGGCCACCCTCGCGGCGGCGGCGTGACCTGACCAACGACTCAGTCCAGCCGATCCAGGCGTCCGCGCGCCGCATCCCGCGTCCCGAGCTGGGCCAGCACCAGCAGCGCGACGGCCCCGAGCAACAGCCACACGGCAATGCCGGCCCCGAGATAACGGGGCACCGGGCCGGAGCTGTCGAGGACTCCCAGGGCGAGAAACTCCGCGGCCTGGTGCATCGGACCGAACGAGGGTGCAGCCAAGACCACCACCACGAGGCACTGCGCGGAGCGTCTGGCGAGCGGGATCCGCTCCGACATCACCACGTAGACGAGCCACGCCAGCGCCAGCAACTCCCCGACCGCGCCGGTAGCGGTCCACAGCCCGAGGTTGTCCCACCAGAACTGCTGGTCAGCGACACCGAGCCAGGCTGCGACCGCCGTCACCACCAGCGGCGCTGACGCGATCAGACCCGCGATCGCGAGCCGCCGGTCGGCGGCCAACCGCAGCACGACCCAGATCCACACCAGAGCGAGGAGGGTGGCAGCGAGCGCACCGAGCGCGGCGGCTGTCGGCACCCAGGCCGCGGCTGACTTGGCTTGCAGCGGCAGCAGTCCGATATCGGTGCGCAGCCGAGCGCAGGCCGGAGCCGACGTACAGGATGCCCACTGCCGTGAGACCGACAGCCCCACGATCACCCCCGCTGCGGCGAAGCCGCCGGCAGCCTGCAGCCACAACCCGCGGGGAAACACGAGTGCCGAGGCCGATCGCGCCGACTGAGCTGACATCCCACCAACCTACGGGTCGGTCCGTCCGGCGCGGCGCGGCGCGCGCGGCCTGATTCTGTCAGCCCAGGCCGCTAGTTTCAGACCCGTGACGAAAACGAACACACGTGCGACTCACCGATGCAGCGAGTGCGGCTGGTCGACGAGCCGTTGGGTCGGTCGGTGCGGCGAGTGCCAAGCCTGGGGCACGGTCACCGAGGCCGGTGCGACCCGGGTGCTCGCCGAGCACCGGAGCACCCGACCAACCGCTGGCGCTGTGCCGATCACCCAGGTCGATCCCGACCTGGCGTCGCGCGCGCCGACCGGGATCGGCGAGCTGGATCGGGTTCTCGGTGGCGGGCTGGTGCCCGGCGCCGCCGTCCTCCTGGCCGGGGAACCCGGAGTGGGCAAGTCGACCCTGCTGCTCGAGGCCGCCGCCCGCTGGGCTGGCGCCGGGAGAAGGACTCTGTATGTCACCGGCGAGGAATCGGCGGCACAGGTGCGCCTGCGCGCGGGCCGCACGGGCGCGCTGGCCGATGAGCTTTACCTGGCCGCCGAAACGGACCTTTCCACCATCCTCGGCCACGTCGAGCAGGTCGCGCCGAGCCTGCTCGTCGTCGATTCCGTGCAGACGGTGGGCACGGCCGAGGTGGACGGATCGCCGGGCGGCGTGGCCCAGGTGCGCGAGGTCACCGGCGCGCTCGTCCGGGTGGCCAAGCGCCGCGGCATGGCAGTGCTTGTCGTCGGGCATGTCACGAAAGACGGCGCCATCGCAGGCCCTCGGCTGCTTGAGCACCTGGTCGACGTGGTGCTCGCCTTCGAGGGAGACCGGCACTCCGGCTTCCGGATGGTGCGCGCGACCAAGAATCGATTCGGTCCGGCCGACGAAGTGGGCTGCTTCGAGATGGCCGAGCACGGCATCACCGAGGTGGCCGATCCGTCGGGTCTGTTTACCTCGCGACACTCCGCTCCGGTTCCGGGGACAGCGATCACGGTCACTATGGAGGGTCGCCGTCCGCTGCTGGCCGAGCTTCAAGCGCTGGTGGCACCGACCGCGGGGCCTCCGCTCCGGCGCACCGTGCACGGGGTGGACGGCGGCCGGATTGCGATGGTGCTGGCCGTGCTGGAGCGCCGCTGCGGCCTCCGGATGTCGGAGCGCGATGTCTACGTCTCGACGGTCGGCGGTGCGAAGGTGACCGATCCGGGTGCCGACCTCGCCGCCGCTCTTGCCGTGGCCTCAGCCGCGATGAACCGCCCTCTCCCTCAGCGGGTGATCGCCTTGGGCGAGGTGGGGTTGGCCGGGGAGCTGCGGCGGCTGCCTGGGACCGAGCGCCGGCTGAGCGAGGCTGCCAGGCTGGGTTTCGCGGAGGCGGTCATCCCCGCAGAATCGCCGAACTCGACCGACCCGTTGATGACGGTGCACTCGGGCATGCTCGTGCACGCCGTGCCCACCCTCGCCCAGGCACTGTCCACGCTCGACCTCGCCGCGAAGGCCCGGCGAGGGAGTACGCCGCGATCCACTGGCGCGGCCGATGTTGATAGCGTCGAGGCGGCACCCGGCAAGGTCCCCGGCGAGGGCGGACAGCACGGCGATGGGAGAAGAGTTGGTGCTGGATGACGCGCAGCGTGATCGGCTTCTCGACTACCTCGCGATCATCGCACCGGGCACCCCACTTCGGGACGGGTTCGAGCGCATCCTGCGAGGCCGGACCGGAGCGCTGATCGTTCTCGGGCGCAATCAGCTGGTGGGCAAGATCTGCTCCGGCGGATTTGCGCTCGACGTTCCTTTCACCCCAACAGCCCTGCGCGAGCTGGCGAAGATGGACGGTGCGATCGTCTTCGACACTGCGTCGGATCGGATCGTCCGTGCGGGCGTGCAATTAATGCCGGACGCGGAGATCGAGACGCTGGAAACGGGGACTCGGCACCGGACGGCCGACCGCGTCGCTCGCCAGTGCGGTGTGCCGGTGGTGTCGATCTCGGCGTCAATGGCCACCATCGCGCTCTATCTCGACGGCACTCGCCATCTGGTTGAGCACTCCGATCAGATCCTGAGCCGCGCCAATCAGGCATTGCAGACGTTGGAGCGATATCGATCCCGGCTGCGCGAGCTGACGAATCGGCTCTCCGCGCTCGAAGTGCACGATGCAGTGACAGTCAAGGATGTCGCGCTCGTTGCCCAGCGGCTTGAAATGGTCCGACGGCTCGACGCGGAACTGAGCGACTACGTGGTCGAGCTAGGCAGCGACGGACGCCTGCTGACCCTGCAACTGCGCGAGCTGAGCGCCGGCATCCCGGAGCTGCGCTCGCTGTTGGAACGCGACTACAGGCCATCGGGTGTCGTCCGCTTCGGCCTCGCCGGACTCCATGCGCTCACCACCGCCGAACTGCTCGACCCGCTGACGGTCGCGGCGCGGATCGGCTTCCCGGCTCATAGCCTGCTGGATGCTCCGGTTTCCCCCCGCGGCCACCGCCAGCTCGCGCAGATCAACCGGCTACCCGAAGCAACCGCCGACCGGATCGTGGACCGGTTCGGCAGCCTCCAAGCGTTGTTTGCCGCCAGCCATGCCGACCTCCAGGCGGTCGACGGGGTCAGTGAGAACGGTGCACGAGCCGTCCGGGACGGGCTGAGCCGACTCGCCGAATCGGCCTACACCGAGGGTCTGGAGTAGCTGTTCCGGGTCGGGCTCGAGCGGAGGTCAGCCGATGAGCAGGCGCTGCTGCACCGGCTTCGCGCCCTTGTACTGCGCAGTGGCGAAGTACGTGCCAGACCGCGGGGTTTCCGGACGGCGCTTGCAATCGGCCTTCGAACGACGGCCGTCCCAGGTCTGCTTCCACTCCAACGCCTGGCCGGCGGCGAGGGTCTTGACGGCCGTCTTGACGGCGGTGCTGCAGTCGTCAGTGCTCCAGATCCTGTCGCGGCCCGAGTAGATCTTCAGTTCGAAGTTCTTCCCGCTCACCGCCGCGATGCACGCGACCTCGGACACGTTGGTCACCGCTACCGAGAAGGTGGCCGCCTGCTTGGCCTTGAGGGTCCGCTTGCCCTTGAGCGTCGCCTTCAATTCGGTCGGGGCACACCGCACCGGACCGACCTTCTGGACGACCTTGGTCGCGCTCGTCGACGTGGGAACCGGGGTCGGAGTCGGTTTCGGGGACAGTGTCGGCGTACTCACAGCGCTCACCTGTCCTTGGCCCCGACGCTGCGCAGCGGTAGGTGCTGCGCTGCGGGCGGCCGTGGGCCGCGGACTCGCCGTTGGGCGGGCGCTCGGAGTCGGCGAGTGTGTCGGCGCACTGGTCGGCGTCGGGTCAACCAGCCGTGGCGGGTCTTGTACCGCAGAGCCCTGACTGGTGCTGTTGACGACGACCGCGATGAGCACCGCCAAGACGATGATCGCTGCGACGAGAACAGCCACCCGGCGCTTCCAGTAGATCTGCTTCGACTCGGGTCCCACGGGGTGGAGCACACTGCTCATGAGCGAACTTTAGGCACCGCGCGCGGGCACCGGCGGCAGGCGCGCCGCGGCCCCGCCGAGGCGCTCGGACGGTCCGGCGACGCCATCCCAAGCGCAGCAGCGACACCGTCTCAAGCGGCCCCGTGCCGACGGTACGGTGGCCGGGATGCCGTCTCCCGCGCCCACCTCGTCGCGCCGCGTCGCACCGTCCGCGCTCGCGCCGAAGGATGGCTGCCCGCCCGATCCCGGGGCAGTCGTCGCTCGGGTTGGCGCGTGGTACTCGGTCAACGCTCGGGACCTGCCGTGGCGCCGACCGGGTGTCGGCCCGTGGGCGGTCCTGGTGAGCGAATTCATGCTGCAGCAGACGCCCGTCGAACGGGTTCGCGGACCATGGCAAGCATGGCTTGACCGCTGGCCGTCACCGGTCGCCCTGGCCGACAGCCCGGCCGCAGACGCGCTGCGGGCGTGGGGGCGACTCGGGTACCCCCGGCGTGCTCTGCGTCTGCACCAGGCGGCGACGATCATCACCGACCGGCACGACGGGGAGGTGCCAACCGATATCGACACACTCCTCGAGCTCCCAGGCGTAGGCACCTACACCGCGGCCGCCGTCGCATCGTTCGCTTTCGGTCAGCGACACGTGGTGTTGGACACGAACGTCAGACGGGTCCTCGCCCGGATCTGGTCCGCCGTCGCGTATCCGGGGACCGCGCTCACTCGCGACGAAACCACGCTCGCCACTCAGGTGCTCCCCGGCGAGCCGGCCGCGGCGGCTGACTGGGCGAGGGCGTCGATGGAATTGGGAGCGCTCGTCTGCGTGGCCCGGCAACCGCGCTGTGGGCATTGCCCGGTCGCGGACCTGTGCGGCTGGCGAGCCGCGGGATTTCCGCGCTGGGAAGGTCCGCCGCGGCGCGGCCAGTCGTATCACGGCACCGACCGCCACTGTCGGGGGGCTCTGCTCGCCGTCCTCCGCTCGAGCGACGAGCCGGTGACCGCCGAGCAGGTCGCAGCAGCGTGGCAAGATCGAGCGCAGCGGGAGCGCGCGCTCGCGTCGCTGATTGCCGACGGCCTGGTGATCGCCGCGGGCGGCACCTGGGCGCTTCCAACCTGATTTCTCGACCGTGAGGAGATGCCGATGTCTGCTGCCCAGTCACCGCAGCCAGCCGCAGCGGCGGCGGTGCCGACGCTGCCGTTGCGGCACGGAGCGCACATCCCGGCCGTCGGCATCGGAACCTGGCCGCTCCGCGGCGACGACTCCGCCGCTCAGATCCGAACGGCGTTGCAGGCGGGATACCGGTTGATCGACACCGCGGAGAACTACCGGAACGAGGATGGGGTCGGTCAGGGTATCCGCGACTCCGGCATCGACCGTGAGGCAATCTTCCTCACCACCAAGTTCAACCGGCGATGGCACAGCGTTGAGGGAGTCCGACAGGCGTTCGAGGCGAGTCTGCGGCGGTTGGGGACCGACTACATCGATCTGCTCTTGGTGCACTGGCCGAATCCCGACCAAGATCGCTACCTCGACGCGCTCCGCGGCCTCGCCGCGCTCCTGGACGAGGGGCGGCTGCGCGCCATCGGTACCTCGAATTTCAAGCCGGCTCATCTTCAACGGGTCTACGACGAGACCGGGATCGTCCCCGACGTGAACCAGATCCAGCTGAGTCCGTATGCGACCCGGACGGCAGACCGCGCCTACGCCGCGGAGAACGGGATCGTCATCGAGTCCTGGAGCCCGATCGGCGCATCCAGAACAGAGTTGCGGTCCGATCCGACGGTGGTCCGGATCGGCGCGCGGCACGGCAAGACCTCCACCCAGGTGGTGCTGCGGTGGCACTTCCAGCTCGGCCTGGTCGCGATTCCGAAGTCCGCGAACCCAGACCGGATCGCGGAGAACCTCGATCTCTTCGACTTCGAATTGAGTGTCGACGAGATGGCAGAGCTGTCCTCGCTGGACCGTGGCGGCGTCGGCGTCACGGACTCCGACACATTCGGTCACTAGCCGACCGTCAGGGGCGGATCGCGGTCAGTCCGGGTCGCGCCGACCGATGCGACGACGACGCAGGCGATCGCGAACCACTGCCCTGGCGTCAGCACCTCACCCAGCAAGACCAAGGCCGCCACGGCCGCAACGCCGGGCTCCAAGCTCATCAAGATGCCGAAGATGCGAGCGGGGATCCGCCTCAGCGCCACCATCTCCAAGCTGTACGGCACGGCCGAACTGAGCAAACCGACCACTATCCCCAGTACGACGACGTGTGGGTCCAGCAGCGCGTGACCGCCGAGCGCAACTGCGGGCGGGCCCAACACCGCAGTCCCGATGGCGCTCGCCACCACCAGACCTGAGACGCCTGGCCAGACCTGGCCAGTGCGCGCGGTCAACAGGATGTAGGCGGCCCACCCCATCCCCGCCACCAGGGCGAAGCCGATTCCGGTCCAGGACGGCTGCGACGGAGAAAAGCCCAAGACCGCGACGCCGAGTGCGGCCAGCCCAGCCCAGATGAGGTCGCGCGGGCGGCGCGAACCCGCGATCGCGACGGCGAGCGGCCCCAGAAACTCGATGGTGACCGCCATCCCGAGCGGAATACGGGCGAAGGACTGGTAGATGGCCCAGTTCATCGTGCACAAGCTGACACCCAGGCCGAGCGCGGGCAGCCATCCACGCACCCCGAGACCGCGCGGCCACCTGCGGACGAAGAACAACAGCACGACCGCAGAGGTCGCCAGACGGAGCCAGACCACCACGGTGGGAGGCACCTCGTCGAACAGGCCCTTGGCGACAGCAGCGCCGATCTGAACGGAGACGATTCCGGCGAGCACCAGCCAACTCGGCGGCACAGCACCGACGATCGGCAACCCCGGATGCTGATGCGGTCGGATCATTCGCGGCTCCGGCCGGGTGTGACCCCTAGCAGTCGGAGGTGTCGAAAGACTTGACGTCCTTCAGCATGGTGGCCAGCTGCTGTACGTCGTTTTCGGCATAGAAGATCTGGGTGCTGTAGATCGCGTCCGTCAGCAGCCGTTTGCCAGCGGTATCGAGATGCCCTGTGAGGTACGGGAGCGCAAACCCGTACGCCATCGCAGTAGCCGCGGCCTCCGCACTCTCCTCGACCGCGACCTTGAGTTCCTGCCAGTCCTGGCCGTCAGCCTCGGCAAGGTCGCGCACCGTCGTACACCGGTCGAAGGTGTCCCGCTTCGCGGCCGCGTCGGTCAGGATCCGCACCGCATCGGGCGTTCCGAATGGGCCGTATTCGTCGCGGGAATCCACGTAGAAGGACTTCCGGAAATGCGCGGTATAGCCCGGATCGGGCGTCGGCAGATCACCCGCTGGAGAAGTGGAAGCCGTGCTCGTCGTTGAGGGCGTCGGCGTCACCGTTGGGCTGACCGTGGCCGTCGGAGTCGGTGTCATGCTCGGCGACGCCGTCGGGATGGGGACCGGTCCCGCTGCGGGCGTGCAGGCCGCCGCACCCAGGACTACCGCTGTCGCGAAGGCGGCCGACAACAGCCGGCGTACGACCATGGCTCGACCGCCCTCCTCGTGACGAATCAGCGCAACTCGCCGGTCGGTGGCTCCGGATTCGGCTCGTTGAACCCATCCACGATGCCCCCAAATTCCACCGGCGGCACATCAGGTGCTGCCGCCCGTGGCGTACCGGTGAACGTGAACGGGTGTTCCGAACCCGGATCGGCCACGTCGACGACGACGATCTCGCCCGGCTTCAGCTCTGAGAACAGGATCTTCTCGGCGAGCAGGTCCTCGACATCGCGCTGCAGTGCCCGGCGCAGCGGACGTGCACCCAGAACGGGATCGAAGCCGCGCTGGGCCACCAAGGTCTTCGCGGCCGGGGTCAACTCGATGCCCATGTTCTTGTCGCGCAGCCGGACCTCGATCTGGGCGACCATCAGGTCGACGATCCGCTCGATGTCTTCCTGCGTCAACTGGCGGAACACCACGATCTCGTCCACCCGGTTCAAGAACTCGGGGCGGAAGTGCTGCTTGAGTTCGTCGGCGACCTTCGCCTTCATCTTCTCGTAGCTGCCCTCGGAATCGCCGACCTTGCTGAATCCGAGCGAGACGCTCTTCGCGATGTCTCTCGTCCCCAGGTTGGTCGTCATCACGATGACGGTGTTCTTGAAATCGACCACCCGTCCCTGGGCGTCGGTCAGCCGACCCTCGTCGAGGATCTGCAGCAGTGAGTTGAAGATGTCGGGGTGCGCCTTCTCCACCTCGTCGAACAGCACGACACTGAAGGGCTTGCGGCGCACCTTCTCGGTCAACTGTCCGCCCTCTTCGTAGCCGACGTAGCCGGGAGGTGAACCGAACAGCCTCGACGCGGTGTGCTTTTCGGAGTATTCGCTCATGTCCAGTTGGATGAGCGCATCCTCGTCGCCGAACAGGAACTCCGTCAGCGCCTTGGTCAGCTCCGTCTTGCCCACGCCGGAGGGTCCAGCGAAGATGAAGGAACCGCTCGGTCGCTTCGGATCCTTCAGGCCGGCTCGGGTCCGTCGGATCGAGCGCGACAGCGCCTTCACCGCGTCGTGCTGGCCGATGTAGCGCTTGCCGATCTCCTCCTCCATCCGGAGCAGGCGCGCGGATTCCTCCTCAGTGAGCTTGAACACCGGAATCCCGGTCGCGGTGGAGAGCACCTCGGCGATGATTTCCTCATCCACTTCGGCGACGACGTCCAGATCGCCTGACTTCCACTGCGCCTCGCGCTCCGCGCGGGCGTTCAGCAGCTTCTTCTCGTCATCCCGCAGGCGGGCCGCCCGCTCGAAGTCCTGAGCGTCGATCGCGGCTTCCTTCTCCAGCCGGACCGCTGCCACCTTCTCATCGAACTCACGCAGATCCGGCGGCGCCGTCATCCGGCGAATGCGCAACCGAGCGCCCGCCTCGTCGATCAGGTCGATCGCCTTGTCCGGCAGGAAGCGGTCGGAGATGTAGCGATCGGCCATCTGAGCGGCAGCGACCAGCGCCTCGTCTGTGATCGTGATCCGGTGGTGGGCTTCGTAGCGATCACGCAAGCCGCGGAGGATGTCGATGGTGTGCGCGATGGACGGTTCCGCTACCTGGATGGGCTGGAAGCGGCGCTCCAGCGCCGCATCCTTCTCCACGTACTTGCGGTACTCGTCCAAGGTGGTCGCACCGATGGTCTGCAGCTCGCCGCGCGCCAGCATCGGCTTCAGAATGCTGGCCGCGTCGATCGCCCCTTCGGCTGCTCCGGCGCCGACAAGTGTGTGGATCTCATCGATGAAGAGCACCACGTCGCCGCGGGTCTTGATTTCCTTGAGCACCTTCTTCAGGCGCTCTTCGAAATCGCCCCGGTATCGGCTGCCCGCGACCAGCGCACCGAGGTCCAAGGTGTAGATCTGCTTGTCCCGCAGCGTCTCGGGGACGTCGCCGCGAACGATGGCCTGGGACAGGCCCTCGACCACGGCTGTCTTGCCGACGCCGGGCTCGCCGATCAGCACCGGGTTGTTCTTGGTGCGGCGCGACAGCACCGTCATCACTCGCTCGATCTCGGTCTCCCGACCGATCACCGGATCGAGCTTGTTCTCTCGGGCGTCCTTGGTGAGGTTCCTGCCGAACTGGTCCAGAACCATCGACGACGACGGGGTGCTGCCCTGCTCGGGCGCACCTGAGGTCGCGGCCTCCTTGTTCTGGAAGCCGCTGAGCAGTTGCAGGACCTGATTCCGCACGCGATTGAGATCGGCGCCCAACTTCACCAGCACCTGTGCCGCGACGCCCTCGCCCTCGCGGATCAGGCCAAGCAGAATGTGTTCGGTGCCGATGTAGGAGTGGTTGATCTGCAGCGCCTCGCGCAGACTCAACTCGAGCACCTTCTTGGCACGCGGAGTAAAGGGGATGTGCCCACTCGGCGACTGCTGACCGTGGCCGATAATTTCCTCGACCTTCTGCCGCACCGCCTCCAGCGAAATCCCGAGCGACTCCAGCGCCTTCGCCGCTACACCCTCGCCCTCATGGATGAGGCCCAGCAGAATATGTTCGGTCCCGATGTAGTTGTGGTTCAACATCCGCGCCTCTTCTTGCGCCAAAACCACAACTCGCCGGGCTCGGTCGGTAAATCGCTCGAACATGATCTCTACTCCTCGCCTGCGGCCCGGCCCGGTGCCCGTCTGGCACCCAGCCGCGCCGGCTGCTTCACACTCTAGTCGGACTGGTCCTCCGGAAGGTCTGAGCCGACAGGTGGCCCGCTACCGCCCGAGAAGGTCAACGGCGGAGCCGGGGCACCGCCGCAGCGGCGACCTCGGCCGTACCGCGGACCACAACCGGCCCAACAGAGGCTTGATGACGCTTCTCAACGACGACAGCGCGAGGTGTGTTCCCGGTCGGGCGACGACAGCGCGATGCCGCGCGCGACGAGGCGATGGGTGCGTCACCAGAAGTTGCGCCGCAGGCTCAGCATGTTCGCCCACGGCGCAACTATCCAGCGCCGAACTCGTCGGGATTCCGGCGCACCCCCGGGATCTCGACGCGAATTACTACGCGTGCGCGCGCTCGTACGCCTCTCGAACATCTGCCGAGACGCGTCCCCGACTGCTCACGTCGTGACCATTTGCCAGCGCCCAGGCACGAATATCACTCGTGCTCGATGAGCCTGCCGGCTTGACCGCAGCCTTGCGCTTGCGACCTCCGGTCCTGCGTGCGTGCGCCAACCACGGGGCGAGCGACTCGCGCAACGATGCTGCGTTGGACGTTGACAGATCGATTTCGTACTCGGCTCCATCGAGTCCGAAACTCACTGTCTCGTCGGCTGTGCTGCCGTCGAAATCGTCTTCCAGAATGACCTGGACCCGCTGTGCCATGCGATGCCTCCAAGCGTGAATGAACAACCTGACGAATGGAGGCTACATCAATTCCGGCGAAATCGTGCGGAAGTCCAACGCGATATCGAGCGTGGCGGCCGAGTGCGTGATCGCACCGACCGCCACGAATTGGACTCCAGTCGCGGCCACGGCGGCGGCGTTTGCCAACGTCAATCCCCCGCTTGCCTCGAATACCGCGTTCGAGCCGAGCTCTGCGACCACTTCCGCCATCTGGTCGGTGGTCATGTTGTCGAGCAGAATCTCAGTCGCACCGGCAGCGACCACCGCCCGCGCCTGGTCGATCGACGTCACCTCGACCTGCACCGCGATATCAGGAAAGGCCCGCCGTACGGCGCGGTAGGCGGGAACCACTCCGCCGGCGGCAATCACGTGGTTGTCCTTGATCAGCGCTGCATCCGCCAGGCACATCCGATGGTTCACCCCGCCGGCAATGCGAACCGCGTACTTCTGCAGCATCCGCAGGCCCGGAAGCGTCTTACGGGAATCGCGAACCCGAGCACCGGAGCCGTCCAGTGCAGCGACCCACGCAGCCGTCGCCGTGGCCGCGCCGGACATCATGGTGAGCAGATTCAATGCGACCCGCTCTGCGGTCAGCAGCGCTCGGGTATTGCCCGTCACGGTCATCGCGACGTCACCGCGGTGCACCTGGTCGCCATCGTGTCGATGGATCGAGACCTCGAATGCCCCGGCCGGCTCGCAGAGCGTCGCCAGCACGTACGCCGCCACCGGCAGACCAGCGAGGGTCCCCGGCTGGCGAACGACGAATTCTCCGGTCGCAACGGCGTCGACAGGAATGGTGGCGTATGACGTGACGTCGACCCCTGCCCCGGTGCCCGGCGGCAGCACCCCGCGACCGCCCAGGTCTTCACCGAGCGCCTCGGAGACGATCAGGGAGACGGCGGGAAGGTCCAGTCCGGACTCCCGCACGGCCTCAGCCACCGAGGCCAAGGAGGCGTGCCTCATCGGGTCGATCCGGCCGGGACGAAGGCGTGCTGCAGGCCGCCGGCGGCCTCCCGCCAGGTGATCAGGTGCCCGCGCCATTCCTCGCGCGGGTCGGAGAAGTCGAGTCGCCAGTGAGCGCCTCGGGACTCCTCGCGAACCCTCGCTGACGCGACGACCGCGGTGGCCATGGTCATCAGGTTTGTCGCCTCCCACGCTTCGAGTCCCGGTTCCGCCCCCTGCTGGGTCGCCAGCAGCGTGAGTTCCGCCGCGCAGGTGTCGAGTCCGGCCGCGTCGCGGAGACCTCCGGCGTAGCGACTCATCAGCTTTTGCATCGCGGGCACCACTGCTCGCGGTACCAGGCCGGAAGCGCGGTTGTCCGGTGCCGGCCGACGCCTCGGCGGCGGGTCCTCAGCGATCCGAGCGGCGATCCGCCGGGCGAAGACCAGACCCTCCAGGAGCGAGTTCGAGGCCAGCCGGTTCGCACCGTGTACGCCCGAGGACGCGACCTCGCCGCAGGCGTACAGGCCGCCCAGCGACGTCGCGCCATCGAGATCGGTTTCGACGCCGCCGCAGAAGTAGTGGCAGGCCGGTGCTACCGGGATGAGGTCCGTCACCGGGTTGATCCCAGCCTGTCGGCAGCTGTTCAGGATGGTCGGGAACCGCACCCGCCACGTCTCCTCGCCGAGCGCTCGGCCGTCGACGTACACGTGCTCCGAGCCTTCCCGGAGCATCTCCCGCATGATCCCCTTGGCCACCACGTCGCGCGGCGCGAGCTCGGCAAGCTCGTGCTGGCCGACCATGAACCGCTCGCCGCGAGCGTTGACCAACCACGCTCCTTCGCCGCGCACCGCCTCACTGACCAGCGGTAGCTGCCCGCGCGCGCCCGAACCGAGAAACAGGACCGTCGGGTGGAACTGGATGAACTCGATGTCGCGCAGTCGGGCGCCGGCGCGCAGAGCGGCCGCGACACCGTCGCCGGTGGAGACCGGCGGATTGGTGGTGACGGCGTAGATCTGACCGATCCCGCCGGTGGCGAGCACCACGGCTCGCGCGTGCACCGCACCGACACCTCCCCGGGTGCCCTTCCCGAGCACGTGCAGTGTGACGCCAGCGATGGCGGGCGGCTCGCCGGGTGCAACCTCCGCCGGGATCAGATCCAGCACCAGCGCGTGCTCGACGATTTCGATCCTGGGATCCGCGGTGACCGCCGTGACCAGCGCGCGCTCGATCTCGGCACCGGTCGCGTCCCCACCTGCATGCGCGATGCGGTTGCGGTGATGACCCCCTTCTCGGGTCAGCGCCAGCTCGCCGGCGGAGTTCCGGTCGAACTCGGCCCCGCGCGCGATCAGCTTTGCGACTTCGTCCGGCCCCTCGCTGACCAAGGTACGGACGGCCTCAGGCACGCACAGGCCGGCGCCTGCGACCAGCGTGTCGTCGATGTGCTGCTGCACCGAATCGCCCTCAGCTTGGACGGAGGCGATGCCGCCCTGCGCCCACCGCGTCGAGCCGGCCTGAACGACATCCTTGGTGACCACCATGACGGTCCCGAGCGGACTGCACTCCAGCGCAGCGGTCAGGCCTGCGATCCCGGACCCGACGACGACAACATCGACCTCGCGCACCCAACCGGCAGGCTCGGCGGCGAGGCGAGCCGGGAGTGCGGGCAGCCGAGGCAACAGCGGCAGCATCGGCGCACCGTGCTCCCCCGCCGCCGCGACAGCCTCGACCGTCGGGAACACAACGTCGGGCACCATGGGCCCATGCTCTCCTACTCGCGCTCGTGGTTCGACTCGTGGGTCGACGCCTCGTACGGCGCAGAGGGCTTCTGGCGTACGAATATCCCGAACGCGCACTTCCGAACAGCCGCTTCGAGCACGTCCCTGTTGGCGGAGGCCGTGGCTCGGCTGCTGGCCGATCGGCCGCATCTCCGGGGCGTCGTCGACGTGGGGGCCGGCAGTGGCGCTCTGCTCACCAAGCTCGCTCGGCTGCGCCCCGATCTCAGGCTGTGCGGCATCGATCTGCGCCCCCGTCCGGGCGAACTCCCTGCACCGGTCACCTGGCTGGAGGACTGCTGGGACGTGCGTTTCGATGGCTGGACCCGACCATCGGGCGCCCGCACACTGGCGGCCGGCGGTCGACTCAGGCCGAGCCTGTTCGTCTGCTCCGAGTGGTTGGACGATCTGCCATGCCCGGTCGCTGGAAAGCATCCCGACGGTTGGCGCGAGATCGTCGTGGCCGAGGACGGCACGGAACGGGCAGGACCGCGCCTGTCATCGACCGCTCAGGACTGGGCTGACCGCTGGTGGCCGACGGGAGAGCGATCCGAGATCGGCATCACCCGGGACGCGGCGTGGCGGTGGATCGTCGCCGCAGCCCGGCTCACCGGGGGCGCCGCCCTCCTGATCGACTACGGACACCTCGCGGACAGTCGACCCCTGCACGGCAGCTTCACCGCGTACCGGGATGGCCGTCAGGTGCCGCCGGTGCCCGCCACCGACCTCAACCTCACGGCCCACGTGGCCATCGACGCAGTCCAGGCCGCCGGCGAGCAGGCCGGAGCAAGCACGGCACTTCGGGCCCTTCAGCGCGAGGCGATCGAGCAGCTCGGCGGGCAAGCCGACCAGCTCGCTCCGGCGCTCGACCGCGGCCAGACCGGCACGCTCCGCGACCTCGTGCGTCGGAGCGAGCACGCAGCGCTCACCTCGCGCCAGGTCTGGGGAAGCCATTGGTGGCTGTTGCAGGAATGACCGGCCGCGGACCGATCCCGTCGCTGCTCGCGTGCACCGTGAGACGCTGACGCGGTGCACGAGCCCCTCCAGGTCTTGGTTGGTGCGGCTGGCCCCGGGACGCTACCGACGGCGTCCGACCGGGTGCCCGATGGGACGGTGCTGCTCGACCTCGGCCCGGACCACCCAAGCGGCGCCGGTTTGCTCGAGCTGCGCTTGTGGACCGACTCAGACCGGGTGCACCGAGCCGAGGTAGTCGTCGGAGCGATGCACCGCGGCGCAGAGAAGCTGTTCGAGGTGCGGGACTACCGCCAGATCCTGATGCTCGCGGATCGGCACGACTGGCACGCACCCTTTTTCGGTGAGTTGGCGGTCGCGATGGCCTGCGAAGACCTGCTCGGCCTGGCCCTCCCCGAACGGGCGGTGTGGTTGCGAACGCTGCTGGCCGAACACACCCGCATCCTGAGCCACGCCGCCTTTCTGGCCTACGTGCCCCATCTGCTTGAGGCTCGGTCCGGCTTGCCCGGCCTTCGCGCGGCGTTGCGGTCGCAGACTGCTCGGCTGACGGGAAACCGGATCCATCCGATGGTGACCCGCGTCGGCGGCCTAGCGGCCGACGCCGATCCGGACTGGCTGGCCGCGGAGAAGAACGTCGCCCGACTCGCGGTTCAAGTGGCGGCAGAGATCGCGGCGATGGTCGACAGCCAGCGATTCGTCGAGCACGCAGCCGGCGTGGCGCCACTCAGTGTGGCGGTGATCAGCGAGTACGGGGTCTCCGGCCCCCCGGCCCGAGCCAGCGGTCTCGCGCTGGATCTGCGGACACACGCCTCGTCGCTCGCGTACGGCGAGCTGTCCCACCTGCTGCCCACCGGGACCCGAACAGCGGGGGACGCGCAGGCGCGTCTGGCTCTGCTGACAGACGAAGTAGCCGCGAGTGCGCACCTGGTCAGTGCCTGCGTGAGCCGGCTCGACGGCACCCCCGGGCCGGTGTCGGTGCGTACGCCTCAGACCCTGCTGCTGCCGGAGGGCGAGACCTACATCGCCGTCGAGGCTCCCCTCGGCATGACCGGGGTGCTGCTGGTCTCACGCGGCGACAAGACGCCGTGGCGGCTGAAGTTGAGAACTCCGTCCTTCAACAACGTCGCCGCCCTCGAACAGGTGCTGATCGGGGTGCCCATCGGCTCGCTCGATGTGGCGCTGGCCTCGGTCGGGTACGTCGTCGGCGATATCGACCGGTAGGACGAGCGCAGCGACGGCGCTCGCCCGCATTCAGCCGACGCGCTGCTGCACCTCATAGTTCGGCAGCACAGTCGACAGATCGATCGCCGCGCGCCGTCCGGCCCGGTCCAGCAACTCGGCCTCGGTTTCCGCCGGAGGCTCGTCCGGCACCGCATCGAGTCGCATCCGACGTGGCATGTGGCGGATGGCGGCCTGCTCGGCCTCCCGAAGCGCACGGAGCTCGTCTTCGCGGGCCTTCAACGCGAGCTCGCGCTCCCTCGCCTCAGATCGCAACGTCGTGATGACCTCGGCCTGCTGCTCGGTCTGCACCGCCAGCCGACCGCGTTCGCCGTGCAGCCGCGACACCTGAGTCATCAGCTCAGCGATCCGGGACCGCTGCTTGTCGATCGTGGCACCCGCAGCGCGGAGTCGCTCGCTCAGCACGCCGACAATGTCGGCGTTGCGAGCACGCTCCTCACGGAGCGCAGCCCCGTGCTGCTGAGCCGCTGCCACCATCTGCCGCCCGTGCACTCGGCGCGCGGCGCGCAACTCCCGCCATGCCAACGCCGAGGCGAGCACTGCGGCCAGACACGCTGCCACCACACCGGCACGCACCACCCAGACCGGCCCGAAGGCCGAGGCGACGGCGAGGACCGTGCCCACCGCCAGCGCGACGGTGGAGGCACGCCGCAAGGATGAAGGGGTGGCACCCCGCCGAGGTGCGCGCGCAACGGTCACGCTCGAACCCTAGGCCCGCGGGGTCGGGTGACCCGGGATTTCACGGCGTGGCGGGAGTGTCCGAACCGAGGCTGCCCTCGTCGGTGTCCTCATCCCCGCCGCCTGGCACCCGACACGCCCTCTCCAGCAGCAGACCGGCCAGGCACAAGGCGATGCCGGCGACCGTGGCAACGGCCGAATGCACCACCCGTTCGCGGGGGCCGGGGACGTCCAGGCGGCTGACGAAGAGCAGGGCGTACGCGAGATAGCCGCCCCCGACCAGCGCGCCGGCCAACGCGGAGGCCTTCCCAAGAACGAGCAGCGTGACGGCACGTTGGGCATCCATCCGCTCACGACGGACCTGCAGTCGCTGATGCGTCGTATAGGCCAGCGCACCGACCAGCGCGGCGATCAGGGCCAGTCCGATCGGCGCGCTCCACGGAACCGACGGTGGGATCAGATCCAGTGCTTGCACCGCCGTCACCAGCGCCCACGCCGACAGGCCGCCGAAGAGCGCGCTGACTACCAGAGCGCGCAGCGGGGTCGATCGGACCGATCCCGATGAAGGGTCCATGGACGGGCCGACAGCAGGTCAGTCGAGTTCGACGGCCAGGTCGTCGCGCAGGACGACGCCCGACGTGTCGACCACGGTGACCAGCTCGCCGATCAAGCCCCGGCCCGGGACCTCGCCGGCCGGATCCACCTCGTACCACGGAACGAGCACGAACCCACGCTCGTGGGCCAGCGGATGGGGCAGCTTCAGGTAGTCGGTGTCGACCACAGCAGTTCCCACCACGATCAGGTCCACGTCGAGCGTGCGCGGTCCCCAACGCTCCGCATCACGTGTCCTGCCGAACGCATCCTCGATGGCGAAAGCGCGGTCCAGGAGGGTGCGCGGTTCAAGGGTGGTCTCCGCCACGACGATCAGATTGAGGAACTGAGGATTGTCGGCCGGCCCGCCTACGGGCTCGGTCTCGTAGACCGAACTCACGTCGACGACGATGACGTCCGGGGTGTCGCTGATGGCGTCGACCGCTCCCTGCAGATTGGCGAGTCGATCCCCGAGATTCGAGCCGATCGAGTACACCACCTTGCGCAGGGGCTTCATCCCGCTCAGCGTGTCGGCGTCGATCGCGTGCGGGTTGGGGCTACTCATATCGCTTGCTCCTCGTCAGCGTGACCGCGACATCGCCGACGGTCACCGGCATGGGTGCTTGAGGCTTGTGGACGGTGACCCGCACCGTAGAAATCAACTCCTGGGCCAGGCAGGTCGAGGCTATCCGGTCGGCCAACGCTTCGATCAGGTTCAGCGGATCCCTCTCGATATCGGTGACCACGGATAGAGCGAGCGCACCGTAGTCGACGGTGCTGCGCAACTCGTCCGTCGCCGCGGCCTCGGCCAGGTCGAGGGTGCAGACCAGGTCGACGACGAATCGCTGCCCCTCCTCGCGCTCGAAGTCGAAGACGCCGTGATGCCCGAAACCAGTGATCCCGGTGAGAGCGATGGTGTCGGTACGGCTGGGCATCGCACCACCTCCTGACACAGCGACCCTATCCGACCGAGCCCAAACGGTGGGCAACCGCTATCGCGTCCCTGCTTGGCCGGACCGCATGAACCCGAACCCCCCACACTCCCTTGGAGGCAACCAGCGTGGTGAGCGCGGTGGTCGCGTCGTCCCGCTCCATCGCCGGCCGCGGCCGGCCGTCCGGATCCGAGAGCAGGTGGCCGAGGAACGCCTTCCGCGAGACGCCGAGCAGCAGCGGACGGTTGAGTTCGCCGAGTTCGTCGAGGCGTCCCAACAATTCCCAGTTGTGCTCGCCGGTCTTGGCGAAACCGAACCCCGGATCGAGGACCACCTTCGACGGATCGATGCCGGCGCGCTCAGCGGCGCGCAGCTGTTCCCCCAGTTCGGCTACCACCTCGGCTACGACGTCTCGGTAGAGGGCCCGACTCTGCATGTCGGCCGCGTGGCCGCGCCAGTGCATGCACACGTATGGCACGTGCGCATCGGCGATCAACTGGAGCATCCTGGGGTCGGCCCGGCCCCCGGACACGTCGTTCACGAGCGAGGCCCCGGCCTCCAGCGCCGCCTCTGCGACCGCGGCGCGCATCGTGTCGACACTGACGCAGGCGCCGTGGTCAGCGAGCGCCCGGACCACCGGGAGGACGCGCCTGGACTCCTCATCGACCGTCGGCCGCCGTGCGCCGGGACGCGTCGACTCCCCGCCGACATCGACAATGTCGGCACCCTCAGCGAGCAGCGCGAGCCCGTGCTCCAGCGCGGCGTCCGGCGTGAACCACTCACCGCCGTCGGAAAAGGAATCGGGTGTGACGTTGACGACACCCATCACCACGGTGCGGCCCGGAGCTGGCAGCCCCGGTACGGACTGGGGCGGCGTCATTGCAGCCACCCTATGCTCCGGTCAGGCCCAAGCCGCCGACACGGCGCGGTACCGCCTGCCGAACAGCAGCGCCAGGAGCGCCAACAGCGGCGGAGGGATCGTCTTGCGGATGTACGCGAGGCTGTCTGGGTCGGCATCGTCTTGCAGCCAGGCCAGGTAGAGACCGGCCTCCGGGAGGGATTGCGTCCGGCGGACCGCACGCTCGGCGGCACGGAACTCGGGCGTCCCGTGGGCGCGCACCATCATCGGTTCGAGATCGCGCTCCTCGTGGGCGAAGTGTGTCTCCGCCACCTCGGTGAGGACGACGAATGCCTGCTGCGCGTCGGCTGCTGCCGCCTGCGTCGGGGCTGCACGCAGGCTCGCCATCGCCGAGCGTGTTGCCGTCATCGCGTCAGCGAGGCGCTGATGCTCGCCGTCGAGGTCACCGACCAGCGACCCGTCGGCGCCGAGCGCGCTCAGCGCAGGCCAGAAGATCGTTTCCTCGGAGTGGTGGTGGTGATAGAGCTGGCGATCGAGGTTGTCCCACGCTCGACCCAACTGGTCCGCCCTCTCGGCCGAGCCCGCGCGAGGGTCGCCAAGGGCATCGCGAAAACGACCTAGGTCGCGGCGGATGGCAGCGTGGATCACCGTATTGAGCGAGAGATGCTGTGCCATGGGCCGCGATGCTAGCCCAGCTCGCGGCGTCACGCAGGAACTAGCTGCTCATGATGAGCGACATCGCCTCGGCCCGCGTTGCCGCGTTGCGTAGCTGTCCGCGGACCGCGCTGGTGATGGTCTTCGAGCCAGGTTTCCGCACCCCGCGCATGGTCATGCAGAGGTGCTCGCACTCGATCACCACGATCACCCCACGCGGCTCAAGGATGCGATTCAGCGCGTCCGCGATCTGGGTGGTGAGCCGCTCCTGCACCTGTGGGCGCTTGGCGTACAGGTCGACGAGGCGTGCAAGCTTGCTCAACCCCGTGATCCGACCCTCGCGGCTGGGAATGTAGCCCACGTGAGCGACCCCGGTGAACGGCACCAGGTGGTGCTCGCAGCAACTCCAGACCTCGATGTCCTTCACCAGGACCATCTCGTCGTGGCCGAGATCGAAAACCGTGGAGAGCACGTTCTCGGGATCTTGCCGAAGGCCCTGGAACATCTCCGCGTACGCCCGCGCCACCCGCTCTGGAGTGTCCTGCAAGCCGTCGCGGTCTGGGTCTTCGCCGATCCCGATCAGGATCTCCCGGACGGCAGCCACCACTCTCGGGTGATCGAAGGTACCGACCGTGACCTGATCGGGCGCCTGGTCGTCCGGTACAGCCCGGTCGGTCATGGGCTCGGCGGGGGCACGCAGACCGTCCTCGGCGACCAGAGTTTCGGTCGATTCCTCACGATCGCTCAACGGAGGTCCGGCCCCCGCGGCGGCATCGGCTCACCCGAACCCGGAAGTTGAGGATTCGGGTAGTGACCGGGAGGCAACGGCGCGCCGCCAGCCGGCACCTCCTGGCCACCCGGACGATTGCCGTTGGTGCCATGCCCGTTGCTGCCGTGTCCGTTCATCGCGGGCGGCGGCGTCACCGGCGGGATGCTCGAAGGAACCCGGGCATCGGAGCCCGTCCACGCCGGACGCTTGGGACGCAGCTTGAGCGGCTGGAAGACCTGGGCGACCTGCTCGCGATCCAGCGTCTCCTGTTCGAACAGCGCGCGGACGAGGTCGTCGAGCACCTGCCTGTTCTCGGTCAGGATGTCGAAGGCCTCCTGATGAGCGGTACTGATCAGTGTCGCGACCTCCTCGTCCACAATCGCGGCGATCTGCTCGGAGTAGTCGCGCTGGTGGCCGAAGTCGCGACCGAGGAAGGGTTCGGAGTCACCGGATCCCAGCTTGATCGCCCCGATTCGCTCGGTCATCCCGTACTGGGTGACCATCGCGCGGGCCACATTGGTCGCCTTTTCGATGTCGTTGCTGGCGCCGGTCGTGGGGTCGTGGAAGACCAATTCCTCTGCCGCTCGGCCGCCCATCATGTAGGCGAGCTGGTCGAGCAGTTCGGCCCGGGTGTTGGCGTACTTGTCCTGCTCTGGCAGCACCATCGTGTAACCGAGTGCGCGCCCGCGCGGCAGGATGGTCACCTTCTGTACGGGGTCGGTACCAGGCAGCGCGGCGGCCACCAGGGCGTGGCCTCCCTCGTGGTAGGCGGTGATCAGCTTTTCCCGCTCGGTCATCAGCCGGCTCCGCTTCTGCGGGCCGGCGATGACGCGGTCGATCGCCTCGTCGAGATGTTCCGCGGTGATCACGCGTGCGTTCTGGCGTGCGGTCAGCAGGGCTGCCTCGTTCAAGACGTTGGCGAGGTCGGCGCCAGTAAACCCGGGCGTGCGCCGGGCGACCGCCTCCAGGTCGACCCCGGGGGCGACCGGCTTGCCTTGGGCGTGGACCTTGAGGATCGCGAACCGACCCTTCAGATCCGGCGCCTCGACCGCGATCTGTCGATCGAATCGACCCGGCCGAAGCAGCGCCGGGTCCAACACGTCGGGGCGGTTGGTGGCTGCGATGAGGATGACGCCGCCACGGACGTCGAAGCCGTCCATCTCGACAAGCAGCTGGTTGAGGGTCTGTTCACGCTCGTCGTGGCCGCCCCCCATGCCAGCGCCACGATGGCGTCCGACCGCATCGATCTCGTCGATGAAGACGATGGCCGGCGCATTTTCCTTCGCCTGCTCGAACAGATCGCGCACCCGGCTCGCGCCGACACCGACGAACATCTCGACGAAGTCCGAACCGGAGATCGAGAAGAAGGGCACCCCCGCCTCGCCGGCCACGGCGCGCGCGAGCAATGTCTTTCCGGTGCCGGGTGGTCCGTAGAGCAGCACACCCTTGGGGATCTTTGCCCCGACCGCCTGGAACTTCGCCGGCTCCGCCAGGAACTCCTTGATCTCCTCGAGTTCCTCGATCGCCTCTTCGCAGCCGGCCACATCCCGGAACGTCGTCTTGGGCGTGTCCTTGTTGGCGATCTTCGCCTTCGACTTGCCGAACTGCATGACCCGGCTGCCACCGCCCTGCACCGAGTTGAGCAGGAAGAAGAACAGCACCCCGATGATGATGAAAGGAATGAGCGTGCTGAGGATCGTGGTGAGGAAGCTGGGCGTCGGATTGCGCCCCTCCCACCGGTCCAGCGTCTTGTCCGCCACCCGCTGATTCAGCCGATCGATCAACTGGTCGCTCTGGTTGCCTACCCAGGTGGCCTTGTACCCGGTCTTGTTCGCGTCCTTGAGCGTGACCCGGATCTCCTGCTCCTTGTCGATCAGGATCACCTCGCTCAGCGGATCGCTACCGGCGATGATCGAGACGACCTGAGAGGTCGGAGCTTCCTTGTACCCGCTGCTCACTCGCTGACTGAGGTCATAGAGCAGACCGATGGCGACCACCGCGAGGATGACCCACACCAGCGGGGACCGAAGAATGCGCTTGAAGTTCATGACCTGCCTAGGAGGTGTGGACCGATGCGGCCCTCAATGAGGCAAGGCTATCGGTCAGGTCCAACCTGAGCCGTGCAACGCCCAACCCACGGGGGCCGGATGGATCGGCTCACCGGTAGACCGCCGGGTCCAGCACGGCCACCGAGCGCAGATTCCGGTACCGGCCGTCGTAGTCCAGTCCGTAGCCGACGACGAACTCGTTCGGGATGTCGAAGCCGACATAGCTGACCTGGACGGCGTTCTGCGCCGCCTCGGGCTTGCGGAAGGCCGTCAGCACGCGGAGGCTCGCCGGCCCGCGGGAGAGCAGATTGCTGATCAGGTACGACAGCGTCAGGCCGGTGTCGATGATGTCCTCGACCACGAGCACATGCATCCCGGTGATGTCGCTGCTGAGGTCTTTGAGGATCCGCACCACGCCCGACGAGCGAGTCCCTGAGCCGTACGACGACACCGCCATCCAGTCCATCCGGCAGTGGATCGTCAGCGCGCGGGAGAGGTCAGCCATCACCATCACCGCGCCGTTCAGGACGCCGACCAGCAGCAGCTCCTTGTCCACGTAGTCCTGATCGATCTGGGCGGCGAGTTCGGCGATTCTGCCGGCCACGTCGTCGGCGCTGAAGAGCACCCGGGACAGGTCGCCGTCGAGCTGAGTGTCGTCCACGGGCACAGCCTGCCACTTCCGCCGATGGTCGGCAGGTCCGGCGCGATCAGGGCCCACCTCGATCGGTATCCACCACACCGGCCCGCCCGGCCCGCGAGGGCCTGGGTTCGAGGTGCAGGTGGTCAGCCACCCGCCGAACCACGCCACCCGGCACGTCGACACCGCGCTGCCCACGCCAGTGCATCACCAGTCGGTCCACCGCGATCAGGTGCGCCATCGCGAGATCTGACGCACCGGCGTCGAGGAGCCACGCGCGGAGCAGACGTCGCCGCAGCGCCGTGGGCAATGCCGCCAGTTGCGCGCAGTCCAGGCTGCCGCCCGTTCCGGCGTCGAGGTCGGCCGCGAGCCTGTCCAGCAGGTCCACGTCGTCGCGCACCAACTCGGCGGTACGGGCAAGAGCTTCGGCGATGCCGGGCCCGAGTTCGGCCTCCAGCATCGGCATCACTCGCGTTCTCAGCCGGGCCCGGCTGAAGCGCAGGTCGCCATTGTGCGGGTCTCGCCAGGGCGAGATCCCCAACTCGCTGCAGCATGCGGCCGTTGTGGCTCGGCGGACCCCGAGCAAGGGGCGGAGCAGCCGCCCGTTCCGGAGCGCCATGCCTGACAGCGAGCGCGAACCCGATCCACGCGCCAATCCGAGCAGCACCGTCTCAGCCTGGTCGTCCAGGGTGTGTCCCAGAAGCACAGTGGCATCGCGCGCGACCGCCTGCTGGTCCAGGGCCGCGTACCGGGCGGCCCGCGCGGCCCCCTCCAGCCCCTCACCGCTGGGGCTGACGGTGACCGCGTGCACCACGACGTCGTCGTAGTCCAGACTTCGTAGCTGCGCAGCCGTCCTGTCGGCAGTTGCCGCGGCTCCGGCCTGCAACTGGTGATTCACCACCACCGCGGCGCATGGGAGCCCGCGAGTTCGGCCGACTCGGCGGACTGCGGCTGCTAGCGCCAGCGAGTCAGGGCCGCCGGAGCATGCCACCAGCAGGGTCGAATCGGCGGGCCCGAGCGCATCGGCGACGGCCTGGACGAGCTGGAGCGTCGCCGGCCCCAGTTCCCGGCGCGCCACGACTCAGCCGTGCACGCGGGCGAGCCAGAGCCGAGCGTCGGCAACTTCCTCCCGGGTCGGCAGGGTCTCTGGCGACGTCCACACCGCATTCAGCCCCGACATCCCGACCTCGGCCAGCACCGCGCGGCAGAAGGCAGCGCCGTCGCGGTACTGACGCATCTTGGCGTCCAGACCGAGGAGCTTGCGGAAAACCTTGTCGAAGCCCTGGCCCTGACGGCGGACCGTGAACTTGCCGCGGATGCTCTGCACCGTCGGGATGACCTCCGGACCGACACTGTCCATCACCACATCGGCGTGACCTTCGAGCAACGACATCACCGCCGTCAGTCGGTCGACGATCTCGCGCTGTGCAGGAGTCTGGACCAGGTCGATCAGCGAAAGCTCCTCGTCGCGCCGCAGCCCCTCAACGACGCGGTTGACGGCCTCACGCACCAGCTGGGCGAGCCTCCCGGGGTCGAGTTCAGCCGAATCGACGATGAGTCCGATCTGTTCGTCCAAGTAGCTGCGCAGCCACGGCACGGCGGTGAACTGCACGCGATGGGTCTCCTCGTGCAAGCAGACCCACAGCCGGAAGTCCGCCGGCACCACGTCGAGCTCGCGCTCGATGTGAACGACGTTCGGGGCGACCAGCAACAACCGTCCGCCGGAACCGTTCTCGCCGGGGTAGAAGGGGTCGAACTGCCCGAGCACCTTGGGCGCGAGGTAGCTCAACAGGGCGCCGACCTCAACGCCGCTGAGGTGCGATCCGACCCTCGTCGAGGCTGCGCCCGGGCGCAGCCGCTCGGCGGCCTTCGCGTTCAGCGGCGCGAGGACGTGACGGAAGCCGTCCAGGTTCGCCTCGATCCAACTCCGGCGATCCACCACCAGCACCGGGGCTGTGCCGCCGGGCGCGTTGAGTCCGGTGACGCTGGCGACGTAGCCCTCAGCCTGCTTCGCCTTGGCGCGCAAGTCCGACACCACGTCGGCGGCCCCGGCGCGGGAGATCTCGGGCCCGGGCTTGACCAATCGATTGGCCGTATTCAGCGCTACGGTCCAGTCGACCATCGAGGTTGCCATGCGTCGAGCGTAACGACCACAGCCAGGCCTGGAGTTGCACGCGCTCCAGGTACCACGCGCCGGCAGGAGTCAGCGGCACCCGCACTGACTGATGGCACTCGTCACATCGTCAAGCCAGACACGAGCGGCGTACTCGTTCTTGGGATCGTTCACCAGGAACGCGTAGCTGACGACCGAGCCGTCCTTGGTGCGGATGATGCCCGCCAACGTGTGCACGTCGCGTAGCGTGCCTGTCTTCCCCCGCACCACACCGCGTCCCGCGAGTGCAGCGTCGGCGAAGAACCGCACCCGCAGGCTGCCTTCGACGCCGGCCACCGGCAGTCCTGTGATCACCGCACGCAGCCGCGGCCGATCCTCCTCAGCGGCGATCCGCAGCACGGTGGCCATGGTCCTTGCGCTCACCCGGTTCTCGCGGGCCAGGCCGCTTCCGTCATACAGCCGTGTCCCGTCCTCCCAGGCGCCGATCTTGCGCAGCTGCGCTCGCAGTTGCTTCAGCCCCTCGACAGTTGACCCCGGCCGTTCGGCCGCGACGGCAAGCTGTCGGAGCAGCACCTCGGAGGCGTCATTGTCGCTCGCCATCAGCAGCCGCTCGACGATCTGGCCGAGCGGCAGCGAGGAGACCTGGGCGACAGGTTGGGCCGACCTCGGCGCGCGCGTCGCCCGGACCGAGCGCACGGCCACCCCGTGCTTGCGCAGCGCCGTGGCAAACGTCTTCGCGGCAGCCTTGGCGGGATCGGGCGCCCGCGGGCCTACCCCGCTCCCGGCGAGCCGCCCCTCGTCAGCCCACAGCGCGCTGGTGCGGGTGACCTGGTCGGCGTAGAAATCCGGCCAACGCGGGTTCCAGGCGGGTCCGGCGAAGAGCGACGCGTCGTAGCCGAGGGTGACTTCCTTGACCTTGCCTGCCTTCAACCGTGTCGCCGTGGTGAGCGCGAGGGCCGACAGCGACGCACCTCCGGCCGATGCTCCCCTCGGGGCCTTGGACGACAGGTACGGATCGCCGCCGCCGACGAGCACCAGCTGACGCTTCTTGGTCGCGACGACGCGGGTCTGGAACCGGTGGTCTGGACCGAGGGCGGACAGCGCCGCCGACGTCGTCAGCAGCTTCAACGTCGAGGCCGGGATCCGCCGAGTTCGCGCCTGGTGGGCAAATACGGACTTGCCGCTGCCCACATCGAGGACCAGGGCGGAGTACTTGCCCTTCGCGCCCTCCACCGAGACCCGCGCGATCCGCGCCCGCACCTTCGCCGGATCAGCGCGTGGTGCTGCCGAGACCGGCACGAGGACCGGCGACGGCAGCCTGGGATGACCCGTCGACGGGGTGGCCGAAGGGGTCGGTATCGCCGGCGTCGCGGGCCGGTCGAATGTGTCGGGGGCGATGGTGGAGGCGCCGTTGCGGCTCCACAGGCCAGTGGCGTACAGGCCGGCCCGGGCCGCCGAGCTCAGCAGCCCCGTGACGGCGGCAATCGCCACCGCGGCGACTAGGACGCAGGCAATGACGGCAGGAAAAATGCGCTTCCGTCCCAACCGTTCCCCGCACCCCCTCTCCCCGCTAGGCTCGTGCAGCGGACGGCCGCCGAGCGGATTGCCGCGCTAGTTAAGCCCATCCTAAGGAGGTTTCGTGACGTCCCCAGGCAAGGAGAGCACACCGAAGCGGACCCTGACCGGGCTCACCTTCGATGTGACGGTCGAGATCCCGAAAGGCAACAAGAACAAGTACGAGGTCGACCACGAGTCCGGACGGATCCGCCTCGACCGCACCCTGTTCACCTCGACCGCCTATCCGGCCGACTACGGCTTCATCGAGGGCACCCTCGGTCAGGACGGCGACCCGTTGGACGCGCTGGTTCTTGTCTCGGAGCCGACGTTCCCTGGGTGTCTCATTCGTAGCCGTGCAATCGGCATGTTCCGGATGACCGACGAGGCTGGCGGCGACGACAAGGTCCTGTGCGTGCCGGACTCGGATCATCGCCGCGATCACCTGCGCGACATCACTGACGTACGCAACTACCTGCTGCTCGAGATCGAGCACTTCTTCACGGTCTACAAGGACCTCGAGCCCGGCAAGTCGGTCGAGGGAGCCACCTGGACTGGCGTCGAGGAGGCCGAGGCCGAGGTACTCGCGAGCATCGAGCGGGCCAAGACAGCCGATCACTGACACCCCGCGCCGCGCGAGTCGGCGCAGCAGGGCTAGCGGCCGTGACTCACGCTCCGGTCGCTAGCCCGCGATCGTCAGCCCCAGGACGAGGCCTGCGGCCGCCGCCGCGGTCGCCGCGGCGGCTGTCCCGAATGCATGCAGGGCGGCGACGTCGAAGCGGCGGCTCTGCAGCAGACGGACGGTGTCGACACTGGCGGCGCTGAAAGTGGTGTAGCCACCCAAGAAGCCTGTCCCGACAAGCGTCGGCCAGGGATCGGGGAGCACACCTCCCGCGGCTGCGCCAGTCACCACGCCAAGCACCAGAGCCCCGGTCAGGTTGATCAGGACGATCCCGAGCGGGAACCTCAGGTTGTGCCGAGACTGAATCAGGGCGTCCAACCGCCACCTCGCCAGCGCGCCGAGTCCACCGGCTAGGGCCACAAAGGCCACGATCACCGCCGCCACCAGCCCCGTCCGGCGAGCAAGATTCCGAACCAGCTCGCGATGATTCCGAGCAGCACAGTCAGCACGGCGTACCCAACACCGGCGACTGCCGAGCCGCCTCGGAGCACGAGTGCGGACTCGACCGCGAACGCGCTGTAGGTGGTGAACCCACCGAGCACTCCGCTCCCGAGCGCAAGACGAATGGCTTCCCGGCGCGAGCCGACGAGCCTGGTGCGGGCGAGGACTTCCAGCAGAGCACCGAGCGCGAACGCCCCGATGAGGTTTGCCGCCAGCGTGCCGATCGGAAGCGCGGCACGCTGCGGCAAGGCGAGACTCAACGCGTACCGCAGTGCAGTTCCGACCGCTCCGCCCGCCCCGACGGCCACCACGGCCAAGGCCGGGGCGAGACCGCTACGCTCCTCGCCTTGCCCGGCCGCGACCACGGGCTCATTCTTCCGTGTGACTGGTCGGCTCGAGGCTGCCGGCGAGCGTGGACGCAATGTTTCGGCCAGATAACGATTCGTCACGCCCGACCATTTTCGCCGTCGCGAAACATCACAGTTCTGCATACCTGGCCGGTTGGCTGTCATGGGCACGCTATCGTCACGCCTGCCTGGGTAGACAGAGGGGCCCATTTCGATCGCCTTACCGGCGTCAGTGGACCTTCGACACGGAGTCTCCTGTAGTTCGGGGCTTGGGAGACTCTGCTTGGGCATGGCTCGTCGGGGGGCGGCGAGCGCAAACGGGGGGAATACGGAGATGGCGGGGGCTGCTCCACGCGCTCTCGCGTCCGGAAATACGGACGCAGTGCGAGGAAATATCGACCTTGAGCGACTCGGTTTTGCGCGTCGCGAGTCACATCGAACGGCTTCGTCGCCTGCACTACGGCGTCGTGCGGCCGAGTTGCCAAGCACAGCACGAGTCATGCCCGCGCGCCGCTCGGCGGGCGGACCACAGCTGCCAGTCCGCGCCATGCCACGATCGGGTGGATTCCGTCGGGCCAGTCGTCGGTACGTCACCACGCTGGTGGTCGCAGATGTCTGCATCGGATTCCTGGCAGCGGCCGGACCGGCAGCATTCAGCGACACGATCTCCCGCCGCAGCGGGATGCTGCTTCTCGGCCTCGGGCTGCTCGGCGCGGTCGTCTGGCCGCTCGCCATCGGGCTGTTGCGGGGCTATCAGCGCAATCAGATCGGCGTCGGCAGCGACGAGCTGAGGGCGGCCATGCGCGCGGGCGTCGCGGTGGTGTTCGCGGGCGCGTTCCCCGCTGGGTTCCTGAACGACGTCGTCCTGCAGCACGCACTGATGAAGCTCGTGGTGCTGGGTACCCCGATCGCGGTCAGCGCGAGCCTGGTTGTCCGGTACTGCGCGCGCAAGCGGCTGCACAGTCGACAGGGGCGCGGCGAAGCCGTGCGCCGCGTCGTCGTCGTCGGCGGCTCCGCCGGCGCCCTTCAGTTGCGTGAGCAGCTAGCCCGCGAGCCGTACTGCGGGATGAGCGTGGTCGGCATCTGCGTCCCGCGGACCGACCTGTTGACGGCGGCACAGGCGGGTGTCCCGGTGCTGGGCGACCTCAGCCAGGTGGCCGAGGTCGTGCGCCAGTACGCCATCGACGGCGTGGCCGTGAGTAGCGACGACGCGACCCGAAACAACTACCTGCGAGAGCTGTCGTGGAGCCTCGAAGGCCTCGGCGTCGAGGTCATGGTGGACCCCGGGCTGGTCGAGGTTGCTGGACCGCGGATGCACATCCGGCCTTTGATGGGCTTTCCGCTGCTGCACGTCGAAGAGCCGCACTTCACCGGCTGGCGACGTATCGTCAAGCGCACCAGCGACCTGGCTATGACCACCTGCGGTCTGATCGTGATCGCGCCCGTCCTTGCCGTCATCGCTTTAGCGATCAAGCTGCAGGACGGTGGGCCCGTGCTGTTCAAGCAGGCCCGGGTGGGTCGCGACGGACGTGCCTTCACGATGTACAAGTTCCGCTCGATGGTGATCGACGCGGAGGCACGCAAGGCCGACCTCGAGTGCCACAACGAGGCCGACGGCGCCCTGTTCAAGATGGCTCACGACCCCCGCATCACTCGGCTCGGCGGATTCCTCCGGAAGTACTCTCTGGACGAGTTGCCGCAGCTCTTCAACGTGCTGAACGGGACGATGTCGCTGGTTGGACCGCGCCCACACCTCGCTGCCGAACTGGCCGCGATGCCGCAGCACTCCAGCCGTCGTGCCCTGGTGACCCCAGGCCTCACCGGTCTCTGGCAGGTCAGCGGGCGGTCCAACCTGGATGGCGACGAAGGCCTCCGGCTCGATCTCCGCTACGTCGAGAACTGGTCTTTGGCGCTCGACCTGTTGATCTTGTGGAAGACAGCCTCGGCGGTGCTCGCCAAGCAAGGCGCGTACTGACCCACGGGGAAGCCCCTCATGCTCTGCCGGTCGACTGCCCGCTCCGGGACCTGACCGACTCGGAGCTGGCGCTCCTCTCGAGCCCTCGGCGGCGCCGCACCCCGACTGCGCCAACCACCCCGCCCGCGCGCTGTTCGGACCCGTGGGCGGCGTCGCCGAGCCCCTTCCCGAGCCGTGCCGCTCGGGACCGCACGACAACCTCGAGGACGTAGCAAGAAGCGCCGTTTTCGAGGTGATTCCGGCGGAGACATTGATCACAGCAGACGGTCTCCCGGACCGCGCAATGCCGCGCTGTCTAGGAGCAACGGAGAATGTAACGGTTAGATATACGGGGCCGGGTGCACTGGACAGACCGGTAGTCTCATGCCACCGCGCACTGGGGGTCTTGCGCCATTGCGGGTGGTGGTTCTACGGGGATGGAACCTCACCCAGGTTCCGCCGCGTCCGCGGCGGACCTGCACATGCTCGTCGGGGGGCGACGAGCGTCGCGACCTTTCGGGACTTCGCGACTAGGAAGGACCGCGCCGGCCGTTGCCGGCGCGAAGAGGGTGGATGGGCACTAGTCAGGGATTGAGTATGACCAAACGAGGCTTGTCAGGCCTATTGTTGCTCGCGCTGAGCGCCGTCTCGCTGGTGGTCCCGGCGACCCCGGCACAGGCGGCCTGCACCGGGAACGACATCGTCTGCGAAAACCAGAAGCCAGGCACACCGCAGAGCGAGTGGGACATCGTCGGGGCGGGTGACTCCACCATTCAAGGATTCGCCACCGCGATGAGCGTCAACGCCGGCGATCCGATCCAGTTCAAGATCGACACCGATGCGCACAACTACGCCATCAAGATCTACCGGCTCGGGTACTACCAAGGCGACGGCGCACGTGAGGTCGCCTCGGTGCAGCCTTCAGCGAACCTTCCGCAAAGTCAGCCCTCGTGTGCTACTGACCCGGACACCGAGATCGTCGACTGCGGGACCTGGGCCGTTTCCGCGTCCTGGAACGTCCCGAGCTCCGCTGTCTCCGGCGTCTATTTCGCGCGCTTGATCCGCAGCGACACCGGCGGTGAGTCGCACATCCCGTTCGTCGTCCGAAACGACGGCAACACCTCGAAGGCGCTGTTCCAGACATCTGACACGACCTGGCAGGCCTACAACACCTACGGCGGTTCGAACTACTACACCGGCGGGCCCCACGGGCGCGCGTACAAGGTCAGCTACAACCGGCCCTGGAGCACGCGCGGCTGGCAGAGCGGCCGCGACTTCCTGTTCTCCAACGAGTACCCGATGATCCGGTTCCTGGAACAGAACGGCTACGACGTCTCCTACGTCTCCGGCCTGGACGTGCACAGCGACGCGAATCTGCTCACCAAGCACAAGGCCTTCCTGTCCGTCGGGCACGATGAGTACTGGTCGAAGGATCAGCGCGACCACGTAACCGCGGCGCGCGACGCCGGTGTGAACCTGGCCTTCTTCTCGGGCAACGAGGTCTACTGGAAGACGCGCTGGGAGAAGTCCCAGGACGGCACCGACACCGCCAATCGGACCCTGGTCTGCTACAAGGACACCTGGGCCAACACGCAGATCGACCCGCAGGGGCCGACAGCGACATGGCGCGACCCCCGCTTCGGCGATCTCGGCCACGGCCCTGAGAACGAGCTCACCGGCACCTTGTACAAGGCGAACTCGGTCGATCTGCCGATCACCGTCGATGACGTCGAGGGCAAGATGCGGCTCTGGCGAGATACCTCCCTCACCACTCTCGCCAGCGGGACCTCGGTCGAGTTGGCCGAGCACACCGTCGGCTACGAGTCAAACGAAGACGTCGACAACGGCCACCGCCCCGCCGGGTTGATCCGCCTGTCCACCACCACCGGCCCAACTCCGGAGTACCTCACCGACTTCGGCACGACGGTCGCCCCGGGGACGACGACCCACCACATCACGATGTACCGGGCGCCGAGCGGGGCCTTGGTGTTCTCGGCGGGCTCTGTGCAGTGGGCCTGGGGGCTGGACTCCGAACACGACGGTCCATCCGGGGCTGCCGACACCCGAATCCAGCAGGCGACCGTCAACATCCTGGCCGACATGGATGCACCGGCGACGACCATCGCAACCGGCCTGGTGGCCGCAACCAAATCCACCGACACGACGGCACCCACCGTCACGGTGACTCAGCCCAGCTCCGGCGCCACCATCCCGCAAGGGACCCTGGTCACGGTGAAAGGCACGGCCTCCGATCCCGGCAGCGGCCGGGTCGCCGGCGTCGAGGTGTCGCTGGATTCCGGTCAGTCCTGGCACCCCGCCAAGGGTCGCGGCAGCTTCACCTACACCGGTGTGCTCTACGGTTCGGGCGCGGGCGCGATCCGGGTACGGGCCGTGGACGACTCGGCGAATCTGCAGGCCTCACCGGCGATGATCGACATCGTTTCGGACTGCCCGTGCTCGCTCTTCGGAGCTGCGACGCCGGGGCTACCTGCCGCGGCCGACTCTTCTGCGGTGACCCTCGGCACGCGGATCGTCCCGAAGGCGGACGGGTTCATCACCGGAGTCCGCTTCTACAAGGGTCAGGGCAATACCGGCAGCCACACGGGGACGCTGTACTCGGCGACCGGCACCGTGCTTGCGACCGGGACCTTCAGCAATGAGTTGAGCACTGGTTGGCAGATTCTGAACTTCGCCCAGGCGGTCCCTGTCACCGCGGGTACCACCTACGTCGCCGCCTACTTCGCGCCGAATGGGCACTACTCGGCAGATCAGAACTTCTTCGCCTCCGGCGACTTCCAGTCGGCCCAGCTGACCGGCCTCGGCGGCCCGGGCAAGCCGAACGGGGTCTACCTGCCAGGGAGCGGATTCCCCGACCGCAGCTTCCTGAGCACGAACTATTACGTCGACGCCGTGTTCAACACCACCGACGACGCTCCCCTGCTGGTCACCGCGATGACGCCGGACTCCGGTGCGACGTCGGTGCCGATCGACGACCCGATCAGCGCGAGGTTCAGCAAGCCCGTCGACCCGCAGTCGATCAGCTTCGCCATGCTGAATCCGGCGAACCAGGTCGTGGGCGGGAGCGTCAGCTACGACGCACCCACCCGCACGGCGACCTTCACGCCGACTCAGAGCCTGGCTCCGACGACTGAGTACTCCGTCACCTTGACCGCGGAAGCCTCCGCCGGGGCGGGCCTCGCTGCGCCGGTGCAGTGGAGTTTCACCACTGCAGTTGCCCCGCAGCCGTCGGGAATCTGCCCCTGCACGCTGTTCCTGGACAGTGACTCGCCTGCCTCGACGAGCACAGAGACCGACGGCTTGAAGCTGGGCGTGGCCTTCAAGCCCAGCGTCGACGGCACCATCACCGGTGTCCGGTTCTACAAGGACGCAAGCAACCTCGGAACCCACACTGTGTCGCTCTGGGCGGCCGGTCAGGAACTGGCGACAGCGACGGTGACGAACGAGTCGACCAGCGGCTGGCAGGAGGGCGTCTTCGACGCACCGGTGTCGGTGAATGCGAACACGACGTATGTCGCCTCCTACACCGCCCCGGGCGGGCACTACTCGTACACCGCCAACCAGCTCAGTGATCCGATCACGCGAGGACCGCTCTCGACGATCGCAACCGGGGGCCGGTACACGTATGGGAGCGGCGCGCTGACCGGGACCTCCGCCACCAACTACTTCGTGGACCCGGTGTTCCTGAAGGCGGCGACGCAGGCGCCCGATGTGGCCGCGATCTCGCCGGGCACGAAGGCGACATCGGTGCCCGTCGGCGGCTCCGTCAAGGTGACCTTCGACAAGGCGGTCCAGGCCGGCACGGCCACCGTCACACTCAAGGACCCGTCCGGCACGTCCGTCCCAGGCCAGACGACCCTCGAGACGACGGGCACGACTGTCACCTTCCTGCCGTCTGACGCACTCCGGTCCGGCACCAAGTACACGGTGCGAGTCAAGGACGCAGTGAGCCAGGGCGGCGCCGCGATGACCACTGACTTCGTCAGCACCTTCACGACCTCGGGCGCCGACGCATGCCCGTGCTCCCTGATGGAAACCACCACCGTGCCGCCGGTTGCTGACGCCAACGACGGCAGCGACGTCACGCTCGGCCTGAAGTTCAGCCCCAGCGTGGACGGCACGGTGACCGGAATCCGCTACTACCGTTCGGCGGCCAACACCGGCACGCACGTCGGGAGGCTGTACACCAGCAGCGGCAACGAGCTGGCCAGCGTGACTATCCCCTCGCAGGCGGCCGGCTGGCAGACGGCGGACTTCTCGACACCGGTAGACGTCACGGCGGACACGACGTACGTGATCAGCTACCACGCGCCGAATGGGCACTACGCGGCGACGCTGAACTACTTCGACAACCCGGTGATCAACTTGCCGCTGAGTTCGGTGGGCAGCGGCAGCGTGTACGCGTTGGGCGACAACTTCCCGACCAACACCTACCAGCGCACCAACTACTACGTCGACGTCATCTACGAGTCGGCGAGCGACAGCCCGCCCACTGTGGTCAGTACTTCACCGGCTGCGGGTTCGACCGGAGTCGCCGTGTCGACGAAGGTCAAGGCCACGTTTGCGAAGGCGATCGACCCGTCGACTCTCGCGTTCACGGTGACCGGGCCAGGCACGAGTCCGGTAACCGGCGGCGTTGCCTACGACGACACGGCCAAGGTGGCCACCTTCACACCGGCGGCTGATCTCGCCGAGGGGACACAATTCACGGTCACCGTGAATGCGACCAGCCCTGCCGGTGTCACGATGGCCTCCCCGAAGGTGTGGAAGTTCACCACCAAGTCGCCGCCGCCGACGGGCACCGAGCACACCTTGTTCGCGCCGGACGCGACGCCGGGCGTGCCCTCGTGGGACGACAACGACGCAGTGGCGGTCGGAGTCAAGTTCAGTTCGAGCGCGAACGGGACCGTCACCGCGGTGAAGTTCTACTCGGGTCAAGGGAACACGGGCACCCGCACGGTGACGCTGTGGAGTTCGTCCGGGACCCAGCTCGGGACAGGCACGTCGACGAGCACCGAGGAGGGATGGCGAACGGTGACTCTGGCGGATCCGGTCCAGATCACCGCCGGCCAGACGTACATCGCTTCCTACTGGGCACCGAACGGTCACTACGCCGCGACGGGTGGGACATTCGCTGATCCCTTCGCCAACGGGCCGTTAAGTGTGCCGTCCGGAGGAGCGGTCTACGGTTACACCAACGGGTTCCCGTCGTCGACCTCGAACACCAATTACTGGGTCGACGTCGTGGTTGTGATCTGAGTCGTCGCGACTGGGTCCTGCAGCGGCCCGGCTCGCTTTGCAGGGCGGCATCGGTTGGATGCCGCCCTGCGCCAAAGAAAGTAGGGGGATGGACGAGATTCGTACGGTCGCGGTCATTGGCGCGGGTTACTGGGGGCCAAATCTGGTCCGGAACTTCCGGAACAGTCCCAAGTGGGACCTCGTCGCCGTCTGCGACCTCGACGAGGCCCGGGCTCGCAAGGTCGTCGGCAGCCGATCGACGGTGGAGATCGAGACGTCGGTCGAGCGGCTGCTCGCCCGACCCGACCTCGACGCGGTTGCCATCGCCACCCCGGCTCGGACCCACGCCTCGATAGCCCGGGCGGCATTCGAGGCCGGCAAGCACGTCCTGGTCGAGAAGCCGCTGGCGGACACCGCAGAAGGAGCGGCCGCGATGGTGGCGGCCGCGGAGGCTGCGGGGCGGGTGCTGATGATCGACCACACCTACTGCTACACGCCGGCCGTCGGCTACATCCGCGATGTGGTTGCGTCCGGAACGCTCGGCGACATCCTCTACGTGGACTCGGTACGGATCAACCTCGGTCTGGTGCAGCCCGATGTCGACGTGTTCTGGGATCTCGCACCGCACGATCTGTCGATCCTCGACTTCATCCTTCCCGACGGTCTCGCGCCGACCAGCGTGTCCGCCAGCGGCGCCGACCCGCTCGGAGCCGGCAAGGCCTGCATCGGCTACCTCTCCATGCCGCTCGCATCGGGGGGGATTGCGCACGTCACGGTGAACTGGCTGTCGCCGACCAAGATCCGCCAAATGGTGATCGGCGGCAGCAAGCGCACACTCGTCTGGGACGACCTGAACCCGCAGCAGCGGGTCTCGATTCACGACCGCGGCGTCGACCTCGACATCCAGGCTCGCGACGCCGCCACCCAGCGCGCTGCGGCCACCGTCGCCTACCGGATGGGCGACATCGTGGTCCCCGCGCTGCCGGAGCGCGAAGCGCTATCGACCATGGCGAACGAATTCGCCGACGCCATCAACGAGGGGCGCGCACCGAGGACCGACGGTTCGGCGGGCTTGCGGGTGCTCTCGGTGCTCGAAGCAGTGAGTGCGAGTCTGTCCAGCGGCGAGTCGGTGCGGCCTGCTGCGAACGAACGGGGAATGTCATGAGCAACGCCACAGTGCGCGACCTCGCCGGGGCGACGGCCCTGGTCACCGGAGGTGCCGGCACGATCGGATCCACCATCGTCGACCAACTCCTCGCCGCTGGCGCCGGCGAGGTGCGCGTCCTGGACAACCTGGTCCGCGGTCGCGAGGGCAACCTCCGCGACGTCCTCGACGATCCCCGACTTCGGTTCGTCGTCGGCGATATCCGGGATCGCGACCTGGTCGGCGACCTGACGGCTGGCTGCGATCTGGTCTTCCATCAGGCGGCGATCAGGATCACCCAGTGCGCGGAGGAGCCGCGGCTGGCTCTCGAGGTGCTGGTCGACGGGACGTTCAACGTGTTGGAGGCCGCCCAGCAGGCAGGGGTCGGAAAGCTCGTCGCAGCATCGTCGGCGTCGGTCTACGGCCTCGCCGAGGAGTTCCCCACCACCGAGCGCCAGCACCCCTACGACAACGACACGTTCTACGGGGCAGCCAAGACGTTCAACGAAGGAATGCTGCGCAGCTTCCGTGCGATGTACGGCACCGACTACGTGGCGCTGCGCTACTTCAACGTCTACGGACCGCGGATGGACATTCACGGCCTCTACACCGAGGTCTTGATCCGGTGGATGGAGCGCATTACCGCCGGCCTGCCGCCGCTGATCTTCGGCGACGGAACTCAGACGATGGACTTCGTCTTCACCACCGACATCGCCCGGGCAAACCTGCTCGCGGCGGCGAGCCCCGTGCGCGAAGGCGTCTACAACGTCGCGAGCGGCGTGGAGACCTCGCTCAAGGGCCTCGCCGAGGCGCTGCTCCGGGCGATGGACTCCGACCTGGGCGTCGAGCACGGTCCTGACCGCCCGGTGAATGGCGTCACCCGCCGACTGGCCAGCACCGCGGCCGCCGCCCGGGACCTCGGCTTCACCGCCACCGTCGGGCTTGATGACGGGCTTCGCCAGCTCGTCCACTGGTGGCAGTCTGAGCGTGCGCTGGACGCGGCTGCCGCAGAGAAGGCTGCGGCGGGGAGCGCCCGATGAGCCGGATCAACGTGATGATGCCCTCGCTCGGCGAGGAGGAGGCGGCTGCTGTCGCGGAGGTCATCGCGTCCGGCTGGGTGGCCCAGGGGCCTCGCGTCGGCGCGTTCGAGGCGGCGTTCGCGACTGCCCAACACGCGGAGCACGCGGTGGCGACGTCCTCGTGCACCACCGCGCTTCACCTCGCCCTGGTGGTCTGCGGCGTCAAGCCCGGGGACGACGTCGTGGTCCCGTCGTTCTCCTTCATCGCCACCGCCAACGCGGCGGTCTACGTCGGTGCGCGGCCCGTGTTCGCCGACGTCGATCTGACCACCGGGAACCTCACCGCGGAGTCGGTCGCAGCTGCCCTCACGCCTCGCACCCGTGCGGTGATCATCGTCGACCAAGGCGGCGTCCCCGTCGATCTGGACGCCATCCGGGCAGTCTGCGACCCACGCGGCATCACGGTCGTCGAGGATGCCGCGTGCGGCGCCGGTTCGACGTACAAGGGACGCCCGGTGGGTGCGGGCGCCGAGATCACGGCCTGGTCGTTCCATCCGAGAAAAATCATCACCACCGGCGAAGGTGGGATGCTGACGACCAGCAACGCCGAGTGGGCGGTCCGGGCCCGCCGCCTCCGCGAGCACGCGATGAGCGTGTCAGCAGCCGACCGTCACGGCCAGGTGCTTGCGCCGCCGGAGGGCTACCTCGAGGTCGGCTACAACTTCCGGATGACCGACCTGCAGGCCGCGCTGGGCATCGTCCAGTTGTCCCGCCTCTCCGAGATCGTCGGTCGCAGGCGCGAGTTGGCGGCAACCTACGCGAAGCACATCGACGAACTGCCCGACCTGCGGGCGGTCGCCGATCCGGCGTGGGGTACCTGCAACTTCCAGTCGTACTGGGTCGAGGTGAGCGCGGATTCGTCGCGCACCCGCGAGGGCTTGCTCGCCGATCTCGCCAGAGCCGACATCTCGGCTCGACGGGGAATCATGGCCGCGCATCGCCAGCCACCCTACGCGCAGCACGCCGCGCCCGGTTCGCTGCCGAACACCGAACGGTTGACCGACAACACGCTGATTCTCCCGCTGTTCCACCAGCTCAGTGAGTCAGAACAAGCGCGCGTGATCGACGTTCTCGGAGCGGGCGCTCAGGCCTGAGCGATGGGACAGCTCATCCTGGTCGCGGCTGGCGGCCTGGCCCGCGAGGCATTGGCCACGATCGAACGTTCGACGGAATGGGAGGTCGTCGGCTTCCTCGACGACGCACCTTCGCTGGTCGGAGCGACCATCGCGGCGCGACCCGTCCTGGGCGGGCTCGACGCCGTCACGCGCCACCCAGACGTCTCGCTGCTGGTGTGCGCGGGACGGGGCCAGGCGCGCCGCGCGATCGTCTCCCGGCTCGGCGGCCTCGGAGTCGCCGACGACCGCTTCGCGACCGTGATCGCGCCCGACGTCCACGTCCCCACCTCCTGCGCAGTGGGTCGAGGCAGCATTCTGCTCAGCGGAACAGTGCTGACCGCTGACGTCTCGCTCGGCACGCACGTCGTCGCAATGCCGGGCGTGGTGCTGACCCACGACAACACCGTCGCGGACTACGCCACGCTCTGCGCGGGCGTGACCCTCGGCGGGAACGTGGTCGTCGGCGAGGCGGCGTACCTGGGGATGGGCGCGCTCGTTCGCGAGCGCGTGAGCATCGGCGCGGGCGCGACTCTGGGCATGGGTGCCGTGCTGCTGGAGGACCTCCCCGCGGGCGAGACCTGGATCGGCGTTCCCGCGCGTGCCCTCGAAACCGATCCGACGGCTCGGCCGCGATGACCACGCCCGACTCGACCGAGGACCTGCGACCCCCGGTCGACTCTGCCACGGTGATCATCGCGGCGTTCAACGAGGAGGCCGTTATCGCCGACTGCCTGCAGGCGCTGCTGGCACAGGACACCGCCCAGCACCTCCAGATCATCGTGAGCGCCAACGGCTGCACAGATGGGACCGCTGAGGTGGCCGCCCGGTACGGCGTCCAGGTGATCGACCGCCAGGAGCCAGGCAAGACAGGTGCGCTGAACGCCGCAGAGGCCGCCGCGGAGCACTTCCCGCGCATCTACCTCGACGCCGACATCGCGCTGCCCGCACACGCGATCGAGTCGGTTGTCTCCGGCCTGAGCCAGGCCCCGGGCGCCTTGGCGATCGTTCCGCGACGCCGCATCGACACGTCGGGCCGGCCGGCACTGGTGCGCGCCTACTACGCGATCAACGAACGACTGCCCGTCTTCACTCGGGGTCTCTTCGGGCGGGGAATGATCACCCTCTCTGAGCAGGGCCGATCCCGATTCGCCGAGTTCCCGGCGATGATCGCCGACGATCTGTTCCTCGACTCCCTCTTCTCCGCCTCGGAGAAAGCTGTCGCCACCGACGTCGAGATCGTGGTTGCGGCGCCGTATTCGACCCGAGACCTCATCGCACGGCTCGTCCGGGTCCGGCGCGGCAACGCCGAGCTGCGCGGCGCTGCGTCGGCTGGGGAGCTGCACGTCGCGGTCCGACCGTCGGACAAGTGGGCGTGGCTGCGCGAGGTCGTCATTCCCGAGCCGCGACTGGCTCTGGCGGCGATCCCCTATGTGGCCATCACGATGGTGGCGGGCGTGCTCGCCCGCCGTCGGGGCAGCCAGAGTTGGGGGCGCGACGACAGCACGCGCCGGATCGACATCAATCGGGGACCAGAATGACCATTCACCTCTGCTTCCACGGCATCGGGACCTGCGTGCGCGAGCGCGAACCGGGGGAATCGCGGTATTGGGTAAAGCGCGACCTGTTCCACCGCATTCTCGACGAGCTACCCGGCCGATCGAACATCCAGGTCAGCTTCGACGACGGCAACCGCTCGGATGTGGATGTCGCGCTTCCGGCCCTGCTCGAGCGAGGTCTGGGCGGCACCTTCTTCCCGCTGGCCGGCCGGCTCGACGACTCCGCGAGCCTGTCGGCGGCCGATCTCCGCGTCCTGCACGGTCACGGGATGGTCATCGGGACGCATGGGTGGCACCACGTGCCGTGGCGAGCCCTGAGCGATGCTGCGGCACAGGTCGAACTCGTCGATGCGCGGGCTCGGCTCCAGGATGCCTGCGGTAGCCGGATCGACCTCGCCGCGCTACCTCTCGGCCGCTACGACCGTGCATCCCTGCAAAGGCTCAAGGCCACCGGGTACCGCACGGTCTACACCAGCGATCGCTTCCCCGCGCGGACCGGATCCTGGCTGCAGGCTCGGTACAGCGTCACCTCCGAGGACACGCTGGAATCGGTGCACCGCGTCATCGCGGGCCGGCCCGGCTTCTCCGAGGCTCGCAATTTGTTCGCAAGCGCAATAAAAAGGTTGCGTTAACGCTCCGCAGCGCTCGATTCGGCTCCTAGCAGTCGGAATTGCCTACGGGACAAGGAAAGGGCGCTGATGGCCGGCCGTCGGCGAACATCGGGCGAGTTCCGGCCGAGTTGAGGAATTCCGGCTGGTGCGTTATGAAACTGTTATGCCCAGCCTCCTGCCCCCCGGTGAAGCGACCTCGCATCGCTTTCGACGCCCGTTAGGACGCCTCGTCGCGGCGCTCCTGGCCACTACTCTTCTCGGCGCGATCGGCCTGATCGCGGTTCCCAGCGCTACCGCCGCCTCGGACACGACGACCATCTTCTCGAAGAGTCTCCGACCGACCGTCGCCGTAGACCCGGACCGAGTGCCCGTCGAACTGGGGATCCGATTCAGCCCTGAGCAGTCGGGCTCGGTGACCGCGATCCAGTACTACCGGGGCAGCAGCTGGTTCGATGCGTCCGAGGCGACGCTCTGGACCAGCCGGGGCAGCGTCCTTGCCCGGGTGTCCCTCCCGGACACTGATCAGGTCGGCTGGCAGACAGTCGCCCTGCCCAGCCCGGTGTCCCTCACTGCCGGGCGTACCTACGTAGCCTCGTATCACGCGCCACGCGGCGGCTACCCGACCCTCGCGCGCGACCTCTTCTCGGGCCGCACGCAGAATGGCTTCGCCCTGGCGCCGGACGCGGGGGTCTACGACTACGGCACAGCAGTCGAGTTCCCGAGTGCGACATACCTCGGCACCAACTACCTGGTCGACGTGGTCTACGACCCAGACTCGGGCACCCCGACCCCAACCCCCACGCCGACGCCCACACCGACACCGACACCAACCCCGACGCCCACACCGACACCGACACCGACACCAACCCCGACGCCGACGCCGACGCCGACCCCAACCCCGACGCCGACGCCGACGCCGACCCCAACCCCGACGCCGACACCGACACCGAAGCCGACTCCAACCCCGACCCCGACCCCGACGCCGACGCCGACGCCGACGCCCACTCCAACCCCCACGCCCACGCCCACGCCGACACCCACTCCAACGGTGCCCAGCGGCGGCAGGATCGTCCTCGGGCGGAGCTTCCCGAACGAAGCCACGACGGGCGTGCCGACCGGGACTGCACTGACGAGCTACACCGGCCCGTGCACGATCCAGACGAACAATGTCGTGATCGATGCGAAGATCATCAACTGCAACCTGCGGATCCTCGCCCAGGGCATCACGATCACCCGGTCGATCATCAACGGCAACATCTACAGCGATCCGCAGTACTTCAACGGCTCGTTCACGCTGACCGACAGCGAAGTCCGGATGCCCCAGTCGACGATGACCGGCATCGGCGATGCAAACTTTGTGGTTACTCGGGTCGAGGTGACCGGCGGCAGCAGGTCGATCAACTGCTATCTCAATTGCACGGTGCAGAACTCCTACGTGCATGCGCAGTACACCGACTACCGCGGGATCGACCACGAGTCGGGCATCAGAATGGGCTCGAACAGCATCCTGCGTAACAACACGATCGGCTGCACCGCCGGCGATGTTCCGCCGGACGCCGGTTGCTCAGCCGCCATCACCGGCTACGGCGACTTCGACGTTGTCGAGAAGAACACCATCGACAGCAACCTCATCCTCGCCGGCTCCGGAGGCTACTGCGCGTACGGAGGCTCGACCGCCGGAAAGCCCTACTCCGCGGGCGTGAACAACATCAAGTTCACCAACAACATCTGGGAGCGAGGAACCGAAATGGGTGCCGGCGGACGCGGCTACGTCTGTGGCTACTGGGGCCCGATCACCTCGTTCGACTCGAATGCTCCCGGGAACGTCTGGACGAACAATCTGTACGACGACGGAAAGCCAGTGCCACCGGCGAACTGACGTCGATCGACTCGAGTTCTGGGCCGCGGGGCCCGGCAGTCATGCCGGGTCCCGCGGCCTTCGCTTGCGCGTCGCGAGCGGTCCGGCGGCACCGGCGGGAGCTGTCAAACCCAGCCCCGGCTCGGTCTTGCTCCCGTAGAATCAAACACTCGGAGTGCGGGACTCCGCGGAGGGGGAAGCTGTGGGGTTCGCTCGGGTGCGTGCGGTCATGTCACCGCGGCGTGCACTCAGTCTTCCGTTGGCGATCATCGCGTTCGCACTCGCCGCGTGCGGGGTGTGGCCGGGCGGATCGGGCGACGCGTCCGGAAGTCCTTCTCCGCCAGGCTCAATGGTCGTCCTCGGACGAAGCTTTCCGTCGGAGAAGACCACGGGGGTGCCGCCCGGAACCGCCTTGACGGACTATGCAGGGCCATGCCTCATCCAGCAGCCCGGCACGATCATCGAAGCCGTCACGGTGCGATGCGAGTTGCGGATCTTCGCCCACGACGTCGTGATCAGGAACAGCCTGATCATCGGGGCCGTCTATACCGACTCGATCGCACGTGAGGGGTCGTTCACGATCACCGACAGCAAGATCGACGCAGGCCAGGGGGTCGGCACCGGCATCGGCGACGTGGACTTCACGGCTACCCGAGTTGAGGTCGTCGGCGGCACTCGATCCATCAATTGCTATCGCAACTGCACCGTGACGGATTCGTATGTGCACGGCCAGTTCCATGACACATCCGGACAGGCCCACGAGTCCGGGATTCGGATGAACACCGGAAGTACTCTCGTGCACAACACCATCGCCTGCGATGCACCCGACTTCCCGCCTGACGGCGGATGCTCGGCCTCGATCACCGGCTACCCCGACTTCGACCCGGTCGAACGTGTCACCATCGACAACAACCTCATTCGCTCGGGTCCCGCCGGGTACTGCGCCTACGGCGGATCGACCAGCGGGAAGCCATTCTCGGGCCGAACGAACAACGTCCGCTTCACCAACAATGTCTGGGAGCGCGGCACCGAGATGGGCGAAGGAAACCGCGGCTACGTGTGCGGACGATGGGGGCCTATCACGTCCTTCGACACCACCGCACCCGGCAATGCCTGGGAGGGCAATCTGTTCGACGATGGGACACCGGTGGCGCCGGCGAACTAGAGAGCGACGTCGGCGACTACCACTCCAGCAGCGCGAGTTCGCTGTAGAGGTAGTCGACCGCAGCTGAATCCTGGCCCTTGTGCATTTTCGTGCGGGGCCGGGCGAGATCTCTTCCCGGCCCTGTCGGCCGGCAGCCGAGCACCCGCTGCTCGGCCAGAGTGAAAGACATTCCGCGGCCCAAGAAGTGCGCCCCAAAAGCGCCCCACGTTGCATTCAGGAGGTCACGACTCCCGCCGGCGTAAATGGGCGTCGCGAAAAGCGGCAATCGTTTCCTGCGGTCTCGGCGATACATCAGGTAGGCGTATTCCCCACCTCTCACGACGGCAACATGCTGCGATGCCGGAGCCTCGCGATGATCGCGATAGACAACTGCATCATTGCCTTCGAGAATGCCCGCGAGTGCCTCGGCATCGTCGATTGCAGAAATTCCCCGCGGCACGCGCGGCAGGTTCAGCAAGAGGCGCGTCGTCGTATCCAGCTCGGCGAATCCGAGCCGCGCGTTCATGGCAGGCACGGTCCCGCTCGGTGAGAGGTCGGTGAAGACGCAGTCCTTCTGCCGAGTCAGCGCGCGAACGAGTCGCACCGAGTGCTGGCGGTGAGTCTCCAGGACGCAGAACGCGGCCAGATTGCAGACCGTGAAGGGGTGCCATTCCCGGGTCGAGTACACCGCGACATACACACCGACGATGTGACCGTCGTCGTCGACCAGCTGGAATCCTCGGTTCGGCCCGATCGCGGCCCACGGTGGCTGAACGAGCGCCTGCCATGCCGCTACCGGCACCCGCCTGTTCAGATGCGTATGCAGGAACGCACAGACGCGGTCGGTGTCCTCGACAGCGATCTCCCTGATGGCGACCACCAAACTCCTCACACGTGCTGCTAGCCGACGGGTACTGGCTCCGACGGCGCGGGCGCCTGCGGCGCTGCCGGAGCCGCCTCACGAGCGGCGCGCTCGCGCCGTCGCCGGTCAATGGCGAGGGCAACCGTGATCGTCACCCCGACGCCGAGCAGCAGGGTCATCGCGAGCGCTCGCACCCGATTTCCCTGGACCCGATAGATCACCGTCGACCGGGGTGACGCCGTGAACGTGATGTAGTTGTCCGGGTCGACGCCGGCATCGCGCTGGATGCTCTCCAGCTCAGTCTCGGCGCGGTTGATGATCTCCTGCTGGCGGGCCTGGACGACCTCGACCGACGGACCGACGACATCGAGGTCGAGCATCTGAACGGGAAAGTTTGATCCCCACTGACCACCCGTGTCGCGAAGCTTCAGGGACCACCCGTCGCGAACTCCAAGTCCCACCAGTGTCACTTCCGGCGAGGCATACTTGGTAATTTTTCTCGGACCGCCGACGCGTTTGGCGACAATTCCCGCGGTATCGATCACAGCTTCCAGCTGGGTGCGAATCGCGTTGGGATATTCGGGCGTCGTCGGCGCCTGGAACACGAGAGCGGTCCTTGCGAAGTACACGGGGTCGGCACTGATGGCGGCGAGGCCGGCACCGGCGGTGCAGACCGCCCCGACAACCACGACTACCCAGTAGCGCCACAGAACCCGGCAAAGTTCCCAAAAGGTCATAAAGCTCGTTTCTCCCCGACGTAGACTACCTTGTCCGCGGCGTGGAGGTTCGCGGTTAAGAAGGGAAGCTCGTGGTATTCGACGTCCTGCGGACGCTCGGCAGGCGGTGGTACGTCGTGCTGGTCGGGCTGCTGCTCACCGCCGGGATGGTGTTCGGCGCGAGTGCGGCGAGCCCGCCGAAGTACGACGCGCGCGCGCTCGTGCTGCTGCTTCCGTCCAAGGCCGACGTCGGCCGGGGCGGGAACCCGTTGCTCCAGCTGAGCGGCCTCGAGCAGCCAGCCTCCATCCTGGCCGCGTACTTCTCCAGCGCGCCCGCTCGCGACGACGTCGCGCAGCTGTCGTCGACCGCTGAGTACGAGGTCGCGATCGACAGCTCGACTCGGGGGCCGGTGCTGTCCGTCGACGTCTCGGACGAGACCGCCGAGGACACGATGAAGGTCCTCGCCTACCTGCTCGACCGCATCCCTGAGGAACTGACCCGGCTGCAGGAGGATGTGGACGCCCGCCGCAACGCGTTCGTCGGGTCGATGGTGCTGACCATGGACCGCGAACCTGAGGTCTCTTTGAGCGGAACGATTCGATTGATGATCGCCGCCCTCGCGGTCGGCTTGGTCGGCACCGGATTCGGCGCGGTCGCGTTGGACGGATTCCTTCGCCGTCGGCGGCGCCGAATGGAACTCACCTCGGACGTCGGAGAGGGCACCGACGGTGAGGGCGACGAGCAGACCTCTGCCGACGGCTCGACCGGGTTGGGTTCGGCTGGCGCCGCGGATGGCGACCGCCCGACGAGACGCCGCGGGCGCAGCGGTTCCGTGGCGGCGTCCCCGGCCCAGCCAGCGGATCCGGTGGAGCCGGTGGACTCGACTGAAGCGGAGCAGCGGTCGGTCCCGGTCGGTGGCGCGAGGAAGGACAGTTGACGACGTTCGTCTCGGCGGCTATTCGCCGGGGCGATGCCGCTGGCTGGCTCACCGTCTACTTCGTCCTGCTGCTCTTCGTTCCCTCCCGGCTGATCGTCGGGCCGCTGGGCAGCGCCGGCGCACCGTCGATGCTCTTCGGACTGGGCAGTCTGCTGCTCTGGCTGGTGCTCTTTCTCGGTGCTGATCGCCGCACCTCGCTCGGCCCACAGCCGATCCGGCGCGCCCTCGGCACCTTCCTGTTCTGCGTCGGCGTGAGCTTCGTGCTCGCCATGTCCAGACCGCTCAGCCCAGACGAGGTCAGCCCGTCGACGGTGGCACTGTTGGCGCTGGCCTCGTGGTCCGGCACGCTGCTGCTCACCCACGACGCGCTCTATGAGCGCAGTCGCTTTGACACGCTCATCTGGCGCCTCGCCGTCTGCGGCGGATTGATCGGAGTCTTGGGCCTGGTCCAGATCGCCACCCGGCGCCTCTGGGTCGACCTGCTCTCGATCCCCGGGCTCACCAGCACTCCGGGCTACGCCCTGTCCAGCCGGGGTGGGTTCCCGCGACCGGCCGGCACCGCCATCCACCCCATCGAGTACGGGGTGCTGCTGGCGATGCTGCTGCCGATCGCCCTGCATGTGGGGTTCCACCACACCCACCGGCACCCGCTGGTGCGCTGGTTGCCTGCCCTGGCGCTCGGCGGGATCATTCCGCTGACCTCGTCGCGCTCGGCCTACCTCGGGGCGCTGATCGCCCTGCTGATCTGCATGGTCGGGTGGAGCCGGAAGCAACGGTTGCGTGTGCTCGGCGTGCTGGTCGGCGGGATCGTTGCGATGATGGCGATCACCCCCAACTTCCTCAACTCGATCATCGGACTGTTCACCGGGGTCAGCGACGACCCGAGCATCGAGTCACGCACCGACAGCTACGCCTTGGCGCTCGAGTTCTTCGACCGTCACCCGTGGTTCGGACGAGGGCTCGGTACCTTCTTGCCGAAGTACCGGATCTTCGACAACCAGTACCTGCTGCTGCTGATCACCATCGGCATCGTCGGAACGCTCGCCTTCATCGGACTCGCGGTGACCACGATCGTGACGATGGCCCGGCTGCGACGCGGCTTCACCGATCCTGCCTCGCGAGATCTCGCACTCGCGCTGTGCGCCGCAGTGTCCGCGGGCTTCACCTGCTTGTTCATGTTCGATGCGTTTGCGTTCCCGATGACCATGGGAACTCTGTTTCTGATCGTCGGCCTGGCCGGCGCATTCCGTAGGATCACCCTCAACGAGCGCGATCAGGGGGCCCTCGCACGGTGATCACCGCACCTCACGACGTCGCCGCTGTCGTCGTCACGTACAACAGCGGCCGGCACGTCGCAGCGTTGCTCGACAGCATCCCGGCAGCGATGGGCTCGCTCAGCTACTCGGTCGTCGTCGTCGACAACGGCTCCAGCGACGACACACTCGAGGTGCTGGGCGCCCGCGAGGACGTCACGGTCGTTCGCTCCTCCAACGACGGGTACGCCGCGGGGATGAACCGGGCCGTCCACGCCTCCCCCGACTCGTCCTCGATCTTGATCCTCAATCCCGACGCGACACTCGATCCCGGCACCGTCCCGGTGCTGGTCAGGGTCCTGAGCAAGCCGGGTGTCGGGATCGTGGCTCCGCGGGTCCGCGAGGCAGATGGTTCGCTCTCGCCGACCCTCCGGCGCGGACCGACGATGGCGCGGGTCGGCGGGCTGAGCTTCACCGGCTGGCCGGTCTTCACCGAACGGATCGAGGAGGTCGACGCCTACGAAACCGAACACGAGGTGGAATGGGCCGTCGGCGCGATCCTGCTGATCGACAGTGCGTGCTACCACCAGCTCGGCGGGATGGACGAGTCGTACTTCCTCTACTCGGAGGAGACTGACTTCAGCTTGCGCGCAAAAGATGCCGGCTGGTCCACGGTCTACACCCCGGCTGCCGGAGCGATGCACGTCGGCGGCGGTTCGGGCGAGAGCGCGACGACCCACACCATGAAGATCCTCAACCGGGTGCGGCTCTACCGGCGCCGCCGCGGGACGGTGCTTGCGTCGGTGTACTTCGCGCTGACCGTGGCCACCGAGGTGCGGCGGGCGGTGCTGGGCCACGATCGGTCCTGGCCGACGCTCAGAGCGTTGCTCCGGCCGTCGACGCGGCCGCCGATGCTCGGCGCCAGCGATAGCGTGTTGCCCCGCTAGGGCACGAGTGAGGGGGACTCGGTGAAGGTCTTGATGGTCGCGCCCGCCTGCGACGGCGAAGACGTCGGCGAAGCGTGGGTAGCCTTCCAATGGGCACGGCTGCTGGCAGAGGTGTGCGACCTGACCCTGCTCAGTACGTACAAGCGTGGTCACACGCCCCCTGGCAAGCAGCTCCCGCGCGCACGCGTGATCGAGTGGGAGGAGCCTCCGGGTGTCGGGCGCTTCGAGCGGCTCAACAGCTTGATGCAACCGGGCTACATCCCGTTCTACGCGCGGGCGAGGCGTTGGACCCGTCAGCGTCTTGCGGCCGGTGAGACCTTCGACGTGGCACACCAGGTGGTCCCGGTAGCGATGCGCTACCCGTGCCCGGTGGCCGGGTTGGGGATCCCGCTGGTGATCGGACCCGTCGGCGGCAGCCTGGACTCCCCGCCCGGGTTCGTGGAGGAAGAGGGCGCAACGCCCTGGTGGCAGAGACTCCGGGCGCTGGATGCGTGGCGAATTCGCCGGGATCCGCTGCTCAGGCGATCCTTCGAGTCGGCGGACTGTGTCGTGGGCGTAGCGCCCTACGTTGCGGAGTTCCTCGCGCCGCTCCGGATCAAGCGTCTGGAAATCATGAGCGAGACGGCGGTCCACGAGGTTCAGGCACCGATCGATCGCGGCAACCGCAGCGGACCGGTACGCCTGTTGCACGTCGGTCGGATCGTGCGGACAAAGGGATTGCGGGACACCATTCGAGCGGTCGCCTCGCTGCCGGACCTCGACCTCGTGCTCGACGTCGTCGGGGACGGCAACGACCGCGAGGCGTGCGAGTCGCTGGCCGCGCAACTCGGAGTCGCCGAGCGGATCATCTTCCACGGGAAGCTGCCGCGCGAGCAGGTCGACCAGTTCTATCGCGACGCCGACATCTTCGTCTTCCCCAGCTACCGCGAACCGGGCGGAAACGTGAGCCTCGAGGCGATGGCGTTCGGCCTGCCATTGATCGTCTGCCGCCGTGGCGGTCCGGGCGCCAACGTCGACGACGGCTGCGCCGTCCGGCTTGAGGCCGAGTCGCCGAGTCAGCTCGCCACCGATTGCGCAGCCGCGATCCGAACCCTCGCCGAGGATGCGGACCTGCGTCACCGGATGGGGACCGCGGCGCGGAGCCGGGCAGCGGCGGACCACCTCTGGTCGAGTCGGCTGGCCCGGATGAACGAGCTCTACCGCGAGGTCGCTACAAGCGGGTAGTTGATCCGCTGGCCGTGTCGAGCGCGACCAACAGGTTCACCACGAAGGCGACCGAGCTCGGACGCGGATCGATGCGGCCTGCGATGACGTCGTCGACCCAGCTCGACTGCACGTACCCGAGCGGCGCCAGCGGAGCGACCAACTCCGGATGAGAGCGCAGGTGTTCGACCACCTTGCCGGCGAAGACCTCGCCCCCAGCGGGTGGCCGATTCCCTCGTCGGGCTCGCTGCAGCGCCTTTCGGGCGAGGCGCTGGCCCGTGCGGACAGCCGTGACCAGAGGAGCCCAGCGCGGCGGGTAGGCGTACGCCGCCGGAGAAGGCCGGCCGTCCAGCGGTAGCGCCGCAAGCTCGGGGTCGAGGTGCAACTGGACACGGGCGAGGAATCGCGCACCCTGCTTGTCTGCCGGCGCCAGCCCGTGCGCCGTGTCCAAGAACACCGGGTCGAGCATCGGATTCACCACAGTCCGTCGATTCGACACCGCGACGTCGGTGGCACCGGCCCACCGCTGCATCCGATGCCGCGCGTACAACGTGTCGGTTGCTCGGAACCACTCCGGCCCGCCCTCCAGCAGTGCTGCGTAAACCCGGTCGACCGCGACCTCCCGAGCCCACTCGGCGAACTCGGCCGTCAGCAAGCCGGGCTCGACCGCGTCGTTGACGAACATCCGCCAGGCGGCGAGCTTCGCCGCGTCGCCCCGGTCGTACCCGCGATCGCGGACGCGCCCGACGTAGTAGAAGCCCCGGGTGATCTCGCCGCCGAGGCCGGAGATCCGAACTCCCTGCGGGAAGTTGCGCTCGGCGACCCGCTGGGCGGCCAGCGCGACCGGGTCGGCCATGGCATCCAGACGGGTCGCCTCGGCGACGACGAGTTGCCAGGCCTCGCTCGGATCGATCCCGGTCAGCTCGGCGAGTCCCTTCACGTCGTGATCCATCCCGAACCGACCCGCTATCGCGCGGGCGATAGCAACGTCGTTGGAACCCGGGACGCTGAGCGTCATCGCCCGCAATCCCCGGCGGCGTGCCGGAGGGACGGCGCTGAGCAGCAGTCGGGAGTCGAGGCCCCCGGTGAGCTGGAGGACAGCATCGGGGTGGTCATCCAGCAATGCGTCGAGGCAGCGGCGTAGCTGCTCGGCAGCCGCCGCAACGGCGGCGTCGAGCGTCACCCCACGGCGCGGCGGCCGCACCGGCTCGGTCAGCCGAACGCCGTTGGCATCGAGCGATCCGACCCCGCCGGGTGACAGCTTGTGGACGCCCTCGAAGCACGTGTGCTGGCCCAACTGCCAGCCGAGCAGCGACTGCACCCCGACCGACGCCTCGTCCAGGCGAGCGCCGAGTACGCGGGCGGCCACCAACGCTGAACTCGACACGACCGGACGCGCCGCCTCCGCCGTGGTGTGAAAGACCGGCTGAAATCCCATCGCGTCGGTGACCACCTGAATGGCGGCGTCACCAACCGCGACCGCTCCGAACGGCGGCAGCAGGCGGGTGAGTTCACGCGGATCGCTTCGCATCAGGTCGCCGATCTCGCCCGTCGACACGGCGCCCGAGGCCCGGCGGTGTAGCCGCGAGAGGACGAGGGTCTGTCCGTCGGAGTCGATCCCCCACGACCGCAGACTCAGCGAGCGGTCCGAATCGCGGTCGCCCACGAAGACGTCGCCGGTGGCCACGATCGAGCCTTCGACCGACGACGGCATGGCGCCCTGAAGGGCAACGAATCCAGGCAGTACTTCGATGACCGACCTCCGCAGGTGTCGTCGCGCCCGGCCGGCAGCGATGGTTCCCAGTATCCCGGCTCGGACACGACGTCGGCCAGCGCCTGCAGTCACGGGGCGGCCACGACCCGCCACCGGCCGGGCGATCCTCCCTGGGCGCGCCCGATGCGCGGGCCATGTCGCCTTCCGCACTATCACACGATGGCGGGCCAGGCTGACCCGTTCGCGGAATTTCGTCGTTCGCTGCAGGGAAGCCTCTGCACTTTTATGCCCGATCATGCAAAAGCCAACCAGCTGGGCAGCCCGCGCAGCCACAATCAATAGTGAAACGGCGGCACGGTCGCCACACAATGAGCCAGCTGCTTTGGGGACATTCGTGATCATCGACCTCGACAGGCGTCCACCAGCCGATCTACCGGATTCCGATGTCTGTATCGTCGGCGGAGGCCCGGCCGGCATCTCGATAGCGATGCGACTGGCTGGCGCCGGGTTGTCGGTGCTGCTTGTCGAGTCCGGTGGGCGGAAAGAGACCGCTTTCGCGCGCGACCTGAATCGGGGATCCGCTTTCCCGGCCGGCAGTCACGAGCCGCTGGAGGAGAATCGCCGGCGGCAGTGGGGTGGGGCCTCCGCCGTCTGGGGAGGCCGATGCATTCCCTTCGACGATGTCGATTTCGCGGCGCGCGACTGGGTGCCACGGAGCGGCTGGCCGTTCCCGCATAGCGATGTCGAGCCGTACTACCGCGCGGCGAGCCAGCTGTGTGAGGCCGGACAGGCCGACTTCGACGCGCGGACCGCGGTTCCCGCCGGCCCGGAACTTCTGCCGGGCCTCGACGGCGACGGCATCGTCACGCATCGCCTCGAGCGATGGAGCCGGCCAACGCACTTCGGCCGACGCTATCGACGGGCGTTGCAGGCCTCGCCCAACGTCTCGGTCGTGATCAACGCCACCTGCACGGGAATTCAGCTCGCCGACACCGGCGACCGAGTCGAGGCGATCAGGGTCGGAGGTCGCGACGGTGCGCAGTTGCGCGCGCGTTCCCGATCTTTTGTCCTTGCCGCCGGCGGCCTGGAGAACGCGCGGATCCTGCTGGCGTCTACCGACGTCATTCCGGACGGAATCGGAAATCACTCGGGCTGCCTCGGCCGTTTCTACCAAACGCACCTTTTCGGCAGTCACGCTCGGCTCGTGATCGATGAGCCGACGGCCCGCGCGCATGTCGCGTTCGATCGCGACGACGCTGGCGTTTATTGCCGGCGCCGGATCTCGATCACCGCGGCCCGCCAGGAGAGCGATCGATTGCTGAATACGGTGTTCTTCCCGGTTCGGCCACCCTCGGGAGCGTCGGGTCATCGCAGCGCAATGTTTTCTGCGGTCTATCTCGCGAAGACCGCGGCAGCCGCGCTACGGCGACCGCGGTCGGCGCGGTCCCTGGTGAGGTCTGAACGGGATGCGATCATCGGGCATCTGAAGGTCTTCCTCCGCGATCTGCCCTCGGCATTGCCGGAGATCGCCCGGACGGCCGCTGGTCGCTACCTAGGCACCCGTCGACTACCGGCGGTCCTGCCGCCGGACGGCCTGGAGGCGTACCACCTGCAATTCCAGGCCGAACAGATTCCCAACCCGGACGCGCGGGTGGCCCTCGGCCCTGACCGCGATCCGTTCGGCGTCCCGCGTCTGGTCGTTGCTCCGCGCGCCACCGCTCAGGACGTGGAAAGCGTCGTCGTTGCCCATCGCGTTCTGGATCGACGCTTGCGGGCGACTGGACTCGGGCATCTGGAGTATGACGAGGCGCAGTTGCGGTCGGCGGTGCTGGAGTCGACGCGGCGGGTGAACTCCGCGGCCCATCACCTGGGCACCACCCGGATGGCCGTCGATCCGGCCGACGGCGTCGTCGACGCGAACTGCCGCGTGCACGGCATCGACAACCTCTTCGTCGCTGGTGGCTCGGTGCTGCCGACGTCAGGGCATGCGAATCCCACCTTGATCATCGTCGCGCTTGCACTCCGACTGGCCGACCACCTGGCCAACCGGCTGCGCGACTAGCCGATGAGGTCGACGGCGGTCACCGGCCGCGCCAACGCTTGTGCGTTCTGGCGCAGGTGATCCGGACTCGACGTACCGGTGAGCACCACCTTGACGCCAGGCGTCGCGGCCGCGTGTCGAAGTAGGCGCGCCCGCGGCGACAGCTCTGCCGACACGGACCCTGTCGGCGTGGTCGCGAGCTGACCGACCGGGGCCATCACGTGGTTCGCGATCACGTCGAAGTCGGCGAGCGCTCCGGCTGCGACGTCGGCCGTTCCGCCCGGGCGAACCGCCGTTTCGGTTGCCCGGCACCCCCACCGCGAGCGCGCGGCGAGGATGGTGGGGAGGTCGTCGCTCGATACACCGAACTCAGCGACGAGGCCGCTCCGCCGAAGCTCCCGCAGCATGTCACCGAGCTCGTCGTCGTTGACGATCCCCACAGGCGGAAGGTGCAGCAGGTAGACCTCGATGCGATCGCGCCGGAGCCGCCGGAGGCTCCGTTCGACGTTGCGACGCACTCTCGGTGCGTCCAGCGCGAAGCCGGCCCCGCGCGACTGCAGCAGCTTCTTGGCCGGCTGATTGAGAACGCGGAATGGGCCCGGGAGATCGACCGTCGGCAGTCCCGTCTTGGTCACCACCACCCAACTCGTCGCGTCCGCTCCGGTCAGCTCGCCGACCCAGCGCTCGGCTGCCGTGGAGCCGTAGGTGTCAGCGGTGTCGATGACGTTGATCCCGCAGTCGCGCGCGACGGCCAGCAGTGTGCGGGCGTCGGACTTGCTGCGTCCTGCTCCGAGGGACGCCAGCCTGGACGTCCCCAGGCCGAGCACCGAGACCGACAGATCCCCGATCGTTCGTCGTTCCATCTCTCCCCCATGACGTGACGCCCAGCGCCGCCGCGATCCCCGCTGCCGTGCCGGCGAACGGTCAGCTTCCGTAGACCTCGGCCTCGATGATCCGTACCACTTCGGCTTGCGACGGCTGCCACGAACGGCCGACGACCGACGCTGCCGCGGCAGCGGCGCGGGCGTCGACATCCGGCGCGCTGACCGCCTCGCTCAGCTGGGTTGCCAACGCATGTGCCGTCGGCGCCGCCCATCGCACATGTTCGTTCGGGAGCACCAGGTGCGCCAGCTCCAGGTCGTTCACGACCGGGATGTTGCCCGCTGCCAACATCTCCTCCGCGACCAGGGTGATGTTCGTGAAGGACATCGCGAGGCCGGCGATGGTCTGCCCGTACAAAGCGTTCAACTCCGTCGTCGACAGTCGGCCGTGGTAGACGTACGGGACGTCGAGGCCGCGCGGATGGGCGCCGTAGATGTGGATCGCCTGTTCCGGGTGGCGCTGGTGAAACAGCCGGAGTGCGACAACCGCGAGTTGGTAGCCGCGGCGAGCGAAGTCGGGCCGGGAGTAGAAGACGATCCCGGCGCGCTGACCGTTTTCGGCCGGCAGACCGTAGACCGAGGAGTCGCAGCCGAACGGCACGACATCGTTGGCCAGGCCGGTCGCGTCGCTGATCATCCGGTCGAGCATCTCGCCGAGGGCAATGCGGCGGAACGGCAGCGAGTACGTCATCGCGGCCAGCTCGTGCTCGGCGCCATGTCCGTAGAAGTACGGCTCGTAGTCCTGGATGAAGTAGAGCCGGCGAACAGGCTGCGCGGCGTACCGGACGACGAGGTGAGCCGTCTCCCAGCCCGATGCGACGATGGCGTCGATTCCGCTCGAGCCCGCGGTGATGTCGCGCACCGACGCACGCAGCCGCGGCCAATGCTGCCGCACCACTGCCTCGGCGCCGGCAACGTCGAGACCATGCTTGTCGTAGAAGAAGAGAACGCAGCGATGCCCGCGTGCCTCCAGCGCCTCCACCATCCGGAAGAGGGTGGTGTGCCCCCCGGAGCCGGGGGCCGGTGGGGTCGACACCCAACCGACCGTGAGCGGCTGCCCGGCGGCCGGCCTGACCGCCGGCACCGGCAATTCCTGCGGTACGTCGGTGAGGACGTCGGGAAAGGCGAGGTTGAACGAGATCTCCGCCGCGCCGGTCTTCAGGTAGGCGCGTTGCGCGAGCCGCTGCGCGATCCCAGGCACCCCGACGCGGGCAGCCCTCTTCGCCTTGGCTCTTGCGGTCGTCAGCCACCCCATCGCGCGACTCCCTCACTATCGGTGCTGCGAACGGGCTCGGCAGCGGCCACAGCTTCGGCGATCACGGCGGCATGGCCGCTCAGCATCGCGTTCATCAACGTTCCTCCCGTGATCGGAGTCGGCCGGTCGCCGCGCCGAACCCGTCCCGCGACAGCCTCGACGGCAGCGCCCAACGCGCCGGCGTTGGGCTGACGGCGCGCGCGCCGTCGCGCTCGAGCAACGCGCGCGTCCGACACGCCGGCGGCGCTACCGCTCGGGTTGGCGACGAGTTCCGAGTGCTCCGGGTCTCGGGCGACCAGCTCCCGAGCGCCGCCGAAGTCGCTGAGGATGAGCGGCAGCCCCATCGCGGCTGCCTCGGTGGCGGCCACCGGCCAGCCTTCGAAGAACGAGTCGAGGACGAAGGCATCGGCGGCGGCCAGCAGCGTTCTCGCGTCCGAAGTCCCAAGCAGGCTGACGCGGTCCGCGCCGGGCCGGGTGCGGCGGATCGCCTCGGCGCGCCGCAGCTCCGCCCAGTCCGACGGCTCTCCGGCGATCACCAGGTGCACCCCGGGATCCGACACCTCGGCGAGAAACGCCGCTACCAGGCCGGCGACGTTCTTCTGCGAGTCGTAGCGCGCCAGGCTGACGAACAGAACGTCGGCTGCGAAGTCCTTTCCCAGGGCCGCCCCGAGCCGGGCCCGGGCAGAACGGCGCTCGACCTCGGTCGTCGCGGCGGGCTCCGGCACGGCATTCGGCACGACGCGAATCCGATCCCGCAATGGTTCCGCGACGTGACCGGCGTGGAAGTCCCGGACCAGTTCGCTCACCGCGATGGCTCGCGGAGAGCGTTCCAGCACGCGGCCGAACCGGCCCCAACGGGTGCGCGAGTAGTGGATCTCGGTGTTGTGCAGCACCGGGACGACCGGGATCCCCAGTTCCAGCGCGGCGTCCTCGAATTCCGGCGGCGCACCGTGCAGTTGGACTGCCGTCGGCGCGATCCGCGCGAGCAACCGGCGTGCCTCGGCTGTTCCGGTTGCCACGACGACCTCCACGCCGAGCGCCTCCAGCCGCGCGGTGCGAGCACCCGTCGATGTGCAGACCACCACCGGCCGCAGCCCCACCCGGGGGAACCCGGCCGCCAACAGCTCCACCACTGAACCGATGCCGCCGACGTCCAACTCCCCGGCGAGCAGCGCGCAACTGATCGCGTCGCCGGAGACGGCTGCGGCCGCGCGCACCGCGTGCGGACGAGCAGAAAAGCTCCTCGACGCAGTCCCGTCGCCGTCGGGGCCGACCGTCACCATCGGCTGCCGGAACGCCAGCCGGGTGAGCCGATGCACGTAGCCGTAGCGAATACGAGGAGGCAGCAGATCAGACGCGCCAACGACCGCGCCGAAGAACGACGCCGCCGCCCGCGCGGTGCGGTCGGCCCGGACCTCACCCGGGGCACGTGTCACAACGCGCCTGCGATCCGCGCCAACCACGGCAGCCGGTCGCCGAGCCGGCTGTGCGCGGCCATGGATACCAAATCCCGCGCGGCCGGTCGGGCAAGGAGCAGGCTGACGCCGACATGCGCCAGGGTGATCAACCCGGCAACCAGGACCAGGGCGACCAGGCTGGGCAAGCCCGCAGTGAGACGCATCCCGAGCAGACCGACCCCTCCGGCGACCACGAGCGTGACGACGACGAAGAGGAACGGCCGGACGACCCCGCGGAGCCCGATCCCGAGCGACCGCCGGATCAGGAACCAGCGCGCGAAGGTGGCGAGGGTGGCCACGCCGAGGAAGCCCCAGGCGATCGCGACCAGCCCCCAGTGGGCCGTCACGACTGTGGTGGTGAAGGTGATTGCGTCGACGATCAGGGCGTAGACGAACCACGTCCCGGGCTTGCCGATCGCATAGAAGAGACCGTGGTCAAGCCAGGCTGCGACCGAGAGTGTGCCGGCCAGCGCGAGGATCTGGGCAACCGGAATGCTGGCGGCCCAGCCACTGCCGAAGACGATCGGGACGATCAGCGGGGCCGCGACGGCAACCACCGTCAGCGGCAGGGCGAGCACGAGATAGACCATCCAGAGGGCGCGCAGGTACGCGCTCTGGAGGCGTGCGGGGGTCTTGCGGATCCGGGCGAACGCGACGTTGGTGACCGGGACGATCGCGCTTCCGGTGAGGTCCTGGACGATCTGCACCAGGCGCTGGGCGACGTTCATGAAACCGAGTGCGGCCGGCCCGAGCACCGAGGAGGTGACCGCGGCCTCGCCCCAGGCGCGCATCATCGCGACGAACTCGACGCCCAGTACCTTTCCGCCGAACTTCGACATGCTGGTGAAGTCGGAGCGACTGAACGCCCGCCGTGGCCGCCACCGAACGGTGATCCAGATCAGCGTCGTCGCGACCACCGGCGCGGTCAACGTCTGACCGACCAGCGCCCAGACACCGAATCCGTTGAACGCCATCACCAGGGCGACCACCTGGGCGATCCCGGCTGCAGCCGCGCCCTGTGCGGCAAGCGCGGCAAAACGCATCTCCCGACGCATCAAGGCCGTCGGCACCGACCCGACGGCGGTGATCACCACCCAGATCGACAACGCGCGCAGCACAGGGGTCACCTGAGGGTTGCCGAAGACGCCGCCGAGCAGTGGCGCGGAGAGCCACAACACGCCACAGAGCAGCACGCCCGCGGACATCGAGAACCAGAACGCCGTGCTGAGCATCCGCTCGGTGGTCTTGGGCACCTGGACGATGTAGGCGGCGAAACCGAGGTCGGCGAGCAGATAGAAGAACGGCAGCACCGTCGACGCCGCGGCGAGAGTCCCGAAGTCGGCGGGCTCGAGCAACCGGGTGAGCAGGGCGATCGTGACGAAACCGAAGATCCGGATCGCCCACTTCTGCGCGGTCAGCCAGACCACCCCGCCCGCCGCGCGGCGTCCGACGTCGGGCGGCGGGTGTTGCACCGCGGTCGGGTCGACCGCCGCGACGACATCCAGTTCAGGGACGTCGGGCTCGGCCGCGGCGGGCGGAGAGTCGTTGGCCGGTGCCTCGTTCACGGGCCGACCTCGTCCGGCGGCTGCGGCAGGCCCAGCCGCCGCGACACCTTCCGCCCCATGATCACGACCTCAGGTGGCAGGTCGGCCAGCCACCGCCGCAAGCTGTACTCCGTGGCGGCGGACCGATAGAACTCGGCCAGGATCGCGGCCATCCGCTGCAGCCCGAACCGTTCGATGGCGAACTCGCGGCCGAGGGTGCCCAGCTCGGCCCGGCGCGCGTCATCGGCCAGCAGCGGCCGGATGATGTCCACCAAGCGGTCGTCCGGCCTCTCGACAGGGTCCGGGCTCCAGTAGCTGTTGCGCGCCAGTTGCGGGGCGGTGGACTGTTCGAACAGCTGCGACCAGCCTGCCTCCCCCTGGACGACCAGCGGCTTGCCGAACGCGAGCGATCGCGCGGCCGAGCCGCCCATACCGAGCATGACGTCCGCCGCGGCATAGGCGGGCCGCGGGTCAGCCATGGCGCCGAGGAAGCGCACCGCGGATCGGCCGACGGCGTCGTTGATCGCAGCGCCGTAGCTGCGCAGGCTCGCCGCCTCGTCACCGGTACCGACGACCACGAGGGTGGCCTCGTCGGCGAGGGTGCGCATGGCGTCGATCGCGACCCGCACCGGGAGCGCCTTCATACTCGCGTCCAGCCGGCTGACGATCACCAACAGATGCCCGTCCAGACCATGGGTCTGGCGGAACGCAGACGCGGATTCGGCGTCGGGGCGGTCGCTGTCGGTGTCGACCGGCGGGCTGATCAGGATGGTCCGTCCGGGCCGGTCCTGAAGGTCGTCGACGAGATAGCCGGTGCCGACGATCAGCGGCATCTGGCGCTTGATCTTCGGCGAGACCTCCATCTCGTACACGGTCTGCAGCCACGGGCGACGACCGAACCGGGAGAACCCCCAGTACGTCGGACGGGCCCCCCCGCCCCACGATCCGTACACGTGGACCAGCCCGACGTCGTGCGCCGCGGCGATCTCGGTGAGCTGACGACCCCTGCCGACGATGGACGGGTCGGGGTCGTAGACCTCGATCTGCACTCCGCGCTGGGCGGCGATGTCGAGCAGCGACGGGCCCTCCGGCAGGGTGTCCGCTGCGCCGACGAGGACCGATTCGATGCCGTGCGCGCGAACCTGAACAGCCAGATCCACCGCGTTGATCTGAGTGCCACCCAGCTCCAGGCTGTTCAGGTGGACCAGGACGCGGTCCGGGTTCGGCGCACGGCGAAGCTTCATCTCGACGCCACGCTCGCCTGCAGTGCGGCGACCACACGCTCCTGCTGGTCGGCGCGGAGATGCGGATACATCGGCAGCGACAGGATCCGATCGGCGGCGGCCTCCGCGACCGGGAACTCCCCCTGCTGGTGGCCGAGTCCGGCGTACGCGGCAGTCAGGTGCACCGGGGTCGGGTAGTGGATGGCCACCCCGATCCCGGCTGCTGCGAGGTCGGCCATCACCGCCGCGCGGTCCTCGACCTGCACGACGTAGAGATGCCAGACATCGTCCGAGCCCGGCCTGGAGGTGGGTGCGCTGACACCCTCGACCTCGGCGAGCAGTTCCCCGTACCTGGCCGCAGCGTCGCGTCGTGCCGCGTTCCAGGCGTCCAGACGGCGGAGCTTCGCGCGCAGCACCGGCGCCTGCACCGCGTCCAGCCGCGCGTTCATGCCGATCCGGTCATGCACGTATTTCACCGAACTGCCGTGCGCCGCGACGTTGCGGATGAACGCCGCGATCTCGGCATCGTCGGTCATCACCGCGCCGCCGTCGCCGGCCGCACCGAGATTCTTGCCCGGATAGAAGCTCGTGCCGGCGACTCGACCGAGCGCACCGGCACGGCCCGCGACCGAGGTGGCGCCCTGCGACTGTGCCGCGTCCTCGACCAGGCTGACACCGTGTGCCTCCGCGATCGGCAGGATCTCCTCCACCGGGGCGGTCTGGCCGTAGAGGTGGACCGGGGCGATGACCTTGGTCCGGGAGGTGATGGCGGCTTCGACGGCTGCCGGATCGATCAGCAGGTAGTCCGGATCGACGTCGACGAAGACCGGGACGGCACCGATCCGTGAGGCTGCCTCAGCGGTCGCGATGAAGGTGTTCGCCGGCATGATCACCTCATCGCCGGGCTCGACGCCGACGGCGCGGAACGCTAGTTCCAACGCGTCGGTCCCGTTCGACACCCCGATCACGTGCTGGACGCCGATGTACGCGGCGTACTCGGCCTCGAACGCGGCAACCTCAGCGCCGCCGATGAAGCTGGCAGCGTTGAACTGGGCCTGCCAGACGGGCAGCACCTCGTGCGCGATCTCGGCCTGCTGCGAGGCGATGTCGAGGAACGGAATCTGTGCGCTCATGCGCCTACTCCCCACTGAACGGCCGGCACAGGCCTGGGCTTGGACATGTGAGACTCGGTTCGATCAGGAGGCGGCGGCTTGCTTCGCCTCGACGAACTCCGTCAGCGTGCCCAGCGTCTCGAAGATCTCGCCGCCGAACTCCTCGTCCTCGACGGTGATGTCGAAGGCCGCCTCGAGGTTGGCGACGAGTTCGAGCACAGCGAGCGAGTCCAGCTCGGGGATGCCGCCGAACAGCTCGGTGTCGGCGCCAAGGGTCTCGGCCCGGTCCTCGATCCCGAGGGTGCGGACCAGGACGGCCTTTACCTCGTCGAGCGTGGTGGTATCGCGAATCATCTCAATCCTTTCGTGCAAAACTTTCCTGCAAACTTCGTGCAAACAGAGCTAGACGAGGACCTCGGCCGGGGCCGGGTGTCCGAGGAAGGCGGTAGGGCTGGCGGTCAATCCGTACGCACCGGCCTGGAACACGACGACGAGGTCGCCGACCTCAGCGGCCGGTAGGGCGACCTTGTCGCCGAGCAGGTCGAGCGGAGTGCACAGGCAGCCGACGACGGTCGCCGACTCGACGGCCGCCTCATCGATCCGACTGCCGAGCGCGACGGGATAGTTGCGGCGGATGACCTGTCCGAAGTTCCCGGACGCGGCGAGTTGATGGTGCATCCCACCGTCCACCACGAGGTACGCCTGACCGCGGGAGAGCTTGCGATCGACCACCTCGGTCACGTAGACCCCACACTCACCGACGATGTAGCGGCCAAGCTCGACCACCGGGCGAGCCTCCGGCAGTCGCTCGGCGAGTACCCCGTCGACCAGGTCGTGCAGGCTCGCCGCCACGACTGTGAGGTCGAGACGCTCGTCCCTGTCGAAGTACGGGATACCGAACCCGCCACCGAGATTCACGTAGCGGCAGGGGGACGGCAGGTGATCGGCGAGCTGGAGCACCAGATCAACGGTCTTGCGTTGCGCCTCGGCAATGATCTCTGCGCGCAGGTTCTGCGAGCCGGCGAAGACGTGGAAGCCGCTGATGTCGAGACCGGTCGATGCGAGGTCACGCAGCAGCCCCGGCACCGCCTCGGCATCGACGCCGAATTGCTGCGGGCCGCCGCCCATCCGCATGCCCGAGCCCTTCACTGCGAAGTCCGGGTTCACGCGCACCGCGACGCTCGGTCGGAGCCCCAGCGCCTCGCCCGCATCAGCGATCCGACGAGCCTCGGTGGCCGACTCCATCTCGATGGTGACCCCGGCAGCGACGGCCTGTCGAATCTCCGCCGCCGTCTTCCCCGGGCCGGCGAAGCTGATCCGGGCACTGCCGATGCCGGTGTCGAGCGCGACCTGCATCTCCAGCGCCGAGGCGACGTCGATGGAATCCACCAGCCCGGCGAGGTACTGCACCACCGCGGGCATCGGGTTGGCCTTCATCGCATAGCTCAGCTTCAGCCGCTCCGGCAGTGCCTCGCGAAGCAGCGCCACGCGCGCACCAAGCAGCGTCCGGTCGTAGGCGAAGAACGGCGTCGAGCCGACACGGGCGGCCAGCCGGCGGAGCGGAATGCCGCCGACCGCGAGCTGGCCGTCCACGGTGCCGAAGGTCGCGACGAGGTCGGCGACGCTCATGAGGTCAACTCCTGCTTCAGCAGGTTCCGGTCGAACTTGCCGTTGGGGCCCCGCGGGAGCTGAGCGCGTACCTCGATATCGGACGGAACCATGTACAGCGGCAGCTCCCGACGCATCCGGGTGATCAGGCTGCCGGGATCGAGCGGCTGGCCGTCGACCGGCGTCGCGAGCAACACGATCTTCTGACCCAACCGCTCATCGGGCACCCCGAGGGCGACGGCATCTCGGACCATTCCCGTCTCGTAGGCCACTTCCTCGACCTCGGTCGGGCTGACCCGGTACCCCGAGGTCTTGATCATCTCGTCACTGCGCCCGACGAAGTAGAGGAAACCCTCCTCGTCAGCAACCACGCCGTCGCCGGACCAGACGGCCAGTTCCGGGGCGCGCCAGTCCGAAGCCGAGCCGGGCGCCGGCTTGAAGCGCTCAGCGGTCCGCACCGGGTCGTTCCAGTAGCCCAGCGCGACCAGTGCGCCCCGGTGGACGAGTTCGCCCTCCTCCCCCGGTTCGCACCGGGAGCCGTCGGGCCGAACCACGAGGATCTCGGCATTGGGGATCGCCTTGCCGATCGAGTCGGGACGCCGGTCCACCTCGGCAGGATCGAGGTAGGTCGACCGAAACGCCTCGGTCAGTCCGTACATCAGGAAGGGCCGCGCCTGCGGGAAGATCGACCGCAGCCGCTGCAGCGTGCTGCGCGGCATCCGACCGCCGGTGTTGGCGAAGTAGCGCAGGCTCTGCGCCGCGTCCGCCGGCCATTCCAGATCGGCGATCTGCAGCCACAGCGGAGGCACGCAGGTGAGTCCGGTCACCTGGTGCTTGGCGCACAGTTTCAGCACCTCGCCCGGGAACAGGTAGTTCATCAAGATCACGTGCGCGCCGACCGCGAAGGCGGTCGTCAGCTGGCTGAACCCGGCGTCGAAGCTGAGCGGGAGTGCCGACAGGATCACGTCGTCAGCGGTGTTCTCCAGGTAGCTGCTGACGCTCTCCGCACCGACGATCAGGTTCCGGTGGCTGAGCACGACTCCCTTGGGCTTTCCGGTGCTCCCTGAGGTGTACAGGATGGCCGCCATGTCGACGTCGATGGCCGGGGGCACAGGCGGCGTCGACGCGTCGTCGAGAACGAGCTCCGACCAGGGCCGGACGGCGTAGTCCGTCGCCTCATCCGTCTCCGGGGCGGCGTTGCCACCAAGCACCAGCACCTGCTGCACCGACGGGCAGTCGCCGAGTTGGGGCCGCAGCGCGGTCAGTCGCTCGGGGGAGGTGACCAGCACGCGGACACTGCAGTCGGCGAGGATGTAGCCGACCTGCTGCGCCTTGAGGATGTGATTGACCGGCACGAAAACCCCGCCCGCGAGCGACGTGCCGAAGATCGCCGCGACCGTCTCGATCCGCTTGTCCAGGTAGATCGCGACCCGATCGCCACGCTCCAGCCCGAGCGCAGCCAGCCCGGCAGCGAACGCCTCCGCGAGCTGCCAGAGTTCGGCGTAGCTCACTGTGCGCTCCTTGTACGTGACCGCCGGCGCATCGCCCTGCCGGGCAGCGGACTGCTGCAGCAGGTGGTGGAGGTTCGTCCTCATGAGTTCCTTGTTTCGTCGTCGACGGGCGTGCGCTCGGCGCTCCGCTCGAGGATGAACCGGCGCAGCTCGACCTCGTCGTCGAGCGGGACGTAGCTTCGGCCGCGTTCGTCCGTTGCCGCTGCCACGCCCAACGGCGCCGGCAGTTCGGCGGCGCCTCGACCGGTCACCTCGCCGTAGACGCCCAGGTACGCCGCGGCCTGAGGGCGCCAATCGAGTTCGCTCGCCACCCGCTCCCGGGCACGAAGAGCCATCGCAGCGCGCAACTCGGGATCGTCCATCAGTCGCTCCACGGCGTCAGCGAAGGCACCGATGTCGCCCGACGGAACGTAGAGCACCGAGTCACCGCCCGAGACTTGGGTCTCGACCAGATCGAAGGAGACCGACGGAAGAGCATACGCCATGTACTCCATGGTCTTGTTCATCGTCGAGAGGTCGTTCAACGGCGTCTTCAGGTCCGGGCACAGACCCACGTCGGCAACGCTGAGGTGATCGGCGATCATCGCCTTGTCAGCTCGGCCGGTGAAGGTGACCACGTCATCGAGCCGCAGTTCGGTGCAGCGGGTCCGCAGGTCCTCGTAGCAGTCGCCGAAGCCGAGCAGCGTCGCGCGCACATCGGTGCGGCCGCGAGCATGAACGAGCTCGTTCATCACCTCCAGCACGATGTCCACGCCGTCCTGGGGACCCATGATGCCGAGGTAGACCAGGGTGAACGTGCGCTGGCCGGAGGCCGGCGCGACGGGGTAGATCGGTCGCATCCGGGTGGTGTCAGGGCCGCTCCGGACGACCGTCACCTCGGCCGGCCGGCGGCCTCCCCGCCGCACCGCGACCGCCTTGTACGACTCGTTGGTGCAGATCACCCGGGCCGCCGTCTTGAACGTCATCCGCTCCAGCCAGAGCAGACCGGCGTACTCGACCTTCCGCAGACCGCCCGCGGGTTCACCGAAGCGAGAGATGAACAACTCCGGATTCAGGTCGTGGTGATCGAAGACGAAAGTCACCCCGCGCAGCTTCCAGAGCAGCGCCAGCGCCCAGTAGGTGTCCGGTGGGTTGCAGGCCTGAATGATCGTCATCGGCTGCCGTCGCCAGACCTGCAGCGACAGCAGAGCCGTTCGCAGCCAGCTGTAGACGAACTCGATGACGAACCCGATCAGTCCGCGCGCCTCCGGAGCGGGCCGGTACTTGTACAGGTGAACGTCCTCGAGGACCTGGTAGCCGGGGTCCCCGGGGCCCTTGGGGCAGATCACGCTGACGTCGTAGCCTGCTGACCGAAGCGCCTGGCACTCCAACCAGACCCGACGGTCCAGCGGGACCGGAAGGTTCTGGACGATGATCAAGACGTGTTCGGGTCGCCCCGCTGCGTTGTGCCTCATCTACGCATCCTCCCCGTGATCGCGGGTGGGCTTAGCCCCGCCGAACCTGCCCCTCATGACCTCACCACGGCCGGTGAGGATCCGCGCTCGATGAACACTCGAGCCTCTCCGCTGCCGTCAGCGGCCACCTGCCAGATGTCGGTCACCGTCGCCTCCGATCCCGGCCGCGGCAGCGCGTAGAGCAGGTGGGTGTCGTCGAGCCACTCCACCTGGTCGTCCACGCTGCGGGTATCCGCTGTCAGCGTCTCCTGCATGGTCGCGAGATCGAGCACGGCAATCCGCCACACGCCAGGCTTGCTGCTGCCCAGCCGCTTCTTGTACGCAACCTTGCTTCCATCAGGCGAGAGCGACGGGCACTCCGCGTCGCGCTGGATGCTGGTCAGCGTCCGCGCCGAGATCGAGCCCTTCATCAGCCGGGTGGTACCGCCCCACGCCGCCGTGACGAACACGGTGTCGCCGTCGGCTGCGAAGGTCACGCCCCACAGATTGAGGTCCACGGCCTTCAGCCGGCGCCCATCCACCTGTACGTCCCACTTCTCCAGGTTGCCCACGCTCGTCCCGTTGCGGCGGATGATCGTCTCGGTCGCGAATGAGCCCTGGGCGTACGAGTGCCCGGTGACGAAGGTTGTGGTCGCCACCAGCGAGCCGTCGCGGGACATCCGCGCGCGGCTGGGCAGACCGACCAACGTCCCGGTGCTGCGGGTTTGCAGATCCGCGTCGAGCATGGAGATGCCGAAGGTCTGCACCACGCCGCGTTTGGCGGTGATGCAGACTGCGGCGCTGGCGACGGCGTACGAGCGCTCACAGGTGAGCGGGAACAGGGCCCGCGGGCCTTCCGGGTCGGTCAGCGGCACCGCCGCCAGGCGGCCGTAGTTGGCCCCTAGCTCGCTGTCGCGGAAGACGACGTGCGGCGAGGCCAGCACCTGACCTGCGTCGAGAGTGCCACCCGTCGAAGGGCCGGACCCGTCCAGCTCCGCTGTTGCCAACGAACGGGCGCGCACCAGATACACAGCGGCGAGGCCGAGTACCACGACAGCAGCGACGGCGATGACGGCCAGCTTCCCCCGCGTCATGCGGCGGCCTTCGCCGTCCGCAGCAGCGGTCGCAGCGCCACGGCCGCGCCCGCCAGCGCGACCACGAGTCCGGCGGCCATCACCCACAATGCAGTCCCGCGGCCGAGCACCTGCCACATCAGCCCGAACCCGACCGACGACCCGAAACGCGCCAGCGCGACGACCGTCTGGGCCGCGGCGATGCCGCTGGCTCTGCTCTCCTCCGGCACCATCCGGGTCGCCAACGCGGCGAGCACACCGTCGGTGGCGGCGTAGAAGGTGCCGAGCAGCAGCAGCACCAGCAGCATCCCCGCCGTGCCGCCGAGGGCACCGGCGGCGATCGCGTACGCGCCGAGCAGGACGGTGTGACCCAGCAGGAAGACCAGGCCGCCGCCGATCCTGTCGGCGAGCTTGCCGATCGGGATGGCGAGGGCCATGTAGGCCACGTTGGTGCCGACGATCAGCAGTGGGAAGTACGTCGCGGCGAGGGCGGCACGATCGGCGAGGGCGAGATAGAGGAATCCGTCGCCGACCGTCACCAGACCGAGCAACGCACTCGCCACCAGCACCCGACGAAGGCCCGGCCGGACCAGATCCGCCCAGCGGAGGCCCAGCCGTGGCCGCGACGCTGACGCGGCGCCGGCGGCTGGCGCCGCCGGCAGTGGCCTGCGCAGGTCCGGAACGGCGACGGCGAGCACCACCAGCCCGAGGATGGCAAAGGCGGCGCTGAACACGAACACCGATCGAAAGCCGCCGGTCACCGACGGTACGGCGGCCAGCACTCCGAATGCGACCAACGGTCCGATCAGAGCGCCGAGGGTGTCCATCGATCGATGCACGCCGAAGTTGCGGCCGAGGTCCGTCGGCTCTGACGCGGATGCGATCAGAGCGTCTCGGGGTCCCGTACGGAGGCCTTTGCCGAGTCGGTCGACAGCGATCACCGCCGTGATCGCTGCGAACCCGGTCGCGACGATCAGCACGATCCGCGACACGGCCGACGCGGCGTACCCGACGAACGCCACCCACTTGGGCCGGCGTCTGGCATCGGCCCACCAACCCCCGAGGATGCGGACAGCCGCCGAGGCCCCCTGGTACAGACCGTCGACGAAGCCGTAGGCGAGGGGGCCCAGACCGAGCACAGCAGTGATGTAGAGCGGGAGAACCGCCGTCACCGACTCCGACGAAATGTCGGTCAGCATGCTGACGACACCGAAGGCCAGCACCGCCGCCGGCACTCGGCGACGGGGCACCCGTCCGCCCTGCTCGGCGGCGTCTCCTCCGGGGAGCCCGCGAATGGTGACGTACACGCTGCCCGCCTACGCGGGCTGGCGCTGAAGCCGGCCGTCGATCAGGGAGTAGGACTCGCCGCACACGCACTGAAAGTCGTCGTCGAGCCGCCGACCGCAGTCGCAGGCCCAGCCGATCTGACGGCCCGGGTTGCCGACGACGAAGGCGTGCGGTGCGACGTCCCGCGTCACCACGGCGCCCGCACCGACGAACGCCTTCTCGCCGATCGTGACACCGCAAACCACGGTGACCCGCGCGCCGAGCGTCGCGCCGCGTTCGACCTGGGTGCGGGTCAGCTGATCCCCGCTGCGTTTGATGTACGCGCGGGGGTAGAGGTCGTTGGTGAACGCGACTCCGGGTCCGAGGAAGACGTCGTCCGCAACCGTGACGCCCTCAAAGATCATCACCTGGTTCTTGACGGTGACCCCGTCGCCGAGGGTGACGCCGCCTTCGACGTACGCCCCGTCGCAGATGTTGCAGCCTGCTCCGACCCGCGCACCGGGGAGCACGTGCGCGTTGGCCCACACCCGGGTGCCTGCGCCGATGTCGTCGCTCTCGCAGAGGGCGTCTTCATGCAGGAAGACGCCAGGGAGCTGTGTGATCTTCACGAGTGAACCTCCACGACGGATCGAGTCGTGCGGACGTTGAGCAACGATCGCCCCGCAGTCAGCCAGCCGGGTCGCACGCCAACCGTCGTGCGATCCGCGACCGAGCCTGCGCACAGTCGTCCCCTGGTCGGGTGCCGCCCCATCCTGACACCTCCGCCTAGGTCGAGAACAGTTGGACTTCGTCGGTGAGCGTGACCTTGGAGAAGTCGCGCGGGCTCGACTTCGGCTCCAGGACCAGCACCTCGAACCTGAAGTCCACGCCAATGGCGGCGGCCTCGTTGGGCAGGTCGGGCAGGTTGAAGACCTGGGTGTACGTCGCGGGGGGCGAGATCAGAAAGCCCGGGTTGATGTCCGCCTCGTCCTCGACCGGATCCAGCCCGGTGCCCGATCCGTCGGGGTAGAGCGCAGCCGTGTAGCCGACCACCCGGGACAGGTAGAGCCGGGACTTGCCCTTCTTGTCCGACCTGGCGTTACGCACGGTCACCCTGAGCGAGGTGCCGGCGCCGCTGCCGATCTTCCCTGCGTTGAAGCGCGCGTACCGCACCTCAGCACGGACTCCCTGCGCTTTGAGCTGGTGCGTCGCCGGCCCCTTGGCCAGATCGTCGTTGACCTTGCTGCCCTCGTCGCCTTCGACCGGCTCGCGGGTCGGCCGAGACGACGTCGGCGTCACCGATGAGACCGGCGTGACCCCTCCGTCGCCGACCGCACACGCCCAGCAACTCAACGTCGCCAGGGCGGCGACGAGCAGGCTCAACGGCCTCCCGACACGACTGCGCACAGCACATCCCCCGATGTCCCAGACGGTGACGAGCATCTCCATTCCCCCTGATGCCCGCGCGATGCCCCAAGGCTAGCCGCCGCCCTCGGAATACGTGCGCGATTCGTGAGAATGCCGATTCGGGCACTCCTGCCCGCCGTCGGGCACCCCGCCGTGGGTTCGGGTTCGCTTCATCGCCTCGATTAGAGTGCGGGCCATGACGGCCCCAGCTCCCGCCAGCGCCGCACTGGCCGCAAGCGAGGACGACCGGGTCGTACTGGTATCGGAATCGGGGCAGCCGATCGGGACCAGCGCTCGAAGCAGCGTGCACGGACGCGACACCCCGCTGCACCTCGCGTTTTCTCTCTACGCCTTCAACGAGGCCGGCGAGGTCCTCTTCACCAGGCGTGCGCTCGGCAAGGCGGCGTGGCCTGGAGTGTGGACGAACACCTGCTGCGGGCATCCGCTGCCGGGCGAGCAGCTCGAGCACGCCGTGCAGCGCCGCCTCGGCCAGGAACTGGGGGTATCGGTGGAGGACCTCCGCTGCGCTCTGCCGGACTTTCGGTACCGGGCGACCGACGCGGGTGGCGTCGTGGAGAACGAGATCTGCCCGGTCTATCTCGGGCGCCTGCATCCGAACGCACGGCTGCGTCCGAACCCCCACGAGGTGATGGACTGGAAATGGGTGAGATGGGACGACGTGACGAGCGCAGCCCGGCGGACGCCGTTCGTGCTGAGCCCGTGGTCGGTGCTGCAGATGGACCAGCTCGCCACGATCGCCGGGTGATTCCGATCAGGGCCGCGACGCGCCCGGCCGCGCATCGAGTGCGCCGCACGAACGACGCCTACCTGCGTGAGGTCGACGACCGCCTGGCACAGGCGGTCGGCGATCTCGGGCGTTCCTGGCGCGACGACCTCGATCACCCTGAGGCGCCGGCCGACATCCTGCAGGAGCGGGATCTGCCCGACATCCTGCGGGCGTTGACGGTCTCCGGTGGGAAACGCATCCGTCCCAGCATGTGCTACTGGGGTTGGGCTGCGGCAGGCGGCGATGAGCAGCGCGGGTACGAGCATGTGGTGCAGGCAGGTGCGGCACTGGAGTTGCTGCACATCTTCGCGCTGATCCACGACGACGTGATGGACGAATCCGTGTCTCGCCGGGGCCAGCCGTCGGTGCACACTCTCGCCTCCCAACTGCACCTGCACTCAGCCGCCCGGGGCAGCGCGCAACGGTTCGGCGAGAGCATCGCGGTGTTGGTCGGCGACCTCGCGCACGCGGAGGCCGACCATCTTGCCTATCAGCTGCCGCCGCCACTTCAGCGCATCTGGCAGCTACTGGTGGTCGAGCTGGTGCGCGGGCAGAGCCTTGACCTCACCGGCAGCGCAGCCGGCCGGAGGGACCTGTTGCACGCACGACGGGTGGCGCGGATGAAGTCCGGGTCGTACACGATCGTGCGCCCTCTGCAGCTGGGTGCGGCCGCCGCCGACGCTGACCCCGCCGTGATGGACGCGCTGCTCACCTATGGACGAGAGGTCGGGGAGGCGTTCGCCCTCCGCGACGACATCCTCGGCGTCTTCGGCGACCCTCAACTGACGGGCAAGCCGGCCGGGGACGACCTGGCGTCTGGCAAGCCGACCGTCATCATGTCGCTGGCGGATGAGCGACTCGAAGGGCGAGCCCGCCGCCTGCTGACGCGTGCCGGGACCCCCGAGCTGAGCCTCGCAGACATCGCCGAACTGCAGCACGCGATGCACGCGGGAGGCATCGTCGAGACGGTGGAATCGCGGATCAGCCGGCACGTCCAGCTCGGGATCGACGCCCTGCGCGACCCGCGCCTGCATGCCGACGGCGTGCTGGGGCTCACCGAGATGGCGCGCAGGGTGGCCTGGCGTGACAAGTAGCACCTGCCGATGACCGTCGTCGTCGTCGGAGCCGGCCTGGCCGGCCTCTCTGCTGCCTGCCGCCTCGCCGGTCAGGGTCACCAGGTCACCGTGGTGGAGCGCGAACAGGTTCCGGGCGGCCGGGCCGGCGTGCTGAGCCGGGACGGCTTCACCTTCGATACCGGGCCCACCGTGCTGACCATGCCCGACCTGATCGCCGACGCGCTCCGGGCCGCCGGGGCAGACCCGAATGTGGTGTTGAGCGACCGGCTGCCGTTGCGCCGGCTTGATCCCGCCTACCGCGCGTGCTTCGCCGACGGCAGCACGATCTGGGTGCGCTACGGGCGTGAGGCGATGCGGGACGAGATCGCCCGCACCTGCGGCAGCGTCGATGCGGCAGCGTTCGAAGGGTTCGTGGATTGGCTTCGCCGCCTGTATCTGGTCGAGATGCCGCACTTCATCGACCGCAACTTCGACTCCCCCGCCGGGTTGTTCGCCTCGCCCCGCGCGGTCGCTGAGCTGCTTCGGCTGCGCGCCTTCGGCCGTCTCGGCGCCGAGGTGCGACGTCGGTTCCGCGACGAACGGCTGCACCGGCTGTTCAGCTTCCAGGCGATGTACGCCGGACTCGCGCCCGATGCCGCGCTCACCCTGTATGCCGTCATCACCTACATGGACAGCATCGAGGGGGTCTACTTCCCGATCGGCGGCATGCACGCAGTCCCCAGGGTGCTCGCCGAGGCGGCCGCGAAAGCGGGCGCGGAGTTCCGGTACGGGGAGTCGGTGGAGCAGGTGCTGCGCCGCGACGGCCGGGTTGCCGGTGTGGTCACCACCAGTGGCACGGCGATCGCCGCCGACGCCGTCGTCTGCACGGTCGACCTCCCCACCGCCTACCGGACGCTGCTGCCCGATCTGCGACCGCCCCGGGCCGCCCGCGGCGGGTCGTACTCGCCCTCGGCCGTGGTCTGGCACGCGGGCGTACGCGGACTGCCCACGGGACCTGGTGGTGGCGATGCGGTCGTCGGGCATCACAACATCCACTTCGGTCAGGAGTGGTCGTCCGCCTTCGACGCGCTGCTGCGCCAAGGCCGGCTGATGCCGGACCCGTCCCGGCTGGTCACCATCCCGTCACTGGACGATCCGGCGCTCGCGCCGGAGGGCTGTTCGACCCTGTACGTGTTGGAGCCGGTGCCGAATCTGTCCGGCTCCGTCGACTGGCGCCGGGAGCGCGGGCCGATGCGGGATCGACTGCACGCCTTCGTCGCCGCCCACGGGTATCCCAGCGAGGTGCTGACCGAAGAACTCGTGACCCCACTGGAGTGGGAGGCCCAGGGCATGGCGAACGGCACCCCGTTCGCGCTGGCGCACAGCTTCGCGCAGACCGGGCCGTTCCGGCCGGGCAATGTCGAGAGGCGGTTGCCCGGCATGTTCTTCGCGGGGTCGGGGACGACACCTGGGGTCGGGGTGCCTCTGGTGCTCATCTCAGGAAAGCTCGCTGCCGAGCGCGTTGCCCGCTACCTCCCGGAGCCCGCCCGATGACCGACGACCGGTTGCTGAACGCCGGATACCGCGAGTGCGCCCGACTCACCTGGCGCCACGGGACCACGTACTACTGGGGAGCGGCGTTGCTGCCGCGCCGCCGGCGTCGCCACGTCTACGCCATCTACGCGCTGTGCCGCCTCGCCGACGACATCATCGACCTGCCCGGCAGCACGGACACCGGCGCCGTCGCGGCCGAGCTTCGGAGGTTCGAGGACACCTTCCGCGGCGCGCTGCTGAGCCGGCGGAGCGACGACCCGGTGATGGCCGCGATCGTGCACACCGTCGTCGAGTGCGGCATCGAGCCCGAGTGTTTCGAACGCTTCTTCGGCGCGATGGAAATGGACCTGACTCAGACCAGCTACGCGACGTGGTCAGACCTCTGCGGCTACATGGAAGGCTCGGCCGCGGTGATCGGGGAGATGATGCTCCCGGTCCTGGACCCCGTCAGCGATGCCGCCCGGGAGCCGGCGCGGGCACTCGGCTTCGCTTTCCAGCTGACGAACTTTCTCCGTGATGTGGACGAAGACCTCGACCGCGGCCGGGTCTACCTGCCTCAAGAAGACGTGCAGCGGTTCGGCGTCGACCTGTCGACGCGCCGCGTCAGCCCCGCGTTCGTCGAACTGATGCGCTTCGAGATCGCCCGCAACCGTGAGCTGTACGCGGTGGCAGACACCGGGATCGCGCTGCTCCCGCCCCGCTCGGCGCGCTGTGTGGGAACGGCCCGGGTGCTCTACGCACGCATCCTCGATCGCATCGAGCGCGCCGACTACGACGTCTTCGCCGGCCGGGTCAGGGTGCCGACCTGGCAGAAGGCGTCCACGGCGGCAGGCATCATGCTCGCCGGCCCCCGCAGACCCGGCAGGATGCCGATGACGGCGACAGTCCCGGTCGGGGCTCTCGGCTCGAGCGGGCAGGAAGGATCGCCATGTCCTTGAGGAGCCGCTCGGAGCTGGCGGTCGACGGTCTGGACTCCACGACAGAGCCGAGGACCGCACCTGGGGTCAGGGCAGAGATCAGCCGCGCCATCGCTGCTCGGGTGCCGATCGCACGCATCCCGCAGCCTCGGGAGAACCGGATGGCCCCGACCTGGCGGCTCGCCAAGCCGGCGCGGATCGCGGCAGCACTTGCGGTGGCGCAGCGACAGAACTCCGGCGGCTGGTACGTCGTCGGCGCCAGCAGTGACGTGGGCGCCGAGGCGTCGGTGGCCCGGACGATCGCCGGCCGCGAGATCGTGCTGTGGCGCAACTCAGCAGGCGAACTGGTGGCCGGACCGGGCGCCTGCCCACATCTGGGTGCGCTGATGGACAACTGTCCGGTGGTCGAGGGCACGATGTACTGCCGCTGGCACGGACTCGCCCTGACGCAGCAGGGCGACCCGACCTGGCGCCCGTTCGCGGCCCTCGACGACGGGGTGCTGCTCTGGGTGCGGCTCCCCACCGAGGGCGAGCAACCGACGGAGGCGCCCGCGGTTCCGGTCCGGCCGCCACTCGGCCGATCGGTGAGCGCTGTGATCGCGCACCCCGGGGTGTGCGAGCCGCAGGACGTGATCGCGAATCGGCTCGACCCCTGGCACGGGTCCTGGTTCCACCCGTACGCGTTCAGCCATCTCGTCGTGGACGACGAGACGAGCGACGACCACCGGCTCGTGGTGGACGTGACCTTCCGGCTCAGCCGCACCTGGGGAGTCCCGGTGCGGGCGGTATTCACCTGCCCGGACACGCGGACGATCGTCATGCACATCACCGAGGGAGAAGGAACCGGATCGGTGGTGGAGACCCACGCGACTCCCCTCGGGACGGACGAACGCGGCCGGCCGCTGACCATGGTCACCGAGGCGACCATCGCGTACTCCGAGCGCCCTGGGTTCGCTGCGGCGCGCTGGCTGTCTCCGCTGCTCAGACCGGCGATCCGGCGGACGGCGCGGCAGCTGTGGGTCGACGACCTGGCCTACGCCGAACGCCGCTACGCGCTGCGCCAGCGCGGCGAGTTCCCCGGCTGAGCGCTCGGAGCATCACCCGAGCACGGCCTCCCACGCGCGCCACGGCTGCTGCGGCTGGCGATCGTGGCCTGGATCGACGCCGATGATCCGTCCACCGTGCAGCCGGGTGGTGACGTGCTTCGCGTCCTGGTCGACGACACTCAGCCTCGCCACCGCTGCGGTCGCGCGAAAGTGCCCGTGGCGCCAGTCGTACAGCGAGGTGTGCCCGTGCACCTGGCTGAACGGCATCTCCGTGTTGAGCCAGCTCGGGATCACCTCGGTACCGATCGCCGCCCAGACGGGGCCGGCGGTGCGGCGAATCCGCGCGCCGACCAGCATTCGGCCGGGCCGGAACAGCGCGTCGTCATTCGTTCCGATCAGCCCGTTGATGGCTGCTGCGGCCGCCGCAGCCGTCGTCGGGGCGGCGAGCATCCGGCGCCAGAAGTCCTCGGTCAGGCCCGCATGGGTGACCAGGAAGTCCTCCTCCCCGCCGCGGACCGCAGCCGCGATCGCCACCTGCCCGCGCGCCCACCATCGCCGGATGGTCGCCACCGCGCCGTCCCCGATCCGCTCGTGCCACTCGAACACCGGCCGCCGCAGGTAGTGCGCTTCGTGGTTGCCGATCAGCTGGATCCACTGCTCCGGCTGCTCCGCGAGATAGCGGTCCACCAGCGCTACCACCGCGTCGGAGTCCGGCCCCCGGTGGATCAGGTCCCCCACCTGGATCACGGTCAGACCCGGCGGCAACGCGCCGGTGTGCCGGTCCGCACCCAGCCGGCGCAGCTCCCGGCGCAACTCCTCCACGTGACCTGCGACGTCGCCGATCACCGCGACCCGCCGGATCTCCCCCGAATCCGCCATCAGCCCCGAATCCGTCATCAGCCCCGAATCCGCCATCGGCTCAGCCTGACTCCGGGGCAGTCCATGCCTCGACCGGGACGTAGGCGGAGACGTTGTCCATTCTGCGCTGTGCCGCGGAGATCTCTCGCACTGCCTGCGCGATCACGCTGCGGTCGATCGGCGACACCCGGTCCAGCGCCAGCAGGTCCGTGGGCCGCTCGCCCTGCTGGAGTTGCAGCAGTTGATAGCGCAGCCTCAGCCGCTGCAGGACGCCGAACACCTCGATCAGGGTGCTGGCCCGTTCAGCCGGCAGGATGGCCGACCCGGAAGCGACCCGGAGTCGCTCGGTGGTCGGCAGCACCGAGGAGCCGACACTGAGGGCGGCCCAGCGAGCCATGTTCACGATCGGCAGCAGGGCGTGATGCTTGATGTCGAAGGTGTCCACGCGCCGCAGCAGCACGTCCCGGAACGCGTGCAGCTTGGCGCGTTTGGCCAGCGACTCCTCCAACAGCAGTCGCATCGTGCCGGGATGGCGGCGCAGATCGTGAAAGATCTTCATCACATCGGGTAGACCCGGGTCGCCGTGGATCGGCCGCCCGTCCACCAGCAGCGAGGCCATGATCGCGCCCTCGTTCTGCTCCGGGGCGGCCATCCACTCCACACCAGCAGCACGCCACTCCCGGTGCCGCCGGGAGAACGCCGGATGCTGAGCCGTCGCCCCGTGCGTGTCGCCGCTCAACCCCGCGGTGGCGAGCACCGCATCCACTTCGGCGAACGCGGCGCGGTAGCGGCCGAGTTCTTCGTCGGAGAGCGAATCGCTCAGTGCGACGGCCGAGTCGACGTCGGAACTCAGGACCGCCTCGCGACGGCCGTTGCTCCCCAGCGACAGCCAGGTGAACGCGTCGACCGAGAGGTCGGGATGGCGCTGGAAGGTGAGCGCAATCGTCCGACGGACCACCGTGTCGAGCATCGAGGAATAGACCGCGATGACCTTGCTCGAACTCAGTCCGCGGGAGAGCAGATCGCCCAGTAGTGCCGGCACCTCGCGTGCCCGCTGGTCGAGTTCGTCGATGCTGGCGGCCCGCCGCAACTGCTCGTGCTGGGACACTCCGGCGGTGGTCGGTGAGATCGCGAAGTCGCGAGCCTCGATCACTCCGCGCGGAGTACCGAGCCGGTCGGTGACCAGCAGGTACGCGGCCTCGCTGTCGAGCAACGCGATCAGCGCCTCCACGGCGGAGTCGCCGAGCAGCACCGTGGGCGCCGGACCGACGATGGCGTGTTCGGCTGCAGTGGCAGCGGGCATGCCGTCGACGATGACGCGGCGGCGGAGCAGGTCGTCGGTGATCAAGCCGAAGCCACCCGCCGGCAGCGCCACCGTGACACAGCCGACTCCTCGCTCGGTCATCAGCCGGGCGGCCTCGGCGAGCGAGGTGCCGGCCTCGACGACGATCGGCGGCGAAGGGATCAGGTCGTCGACGAGGCTGTACGTCGGCACCGTCGGCTCCCGCCGCATCGACGCCGCGACGATCTCGGCGAGGAAGCGTGCGCCCTGCCGGGTGGCGAACGCTGGCACCGCGATGTCGGCCGGGATGCGCGCCACCTGTGCGTCGGTGGCAGCGACCGCTCGCGGCCCCACCGAGCGTTCCGTCAGCATCGCCGAGAACCCGAAGACCTCGCCCGGGCCGAGTGTCTCGTCCGCTCGACCCGTGACGTGGTCGGCGTCGTTCCAGACATCGATCCGGCCAGACACGACGACGAAGAGTTCGACGGTCCGGTCGCTGAAGGCATCGAGCACCAGGTCGCCCGGTCCGTAGTCCAGCACCCGGGCGGCCTCGGAGATAGCGGCGAGCGCCTCCGCTGGCATCAGATCGAACGGGGGATGCGCTGCCAGGAAGGCGCTCAGGGCCGCCGGGGTGAGCGTGCCGCGCCCACGGTGCGGGCCCGAGGCAGCCTCCCCATCCCCTGCGCTGGACGAAACGGCCACGGGTCGAGTCTCCTTCTCGTCAGGGTCCTACTGCGGGGATAGCCGAAGCCGCCGGCCACCGAGGTGGCCGACGGCTCCAGCAGCCGGTTGGCAAGACGTCCGTGGGTCGCTCAGGGCGCCACTGGCTTCGGCGCTGACGGGATCTCGTAGCCGGAGGCGCCGACGGTCTTGCGCAGCGCCTTCTTCCAGGCGCCGCTGTCGATGTACTCCTGCAGCGCCGCCGTCACCTTGCCGGCCGTCGCGGTGTCGCCCTTCTTCACGCCGACGCCGTAGTTCTCGTCGGAGAACCCGTTGCCGACGACTCGGAGCTTGCCCTTGTACTTCTCCTGCGCCGCGTAACCGGCGAGGATCACGTCGTCGGTGGTGACCGCGTCGACGTCACCAGCCATCAACGCCTCCACGCACTCGGAGTACTTCGGATACTCCTGCAGGGTGATCTTGCCCTTGAACCGCTCCTTCACCCGGGCTGCGGATGTGGTCCCGTTCACCGAGCAGAGCGTCTTGTCGTTCAGCGTGCGCGGACCGTCGATGGTCTCGTCGTTGCGCCGGATCAGCAGATCCTGGTGCGCGACGAAGTAGGGACCGGCGAATCCGACCTTCTGCTTGCGCTCGTCGGTGATCGAGTACGTGGCGACCACCAGGTCGACCTGACCCGACGTCAGCAGGTCTTCCCGCTTGCCGGGGTTCGCTTCCACCCAGGTGATGTTCTCGGGCTTGACGCCGAGCGACTTGGCCACGTACTTCGCGGTCTCGACGTCGAAGCCACTGAAGGTGTCGCCGGACTTGAACCCGAGGCCGGGCTCGTCGAACGGAATGCCGATCGTCAGCCTGCCGTCGCCCGGGCTCGTGGACGGCGAGGGCACGTCAGTGTCAGTGCTACACGCGGCGAGGGCGCTCACCAGGAGGCCGGCCACCGCTGTCACGGCGATACCGCGACGGGTCGTGCTGTGCATGCTTCTCCCTTTCACAGTCTGCGGGTCGGCCGGGCTAGGCACCGGTGGTGGTGTCGCTGGTCTCAGCGGCAGCGGGGGTCGCGGCACCGTCCGGATAGGTCGGACCGTTGTCGGACCAGACGGCCTTGAGCCGACCACCGGTGTTGGCGACAACCTTGGGCCGCGCGATCAGCCAGCCGATGGCCAGCACCAGCGCGATCACCGGGATACCGACCACGACGACGACGAAGTTCGTCTTGTGCCAGAAGTACGGCGAGGACTGCCAGCCGGAGAACGCCATGCCGCACAGCACGAAGGC
>JBGAIX010000003.1:0-253445 GCA_044225235.1 Propionibacteriaceae bacterium | reverse complement strand
GCGAATGGGATCGCTGATCGGACGACGGGGTGGGTACACTTCGCGGCGCGTTTCTACGATGCGACCACGGGCACCTGGACCCAGCAAGACTCGCTCGACGCGCCATTGGACCCGATGAACGGCAACAGGTACGCCTACGCCGGCAACGACCCGATCAACAATGTCGATCCGCTAGGAAACTACGGGTGGAAGGAAGTTGCAGGGGAATTGTTCGGCGCTGGGGTCGGAGGGCTCGCCTCGACCTTTGCGCCACCACCGTACGGCGCCGTGCTCGGAGCGTGCGTGGATGGCGCATTCGCGCTCGGCTTCACGAACGCCTCGTACTCGCGAGGAACTTCTTTGGGCCAACAGGGCGTTGCATGCGGATCCAGGGTCGTCGCGCTTACGACATTCGGCCAAATCCGCAGAGGCTAGTGGTTCCCGATGGACGTACCCTTCGGCCGGGTTGGCGGCGTCGTAATGACGGCCGCGGCGCTGAGCACTGCCTACTTCGCTGTCACCACGCATATGACTCCTGTGTGGCTCGCAATCGGGCCGGCTCTCAGCAGCATTTGGCTAGCAATCACGGCGATAAGAGCTTTCAGGAGCAGAATCTCGACCGATCAAAACGGCTTGAAGGTTCGCAACTGGGCCGGAACAGTTAGCCTCGGGTGGAGCCAGATCGCTCGATTCGAAGGGCGGTATCACGGACTTCTTGTGCACCTCCGGAACGGGCGGAGCAGGAACCTCTACTATTCGTCGATTGGGGATGACGCTGTTGTGAGGGAGCTGCAGTCGCTGCTGGCTGCATCTCGTGCCAGAGACGATTCGTGAGGTGTCGGTTTAGTCGCTCCGGTGTGGGTCCTGCCTTGGGTTAGCAAGCACTGGTGGGTGACGGTAGGGCTGGGTCTCCGGTGGGGTTGTTGACTTCGAAGTCTGTGGTGGGTTGGGCGGCGAGTTGGAACCTGTTTGAGGTGGCGACGATGAGCAAGTGCAGCGCGGAGATCACGGCGACGAATCCGTGCACTTGTGCGCACGGCGTCGTGGCCCGCTTCTTCGATGCAAAGACGGCTTGGACCCAACAGGACTCGGTCGACGGGGCCGCTGGACCCAATGAATGGAGATCGGTGCGCGACGAAGGCGACGACGCAGTAGACAACACATACCCCCACGAGAGTTCGCGGCCGCGTCCCATCAGTGTCACTTGAAGGCGGGCAGCCGCCCTAGGCAATTTCCTTCGTGGAACTCATAGTCGCACCGACGGTGATTACTCTTGGGTTTCGCCGGCGACTGCTGAGGCGATGGAGACGATCCCGTACACCATTGCGAAAAGGACCGCTGATCGGACGACAGGTTGGCTCCATATTGCGGCGCATCGCGCAAATCCATCAACGACCTGGACTGCCGATCGGGATATACTGTCAGCCACTCGCGGAGTGTTGAGGCGATTTGATGACGCGCACAGGCATCTCGATCGTGATCGCGTTGACTTCCCTCTTCATTCTGGTGTCCGTGATCTGCGGCATCATTGTCGCGCGGCGCGGCCAAGTTGGTCGGCAGCCACTTGCTCGAGATCTTCGAGTTCTCACGACGGCTCTGGCGGGGTCTGCTGGGCTCGGCTCGACCTTCTTCTCCATCGTGGGAGTCGTGATCCTGGCCAGGAATCTTTGATGGGTCCTCGGACGAGCTCATTTGGGCTGCGATGAGCAGGCGCAGACTCGCGCGGCCTGGCGCGGTGATCGCGTTGTCAACATTTCCGGTCGCATTCTGCTCGATCCTGGACGTCCTCGGCGTGATGCCACTTGACGTATCCATCACAATCGCTGTGGTTGCGGGCGTAGTTCTCGCGGCTCTTCTCTGGCGAAGGCGCTAGATGCGCCGGGCGACCTGTCGCCGAGCGCGAGTTGCTCGCGACCCGGGAACCGGGGAACGACGAAGGCATAGCGAGACTAGGGTGGCGCCCCGATCGGCGGTACGTTCCAGATTTCCGATCACGTAGTCGAGCTCATTCCGAACAGACTAGAGAAGTCGCTCGGGGGAACCGGTTTCACGCTTCGGGCATCTCACCTCGAAATCTCGACTGCGGAAGGCCTCGTCGTATGCGGGAACACGATACCTATCGACTGACGTCCGTAGATATCGGCGACCCAGCGTGTTGGCCGCGATCGTGACACCGTGGGATCCGTCCTCGTGCGTCGGGAGTGGGCGCGGGACTCAGGTGTCTTGCTGTCATCGGGCGAATGACTCTGAGTCGCGATGCCTGGCACGGTGGGGTCACAAGCCGTGAGTCCGGTGCCGACCGACGGGTTCGCTGCGGCGCTGGACTGATGCCCCCGTCGTGTACGGCCGCGGTGTCGCCGGCCGCGAGGAGCGCACCTGAACGCGGCAAGCCCCGGAGCTCCCGGCTTGCGCGGATTGGGCAGGATAGGGCGGACGGAAGGATCTCCATGCCAACTGCGTGCGACCACCTGACCACCTACCCACTGACGCCCGAGCCGAATGCGTTCCGCCCGGTGTGCGCCGACTGCGAACCCGTTGGCGGACGGTGGGTGCACCTGCGGCGCTGCCTGGAGTGTGAGCACGTCGCGTGCTGTGACTCTTCGCCGGCCAAGCACGCTTCGGCACACGCCCGGGAGAGCGGGCACCCCGTGATCACCTCGGCGGAGCCGATGGAGGACTGGCGCTGGTGCTACGTCGACGAGCAGGCGGGGTGAGCCGGACGAAGGACTCAAGAGCCCTGGGGGAGGCGCAGCGATGACAGCAGTGGCCACTGATCCGGCCGAGCGACGCAGTTCGCGCTCGGCGCTGCCGGTGCTGCTCAGCGTCGACGACGACCCGAGTGTGTCGCGCTCAGTCGCGCGCGACCTCCGGCGTCGATACGGCGCCGACTACCGGATCGTCCGCGCCGAGTCGGGTGCCGATGCGCTTGAGGTCATCCGGCAGCTGCTGCTGCGTGGCGAACAAGTGGCGGTGATCCTGGCCGACTACCGGATGCCGCAGATGACCGGGGTCGAGTTCCTCGAGCAGGCAATGGATCTCGTCCCGCAGGCACGGCGCGCGCTGCTCACCGCGTACGCCGATACGAACGCGGCGATCGACGCGATCAACCGGGTGGACGTCGACCATTACCTGCTGAAGCCGTGGGAGCCGCCGGAGGAGAAGCTCTATCCGGTGCTGGACGAGCTGATCGAGGCGTGGCGGCGGGACAGCCGCTCGCGTCCCGGCAAGGTGAAGATCCTCGGCCATCCCTGGTCGCCGGCGTCCCACGACGTCCGCGACTTCCTGGCCCGGAATCTGGTCTCGTACAGCTGGTACAACGTGCAGGACCCGGACGGTCGACGGTTGCTCGCGGCTGCCGGCGCCTCCGAGAACCAGGCTCCCGTGGTGATCACCACGTCGGGTGACTACCTGGTCCAGCCGACGCTGCTGGAAGTTGCGAACGCGGTGGGGCTCCCCACTGTGCCCGAGGAGGACTTCTACGACCTGGTGATTGTCGGGGCCGGGCCCGCGGGGCTCGGCGCTGCCGTCTACGCGGCGTCCGAGGGTCTGCGCACGGTCATGGTGGAGCGGGCCGCGGTGGGCGGTCAAGCCGGCCAGAGCACCCGGATCGAGAACTACCTCGGCTTCCCGGATGGCGTGACCGGCGACCAGCTCACGGACCGGGCGCGCCGCCAAGCGCTGCGCTTCGGCGCCGAGCTGCTCACCGCCCGCGCCGTCGTCGGCCTGGAAGTGAAGGGCCCGGCACGCCGGGTGCTCTTCGACGACGGCAGCTCCCTGCTGGCACACGCCGTCGTCCTCGCGACGGGAGTGAGCTATCGACACCTCGGCGCCTCAGGTGCGGACGACCTGGTCGGACGCGGGGTCTACTACGGCGCCGCGCTGACCCAGGCCGAGTCGTGCGCGGGCGATCACGTCATCGTCGTCGGCGGCGCCAACTCGGCGGGTCAGGCGGCCGTCTTCCTCGCACGGCATGCCGCCCGGGTCACGCTGGCGGTCCGGGGCGACTCCCTGGAGAAGTCGATGTCGAGCTACCTCGTCGAGCAGGTCCGCCAACTCGACACCATCGACGTCCGGCTGAACACGACGGTGCTGAAGTGCGAGGGCGAGGGTCACCTGCAGTGCGTGACCCTGGTTGACCGGGAGGGCGGGCAGGAGGTGATGGATGCCGGACACCTGTTCGTCTTCATCGGCGCGGCCCCGCTGACCGACTGGCTGCCGGACGACCTGGTGCGCGATGAGGACGGCTTCGTCGTGACCGGATCCGACCTCTCCACTGAGGACGGCTGGCCGGCCTCGTGGGACCTGGAGCGGGCCCCGTACCTGCTGGAATCGAGCATCCCCGGGGTTTTCGTGGCGGGCGACGTACGGGCGGAGGCGGTCAAACGCGTGGCGTCAGCGGTGGGCGAAGGTGCACTCGCGGTGACCCTGGTGCACCGCTATCTGGGCGAGCGGTAGGAGAGGCGATGGCCGACGACGACCTGGAGCGGATCGAGCCGAGCGAACTCTCGACGCTGTTCCTGTTCGAGGCACTGGAGCCGGACCAGCTGGCGTGGCTCTGCCGGACGGGGCGGATCGAGACCCGGCGCGGCGGGGACGCCGTATACCGCGAAGGGGAGGAGGCGACCTGCTTCTTCGTCCTGCTCTCCGGCACGGTGTCGATGGTCCGGCGGGTGGAGGGCACCGACGTCGAGGTAATTCGTACCGAGCAGCGCGGGGTCTATGCCGGGGCCACTCAGGCGATGATCTCCGATCCGCAGGTTCGCGGCTACCTCAACTCGTTGATCGCCATCACCGACTGCGAGTTCTGGGTGATCGATGCGAAGCCGTTCGGGGACAAGATCCGCGAGTGGTTCCCGATGGCCATGCATCTGCTCGAGGGTCTGATGCTGGGCTTCCGCTCGAGCCAGGCGATCGTCGGGCAGCGCGAGCGGCTGCTGTCGCTCGGCCGGTTGTCGGCAGGCCTGACCCACGAGCTGAACAATCCCGCCGCCGCAGCAGTGCGCGCGACGGCGGCGCTTCGCGAGCGCGTCAGCAAGATGCGCCGCAAGCTCAGCTACCTCGCCGACGCCGATGTCGACCCGAAGAGCCTCGCTGCCCTGACCGAGCTCCAGGAGGCAGCGGTCGAGAAGATGGCCAAGCTGCGGACAGCTGAGCCACTCACCCCGCTCCAGGTCGGCGAGGCCGAGGATGAACTGATCGACTGGCTCGACGACCGCGGCATTGCGAACGGCTGGGAACTCGCGCCGACCCTGGTGGCGGCGGGGATCGACGTCGACGGGCTGGAAGAAATCGCCGACACCCTGCCCGCTGAGCTCCTGCCGAACGGGGTCGCGTGGGTGACCTACGCCTTGGACACCGAGCAACTGATGGCAGAGATCGAGGACTCGACCGACCGCATCCTCAACCTGGTCAGCGCGGCGAAGCAGTACTCCCAGATGGACCGCGCTGCCCACGCCGACGTGGACCTGCGCGAGGGACTGAAGAGCACGTTGACGATGCTCCACCACAAGATCAAGGCCGCAGGCAACATCACTGTCGTCAAGGACTTCGACGAGTCGCTACCGCTCGTCCCGGCCCACCCGGCGGAGCTCAATCAGGTGTGGACCAACCTGATCGACAACGCGGTGCAGGCGATGCCCGACGGCGGCACGCTGACGCTGCGAACGGCCTTGGAGGACGGCTGGGCGTTGATCGAGATCGGCGATACCGGCGTCGGTATCCCGCGGGAGCTGCGGCAGAAGATCTTCGAGCCGTTCTTCACGACCAAGCCTGTCGGTGAGGGCACGGGCCTCGGTCTCGACATCTCCTTCCGGGTGGTCACGCAGCGTCATGGCGGCGACCTGCGCGTGGTGTCGAAGCCAGGGGACACGCGGTTCCAGGTCCGGCTGCCGCTGGTCGAGCCGCCGTCGGTCGTCTAGAGCGGCAGCTGCCGAGCGCCGGCGCACGGTGCACGCGTCAGGCGGCCGCCACGGGTTGACCCAGCGCGTCGGGTAGCGGCTCGGCGTGCACCACCACGAGGGACGTGACGGCGCGGGTCAAGCAGACGTAGAGCCGTCGGAGGCCGGTCACCTCGTCCGGCTCGCCGGCGACGATCGCAGCAGGTTCGAGCAGGACGACGTGGTCGAATTCGAGCCCCTTGGCAAGGCTGGCTGGCACCACGTCCAGCCGGACGCCGAATGTCTGCGCCGCTTCGCCGAGCACGGAGTGCTGAGTCTCGTCGGACTGCAGCTCGCGGCGGACCCGCGCGACTGACGCGTCCGCAACGATCAGGCCGACGGTCCCTTCTCGCTCCAGCGCCGAGCGCGCAGCGCGCACCGCTGCGGTGACCGGTCGGGTGGCGGACCGGATGTCGAGCTCGCCGCGCGACCGACGTACCGAGTGCGGTGCGGTCAGGGTCGGGGCGATCAGCGGCAACAGCCGTGCGGCAAACTCGATCACCGAGCCGGGAACCCGGAACCCGGCGACGAGTTCCTCGACGACCGCGTCGGGCTGGCCCAGATGGGCGAGGGACTCCTGCCACGACCGCGTCGCCCACGGCGTGGTGGCCTGCGCAAGGTCGCCGAGGACGGTGACCGACCCGGTGCTGGCGCGGCGCCCGACCGCGCGCAGCATCATCGGCGACAGGTCCTGAGCCTCGTCGAGGATGACGTGTCCCAGACTCGGCACCCGGCGCAGCAGGTCAGTTGCCTCATCGATCAGGACGACGTCGGCGAGGCTCCACGGCGCCGCCGCGAGCGAGCGCGGGGGCGTGGCGAGGAGCAGCAGCCGCTGCTCGTCGCCGGACAGGATTCCGTCGGCTGCCTCGGCGAGGAAGTCGGCCTCCGTGAGCAGGCGCAGGATCAGCTTCGCCGGGTCGAGCGCCGGCCACATCGCGTCGGCGTAGCCGCGGACCGGACGGCTACGCGCGACCGCGTCCTGGACCCGGTCGTCCGGTGAGTCGCCGGCGGCTTCCATCCGGAGCAGCACCTGATGTGCCAGTCGTTGCGGCAGCATCGCGCGGCCCGCCTCGTACCGGACGCCGCGAGCGCGCAGCTCCTCGACCAGTTCGCTCGCCAGGTACGCCGCCACCCGCCAGCGGTAGGCCCCGCGCGGCACCACGAGCGCCTCGCTCGGGTCGCGCAGATGCGCCCAGACCGCTCGCTGCAGGACCTCGGCCATCCGCGCGTCGCCCTTGATCAGCGCCGTCGGCACCGCGTCCTCCCGGCGCACGGGGCGACCCGTGGCCGCGCTGACGAGTGAGCCGACGGTGGCCTGAGTGGCATCGATCTCGCCCAGGGCGGGCAGCACGTCGGCGATGTAGGACAGGAAGCTGTCGTTGGGTCCGACGACGAGGACGCCGGAGCGGGACAGCTGCTCCCGGTACGCGTAGAGCAGATACGCGGCCCGATGCAGCCCGACCGCGGTCTTGCCCGTCCCAGGCGCACCCTGCACACACAGCGAGCGGGTCAGATCCGCCCGCACGATCTCGTCCTGCTCGGGTTGAATCGTCGCAACGATGTCGCGCATCGGCCCGGTGCGGGGCCGCTCGATCTCGGACTCCATGATCGCCGAGTGACCGACCGGGGTCGGCGCGACCAGGTCCTCGTCCTCGTACGCCGTCAGCTCGCCCCGCGCGAACCCGAATCGCCGCCGGCGACTGACGCCCATCGGCTGGCCCGGACGTGCCCGGTAGAACGGCAACGACATCGGTGCCCGCCAGTCGATCACCAGTGGCTCACCGCCGGCTTCTCCGGTGACGTGCCGACGGCCGACGTAGAGCGTTTCGTCGCGTTCTGCGCCCAGTCCGTGGTCGTAGTCGAGTCGGCCGAAGAACAGCGGCACGGTCGGGTCGTCCTGGAGTGCCTGCATGCGCCGGTACAGCGCCTGCTTGAGGTGTTCGGTCGACACGGCGTCGCTGCCGACCGCCTCCAGACCGCGGGTGAAGTCCCGCATCCTCCCCAGCGCGTCGCGGCTCTCGCGTAGGCGCCGCCGCTCGTCGCCCAGCACGTCACCATGGGTTTCGGGCATGCCGGAATCTCCGATCGCTCGGTCGCGGGTGTGGGGCGTCTCGCGACGCTACCCGGCGATTCGTCCCGCGTCCACCGGATTTGCGCGAGCCCTCCCGCAAGCGGGATCTGCAATGCGCCGGACGGGGCCGAAAGCCGGGTCGTAGGGTGAGCGTCGTGGGTTCGTCTGATGTCTCGCGTACGTACGTCCCGGTCGAGGACCCCGCGAATCGGCCGCGCACGCTGCGCGCGACCGTCCGGGTGATCATGATCGACTACGACAAGACGCTGCTCTTTGAGGACAGCGATCCCGGGGTGCCGGGGACGACCTGGTGGGTGACCCCGGGGGGCGGCATCGATGTCGGAGAGTCCGAGGCCGCCGCGGCGGTGCGCGAGGTCCGCGAGGAGACCGGCTATGCACTCCGCGAGGAGGACCTGCTCGGTCCGATCGCCCGTCGGCACGTGGTGCACGGGTACTCCGACCGGGTGATCGAGCAGGACGAGTCGTTCTTCCTCGCCATGGTCAACGCGTTCGAGGTGGATACGTCGGCGCACACGGTCGACGAGCAGCTCACCTTCCGCGGCTTCCGCTGGTGGAGTCATGACGAACTGAGACAGACCGACGACTGGATCTGGCCGCACGAGCTGGTCGAGTTGTGGTCGCTGGCCGGCGAGCCGCAGGCCTGGCCGGTCGACCTCGGCACCCAGGAGGAGTCGACCGTTCTCGACGAGCACTAGCTCGACGTCCAAGCGGGTCCCGAATCCAGACTTCTTCCTCGCGGCGCAGCCAGCGTCGGAACGCGCCCAGTTGCCCTGAAACGAGAGCTCAACGTAGCCGGGAGCGCGATCGGGCAATTCTATTCCGAGTGGCCCGATTGTCCGCCGTTCGGGGGACACGTGTGCGCTGGGCCTAGCTGCGGATTCAGTATCACGTTACGCTCGCGCCGCACCGTCGGCATCGGCCCGCCGGGCTCTCCAACACGAGTCTTTGGGCGAAAGATGCTAATTCTGCGCGGAATGCGTTCACTCAGTTCGTGGCTTCTTCGATGTGTCCTAGGCATTTCATTGGCCACCGGGGTGCTCGTGGCGGGCAGCCCCCCTGCTTGGGCGGCCGATGACTATCCACACAAGAACGCCGTGGACTGCTCGTCCTCATTCGGCATCTACTCGTGGTGCATAAATGGCAACTGGTATTCGAGCCGACTGTTCGCGTACCGAAACTGCACGGACTGGGTGGCTTGGCGCCTCGCCGCAACAAATGGCGTAGCCGGATTCAACAACAATTACGGCGGTCGCCGTTGGGGTAATGCAAACACGTGGGACGACACGGCGCGCGCGCTCGGCATTCCCGTGAACAGCACGCCGGCTCGCGGCGCCGTCGCGCAGACCGACGCTGGCAGCTTCGGCCATGTTGCATGGGTTTCCTCGGTCAACGGCGACGGTACGGTGACGGTCGAGGAGTACAACCGTGGCGGCAAGGGCGAGTACAGCCTTCGAACCGCCTCCGCGACCAGCTTCGTGTACATACACGTTCGGGACCTGGCGTCCTGGCCTCCGCCGGAAGGCACCTTCGTATCGGTGCAGGAAAGCGGCATGGTCTTCCGTGTCGCGGGCGGCGCCCCGATCTACGTCAGCAGCTGGGATGCCGTCGGGGGACCACAACCGACGATGCCGATCTCCCAGTCGCAACTCGAGGCGTTGAGGAAGGTTCCGGCGGACGGAACGTTGATTGCGGGCCAGCCGAGCGGCCGCGTGTTTCGAGTCGCTGGCGGAGCTCCGCTATATGTCAGCAGTTGGGACGCAATCGGTGGTCCGCAGCCAGCGATATCGGTCGATGATGCCGCGATCGACCACGCTGGGGACGGCGCGCCATGGGATCACCTTCGCGCTACGCCGACCGACATGTTCATCCGGGGTCACGTAGATGGCAGCGTCTTTCGCGTGGTCAGCGGACACCCGTACTACGTCCCGTCGTGGGATCCCTACGGGGGCTCGCAGCCATTTGTGGACGTCGACGGGTGGGCCATCGAACACTGCGACCACTTGAACTGCAATCCGTTCGGCTTCCTCGATAGTGCCAAGGATGCCGGCGATCGTGTTCGTCTCTCAGGCTGGGCCATGGATCCGAATACGACTGATTCGATCGGTGTGCATGTTTATATTGACGACAAGTACGCGGGGGCAGGATCGGCTGATCGTTCGCGGCCAGATGTCGACGCCGCTTTCCACCGCGGAGAACGATTTGGTTTCGATTTCGGCGTCGCTACACCGGTAGGAGTCCACCGCGTGTGTGTCTACGGCCTGAATCGCGGTGCAGGCGGAAATGACCTTATTGGCTGCGCGTCCGTCCGCATCACGGAGGCGCCGCGCTCAACGACTCCGCCGACGATCGCTGGGTCACCACGTGTCGCGAACACGGTCCGCTGTGACCCCGGAAACTGGAAGAACACGGACCATTTCGCTTTCGCCTGGACAAGCAACGGCGAGACCATCGCGGGAGCGTCTTCCGCTTCGTACCGGATCTCTGAGGGCCACTACGGCCGGCGGCTCGCATGCCGCGTCACCGGTAGGAATGCTGTGGCTTCGACGACGGCGCGCTCAGTTGCGGAGGTGGTAGCGGCGGGACCAGCTCTGACAACCACGATCGCTCCCAAGGTCTCAGGAAAGGCTCGGGTGGGGAAGGCCCTCACTGCATCGCGCGGCGTATGGTCTCCGGCCGCCAAGGCCTACCGGTACCAATGGCGCCGAAGCGGCAGGAGCATCAAAGGTGCAACGCGCGCGACGTACAAGCTGGTCAAGGCTGACCGTCGGAAAAGCATCACCTGCAGGGTGACCGCGACGCGGCGAGGCTGGAAGGATGGTGTCTTCACACCACCCGCCAAAAGGGTGCGCTGAGCGAATGACCTTCAGATCGGCCGTCAGGTCAGAGCAGTGCGCTAGCTGATCGGGGTCATGTCCGGCCTCGCCCTCTCGAGCCACTCGGACAGAGGCGCCGTCAGTCGGCGGTCAACGCGTCGTCGGCGTCCATGATCCGGTAGCCGTAACCCTGCTCGGCGAGGAACCGCTGGCGGTGCGCAGCGAAGTCGGCGTCGACGGTGTCGCGCGCGACGACGGCGTAGAAACGGGCCGCCTGGCCGTCGGACTTGGGGCGTAGCAGTCGGCCCAAGCGCTGGGCCTCCTCCTGCCGAGACCCGAACGCACCCGACACCTGGATGGCGATCTGCGCCGACGGCAGGTCGACGGAGAAGTTGGCCACCTTGGACACGACGAGCAGGTCGATCTCCCCCGATCGAAACGCCTCGTACAGCTGCTCGCGCTTGCGCACTGTGGTGTCGCCGCTGATCAGCGGGGCCTCCAGGCGGCGGGCCAGATCCTCCAGTTGATCGACGTACTGGCCGATCACCAGCGTGGGCTGGCCCCGGTGCTTGCCGACCAACTCGACGACGACCTCGGATTTGGACTCGGCGCTGGCGGCGAGGCGGTACTTCACCTCCGGTTCGGCGACGGCGTAGGTCATCCGCTCCGCGTTGGTGAGGGTCACCCGCACCTCGATGCAGTCCGCCGGCGCGATGTAGCCCTGCGCCTCGATGTCGCGCCAGGGCGCGTCGTAGCGCTTCGGCCCGATCAGGGAGAAGACGTCGCCTTCGCGGCCGTCTTCACGGACCAGCGTCGCGGTCAGCCCGAGGCGGCGACGTGCCTGCAGGTCGGCCGTCATCCGAAAGACCGGGGCGGGCAGCAGGTGGACCTCGTCGTAGATGATCAGCCCCCAGTCGCGGGCGTCGAACAGTTCGAGGTGCGGATGCACGCCGCCGCGCTTGGTGGTGATCACCTGGTACGTCGCGATGGTGACGGGGCGGATCTCCTTCTTCGCTCCGGAGTACTCGCCGATCTCTTCCGGCGTCAGCGAGGTGCGGCGCAGCAGCTCATCCCGCCACTGTCGGGCAGACACGGTGTTGGTCACCAGTACCAGCGTGGTAGCCGCGGCGTGGGCCATGGCAGCAGCGCCGACGATGGTCTTTCCTGCACCGCAGGGCAGGACCACCACCCCGGAACCGCCGTGCCAGAACGCGTCCGCGGCCTGCGCCTGGTACGGGCGGACCTGCCAGCCGTCCTCGTGCAGCGCGATCGGATGCGCCTCGCCGTCCACGTAGCCGGCGAGGTCTTCGGCGGGCCAACCGAGCTTGAGGAGGACCTGCTTGAGGTGACCTCGCTCGGAGGGATGCACCAGGACCGTGTCGGCGTCGACCGGGCGTCCGATCAACCCCTTCACCCGGGCGCTCCGCAGCACTTCGGCGAGCACCGGCCGGTCCGTGCTCACCAGCACCAGCCCGTGGGTCGGATGTTTCTCGATCCGCAGCCGCCCGAACCGGTCCATCGTGTCGGCGACGTCGACCAGCAGCGCGTTCGGCACCGGGTAGCGGCTGTATCTGAGCAGCGTGTCGACGACCTGCTCGGCGTCGTGGCCTGCCGCGCGCGCATTCCACAGCCCGAGCGGAGTGAGTCGGTAGGTGTGGATGTGCTCGGGCGCGCGCTCCAGTTCCGCGAACGGGGCGATCGCGAGTCGACAGGCATCGGCCGCAGGGTGGTCGACCTCGAGCAGCAGAGTGCGATCCGACTGGACGACGAGCGGCCCCGGACCGTCAGGTCCAGGCGTCACGATGTCTGGTGCGATGCAGGCGGCGTCAGCGCCTCGACCGGTGTCGGCGCGGAATTGTCACCGTCGGCGGTGGGGGTCGGTCCGGTGCTCTCGCCAGGCGCCGGCGAGGACAGCGGCTCGCGCGGCGGGCGGGTGACCAGCAGCGTCGGGGAGCTCGGGCTCTGGTTGCTGGCCGCATCGAGTGCACGCACCTGGACGACGTGGAGTCCTGCGTCGTTGTTGAACCATCGCAGGCTTGCCTGGTTCGCAGTGGTGGCAGCGACCTCGAAGCCGTCCATGAGCACCTGATACCCCGTGACCCCGATGTTGTCAGTCGCCGGCGTCCAGGTCACGACCAACTCCTCAGGTGTCACCAGCAGGGCGCGGAGGTCGGTGACGGGCGTCGGGGCGTGATGGTCTGGCGCCCATCCGGGCTCGTACGCGGTGGCGCCGGTCAAGGGAGGTGAGGTGGGGGGTAGCTGTTGCGGCTGGCCACCCGTCTGCGCGACTGCTTGCGGGGCGGAATCCGCGACCGATCGGCTTGAGCCGCCGTCTGTCCCGCCTGGAATCGGGCCGCTGACGACGCTCGGCGCCACGTAGAGAACGGTCAGCCCGATCGCACACACGCCGACAACGATCAATCGTCTGATCGTCGTCGAGTGCACCGTGTCAGTCTAGTCGCGAGACCCGTCCTTGACGGCTCCAGCGACGCGCGCTAGAGGAATTGTCACGAGTTCGGCACTTTCGCGGTCGACCGCCCGGATGGTCCCATCGGACAGATCCAGCGGAGAAACCCTTCGCTGCTGGGCCGCGCCGTCCCGCCCCACGTAGCTGATCCGAATCGGCAGCGCGCGGTCGACGGCGTCGCGTAGCACCGCGAGGGTGTCGTCGGTTGCGATCTCGTCCGCGCGCGCCCGCGGATTCCGCTTCGATTCCAGCGCGAGCAGCCGCTCTGCCAACTGGGTCGGCGATACCCGACCCGCCGACACCGCTGTCGACGCGCGGCTGGCCGTTGGGCCGGGATTCGGCACCGCGGCTCCGGCGGCGTCCTCGACCACCGGCGCGTGGCCGAGCGCCAGCAGCATCGCCGCCACCTCCTCGGGTTCGGCGGTCGCGACGAGCACTCCCGGCGCGAGTTCACGGAGGCCCAACGCGGCCGCGTCCGGATGCCCCAGCAGAGCGACCGCTTCGGCCTCGTCGTCAAGTCGGATGTACGCGCTTGCGGTCCCGACCCGGACTGCCCCGTGTCGTCGCGCGACCTCGTGCAGCAGGTAGCGCAGCGGCTGGGGGAGCGGCGTGCGGGAATGCTCGGCGAGCCACTCCTCGACCGCGGGGGCCGATCGCCCGGCGCTCATCGCTCGCTGCAGCGACCTGGAACTGAACCGGAACACCCCGCCGGCGCCGCGGGACTCCTGATCGGCCAGCAGCCTCAACTCGCTGACGACGGCGTGACTGAGCGGCCCCGGGGCGACCGCGGTCAGGTCGTTCTGGAGGACGATCTCCTGAACGGTTGCGGGAAACTGCGCTGCCAGCTCCGTGTCGTCGAAGGCGCCGTCGCCGGGCGCTGCTTGCGCCTCGAGCGCAGCAATCAGGGCGGTCGGGGCGCCCAGCGCCACGAGCCCGAGCCAGGCGGCCTCATGCCAGGCGGACCCGGTGAACTCCGCCGCCGGTTCGGTGTTGACCCCATCACCGGTCAGCCGGGGACGGTGCCAGGCGAGCGCATCACCGAGCGACAGGATGTCGACCTCGGCGTTCCCGGGCGCGCCCGTCAGTGCAAGCCTCAGCAGGGTCCGGCGAAGCTCGGGTAGCGCCGCGGACTCTTGTTGCGGACCGAGGGGCCGACCGCCGGCGCGTGCGGATCGGGCGAAGTGCCGCGGCGACGCGAGCCAGCCGGACGCCAGCTTCAGCCAGCGGTCGTACAGTCCGGCGCGCGCCCAGCCGGGGTAGCGGTCGGTCGCGAGCAGGCTGCCCGAGGTGACGGCGAGCAGGTCCGCCGCTGCGGCCACCTCGACCAGGAACACCACTCGGGCTGCCGGTACGTCGAGCGCCCGGGCGAGCGCGGTGACGTCGCGGCTGGGCAGGCCCCCCGTCCGCAACATGGTGGGCGCGGCGGAGGCGATCTCGTGGACGACGACGTCGACGTCTTGCACCACCTCGATGGCGGCGCCGACCGATGCCCGCTGGATCAGGTCGGCCGAGCGCGGACGCGTGGTCCGAACGACGGGCTCCGGGGCGACCGGGCCTCGGGTCAGCCTGCCCCCTCGGAGCAGAAGTGCGACCTCGCGTGGCATCACCACGACGTCCCGGTCGACCGCACGAAGCAGTCCGTGCGCCAACAGACGTTCCAGTGGCGACGCCGCAGCCGGGTCGGGCGGCCGATCGGCGCGTTGGTAGGTAGCGGCGGCCGCCCACATCAGTCGCTCCAGGACGGGCGCCGCGTCCGGGCCGCACGCATCCAGTGCTGCGTCGATCCGGGACTCGCTCAGCGGGCGCGCCGATGGTGTCGCCAAACCCCCTGGGTACGGCCCGAACGCCTCGCGCGCGGCGCGCACCAGGTGGAGCTCGTCATCGCCCCAGACGAGCGCGCGCGCGGACAGTTCCGCGAGCGTCCGTGCGACGGGGGCGCGGTCGACGGCCAGCAGCCGGGCGACGTCATCGGCCCGCGTCGGATCCGGAAGCGCTGCCACCGCGCGCAACACCTGCAGTTGCCAACTGTCGAGGCGATCGAGAGCGTTGCCGACGGAGGCGGCGGTGGTGGCGCGTTGAACCACGTCGCCGATGTCGCGCGGAGCGGGATCGGCGAGATCGGGCCGCAGCGCGAAGATGTCCGCCAGAGCGGTGGGTGTGAGCCGACGGATGGCGTCGGCAAGCGTGCGCGGCCGGTCGGCCGTGGGTCGGCCGGTTACCGCCATGACCGGTTGGCCGGCGGACTTCCAGCCGACTTGAGCCCGCGGTAGGTCAGCGCCAACGTCGCTACGAGCAGCACCCAGCAGATCGCCAGCGCCCAGCTGCCAAGGCCGGCCCACCATGCGCCAAAGTCCTCAGAACTGGACAGGCCAGTGAGTGCGGCGACGGCGGCGAGGACGGCGAGCCCGATCAGGAAGGTGCGTCGCACCTGCTGCTTGGCGACCTGTACCCGGCCGCTGAGTCCCACCGCGATCGCGAGCATGATCGGGGCCACGACGTAGACCAGACCACCGATGGCCAGGCACAGGCAGAGCCCCGGCGTCGCGGCCGCGATCACCTCCTTGGCGCCGATCGTCGCGGGGACCGGGGTGGGGGCGTACGGAGCCGGCTGGTAGGGACCGCCCGGGGACGGCTGCCATCCCGGGGCAGCCGGCATCACGGTCGACGGCCCCGACAGCACCGGGGTCGGCGGACCGGCGACGACCGGCTGCCCGGTCGGCGGCGCCCAACGCAGCGACCCCCATGCCGAATCCCCTGGTCGCGGCGCGGTCATCGTCGATGACACCACCGCGAATGCCTCCGTGGGATCGCGGTGGTCCGGAACCGGTGCCGCAATCTGGGCAAGTGGTGTCACGGCTGATCGGGGCTGATCGAAGCGCGGCCGCTCGGTCGGGGCGCCTTCGACGACGAGCGGGTGCGCGGCCACCGGCAGCGGCGCCGCCGCTGCCGGTACGAACTCGGCGGGGCGCTCGACCGGCGCGTACTCCGGCCCGTCCTCCCAGGTGGCCACGTCGCCATCGTAGACGCGGCGCGGGCGGGTCGCCCGGTTCCGGCGGCAGGCCCGCCACGACCGCCGAGCGGGCGATGTCGCTCCCTCAATCGGGTTGGGAGCCGGCTGCCGACCGGCTACGCTTAGCGCCGCTTCAGACGTAAACGTCCGGTCGGACACGCATGAGTGAGGGTGGAACGTGCCTGTTGGCAAGGTGAGGTTCTACGACGCCGAGAAGGGTTTCGGCTTCCTGACCAAGGACGAGGGCGGCGACGTGTACGTCCGCGCCAGCGCGCTGCCGGCGGGTGTGACCACCCTCAAGGCGGGGCAGAAGGTCGAGTTCGGCGTTGCCGAGGGTCGTCGCGGCGAGCAGGCGTTGTCGGTCCACGTGCTCGACACTCCGCCATCACTGTCCAAGGCGCACCGGAAGCCGCCGGAGCAGATGGCGGTGATCGTCGAGGACCTGATCAAGATGCTGGATGGTCTGGGCAACTCGTACCGGCGCGGGCGGCACCCGGACAGTCGGACTGCCGCCAAGGTGGCTTCGGTGCTGCGCGCCGTCGCTGACGAACTGGAGCTCTGAGCGCCCGCACGCGACACGGCGATCAGGACTGGGTGGCCGGTTCGACCCGCGCTGCGGCCCGGTCGCGGAGTCTGCGGTGCCGGGTCAACAGCGTCCAGACGAGCAGCCCGACCAGGAGGCCGGCGACAACCCCGAACCCGAGCGGGGCGATCAGCGGAAGGCTGATACCGAGCGCGCCGCCGAAGACCCAGGCGAGTTGGAACACGGTCTCCGACCGGGCGAATACCGACGTCCGAACGTCCTCGGGCACCTCGCGCTGCACGAGCGCGTCGTAGGAGAGCTTCGCCAACTGCGCGCACAGTCCGGCCACCAGGCCCAGGGCGATGACCGTCGGCAGGGCGTAGAAGATCGCGGCCGTCGTCGCCATCACGACGTCGGCGGCCAAGGCGGCGACCGCGATCCGCTCAGGGGGCACGTTCTTCAGCAGCCCGCCGATGACGGTGCCCAGGCTGTTGCCGACACCCGCAGCAGCGACGACGATCGCGAGCACGAGTGTGCTGTCCAGCCCACTGAGCGTCTCGCCGCGCAAGAGGAACGCGAGAAACATGGTGAGGAAGCCTGTGGTCAGACGGGCCCCCATCACGCACCGCAGGCCGTGCAGGACGTCGGGCGCCAGGCTGCGGAAACGGCGCCGGACCCGGTCGGAAGGCAGGTCCTCAGCGCCCGGCCGGCCTGGAAGGGAGAGGAGCGGGCCGATGTCGCGCTCACCCTCGGTCGCGTCCACCCGCGGCGACAGCAAGGTCGACAGCACGGCGGCCCCGGCGAAGATCACGAACGCGTACCGCAGGGACCAGTCGGCGCCGAGCTGGGCGATGAGCGCTGCCGTCCCGCCGCCGACGGCTGCGCCGAGCACGTTGGCCAGCGAGATCCGCGAGTTGGCCCGGACCAGCGTGAATGTCTCCGGGAGCAGCCGCGGCACTGCTGCGGCGCGCGTGATCGTGAATGCTTTCGAGGCGACGAGAGCGGCCAACGCGCACGGGAACAGCCATCGAGAGCCGGTGGCGACGGTCGACGCGAGCAGCCAGCAGAGGAACGCGCGCAGCGCGAGCCCGATGCCGATCGCCCACCGCCTGCCGTAGCGGAACCGGTCGAGGAAAGGCCCCATGAACGGCGCGACGATCGCGAACGGAGCCATCGTCAACAGCAGGAACTGAGCGACCTGCGGCCGGGCTTGGTCGGTCGGGAGCGTGAAGAACAAGGTGCCCGCAAGTGACACCGCGATCGCGGCGTCCCCCGCAGCCACCAGGAACTGCAACTGGACGAGCCGGGCGAGGCCGCTGGCCTCGGCGCCATCGGCCTTGATGTAGCGCGATCCCGCCGTGCCGACCCGCTGAAGACGAACCCCGACGAAGCGGGCGGACCGACCGAGCCCTCGACGGGTGGCCGCGGCGGCTCCCTTCACGCGCTGTCCGAGGGCTGTCACCGACCCATTCCACCACCTGCCCGGGCGGCGCGCTGGGCGTGCGGGGTCGGCGGTCACCCGCAGCGCTGCGACTTTGACACAATGACGGTCATGCCGTCCCTTCGCAGCCCGAAGCTCGACCCCGCCTGCGCAGATGCCGTCGATCTGGCTCGCGCTGCAGCCGAGCAGGCGGCGGGTGTCACCGGCGTCGGCGAGCACCTCGGCGTCCACGCCGACGGGGATCGGCTCGCAACGCACTGGTTCGCCTGCAGCCACAACGGCTACCGCGGCTGGCGTTGGTCGGTGACGGTGGTTCGGGCGTCACGGGCCAGGGTCGTCACGGTCAACGAGGTGGTGTTGCTGCCGGGCGACAGCGCGGTGCTGGCCCCGGAATGGGTGCCCTGGGCGGAACGCGTGCAGCCAGGCGACGTCACGGCAGGCCTGTTGCTGCCCAGCCGGGTCGATGATCCGCGGCTCGAACCGGGGTTCACCGGCGGCGAGTCCGGTGTCAGCTCCGACCCGATCGAGGCGTCCGAGTCGCGGGTGGTGGTTGCCGAGCTGGGCCTTGGTCGGGAGCGGGTGCTCTCGGTCGAGGGAAGAGACGATGCCGCAGAGCGTTGGCTCGCCGGCGAGGGCGGCCCGGACAACCCGATGACGCGGCTCGCTCCTGGCGTTTGCGAGACCTGTGGCTTCTTCGCCCGCCTGCAGGGGGCGCTGGGGGTCACCTTCGGGGTCTGCTGCAACGGCTTCTCAGCCTCCGACGGGGCGGTGGTGAGCGTTGATCACGGCTGCGGCGCCCATTCGAGCGCGCAGGCGGAGGACGCCGGCGAGGCGCTGCCAGCCCCGGTCTGGGAGACGATCGAGTGGGACGGCCCGCTCTCGCTGTTCGACTGATGCCCGTCACGGTGCCGTGGACGCCGCGGGTCCGCTGACCCGGAACGAGGCCACCCGTGCCTGAGCCACCGCAGCGGCGATCCGACCTGGACGAGGTTCGGCGGGCCGTTGCGTCGTACGTGGCTGCTGGCGCGGAGGAGTCGGTGCAGCGGGTCGTGACCGCGGTGCATCGACTGTCCCGCCGGCTGGATCAGTGGTACGACCACCAACTGCGCGGCCTCGGGCTGAGCGCCAATGAGTGGGCGGTGTTGAGTGAGTTGGCCCGCAACGGTGAGCAGCCACTCACGCCGGGCCAACTGGCCGTTGCGGCGAACGTCGCGCCCTCCTCGATGACCCATCGGCTCGACCGGATGACCGACCGAGGCCTGGTCCGGCGGTCCGTCGACCCGGAGCACCGGGCGCGCGTTCGGGTGCACCTCACCGACTCGGGCTACGCCCTCTACGCGCAGGCGATTCGCGACGCCGACGTCGCCGAGGCGGACGTTCTCGCGTCGCTCGACGGAGCCCAGATCACCACCCTGGCGGAGCTCCTGGAGCAGGTGATCGCGGGGCTCGACAGCGGACCGGTGGCTGCGGTCAGGGAACCGTAGCGCCGCGGACACCGACGCTGCGTGAGCCGTGACGAGCCTGCTGCTTATTGGATAGTTCGGATAAGTACGCCGACGTAGCATCATGGGATGTGACCCCCGAACCTGCCGCCCCGGCTGGAGCCGCCCCCGCTCCGCCGGGCGCGGTCACGGTTGGAGCTGAGCGCATCGCGTCGGCCGGGTCAGGGCGGATGTTCGCCGCCTTCGACGCCCGCAACTATCGGCTCTACTTCGCCGGATCGTTCGTGTCCAACGTCGGGACGTGGATGCAGCGGGTGGCTCAGGACTGGCTGGTGCTCGAACTGTCCGGCGGCAGCGCGATGGCGGTGGGGATCACCACCGGCCTGCAGTTTCTTCCGATGCTGCTGCTGACCGCCTATGGCGGTCTGCTTGCCGACCGGCTCGACAAGCGGCTGCTGCTCCGGGTGACCCAGGGCTGGATGGCGCTGTGCGCCGGCGCGCTGGGCGTGCTGGCGATCACGGGCATCGCCGAGACCTGGCACGTCTATCTGTTGGCGTTCTGCTTCGGCGTCGGTGCGGCCCTCGACGTTCCCGCGCGGCAGAGCTTCGTCGCCGAGGTTGCAGGCGCTGAGCGGCTGCCGAACGCGATCGGGCTGAACTCGGCGGCGTTCCACTCGGCGCGGATCGTGGGCCCGGCACTGAGCGGGTTTCTGATCGCTGCACTGGGCTCCGGCTGGGCCATCCTGGCCAATGCCGTCAGCTATCTCGCGTTCTTGCTGGCCCTTGGGTTGCTCGATTGCGGCCAACTGGAGCCCGCGCCGCGGGCACCGCGGGCGCGGCGGCAGCTCCGGGCAGGCATCGCCTATGTTCGCCAGCGCCGAGATCTGGTGTTGATCTTGTGGGGTGCATTCTTCGTCGGCACGTTCGGGATGAATTTCCAGATGACGAGTGCGTTGATGGCGCAGCAGGAGTTCCACCGAGGCGCCCAGCAGTACGGGCTGCTCGGCACCTTCGTCGCTGTCGGCTCGCTGACCGGAGCCTTGCTGGCGGCCCGGCGGCGGAGCGCGCCGGGGGTCCGCTGGGTGCTGGCGGCGGCGTTCGCCGTCGCGGGGACGCTGCTGTTGGCCGGGATGATGCCCTCGTACTGGGCGTACGCGGCGGTGCTTCCGTTGCTGGGACTGGCCACGCTCACCACGTTGACGGCGGCGAACGCCACGGTGCAGGCCGGCGTCGAGCCCGGCCTCCGCGGTCGGGTGATGGCGCTGTATGTCACCGTGCTGATGGGTGGGACGCCGCTGGGTGCGCCATTGCTCGGCTGGATCGGCGCGGAATTCGGCCCCCGGTGGACGCTGATCGGTGGTGGCCTCGGCGTCGCGATCGGACTGTCCGTCGTCATCGGTACGCTCCGGATCGCCGATCTGCGCCGCCGGGGTGGGCCGGCCGAGCGAGCGGAGGACCTGAGGTGAGCGAGAACGAACGGGCGGTGTCCCCGGGGAGCGGGCGCGGTGCGGTGGTGAACGTTCGGGGGGAGGCGCAGCTCGAGGTTCCGCCAGACCGGGCTACCGTCGTCGCGACCGTGCACGGGAGTGGGCCGACGGCGGCTCGCGTGCAGGCGGAACTCGGCCAGGGACAGCAGCAGGTACTCGTTGCGGTTGACGCGGCGGGCGAGGCCGTCGAACGGCACGTCACTCGGCACCTGCATGTCAGCCCGGTGATCGACGGTCGTCGCCGCACCATCTCTGCCTACCGAGGCTCGGTCTCGACCGAGATCCGGTTGACCGGATTCGACGCCCTGGGACCGCTCATCGCAGCCCTCGGCCGGGTAGCCCAGACTCAGGTGGACGGTCCCATGTGGTCGCTCAGTCCCGGGCACGAGGCATTCCGTCAGGTTCGGATCGCCGCTGTCGACGACGCCCGTCGGCGGGCGGCCGACTACGCCGCCGCGTTCGGTGCCGAGGTGGGTCAGCTGCTCGAGGTGTCCGACGTGGACCCCGCTCAGTCGCAACCGTTCTTCGCCGCCCGCGGTTTCCGGGCTGGGGCCGAGAGCAGCCGCGACCTTCAGATCGATGTCGACCCGGTTCCGCAAACCATCGTCGGCCAGGTCCTGCTGCGGTGGGAACTGCTGCCGGCGGGCTCCTGACGAGGCGTCCGCAGCGTACGCGGGGCGGGACACCGACTCCCTCCAGTAACAATCTGCCACTAGATTCGAGCCATGTTCGCCAAGGTGCTGGTGGCCAACCGAGGTGAGATCGCAGTCCGCGCGTTCCGTGCGGCCTACGAGCTCGGCGCTCAGACGGTCGCGGTTTTTCCGTACGAGGACCGCAACGCGGTGCACCGCATCAAGGCCGACGAGGCCTACCAGATCGGCGAGCGTGGTCACCCGGTCCGTGCCTACCTCGACATCGCGGAGATCATCCGCGCGGCGAAGGAGTCCGGCGCCGACGCGATCTACCCGGGCTACGGCTTCCTGAGCGAGAACCCCGAACTGGCTCGGGCGTGCATCGAGGCCGGCATCGCTTTCATCGGTCCGCCGCCTGAGGTGCTCGAGCTCGCCGGAAACAAGGTGCGGGCGCTGGCCGCGGCGAAAGCAGCGGGCCTGCCCACGCTGAAGTCGACGCCGCCCTCCGCGGACCTGGACGCACTGGTGGCGGGTGCCGAGGAGATCGGCTTCCCCGTCTTCGTCAAGGCGGTGGCCGGCGGTGGCGGCCGGGGCATGCGTCGGGTCGATGACCCCGCTCAGTTGCGTGAGGCCGTCAGCGCCGCCATGCGCGAGGCCGAGGGTGCGTTCGGCGACCCGACGGCCTTCATCGAGCAGGCGGTCGGCCGTCCCCGGCACATCGAGGTCCAAGTGCTGGCCGACCAGAGCGGCCACACCATTCACCTCTTCGAGCGGGACTGCTCGGTCCAGCGTCGGCACCAGAAGGTGATCGAGATCGCGCCGGCGCCCCACATCACCGAGGAGCTGCGCGAGGCCCTCTGCCGGGACGCGGTGCGGTTCGCCGAGTCGATCAATTACTCCTGTGCGGGCACTGTCGAATTCCTGGTCGAGACCGAGGGGCCGCGGGCCGGCCAGCACGTCTTCATCGAGATGAATCCCCGGATTCAGGTCGAGCACACGATCACCGAAGAGATCACCGACGTCGACCTGGTCCAGTCGCAGTTGCGGATCGCCTCGGGTGAGTCGTTGGCCGACCTGGGTCTCACCCAGGACCAGATCAGGATCAACGGTGCCGCGCTGCAGTGCCGGATCACCACCGAGGACCCAGCCAACGGCTTCCGCCCCGACACCGGCACGATCACCGCCTACCGCTCGGCCGGCGGCGCCGGCGTTCGGCTGGACGGCGGCACGGTGGACACGGGCGTGGAGATCAGCGCCCACTTCGACTCGATGCTGGTCAAGCTGATCACCCGCGGACGCACCTTCGAGTCCGCGGTCCAGCGGGCACGGCGTGCGCTGGCAGAGTTCCGGATTCGCGGCGTCAGCACCAACATCCCGTTCCTGCAGGCCGTGCTGGAGGATGCGGCCTTCATCGCAGGCGATGTGTCCACCGCGTTCATCGAGCAACGGCCGGAACTGCTGACCACGCACGCGCCCGGCGACCGCGGCACCCGGTTGCTGCGCTGGCTCGCCGAAGTCACGGTGAACAAGCCGTGGGGCGAGCCGCCGACGACGCTGGATCCGAACGTCAAGCGGCCCGCAGGGGTGGACATCTCGGTGCCGTCCCCGAAGGGCTCCCGCCAGCGGCTGGTGGAGCTCGGCCCTGAGGGTTTCGCTGCTGATCTGCGCTCTCGGACCAACGTCGAGGTCACCGACACCACCTTCCGTGACGCACACCAGTCGCTGCTGGCGACCCGCGTCCGGACCAAGGATCTGATCCGGATCTCGCCCTACGTCGGCCGGATGACCTCCGAACTGCTCTCCGTCGAGTGCTGGGGCGGCGCGACCTACGACGTCGCGCTGCGCTTCCTCGCCGAGGATCCGTGGGAGCGGCTCGCCGCGCTGCGCTACAACATGCCGGGCTTGTGCCTGCAGATGCTGCTGCGTGGACGCAACACCGTCGGCTACACCCCCTACCCGACGAAGGTGACGACCTCGTTCGTTGCGGAGGCGGCCGAGGTTGGCATCGACATCTTCCGAATCTTCGACGCACTGAACGACGTCGAGCAGATGAGGCCGGCCATCGAGGCCGTTCGGGAGACGAACTCCACGATCGCGGAGGTCGCACTCTGCTACACCGGTGACCTGAACTCGCCCGGCGAGGACATCTACACCCTCGACTACTACCTCAAGCTCGCCGAGAAGATCGTCGACGCCGGGGCGCACGTGCTGGCGATCAAGGACATGGCCGGCCTGCTGCGCCCGCCCGCTGCAAAGAAGCTCGTCACCGCACTGCGGGCGAACTTCGATCTGCCCGTGCACCTGCACACCCATGACACCGCGGGCGGCCAGCTTGCGACCCTGATGGCCGCCGTCGATGCGGGGGTGGATGCGGTCGACGTCGCCAGCGCTCCGATGGCCGGGACCACCTCCCAGGTGCCGGCATCGGCGCTCGTCGCAGCGCTGCAGAACACCGAGCGTGCCACCAACCTGAACCTGCGTTCGGTGATGGATCTGGAGCCGTACTGGGAGGCGGTCCGCAAGGTCTACGCCCCGTTCGAGTCCGGCCTGCCGGCGCCGACCGGTCGGGTCTACGACCACGAGATCCCGGGTGGTCAGCTCTCGAACCTGCGCCAGCAGGCGATCGCGCTCGGCTTGGGCGACAAGTTCGAGCAGATCGAAGCCATGTACGCCGCGGCGAACGCGATCCTCGGCCGGGTGCCGAAGGTGACCCCGTCCTCGAAGGTCGTCGGCGACCTTGCGCTGCACCTGGTGGCGGCGGGCGCCGATCCCGAGGACTTCGCCGCCAACCCGCAGGACTACGACATCCCGGATTCGGTCATCGGCTTTCTGGGTGGCGAGTTGGGCGATCCGCCGGGTGGTTGGCCGGAGCCGTTCCGGACCAAGGCGCTGCAGGGCCGGACGATCAAGCTGCGGGACGAGGAACTCGCGCCGGAGGATTCGGCCGATCTCGACCAGCCTGGTGCGGTGCGGCAGGGGGCGCTGAACCGCCTGCTGTTCCCGGCGCCGACGCGGGAGTTCCTGGTCAACCAGAAGAACTACGGCAACGTCGGGCGACTGAACACCCTCGACTTCCTCTACGGGCTGCGGCCGGGGGAGGAGCACGTCGCGCGGATCGGCAAGGGCGTCACGCTCATCCTCGGTGTGTCGGCGATCGGCGACGCGGACGAACGCGGCATGCGCACAGTGATGTGCACGCTGAACGGCCAGCTCCGGCCGATTCGGGTCCGTGACAAGTCGATCAAGGTCGACGTCAAGACCGCCGAGCGAGCCGACCCGAGCAAGCCCGGCCACGTCGCGGCGCCGTTCGCCGGGGTCGTCACCGTGACCGTTGCTGAGGGGGACGAGGTGGCCGATGGCGCGACCGTCGCCACCATCGAGGCGATGAAGATGGAGGCCGCAATCACCGCGCCAGTAGCCGGGGTGGTGCAGCGGCTCGCACTCGGATCCGTGCAGCAGGTCGAGGGTGGCGATCTCGTACTGGTGATCGCGCCGGGCTGAGCAGCAGCACGGCCGGCGGTCCAGCCGGCCGGCCGCAGTTCATGCGACGTCAGGGGCGCTCTTCCGCGTGCCCACCGACGGCTCCTGCGTTGCGGGCTCCAGCCGCGTTCGGCGGGTCGACGGGCACGATGGCACGGGGCAGCATCAGTTGCACGAGCGGTCCGATCGCGAGCGCATACACGACGGTGCCGGCTCCCGCGATGCCACCGAGCAGCAAGCCGATGCCGACCAGGGTGACTTCGAGGACGGTGCGCACCAGCCGGACGGACAGTCCGGTCCGGCGAGCGAGCCCTGTCATCAAGCCGTCCCGGGGGCCGCGTCCGAACTGGCTGCCGATGTAGAGCGCGGAGGCGATCGCGCAGAGCACCACCGCGGCCACCATCACCGCGATCCGTCCCGGGAGTGTTCCCGGCGCCGGCACCACGGCCAGCACCAGGTCGGCGACCGGACCGATGATCGCGGTGTTGGCGAGAGTGCCGAGCCCGGGCCGCTCGCGGAGCGGGATCCACAACAGCAGGATCCCGAGGCTGGCCAGGACGACGACCTGCCCGATGGTGAGGTGCACCTTCGCGGCGAGGCCGGTATGCAGGACGTCCCACGGCATCGCGCCCAGCCCGGACAACACCATCAGGGCGATCGAGACGCCGTACAACACCAGACCGAGCACGAGCTGGCTCAGCCGGCGGGCTAGCCGGCCGCCGCGCAGCTGGTCGATCGGGCCGAGTTCGGCAAGTCCGAGCACGCGGGCAGGAGGGCGCCGCGCAGCGGTCCCGAACGATCTGTCCAGCAGGGTTCTGGTGGCGATGGCGCGGTTCATGTCTCTGAGAATGCCTCGCGATTGGACTGTTCGACGATAGCCAATCGTGAGATAGTGGACTGCATGAACCAGTCCATTTCTGCCGGACGAGTGGCAGCCCTGGTGGGGTCTTTCCAGCGCAACCCCGCGTACGTCGGATTGGCGGACGCGATCACGGAGTTGGTGTGCGCCGGCCGCATCCCAGCCGATGTCCGGCTGCCGAGCGAACGCGACCTGACGGAGTCGCTAGGGGTGTCGCGGACCACCGTCACCCGCGCCTACGCGTTGCTCCGCGATTCTGGCTACGCGCGTGCCCGCCAGGGAGCAGGCACCTTCACGGCTCTGCCGGGCGGGATGCCCCGCCACGATCGCGCGCTCCGGCCGCGAGCGGACGATCAGTCCGCGCTGGACCTCACGTGCGCGGCGCCCTCGGCCCCGGCCGGGCTCGCGGCGGCGTACGCGGAGGCCGCCGCACTGATGCCCCGCTACCTCGGTGGACACGGCTACTACCCGGCGGGGATGCCCGAATTGCAGGCGGTGATCGCCGCCGGCTACGCCGCGCGCGGGCTGCCCACCGAGCCAGACCAGATCCTGGTCGTCCCAGGGGCGCTCGCGGCCACCGCGGTCGTGGAGCGGGCCCTGTCTCGGCCCGGAGCGCGGGTGTTGCTGGAGTCACCCTGCTACCCGAACGCGGTGCACACGTTTGGTCAGCGCGGCGCCCGGTTGATTCCCGCACCGCTTGATCCGGACGGCTGGGACGGGGAGATGTTCGCCCGAATCATCCGGCAGACATCGCCGCACTTGGCGTATCTGGTGGTCGACTTCCACAACCCGACCGGGCACCTGATGACAGCCGCGCTGCGCCAGCGACTCGCCGCGGCCTTCGCCCGCGCCGGGACAATCGCGCTGATCGACGAGAGTCATCAACCGCTCGCGCTCGACGGCCAGTCGATGCCGCCCCCATTCGCGTCCTTCGCCGCCGACGCCATCACCGTGGGCGGGGTGAGCAAGCCGTACTGGGGTGGTCTGCGGCTGGGCTGGCTCCGGGCGCCACGCAAGCTGATCGAGCCGCTGACCGAGGCGCGGCTGGCGATGGATCTCGGCGCACCGGTGCTCGAACAGCTGGTCGCCTCCCGATTGCTCGCGGCCGGTCCGGTGCCTGCGGATCGACTGGAGCGGCTGCGAGAGCAGCGCGCCGCACTGTCGACTGCGGTCGCCGAGCGGCTGCCGGACTGGCGGTTCCGGATGCCTGGCGGGGGCATGGCGCTGTGGTGCGAGCTGCCGGCTCCGGTGGCGATGACCGTGGCACGGGAAGCGGAGCGGGAGGGGGTGCTGACGCTGCCCGGCCCGGTCTTCGCCGTCCAAGGCGGGTTCGAGCGCTACCTTCGGCTCGCCTACACCAGGCCACCGCACGAACTCGTCGCGGCGGTCGACGTCCTGGCCCAGGTGTGGCGCACGCTCGATCCGGAGCAGGCCGCCGAGGAGAGTGCGTCGCGGCTGCGGACGATCGCGTGACGGCTGCGGCTCAGCCGGAGCGCAGCACAGCGAGCGCGAGGCCGCCGTTGGTGACTACTCGGCGAAGAACGCGAACAGGTCCGGAGCGGGGCGGTGCAGCCGTGAGGCGACCTCGGCCCAGGGCACAAATCCGTCGAGCCAGCGCGCGATCGCGGCGACCAGATCCCGCTGTTCCGGGTCCGGGATAGCCGGCCCGGCGGCGTGGTAGGCGCCGGCCATCGCCAACGCGCGTTCGTGCAGGTGACAGCCGACGGCCAGCCCGGGGACCGAGCCGAGGCTGAGGCCGGGCTTGCTGTTCAACAGGTGCCGGAGCCCGAGTGCCGAGGAGACGCCCGCGCGGGCGAGCCCAAAGTCGAGGTCGTTCAGTTCCGTCCCCGTGATGGCCAGCCGGGTCGCGCCCAAGGCGATGCCCGAGACAAGTGTCTCGACGACGCGCCAGGAAGCCCCCATCCGGTCCGGGGCGACGTAGGCCCCGGCCAACAGCACGTCGACATCGTGTGGCTCGGGGTCAGTGGGCGAGACCAGGGGGGTGGCGGGTGGACGCCGGAACAGGGGCCCGAGCTTGCTGAGCAGCCCCGTGCGTTGTGCCGGCTCCGGCTGGGCGAAGGCCCGCTGGGCCACGTCGCGTAGCTGCTCGGCGACAGCCGGGGTGGCGCCGAAGATGCCGCGCACCTCGCCGACGCCGACGGCGTACAGCCGCAGCTCACCCATGCGGACACGGTAACGGAGCGGCGGCGGCGCGGACCAGATCAACCAGCGGCAGGTCGCCCTCCGGCGCGGGGTCGAGCGGTCCTGGCACACCCCTGCGCCCACTATCCTGACCAGGTGAATCCTCGGGTGCGCCGGTTGATCGTCTCCGGGGTTCTCGGAGGTTTGGTGTTGCTCGCCGTCGTCGCCGCGGTGGTGAACTGGGCGCGCTAGTCGGCGCGTTCTCGCGGACCGGCACCAACCGGCCACCGCGGTCGCGTACGCTCCCGGCTAGGTCAGGTGGGCGGGAGGGGATCGGCAGGATGGCAGCCAGCGGGCGACAACGCCTAGGCGCCCTCGTGGCCGCTGCAGCGGTTCTCGGCTGGTCGCCGTCGATCGCGGCCGCGGAGACCTCGGATTTCACCATCAAGGACTCTCGCATCGTCGAGTCGTCTGGGCTCGCGGCCGATCCGCCAGGCAACGTCTACTGGACGGTGAACGACTCCGGGTCAGGTCCTGTCGCCTATGCGGTGAAGCCCGACGGCGCCTTGGCCGGCACGCTCAGCTTCGCGGCGCAGCCGACGGATACCGAAGCGGTCGCGCTGCACAAGGACAAGCTCTACATCGCCGACATCGGGGACAACCGGGCGCGGCGTGACCTGGTCACCGTGTATCGGCTGGATCATCCCCGCCCGAGCGGACTCACCGTCGGCTACCGCGCCTACGACTTCCGCTACCCCGATGGCGCTCACGACGCGGAGACGTTGCTGGTCAGCCCATCCGGGCGCATGTTCATCGTGACCAAGGGCGTCAAGGGTGGCATCTACCGCGCTCCCCGGAAGCCGAGTCGCTCCACGACGAACACCCTGAAAAGGGTGGCGGACGCGCCGACACTGATCACCGACGGCACGTTCCTACCCGGCGGCGATCGCATCGCATTGCTCAGCTACCAGCGGGTCACCATTGTGGATGCCAAGTCGTACGCGACTGTGGCCTCCGCGGCGATACCCGAGCAGCCGCAGGCGGAGTCGCTTGCGGTGAGCCTGGACGGCAGCAGCCTGTTGGTCGGTAGCGAAGGCAAGCGCTCGAAGGTGCGGGCGATGCCCATCCCGGGAGCGCCCTCGCCGTCCCCAACACCGAGCGATTCCGGGGAGCAGGACCCACCGGTCGACGAGGAACCCTCCACCGGTGTGAGCCGGGCGGGGACTCTGCTCGCGATCGGTCTGGCAGGGCTCGTCGCCTTGGTCGCGGGCCTGATTCCCGTGGTGGTGCGGCGCCGCTGAACCGCCCGCCGGTCGTCCGCACGGCGCTTTTCGAGGCTGGGAGACTGCGGTCATGCCCGACCTAGCTGCCGAGCGCATCGACTACCGGGGTGCGCATCTGCTGGAGGACGCCGTCCCAGCTGATCCGTTCGCGTTGTTCGCCGCGTGGCTGGTGGACGCGTTCGCGGCGAAGGAACGCGGAGTGCTGCCCGAGCCGACCGCAATGGTGCTGGCCACCGTCGCCGGTGGCCAGCCCCGCGCGAGGACGGTGCTGCTGAAGGACGCCGACCCCTCCGGCTTCACCTTCTACACCAACTACGAGTCCGACAAGGGCGCCGAGATCGCGGCCGATGACGCCGTCGCCTTGCACTTCGGCTGGTATCCGCTGCAACGGCAGGTACGGATCGAGGGCCGCGCGGGCCGGGTTCCGCGCGCGGAGTCGGAGGCCTACTTCGCCAGCAGACCTCGCGGATCTCAGCTCGGCGCCTGGGCGTCGGCGCAGTCCAGCGAAGTCGGGTCGCTCGCCGAGCTGCAGGCCGGATACGCCGCCGTCGAGCGGCGGTTCGCCGGCGCCGAGGTGCCGTGTCCGGATCACTGGGGCGGATACCGAGTGGTCCCTGAACTCGTCGAGTTCTGGCAGGGCCAGCCGAGCCGGATGCACGACCGCCTCCGCTACCGGCGCGCGGGCTCCTCCTGGCGGCTCACCCGGCTCGCACCCTGACGCATCCCCTCCGTCGGTCCGCCTACTCCACCGTCACTCCTCGGAGAAGACCTCGCGAAGCTTGGCCTCCTGCTCATGAGAAAGGTTGCTGGAGATCAGTTCGGCTTGGCTTCCCGCCAACGCGTCGCGCACTCGGTCGATGACCGCATCCGAGCTGAGCAGGAACAGTGCCGACGTCCCGGGTGTCACTCGCTGCTTCACCCCGTTGATGAAGTTGTCGTCGATCCCGACGTCGGTCATCGCCCCGGTCAGGGCGCCGATTCCCGCACCGATGGCGGCCCCGAGCAACGGCACGAAGAAGATCAGGCCGAACAACATCCCCCAGAAGGTGCCGCCGAGCGCGCCCGCAGCGGCGAGGTTGTTCAACTGCCGCGTCTTGGGCTTTGGCTTTCCGACTTCCCACGAGACCACGGCGGCGTCGTGAATGGTGATCAGCTGCTGCGCCTGCAGCGCCTTCAGGGTCTCGATCGTCCGCTCGGCGTCGCCGACTCCCGGGAAGGCCCATGCCGTCAAGGTCGCCATTGACCTCACTCCTCTCCCTGTGTCGGAGTCCGCACACCCCGGTGGTCAGCGGCGCCCGACACCTCTCTGCCACGGTAGGCGAGGCCGGCAGAACGGCGTGCTGGGGGTCGCCAGGTCGCGGCACTTCTCCCGGCGCGGCAGTATGGCCCCGGCGGTCGCGGCGGCTTAGGTTGCCGACATGACATCCCGCGTCGGGCGTCCGGGTTCCGTCGCCGCACTGCTTGTCACTGCCGTCGTCAGCGGCGCGCTGGCGGGCCTGCTGACCGCCTGCTTCATCTGGCTGGTCGAGTCAGGGATCCACTTCATCTGGGGCACCGTGCCGACCGCGCTCGGACTGCAGCCCACGCGTTCCTGGTGGCTGTTCGCGATCCCGATCGCCGCGGGTCTGCTGGTCGGACTCGGACAGCGTCTGCTGGGCAACTACCCGACTCCATTGGGCGAGGTGATCGCGGCCTGGCGGGCCGGGGAACGGATCGACCCCAAGACGTTGCCGGCGACGGCCTTCAACTCGCTGGCTGCCCTGCTGGGCGGGGGGCCGGTCGGCTTCGAGGCTGCGTTGACCGGACTCGTCGGAGGGTCGGCGAGCTGGGTCGGCGACCGCATCGCCTCGGTCGGACATCTGGTCCGGCAGGCCTGGGGTGCCGAGCGCATCGACGCCCTGCCGCGGGTGGTGCGTACGGTGCCCTATTGGCTGGCGGCGATCAGCGGGATGCTGACGTACCGCAACCTGCCGTTCGGCGAGATCAACTTCGGGTTTCGGTACGACGATTTCACCGGAACCGTGGGTTTGGTCGAGGTGCTGGCGATCTTCGTCTTCGGTTTCTGCGTCTGCATCCCGACGGCGTGGATGGCCTTCGGTGTCGTGCGGGCGGAGCATTCCAGACGCTACCGACGATCGCCGGAGCTCTTCGGGATGGCGGGTGGGGCACTCGTCGCCCTGCTCGCGCTGGGCAACGAACACGTGCTGTTCTCGGGGCAGGAGTCGATCGAACATCTCGCAGAGGTGAGTACCGCGGGACTGCTCTACCTGACAGCGGCCAAATGGCTCGCGCTGGTGGTCGCCTTGCTCGCCGGTTGGCGAGGTGGCCCGATCTTCCCGCTCTACCTGGTCGTCGCAGCGCTCGCGACCGCGTCCGACCGTGCGGTCGGGATCGGTCCGGATCTGCTCGTCGTCGGCGGTGTCGCGGCGGTGTCGCTGGTCTTCGTCCGCGGCAACGTGGCTGCGGCGTTCGTCCTGAGCTTGTACGTTGCACCGTTCAGCTACACCGGCGTGATCTTGATCGGGGCGCTTGGCGCCGCGGTCGCGCTTGCGCTCGGCGGAGCGCTGGGATGGCTGCCGCGGCCGAAAACGGCAGCGGGCCCCGGCACCTCCGCGGTGCCAGGGCCCACCGAACGCAACGACTCCCGCCCGAGCGAAGCCAGCTAGCGGGACGGATCAGGCCGTCAGGAAATCAGGCCGACAGTCTGAGCCCGCGCGGCGGCGAACCGCGACTGAGCATCGGCCCAGTTCACGACGTTCCACCACGCGGTGACGTAGTCGGCCTTGACGTTGCGGTACTGCAGGTAGAAGGCGTGCTCCCACATGTCCAGCAGCAGGATGGGGATCTGCGCGAGCGGCAGGTTGCCCTGCTGGTCGAACAGCTGTACGACGTTCAGCCGGGCGCCGAGGGCGTCGTAGACCAACATCGACCAGCCCGAACCCTGGATGGCGTTCGCGTTGGCCTCGAACTGAGCCCGGAACTTGTCGAAGCTCCCGAAGTACTCGTCGATCGCAGCACCCAGCTCGCCATCGGGCTTGTCGCCGCCCTCGGGTGACATGTTCGGCCAGAACACCGAGTGGTTGATGTGCCCGCCGAGGTGGAACGCCAGATCCTTCTCGAGCTTGTTGATATTGCCGAACGATCCGCCGTCACGTGCCTCCTCCAGCTGCTCCAGTGCGGTGTTGACGCCCTTCACGTACGCCGCGTGGTGCTTGGAGTGGTGCAACTCCATGATCTCGCCGGAGATATGAGGAGCCAGTGCGCCGTAGTCATAGGGAAGATCGGGCAGAGCGTAGGCCGCCATGAGAGTCCTCTCGAACGATGTGGTGTCCACAGAAGTCGTGCTCGACTTTTCATCCTACGGGCGCGGCCTCCAGTGCCTGACTTCACCCCGATACCCAGTTCAGCGGAGGTTGAACGGCAGCTTGACCCAGGCTTGGCTGCCGGTTGCGAGGGTGGTCGGACTGTTTCCGATCGCGTTCCACACCTCGACCCGAACGGTGCCGTCGGCGAAGTCGCCGAGCGCGCCGGTCGCGGAGAGCACCTGCTTCGCCTCCGTGTAGTGCTCGTACCCCGCGATCGGATCGGTGGCGAAGTAGCGGTACGTCTCGGTGCGTTCCCAACTCCCGTTTCCGGTCAGGTCGTAGCTGATCTTGACCTGGGTTGCCGAGCCGACCCGGATACCCGCGTCGAGGAGCAGATCGAAGGTCGCGGCGCCGCCCGTGTAGCGACCGGTCAGCCCGGAGGCGGTGAATGTCGTCGGCAGGTGCGGCGTGCCGTCGTACTCGCCGTTCGCTGCGGCCACCGTGACCGTGCTCGGCGCGCCCGCCCGGGCCAGATCACCGGACGGCTGGAGATACAGCCGATCGTCGGGCACCGTCGGGGTCGGGCTGGGCGTCGGTGTCGGTGTGGGGCTCGGCGTCGGTGTGGGAGTGGGCGTCGGTGTGGGAGTGGGAGTCGGGGTCGGACTGGGGGTCGGCGTTGGGCTGGGGGTGGGCGTGGGCGTCGGGGTGGGCGTCGGCGTCGGGCTGGGGTCGGCCCCTGCGTTGCCACCCGTCCAGGTGTGGGCGCCGCGGGCTATTGTCTTGCCGGCCGGGACGCTGAACTCCGTGCCGTCGGAGAACGCGACCGTGACGGCGCTGCCCGATACGTTGCTCGCCACGTACGTGCGCTGGCCACCCTTGACGAACGCCATCGCCAGCGGCTTGTTCGCGGTGACTGAGGTGTCCACGGTGCCCAGTGCAGCCAGATTGCGGATCCAGTGGAACGTGTGTGCTTTCGACTCGCCCTCCTCGCTGACGAAGCCGGAGTTCGCGCGGAACTTGGCCAAGGCGGCATCGCCGTCGCCGAGCGCGAGGAACTCCCACAGGATGTCCTGCCAGGCACGCGGGGCACCGCCCGCGTTGCGCTCGACCTCGGAGTAGTTCGCTCGGACGTAGCTGGGGCGGTAGCCGAGGTAGAAGTGGTTGCCGGTGATCGGTAGCTGGTTGATTCCCTGGATCTTCTCCGGCAGGTCGGTGAACCAGGTCGCGTAGGCCCCGCCGTCGCCCCAGACCATGCCGACCGCGCCGTGCGGGAACCCGTCGGGGAAGGTCGCGTCCCGCACGTCGAACCAGTAGTCCTCGATGGCCGCCGCCTGAGTGGTGAAGATGTAGATGCCGGCGTCGCGAACCGCGGTATTGCCGGTGGCGGTGCCCCACTGGATCAGCGCCCCCGCGAAGTTCATCCCTTCGGAGCTCGACTCCTGGTTGTTGCCCGAGGCGAACGAGCCGTGTCCGGAGGCCCAGTCGTGACCCGCGTAGATGTCGAAGTCGCGCAAGTAGGGGAATCGTGTGTCACCACGGTCGTAGTTGTTGGCATCCCGGATGAGGAGGTCGACCATGCCCCCGTACGCGCTGGTCCGGGCCCAGGCCGGGTCGAACTTCGCCAGCGTCGCCGCCGCGGCGATGAAGTAGCCGTAGTGGAAGTGGTGGTCGTTCAATTCGGCGTCGGAGCCGTAGCTGGCGCCGTAGCCGATCAGCGTGCCCCAGTTCTTGTCGTAGTAGAAGAGGTGGTCCTGCTCGCCGGCGGAGGCGGTCAACCAGTCGGTGAGCTTGGACTTGATCACTCCGAGGGCCTTGTCCCGGAGCGCGGTGTTCCCGATCTGGTCGGCGATCTCGGCGATCCGCGCTGCCCGGCCGAGGCCCTTGCCGGACCAGTAGGTGTCGGGCTTCTGCTCGCCCGCTGGATCGCCGGCGACCTCGTTCAGGAACCCGTCGAGGACGGCGCGGTCGGCGCCGCTGCTGTCGGCCACCGCCGGGACCTCCGGTAGCACGCCGCGGAAGGTCATCTCGGTGCTGAACGAGCTGATCCCGACGAGGGTCTTCATCGCGCCGCGGGGAGAGACGTAGGACTGATCGATCGGGGAGCCGCTGGCGAGCGAGCGCCACTGGTGTGGGTACAGCGACACCACGGTGCCCGACGCGGAGCCTTCGCGGGAGGTGGTCGTGAACGCGTAGCGGGTGCTGACGCGGCTGGTGGCTGGGTCGTAGTCGTAGGAGATCCGGGTGCCGGTGACCACGGCTTGGGCGTACGCGCCGAAGTCGGCGGCCAGTGACGTACGGGTGGCATCGCTGCTGGAGGTGGCGGTCGGCAGCACAGCGACGGTGAAGTAGCCGCGGCCCGCCAACGCGGAGGTGATGGTGCCACCGACGACGTTCCAGGTCGCCCCCGTGGGCGCAAAGGCCACGTAGTCGTGACCTCGCACGCTGAACCCGATGCGCGGCCCGCTGTTGAGCCAGACCCGGGGGGCATCGGCCAGCACCAGCCGGGCGTCGCCGCCGGTCACCTGGTAGTAGGACATCGGAAGCCCGTGCCCGATCGTGGCCTTCAGCGTCCGCGCGCCATCGCTCCAGTACGGCGTGACAGTCCAGTCGCTCCAGCCATCGACCTGCACTCGCGGGGCAGCCAGCCCGCCGACTCCGACCAGCACGTCCCGGACGAAGGGGAACTTGTACTCCCCGACGCCCGTCGCGCTGCCGGTGATCGCCGGTGTCGTCGTGTACGAGATGCCCAGGCCGTCGGGGTAGGTGTCGTAGGCAGCCGGGTGCGCCATCATGGGCTCGCCGAACGCACAGTCGGTGCGCTTCCACAGGATCGATGTCCACCAGTCGTTGGTCGGGACCGGGCCCGACGGTGCGTTGGCGGTCAACGCCTGTCGCGGATTGGTGGACAGGTCGCCGCAGCCGGTCGGGAGCTCACCCCGCGGTGGCAGCGACTCGGTGTACGACCCTGAGCCCACCGCGGCTGCGGCTGCGGGGTCGGTTCGGGTGGCAACGAGCGCGGCCGCGAGGAGGACCAGGGCAACCGCCACGGCCAGCCAACGGCGAGCGAATCCGACACGATCGGTGGCCGAGCTGGCAGTCATTGCAGGCTCCTTCGGGAACAGTTCTCGTCATTGGGAGCGCTCCCACGCGCGCATCGCCAAGGTAGAACGGCCCGAGCGGCAGCGTCAATTGTTGTCTTCCGAATCGGAATCCGACCGATGCGCTGACAGGCCGCTTCGGAGGTCGGCCGTCGCCTGTCGGCGCGCGGCCGCAGGCGGCTCGACGCACCATCGTCGTGTTTGACTGGTGGGGTGTCAGCAGCACTCCGCCTGGTCGGCCTGACCAAGTCCTTCGGTCAGCGGCGGGCCGTCGACAACCTCCACCTGCAGGTGCGCGCCGGATGCATGTTCGGCCTGGTCGGTCCGAACGGCGCCGGCAAGACGACGACGCTCTCGATGGCGACCGGACTGCTGCGGCCCGATGCCGGTGCGGCCTACGTCCTGGACCGAGACGTGTGGGCCGATCCGGCGGCGGCCAAGGCGTTGATGGGCGTGCTTCCTGACGGGCTCCGGCTGTTCGACCGGCTGACCGGCGGCGAACTGCTGCACTACGTCGGGCGGCTGCGCCGGGTTCCCGAGTCGGACATCGTCGCGCGTTCCAGCGACCTGCTCGAGGCCCTGGGGCTCGGCGCGGAGCGCAACACGTTGGTCGTCGAGTATTCAGCCGGGATGACGAAGAAGATCGGCTTGGCGTGTGCCTTGATCCACGCGCCGAGGCTGCTGGTGCTCGACGAGCCGTTCGAGGCCGTCGATCCCGTCTCGGGCGAGGGGATTCGCGCCATTCTGCGCGGGTACACCCGCTCCGGCGGGACCGTCGTCCTGTCCAGCCACGTGATGGAGCTGGTCGAGAGCCTGTGCGACGACCTCGCCGTCGTCGCCGAGGGGCGAGTGCTGGCAGCGGGCACGCTGGACGAGGTACGCGCCGGATCCACCCTGCAGCGCCGGTTCCTCGACCTGGTGGGGTTCACCGCGGCGGGGGAGGAGACGCTGGCGTGGTTGCACTCATCGTCAGCCTGAAGCTGCGGCTGCTGCGCAACAGCCTGCGCCGCAGTGTGTGGCGCGTGGTCGGGATGATTCTGGCCGCGGTCTACGCCCTCGGTCTCGTGGCTGGCGCGGTCGCCGGCCTGGTGGCGCTCCGGCTCGCAGCGGCCGACGTCGCCGCCGACGTCACCCGGATCGCCTTCTCGACGCTGACGCTGGGCTGGCTGCTCATGTCGGTGCTGATCTTCGGTGTGGACGAGACCGTCGATCCCGCCCGGTTCGCCGTGCTGCCGGTCCGGGCGCGCGAGCTGCTGCCCGGCTTGCTGGTCGCCGCACTGATCGGCGTACCCGGGGTGTCGACGGTGCTTGTCGCCCTCAGCCTGCTGATCACCTGGTCACGGTCCCCGGCCCTGCTCGCCGCCGCCGTGCTGAGCATCGGACTGGGCGTGCTGACCTGCGTGCTGATGTCGCGCGCCGCGACGTCGGCGTTGGCCAGCTTTCTGCAGTCTCGTCGGTTCCGCGACCTGGCCGCACTGGGTATCGCGATGTTGGCGGCCGCGTTCGCCGTCGGTTCGAACCTGCTGCTGCCGGCCGTCGGCGAGAGCGCTGACGGTCTCCGGGCGACCGCGGCCCTGGCTGCGGACGTCGCCGGCTGGACCCCCTTCGGCTGGGCCTGGGCGCTGCCGGCCGACGTCGTGGACCGGGCCTGGGGGATGGCTGCCACCCACCTGGTGCTCGCATCGGCCTTGGTCGCTGTGCTCTGGGTCGCCTGGCAGCACTTCCTGGGCGAGCATCTGGTCGGCCCGGCGACGGCGGCGAGCGGAAACCTGCACGTCAAGCGGTCAGGGTGGGTCGACCGGCTCTATCCGGGGACTCCCGCTGGTGGTGTCGCGGCCCGAAGCCTGCGGTACTGGCGACGCGATCCGCGCTACCTCGCCGCGGGCGCGGGCTTCCTGATCGGACCGCTGGTGCTGATCGTGCTGCAAGCGGTCCGACCGGAGCAGATCGGGTCGACCGCGCTGTTGGCGCCCCTGCTGATCGGGTCGATGGTGGGTCTGAGCGTCGCGCAGGACCTCAGCTACGACGGCTCCGCCCTCTGGGTGCACGTGTCTGCCGGCGTCAGCGGCCGCGAGGATCGCGTCGGGCGGGCTCTCGCTGCCTCGACGGTGTTCGTGCCGCTGACGCTGGCGGTTCTGGTCCTCGCCCTCGCCCTCTCGGGACGTTGGGACCTGACCCTGGAGGCGGTCGGCCTGACCGCCTGCCTGGTGCTGGGTGGCATCGGCGTCGGCTCGCTGGTCGGCACCTTGTGGCAGTGGCCCGCCCCACCGCCGGGGGCGAACCCGTTCCAGACAGGCAACGCCGGAGGACTGCCGGCCGCGCTGTCCTTCTTCGCCACCACGCTCGGTACGGGCGTGGTCGCCCTGCCTGCCGCTGGACTGGCGGTCTGGGGCTGGTTCACCCCGTGGGTCGGCTGGCTCGTACTCCCGGTCGGGCTGCTCTGCGGAGGGGCCGCACTGCTCGCCGGTCTCCACAACGGAGGGCAACTGCTGGATCGCCGCTGGTCCGCGGTGCTCAGCGCGGTGTCGGAACGAAGCGGCTGAGCCTGCCCGGCGCGCGCCCGGGCTGGGCTCGCCCTCAGCCGTGGCTGACAGCAAGTACGCGAAAGCCCTTGGCCGATCCGAGCCTCTCGCACCGGTAGCCCTGATCGATCAGCCAGCGGTGCAGGGTGTCGGCACCGAGGTTCCGTCCGACCACGAGGCGCGCGACGCCGTCCGGCGTCAGCCGCCCGAGCCAGTACGCCAGCAGCTCGTGCAGCGCCTGCTTGCCGATCCGGATCGGCGGGTTCGACCAGATCTCGTCGTAGACGGCGTCCGCGGCGACCTCCTCCGGCCGGCAGGCGTGGACGCGGTCGGCGACACCGAGGGCGGTGGCGTTGTCCCGGCACAGGGAGACGGCGCGCTCGTTCACATCCACTGCATCGATGCTGGCCCCTGGGCAGGCACGGGCGAGAGCGATGGCGAGCGAGCCGTACCCGCAGCCGAGATCGAGGATGCGAGGCGACCCGACAGGCGGGTCGCAGCTCCGCAGCAGCACCGCGGTGCCGCGATCCAGGCGCTCGCTCGCGAACACCCCACTGGCCGACTGCAGTTCGAGTTCGAAACCCCAGGCGGACACCGTCACCGTGCGCCGTCGCTCGGGGCCGGACGGCACCGCGTCGAAGTAGTGCGAAGGCGGCTGGCGAGGGGTCACGTCGGCGTCTCTCTACGGGATCGGGCGCTGGCAACGCGTGCCGCCAGCTCGGATGGCTCCGGGTAGCCGACCTGTTCCAGGGTGAGACCGTGCGCCGGCAGCACGGGCACCCCGGAGTCCCGCACCCCTCGCTCAGCAACGCTGCGCAGCCACGCGACATCGCGCCGACCGGAAGCCACGGTGACCAGCGCGCCGACAAGGGATCGCACCATCGAGTGGCAGAACGCATCGGCGCGGACGGTGCAGGCGATGGTGCCGACGAGCGCTTCGCGGAGTGAGTCGCTGGCGGCGTCGACCGTGATGCGGTCGGCCTGGCAGTCGAGCAGCGTCCGTACCGTGGTCGCGCCCTCGCGTCGCCGGCAGAACGCTCCGAAGTCGCGCAGCCCCACCATCGTCGCGGCTGCGGCATTCCACCGGTTCAGGTCCAAGGGCTCGGGCAGCGCGGCGACCCAGCCGCGCAGCAACGGGTCTGGTGGCGTGCCGGCATCGGCGATCCGGTACACGTACCTGCGCCAGACCGCGGCGAAGCGTGCGTCGAAACCTGCGGGGGCGACGGCCACCGCGTGCACCACCAGATCGGCCGGAAGGACACGACGGAGCCGGCGGAGCAGACCGTCGGGGTCGGTGACGGCCTGCGGGTCGAGATCGACGTGCGCCACCTGTCCGCGCGCGTGGACGCCGGCGTCGGTCCGCCCGGCACACACGAGGCTCGGCGGCTCGGTCAGTCGCAGGATGCGGCCGAGCCAGGTCTGGAGTTCCCCCTGGACCGTGCGCAGTCCTGGCTGGGCGGCCCAGCCGGAGAAGCCCGCGCCGTCGTACCCGAGGTCCAGTCGCCACCGGATCGGCTCAGTCACGGCGGTAGCAAAGGTCGTAGACCGTGCGCCCAGCAACAAGTCCGCGTTGCTCGAATCGGGTCAGCGGGCGGGCCGCCGGCCGCGGAGCCCAGTCGGGGTAGACGTTCGACAACCCCGGCGTACCGTCGAGGATTGCGCGCATCTGTTCGGCGTAGTCGGCCCAGTCGGTGGCGAGGAGCCATCGCCCGCCGGGCGCCAGCCGGCTGGCTGCCAGGGCGGCGAACTCTGCGCTGACCAGCCGGCGCTTGTGGTGGCGTGCCTTCTGCCAGGGATCGGGAAAGAACGTCCAGAACTCGCTGACCGATTGATCGGCGACCAGATGCCGTAGTCCGGCGGCAGCATCAGCCTCGAGCACACGCACGTTGCCGACTCCGTCGGTCGCCAGCCGGGAGACGATCCGTGCGATCGCCGGCTGGAACACCTCGAATGCCAGCACATCCACGTCGGGTCGCGCGGCCGCCATCGGCACCAGCGACTCGCCGGTGCCAGGCCCGATCTCGATGACCAGCGGAGCCTCGCGACCGAATGCCGCCGCCACGTCGAGCGAGGCCTCCGGATGCACCGACGTCGACAGCTCGGCGCGCGCCACCTCCAGGACGTAGCGGGACGCGTGTTCGGCGAAGGCGCGGCGGTGATTCGGTCGCATCCGCGCGCTGCGCCGGACGTAGGAGGTGACGGTCCGATGCACCCGTGCCGGCCGCCCGGTAGCTGTGCTGAGGTCCTCCGTCACGAGGCGTGAGCCTAATCGGGCTTGAGGGGATGCGACGGCACGCGATCGCTGCCGGGCAGTCAGCGGTACGAGTCGGTGATAGCGGGGCCAGGCTCGGCTACGCGGTGATGTCCTTCGAGGTGAACCGCGCCCAGGCGGCGAGCCAGAAGACCCCGGCATAGACCGCAGCGGTCACCAGTCCGCGTCCGATGGTCTCGGTCGGGATGGGCTCGCGGAGCAGATCACCGAACGCGGTCCACCAGTGTGTCAGGAGCCACGGGTGCAGCCAATCGAGTTGGCTGATCGAGTCAAGGATGAACATCAACACGCTGGTCAGCACGGTCGCGACCGTCGCGCCGATGGGCTGCTCGGTGAGGGTGGAAATGAACAGCCCGATCGCACCGAGCGCGCTCAGCATGAAGGCGACGTACCCGCAGCTCAGGATGAGCCGTAGCAGGCCGTCGCCGAAGGAGGTCTGCGCGCCGGAGAGGAGGGTCATGTTCCCGCCGCCGAAGAGGCCGAGGCCCATCACTACTCCGACCGCCGCGACCAGCGTCGTCGCTGCCAGCGCAAAGATGACGATGGCGCTGAACTTGACGACCAACAGTCGGGTTCGGCCGGCGGGAATGGTGAGCAGATAGCGCAGGGTCCCGATATTCGCCTCGCCGGCCACCGAGTCTCCTGCGATCGTGCTGACCGCCAGGGGGAGAAACAGCGGGATCTCCATCACCAATGCGGCGAACGCGACGAACAGACCGTTGCCGGTGATCGAGCTGACGAAGTTCGGGCCGTCACCGCCGCCGCCCGGCGAGGAGACCCGGACCGCGATGGCGAGGATGATCGGCACCGCGGCCAGCACGGCGAGGCCGGCGATGTTGCGGCGTCGGCCGAAGATGATCGCCAGTTCGCTGCCCAGGAAGCGCAACGAGGCGGGTGCCACGAGGCGTCGGCTGCGGACGCGCTGACCGCTGTCCGGGCCGACCACCATGGTTTCAGCCGCTGACATCGAAGCCCTCCCCGGTGAGTGAGACGAAGACATCCTCCAGGCTCGGCTTCAGCACGGCGAAGCCCAGCACCGGCACGTACTCCTCGACCAGCGCGGGCACGATCTTGGCGATCTCCACCTCGCCCAGGCTCGCGGTGACCTGGCCGTTGCCGGCCGTGACGCCCCCCAGGCCGAGTCCGGTCAGCACCCGGACCGCGTCCGGCACCCGATCGGTGCGGACCTCGACCGTCCGAACCGTGGTCGCGCGGAGGTCCTCCATCGCGCCCTGAGCGACCAGACGTCCCTCGTACATGACGCCGACGTGGCTGCACATCTGGTCGACCTCGGCAAGCAGGTGGCTCGACACCAAGACAGTCGTCCCGTCCGCGGCGAGGTCGCCGATCAGGTGCCGGACCTCCCTGGTGCCCTGCGGATCGAGGCCGTTCGTGGGCTCATCGAGCACCAGGAGGTCGCGCGGCATCAACAGCGCATTCGCGATGGCCAGTCGCTGCCGCATGCCCAGGGAGTACGCGCGGTAGCGCTTCTGCGCTGCAGCCAGCAGCCCGACCCGTTCCAGCGCTGCATCGATCCGGCGGCGCGAGCTGGCCGGATCACTGTGACGATCAGCGGCGTCGAGTCGGGCCAGGTTCGTTCGACCCGACAGGTACGGGTGGAACGCCGGCCCTTCCACCAGCGCCCCGACCCTGCGCAGCACCCGATTGGATGCTGCCGGCATCGACTCGCCGAGCAGGGTCACCGAACCGGAGGTCGCGCCGACGAGGCCGAGCAGCATCCGGATGGTGGTCGTCTTTCCTGAGCCATTCGGGCCGAGGAAGCCGTACACCGAGCCGTGCGGCACCACGAGGTCGATGCCGTCGACAGCGGTCTGATGGCGGAAGCGTTTCGTCAGACCAGCCGTTGCGACCGCGGGCTGGAGGGGGCCTCCGGCGCCGCCAAGCGGAGCCGGCGGGCCCCCCGACTCGTCCGCCGGACTCACTTGCTCAGCGCTTCGTAGAGCACCTCAGGGGTGACCGCCCCGACGGCGACGCGACCGTCGTCGGTGAGCACCGCGGAGAAGGCGGTGCCGCTGAGCACCCGGCCGGACCCCCAGCTGCCGCTGACCTTCGGCAGCTGCTCCAGGAACGCAGTCAGCTGCTGGTTGTCCGCGCTCGGGGTCTTGACCGCCGATGCGATCGCGACCGACGTCCATCCGGTGCCGACGGTCTTCACCTGGTCGCGGGCCTTCTCGGCCTCGGCGCGCTCGTCGGCGTTCGGATGCTTCGGTTCGCCGGACTGCTCGGTGACCTCGGCGCCCGGTGGCGGGTTGAACTGGAATTCTGCATCGTCTGGTCGCTCGAAGCTCACCGTGGTGAACCCCACCTCGAACGCCAGCACGTCGTCCTTGCCGAAGACCTGGACCCGCAGCGGTGCCTTGGTCTCGCCGTCGATGGCGATCCGCACCTTGCTGATCAGGGTGCCGGGGGCGTCCGGGTCGAGCACGAGTTCGTACGCCGCGCGATCGGCGACGGTGACGTCGCTGGCCGTGCTCACCGTGGTGTCGGGCTCCAGCGCGGCCAGTACCCGCTGCGCGGCCTCCTCGGGGGTCTTCGGGGCGTCGCTCGGCATCGGCGTGGGCTGGTCTTTATCGGTCAGGGTGCGGTGGGTCGCGGTGTTCTCCCGGCTCGACCACAGCCAGACGTCGTTCCCGTTGCGGATGATGTCGGACTCCCCGAAGTTCGCCAGGAGTGCGACACGCATCTTGTCGGGGCTGGAGTAGGCGACGCGCAGGGTGTGACTGCCCGAGACGAGTGAGGTGAACTCGGTACTGTCCTGCCCGCCCGCGCCCGGAATCGCGGGCAGCCCGAGCTCGGCTCGCTGGACGACGGTGCCGGAGAGGCCGTCGACCTTCGCTTGCTGCAGGTCGACGAGGAGCTCCTCGGCGGTCCGGGTGGGGAGCTTGCGATCCGCGCTGGCGGTGACGGCCACGACGCCGGTGGTGCCGACGGCGGCGACGAGGGCCAGGGGAGCGAGCCAACGCACCAACGGCCGAGACTGGAAGATCCGCATGACGTGCATTCTGACTCGGCCGCGCTGAGAGAATCCTGTGGTCGGTGGCCTCAGCGTCATCGGCTTGCGAGCGGGTCAGGATAGGTGTGGCGGCCGCGCGGCCGCTGGTGAGACGGCGAGGCAGGAGATCTCGGTGCGGGTGTTGCTGGTCGACGACGAGGAGCGCATGGTTGCGGCCCTGAAGCGTGGGCTGGCCGCCGAGGGCTTCGCGGTGGACTCGGCCGCCGATGGCGTCAAGGGACTCGCGCTCGCGATGATGGGCGACTTCGACGTCGTCGTGCTCGATGTGATGCTGCCAGGGCTCTCCGGGTACGAGGTGGTGCGTCGGTTGCGCGCCGCGTCGAACTGGGTGCCGGTGCTGATGTTGTCGGCGAAGGACGGTGAGCACGATCAGGCCGATGCGCTCGACGATGGTGCAGACGACTACCTCACCAAGCCGTTCTCCTTCGTCGTCCTGTTGGCGCGGATCCGTGCCCTGTTGCGCCGCCGGGTCAGCGCCCGTCCGGCGGTGCTGGCTGCCGGGGACGTCACGCTGGATCCGGCGACCCACGAGGTCCGAGCCGCCGGTGAGCCGGTGGAACTCACCCCGCGCGAGTTCGTGTTGCTCGAGTACCTGATGCGCAACCCGGACCGCGTCGTCGGCAAGACCGAGATCATCGACCACGTCTGGGACAGCGCGGCCGACGTCACGCCGAACGCGGTCGAGGTCTATGTCGGCTACCTCCGACGCAAGATCGGTACGGACCGCCTCGCGACCGTCCGCGGGGTCGGCTACCGGCTGGTGTCGTGACGCGGTTCTGGACGCTCAGTCTGCGCGTCCGACTCATGGTCATCGGGGTCTTCGGCGTCGCGATCGCGCTGCTGGTGGGTGGCGTGGCGTTCTACTCGGCGCTGACCCTGGCGGTGAACCGCGGCCTGGACAATGATGCGCTGGCGACCGGGCAGCAGGTCGCCACGATGGTCAATGAAGACCGGCTGCCGGACCCCATTCCCGTTGCCGGGGCCCAGATCGTCCAGGTCGTCGACGACCAGCGCCGGGTGATCGGTGGCTCGGCAACCGCGGACCGATTGATCCCGCTGCTCAGCGAGGAGCAGGTGAGCCGCGCGCTGACGGGCGACGCGGTGTTGGTCGACGGCGTCCGGGTGGGGATCCGCGGGCCGCTGCGCGCCCAGGCGCTTCGCGCCGATCCGCCCGGTCTGACGGCCGGACCGGTGAGCGTCATCGTGGCCCTTCCCTACGGAGATGCCTTGGCCACCCGGCGTGCGCTTCGCGACGCGCTGCTGATCACCTATCCGGTGCTGCTGCTGGCCTTGGGAACCGTGGCCTGGAGGGTGATCGGCTGGACGCTGCGGCCAGTGGAGGCGCTCCGGACCGGGGCAGAGCAGATCAGCCGCGGACCGACCTCGGCCGCCGCGCAGCGGTTGCCGGTGCCCCAGGCGGCCGATGAGATCCGGGCGCTCGCGGTCACCCTGAACGAGATGCTCGACCGGCTGGCCGATTCGCGCGCCCGGCAGCGGACCTTCATCGCCGACGCCGCACACGAGTTGCGCAGCCCGCTGACCAGCATCCGCGCCCAGCTGGAGGTCGCCGAGCGGCTCGGCGAAGCCGGAGACCTGCCGACACAGCTGCTTGCCGACGTCGATCGGCTGACTGCGCTCGTCGAGGACCTGCTGCTGCTGGCCAGAGTCGATGCCGACGTCCGCCCGCCGCAGGTGGCCGAGCCGGTTGACCTCAGCTCCCTCGCCTCCTCGGTGGCCCGTGGTCGTCGCGAGGGCCGGGTACCGGTACGCGTACTCGCCGGGCCACTGGCGGTGGTCGAGGTCGACGAGCAGGAGTTGCGACGCGTGCTGGAGAACCTGCTGACCAACGCCGAACGGCATGCCCGCTCCCAGGTCACCGTGACCACCTCAACCGCGGCGGGCAACGCGACCCTGGTCGTCACCGACGACGGGCCAGGCGTGCCGGCGGACCAGCGGGAGCGCGTCTTCGAGCGTTTCACCCGGCTGGACGACGCCCGGGCACGCGACTCCGGTGGGTCAGGCCTGGGGCTGTCGATCGTCCGGGAGCTGGTCCGTAGAGCTGGCGGGCAGATCACCCTCGGCCAGGCTGCCGAGGGAGGGCTGCGCGCGGAAGTCCGGCTGCCGCTCGCGTCCGGAGACGACGCCGAACGTATCGGGCCGGTATCGATCTGATGCCGGTGTACGGCGTTGGCACTCGTGCCCTCTTGTCTGCTAACCGGCTCGACGCCACCATTGAGCCACTTTCGTACGTGATCAACGAGGAGTTCAGCAGCACCCAACAGCACCTGGTCAGGCGCCGGTCAACGCGTTTGGAGGTCATCATGGAAGGCTTTCGGCCGGGATCCATCGAGGTCGCCCCGCTGCAGTCGGACGGGTCGCTGTATGGCTTCATGCTGATCGGCCGTTGGCCGAACGACACCGTGGAGTGGGCCAAGTTCCTGGTGCTCGCGGTCCAGATGGCCGCGGTCCCGGGTCTGTTGCCGGTGAGCACCGTCTTCCGCGTCCGCGAGGAACTGCCCGAGCGGCCCCAGCCGGGCGCGGTCGGCCTGGTGGTCGCCGAAGGCCAGTTGCTGGGGGAGCACCCGTTGCGTCCCGGTCAGTTCGCTCAGCACCAGCCGCCTGGATTGATCGTGTTGCACCCGCCGTCGAACACCCTCTCCTCAGTCCCGGAGTACGACGTCGCTTCCGGGTGCGTATTCCTGCCCGGTCTGCCCCACCTCGGCCTCGAGCACCGGGCCGCCTGGGTCGAGGCCGACGTCGAGGGGACTGTCACCCAGCTGGTCAGCCGAACCGGCATCGATCCGCAGGGGAACGCTGACACGGCTGCGCTGGCGATGCTGCTCGCGGCGTGAGCAGCCGCACAAGGTGGAACCTCGTGTCCTGAACACAGGACACGAACGTCCACCTAGCGAGGGCAACGACGGCTCGTACGATTCCGAAGCATGGGACACGTCGATCTCGCCGGAGTCGGCTACGAGCTCCCGGACGGTCGTCCGCTCTTGGACGCAGTGTCGTTTCGCGTCGGCGACGCCTCGACCGTTGCGCTCGTCGGCCCGAACGGCGCGGGCAAGACCACCCTGCTGCGGATCATCTCCGGCGACCTGCAGCCGAGCAGCGGCTCAGTCGCTCGCAGCGGCGGCCTGGGCGTGATGCGCCAGTTCATCGGAAGCATCCGCGATGCGACCACCGTGCGCGACCTGCTCTTCTCCCTCGCAGCACCTCGGGTCCGTGCCGCAGTCGCCGAGGTTGATCGGCTGGAACTCGTCCTGATGGAGGACGACAGCGAAGCCACCCAGCTCGCCTACGCGCACGCCCTCGCTGAGTACACCGATGCCGGCGGCTACGACGCCGAGGTGGTCTTCGACGCCTGCTGCCTGGCGGCGCTCGGCGCGGGCTACGACCGGGTCCGCTGGCGCGAGGTGAACACGCTCTCCGGCGGTGAGCAGAAGCGGCTCGCTCTGGAGGCGCTGCTGCGCGGTCCTGACGAGGTGCTGCTGCTCGACGAGCCGGACAACTACCTCGACGTGCCGGGAAAGCAGTGGCTGGAGGCTCAGCTGGCGGCTTCGCAGAAGTCGGTGCTCTTGGTCAGCCACGACCGCGAGCTGCTGGCCCGGACCGCGCAGCGAGTGGCGGTGCTGGAGCTGGGGGCGGCCGGCAACAGCGTCTGGGTGCATGGCGCGAGCTTCGCCACCCTGGCGGCCGCGCGTCGCGAGCGGTTTGCCCGGCTGGAGGAGTTGCGGCGGCGGTGGGACGAGGAGCATCAGAAGCTGCGCGACCTTGTCCTGATGTACAAGATCAAAGCGGCCTCCAACGACGGGCTCGCTTCGCGCTACCAGGCCGCGAAGACCCGGCTGGCCAAATTCGAGGAGGCGGGCCCGCCACAGGCCGTACCGATCGAGCAGCGGGTCACCATGAGGCTCGCCGGCGGCCGTACAGCGAAGCGGTCGGTCATCGTCGAGCAGTTGGAACTGACCGGCCTGATGCGACCCTTCGACGCCGAGATCTGGTACGGCGACCGGGTTGCGGTGCTGGGTTCCAACGGATCCGGCAAGTCGCACTTCTTGCGACTGCTCGCCGCAGGGGGGTCGCGGCCCGACGCGGAGCACCTTCCTGTGGAGGACACCGCGGTACCACCGGTCGCGCACACCGGGCTGGCCCGCCTCGGGGCGCGGGTCCGTCCCGGCTGGTTCGCGCAGACGCATCAGCACCCCGAACTGAAGGGCCGGACGCTGCTCGACATCCTGCACAGGGGTGATCGGCACCGCTCAGGCATGGGCCGCGAGGCGGCGTACCGGGTGCTTGACCGCTATGAACTGGCGCGGGCAGCCGAGCAGCCGTTCGACTCCCTCTCCGGAGGCCAGCAGGCTCGCTTCCAGATCCTGATGCTCGAACTCGGCGGCGCCACCCTGCTGCTGCTCGACGAGCCGACCGACAACCTCGACCTGGAGTCCGCTGAAGCACTCCAGCAGGGCCTGGCTCGGTTCGATGGGACCGTCGTTGCCGTCACCCACGACCGGTGGTTCGCCCGCGACTTCGACACGTTCCTCGTCTTCGGCGCCGACGGCTCGGTCTACGCATCGCGCGAGCCGGTGTGGGACGAGGCCAGAGTCCGCCGGACTCGCTGAGTGGACACACGACAACGGCCGTGCTGCAGCAACTGCGGCACGGCCGTTCTGGTCGGTGGGCGGCGCGAACCCGAGATCAGGACAGCGACTAGCGCTGGTCCATCGGGACGAAGTCGCGGGTCCGGATCCCGGTGTAGATCTGCTTCGGCCGGGCGATCTTCTGTTCCTTGTCCTGGACCAGTTCCTCCCATTGGGCGAGCCAGCCAGGTGTGCGGCCGATGGCGAACAACACCGTGAACATTTCCGGCGGGAACTCGAGTGCCTCATAGATCAGCCCAGAGTAGAAGTCCACATTGGGATACAAGCGGCGCTTGACGAAGTATTCGTCCTCGAGCGCGATCTTCTCCAGCTCCTGGGCGATCTTCAGCAGGGGGTTGACGCCGGTGACCTCGAAAACGTCGTCACAGGCCTGCTTGATGATTTTCGCGCGCGGATCGTAATTCTTGTAGACCCGGTGCCCGAAGCCCATCAGCTTCTCTTTGCCGTCCTTCACGCCCGCGATGAAATCCGGAATGTTGTCGGTGGTCCGGATTCGCTTGAGCATCGCCAGCACGGCCTCGTTCGCTCCGCCGTGCAGCGGCCCATAGAGCGCGCCGACGCCGGCCGCGACTGCCGAGTACGGGTCGACCTGGGATGAACCCACCGAGCGCACTGCGTTGGTCGAGCAGTTCTGCTCGTGGTCGGCGTGCAGGATGAACAGCACCTCGAGCGCGTGTATCAACCGCGGGTCCGCCTGGTACGACGGCTCGCTCATCTTGAACAGCATCGCCAGGAAGTTGGCCGTGTAGGACAGCGCGTTGTCCGGGTACACGTACGGCTTGCCCTGCTGGTGCCGGTAGGCGAACGCGCCCAGCGTCGGCATCTTGGCGATCATGCGGGTGATCTGCAGCTTGCGGTTCTCCGGGTCGGAGATCTCGTTCGCATCCGGGTAGAACGTCGACAACGCGCTGACCGACGCCATCAACATCCCCATCGGGTGCGCGTCGTAGCGGAATCCCTGGATGAACTGCTTCAGGTTCTCGTGGATGAAGGTGTGGTAGGTGATCTGGTGGACCCACTCGTCCAACTGATCCTGGGTCGGCAGATCGCCATACATGAGCAGATATGCGACCTCGAGGAACGTCGAGTGTTCGGCCAGCTGCTCGATCGGGTAGCCGCGGTATTCAAGAATGCCAACGTCGCCGTCGATAAAGGTGATTGCGCTGCGGCAGGAGGCGGTGTTGACAAACCCCGGATCATACGTGGACAGACCGGGACCGCCGTTCGCGGCAATCTGCTTGAGGTCCGCGGCCCGAATGGTCCCGTCGCTGATCGGGAGTTCGTATTCACGGCCGGTGCGATTGTCGACGACGGTGAGAGTGTCCGCGGTTCGCCGGGGGAGGTCGGGCGTTTCCGTCATGCGCTCAACCTACGCGGGCGTAGCCGGGACTGGGTAGTCGGGCACCCTATGATCCGCGCCACGTCAGCCTCAGGGACAGCCCGGCCCCGAACGGCGGGACAGCCTGCTATCGGATGCCGCTCGCGCTTCCTAGCGTTGCCTTCGGACGCCGAAGGAAAGGTGACGGGTGATGGCGGGGACGGACGTACGACTCGATGAGGGGCCGGCGCAGAACTGGGTGGTGCTGGACGCTCCCGCAGTGCTGAGCACCGGCTCGGATCTGATGCTCGATTCGGCGCATCGGCGCAAGCCGAACGGGTCGCTCTATCGACGCGCGCTAGTGCATGACGCCGGCGACGGCCTGACGATCAACTTCGCTGGTGACTACCAGGGCGGAGTAACCCTCAACGGTGTCCGCGACATCTACCCCAAGCCGGCCGACGAGGGCGAGGTCCAATTGCGGCGGCGGCAGGAGAGCGACATCGTCGTTCACGGCGGAATCGTCTACCACACCAGCGGCCTCGGCGCCGATCTTCAGCTGCACGTCACCGAGCACGATCTCGCCACCGAGATCGCTGACCTGCAGCGACAGGTTCAGGCACTGATCGCCCGGGTTGCCGCCCTCGAGGCTCGTTGAGCGCCGGCGACGAGCATGCACACGCTTGCCGAACTCGGAGCATTCCTCGACCTTCCCCGGTCTGCGGTCACCGCGCACGGCGCGAGCAGGGGTCGGACGAGCCTGGACGACGCAGGCCGACTTGCGCTCTTTCTGCCTGCCGGCGAGCGTCAGTCCCTGCGCGGCCTGATCGACGCGCTGCCACGGTTACCCGAGATCACGCTGACGGCGGAGTTGACCGGGCCGAGCCGCGGCGGCGAGCCCTTCGAGACCCGGTATCGCTACAGCGCAGCACCTGGGGCGAGTTGGCACACGCTCCTGTACGTCACCCGCAACGGCGCCCCTGACGGCAGCAGCGAACTCCCAGCAGCGGGCGGTGAGCGCAGTAGCGGCATCTTTCCGGTCGGTCACTACGTATTCCGGATCGTCCGGACCGGTCTGGGCCCGTCGGGGCCGGTCGAGCGTGTCGCCTCGGTCGAGTTCACCTCGCTGGAGAAACCCAAGCCGCCGCCCCCTCCACCTCCGCCGCCACCGCCGCCGCCGCCGGGGAAGCCGAGTTGCACGGTCGCCTTCGTCACCTTCGAAGGGCAGGGGCGCCAGGCGATCCGGGTGTTCGGTGACGGTTTCCCGGACGGCGCCGACCTCACCATCGTGGTCGACGGGGCAGACTCCACCACCACGAGCGCGGAGAAGGGGGGCAAGTACTCGGTCAATATGAGCCTGCTCACCGCGTTCCCCGAGAAGAGTCACACCTTCCTCGCGCGCAGTGCCGCGGGCGTGACGTCGTCGACGTACACCTACAAAGCGTGAGGCGGCGCGGCCGCGGACGTCAGCGCGGCTCGGCTGCCAGGAAGGCCAACACCGCCTTGACCCGCCGGTTGACGTCCGGCTCGTCAGGAATGTCCAACCTTTGGAAGATCCGCCGGATATGCGCCTCGACGGTCTTCTCGCCCAGCCGCAGGCGCCGGCAGATGGCGACATTGGAGGCACCCTCGGCCATCGCCTGGAGCACCTCGCGCTCGCGCGGGCTGAGGCTGTCGACCTTGGTCACCGACCCTGAGGAGGCAACCATCGCCGAGACCACTTGGGGGTCGAAGCAGCAGCCGCCGGCGGCGACCGTGCGGACGGCGCCGATGAAGGAGTCGATGCCGGCCGCACGCTCCTTGAGCAGGTAGCCGGTGTAGGCGGCACCGCTCGCGACCAGCCGGCGCAGGTGATGCGCCTCGACGTGTTGGGAGAGCACCAGCAGGCCGAGCGACGCGTCCGCCGCCCGCAACCGGACGGCGGCATCGAGCCCCTCCTGGCGAAACGTCGGCGGCATCCGGATGTCGACGATCACGATGTCGGGTCGGAGGCGCTGGACGGCGGGGTAGAGGGCGCTGACGTCGCCCACCTGGCCGAGGACGTCGATCCCGGCTTCGCCGAGGACGGCTGCGATCGCCTCGCGGATCAGCGGGGCGTCGTCGGCCAGGAGCGCGCTCGTCACCCGGCATCCCGAGACGGCGGGTCCAGGGGGAGCCTGGCCGCCACCGCCGTGCCGCCGGTCGGGACAGACCCAACGGTGAGCCAGCCGCCAAGCGCCCGCACCCGGTCCTCGAGGCCTTGCAAGCCCCCGCCCTCGGTCAGCTCCGCGCCGCCCACTCCGTCGTCGCACACCTGCGCCGACAGTTCTCCGCCGTGCTGGGCGATGGTCACCGTGAGGCGGGTCGCGTGCGCGTACTTGAGTGCATTCGCGACTGCCTCCGCCACCACGAAATAGATTGTCTCCTCGACCGCCGGCGTCGCATCGGTCAGGCTGCCCGCCTCCAAGGTGAACCGCAGGCCGGAGCCGTCCAGCAGGGTGCGTACCGCGGGGCCCAGCCCGGCCTCCACCAGCAGCGCCGGCCGGATGCCGTGGGCGATCCGGCGGAGGTCCGCCAGCGCCGTCTCCAGCGCCAGCGACGCCCGATCCAAGGCGGCGTCCGCGCCAGTGCCGTGCTGCCGGGCCTGTCTGAGGGCGATCAGCGAAGCGACCAGCCCGGCCTGCAAGGCGTCGTGCAGATCCCGTTCGATGCGGGCTCGTTCGACTTGACCTGCAGTGACGATCCGGGCTCGCGAGCGGCGGACCTCGGCCAGCTGCGCCCGAAGCTCGGCATGTAGTCGTGCGTTCTCCAGCGCCAGCCCGGCGGCCGCGGTCACCGCGCGCAGGACATGGTCGTCCTCCAACAGCGCCCGGTCATGGATCAGGACGGCGACCGTCTGACCGTTGTGAGTGACCTCGGTCGCCACCAGCCGGGGGTTGTCGCGGGCCGGCACCGCCATCGGCGCTCCGTCGCTGTCGACGTACCCGGAGCCGTCTCGGTGCACGTAGCCGATGGCGAGTTGTGGATCGCCGAGCGCTCGGCCCAACAACGCACGCAGGTGTGCCTCCGCCACCGGAGCATTCAGCGCTTCGACCAGCCGCGCGACCGCAGACCGGCCGAGCCGTACCCGGAGGACTCCGGCGAGGAACGCCAGCGGGAGCAGGCAGGCGGCGATCTGGTACGCGATCACAAACGGCCGGTACAGCCCGAGCTCGGTGTTCCAGACCGCCGCGGCGCCGACCGCACTCACCCCGATCAGCACGTTCAGCACGACGACGGGTGTCAGCACGTGCCGCAGCTGCGGCCGGGTGGTGTACCAGCGGTGCATCAAGGACGCGAATGTCGCCAGCGCGATGGGGAGGCCTAGCTGGCCCACTGCGTCCCGGATGAGGGGGATGTCCGCGACCAGCAGCAGGTTCGGGGTGGCGGTCCGGGCGAACACCGCGGCGATCGCCATCAAGCCGAAGCTCCAGGCATAGGCGACGCCGACGATGATGCGGTCCGCCCGACGCAGCAGCCGACCGCTCGGGAATGCCAGCATCAGGTGCGCGAGCGGTGCGGTCGAGGCGGCCGCGAGCAGGATGCCGATGCTGTGCACGGCAGGGCTGGCTGCCAGCTGGAGATCTTCGGCGAAGGTGGCCACTCCGGTGACCACCATCAAGACGCCGACGCGGTTCTCAGGCCTCCTCGCCAGCGCGACCGCCCCGGCAATCAGGAACAAGTAGCCGCTGGCTGTGGTGAGGGCGACGTCCCACCACGGATGCGTGCCGTCATTGATCTTCAAACGCGTCGTGACCAGGCCGAACAGTGTTCCGACGAGGGCTAGCGCGAGGCCGGCCCGAGATGCCGTAGCGGGCCTGCCGCCCAGACCGCCCGCCTCCGGCGGGCCGTTCTGCCGGCGCCTCGCGACAACGGCGGCGCGCATGCGGCTCATGCTCGCGGCGGCGCTCGCGAGTGTCAACGCGCGATTTTGACCCGTCGCGGCGGCGAGCGGTAGTCTGAGCGGCTGTTGCGTCCAGGCGCATGGCCTTGCTGTGCGTACTGGCTGTGGTCAGCGGACGGGCGCGACATACTCATACGTCACACTCACGAGTTCGCTCGCATGCAACGAAAGTTGGCCATGTCTTCCCAGAGGTCCACCTACAGCCCGAAGCCTGGTGACATCACGCGGTCCTGGCACGTCATCGATGCCGACGACGTGGTGCTGGGGCGGCTGGCGGTCACGGCTGCCACCTTGCTGCGTGGCAAGCACAAGCCGACCTTCGCGCCGCACGTCGACGGGGGTGACTTCGTCGTCGTGGTGAACGCCTCGAAGATCGCGCTGACCGGCAACAAGCGCAACGACAAGCTCGCCTACCGCCACTCCGGCCGACCGGGTGGGCTGAAGTCGGTGAGCTACGGAACGCTGCTCGACAGCGACCCCCGCAAGGCCGTCGAACTCGCCGTCTGGGGCATGCTCCCGAAGAACAAGTTGAGCCGGAAGCTGATCAAGAAGCTGAAGGTCTACTCCGGCCCGGAGCACCCGCACAGCGCGCAGCAGCCCAAGCCGTACGCGATCACCCAGATCGCCCAGTAGTCCAGCCCGATCACCGATCGCTGAGCCAGAAGCAGCAAGGACACCATCGCATGACTGATACCGCCACTGAGTCCGTCGACAGCGACGTCGCCCCGTTCGTCGAGGGCGACCGCGAGATTGCCTACCGCTCGGAGGCGAGCCCGCAGGCTTCCGCCGCGCCGGGTGGCCGCGCCGCGATCGTCGCACCGTCCGCAGCGACGGGCCGCCGCAAGGAGGCTGTCGCCCGGGTCCGGATCGTTCCGGGCAACGGTCAGTGGAACATCAACGGTCGGGTGCTCGACGAGTACTTCCCGAACAAGGTGCACCAGCAGATCGTGTCCGAGCCGTTCGTCGCGGCCGCGGTGGTCGACTCCTACGACGTGATCGCCCGCATTCACGGCGGCGGTGTCACCGGACAGGCCGGTGCACTGCGGCTCGGCTTGGCCCGCGCGCTGAATGCCGTGGACACCGAGGCCAGCCGGCCGGCCCTGAAGAAGGCGGGCTTGCTGACCCGAGACGCCCGGGTGAAGGAGCGCAAGAAGGCCGGCCTGAAGAAGGCCCGGAAGGCTCCTCAGTACAGCAAGCGCTGATCGCCGGGCGCGGGGCATGGGTCGGCTTTTCGGCACCGATGGAGTCCGGGGCAAGGCGAACGAGGCGCTGACCGCCGAATTGGCGATGGGGCTGTCGGTCGCCGCCGCTCAGGTGCTCGCGGAAGCGGGCGAGTTCAGCGGCCACACGCCGTTCGCTGTGGTCGGCAGGGATCCGCGTGCGTCGGGGGAGTTCCTCGAGGCTGCGGTGGTGGCCGGCCTCGCGAGTGCGGGCGTGGACGTGGTCCGGTTGGGGGTGTTGCCGACTCCGGGCGCGGCCTACCTCACTGCTGAGACGAGCGCGGACCTCGGCGTGATGCTGTCGGCCAGCCACAATCCGATGCCGGACAACGGGATCAAGTTCTTCGCCCGCGGCGGGAACAAGCTCGATGACGCGCTGGAGAACGCCATCGAGGCGCGGCTGAACACCCCATGGTCGCGGCCGACCGGAGCGGCCGTCGGTCGAGTTCGAGACGAGCCGGAACTGGTCGAGTCCTACGTCGCGCACCTGGTGAATACGCTCGCCAGGCCGGTCAGCCTCGATGGCCTGAAGGTTGTCGTCGACTGCGCGAACGGAGCCGCCTTTCAGGCAGCGCCTGCGGCATTCGAAGCACAGGGCGCCGAGGTCGTCCGCATCCATGCGGCGCCGGATGGCATCAACATCAACGACAACTGCGGCTCGACCCACATGGATTCGCTGCGCTCGACGGTGGTCGGGTTGGGTGCGGACCTCGGCATCGCCTTGGACGGCGACGCCGACCGCTGCCTCGCGGTCGACGCCACGGGCAAGACCGTCGACGGCGATCAGATTCTGGCGATCCTCGCGCTCGCCCTGCGGGACGCCGGTCAGCTCAAGAACGACACCGTCGTCGCCACTGTGATGAGCAACCTGGGTTTCATCCAGGCGATGCGCGCCGCCGGAATTGCCGTCGAGCAGACCCGGGTCGGTGACCGCTACGTCCTCGAGGCGATGAAGGCGGGCGGGTTCACCCTCGGTGGTGAGCAGTCCGGGCATGTCGTCATGTTGGATCACGCCACGACCGGTGACGGCACCCTGACCGCGCTGCACCTGATGAGCCGGATGGCCGCCACAGGGCAGTCGCTGGCCGAGCTCGCCTCGGTCATGCACCGGCTTCCCCAGGTGCTGATCAACGTGCCGAATGTCGACAAGGCACGCGCCGACACTGATCCGGCACTCGCCGCTGCGGTTGCCGCGGCCGCCGCCGAACTGGGGGACAGCGGCAGGGTGCTGCTGCGCCCGTCCGGAACCGAGCCGTTGGTTCGGGTCATGGTCGAGGCGGAGACCCTGGAGACGGCGAATGACATCGCGCACCGGCTCGCCGAAGCCGTCCGTGCTTCGCTCTCGCTCTGAGGCCACGACTGGAGTCCTGGCGCTCCCGCGCCCTGTTGCGGGCCGGCCTCTACGGCCGGCCCGCATACCTGTCGGGCATCCGGAATCCCCCGATTCCCCCGAACTCCGCGTAGCCCGATCTCCCCGTTCCCGAACTCCCCCGTCGGTTCAGGTGCCTCGTCGTTGCGCGAGTCACGTCCCGCATCGATCCGGCGCGCTGCGCAACGTGTGCATCGCCTCGGGTGAACGGACTCGTGTGGACGGAGCGACCCCCAGGACAGCAGATACGCCGGCTCTCGGCGGCCGACACAAATGTGCCGCCGGGCGAGGTCACGAGCCGGCGACGAGCGCCGCCCAGCCGCAACTCTTGACTCTCCTCGCGCGGTGGGCCGCGCTCACACCTTCCGGATCCGCACCCACTTCACGCGGTGCTCGCTGTCCTTGCGCAGGATGGCCGTGGCCCGTTCCCGGGTCGGCTCGATATTGCTCGTCAGGTTCGGTCCGTTGATGGTGTCCCAGAGGTGGCCGGCCTGACGGACCGCCTCGTCCTCACTGAGGGAGGCGTACCTGCTGAAATAGGACCGCGGGTCGCGGAACGCGGTGTCGCGCAGCGACAGGAATCGGGCGATGTACCAGCTGCGGATGTCCTCGCGGGCCGCGTCGACGTAGACCGAGAAGTCGAAGAAGTCACTCACCGTGGGCCCGGTCGTCCAGTCTTGCCGGGTGCGCGCCGGTTGCAAGAGGTTCAAACCCTCGAGGATCACGATGTCCGGTCGGCTGATGGTCACCGTCTTGCCGGGCACGATGTCGTAGCTCAGGTGGCTGTAGACCGGAGCTGTGATCTCCTCGACGCCGGACTTGACGGCCATCACGAATTCCAGCAGTGCGCGTCGGTCGTACGACTCGGGAAAGCCCTTCCGCTGCATCAGGCCACGGCGTTCGAGCTCGGTGTTCGGGAGCAGGAATCCGTCCGTCGTCACCAGGCTGACCCGTGGGTGTTCCGGCCAGGCGGCGAGGAGTTCGCGCAGCAGCCGGGCGGTGGTCGACTTGCCGACGGCGACCGATCCCGCGATCCCGATGACGAACGGGGTCCGCTCGACCGACAGCTGGAGGAATCGGTTCGTGTCGGCGTGCAGCGCGCTGGAGTGGGTGAAGTACGAGCTCAACAGCCGGGTCAACGGCAGGTAGACCTCGCTCACGTCGAGCATGCTGGTCGGGTCGCCGAGGCCGCGGACCCGCTCCAGGGCAGCGGGATCGAGCGGAATCGGATCGTGCGCGGCCAATTCCGCCCAGTCGGCGCGACTGCGCTCGACGTAGGAATTCAGTGCCCGCAGCTGCGTCGGCATGCTTCCGAATCTAGGGCGTCGGCGCTCGGTTCGGCGAGCGGAGCGCGCAGGCCGGCTTCAGGTCGAGTGTGCGGGCACGATTCCAATCAACCCGGTGTGCCAGCGCCCCGACGGTACAGTTCGCCGTATGTGCGGAATCGTCGGCTACGTCGGATCCAAGGTGGCCTCTGATGTGGTGATCGAGGGCCTGCGTCGGCTGGAGTACCGCGGCTACGACTCTGCTGGGGTCGCGATCGTCGCCAACGGCGGAGTGCACGTCGCCAAGAAGGCCGGGAAGCTCGCCAACCTCGAGAAGGTGCTCGGCGACGACCCGCTGCCGCGCAGCGGCGTCGGCATCGGCCACACGCGGTGGGCGACGCACGGCGGGCCGAACGACACCAACGCGCATCCGCATCGTTCCGCCGACGGGCGCGTCGCACTGGTGCACAACGGGATCATCGAGAACTACGTCGCGCTGCGCACCGAGCTGGAAGCGCTCGGGATCGAGATGACGTCGGAGACCGACACCGAGATCGTGGCGCACCTGCTCGGCCGCGAGGTGTCCGCAGGGGCGGGCCTCGCTGCGGCGATGCGGCAGGTCTGCGTCCGGCTGCAGGGAGCGTTCACCCTGGTGGCCGTGGACAGCGGAGACCCAGGTGTGGTTGTCGCCGCACGCCGCAACTCTCCGCTGGTGGTCGGCGTCGGTCAGGGCGAGAACTTCGTCGCGTCCGACGTAGCGGCTTTCATCGAGCACACCCGGGAGGCGATCGAGCTCGGTCAGGACCAGGTCGTCACCATCAGTCGCGACGGGGTGGAGATCACCGACTTCTTCGGTGCTGCCGCGGCCGTGCGTCCCTTCCACGTCGACTGGGACCTCTCTGCCGCTGAGAAGGACGGCTACGACTGGTTCATGCGCAAGGAGATCTACGAGCAGCCGCGCGCCGTTGCCGACACGCTGCTCGGCCGCCGCGATGCGCAGGGCAAACTCAAGCTGGACGAGATCCGGATGTCGGAGGCGGAACTGCGGCGGGTGGACAAGATCGTCATCATCGCCTGCGGCACCGCCTTCTACGCCGGGCTGGTGGCCAAGTACGCGATCGAGCACTGGACCCGGATTCCGTGCGAAGTCGAGTTGGCAAGCGAGTTCCGGTACCGAGATCCGATCGTCGGCCCGACCACGCTCGTCGTTGCGATCAGTCAGTCCGGCGAGACCGCCGACACCTTGATGGCGATTCGGCACGCGCGCGAACAGCGCGCCCGGGTGCTGGCGATCTGCAACACGAACGGCTCGACGATCCCGCGGGAGTCCGACGCCGTCATCTATACCCATGCGGGACCCGAGATCGGGGTGGCCTCGACGAAGGGTTTCCTGACCCAGCTTGTCGCCTGCTACCTGCTCGGGCTCTACCTGGCGCAGGTCCGGGGAACCAAGTTCGGTGACGAGATCGCTGCCACCCTCGCCGAGCTCGAGTCGATGCCGTCGGCGATCGCCTCGGTGCTGACCGATGTGCAGCCGGTCCTCGACATGGCCGCACAGTTTGCCGACAACCCGTCAGTTCTCTTCCTGGGACGCCACGTCGGGTACCCGGTGGCGCTGGAGGGTGCGCTCAAGCTGAAGGAACTGGCATACATCCACGCCGAGGGCTTCGCCGCCGGAGAACTCAAGCACGGCCCGATCGCCCTGATCGAGGATCAGCTGCCGGTGTTCGTCGTGGTGCCGCCGCGCGGCCGGGATCAACTGCACGACAAGGTCGTGTCGAACCTCCAGGAAGTCCGTGCCCGGGGTGCGAAGACGATCGTGCTCGCCGAGATCGACGACGAGGTCGTTGCGCCCTTTGCCGACCTCAAGATCGATCTGCCGAAGGTGTCCACCCTGCTGCAGCCGCTGGTCGCGACCGTACCTCTGCAGGTCTTCGCCTGCGAGCTGGCCACGCGCAAGGGCCACGACGTCGATCAGCCGCGCAACCTGGCCAAGTCGGTCACGGTCGAGTGAGTCGCGTCGTCACGGGCCGAGCGCGATGATCGTCGGAGTCGGCATCGACGTCTGCGACGTCGCCCGGTTCGCCGAGTCCGTCGAGCGCACCCCGGCGATGGTGAAGCGGCTGTTCACCCCGGCGGAAGCCGAGCGACCAATGGCTTCGAAGGCTGCGCGGTTCGCAGCCAAGGAGGCGTTGGCCAAGGCGCTGGGTGCGCCGGCGGGCATGTCCTGGCACGACGCCGAGGTCCTGACCGACAGCGAGGGCCGTCCGTACTTCGAGGTGAAGGGCACCGTGGCGGCGCGCGCCGCCGAGCTGGGCGTCGCGCGGATCCACCTCAGCCTGTCGCACGATGCGGGCATCGCCTCTGCCGTGGTGATCTGCGAGGCCTGACGTGCTCGGCGACTCATCCCTATCCACATCGTCAGAATCGCTCGCATTCGTCGTGCAGCAGGTACGCGCCCTCGAGGAGCGTGCGATGGCCGTCCGCGGGAGCGATGCGCTGATGCAGCAGGCGGCAGCCGGGGTCGCCGCGGCCGCGGCCGCCGACCTGAGCCGGATGCGCGGGAGGGTGTACGGCTCGCGCGTGCTGATCCTGGTCGGGCCGGGGAACAACGGCGGTGACGCGTTGTTCGCTGGGGCTCGCCTCGCGCGACGCGGTGCCCGGGTGACCGCGGTCGCTGTCCTCGGCAGCCCGCACAGCGCCGGTTCGTCCGCGCTGGTTGCCGCGGGTGGGCGGCTGCTGGGGCCCGACGGTGCCGATCCGGCCACCGCCGGAGCGGGCTGTGACCTGGTCATCGACGGCGTACTCGGAATCGGCGGCCGACCGGGGTTGCCCGACCAGGTCGCGGCGTGGGCGGCGTCGGTGCAGGCGGCCGGCACGCCTGTCCTTGCGGTGGACCTGCCTTCCGGTGTCGCCGCCGACACCGGCGCCGTACCGGGGCGGGCGTTCCGGGCGTACCGCACCGTCACCTTCGGCGTCGTGAAGCCATGCCACCTGGTGGAGCCCGGTCGTACATACTGCGGTGAGGTCACCCTCGTCGACATCGGCCTGGCGGCAACGTCGGCGTCGGCCGACCTGGTCGGCGCGACTCCCGACTCGGTGGCGGCTGCCTGGCCCTACCCCGACCACACCAGCGACAAATACAGCCGGGGCGTGGTCGGCGCGGACACCGGCTCGGAGCGGTATCCAGGTGCCGCAGTCCTCGGCGTCTCCGGCGCCGTGCACGCGGGTGCCGGAATGGTCCGCTACCTCGGGCCCGAACAGGCAGCGACCCTGATCCGCGGCGCGCTGCCCAACGTGGTGTTCTCGTCGGGGCGGGTTCAGGCGTACCTGTTCGGATCGGGCTGGGGTGACCGACCGGACGGCGCAGCGGTGCTGGCCGAGGCAGCGCAGACCGGGTTGCCGACCGTCGTCGACGCGGACGGGCTGACGGCCCTCCCCGATCGTGTCCCAGCCGGGTGGCTGCTGACCCCGCACGCCGGCGAGCTGGCCGCCCTGCTCGGCCGCGAGCGGGCCTGGGTGAGCGAAGACCCGATCCGCGCTGTCCGCGCCGGCGTCGAGCGGACGGGGGCGACGGTCCTCCTGAAGGGTGCGACGCAACTGGTGGCTGCGCCTCAGGATTCGGTCGTACGGGTTGCCGTACCGGGGCCGGCGTGGACCGCCCAAGCCGGCTCGGGCGATGTACTGGCAGGGGTGTGCGCAGCGTTGTTGGCAGCGGGGGAGGCGGCCGTTGACGCCGCTGTGCTCGGCGCATCAGTGCAGGCGTTGGCGGCAGCGGCGCTGCCGGGCGCGGTCCCACCCCAGCGCCTGGCAGCGGAGATCGGCGTCCTGCTCGGCCGGCTGCAGGCCCCGGCGACCGCGGAGCGGCCATGACCAGCCCGATCCGTCCGGTCGACCCGGCCGGCACCATCAATCCGGCCACGGCCAGCGCCGACATCGACCTCGCTGCGTTCCGGGCGAACGTTGCTGCGATCCGGCGGCACGTCGGCGGAGCCGCGATGATGGTGGTGGTGAAGGCGGACGGATACGGCCACGGCATGGTGGCCTGTGCGCGAGAAGCGCGCGCGGCCGGGGCGGAGTGGTTGGGGGTGGCCACGCCGGCCGAGGCGCTCGCGCTGCGCGACGCCGGAGATACCGGGCCGCTGCTCGCGTGGCTGTACGGCGTGGACGAAGACCTCAGCCCACTCGTCGCCGCCGGCGTGGACGTCTCGGCCCAGTCTGTCGAGCAGGTGGGTCGATTGGCCGGCGCGGCAGCCACCGTGGAACGGCGCGCCCGCGTCCACCTCAAGATCGACACCGGACTGGCGCGCAACGGTGCCACATCGGCTGATTGGCCAGACGTCTGTGCGGCCGCTGCCGAGGCGGAGGAGGCCGGGGCCGTCGACGTCGTGGGTGTCTGGTCCCATCTGGCGGCAGCTGACGAGCCCGGGCACCCCTCGATCGCGCACCAGCTGGCCGCCTTCCAGCAGGCGTACACGCAGGCGCGCGCCGCCGGCCTCGAACCGGCACTGCGGCACCTGGCGAACTCGGCAGGCGCTCTGATCCTGCCGGACGCGCGTTTCGACCTGGTCCGAGTGGGCATCGCGGCATACGGCATCGATCCGGCGCCCGGCATTGCCGAGCGTGCCGGTGTCGAGCTCCGGCCGGTGATGCGGTTGCGTGCCCAGTTGGCCCAGGTGAAGCCGCTGGAGGCAGGCGCGGGCGTGTCGTACGGCTGGACGTGGCGCGCCGAGCAGCCGACCGTCGTCGGCCTGGTCCCCCTCGGCTACGCCGACGGCATCCCGCGGCATGCGGGCAATCGGGCTCAGGCGGGGATGCTCGGCCGGCGGCTGCCGATCCGCGGTCGGGTCTGCATGGACCAGTTCGTCGTCGAGCTGGGGCCCGGTGCCGACGCCGGCGCAGGCGACGACGTGACGCTGTTCGGCAACGGTGCGGACGGAGCCCCGACGGCGGAGGACTGGGCCGAGTGGTGCGGCACGATCGGCTACGAGATCGTGACACGCATCGGTGCCCGGGTGCCGCGCCGTTACGTGGGCGCGTCGATCGGAGCCGGCTGATGGCGAGCGGGCGGCGCGGCGGTCTGGCCGCCGGTCTCGGCCTGGTCGCCAGCGTCGCGGCGCTGGCTGCCGGTGGAGTGGCGGCCGGGATCGAACTCGAGCGGCGGATCGTCTCCAAGCGCATCAAACGCAGCTCGGTGTCAGACCTCGAACCGTTCTTCCAACTGCGCTCCGATCCGGTGGAGGTAACCACACCCGACGGGGTGGTCCTGCACGCCGAGGTCGACGAGGCAGCGCCGGAGGGCGCACAGGACCTGACGGTCTGCTGGGTCCACGGTTATGCGCTGCATATGGATTGCTGGCACTTCCAGCGCAAGCACCTGCGCGGCACGGTCCGCCAGGTCCTCTACGACCAGCGTTCGCACGGTCGATCCGGGCGCTCGGATCCGGAGTTGTGCCGGATTCCCCAGCTGGCTGAGGATCTGGAACAGGTGCTCGACGAGGTCGTCGGTCCCGGCCCGGTCGTGCTCTTCGGGCACTCGATGGGCGGGATGACGATTCTCCGGCTGGCTCAGACCAGGCCCGAGCTGTTCGGGGACCGCATCGTCGGCGTCGGGTTGGTCTGCACCTCTGCCGGCGAGATGGCCGACCACTCGCCGATCAAGGGCCTGCCGGGTCGCAGCTTCAGCCGCGTCGCCGAACCGCTGATGGCCACCCTGAACCGCATCCCGGAGCTGGTCGAACAGGGCCGTCGTGCCGGCAGCGATCTGGGGTACGTGGTCACCCGCCGGATGGCGTTCGCCACCGACGTCCCACCGAGCTACATCGAGTTCGTCAACGAGATGCTGGCCGAGACCCCGCTGGAGGTCATCGCCGACTACTACCCGGCGTTCGCCGCGCTGGACGAATACTCCGCGATGGAGACGCTGGCGCGGATCCCGACCGCTGTGGTCGGCGGGGTTCAGGACGGCATCACCCCAGTGCGGCACACCCGGCGGATCATCGAGCTGCTGCCGACCGCGGCTGCGACGGTGATCGACGACTGTGGGCATCTGGCGATGATCGAGTACCACGACCGCTTCAACGAGATCCTCGACGACCTGCTGGCGCGGACCAGGCAGGCTCGTGCGGAGGACCGGGGTTAGAGTCGCCGCGCCCGCTGCGGCCGTGCCGGCCGTCGTCCGGACCGTCCGACTGCTACCGCGCCGATAGGATCAACGCCTGGTGAGCGTTCCGATAGCCGATCTCGTGGTCGCCGTCGCGTCCCCGGAGGATGCCGATGAACTCGTCGAGGTCATCCATGCCGCCTTCGGGGCCCGTCCGCCGCTGGACCCGCCCGCGACCGCCGTCGACGAGACGCCGGAGTCGGTGGCGCGCAGTCTCGCGAAGGGAGGCGGGGTGCTTGCGCGCGTGGCCGGCCGGCCTGCCGGTGCGATCTTGGTGGTGCCGGATGACAGCGGGACGCGCGTCAGCTTCCGCCGGGTCTCGGTCCATCCGGATTGGCAGCGGCACGGCATCGCCTCCGCGATGGTGAGCGCTGCCGAGGAACTCGCGGCGACCCTCGGCTTCCAGCAGGTCGAACTGTTCGCCCGGCGCGAACTCAGCGAGGTCCTCGAGTTCTGGCAGCACCGCGGATTCCGGATCGACCGGCCGGCACCCTACGGGGTCGTCCTCAGCAAGCGGCTGCCGCTGGCGATCCGCGTGCCGACGAGCGCGCGGATGCGCGACCTGGGCGCCCGGTTGGCCCGCGTCCTGGAACCGGGGGACGTGGTCATCGCCTCCGGCGACCTGGGCGCCGGCAAGACGACCCTGACCCAGGGGATCGGCGTCGGCCTCGGCGCAGCTGGGCCGGTGATCTCCCCGACGTTCGTGCTGTCCCGGATCCATCCGGCACACGACGGCGGACCCGCCCTGGTGCATGTCGATGCGTACCGGCTGTCTTCGCCGGAGGAACTCGACGACCTCGATCTCGATGCCACGGTGCCGACAGCGGTCACGGTGGTGGAATGGGGCCTTGGCCTTGCCGAGGGACTGGCGGAGCACCGACTCGAACTGGACATCATGATCTCCGATCAACCTGCCGACGAGTCGGGCGACAGCGAGCGGGTGGTGACGGTGCGACCAGTCGGAGAACGGTGGTCAGCGGTTGATCTGGCCGGCGCACTGGGGGTGCGCGATGAGCGCTGACCGACGGCTGGTGCTTGCCGTGGACACGTCGACGACGGTGAACGTCGGACTGGCAGTCGGCAGCGAGGTCCTCGCGACGGCGCGGGTGACGGACCGGATGGCTCATGCGGAGCAGCTGATGCCCCTGGTGGCGCGGTGCTTCGTAGCGGCCGGTGTCGATCGCGCTGAGCTGGGTCTGATCGTGGTCGGGCTGGGCCCCGGCCCCTTCACCGGGCTGCGGGTCGGCGTGGCGACTGCGCACGTACTCGGGATGGCGCTGGGCATTCCGGTGCGCGGGGTGTGCAGCTTGGACGCCATCGCCGCCCAGCACGTCGCCGCTCGACGCGCGGACCCGGAACGCGCCGCTCTCGCCGACGGCGAGTTCGTGGTCGTGACCGACGCACGGCGACGCGAGCTGTACTGGGCGCGCTACACCGCTCAGGGGATTCGGCTGGGGGAGCCTCAGGTCTCCTCGCCCGACGGGCTGCCGGGGCTGGCGTCGGTCGGCCCGGCCGCGGAGCTGTACCCCCAGCTCGCGGCTGCGAGGGGTCCACGCGAGCTCGACCCCGGGCTGCTGGCGGTGCACGGCCCCGACCTCCCTGACCTCGGGCGGGAACCGCTCTACCTGCGCCGACCCGATGCGACTGAGCCCGGCAAGCGCAAGTCGGTGTTGCGGCACGCCGCGCCACTCAGTCTCGATCGCCACCGGGGGAGGCCCTGATGTCCGGTGTGACGATGTCCGGTCTGACGCTGGACGAAGTCGGCGTCCTGGACGCCCGACGCGACGATCTGCCCGCGGTGATGGCCCTGGAGCACGCCGGATTCCCGGAGTGTGAGCGCTGGAGCGAGCGCAGCTGGCTCGGCGAACTGCTGGGCGACGGCCGGACGATGCTGATCGCGCGCGCGCAGCATCCCGTAGGCGTGATCGCTCTGCAGACGACCGGCGAGCTTGCTGACCTGCATCGCCTGGTCGTCGCGCCGGCGTACCGGAACCGTGGCATCGGCGGCCTGCTGGTCTCGGCTGGGCTGCGGCGGGTCCGCCATGCCGGCGCCCGCGCGGTGCTGCTCGAAGTGGGCTACCGGAACGAAGCGGCCATTGCGCTGTACCAGCGGATGGGCTTCGAACAGCTGTACGTCCGGGAGAACTACTACGGGCCCGATCAGCACGCCTTGATCCTCAAGCTCTACGACCTGGAGAGCTGGCCGCGCGGCGTCGCGGACGCAGCACCCGCTGGTCCGCCCACCGAGCCTCGCGAGGGGCAGTCATGACCGGCCCGCTGGTGCTGGGGATCGAGTCGTCGTGTGACGAGACCGGCGTCGGAATCGTCCGTGGGCACGAACTGCTGGCCAACGAGGTTGCCTCCAGCGTCGAGCTACACGTGCGTTTCGGCGGCGTCGTGCCCGAAGTGGCGAGCCGGGCCCATCTGGAGGCGATGGTGCCCACCCTGCAGCGGGCCTGCGCAACCGCCGATGTGGACCTCACCGAGGTGGACGCGATCGCGGTGACGGCCGGTCCGGGCCTGATGGGTGCGCTGGTGGTCGGGCTGGCCAGCGCCAAAGCGCTCGCCTGGGCGCTGAACAAGCCGCTCTACGCGGTGAACCACCTCGCCGGACACGTCGCCGTCGACCTGCTCGAACACGGTCCGCTCCCCGAGCGCTCGGTGGCGCTGTTGGTCTCCGGCGGCCACACCTCGCTGCTGCACGTGCACGACATCACCTCCGGCATCAGCGAACTCGGATCGACCATCGACGACGCGGCGGGGGAGGCGTACGACAAGGTGGCTCGGTTGCTTGGGCTCGCCTATCCCGGCGGCCCGGTGATCGACCGCGCGGCGACCGGCGACCCGGCGGCGATTCGGTTCCCGCGCGGGCTCACCGCGCCGAAGGATCTGCTCACCCACCGCTACGACTTCTCCTTCTCCGGACTGAAGACGGCGGTGGCGCGCTGGGTCGAGGAACGCGAGCGGGACGGGCAGGCGGTGCCGCTGGCGGACGTCGCGGCAAGCTTTCAGGAGGCGGTCTGCGACGTGCTCACCGCCAAGGCGCTGGACGCCTGCAGCAGGACCGGAGCAACGGATCTGCTGATCGGCGGCGGGGTGGCCGCCAACAGCCGGCTGCGGAGCATGCTCGCCGAGCGCGCCGCCGCGCGCGGCGTCGCGCTGCGGACGCCCCGTCCCGGGCTCTGCACCGACAATGGCGCGATGATCGCGGTGCTCGGTGCCGAGGTGATCAGCGCCGGTCTGCCCCCATCGGCGGCGGACGTCGGCGCGGACCCGTCGCTCCCGGTCAGCCAGGTGCTGCGCTAGCGACGATGGCAGGCGCTGTGCTCCCGGGTGCGCTGACGGCTGAGGCGCTCGCCGCCGCGATGGCCGAGCCCCACCCCGATTCGCTCGCCGCTGGCACCCGGCTCCGCGCGTCGTTCGGCCCGGATGCCGCGGTGGCCGCGCTGCTCCAGGCCACCCTGCGCCGCGCCGGCCGCGCCAAGTTCGGGGCAGCCGCCGATGCCCTCTTCTTCACCCGCGACGGCCTTGAGCAGGCGACGCGCCCCGAGATCGCGCGGTGGCATGCACAACGACTCGTCGACTCCGGAGCGGACGTGGTGGTCGACCTCGGCTGCGGCATCGGTTCCGATGCGCTGGCCTTCGCCGACGCCGGGCTCAGCGTCGTCGCGGTGGAGGCGGACCCGGGGACAGCTGAGGTGGCGGCCGCGAACCTGCACGGGCGCTGGGCGGAGGTGCTCTGTGCGGCCGCCGAGGAGGTCGCTCCAGAGCTGCTGCGCGACGGCGTCGCCGTCTTCTGCGATCCCGCACGGCGCAGCGGCAGCGGGCGCAGGTGGCGTCTCGACGACTTCTCCCCGCCCTGGGACTTCGTGTCCAGCCTGCTCGACGGGAGCCGGCCAGCGGGGGTCAAGCTGGGTCCGGCATTGCCACACGACCGCATCCCGAGTGGCGTCGAGGCGGAGTGGGTCAGCCACCGCGGCGATGTGGTCGAGGTCGGCCTGTGGGCCGGTGGGCTCGCCCGGCCGGGTGTCCGGACGGCGCTGGTCTGGCCCGATCAGCGCCTCGATACCGATCCGGCTGCTGCGGCGACGGTCGCTCCGCTCGGGCGCTACCTGTACGAGCCGGACGGCGCGGTCATCCGCAGCGGCGGTGTCGGCACGCTCGCCCGGCGCCTCGGCGCCGGGGTGCTGGACCCGCACCACGCGTTGCTGACGAGCGACGTTCTGACCACGAGCCCGTTCGCGACCGCCTTCGAGGTCCTGGACCGGCTGCCGTACGACCTGAGATCGCTACGCGAGTGGGTGCGCCGGCATGAGGTCGGCCGGCTGGAGATCAAGACCCGCGGGATCGAAGGCGATCCGGCCCAGCTACGCGCGCGGCTGCGGCCGGCGGGTGCGGGGTCGGCGACGCTGGTGGTGTCCCGAACCCCGAACGGCACAGTCGTCGCCGTGGTCCGGCGCGTCCCGGAGTAGCGGCGCCCTTCCCGCTCACGCTCGCTTGCGGGTCAGCGTCAGGTGAGTGACGCCGCTCGGTGTGGAGACTGCTTCCATGTCGTAGTCGGTCTCCACGCCCTCGAGCCCGTCCCAGATCCGCACCCCCCGGCCCAGCACGATCGGCACCTGCACCAGGTGCAGATGATCGACGAGACCGGCGGCGACGAAGTCGCGGACCACGGTGGCGCCGCCGCCGATCCGGACGTCCCGCCCGCCGGCCGCCTGCTGGGCGATCTCGAGAGCGTCGGCGGGCGTGGCGTCGAGAAAGTGGAACGTGGTGCCGCCCGCCATCTCCAGCGGTGGCCGCGGCCGGTGCGTGAGCACGAAGGTCGGGGTGTGGAACGGCGGGGTCGGACCCCACCAGCCTTGCCAGTCGGGATCGTCCTGCCAGCCGGGCGGGCCGAACTTTCCGGCCCCCATGATCTCGGCGCCGATTCCCACGCCGTGCCGTTCGGCGAACGCATGGTCAACGCCGGTGGTGCCGCCCTCGGCCCAGAAACGGGTCGCGAACATCCACGTGTGCAGCCGTTGCCCGGCGTGCCCGAACGGCGCCTCGGCCGACTGCGGCTCACCGGTGGCGAAGCCGTCCAGGGAGATGGACAGGTTGTGGACCCGAGTCTGAGACATCGGCTCTCCTCCTCGCTCAGGCGCCACCGCATGCACCGCGGGGGACGTTCTGGCACTCGCTGTGGGTGAGTGCTAATGTCGCTTTAGCACTCGCATGGCGAGTGTGCCAGCCCCAACGGGCTCGGCGTGAACGGCACCCGCGACGACGTTCACGCCACACCAGACGACATCAGCAGATTTCACTTGTGAAAGGGGTTTGACGTGGCAGTCACGATCAAGCCGCTCGAGGACCGCATCCTCGTCCAGCCGCTCGAAGCCGAGCAGACCACCGCCTCCGGCCTGGTCATCCCCGACACCGCCAAGGAGAAGCCGCAGGAGGGCAAGGTGCTCGCCACCGGTCCCGGCCGCGTCGACGACAACGGCAAGCGCGTTCCTCTCGACGTCGCCGAAGGTGACGTGGTCATCTTCAGCAAGTACGGCGGCACCGAGGTCAAGTACGACGGCAAGGAGCTGTTGCTCCTCAACGCCCGCGACATCCTCGCCGTCGTCACCAAGTAAGGGGCCACTACCTCTATGGCAAAGATCCTTCAATTCGACGAGGAGGCACGGCGCTCGCTCGAGCGTGGTGTCGACATCCTCGCCAACACCGTAAAGGTGACTCTCGGCCCGAAGGGCCGCTATGTGGTGCTCGACAAGAAGTGGGGCGCTCCGACCATCACCAACGACGGCGTGACCGTCGCGCGTGACGTCGAGTTGGACGACCCGTACGAGAACCTCGGCGCGCAGCTGGCCAAGGAAGTCGCCACCAAGACCAACGACATCGCTGGTGATGGCACGACGACGGCGACTGTGCTCGCGCAGGCGCTCGTGCACGAGGGCCTCAAGGCCGTCGCCTCCGGCGCCAGCCCGATTGGTCTGAAGCGCGGCATCGACGCGGCTGTGGCCGCGGTGGAGGAGCGCCTCCGGGAGAACTCCCGCGAGGTCGAGACCACCGAAGACATGGCGCACGTGGCGACCATCTCGGCGCGCGACGAGGAGATCGGCGGCCTGATCGCCGAGGCCTTCGACAAGGTGGGCAAGGACGGCGTGATCACCGTCGACGAGTCCCAGACGATGGGGACCGAGCTCGAGTTCACCGAGGGCATGCAGTTCGACAAGGGCTATCTCTCGCCGTACTTCGTGACCGACCCGGAGCGGATGGAAGCGGTCCTCGACGACCCGTACATCCTGATCAACTCCGGCAAGATCTCTTCGATGAGCGACCTGCTCCCGCTGCTGGAGAAGGTCATCGGCGCGTCGGGCACCCTGTTCGTCGTCGCCGAGGACGTCGACGGCGAGGCTCTCTCGACGCTCGTCGTGAACAAGATCCGCGGCACCTTCACCTCGGTCGCAGTCAAGGCACCTGCCTTCGGTGACCGCCGCAAGGCCATGCTCGAGGACATTGCGATTCTCACCGGTGGCAAGGTGATCGCACCTGAGGTCGGCCTCAAGCTCGATCAGGTCGGGCTCGACGTGCTCGGCCGGGCGCGTCGCGTGGTGGTGACCAAGGACAACACCACCATCGTCGACGGTGCCGGTGAGGGTGCCGAGGTGAAGGCTCGGGTTGCCCAGCTGCAGGCCGAGATCGCCCGCACCGACTCCGACTGGGATCGCGAGAAGCTGCAGGAGCGGGTGGCCAAGCTCGCCGGCGGCGTCTGCGTGATCAAGGTCGGCGCGGCCACCGAGGTGGAGCTCAAGGAGAAGAAGCACCGCATCGAGGACGCCGTCTCGGCGACCCGCGCGGCCATCGAGGAGGGCATCGTCGCCGGCGGCGGCTCGGCCCTGATCCATGCCGTGAAGGCGTTGGATGGCGACCTCGGGCTGACGGGTGACGAGCGGACCGGCGTGGCGATCGTCCGCAAGGCGGCCGTCGAGCCGCTGCGCTGGATCGCCGAGAACGGTGGCGAGCAGGGCTACGTGGTGACCGCCAAGGTCGCCGAACTGCAGCCCGGCAACGGCTACAACGCTGCGACCGGCGAGTACGGCGACCTGCTGGCCGCCGGCGTGATCGATCCGGTCAAGGTGACCCGGTCCGCGCTCGCCAACGCCGCATCGATCGCCTCGTTGCTGCTCACCACCGAGACCCTGGTGGTGGAGAAGCCCGAGGATGACGACGACGCTCCGGCTGGCCACAGCCACGGCCACAGCCACTGAGCGTCAGACTGGCAGCGGTCAGGCGCCAGTCGTCACGACCGCGAATCGAGCCCTCGGGGATACCCGGGGGCTCGATCTCGTTCTCGCCCGGCTCACGTGGGAGCGTTCTCAGACTGACCATTGTCGGGCTCGCCCGTTTGTGCGGGGTAGCGTCCCGGCGTGATCGCGACCCAGCCCGCCGGGCCGAATCCGCTGCTGCAGCCGAGCAGCCTGCCGTACGAGTTGCCACCGTTCGCCGAGATCGAGCCGCGCCACTTCCGTGAGGCGTTCGACCTCGGGATCGCCGAGAAGCGGGCCGAGATCCGCGCCGTGCTCGAGGCCGAGGTGCCCACCTTCGAGAACACCCTGGTGGCGCTGGAGCGCTCGGGTGCGCTGCTGGAGCGTGCCTCGCGGGTCTTCTACCTGCTGACGTCCGCCCACACCAACCCCGAACTGCAGCAGATCCAATCCGAGTACGCGGCGACCTTCGCGGCCTTCGCCGACGAGGTGATGCTCGATCCAGCGTTGTTCGCGCGGATCCAGGTCCTGCATGCGGCCCGCGACGAGTTGGAACTTGATGCGGAGGAGCGGCGCCTGCTCGACCGCTACCACCTGGACTTCGTCCGGGCCGGAGCGGGGCTGTCGGCAGTCGAGCAGCAGCAGCTGTCAGAACTGAACGCCGAGCTGGCGACCGCGACCACGACGTTCGGCAACCACCTGCTCGCCGACACCAACGACGCGGCGGTGCTGGTCACCGACCCCGCCGAACTGAACGGGATGAGTGCCGAGGCCATCGCCGCGGCCCGGACGGCGGCCGAGGCCCGCTCGCTCGAGGGCTACCTGATCACTCTGGTGTTGCCGACCCACCAGCCGGCCCTGGAGGTGCTGCGCAATCGCGAACTCCGGCACACGCTCTGGCAGGCATCGGTACGTCGCGGCGCACGCGGCAACGAGTACGACACCAGTGCGCTGGTCTGCCGGATCGCCGAGCTGCGCGCCCGCCGAGCCCAGCTGCTGGGCTACCCCACCTACAGCGACTACGTGCTGGCGGATCGCACCGCGGGGACCAACGAGGCACTCGATGCGTTGCTGGCTCAACTGGTGCCGGCCGCGGTCAGCAACGCCAAGCGCGAATGCGAGGAGCTGGCAGCGGCGATGGCCGCGGACGTCGGGGAGTCCGATCTGCAGCCGTGGGACCTCGCCTACTACGCGGAACAGGTGAAGCAGCAGCGCTTTGACGTCGATCCGGTGGCCCTCGAGCCGTACTTCGAGCTGACCCGGACGCTTGAGGACGGGATCTTCTACGCCGCGGGCCAGCTCTATGGCGTTCGCTTCGAGGCGCGTCCGGACCTCGCCGGCTACCATCCCGACGCCGTCGTCTACGAAGTCCTCGATGCCGACGGCACGGGGATCGGACTCTTCGTCGGGGACTATTTCAGTCGCGATTCCAAGCGCGGCGGGGCGTGGATGGAAGCGGTCGTCGGCCAGTCCACGCTGCGTCTGCAGCGACCGGTGGTGATCAACAACGTCAATGTGCCGAAGCCGCCGCCCGGTCGGCCGGCGCTCCTCAGTCTGAACAACGTCGTCAGCATCTTCCACGAGTTCGGCCACGCCCTGCACGGACTGTTCTCCCAGGTCCGGTTCCCGCGACTTGCTGGCACCGCGGTCGCTCGTGATTTCGTCGAGTACCCCTCGCAGGTCAACGAGATGTGGCTGACCTGGCCTGACGTCGTGCATCGGTACGCTCGCCACCACGCGACCGGGGATGTGCTCGACGCCGGCTCGTTCGCCCGGCTCGAGCGCGCTCGCGCCTTCGGTCAGGGTTGGCAGACCGTCGCCTACCTTGCAGCCACCTGCATCGATCTGGCCTGGCATCGCCTCGGCCCGGGTGAGTTCCCCAGCCCTCAGGCCGACGGCACCGACGGCGCGGACGCCGTTGCCGAGTTCGAGCGGAGCGCGCTGGCGGCGTGGGGCCTGGATCTGCCGGCGGTGCCCGCGCGCTATCTCAGTCGCTACTTCAATCACGTGTTCTCGGGCGGCTACGCCGCGGGCTACTACTCCTACATCTGGAGCGAGGTCCTCGATGCCGACACCGCCGACTGGTTCACCGAGAGCGGTGGGTTGGTCCGCGCTTGCGGTGACCGGTTCCGTGCCGAGCTGCTGAGCCGCGGTGGTACGGCGCCGGAGATGAGCTACGTCCGCGCCGTACTGGGCCGCGAGCCGCGGATCGAGCCGCTCTTGGCGCGACGCGGTCTCGCGGACGTGGGGGAGTCGGTCGGCTGATCGTTCGGCTCCGCGGCGCCGAGTCGGCGCCGACTCGAGGGGCCCTGAACGGCCGGGAAATTGCCCGGTATCGTTATGAATTGTTCACAGAAAAATTCCACAATCGGTTTGTTAGTTGCCGCACGGCTCTGTCACAGTTTCGGTGCACATACGCCTTCCTGCTCGGGGACGAAATGGGGGTTCAGGTGAAGACCGATGTGTCTCCACCTCAGCTTGACCACATCCTCGTGGCCCGGGCTCAAGCCGGTGATCCGGCAGCGATCGAGAGAGTTATCACCGCGGTGCACCCAGCGGTGGTCCGTTACTGCCGCAGCCGACTGGCGAGCTATGGCGGCGGCATGGACGCCGCCGACGATGCGGCCCAGGAGACCTGCGTGGCGCTGATGCGGGTGTTGCCGCGCTACCAGCACCGCGGTTCGCCGTTCCTTGCCTTCGTGTACGCCATCGCCGGCAACAAGGTCGCCGACGTCCAGCGGCGGCTCAGCCGGGCGGCCGTGCTGGTCGAGGAGGTTCCGGACGACGTCGAGGACGATCCGACTCCCGAGGAGCTGGTGCTCGCCGCCGTTGCGGCGGAGGCGGCGCGCCAATTGGTTGCGCTGCTGCCCGAGCGGATGCGCACACTGTTGATTCTTCGCGCCCGCGGCGAGAGCGCCGATGTCGTCGGTCGGAGGCTGGGCATGACGGCGAACGCTGTGCGGGTCGCACAGCATCGTGCGGCGGGCAAGCTGCGTGAGCTGATCGAGTCCTCCGATGAGCATCGCGAGTTGCTGGTGGCGGCCAGTACGAGTCTCCGCGAGCCGCTCGGGCTAGCCAGCTGATCCGTGCTCCGCGGCCCCGCGGTCGCGGGCGGCCAACCGCGTTGCGCGAGATAGCATGAGGGCTCCGCCCCAGCTGTCGAAAGGCCTTGGCGTTGACTGCGTTCTCTGATGACCTCACTGCCTTCGGTGTGCCGGGACCCTTCCACAAGCTCGGATTGACCTTCGACGACGTGCTGCTGCTCCCGTCGGAGAGCGACATCGTGCCGTCGCAGGTCACCACCGCGTCGCGGGTCTCGAAGCGGATTTCCGTTCAGCTGCCGCTGATCTCCTCGCCGATGGACACGGTGACGGAGTCGCGGATGGCGATCGCGATCGCACGCCAGGGTGGTCTGGGCATCATCCACCGGAACCTCTCGATCGAGGACCAGGCGCATCAGGTCGACATCGTGAAGCGTTCCGAGGCCGGCATGGTCGACGAGCCGATCACGATCTCACCCGAAGCGACCATCGGCGAGGCCGACGCGATGTGCGGGCACTACCGGATCTCCGGTGTCCCGGTCGTCGATCGTGACATGCGGCTGCTGGGCATCGTCACCAACCGCGACATGCGCTTCGAAAGCGACCCGTCACGGCTGGTCAGCGACGTGATGACCCCGATGCCGCTGGTTACCGGACCGGTCGGGATCAGCAGCGAGGACGCGATGCAGCTGCTGGCCCGCAACAAGATCGAGAAGCTGCCGCTGGTGGACGGCCAGGGCCGACTGCGCGGGCTGATCACGCTGAAGGACTTCGTCAAGTCCGACCAGTACCCGCACGCCTCGAAGGACGATCAGGGCCGGCTGCGGGTCGGCGCCGCTGTCGGCTTCTTCGGCGACGCCTGGAAGCGCGCGATGGCGCTGATCGAGGAAGGTGTCGACCTGCTCGTCGTCGACACCGCGCACGGTCACTCGCAGGGCGTGCTGGAGATGGTCCGCCGGCTGAAGGCCGAGCCTGCCGCTGCTGCCGTCGATGTGGTGGGCGGGAACGTCGCGACCTACGAGGGCGCCCGGGCGCTGGTCGCCGCCGGCGTCGACGGCGTGAAGGTGGGCGTCGGTCCAGGGTCGATCTGCACCACCCGGGTCGTCGCTGGCGTCGGCGTGCCGCAGGTGACGGCGATCCACGACGCGGCGCGCGCGTGTCGCCCGGCCGGCGTTCCGCTGATCGGCGACGGCGGCCTGCAGTACTCGGGCGACATAGCGAAGGCGCTGGTGGCCGGTGCGGACACGGTGATGCTGGGATCGCTGCTCGCGGGTTGCGAGGAGAGTCCTGGCGAGTTGATCTTCGTCAACGGAAAGCAGTTCAAGGCCTACCGAGGAATGGGCTCACTCGGGGCGATGGCGTCGCGGGGTCGCAACGTCTCGTACTCGAAGGACCGCTACTTCCAAGGCGACGTGTCCTCCGATGCGATGCTGATCGCGGAGGGCATCGAAGGACAGGTGCCCTTCCGCGGCCCGCTCGCCGCGGTGGCGTACCAGCTGGTCGGCGGGCTGCGGCAAGCAATGTTCTACACCGGTGCGTCCAGCATCATCGAGCTCCAGGAGCGCGGCCGCTTCGTCCGCATCACCTCCGCCGGCCTGCGCGAGTCGCACCCACACGACATCCAGATGACCGTCGAGGCGCCCAACTACTCCAGCTGAGGCCGGCGCCGCCGCCGACCCGCCCGGCCACCCGTGCTGGGCGGGACGGGCTCCAGCCGACAGAATGGGCTCTCATGTACGAGATCGGCCGCAGCAAGCGCGCTCAGCAGGCCTTCGCCTTCGACGACGTCACCATCGTGCCGTCGCGTCGTACCCGCGGCGAGGAGGAGGTGTCGTTGCACTGGCGGATCGACGCCTACACCTTCGAGTTCCCGCTGCTCGCGGCGCCGATGGACTCGGTGATGTCGCCGCAGACGGCGATCAGGGTCGGTCAGCTCGGCGGTCTGGGCGTGCTCAATCTCGAGGGGCTGTGGACCCGGTACGACGATCCCGAGCCGCAACTGACCGAGATCTTGGCACTGGACGACCCCGTCGAGGTCACCAGGCGCATGCAGGCGATCTACGCCGAACCGATCAAGCCCGAGCTGATCGGCAAGCGCATCGCCGAGATCCGTGAAGCCGGAGTTCCAGCCGCAGGGGCGCTCTCGCCGCAGAACACCCAGGAGTACGCCCAAGCGGTCGTCGACTCCGGAGTCGACTTCTTCGTCATCCGTGGTACGACGGTTTCGGCGGAACATGTCTCCAGCGCGCTGGCTCCGCTGAACCTGAAGCAGTTCATCTACGAGCTCGAGGTGCCGGTCATCGTCGGCGGCTGCGCCACCTACCCGGCTGCGCTGCACCTGATGCGTACGGGCGCAGCCGGGGTGTTGGTGGGCTTCGGCGGAGGAGCTGCGTCGACCTCAGCATCGGTGCTCGGCGTTGCGGTGCCGATGGCCTCCGCCGTATCTGATGTGGCGGCGGCCCGACGGGACTACTTGGACGAGTCGGGCGGGCGATACGTGCACGTGATCGCCGACGGCTCGGTCGGGCGTTCGGGGGACATCGCGAAGGCGATCGCCTGCGGGGCCGACGCGGTGATGGTCGGCTCGCCGTTGGCGAAGGCGGCGGAGGCGCCAGGCCGCGGCTTCCACTGGGGCCCCGAGGCCTGGCACGCCGAGTTGCCGCGTGGGGAGCGCGCCAAGTTCGCCACCGTCGGGACACTGGAGCAGATCCTGCTCGGGCCCTCCACCATCCCGGACGGGACGATGAACCTGGTCGGCGCGTTGCGCAAGTCGATGGCCACCACCGGATACACCGACGTCAAGGAGTTCCAGCGGGTGGAGCTGGTCGTCGGCTGATCCCGGACGGCTATCGGGTCCGCTCGAGCATCAGCCACGCCAGCATGTACGAGCGCGAGTTGGCGTTGTCGATCCATTTCGCATCGAGGGTGCGCGCCTTCTCCAAGGCTGCCTTCCGCTGCTGGTCGCCCGCGAGCGCTGAATACATCAGCAGATAGTCACCGAACTGCTGGTCGTACTTGCCCCCGCCGGTGGCCTCCGAGACGTTGGCGTCGATCCGCTCAGGATCATCGGCCAGGTAGGTGGAGGATGGGCTCATCGGGATCAGCAGGATGCCCAGCATGGCAGCGGGCTCGGGGGAGAACCAGGTCGCATAGTCGCGCTTGCCACCCCAGTTCAGGGACACGATCCGGTGCCCGTACCCGCGGTAGGCCGGGTCGCTCGCGTCGAAGTTCGTCCAGTACGCCAGCCCGGCTTGAGCCTCCGTGGAGACCATCCAGGTCGCCTCGGTCGCGAGCGCCGCGTTGCCGCTGGCCTTCCCCCACAGAGCCAGTCCGGTGTAGGCCGTGACGGCCTCGGAGCTCGACTCCTGATTGTTGCCGTCGGCGAACGTCGGCGTGCCGGCCGCCCACGAATGGCCCGCGTAGACGTCGAAGTTGCGCCGATCAGGGAACAGCCCGGACGCCGCACTGGAGCCGATGTCGGCCGCCAGCAGGTTCATCACCGGGGCGTACTTGTCCACCAGGCCCTTGTCCTCGGCGGCCAGCACGCCGGCTGCGTAGAGGAAGTACCCGTAGTGGAAATGGTGGTCGTTGTACTCGTCGGAACCGAAGGACGGCGTGTGTCCGATCAGGCCCTTCGTGCGGTCGTCGTAGACGAAGCAGAACGCGTCCCGCTGCGCACAGCCCTGCGGATCCATCCACTGCTCCATCACTGCGGTGAGCTTGACTCGTACGCTCTCCGCCGGCTGCTCCGCGCCGAGCTGGGTGGCGAGCTGATAGAGCATCGCAGCGCGGTAGAGCGCCTTGCCGCCGAAGTAGGTGTCAGCCGGGAAGTCAGGCAGCGCTGCGGCGTCCTGGGTGACCTGGGTGATGAGCTCGCGCTTGTCGCCCTCACTCAATCCGTCCAGGTCGAGCGCCGCACGCGGCGTCGTGGTGGGAGTCGTCCAGGTCAGTTCGGTCCCTGCGCACAGCCGGAGGGTGCCGTACGCGCTCGGGTAGCTGCCGAGCCCGCACGAGGCGTCGGAGGCGAGGCCCTGTTGCTGATGCGGCATCGCGGCTAGCGCCGTGTCCCCGCCGTCGGTCTGGTAGCGCAGCGTCGTGGTGACGGTGTCGCCGTCAACCTGGTAGCTCACCGAGCTGCCCCGAAGCCGATGTGCGGCCAAGCCGGCGAGCTGCTCAGCACTGCCGTCCGCGGGCACCACGAACCAGGTCGCGGTTCCGCCCTTGTCGAGACGCACGTCGGTCCCGTTCACCGAGCCGTCGGTGACCACCAGCCCGTAGGTCTTCGAACCTGCGGTCGCGGTCCAGAAGTCGCCGGTCGCAGTGAAGGGCAGGCCGGTGCGGACAGTTCCCGCTCGCTCCGCGGTGTAGCTGACGAACGGCCAACCCTCGCCGAGGACAGTGCGACCCAGCACCGCGCCAGAGCCGTCCAGGCTGTCGGTGGTCACCGTTGCCGTGTCGTAGGCGCTGACGCGCGAGCCTGCGGCGCCGACATCGACGGCGACGTCGGGCGTGAATCCGCCGCTGATCGTCTTCTCGGTCGCCGTCACCGTCGGCTGCCCGAAGGCGAAGCCTGAATCGGTCAGACCGAAGGTGAGCGGTAGCGGGAAGACCGGCTCCGGCTTGTCGCCGAACACCAGCCCGCCGAACCATCGGTTGGTCGGCGGCACCAGTCCCTCGGCGAGCCGCGCGACCTTCAGGTCCTTGCCCGGCTCGTGCACGATGCCGTCGACGAGCGGCTGCACCTCGCTCGCGGGGAAGACCTGGGCCGAAGAACCGTCTGACTTTGGCTCGTCCAGCGTGGGGCTCGCGGTGCAGCCAGCGGCACTGGCCGCCACGCTGAGCGTGGCGGCCAGGCCGAGGGCTTTCAGTGCCCGGACGGATCGTCGGCCCGGATGGGCTTTCCGAATCCGGAAGGTCATCGGAGTCCGATCTGTCGAAGGAAGTCAAAGGTCATGTCGGACACGCCGGCCAGGGGGCCGTCGTCACGCAGCTGCACCGTCGCCACGACCGGTGTGCCGGTCTTGGCCAGGTCGCCCAGGTCGCCGTCGGCCAGCTCCGGGCTGTCCACTCGGACCTTGGTGGCCGCCTGGCCATTCTCGGTCGCGACCTCGACGGTCCGCACGGTGCCGCCGATGATCGAGTTGTTCGGCAGCAGGATCTTGACCGGAGCCCCGGTGACGATCCGGGCGTAGTCGCGCGGCGTGAGCAGGTAGCGAGCATCCACGAAGGCGGAGTTGCTGACCGTGATCTTGGCGAACGGCTGTCCGGTGCCGAGAGCGTTGCCCAGTCGCGCCTTCAAGTCGCTGACCTGACCGGCCACGGTGGCCTTGTAGGTGAGCGTGCCTGCCTTGGTGTCGACGTCGTACGCATCGGAGCTCTGAATGGTGAGCCCGTTCGCGACGTCCTGCTGGAGCGAGACGCTGGCGATCGTGAAGAGCTTGTCGCCCTCGCTGACCGAGTCGCCCTCCTCGACGTACTGCTTGGTGACGGTGCCGCCGTAGGCGGCGCCGACGTCGTAGGTGTCGGCGTCGACGGTGGCGCTCAGGCTCGCGGCCTGTGTCTGCCGGTGGTTGAAGATCAGGGTGAGCACGGCGACGAGCAGGACGACGCCGAGCAACCCCCCGAGGAGGCGGAGTCGGTTGGTCCAGGTCATGCCATTACCTCTTTCTCACTGTTCCCGCTGCCGGCGGGCTTGTCGTTGTCGTGGGAGACGGTGGTGCTGTCGGTCTGATCGTCGCTGTGCTGCTCGCCGTCGCGAGGGACGGAGGTGGCGTCGATGCCGAGGGTGCTCTCGAGTTGCGGCGGAACGATCACGTTGGTGAGGCGGGTGACGGCCGGCTCATCGCCAGTCGTCTCCGGCGCCTCGGCCGGGTGGTTGATGCGCCACGCTTCGCGGAACGCGACCACCATGAAGGCGCCGAGGATGAACGTGTTGGTCAGGGTCCAGGCGGTGGCCAGCGTGAACTGGCTGTTGTCGATGTCGCGCCAGATGGCGACCACCGAGGTGAGTGCCAGGAAGGTGAACACCAATACCTGCGGGATCATGAACGCGAACGGGGACTCCGCCTTGCTCTTCGATCCGGTCACGTGCCACTTCTGCTCCTTGCCGGCGATGGCGTTGAGCAGGGCCTGGATGTAGATCGGGAAGGACACCGCGGCCAGCATCAGCACCTCCCAGCGGAACGAGCCCAACGTGTAGAACGCGAGCACGATCTGCATCAGGTAGAAGCCGGCGTAGAACAGCAACCAGGTCGTCCAGTCGATCTGCAGGTCCACCGGGCGGAGGTCGAAGAAGATCTCCAACGCGGGGACCAGCAAGAGGATGCCTGGTGCGATACCGGTCAGGTAGTGGGTGGCAGTGACGAGGTACATCAGGCGCTGGTCCATCGTCAGCTTGCGGCGCGGGCTCAGCGGGTTGTGGGTGAGCATGATCTCGAACCCACCCGTGGCCCAGCGGAGCTGCTGCTTGGTGTACTGCTCGATGGTCTCCGGCGCGTCGCCGACGGCCAGCGTCTTCGGGATGTAGATGGTCTTCCAGCCGCGTTCGTGCAGCATCAGCGACGTCCAGACGTCCTCGGACTTCGAGTCGGTGTAGATGCCACCGATGTCGTTGACCGCGGCTCGGCGGTAGATCACGTTCGTGCCGACGCAGAACGCGGCGTTGAAGTGGTTGCGCCCGGGCTGGACGAACTTGTAGAAGACCGACTGCATGTACCCGGCGCCGCGGGCGATCATCGTGTGCATGTTGCCGTAGGTCTGCGGCGTCTGGACGAAGGCGACGTTCGTGTCCACGAAGAACGGGACCGTCTCCTCCAGGAAGTCCGGCTTGGGCACGAAGTCGGCGTCGAACACGCAGAAGAAGTCGCTCTTGGCGATGGACAGTGCGTGGTTGATGTTGCCGGCCTTGGCGCCGCCGCTGGAGAGCCGACGGACGTAGTGGCAGCCGAGCTCGTCGGCGAGGTCACGGACCTCGTCGGAGCGGCCGTCGTCCAGAATCCAGGTGCGGTGCTTGCCGCGGATCGCCATCGCGGCGACCACGGTGGCGCGGATCTTGTCGATCTCCTCGCCGTACACGGTGATGAACACGTCGACGGTGGCCTCGCGGCCGTTCAGCAGAATCGGCCACAGGTAGGGCTGGCCCTTCAGGCCGGCCGCCTTGTTCGCCTTCTTGTCGAACATCTCCAGCTTCGCGTTGTGGAAGGCGTACGTCCGCGGGGAGCGGGCGCCAGCCAGGATCGTCCACATCGCCAGCAGCGCGTGCGCAACCAGGATCGACTCCGCGAGGATGACCAGGCTGTAGGGCAGCAGGTCGCCTCGGTTGTCGGGGTTCAGCAGGAAGCTGCCGTAGAGGATGATGCCGAGCGTCGCGAGAAGCGAGATCAGGATCATGACGGGTGAGTACGGGTTCGCGGTCTCCGCGCTGCGTGTGACGGGCTCGTACTTGTCGACGCGCGCGAAGTCGTGGGCCGGTCTGGCCATCTCGAACAGTTCTCCAAACGGGTTGTCGTATCGGTGATGCCGCCGAACGCCAAGACGGTCGATTCGGCGGGATCGGCAAGCTGGCGTGGAGCCCGACTCACTCGGTCCGGACCCGGATGGCCCGCGGCTTCGAGCGGTGGGATTCGCCGCTTGCGCGACTCGACAGATGCGGCGGCTTTGCCGCCGGGAGGGTCCCGATGCCTTCCATGGGCCCTGAAGCCCCCCCGAGCCGGACGCCTCCATGGAAAGAGCGCCGGCCTGTCGGCCCAGCTGCTGCTGGGCTGCTACTCGCCTTTGGGCAACGTCTGAGAAGAACGTCGTCCTCGGCTTTCGATACCTCAACCATACGTGTTCTGAAGGGGGCGTCAACCGGCTCTACGGCGGCTGTTCGATGTCCATCTGAACGGCCTCGGCGGACGTCTCTCGAGACACTCGCGAAGATCGGTACTGGTATTACATGGTTTGTTCGGTGGTCTGCCTCACACTCTGCCGTTTCAGGCGGCAGTGGGGTAGGCGATATGCGTGCACCAGCAACGCTGACATCGCCAGTGGTATGACACCAGTCGCGGACCTGGTCTCTCCTCGCCCCGTCCAGTAGGAACCGTGTATTCCCAGCCCTGTGGTGCTCAACCTCACACTCCCCAGCAGCCTGTGTGAGGCGCTCCGAGCGCCCGACGAGCCCGTTCGCGAGCTGGCCCGCACGCCCTAGGCTGAGGCGCATGACCGAGTCCGTGACGACTGAGCTGCGCCGCCTCCGGGACAGCATCGACAACATGGATGCCGCCCTCGTTCACCTGCTCGCCGAGCGTTTCAAGATCACTCAGCAGGTCGGGGAGCTGAAGGCGCGGCACGGACTGCCGCCAGCCGATCCCGATCGGGAGGCCAATCAGATCGCGAGGCTGCGCGCCCTGGCCGAGCAAGCACGGTTGGACCCGGAGTTTGCCGAGAAGTTTCTCACCTTCGTGGTGGCCGAGGTCGTGCGTCACCACGAGGCCGTCCGTCGTGGAGGCGCCACCGGCGGCTGAGCAGTCCGGCTGCGCTGCACAACGGTGCGGCGGCCGGCGACATCAGCTGCCGAGCGCAGCTGCGATGGCGCGGCCGGCGGTCCGTCCCGAGAAGAGGCAGCCACCGAGGAACGTCCCTTCCAGCGCCCGGCGGCCGTGGACCCCGCCGCCGCCGAACCCGGCGGCCTCGCCGACGGCGTAGACGCCGGGGAGGGGAGTGCCGTCGATCCGCAGGACTCGACCGTCCAGATCGGTTTCCAAGCCGCCCAGCGTCTTCCGCGACAGCACGTGCAGGCGGACCGCGACGAGCGGGCCGCCGCCGCCGGCAATGCCTTCCCCCGGACGGTCAGGGTCAAGCATCGGATGTGGCGCGACGACACGGATCAGCCGGTCACCGAGGAAGCGGCGGGCTGCTGCCGCCGCAACGATCTGGGGGTCCTTGCCGAGCCCACTGCGGACTTGCAGATCTCGCAACTCGATGAGAGCCCGGAGCGAGTCCCCGTCCACCAGGGGTCTGCCGGCGCACTGGTTCATCTGGACGGCGAGTTCGCCGACGCTACCGGCGCTGAGGAAGTCGACCCCATGGTCGGCGAAAGCCTTCACCTCTGGGGTCAGCCCGCCTCTGATCCGGCCGGCAACCGCTCGCAGGTCTCTGTTGGTCATGTCGGCGTTCTGCTCCGACCCGGACAGCGCCAACTCCGCCGCCATCGTCGCGTGATCCAGAATCAGCCAGGAGTACGCGTCACCGCCAGAGGTGATGTGTTTCAGGGCGCCGAGGGCGTCAAAGCCGGGAAACAGGGGTGGGGGCAGCCGTCGGCCGCGGGCGTCCAACCACAGCGCGGACGGGCCGGCCAGGATCCGGATGCCGTGGTGGGTCCAGATCGGATCGTGGTTGATGACTCCCTCGGGGTAGTGCCACATCCGATCCAGGTTGATCAACCGGCCGCCCGCCGATTCCGCGACCTGCAGCATCGACCCGTCGACATAGTCCGGAACGCCGGCGAGGATCTGCTCCGGCGGCGGGCCCCAGTCCCGGGGCCACCATTGACGGACCAGGTCGAGGTTGCCGCCGATCCCTCCGCTCGCCACCACCAGTGCCTGAGCCCGGACGGAGAACTCACCGATCGGCGACCGCGAGGTCGGGACGCCGCGCGGAAGCTCTGATGGCTCGAGCTGCTGGCCCGACACCTCGACACCGGACGCATCGGCGACGACGTTGGTCACCTTGTGGCGGCACCGAATGCGCACGGTGCGGGAGGACAGCACCCGTTCGGCGAACGGCGCGACCAGCCCTGGACCTGTGCCCCAGGTGAGGTGAAAGCGTGGGACCGAGTTGCCGTGCTCGGCGGCCGGGTAGCCGCCCCGCTCCGCCCACTGGACCAGCGGGAAGAAGCGCACGCCAAGCCCGTGCAGCCAGCGCCGTTTCTCGGTGGCGGCGAAGTGGACGTACGCCTCGGCCCAGCGCCGCGGCCAATAGTCCTCGGGGCGGCCGAACGCGGCACTGCCGAGCCAGTCGGCCAGGGCAAGCTCTTCGGAGTCCCTGATCCGGAGCCGGCGCTGCTCGGGGGAGCCGACCAGGAACAGCCCGCCGAACGACCAGTGCGCCTGCCCGCCGAGCGCCGAGAGCGGCTCGCTGTCGAGCAGCACGACCGAGCGCCCTTCGGCAGCCAACTCGGCGGTCGCCACCAGGCCGGACAGCCCGGCACCCACGACGACCACGTCGCATTCCACGTCCTGCATGCTGCCAGATCGGCGCGCAGCCGCGCTGTGCTGCGGCGATCTCAGCCCGAATCCGCCAACCACGACGGACGACCTGGGTCTTGGACGTCGCGTCAGCTTCGTCCTGAGGCCAGCGTTGTACTCAGCCAAACTCCGCCGTCGTCGGCGCGGGCCGCTGGTTGCGCGGTGACGCCGGCGACGATGGCCGCCGCCCGCTCCCAGGGGCGTTCCGCGGCCAGGAACGGCATCTCCGCGGCCATCCACTGATGCCAAAAGGCCACCGATTGGGCTGTGTCGCCGTTCACGCCGGATGCGACATCTCGGGCGATTCCGAGCCGCTCGGCGGTGGCGAAGTCGGACTGCACCAAGAGCGCGGCATCGAGCCATGGCATCAGGGCTCGCTGCGCGGCTCCGACGCCCTCCAACACCAGCGTCGCCGCCGTCTCAGGGACGGTGATCGCTCCGGGCCGGTTCCGGCTCACCCAGGCCGGAGGGCGGAAGCGGACCGGGTCACCCGACAAGAAGGGGCGCAACACGCCCGTGGCAGCCAGTTCGGCCCAGCCGAACATCGGCGCGTGCCACGCGAGGTCGTCGGTACTGACCACTGCCGACCCCGGCAGTGCGTCGGCCAGTTTCCGCGCCAGCGTGGATTTGCCCGCTCCGCTGCGACCGTCCACCGCCAGGACCAACCGGCCACTACCCGGGACGGCTCCACCCGGCGCCAACCCCACCAGATGGGCGAGGTACGACAAGCTCACCCAGCCCCAGTCTGTGGCGCGTGGCTCGCCGAGGGCGGGTTGGAGCAGGATGGGCTCCGGCGCCATCGCCCTAGCATTGCCGACCCGGCCGGTGGCGCCTCGACCGACCCCGCGGCGCTACGCTGGCCTGCGTGCATCGGGCGCGGCGGGCCGGCTACGACCCTGTCGCGCTGATCGGGCTGCTCAGCGCCAACGGGCCCGCCGAGCCCAACCGTTCGCCGCTCACCGGCGACGTGCTCGCCGAGGTGCCGACCTCGACGGCGGCCGACGTCGACGATGCTGTCCGCCGGGCGCGCGCCGCGCAGCGGATCTGGGCGGCCCGGTCCGTCGACGACCGTGCGGCCCTGCTGCTGAGGTTTCACGATGCCGTACTCGACCGCCGCGATGCGCTCGCGGACCTGGTCCAGCTTGGTGGCGGCAAGGCGCGGCTGAGCGCAGTCGAGGAAGTGCTGCACGTCGCACTCACCGCGCGGTACTACGGCCGCCGGGCGCCCCGCTTCCTCCGCGCAGAACGCGGCGCTGGGGTCTTTCCGCTGTTGACGACAATCGAGCGCCGCTACCCGCCGAAGGGTCTGGTCGGCGTGATCGGCCCGTGGAACTACCCATTGACGATGGCGGTGTCGGACGGCCTCGCCGCGCTTGCCGCCGGCAATGCGGTCCTGCTCAAGCCCGATCGACAGACGCCGTTGGTGCCGCTGGCCGCGGTGCAGCTGCTGCGCGAGGTGGGCATGCCCGCCGACCTCTGGCAGGTCGTGCACGGTCCCGGCGAGGTGGTGGGGCCGCAGCTCATCGACGCCAGCGACTACGTGTGCTTCACCGGATCGACTCGCACGGGTCGGATTGTGGCCACCCGGTGCGCAGATCGGCTGATCGGCTGCTCGTTGGAACTCGGCGGCAAGAACCCGATGGTCATCCTCGAGGATGCCGATGTCGAGGTGGCAGCCGAGGGCGCGGCTCGGGCGGCGTTCTCCAACGCGGGGCAATTGTGCGTCTCGATCGAGCGGGTCTATGTCGCTGATTCCCTCTATCAGCCCTTCCTCGCAGCGTTGGCCCGGCGGGCGGCCCAGATCACCCTGGGGGCGGGATTGAGCTACGCGCACCAGATGGGTCCGCTGATCAATCGCGCCCAACTGGACCGGGTGGCGAGCCACGTCGGCGATGCCGCCGACAAGGGCGCAACCGTCGTCGCGGGCGGGAAGTCGCGTCCAGACCTGGGTCCGCTGTTCTACGAGCCGACGGTGCTTGCGGGTGTCACTCCCGGGATGGCGTGTTACGCCGAGGAGACCTTCGGTCCGGTCGTCAGCGTCTACCCGGTCGCGGACGAGGCGGAGGCGGTGCGGCGCGCGAACGACTCGGCGTACGGGCTCAACGCAAGCGTGTGGAGCGCCGACCCTGAGCGCGCCCGGCGCGTGGCGACTCAGCTCGAGTGCGGGACCGTCAATGTGAACGAGGGTTTTGCCGCCACCTTCGGCAGCATCGATGCTCCGATGGGCGGCATGCATGCGTCCGGCCTCGGCCGCCGCCAAGGCATCGAAGGTATTCGACGGTTTGTCGAGGTGCAGGCCGTCGCGACCCAGTCTGGGCTGCCGCTTGCGCCCAGCCATGGCATGAGTGCCGGCACGTTCGTGCGCGGCATCACCGGTGCGATGCGGGTGTTGCGGCGCGTCACGCGCGGATGAGGCACCGCCGCGGTCCGGGGACCGATGGGCGGGCTGCCCTTAGACTCGTCGCTCCGACGGAGAGAGGGCGCCGATGAGCCAGCAGGACCACGATCTGGTGGTGGTGATCGACTTCGGCGCCCAGTACGCGCAACTCATCGCGCGCCGGGTGCGCGAGGCCAAGGTCTACTCCGAGATCATGCCGCACACGGCGAGCACCGAGTCGGTGCTGGCCCGCAAGCCGAAGGCGATCATCCTCTCCGGTGGCCCGTCCTCGGTGTACGAGCCGGGAGCTCCGCAGCTCGACCCCGATCTGGTGCTCTCCGGCGTGCCGGTCTTCGGGATCTGCTACGGCTTCATGGCGATGGCGCAGGCGCTCGGCGGAACGGTGTCTCGCACCGGGATGCGCGAGTACGGCCGCACGGCGGTGACCGTGCTGGAGCCGGGCACCCTGCTCGGCGGGCTCCCGCCCACACTCAGTTGCTGGATGTCGCACGGCGACGAGGTCACTGCGGCCCCGATCGGTTTTACGGTCAGCGCGACGTCCGCTCGCGCGACTGTTGCCGGATTCGAGAGCGCCGAGCGCCGCCTCGCCGGTGTGCAGTGGCATCCCGAGGTGCTGCACACCGAGCATGGACAGCAGGTGCTGGAACGGTTCCTGCACGACATCGCCGGTTGCCGGCCGACCTGGACGATGGTGAATATCGTCGACGACGCGGTGGATGCGATCCGACGGCAGGTCGGCGGCAAGCATCTGATCTGCGGGCTGTCCGGCGGTGTGGACTCGGCGGTCGCCGCAGCGCTCGTCCATCGCGCTGTCGGTACGCAGCTGACCTGCGTCTTCGTCGACCACGGCCTGCTCCGCAAAGGTGAGGCCGAACAGGTCGAGCAGGACTTCGTCGCTGCGACGGGCGTGGACCTCAAGGTCGTCGACGCGACGGAGCGGTTCCTGGCCGCGTTGGCCGGCGTCACCGATCCGGAGACGAAGCGCAAGGCGATCGGGCGGGAGTTCATCCGCACGTTCGAGGCCGCCGCCCGGGAAGTCGTCGGGGAAGAGGGCGACGTCGAGTTCCTCGTCCAAGGCACTCTCTATCCCGACGTCGTCGAGTCCGGGGGCGGCGAAGGTGCCGCCAATATCAAGAGCCACCACAACGTCGGTGGGCTGCCGGACGACCTCCAGTTCCAACTGGTCGAACCCTTGCGGACGTTGTTCAAGGACGAGGTGCGCGCCGTCGGCGAGCAGCTGGGTCTGCCGGCCGAGATCGTCTGGCGGCACCCGTTCCCCGGTCCGGGCCTCGGCATCCGGATCATCGGCGAAGTGACCCGGGAGCGCCTGGACCTGTTGCGCGAGGCGGATGCGATCGCCCGGGCGGAGCTCACCGCTGCCGGCCTCGACCGGGACATCTGGCAGTTCCCGGTCGTGCTGCTCGCCGACGTCCGGTCCGTCGGGGTTCAGGGCGACGGGCGCACCTACGGGCATCCCATCGTGCTTCGGCCGGTGACCAGCGAGGATGCGATGACCGCTGACTGGGGGCGGCTACCGTACGACGTGCTCGAGCGGATCAGCACCCGCATCACCAACGAGGTCGACGAGGTCAATCGCGTCGTCGTGGACATCACGAGCAAGCCGCCGGGCACCATCGAGTGGGAGTGATTCGCCCCACTCCGCAGGGCGCCCAGCCCAGGTGCCGGCGCCGAAATCCTGCGAGGCCGCTCGATCGCCGGTCCTAGACTGGCGACGCGGCCGGTTCCGGTCGCGATCTCCAGCACCTCGAAGGAATTGACAGTGTCCGACTCGACCACCGCACCGTCCGCCCAGACCGGGACCGCGCGGGTGAAGCGCGGCATGGCCGAGATGCTCAAGGGCGGCGTGATCATGGACGTGGTCACCCCGGAGCAGGCCAAGATCGCCGAGGACGCGGGTGCGGTCGCCGTGATGGCCCTCGAGCGGGTGCCCGCTGACATCCGGGCCGAGGGTGGCGTGTCTCGGATGAGCGATCCGGACATGATCGACGGGATCATCGAGGCTGTCTCCATCCCGGTGATGGCCAAGGCACGGATCGGGCACTTCGTCGAGGCTCAGGTGCTCCAGGCGTTAGGCGTGGACTACGTCGACGAGTCGGAGGTGCTGACTCCCGCCGACTACGCGAACCACATCGACAAGTGGCAGTTCACGGTCCCGTTCGTCTGCGGTGCGACGAACCTGGGGGAGGCGCTGCGTCGAATCGCCGAAGGCGCGGCGATGATCCGGTCCAAGGGTGAGGCCGGCACCGGCGACGTGTCGAACGCGACCACGCACATGCGCAAGATCCGGGCCGAGATCCGCCGGCTGGGAGCGCTGCCCGCCGACGAGCTCTACGTGGCCGCGAAGGAGCTGCAGGCCCCGTACGACCTCGTCAGCGAGGTTGCGGCGCTGGGCAAGTTGCCGGTCGTGCTGTTCACCGCCGGCGGCATCGCCACCCCGGCCGACGCCGCGATGATGATGCAGCTAGGTGCCGAGGGGGTCTTCGTCGGGTCCGGCATTTTCAAGTCCGGCAACCCAGCGCAGCGCGCTGCGGCCATCGTTCAGGCGACCACCTTCTACGACGACCCCGACGTCATCGCCAAGGTCTCCCGCGGCCTCGGTGAGGCGATGGTCGGGATCAACGTCCCGCCGCCAGATGCGGGTACCGCCTGGTCGGCCGACATGCCCCAGCCGCACCGGCTCGCCGACCGCGGTTGGTGAGCCGGCCGCCGGTCGGCGTCCTCGCGCTGCAGGGTGACGTCCGCGAACATGTCGCGGCGCTAGTCGCAGCCGGGGCCGCGGCACGACCCGTTCGTCGCCCCGAGGAGCTCGCGGGGCTGGCGGGCATCGTGCTGCCGGGCGGAGAATCGACGACGATCGACAAGCTGGCCCGGATCGTCGGTCTGCGCGACCCACTGACGGAGGCGCTGCGCGCTGGCCTGCCCGCCTATGGGTCGTGCGCAGGGATGATTCTGCTGGCTGACCGCGTGTTGGACGGCGCACCAGGGCAGCAGACTCTGGGCTCACTCGATATCACAGTCCGTCGCAACGCGTTCGGACGCCAGGTCGAGTCGTTCGAGACCGACCTCGACCTGGTCGGGGTGGAAGGCGGTCCGTTGCACGCCGTCTTCATCCGCGCCCCGTGGGTGGAGCAGGTCGGCCGCGGTGTCGAGGTGCTCGGGCAGGTGGCTCCTCCCGGTCTGAACGAGACGCGTGCCGTGGCGGTGCGGCAGAACCGCATTCTGGCGACGGCCTTCCACCCGGAGGTGACCGGAGACCTCCGGGTGCACCGGCTCTTCATCGACCTCGTCCGCGCCGGCTGATCGCGGCGCTGGTCAGGGAACGACACTGGGACGCCGCCCCTGGTGAGGGCCGCGTCCCAGTCCCGTCTGCAGCACCGTCTCTACCGAGCGGACTCGACGGGAAGCCGCTTTGGTCGCTGCGTCAGGGCGCCTTCTGCTCCGGCTCGGAATCGCCATGCGGCGCATCGTCCGGCGTACCACTCTCGTCGGGTGCTGGCTGCTCGTCCTCAGTCGTCTTCGGCTGCTGTGGCGCGTCGAGGTCAGCTTCGTGTGCCGCTCCGGCCGCCGGAACCTCCTCGCCGGGCGCGCTGCCGGCGGGCTGGCGCTGCTCCCAGGGCGCGCCCTCGGTACCCCACACGCTATCGTCCACCGACGGGGAGGGGGCCCAGGGTGCCGCAGCCGGTGCGGGTGGGGCCGGCGGCTCTGCCGGGGCGTACGCGGGCGGGGCAGGTGGCGTCCATGCCGCCGGGGCCCCTGGCCCGTTGACGGGCGGGTAGCTCGGCCCCGTTTCCGGTGATCCCTCTTCCGGAACGACGAACAGCGCGACGATGTACAGCACCACCGGTACGCCCGTGAAAAGCGAGACGATGACAGTCAGAACTCGAACCAGGGTCGGGTCCATGTTGAGGTAGCTGGCGAGGCCCCCGCAGACGCCGCCGAGCATCCGGTTGGACTTGCTGCGCAGCAGCTTCTTCGGGGGCTGTGGGGGGTAGGGACTGCTCATGACAGGGTGCCTTTCAGGGGTTGCGGCGTTGCGTTCAGCGCCGATGGTTTGGCTGCTTGGACCGGGACAAGGCGAGGCCGAGTATTCCGGCAGCGGTGAGGATCAACGGAGCGACGATCTTGATCAGGTCCCAGTTGAGGGCTCCGACCATCGAGTGCCAGAGCGCACCGACGCTCAACTGGCCGGAGTCCTCAGTTCTGACCGTGGTTGTGCGGTTCAAGATCTGGGTAGACCCGAAGCCGTTGCTGTAATTCACGACAGCCGGCAAGTCGGGCGGCAGTACCAGCCGCAACTCTCCGGCGCCGACCCGTGCGGAGTAGGTGGCGTCCGCGTTGAGCGTCAGTCGGCTGAGGTCGATGCTCAACTGGCCGACATCGACGGCGTCGCCGGCTGCAAGCTCAGAGGCGGAGCTGTGCACCCGGGTGACGGACGCGGCTGAGCTGGCCGCAACGTCGGGCAGTGCGGGCACAATCGAGGAGACGAGCACTGCAACAGCGAGCAGGACACCGATCGGCAATAGTCCGCGGGCACGTCCGAGCCAGGTAGCCGCGACGAGAGCTAGACCCGTCAGCAGCAGCGGGAGGGCGAAGTAGGCCACGACCGGCACAGCGATCCCCGACGCATCGAGAATGGCGAGGGTGGAGATGGCGAGTCCCACCATGATCACGAACACCAGCCGGAGACGTTTGGCGCTCGGCAGATCGGCTCGCTTGATCGGCGGCGCCACCGACGCTGCGTCGTCGTAGAGTCCGACCGGGTCGGGCATCGAGAGATACCTGGCACGGTCCCACTCGGCGCGCGCCTCGTCCGTGAGGCCAGGGTCGGAGAAGGCGCCACGACTGGCCGGCGCGGGCGGCCACGGCCCAGCCTGGGCAGGCATGGGTGCCCGCGGCGGAACGGTTTGCCAGGTGACCGGAGCGTGTGGCGGCTGGTAGGGACGAGGTGTGGCCGACGGGCCGGCAGGAGCTGCGAAGGGGGGAGTGGTCGGCCAACTGGCTCGAGCGTCGTGACCGTGGACTTGGTGCACGCGTCGTTGCCAGGCTTCCGCCGCCTCGGTGAACGGCGTGGGTGGACCGGGGTAGCGCACGAATGAGGGCGGCGGTGGGACTGCGGACGGGGGCGGGGGACTGTCTGACCGCTTTGCCTGCCTCGGCTTGTAGAAGCCGAAATACCAGATCCCGGCGATCACCAGCGCCGGGCCGAAGCTGAACGGGGCGACCTCGCTCGAGGCGAGAAAGACCGCGACGCAGGCGATCGCCACCAGGGTGACCCAGAGCTCGCGCGGCCACCGGCGAACAGCTTCACCGAAGAGGTCGGCTACCGGGGCCTGCGGCTTGTGGTCCAGCGGGATCAGGAGCCAGCCGGCGATGTAGAGGACGACGCCGACACCACCGCTGAGTGCCAGCAACGCCCAGGCGACACGGATCAGAACCGGATCGACGTTCCAATGCCGGGCGACGCCTCCGCAGAGACCGGCAAGCTTGGCGTCCGCTGCGCTCCGGCGCACGGTCCAGATCGAACTCATAGGCCTCATCCTGCCTACCGGACTAGGCTCACTCCATCAGGGACGACCCCCAAACGCCCCGGCAGTCGGGCTGCGGAGCGGCAGCCGGGCGGAACGCGGAAAGCGTTCAGGGGCGACTCCGGGAAACACCCTGCTGATCTCCGCGGCGGGGCGTGTGAGGGTAGAGGGCATCATGACTGCCACGGACTCCAGCCGCGCCGGCGGTACCGGCCCGGATTGGATCGATCCGAGCCGTTCCGTGCCGAGCGCCATCGGGAACCACCCGTATTCGTCTGTCGCCCCTCCAGCCGGTCCCGGATATCAGGCCGGCGGCGATCCGCAGGAGCCCCGACGGGCAACGCGCGTGGCCGAGGGGGCATGGCTAGCGGGGGTCTGCACCGGACTCGCGCGGCACCTCGGGTGGCCGGTCACCGTGGTTCGGGTGTGCTTCGTTGCTCTGATGACCTTGCAGTTCGTCGGGGTCATCGCGTACGGCGCCCTGTGGCTGTTGCTGCCCCCGGAGCAGCAGCAGCGCGCCCAGGGCTTGGAGGCGGCGAGCCGTACCGGTAAGCGCCAGCACGCGAAGCCGCGGCGACGTGTTGACTGGGGCGTGCTGCTGGCCCTGACCGCCCTCGGTGCTGGCCTGCTGTGGATCATGCAGAGCAGCGGCTTCGGCATCAAGTCCGAGTTCTTCTGGCCGGTCGCGTTTGCCTGCGTCGGTGCGGCGTTGGTGTGGCGGCAGGCTGATTCCTCGATGCAGAAGCGCTGGCGCGCCGAAGCAGGAGGGCGCGCCTGGCTCGCGCCGTTCGTGGCCCGCGGCGGCTGGCCCGCACTCGTCCGGGTGATCGTCGGGCTGGGATTCGTCGGCGCAGCGTTCGGCATTGTGATCGCCAGGCAAGGCGAGTTGGACCAGCTCCCCGGGTGATGGCGATGACCACGCTGGCCCTCGCCGGCGTCGGCATCGTGCTCGCCCCCTGGCTCCACCGGACGCGCGCGGCGTTGAACCAAGCGCGGGCCGAGCAGGTGCGGGCGGACGCGCGCGCGGACATGGCGGCGCACCTGCATGACTCGGTGCTGCAGACCCTCGCGCTGATCCAGCGGCAGGCCGACGATCCGAAGGCTGTGCAGCAGTTGGCGCGCCGGCAGGAGCGGGAACTGCGAACCTGGCTGTACGGCGAGGAGGCGCAGGAGTCGACCTTGAAGGCGGCACTGGCCGCTGCGGCTGCCGAGGTGGAGGACGAGCGGGGGGTGCCCGTCGAACTCGTCGCGGTCGGTGACTGCGAGGCGGACGAGCGGGTGCAGGCCTTGGTCCGCGCGGCCCGCGAGGCGGTGGTCAACGCGGCCAAGCACTCGGGGGCTGACAAGATCGACGTGTATGCCGAGGTGGACGACGATCGGATCGAGGTCTTCATCCGCGACCGCGGACGAGGCTTCGCTCTGGACGACGTCGCCGAGGACAGGATGGGCGTCCGGGGCAGCATCGTCGACCGGATGGCTCGGCATGGAGGAACGGCAACTGTCCGCTCGGCACCGGGCGAGGGGACCGAGGTACGACTGGAGATCGCACGATGACCGAAGCCCACCAGCCCCCAGCGGCGCGCTCGACCGAGGGCGCGCGCAACCGCGCCGCAACCGGGCACGCCCCGCGCGGCCCGTTCCGCGTCGTGGTCGTCGACGACCACGCGATGTTTCGCACGGGTGTGAAGGCCGAGATCGGGCGCACGGTCGCTGTCGTCGGCGAGGCAGCTGACGCCGAGCGGGCGATCGCGGTCGTGCTACAGACACGACCCGACGTCGTCCTGCTCGATGTCCACCTCCCGGGCGGTGGCGGGGTGGAGGTGCTGCGCCGTGTTCACGAACGTAACCCCGAGCAGAAGTTCCTCGCGCTCTCGGTGTCCGACGCGGCCGAGGACGTGATCGGCGTGATTCGCGCGGGCGCCCGCGGCTATGTCACGAAGTCGATCAACGGATCCGAACTGGTCGAGGCGATTCGGCGCGTCGCCGAGGGGGACGCGGTGTTCTCCCACGCCTCGCCGGCTTCGTGCTGGATGCGTTCTCAGGTGCCATCGACCTCGCCACCGTCGATGAGGATCTCGATCGGCTCTCCCAGCGCGAGCGCGCAGCGCCCACCCTGATCGCGCGCGGCAGCGCCTACAAAGAGGTGGCCAAGGAGTTGTTCATCTCGGTGAAAACGGTCGAGACGCACGTCAGCAGCGTGTTGCGGAAGCTGCAGCTGTCCAACCGCCATCAGTTGACGCGCTGGGCCACAGACCGCCGCCTTCGTTCGATGTCGGCTAGTCGCCGCGGCACCGCGAATGTCGCGTCAGCGGTGGCGTCTCGCGCGACAGGATGTCGGCGCTCTTAGGCTTCAGCGCATGCAGATCGCGACCGACCTGGATGCTGCTGGTTCCTGATCGGGTTCGCCGCTCTGTTCGGCGGCGCTGGTGCGCGAGGCGGAAGGCGCCCGAGGTGAGCGCAGCGATGCTGCACGGTGCGTTGACCCAGCTTCTCGGTGGCGCCGCGTTGCTCGTCCTGGCGCTCCTCGCAGGTGACGAACTCGACTGGAGCACCACTCGGCATCAAGCTTGCGTTGACGGCCCTGATCGTCCTGCTCGTTACCGCGAATCGGCGCTGGGCGAGTATCCCGCGCGGGTTGCTGTTCCTGATCGGGGGCCTGACGCTCGCAAACGCCGTGGTCGGCCTGCTGGTAAAGTCCAGCGGGTGAGGCTACCGTCGGCCCCAGGGGATCTGCGCTTGAGCGATGGCCGAGCTGGCCGCTGCCGGACGCCGCGGACGGTCGACCAGCTTGCCGAGGCTCAGCAGGTGCCCTCGAAGTATCTGGAGAGCATTCTGGGGGAGTTGCGCCGCGGCGGCCTGCTGCGCAGCCAGCGAGGGCCTGACGGCGGCTATCGGCTCGCTCGTGCAGGCGGGTGCGATCAGCATCGCCGACGTGATCCGTGCGCTCGACGGTGAACTAGCGAACGTTCGGGGCAGCCGGCCGGAGAATCTGAGCTACGGCGAGCCGCGGCGCCGCTTCCAGCAAGCGTGGATTGCGCTGCGTGCGTCCGAGCGAGCCATCCTCGAAGGCGTCACCTGGCCCATGTCGCAGGGAACGCGATGCCCGAGCCGGTGGCCTGCTGGTCGCCGATCCCGCTGCCTGGGCTAGCAGGCCGCGGCCTGTGGTCGCCGAGTTGGGTCACCAGCATGTGAGACGTGACTCGCATCGGCCTGCGCGCCGGGCCTACAGTTCTCTGCATTCCCTAGCACGGCGTAGGCAATACCGGCAAGGATCGAGCCTGCTCGATAGATAGACTTCACCGATGCGCAAGCTGGTGGTCTTGGCGGCGGTTGGTTTGGCGGCTCAACTCGTGGACGGCAGTCTCCGGGATGGGCTACGGCGTCACGTCGTCCTCGTTGTTGATCCTGGCAGGCCTGACACCGGTCGCGGCGTCCGCGTCGGTGCACATCAGCGAGCTCGGCACGAACATTGCCGGGGGTCGCCCACTGGCGGCCTGCGCAACGTCGACTGGCGCGTCGTCGCCCGGATCGCCGGAGCCGGGGCGCCATCGGTACTTTCCTCGGCGCAAGCGCAACCGCTGGTTGTCGACCGAGTGGGCCAAGCCGTTGATGTCGGGCATCCTCGCCGCGCTCGATCTACATCCTGATCCGCTTCATCGCTGGCGTCCGGCCACGCCGCAGGTACAGCCGGGGCTGAAGTTCCTGGCGCCGCTGGGGCTGTTTGCTGGCTTCGTGGACGCGACCGGTGGCGGTGGCTGGGGTCCCGTCGCGACGCCCGCGCTGATCACCGACGGTCGGATGGAGCCGGCAAGGTGATCGATCAGTCGACACCGCCGAGTTCGCCGTCAGTGCGGCGGCCAGCCTGGGATTTCTCTTCGGTCTGGGCGCGAGTGGGATCAACTGGACCTTCGCCGGAGCCTTGCTGGTCGGTGGCTTGATCGCGGCCTGCTGGCCGCGTTGCTGGTGCGGGTGGCGCCGGCTCACCTGCTCGGTGTGGCGATCGGCGCTGATCCTGTTGACGAACGCCCGCACGCTGCTCAAGTCGGGCGACGTGGGCGACCCGGTACGGTTCGCGGTCTACGCCGCCATTCTGGTCGTGACCGCCATCGGGCTGCACATCGCAGCTCAGCGAGGGCGGCGTTGCCACGACGGCGGCGGCGCGCCGAAACGGAGCGCCCGCCTGACCCTGCGCGGATCGGCGGGGCTCGTGGGCTTTTCAGGCCGCTGGGCGATGGAACTCTCGCAGGCGCAACGGCCGGAGCGGTGAGCACGCCGTTTCGAGAACTTCACCACGGCGTGCGCCGGACGCTGCCACTTCCGGCCAGGTCGTTCGACGGTGTTCGAAAAGTCGAGGGAGAAGATCTCTCCACCTGCTCGCGACCTCGGTGTTGAAAACCTCCATGCTGATCTCAGTTGCCGGGCTGAAGCCGGTCGATGTTGGCCGTACCGATCGTGGACCTGGCCGTCGATCGTCGCCGTCTTCGCGTGCACCATCGCACCCTGGTAGAGCAGGGCCGGACCCCGCTGCGGAGCCAACGGCAAAAGCCGCAGCAGCCAGTCTCAACGCGTGGTCAGGTCGGGCATCCGCCGAGATGATGGTTGAAATCAGCCCGCGTCAGGCGCGTGGATCATGCGGTGTATATCCTGAAGCTGAACGGGGCGACCTCGCTCGAGGCGAGAAAGACCGCGACGCAGGCGATCGCCACCAGGGTGACCCAGAGCTCGCGCGGCCACCGGCGAACAGCTTCACCGAAGAGGTCGGCTACCGGGGCCTGCGGCTTGTGGTCCAGCGGGATCAGGAGCCAGCCGGCGATGTAGAGGACGACGCCGACACCACCGCTGAGTGCCAGCAACGCCCAGGCGACACGGATCAGAACCGGATCGACGTTCCAATGCCGGGCGACGCCTCCGCAGAGACCGGCAAGCTTGGCGTCCGCTGCGCTCCGGCGCACGGTCCAGATCGAACTCATAGGCCTCATCCTGCCTACCGGACTAGGCTCACTCCATCAGGGACGACCCCCAAACGCCCCGGCAGTCGGGCTGCGGAGCGGCAGCCGGGCGGAACGCGGAAAGCGTTCAGGGGCGACTCCGGGAAACACCCTGCTGATCTCCGCGGCGGGGCGTGTGAGGGTAGAGGGCATCATGACTGCCACGGACTCCAGCCGCGCCGGCGGTACCGGCCCGGATTGGATCGATCCGAGCCGTTCCGTGCCGAGCGCCATCGGGAACCACCCGTATTCGTCTGTCGCCCCTCCAGCCGGTCCCGGATATCAGGCCGGCGGCGATCCGCAGGAGCCCCGACGGGCAACGCGCGTGGCCGAGGGGGCATGGCTAGCGGGGGTCTGCACCGGACTCGCGCGGCACCTCGGGTGGCCGGTCACCGTGGTTCGGGTGTGCTTCGTTGCTCTGATGACCTTGCAGTTCGTCGGGGTCATCGCGTACGGCGCCCTGTGGCTGTTGCTGCCCCCGGAGCAGCAGCAGCGCGCCCCGGGCTTGGAGGCGGCGAGCCGTACCGGTAAGCGCCAGCACGCGAAGCCGCGGCGACGTGTTGACTGGGGCGTGCTGCTGGCCCTGACCGCCCTCGGTGCTGGCCTGCTGTGGATCATGCAGAGCAGCGGCTTCGGCATCAAGTCCGAGTTCTTCTGGCCGGTCGCGTTTGCCTGCGTCGGTGCGGCGTTGGTGTGGCGGCAGGCTGATTCCTCGATGCAGAAGCGCTGGCGCGCCGAAGCAGGAGGGCGCGCCTGGCTCGCGCCGTTCGTGGCCCGCGGCGGCTGGCCCGCACTCGTCCGGGTGATCGTCGGGCTGGGATTCGTCGGCGCAGCGTTCGGCATTGTGATCGCCAGGCAAGGCGAGTTGGACCAGCTCCCCCGGGTGATGGCGATGACCACGCTGGCCCTCGCCGGCGTCGGCATCGTGCTCGCCCCCTGGCTCCACCGGACGCGCGCGGCGTTGAACCAAGCGCGGGCCGAGCAGGTGCGGGCGGACGCGCGCGCGGACATGGCGGCGCACCTGCATGACTCGGTGCTGCAGACCCTCGCGCTGATCCAGCGGCAGGCCGACGATCCGAAGGCTGTGCAGCAGTTGGCGCGCCGGCAGGAGCGGGAACTGCGAACCTGGCTGTACGGCGAGGAGGCGCAGGAGTCGACCTTGAAGGCGGCACTGGCCGCTGCGGCTGCCGAGGTGGAGGACGAGCGGGGGGTGCCCGTCGAACTCGTCGCGGTCGGTGACTGCGAGGCGGACGAGCGGGTGCAGGCCTTGGTCCGCGCGGCCCGCGAGGCGGTGGTCAACGCGGCCAAGCACTCGGGGGCTGACAAGATCGACGTGTATGCCGAGGTGGACGACGATCGGATCGAGGTCTTCATCCGCGACCGCGGACGAGGCTTCGCTCTGGACGACGTCGCCGAGGACAGGATGGGCGTCCGGGGCAGCATCGTCGACCGGATGGCTCGGCATGGAGGAACGGCAACTGTCCGCTCGGCACCGGGCGAGGGGACCGAGGTACGACTGGAGATCGCACGATGACCGAAGCCCACCAGCCCCCAGCGGCGCGCTCGACCGAGGGCGCGCGAACCGCGCCGCAACCGGGCACGCCCCCGCGCGGCCCGTTCCGCGTCGTGGTCGTCGACGACCACGCGATGTTTCGCACGGGTGTGAAGGCCGAGATCGGGCGCACGGTCGCTGTCGTCGGCGAGGCAGCTGACGCCGAGCGGGCGATCGCGGTCGTGCTACAGACACGACCCGACGTCGTCCTGCTCGATGTCCACCTCCCGGGCGGTGGCGGGGTGGAGGTGCTGCGCCGTGTTCACGAACGTAACCCCGAGCAGAAGTTCCTCGCGCTCTCGGTGTCCGACGCGGCCGAGGACGTGATCGGCGTGATTCGCGCGGGCGCCCGCGGCTATGTCACGAAGTCGATCAACGGATCCGAACTGGTCGAGGCGATTCGGCGCGTCGCCGAGGGGGACGCGGTGTTCTCCCCACGCCTCGCCGGCTTCGTGCTGGATGCGTTCTCAGGTGCCATCGACCTCGCCACCGTCGATGAGGATCTCGATCGGCTCTCCCAGCGCGAGCGCGAGGTGCTCCGACTGATCGCGCGCGGGTACGCCTACAAAGAGGTGGCCAAGGAGTTGTTCATCTCGGTGAAAACGGTCGAGACGCACGTCAGCAGCGTGTTGCGGAAGCTGCAGCTGTCCAACCGCCATCAGTTGACGCGCTGGGCCACAGACCGCCGCCTCGTCTGACGTCGGTCACGGGCGGCACCGCGAATGTCGCGTCAGCGGTGGCGTCTCCGCGCGACAGGATGTCGGCGCTCTAGGCTCTAGCGCATGCAGATCGCGACCGACCTGGTGCTGCTGGTTCACCTGATCGGGTTCGCCGCTCTGTTCGGCGGCGCGCTGGTGCAAGTGAGGGCCAAGGCGCCCGAGGTGAGCGCAGCGATGCTGCACGGTGCGTTGACCCAGCTTCTCAGTGGCGCCGCGTTGCTCGTCCTGGCGCTCCTCGCAGGTGACAAGCTCGACTGGGTACCACTCGGCATCAAGCTTGCGTTGACGGCCCTGATCGTCCTGCTCGTCACCGCGAATCGGCGCTGGGCGAGTATCCCGCGCGGGTTGCTGTTCCTGATCGGGGGCCTGACGCTCGCAAACGCCGTGGTCGGCGTCCTGTGGCAGTAAAGTCCAGCGGGTGAGGCTGTCGGCCCGGGTGGACTATGCGCTTCGAGCGATGGCCGAGCTGGCCGCTGCGGACGCGCCGCGGACGGTCGACCAGCTTGCCGAGGCTCAGCAGGTGCCCTCGAAGTATCTGGAGAGCATTCTGGGGGAGTTGCGCCGCGGTGGCCTGCTGCGCAGCCAGCGAGGGCCTGACGGCGGCTATCGGCTCGCTCGTGAGGCGGGTGCCATCAGCATCGCCGACGTGATCCGTGCGCTCGACGGTGAACTAGCGAACGTTCGGGGCAGCCGGCCGGAGAATCTGAGCTACGGCGGTGCCGCGGCGCCGCTCCAGCAAGTGTGGATTGCGCTGCGTGCGTCCGAGCGAGCCATCCTCGAAGGCGTCACCCTGGCCCATGTCGCAGGGAACGCGATGCCCGAGCCGGTGGCTTCGTTGGTCGCCGATCCCGCTGCCTGGAGCTAGCAGGCCGCGGCCTGTGGTCGCCGAGTCGGGTCTGGCATGTGAGACGTGACTCGCATCGGCCTGCGCGCCGGGCCTACAGTTCTCTGCATTCCCTAGTACGTATGTAGGCAATACCGGCAAGGATCCGGAGCCTGCTCGATAGATAGGACTTCACCGATGCGCAAGCTGGTGGTCTTGGCGGCGGTTGGTTTGGCGGCTCAACTCGTGGACGGCAGTCTCGGGATGGGCTACGGCGTCACGTCGTCCTCGTTGTTGATCCTGGCAGGCCTGACACCGGTCGCGGCGTCCGCGTCGGTGCACATCAGCGAGCTCGGCACGAACATTGCTTCGGGGGTAGCCCACTGGCGGCTGCGCAACGTCGACTGGCGCGTCGTCGCCCGGATCGCCGGGCCGGGCGCCATCGGTGCTTTCCTCGGCGCCACCGTGCTGTCCCGGTTGTCGACCGAGTGGGCCAAGCCGTTGATGTCGGGCATCCTCGCCGCGCTCGGGATCTACATCCTGATCCGCTTCATCGCTGGCGTCCGGCCGCGGCTCCGAGGCCGGCCGGGGCTAAAGTTCCTGGCGCCGCTGGGGCTGTTTGCTGGCTTCGTGGACGCGACCGGTGGCGGTGGCTGGGGTCCCGTCGCGACGCCCGCGCTGATCACCGACGGTCGGATGGAGCCGCGCAAGGTGATCGGATCAGTCGACACCGCCGAGTTCGCCGTCAGTGCGGCGGCCAGCCTGGGATTTCTCTTCGGTCTGGGCGCGAGTGGGATCAACTGGACCTTCGCCGGAGCCTTGCTGGTCGGTGGCTTGATCGCGGCTCCGTTGGCCGCGTTGCTGGTGCGGGTGGCGCCGGCTCACCTGCTCGGTGTGGCGATCGGCGGGCTGATCCTGTTGACGAACGCCCGCACGCTGCTCAAGTCGGGCGACGTGGGCGACCCGGTACGGTTCGCGGTCTACGCCGCCATTCTGGTCGTGACCGCCATCGGGCTGTACATCGCAGCTCAGCGAGTGCGGCGAAGCGCCAAGACGGCGGCGAGCGCGCCGGAAACGGAGTCGGTGAGCGCCTGACCCCAGCAGCCCACGAGCCCGGTGCCGATCGGCGCCGGGCTCGTGGGCTTTTCAGGCCGCTGGGTGCAGCGACCAGGCTCAGAGCAACGGCCGGAGCGGGGTGAGCACCGTTTCGGAGAACTTCACCATCGCGTGCCGACGCTGCCACTCGGGCCAGGTCAATTCGACGGTGTTCGAGGAGTCGAGGGAGAAGATCTCCTCCATCTGCTTCGCGACCTCGGTGTTGAAAACCTCCATGTTGATCTCGTAGTTGCCGAGGAGGCTGAGCCGGTCGATGTTGGCCGTACCGATCGTGGACCACTGGCCGTCGATCGTCGCCGTCTTCGCGTGCACCATCGCACCCTGGTAGAGCAGGAGCCGGACCCCGCTGCGGAGCAGCTGGCCGTAGAAGCCGCGCGACAGCCAGTCGGCGACGATGTGATTGGACTCCGCCGGGATGATGATTCGGACGTCGACCCCGCGTCGGGCGGCCCGGATCAGCGCGTTCAGCATGTCGCTGTCGGGGATCAGGTAGGCGTGCGTCAGGTAGATGTGGTGAGAGGCGCGATCGATCGCGTCGAGGTACATCCCCCGGATCGGGTACACCATGTTCCGCGGGATGTTCCGGTGAACCCGGATGTCTGGCTGCCAGGTGCGGCTACCGAAATCCGGAAGCGCCGCGCGACGGCGGCTCGCCCACAGATTCCAGTAGTCGATGAACGCGTTCTGCACGTCCCAGACGATGTCCCCGGTCAGCCGCGCGTGCGTGTCGCGCCAGTCGGTCGCGTACAGGCTGCCGATGTTGTAGCCGCCGAGGAAGGCCACGTGGTCGTCGACGACAAGCACCTTCCGGTGATCCCGGCCGCTGTTGCGTGGAAAGCGGAATCCCGAGGCGATCATGGGATGCCGGCGCACGGCGATGTTGCTGGGGAAGGCGAAGAATCGGCGCGGTACGACCAGATTGGCGAACTCGTCGAAGACGACGTACACCTTCACGCCGCGGTTGGCAGCATCGACGAGGGCGTCTTTGAATGCCTGACCGACGGCATCGGCCTTCCAGATGAAGGTCTCGAAGAACACCCGGGATCGCGCCTGCCGGATCGCGTCCAGCATGTCGCGGTAGAGGTCCTCCCCGTAGGTGTAGACCGTCACCTCCGACCCACCGGCGGTCACCGAGCGCGGGGCGATGCGCGGGAACGACACGGGGCGGCGCGTCCGCTTGCGGCGGTAATCGACCACCGCCAACGCCAGCAAGGTGGCTCCCTGGACGGCCACGAATCCCTGCAGGGTGCGCTTCAGCAGATGGCGCACCCGGAGCCGCCGCCGCCACATGCGGTCAATGTACCCTCCGACCGGTCAGCCGACCCGTGACCTTCGGTCCTGTTCCCGGCACCCACTGGTCCGGGGCGCGGTCGGGCCCGATCCTGTCGGATCGGCCGTCTAGGGTGGTTCCGCCATGAGCTCGTCGCCGCCTGTCGCCCCGGACCAGGGTGAAGCCACGCTCGCCGCCGCCAGTCCTGCACCCGAGCCGGTGCGGCCACGGCAGCAGCGGCCCACCGGGGCACAGTTGCTCGAGGGGCTCAATCCGCAGCAGCGCGACGCCGTCGTTCATGCCGGATCACCGGTGCTCGTCGTCGCAGGCGCCGGATCGGGCAAGACCCGCGTCCTCACGCGCCGGATCGCCTATCTGCTCTCGGAGCGGCACGCTCACCCGGGCTCGATCCTCGCGATCACGTTCACCAACAAGGCGGCCGCGGAGATGCGCGGGCGGGTGCTCGACCTCGTGGGAAACCGGGCGAAGCTGATGTGGGTCTCGACGTTCCACTCGGCGTGCGTGCGTATCCTCCGGTCCGAGATTGGCAGGTTCGGGGTGTCCCGGAGCTTCTCCATCTACGACGACGCGGATTCCAAGCGGCTGATGCAACTGGTCGCTACCGATCTGAATCTCGATCCGAAGCGTTTCCCCGTGCGCGGGCTGATGAGCTGGATGTCGAACAAGAAGAACGAGTTGGTCGACCACGAAGCCGCGGTGTCCGCGGCCGAGACGCCGATCGAGCAGAGCCACGCGGCCGCCTACGCGGAGTACCAACGCCGGCTGGTTGCCTCGGATGCGCTGGACTTCGACGACTTGATCATGACCACGGTGCACCTGCTGCAGGCCTTCCCCGATCTCCGCGAGCAGTACCGTCGACGCTTCCGCCATGTTCTGGTCGATGAGTACCAAGACACCAACCATGCCCAATATGTGCTGGTGCGCGAGCTCTGCGCTGCGGACGTCGAGTCGGCGGAGGGGGTCGTACCCGTGCCGGCGCCGGAGCTGATGGTGGTGGGGGACTCCGACCAGTCGATCTACGCGTTCCGCGGGGCGACGATTCGCAACATCAACGACTTCCAGTCCGACTTCCCGGGCGCCCGCGTCATCATGCTCGAGCAGAACTACCGTTCGACGCAGACGATCCTGAATGCGGCGAATGCCGTCATCGTCCGCAATCCGAACCGCAAGCCAAAGAATCTCTGGTCCGACGCCGGCGATGGGGAATTGATCGTCGGATATGTGGCCGACTCCGAGCACGACGAGGCGCAGTTCGTTGCGGGGGAGTTGCGTCGCCTGCACGAGTCTCGGACTGGCCGTTACGGCGACGCCGCTGTCTTCTACCGCACCAACGCCCAGTCGCGCGCCTTCGAAGAGGTGTTCGTCCGCTCGGGCCTGCCGTACAAGGTGGTCGGCGGGGTCCGCTTCTACGAGCGGCGTGAGGTGCGCGATGCCGTCGCGTACCTGCGGGCGATCGCCAACCGCAGCGACGACGTCTCTGTCCGTCGCATCCTGAACGTCCCCAAACGGGGGATCGGCGAGCGTGCGGAGGCGGCGGTGGCCGAATTCGCTGCCCGCGAGCGGATCAGCTTCGGCGAAGCGCTTCGGCGGCTCGACGAGGTACCCGGCCTGGCCACCCGTTCGCTCGGCCAGCTGCGCTGGTTCGCTGCGCTGCTGGATGAACACGAGCAGATGGTGGCCGATCAGCTACCGGCGGACGCGATCCTGGCGAGCGTGCTCGACACGTCGGGCTACCTCGCCGAGTTGCATGCGTCCAGCGACCCTCAGGACGAGACCCGGCTGGAGAATCTGCGTGAGCTGATCACTGTGGCGCGCGAGTTCGTCAGCGGCGTGGAGGCGCTGAGCGAACTGGAGGAACTGGATGGCCTTGAGGAGACCGATGGGACGGCGGACTCAGGACCGGATGCCGGTGCCGTCGACGCCCTCGGCGTCGTCGCGGACCTCGGTCCCGGCGGGGAACTGGACCTCGCGGCGGGTTCCGCGCAGCCGGATCCGACGCTGCCGGCCTTCCTGGAGCGGGTCGCGCTGGTGGCCGACTCGGACCAGATTCCCACCGACGACGCTCAGGACAGCGGTGTGGTGACGCTGATGACGTTGCACACCGCCAAGGGCCTGGAGTTCGAGGACGTGTTTCTCACCGGTCTGGAGGACGGTGTCTTTCCCCATCAGCGAGCCCTGACCGAACGGTCGGCGACGCCGGGGGAGGAGCTTGCGGAGGAACGGCGACTCGCCTACGTCGGGATCACCCGGGCGCGCCGCCGGCTTTACTTGAGCCGAGCGATCGCGCGCTCGGTGTACGGCAGCCCTCAGCACAACCCGCCGAGCCGATTTCTGACCGAGGTCCCAGACCACCTGGTCGATTGGCGGCGGACTGCGTCGGCGATGAGCAGCTGGCGGAACACGTCGGCGACGACTGCCAATCGCGCCTGGCGCAACTCGGTGGGCTTCGGTGCGTCCCGACCGCTTGCCCGGACGGCGCCGGAACTCGTCAGCGGCGATCGCGTGCTGCACAGCACCTTCGGCATGGGCAAGGTCATCGCGACGTCCGGCAGCCCCGATCGTCCGATGGCCGATGTCGACTTCGGCTCGGCGGGCGTGAAGCGACTGTCGCTGAAACACGCACCGGTGGAGAAGCTGGGCGGCTGAGCCGCGGCGCCTAAGGCTTGATGTGGCGCTTCTTCATCCACGGTGCCGGGTCGACCGCGGCGTAGACATCGCCCGGCTCCGCACCCTTCGGGTACACCTCGAAGTGAACGTGCGGGCCGAAGGTGCGACCGGTCATTCCCACCGCGCCGACCTTGTCGCAGGCAGACACCCGCTCACCCTTGTCGACGGTGACAGCAGACATGTGGGCCATCAGGGTCTGGCTGCCGTCGTCGTGCTTGATGACGACGTAGTTCCCGGCCCAGCCGCTCGCCGGCCCGCTGCCGGCATTGGTGACCACTCCGGCCGCAGGGGCTCGCAGGGTCGTCCCCACCGGGGCTGAGAAGTCGAAGCCCGTGTGGTACCGGGCCCAGGCGCCTACCGCGCCGAAGCGCGCAGCGATCGTGTAGTGGCCACGCACCGGCACGCAGCCGCGGGCGGCGTCAGAGCGATCTCGCTGCAGCTTGGCTCGTTCCTTGCTGGTTGCCTTCGTGACGGACGCCAGGGCCCGATCGCGCGCTGCCGCGTGCTCGACGACGGCGGTCTCGGCTGTGTCGCTCTCCAGCTCCTGCAGCTTCTCCGCGCGCCAATCGGCCCGGTGCTGAATCCGGTCCGGGTCAGCCTCGGGTCGCGTTGCCCCTTCGGCGAATGGCGTCAGGGAGGGTTGCGGCGCGATGGACGCGATTCCGCCGACTTCGGTGATCGACGGGACTCCGTGGGCGGTGCCGGTGAACGCGAGGGATCCACCCACGCCGATACCCACGGCCGCGATGGCGACGCCGGACAGGCCCCGAGACAGCCAGCCACGGGCAGTGTCGCGGCGCGCTGCCGCGTCCGCTGGAGCGGATGGCGGCACGTCGAACGAGCGCAGCACAGCAGCCTCCTGCAAGGCACATGGAATGGGACGGAGTCCGACCCTGCGCGGGTGCGAGCCGAGGCGAACCGACCGACCTTCGAGACCCGTGGGGTGCGGTGCAGGAGGACTTGTCAAAGACAATAACGGATTCGTAACGGGGGTCAAAAATGTCCGTCAACCACTCGCAATAGTGGTCTCACTAGGTGTGACGCAGGTCTCGTTGGTGCTGTGACCGGCTTCACGATGCCGCGTCGCCCGGCGTCTCAGAGCTCGTGATCGCGCGCCGTGTCCGGCGGATCGTATTCCTCGTCGCGCCGGGGGCGGCTGTCCGATGCGCCACTCCCGGCTCGAGCGGCGAGCCGGGACACGATCACCGCGACGATCGTGACCAGGAAGACCTGCCCGACCACCGCCTCGGACGCGGAGAGGAAGCGCCCGAGCGCGCCAACCGCCGCGAGGTCGCCGTAGCCAAGGGTGGCGATGGTCACCATGCTGAAGTAGCTGTACGCGGTCGTCGGCACCGGGAAGCCGAACAGCGGGGTCTCGCTCCAGACATCGATCGCTTGATAGAGCTGTGCGTACGCCACCGCGATCTGGAGGTAGGCGGCGAGTGCGCCGGCGAGCGTCGCGACTCGGACGACCGTGTGCCGCGCAAGCCGGGCGAGCACGATCGCCGGTACCAGCGCTGCGGCGAGTAGCCACAGCGGGTCCACTCCGACGCGCGACTCCGATGGCGGCGTACCCGTGGTCAGCTGCGTCACGACAAGCCCGATGTTGGCCAGCACGACTGAAGCGACCAGGAGATCGGCCGCCCTGCGTACGCCGCGCGTGACACCGGTGACCCGTGCAGCGACCATCAGGGCTGCGCCACTGAGTACGTGCGAGATGGCGGCGCCGACCGGCGAAAGGTGAACGTCGATCAGCGCCTGCCCCGCGAGCGAAACCGAGACCATGCCGAGAAGCCAGCCGAACCGGTCGAGGTAGGGCGACGGCTCCTCGGCGAGGAGTCGGAAACGCGGCACGGAGAGGTCAGCGGGTGCGAACGCCCGCAGCGTTCAGCCACGGAACCGGGTTGATCGCCTTGTAGACGTCCCCGTACTTGACCCCCGCTGGGTACAACTCGAAGTGCAGGTGGGCGCCGAACGCGCGTCCCGTCTGTCCGACGTAGCCGATCACCTGACCGGCGCGGACGGTCTGCCCCGCCCGCACTGCCATCGACGACATGTGGGACGACATCGTGGTCATTCCATCGGCGTGCCGCACGGCGACGTGATTGCCGGCCCAGTCGCCGGAGTTGCCGGCGTAGATCACGACGCCGGACTTCACAGCACGGATCGGAGTGCCGTGCGCCGCCCGGAAATCGAGTCCGGTGTGGTAGGACGCCCAGAGCCCGCGCTGACCGAAGTGTGCGCCGATGACCGCGCCGGGCACCGGGGACGCGGCGCCGCCGCTGTCCGGGATCGAGGGAGCGGCGCTGACGGGCTCGGTCGACTGGACGACCTCGCGATCGCCGGTCGCGGCGAGGCGCGCCGCCACAGCACGCCGCAGACTTTCCCGAGCGGCCGCTGCGGCCGCCTGCTGGCTGGCGAGATCGGCCGCTTTGAGGCTTCCCTGACGGGCGTCGGCGCTGGCGCTGTTGATGGCGCGGGCAATTCCCGCCGCCGACTCGGCGAGGAACTCGGCGCGCTGAGCGGCACGCTCGCGGAGCAATGCGCTGCGCAACGAGGCGCTGCCGGTGAAGCCGGCATCGACCACGGGGGCGGCGGCGAACACTGACACGATTTCCTGGACGCGGGGATCGGCGAGTGCTCCGCCATCCTCGGGTGCCGCGGTGGTGGTCGCGGGGTAGGAGCGGATGACGGCCGACTGCGGCCCGGCGGCGCTGATGGTCTGAGCACTCGTGGTCAACGGGAGTGCGCCAGCGACCGCGATCCCGAGTGCGCTGACCCCGAGAGCGGCGACCACGTGCGACAGCCAGCGACGCCGTTCGGTGGCGTCCGCCTCGCGCGCGGGCTGCTGCGGTGTCGTTGTCCGCACGCGCCCTCCGGTGGTGTTCAGCTCGTCCTCATCCCATCGTTCCTACGTCGCCAGGCGTGCCGATCGGTACGCATCCACAGGTGGAGTGTGCCCCGGACGCACCCAGCGGTGCCGTTTGTCTCTTGCTGCCTGGCCGGACTGGGAGCCGGCGAACGTGAGAAAGATAACAAACAGGTCTCGTTGCCTCAAACCGTCGACCGCCATCCGGCCTCCGGCTGAGTCGATGAAATCTTAAACGTTACCGGCGTCGGCTGGAGTGCCGTCAGGGTCAAGATCACGTAAAGCAGCAGCGATCTGGAAGGCGATCCGGCCGTTGTTGGGCATCGACAGGTGGCCGATGCCGCGCACGGCGACATTGCGGACGTTGAGGTCGGGGTGCTCGATGCGGGCGAAGCGACTCGGCACGATGAGATGGTCGAGGTCGCTGTGGAAGGCGACGAAGCGGGTGCGGCACCCCGGGGCGGGCTCGGCGAGCGCACGGATCACCGGCGACTGCGGAGTCAACTGGCGGACCAGCGGCGCAAACCCGAGTGCGCGCGCCATCGTCGTCCCCTGGTGTGGCGTGCCCATCGTCACCAGCGTGTGCACGTACCGGTCACCCCCGAGCTTCTGCACGTAGTAGCGCGCCAGCAGTCCGCCGAGGCTGTGCCCGACGACGTGCACCCGCTCGTAGCCGGTGTTCGCGGCGAGCTTCTCGACCGCGTCGCCGAGCTTCTCGGCTGCGGCCGGCACATCCCTGGTGAGCAACCCGTAGTCGTAGAAGGTGATGGTGCGGAACCCGCGCCTGCGTAGAGCCCGCTCCATCACCGTGAAGATCGCGTGATTGTCGAGGATGCCGTGGACCAGCAGGATCGGGGTCTCGGCAGCCGCGATCCCGTGGTGCACCATGCCGCGTTGCACCGGGCTCAAATGGGCCAGGTCGCTGCCACTGGCGCGCCGTTCAGGAATCCCGCGGGCAACGCCGATCGGGTAGGTCACCAGATGTGCACCAGCCCAGCCCAGTTCTACGGCGACGCCAGAAGCCACTCGCGGGACATCACGGGTAACTACCTTCGCTACTGCCGCGAGCGAGCGACCAACGTTGGCGCGACTCGGCACGGCGCAAGCCTACCTGCGAGTAGCTTGGTGGCCGTGGATTCCGGCGAGGACTCGGTCGTCCGCGGCCCACTCCGCATCGTCGTCGCCAAGCCCGGTCTGGATGGGCACGATCGCGGTGCGAAAGTGGTCGCGCGGGCCCTGCGGGACGCCGGGATGGAGGTCATCTACACCGGCCTGCACCAGACACCCGAACAGATCGTGCGCACCGCGATCGCCGAGGACGCCGACGCGATCGGCCTCTCGGTGCTCTCGGGCGCGCACCTCACGCTGTTCGCCCGGGTGGTCGACCTGCTCCGGGCCGAGGACGCCGCCGACATCGTGGTCTTCGGCGGCGGCATCATTCCGGAGGCCGATCGCGAGCCTCTCGCTGCCATGGGCGTGGCTCGGGTCTTCACCCCCGGGGCGACGATGAGCGAGATCGTCGCCTGGGTCCGAGCCAACGTCGGCGTGCCGCACCCGGGTTGATCGCCGACGGCCCAGGCAAGCCGCCAGCCCGCCGCCCGGCGGGCAGGCGCGCGTCTGACGGTGCCGCCCACTAGGCTCGTCCACGGCCCGAATGTGGCCCCTCACCTGTCCGCCGACCCGCGGCTCCAGCGTGACCGAAGGAGGAATTTCGTGGACCTGTTCGAGTACCAGGCTCGGGATCTGTTCGAGGCCCATGGCGTTCCCGTCCTGCGCGGGATCACCGCAACCACTGCCGACGAGGCGGCAGCCGCCGCCGCCGACCTGGGCACCCCGGTCGTGGTGGTGAAGGCGCAGGTGAAGACCGGCGGCCGCGGCAAGGCCGGTGGTGTCAAGGTCGCCCGCAGCCCCGAGGAGGCCGGGCAGCGAGCCGGCGAGATCCTCGGCATGGACATCAAGGGCCACACCGTGCGCACCGTGATGATCGCCGAAGGAGCTGACATCGTCGAGGAGTACTACTTCTCGCTGCTGCTCGACCGGGCGAATCGCAGCTACCTCGCGATGTGCTCCAAGGAGGGTGGCGTCGACATCGAGACGCTCGCCGTCGAGCGGCCGCAGGCTCTCGCCCGGATACCCGTCGACCCGAACACCGGCATTGATCAGGCCACGGCGGACGAGATCGTCGCCGCGGCCGGTTTCGACGATGCCGACGCGGAGGAGATCGCTCGGGTGTTGCAGCTGCTCGGCACGGTGTACGCCGAGGAGGACGCGACGCTGGTGGAGGTCAACCCTCTGGTGAAGACCAGCGACGGCCGGATCGTCGCACTCGACGGCAAGGTCTCGCTGGACACGAATGCCTCGTTCCGGCATCCCACCCAGGAAGCTCTCGCGGACGTCTCGGCTCAGGACCCGCTCGAGGCGGCGGCCAAGGAGAAGGGCCTGAACTACGTGAAGCTCGACGGCTCAGTCGGCATCATCGGCAACGGGGCCGGCCTGGTGATGAGCACGCTGGATGTCGTTGCGTACGCCGGCGAGGAGTTCGCGGGAAGCCCAAAGCCGGCGAACTTCCTCGACATCGGCGGCGGCGCCAGTGCTGAGGTGATGGCCAACGGCCTGGAGATCATCATCGGGGACGAGCAGGTGAAGAGCGTCTTCGTGAACGTCTTCGGCGGGATCACGGCGTGCGATGCGGTCGCAAACGGCATCGTGCAGGCATTCGAACTGCTCGCCAGCCGCGACGAGCACGTCGACGTCCCGTTGGTGGTCAGACTCGACGGAAACAACGCAGAACTCGGCCGGCAGATCCTCACCGAGGCCGGGCTGCCGGGGCTGGAGCAGGTGGACACGATGGACGGAGCGGCCCGCAGGGCCGCCGAGCTGGCGTCGAGCTGAGGGGCGACGAGATGGCAATCTTTCTGAATGCGGACTCGAAGGTCATCGTGCAGGGGATGACAGGTTCCGAGGGTCGCAAACACACCCAGCGGATGCTGAGCTCTGGTACGGCGATCGTCGGCGGGGTGACACCACGCAAGGGCGGCCAGGTGGTGGAGTTCGAGGAGTCCGCCGTCCCGGTCTTCAATTCGGTCGGGGAAGCCGTGGAGTCCACCGGCGCCAACGTCACCGTCATCTTCGTGCCGGCGCGCTTCGCCAAGGCTGCCGTCGTCGAGGCGGTCGAGGCCGCCATCCCACTCGCCGTTGTCATCACCGAGGGCATTCCGGTGAAGGACACAGCGGAGTTCTTCGCGCTCTCGAAGGGCAGTTCCACCCGACTGATCGGCCCGAACTGCCCCGGGCTGATCTCACCGGGTCAGTCCAACGCCGGCATCATCCCGGCCGACATCACCCAGCCTGGGCGGATCGGCCTGGTGTCCAAGTCCGGCACGCTGACGTACCAGATGATGTACGAGCTGCGCGATATCGGTTTCTCCTCCGCCGTCGGCATCGGTGGTGACCCGATCATCGGGACCACCCACATCGATTGCCTTGCCGCGTTTCAAGACGATCCCGACACCGACGCCATCGTGATGATCGGTGAGATCGGCGGGGACGCTGAGGAGCGCGCGGCCGATTTCATCAAATCCAACGTCACCAAGCCCGTCGTCGGGTACGTCGCGGGGTTCACCGCCCCGGAGGGCAAGACGATGGGTCACGCGGGCGCGATCGTCTCCGGGTCTTCGGGCACGGCGGCCGCGAAGAAGGAGGCTCTCGAGGCCGCTGGGGTGCGGGTCGGCAAGACGCCGAGCGAGACAGCGGCCCTGATGCGCGAGGTGATGGCGGCTCTCTAGCCGGTGCCTGCGCGTACGGGGGTGGGATCCACGCCCGACGGCACGAGGCGGAAGCACAGCAGATGAGTTGGCAGCGCAGCGATACCCGGGTCGGCTACGAGAATCCCTGGATCAGGGTCCGGGAGGACGCGGTGACCCGGCCGGACGGTACCGCGGGCATCTACGGAGTCGTCGAGGTGCGGGCGCCGGCCGTGTTCGTCGTGGCGGTGACCGACGACGATCGTGTCGTCGTCGTGGAGATCGATCGGTATGCGATCGGACGGCGCTCGTGGGAGATCCCAGCCGGCGGGGCAGGCGGTGACGATCTGCTGACCGCCGCCCAGCGCGAGTTGCGAGAGGAAACGGGACTCGCGGCGCGGGACTGGCAGGACCTCGGCGAGGTTCACTCGTTGAACGGCGTCGCGGACGCCCCCGGCCGGGTCTTTCTGGCGCGCGGGCTGGAAGTCGTCGGTGGCAGCGAACAAGACGACGAGGGAATCACCCGGATGCGTGACCTCTCCTGGCGCGAGTTGCTGCAGTGGATCGCAACCAGCGAGATCACCGACAACGAAACCCTTGGCGCCCTGCTGAAGGCGATGGTGGCGCTCGGCAGAGTGGACGGAGCGTCGGCGGCGGAGCTGAGCCGCTAGCTCAGGAGACCTGGGTCGTCCGCTCCGCTGCGCGCAGCGTCACCCCGTCCCACTGGGTGGCGGTGAAGTCGAGGTCCTTCTGCGGTGTGAGGAACGTGTACGCGACGGCCTTGCCCGCGTGTGCCACGCCGACCCGGTAGGTGATCGTCTCAGCCGAGGTCTTCTGCTCGACCTTTGCGGTCCAGCCGGTGACTGCGGTCTCCTGTGCCCCGGTCGACTTGAGTTTGCCGGACACGTCGACCGCCGCTGTCAGCCGCCGCTTGGTGCAGGAGGACCAGTCGTCCTTGACCTTGGTGGCGAACTTCTCCGCGGCGCCCTCGTCGTCGAAGGTGAGCACGATCTCGTTCAAGCCGAAGAGGCTCTTGCCGCTGTCCTGCAGCAAGTAGACGCGCGACGTCGTGGAATTGGCGCTGACGGTGGACCAGTTCACGGTCTCGCAGTTGGACCCGACGAAGTCCTCCTTCGGTGCCTCCGGGGCTGTCGCCACCCAAGGCGTCAGTCGCGGGCCGGCCGGCGGCAGGTCCCCGAAGGCCAGCAGCCCCGGCTGATCACCGCCGAGCGGCGGTGGGCCGGGCGCCACCTCGGGCTCACCGGTGCAGGTGCCGCCGGTGGGGCGGCATTGCACGGCGTTCACCTGGCCCAGCGCCGCGGCGACCGAGGCCATCCGGATCGGGTCCTTGCTCGCGGTCGCGTCGAGGACGTTCAGGACACGACCCGAACGGCTGATGATCACGCTGTGTGGACGCTCGTCGGAGCCGTCGCGTTCGCTGACGACGGCCGAGACGGCCTGGTCGCCGAGGCTCGTAACGGTGTAGCCCTCGACGAGGTAGGAGCCCGGCGCGTCGCAACTGCCCAGGGTCTTGGAGGCGACGACGAACGCCTGCGCAGCCTCTTCGTTCGAACTGTAGGCAGTCGCCTTGTGCAGGGCACTTGGGGAGTTGCGGTCGCCTGTGCTGAGGATCCGACGGACGGTCTGCTGAGGCGCCGGCTCGCCTTCGACGAGTTCGCCGGTGAAGCAGGCGGCATCGGCGGACGTGTCGGAGGCGCCCCGCTCGGTCGCCGTCACCGTCCAGGTCTGCTTCTTCGCCAGGACCGCTGCCTGCTCCGGCGACAGCAGGAGTTGGTCGGTGAGCAGCGACTCCGGACCGGGACTCTCCCCGCCGGTCTCCGACGTCCCCCCGGTGCCGTTCGGCTGGCCGTCACCGTTCGGTCGCTCGCCGACGCCGAGGATGGCGTACCCGATCGCGATGCCGATGACGGCAATCGCTGCGACCGCTCCGGCGATCAGTGCGTACCGGGTGCGAGCGCCGAGGGGGCGTCGGCTGGAGGAGCCGTCGAGGTCGTCAGCGTCGGCGCCAGCCGGGTCGTCGGCGGCCTCCTTGCCGCGGCCGCGCGTCCGCGGCAGCAGGGTGGTGGCATCGTCGTCGTCGGCGCGCGGGGCCCGACGCACGAAGCTGGGGCGGCGAAGGCTCGGCCCCTCGTCGCTCGCGGCCTGGGCGGCAGCGTCCGCGCCCTCGACCTCGTCGCGGTAGAGCGGCTTGTTGGGCTCATCCTCGTCGGTGGAGTCGGCCGGTGCCTCGGAGAGGCTCTCGGCGGGCTGTTCGCCGTCGTGATCCTCGGCGGCGCGCCGCGGGCGGTACGGCGCGGGCTCCTGGTCGGCCATGCGCGATGACTCCTCGGGTGGGTGTGGTGTGCCGGTACGAGCCGCTAGGGATCGGCCCGCTCGGCGCCCGATCACACTCCTGGTGGCCTCGGCGCCGCAGAACATCGACGACTTTACCCGCGGCAGGCGTGTCTGGCGGCGCCGTTGCACAGGCTGGGTCAGCATGGACGCGATATGGCCTCCTTGCTTTCCACCCGCCGCAACACCGACGGCGTCGCGCTACACGCGTCCGAGGCGGATGCGTCCGCCGCACAGGACCTGAAGGCCCAGCCGGCCCGGCCGCCGTTCGGTTGGCCGCTGGTCGCCGTCGTCGGCGGGCTGGGAGTCGCGTTGCTCACCTGGCTGCTGTGCGCCGGTGTCACGGCGATGGGCTGGCTCTCCGCTACGTCGGACGCGTCCGGCTCACTGTCCGGAGCGTTGCTGGTCGGCACCCGGCTCTGGCTGCTCGGCAACGGCATCGGGGTAGGTCTGGGAACCCTCACCGTCACCCTCGTCCCGTGGGGCCTGACGGCGTTGGCTGCGCTCGGGCTCTGCCGCGTCGCCATTCTCGCGACCCGCTGGATCAAGCCGGAGCAGCCGAGCGGGCCGGGGGTGATCGCCGTCACCGTACTCGTCGCCTATCTGGTCCCCGTGGTGGTCCTGGGCATCGTGGCGGGCGAACCCTGGCAGGCGCCGGCGCGCTGGGGAAGCGTCGTCATCGTGCTCGCTGCCGCGACCGGATGGGGAAGCACCCGGGCGTTCGAACTCACCCGGGCGCAGGCGGTGCCGACGTGGTTGCGGCGTCTCCCGCGGGCCGTGGTGGCGTCCCAACTGGTGCTGGCGGGTGCCGGAGCCGCGTTGCTGACCGCGTCGCTGGTGGTTCACCTCGGACGGGTGCGTGAACTGATCGCGTCCGTTGAGCCGGGAGTCGCAGGTGGGATCGCGCTGCTGCTGGCGCAGTGGGCGTTCGTTCCCAACGCCGTCGTGTGGGCGGCCTCGTACGCGCTCGGCGCCGGCTTCTCGCTCGGCGCCGGGACGGTGGTGGCGCCTGCCTCGACCGACCTCGGGCTGCTGCCGAGCATCCCGTTGCTCGGCGCGCTTCCGCAGGCGGGCCCGGGCTCGGTGTCACAGGCCTGGTGGCTGGCAGCCGGGGTGCTGGCCGGAGCCGTCGCCGCCTGGATCACCGTGCGTGAGGGCGCGCGGCGGAGTTCAGGGCCGTGGCGAGTCGATCTGGCCAGCCTGGTTGGCGGGCTGGCAGGCGTCGCCTCGGCGCTGGTGTTCGTCGGCATCGCGTGGGCCTGCAGCGGCGACCTGGGCGCGCTGAGGCTGGCCGGGCTCGGCCCACGGCTGCTCCCGCTGCTCGTCATGGGCTGCAGCACGATGGGGCTGGCCGGCATGATCACAGGCCTGCTGTTGCGTGTCATTCCGCGCCGGCGGCCCCGCGGGCCGCGTACCTAGGCTGCCTTGGCCGCGCGCGGCACCAGGGGGTCCGCGTCGGTAGGGTGTGCAGGTGCCCGCAGCCGATACCTTCGCGCCCGCGAGCGGGCGGAGGGCGCGCGCGGTCGTGCTGGTGTCGGGCAGCGGCACCCTGCTGCAGGCCTTGCTCGATGCCGCGGAGTCCTCCGAGTACGGCGCCCGAATCGTGGCCGTCGGCTCGGACCGGCCCGGTGTCCCTGCACTGGAGCGTGCGTCACGCGCCGGGGTGCCCGGCTTCGTGGTAGCGGTCGGCGATCACCCGACGCGCGCGGAGTGGGATGCGGCGCTCACCGGCGCCGTTGCTGAGCACCAGCCGGATCTGGTGATCAGCGCCGGCTTCATGAAACTGGTCGGGCCCGGATTCCTGGCCGCATTCGGCGGTCGGATGATCAACAGCCACCCAGCGCTGCTGCCGTCGTTTCCGGGGATGCACGGACCGCGCGACGCGCTCGCGTACGGGGTGAAGATCACCGGCGCGACCGTCTTCCTGGTCGACGAGGGCGTCGACACCGGTGTGATCCTCGACCAGTGCGCGGTTCCGGTGGTTGACGACGACACCGTCGACACCCTGCACGAACGCATCAAGGTGGCCGAACGCGACCTGCTGGTCGCCGTCACCCACCGCCTCGCTACCCAGAGGTGGCGCGTGCTCGACCGAAAGGTGAGATGGAATCCATGACCTCGCTCAATTCCGGCGCCGAGCCGATCGCCGACTCCGTCGATGGGGAGGCGCGGCGACCTCTTCGCCGCGCACTGGTCTCGGTGTACGACAAGTCCGGCCTGGTCGAGCTGGCGCAGGCGCTGTCAGCGGCCGGCGTCGAGCTTGTATCGACCGGCTCCACTGCCCGCACGATTGCGGAGTCCGGCGTACCGGTCACCCCGATCGAGGAGGTCACCGGATTCCCCGAGTGCCTGGACGGTCGGGTCAAGACGCTGCATCCCAAGGTGCACGCGGGTCTGCTGGCCGACCTCCGGCTCGACACCCACCGCCACCAGATCGATGAGCTCGGAGTGCAGCCGTTCGATCTGCTGGTGAGCAATCTGTACCCGTTCACGGCGACGGTGATGTCGGGTGCGACGCCCGAGGAGTGCATCGAGCAGATCGACATCGGCGGTCCTGCGATGGTGCGCAGCTCGGCGAAGAACCACCCCAGCGTCGCCGTCGTCACCTCGCCGGAGCAGTATCCGCAGCTGTACGCCGCGCTCGACTCCGGCGGCTTCACCCTTGCCGAGCGGCAGCAGTTGGCGGCTGCCGCCTTCGTGCACACCGCGACGTACGACGTCGCCGTGGCGAGCTGGATGGGCAACGTGCTCACCGATTCGAGCGACGGCAGCGGTTTCCCGCGCTGGGTGGGAGCAACCTGGAACAAGGTGTCGGGGCTGCGCTACGGCGAGAATCCGCACCAGCCCGCCGCGCTGTACGCCGACGGATTCGGTCCGCGCGGGCTCGCGCGCGCCGAGCAACTGCACGGCAAGGAGATGTCCTTCAACAACTATGTCGACGCTGACGCGGCTCGGCGGGCCGCGTACGACTTCGATGAGCCGGCGGTGGCCATCATCAAGCACGCCAACCCGTGCGGGATCGCGGTCGGCTCCGATGCTGCCGAGGCCCATCGACGGGCGCATGCGTGCGATCCGGTGTCCGCGTTCGGAGGCGTGATCGCCGCCAACCGACCGGTCAGCGTCCAGATGGCCCAGCAGGTGGCCGAGGTGTTCACCGAGGTCGTCGTCGCCCCCGGATACGAGGACGGCGCGGTCGAGGTGCTGGCCGCGAAGAAGAACATCCGGCTCCTGGTGGTCGAGCCACTGCGGCGCGGCGGAGCAGAAACCCGTCGGATCGACGGCGGTCTGCTGCTGCAGGCCAAGGACCAGGTGAACGCGGCCCACGACGATCCGGCCACCTGGACGCTGGTCGCGGGTGATCCGGTGGCCGACGACGTTCTCGCCGATCTTGCGTTCGCGTGGAAGGCGGTGCGGGGCGTCAAGTCGAATGCGATCCTGCTCGCGCGGGGCGGCGCCGCAGTCGGGGTCGGAATGGGCCAGGTGAATCGCGTCGACTCGTGCCGGCTCGCGACCGAACGTGCCGGCACCAGGGCAGCAGGATCGGTCGCCGCCTCCGACGCCTTCTTCCCATTCGCCGACGGTCCGCAGATCCTGCTCGACGCCGGTGTCAGCGCCATCGTCCAACCGGGCGGCTCGGTCCGCGACGCCGACGTGATCGCGGCGGTGCAGGCCGCCGGCGCCGCGATGTACCTCACCGGCGCGCGCCACTTCTTCCACTGAGGTCTGAGGAGACACGTCCATGGCGGCACAGGTTCTCGACGGCAAGGCACTGGCGGCGAAGGTCAAGGCGAACCTTGCCGAGCGGGTGACGCAGCTCGCCGAGCGAGGTGTCGTACCGGGCCTCGGAACGGTGCTGGTCGGCGACGATCCTGCCAGCCGCTCCTATGTCGCAGGCAAGCACCGCGACTGCGCCCAGGTCGGCATCACCTCGATCCAAGTCGAGTTGCCGGCCGCGACGACGCCCAGCCAACTCGCCGCGCGACTGGCCGAGCTCAATGCCGATCCCGCCTGCACCGGCTACATCGTGCAGCTGCCATTGCCGCCCGGGCTGGATGACAACTGGGCGCTCGGTCTGGTCGACCCGGACAAGGATGCCGACGGCCTGCATCCGACGAACCTCGGCCGACTGGTCCTCGGCGAGCCGGGGCCGTTGCCGTGCACGCCCCGTGGCGTGGTGGAACTGTTGCGCGGGTACGGGGTGGAGTTGGACGGCGCCGAGGTGTGCGTCGTCGGGCGAGGAACCACCGTCGGCCGTCCCCTCGGCCTGTTGCTCACCCGGCGGAGCGAGAACGCCACCGTCACCCTGTGTCACACCGGCACCAAGGACCTGGCGGCGCATACCCGCCGGGCCGACATCATCGTCGCCGCGGCGGGCCGGCCGGGACTGATCACCGCCGAGATGATCCGGCCGGGCGCCGTCTGCGTGGACGTCGGCATCACCCGGACCGAGGACGGCCTGGTCGGTGACCTTCACCCCGGCGTCCGCGAGGTCGCTAGCTGGGTGGCGCCGATGCCGGGCGGGGTCGGCCTGATGACCCGCGCCATGCTGCTCCGCAACGTGGTCGAGCGCGCCGAACAGAGCCTCGGCTAGCTGATGGCGCGCCACGAGTCGGGTGCCGCGGCACGGTCGCTGCGCCAATGGCCGTTGGTCGTCGTCGTGATCGGCGTGACCGCGGGGCTCGCGGTCGCCGTGTTCTCCGACGAGCTGTGGCGGTTGGGTTGCCTGGTGATCGGCGCGTCGCTGGGCGTCGGCGCGGTCGAACGCATGGTGCTGCCGAACGCCGAGGCCGGACTTCTCCGAGTGCGGGGCCGTGCCTTCGATATCGGGTTGCTCACCCTCGGTGCCGTGGTCATCGTCGCCCTGGCCATTGCTGTCCCAGGCGGCCGCTGACGCCGTTGCCCTCGGGCCCGTCCGGCGAGTTCCGAGGAGCGGTCAGGAGCTGGGGACGGGATCGGTCAACGCCCGAATCGCCAGTTCCGCGAGGAGCGCAGCGGCGTCGGGAAGCACGCGCTCGTCGTAGCCGGCGTCTGCGGAGTGATTGCTCGGGGCGGTGAGCGGGTCGTGCTGAGTACACGCACCCAGCAGCACGAACGCGCCAGGGATCTCCGCCAACACGCGGGAGAAGTCTTCCGAGCCCATCGCCGGGTGAGGCAGCTGGACGGAGCGCGCGGCTCCGAACAGCTCGGTCGCGACGGCGAGGGCTCGGTCGGCGTGCGCCTCGGCGTTGACGGTGACGGGGTATTCCTCGGCGAACGAGACATCGGCCGTCAGTCCATGCGCGGCCGCGATCTGGGCACACAACCGCGTCGTGGCCAGCCGCACCCGATCCAGCGCCTGCGGGCTGAAGGTGCGCACGGTCGCTTCGAAGGTGGCCGTGTCGGGGATGATGTTGCGCTTCGTCCCCGCGTGAAACGTCCCGACGGTGACGACAACCGGGTCGAAGGCGTCGAGCTGACGGGTGACGACGGTCTGCAGGGCGGTGACCATCTCGGCGGCGGCGACGACGGGGTCAGCCGCCGCGTGCGGACGGGACGCGTGGCCGCCCCTACCGCGTACGGTCACGACCAAGCCGGACGACGCCGCCATCATCGGGCCGCCCCGAGTGGCGAAGACGCCGCTCGGCAACAGACTCGACAAGACGTGCAGGGCATAGGCGGCCGACGCCCGGGTGCCGGCCGCGTCCAGCACCCCCTCGTCGATCATCACGGCCGCTCCGTCGAAGCCTTCTTCGCCGGGCTGGAACATGAACACGACGTCGCCCGGGAGTTCCGCACGTCGGGCATGCAGCAGCCGTGCCGCGCCGACCAGTCCTGCGATATGCAGGTCGTGACCACACGCATGCATCGTTCCGTCGGTGCTCGCGAAGGCCAGACCGGTCCGCTCGGTGACCGGTAGGGCGTCCATGTCCCCCCGAAGCAGTACCGAGCGCCTGCCCCCCGGTCCGCGGGCCGCCCCCCGCAGCACCGCGACGACCGACGTGCAGCGCGTCCCGACGGTGATCTCCAGATCAAGGCCGTCGAGTGCGTCCAGCACGGCGCGTTGGGTCAGCGGGAGATCGAGCCCGACCTCGGGATGGGCGTGAATACGCCGCCGGAGTGCGGCCAATTCCACGGCGAAGTCGGCGCCCACCCCGGTCGTCAGCGTGGACACCGCGCGCTCAACGAGCTGGCCCGCTGCCTGGCACTGCCAGGATCACTGGCTGACGGAGGCAGCGACGAAGATGACCACGAACGCGACGATCATCAACACGATGCTGAGCGCGTACAGGATGCTGAAGGCAATGCCGAGGACGCGCCCGACGGTGACCGACTGCTCGTTGCTGTACTGCAGCCCGCTGGCCCGCATTTCCTTCAGGGCCTTGTTTCCCATCACCCAGGCAATCGGGGCGAAGACGGCGACGAAAATCCCGATGATGCCGAAGACCAGGATGGTGGTGCCCTGGGGGTACTCCTGGGCCGGGACGTACGGGTCGGCGTAGGTCTGCCCGTAGACCTGAGGCTGCGTCGGCTGGGCATACGGGTCCGGCGCCGCCGGCTGGCCGTAGCTGTGCTGGGCGTACGGCGACTGGCCGGAGGGCTGGTCGCCGTACTGGGGAGCATCGGGCGCGCTGCCCTGGTTGTAGGGATCGGGCGCGGGCTGCGCGCCGGCGTTGGGGTCGTACGGATTGCTCATGGAGTTATTCTCTCCCGCTCCCGTACGACCCCGCGCCGACGTGCCGCGTGCCCGGCCGACGTCGGTCTCAGGCCTCGACGGACTGGGCCTCCGGCTCCGACTCCGCCTCGGCCACTGGCGTGCTCTCCGGCTTGCCTCGCTGGAGCAGGCCGATGCCGGCCAGCACCGCGGCGAGCATCACGTACCCGAGAGCAACCTGGGGCGCGGCCGCCCAGCCCACCTGCTCTGCGTGCAGCAGTCCGATCCAGCACAAGCCGGCGCCGATGACGGCGGCAAGCGCGCTGCGGAACAACTGCTTCTCGAGGATGAAGGTGACGATCGCCCCCAGCACGATGCCCGCGAGAGTCGCGCCCTGGCCGAGCAGGTGCAGACCTTCGTAGACCAGCCCTGCGCCGGCGAGTTTCTCGGCACCGAGCTCAGCGGCACTGGTGCCCGCGGCGGCCAGCGCGTTGTCGATCAGCCCAGCACCCCAGGCGGCGAGGTTCGGGATGATCGCCGCCACGACCGCAGCTGCGTGCAGCCGCGGGGTGGACTGGAACGCCTGCGCGCCGATCAGCAGGCCGATGTACAGCAGGATCGGGACGATGGCCGGGGTCGGCAGCAGGGTCTGCAGCACCCCGAACAGGCCGAGGAAGCACAGAGCGGCGATGAACAGGCCGCTCGCCATCGAGTAGCCGGCGCGACCGCCGGCCTTCTTCCAGCCGGGGTGGCCGATGTAGACAGCCGGTGGGAAGGGCGAGCCGAGGGCCGAGCCGACGATCGCGCCGGTGCCGTCGGCGAGCAGAACGCTGCGCAGGTTGTAGCTGTCGCCTGCCGCGGACGCACTCTCGACGTTGCTCATCGCCTCCAGGAAGTTGTACACACCCAGCGGCACGGCCGTGGCGAGCAGCGGCGCGATGCCTCCCAGCCCGTTGAGCAGCAGGCCCAGGTTCAGCGACGGGACCGCCAGCGCGATATCGCCGGCGGCTGCCGCGACGTCCGGCACCGACATGTAGCCGCCGAGCCAGGCAATAGCGGTGCCGACCAGCAGTGCGGCGAGGCCGATCGGCATCCCGCCGGGCAGCTTGAGGTCGGTGAAGAATCCCACCAGGATGATGCCGAGCACCGGAAGGCCGATCCAAGCGGCCTCCCAGATCTGGCCGGCGGGACGCATCGAGATGAAGCTGATCGAGATGCCGGCCAGAGTGCCGAGGAGTGCTGCCCGCGGAGTGATCTTGCGGATGAACGGGCCGATGAAGGCTCCGAGCAGCACTATCACGCCGATGATGAAGGCCCACGCGAGGCCGGCCTGCCAGGCCTGGATCGGGTCGCCCGTCTTCAGATAGATGGGCAGCATGATGACGAAGACGACGATGAACATGTGCGGGACGCTCGGCCCGTACGGCATCGCGGTGACGTCAGTGCGCTGCTCACGGCGCGCCAGTCTGCGGGCGAGGATCGTGTAGTAGACATTGCCGACGATCAGGGCGATGCCGAGCGCGGGCAGCACCGTGCCGAGCACCCGCTGCGCCGGCATCTGGACCACGAAGATCAGCAACGAGGTCAGCGTCAGTACGTTTACCAAGATGTTGAACGCCAGGCCGAAGAAGGCGTTCAGATCTCCCTTGGTCCACCAGGGCACGCGCATCGGCTCCTGGGTGCTCTTGGGCAGGACAGTGGTCAGGTTCATGGCTGGGGTCCTTGTCCGGAACGGCGCTCAGGCCGCGGTGGTCACGAGGTGGGGGAGGCAGGCGAGCACGGCGTCGGAGTCGCTGATCCAGCCGAAGATGCCGCCCTGCGCGGCGACCATCTCCAGCCCGACGCGCTGAAACTCGGGGAAGTACGAACCGACGCAGTCCGACACGACGAGCACTTCGTAGCCGCGGTCGTTCGCCTCCCGCACCGTGGTGTGCACGCAGACCTCGGTGGTGACCCCGGTGACGATGAGCTGGGTGATGCCCTGCTCGGTCAGCGTCTGCTGCAGGTCGGTGCCGTAGAACGATCCCTTGCCGGGCTTGTCGATGACCAGTTCGCCGGGCAGCGGTGCCAGCTCGTCGATGATGTCGTGGCCGTACTCGCCGCGGATCAGGATCCGGCCGTACGGGCCTGGGTCGCCGATCCGCAAGGACGGCGCGCCGCGGCGATGCTTGGCCGGCGGCAGGTCGGACAGATCCGGCCGGTGACCTTCGCGGGTGTGGATGATCATCAGGCCGGCTTCCCGGGCAGCTGCGAGCAGACGCTGCAGGGGCGGGACGACGACAGCCAGCTGCGCGACGTCGTTGCCCAGCGTCTCGCCGAAGCCACCGGGCAGCAGGAAGTCGCGTTGCATGTCGATGACCAGGAGGGCGACCTTTCCCGCTGGCAATGGGAACGGCCCAGGAACGGCGTCGACCACCGGGGCCGAGGACAGGGATTCTGACGCCGGGTCCAGGGCGGCGTCGAGGGGGGCGGTTTCGGGCATGTGAGTGCTCCAGCTGACAGCGGGTCGACGACCCGCGAGGTTGCCGCGGCGGGGTGCCGCGAGGTCAGGTCAGGCGATCGACGCTGATCGCTTCGGCTACGGCGAGCACGACGTCGTCGGCCAGCGCCGGTCCGAGGACCATCACGCTGACCGGACGACCGTCGGTCGTTGTCCCGGCCGGTACGGCGATGCCGCACAGGTCGAGCAAATTCCCACAGTGGGTGTAATGGCCGAGGGTGGTGTTCGTGGCGACGGGATCGGCAAGAACCTCGGGCACCGTGAACGTGGTGCCGATCGTGGGCACCACCACCACGTCCACCGCCTCGAACAGCCGTCCGACCTCGGCCTTGAGTTCGGCCAGCCGATACTGCGCGCGGAACACGTCGAGGGCACTGAACCGGTCGCCGCCGCTGATGATCGCGGCCACGACAGGGAGCACGGCATCCGCGTGATCGGCCAGGAACTCGCCGAACTCCACCAAGCGTTCCGCCACCCAGGGGCCGGAGTACAACAGCTCACCGGCCTGCAGGAAGGGCGCCAGCGGAACTGCCGCCGTGGGCAGCCGGTCGGCGATGCGATCGCGGGCCGAACTGTGGGCTGCGGCCATCACGGCGTCGCCGAAGAAGTCCAGCTCGTCCAGCGCGGGCAGGCCGACCCGGAGGCCGCTCGGCTCGACCGCGCTCCGCCGCCGGGGGCGAGCCCAGGCATCGCGCGGGTCGACCGCGGCGACGACGTCGAGGCCGACCCGGAGGTCGGCGACGGTGCGTGCCATCAGGCTCACGCAGTCCAGCGATCGGCACGCCGGCACGAGGCCGACTGTGCTGATCAGGCCGCGAGACGGCTTGTAGCCAAGGATCCCGTTCAGCGCGGGCGGCACTCGGCCGGATCCTGCGGTGTCGGTCGCCACCGCGATCGGCACCTCCCCGGTCGCGACCGCGAGGGCCGAGCCCGAGCTCGACCCACCCGAGATGAGATCGCCTCCGTAGACGCTGCGCGGCACGGTGTAGGGCGTCCGGGTGCCGTTGAGCCCGGTGGCGAACTGGTCGAGGTTCGTCTTGCCGACCAGGATCGCGCCGGCGTCCAGCAGCCGGGAGACCGCGGGTGCAGTCCGCTCGGCGCGGTAGGCATAGCCCGGACACGCCAACGTGGTGTCCCAGCCGGCGATGTCGAGGCTGTCCTTCACCGCGAACGGGATTCCCCAGAGCGGTAGTGACGGGTCGGAGCTGGCCTCCAACTCCGTCGCGCGGGCCAGCATCGCGTCCTCGCCGGCGAGAGCGATCCACGTCCCGTCGTCGCCCCGGTCGGCAATTCGACCTGCGACCTCGCGGACAGTGTCGCTGGGAGTGCGCTCCCCCCGGCGGTAGGCATCGGCAAGGTCGCCGATCGTCGGTCCGGGCAGGGGTCCCGGTGCCATGCGCGAGGCGTCAGCCAGGGCGGCAGCGTGCATACGGTCGATTGTCGACAACTCGTGAGTCGACTGGGCGTGTGCCGCGTTACGGCTGTGTTAGCGCTCCCGCCGAATGGTGGTGCTTCCCTGCGCCGGCCGCTCAGCTGGTCTGCCGACGCGATTCCGCGTCGGTCTCCCCGAGGTATCGCCGCTCGCCATGCTCCCGAAGCACCCGCACGATCGCGTCGGGATCGTTCGACCGCAACGCCTCGACCACCCGCTCATGTCGACTCAGTCCGGCCGCCGACCCGACCGCCTGGCTCTCCCGGCGCAGATTGGCCGCCATCGGGCGCTGAAGCTTGAGCAAGATGGGTTCCAGCGCCAGATCGAGTTGGCGGTTGTCTGCCAGCGCGACCAGCGCGCTGTGGAACGCACGATGGGCGTCGTCTTTGCGGAGGTCGTCGCCGTCGGCGTCGGCCTGGCGCATCTGCTCGAGGCGAAACAGGAGATCAGCCAGCTGATCGGACCCAGGGGCCGTCGGCAGCGGGAAGGTGGTCCGGATCGCGTGTTCCTCCAAGGCGTGACGGATCCCGAAGAGTTGCTCGATGTCGGTGTCGCTCAGCTCAGTCACCCGGGTCCCGCGGCGCGGCAGATGCTCGACCAGCCCCTGCTGTGCGAGGGAGCGAAGCGCCTCCCGGAGCGGGGCTCGACTAATGGCGAAGCGGAGCCGGATCTGCTCTTCGATCAGCCGCTGGCCAGGAGGCAGAGTGCCGGCGAGAATCTCCTCCCGCAGGGCGCGAGTGGTCACCTCGACCAGGCTCGGCGCGTAGAGCGCAGCCCGGGAGTCCTGCGCCACGGAATGTCCTTCCTCCGGTCGGGTGGTGCGGTCAGTGTAGTGACCGGACTCGGGCCCAACGGGGCGCTCACCCCGCCCCGGCTGCCCCGCTAGTCGAAGTAGCCGTTTGCGCCCAAGGCGATGAAGACGACCCAGAACACGGTGAACAGCGCCGAAACGATGCCGAGGATGAGGCCCGCCATGGCCATTCCTCGGCCGCTGTAGCGACCCGGTTCTGCATCGATCTCCCGCCGAGCCTTGTTGCCCGTGACCAGTCCGACGATGCCGACCGGAGCACAGACGATGACCCCCGCGAGGCCGGTGATCAGGGCGACCAGCGCTTGGGGATGCTGCGTCGGCCCGACCGCATAGCTGCCATCGGACCCATAGCTCCCGTACGTGGGGAGGTAGGTCGACGCCGGGTAGCCGCCACCCTCGTAGCCACCGCCCGGATAGCCGCCACCGCCGTAGTAGACGGTCGGATCCTGGCCGGAGCCATCGGGCGCGCCAGCGCCGTAGGGCACCGATGGGCCCGGTGCAGCCGCCGGATCCGCGCGAGGGGCGGGATTGGTGTTGTTGTAGAGCTCCCAGCCGGGAGTGCCGCCGCTCTGATCCGGGTAGGCCTGCCAGCCCTGATGTTGCCAGGCACCCTGGTCGGGGCTCGACGGCTGTCCGGTGGGGTAGCCGCCGGCCGGGGGCTCGGCGCCGAGCCCGTCCGCGGGATTGGACCCCTCACGGCTGAACGGATTCGGCTGGTTGTCGGTCATGCGTCCTAGTGTGACCGACGCGGGGCGCAGGGTGCCGCAGGGTTTCGTCGCGGGATCGTCAGATCAGGCCCAGTGCCGCCACCGCGTCGCGTTCGTCGGCGAGTTCGGCCACGCTGGCGTCGATCTTGGCCCTCGAAAAGGCGTTGATGTCCAGGTCGGGGACCACGTGCACCGAGCCGTATCCCACGGTGCACGGAAAGGACGACACGAGGCCCTCGGGGACGCCGTACGACCCGTCCGAGGGGATCGCCATCGAGACCCAGTCGCCGGCTGGCGTACCGAGGACCCAGTCACGCATGTGCTCGACTGTCGCATTGGCCGCGCTTGCCGCCGAACTTGCTCCGCGCGCCTCGATGATGGCTGCACCACGCTGCTGCACCTTCGGCAGGAACTCCGACTCCAGCCAGCCCTGGTCGTCCACCACCTCAGCGGCGTTCCGATCACCCACCCGGGCGTTGTAGATGTCCGGATACTGGGTGGCCGAGTGGTTGCCCCAGATGGTCATCCGGGTCACCTCGTTGGTGCTCGTACCCACCTTGGCGGCGAGCTGGGCCTTGGCTCGGTTGTGGTCGAGCCGGGTCAGCGCGTTGAAGCGCTCGGGCGGGATATCGGGTGCGTTGCGCATCGCGATCAGGGCATTCGTGTTGGCCGGGTTGCCGGTGACCAGGACCCGGATGTCGTGCGCCGCGTGCTCGTTCAGCGCCCGTCCCTGCGGCTTGAAGATCGCGCCGTTGGCCTCCAGCAGGTCGCCGCGCTCCATGCCCTTGCTGCGCGGTCGTGCGCCGACCAGGCAGGCGATGTTCGCCCCGTCGAACACGACATTCGGATCGTCGCCGATCTCGACCTTGCTGAGCAACGGGAACGCGCAGTCGTCGAGCTCCATCACGACGCCCTCAAGTGCCTTCAGAGCGGGCGTGATCTCCAGCAGCCGGAGTTCCACGGCCTGATCGGGGCCGAGCATGGCGCCGCTGGCGATGCGGAACAGCAGGCTGTAGCAGATCTGGCCGGCTGCGCCGGTGACGGCGACCTTCACGGGTGCGCTCACGGACACTCCTCCTCGCGACTTCGTAGCCTGACGCTAGCAATGAGTCGACGGCGGGAGGATCAGTGGTCGTCAGGCTGAACGCGGCCGAGGCGCCCGGGTGGGTGTGCAACCACCTCGCCGGCCGTACCGGGACACGCTGGATCGGCGTCGACGGATTCGGCGGCGCGGGCAAGACGACGCTGGCGGCCGCGATTGCAGCCGAGTTGCCGGGCGCCGTGGTGGTGCCGGTCGACCACTTCGCCCGCGCCGGCCTGCCAGAGTGGGACCGGGATCTGTTCACCCGGCAGCTGCTGATGCCACTCCAGGTGGGTCGCCCCGGGTGCTACCAGCGCTGGGACCTCGTTGCCGACGCCGGTCTGGACTGGGTGCGGGTCCCGCCCGGGGTGCCCGTCGTGGTCGAAGGCGTCTCCTGCACCGACGTACGCGTCGGGGTGTCGTGGGACCTCACGCTCTGGCTCGACGTTCCCGCCGAGGTGCGCTGGCGCCGGATCCTCGACCGGGACGAGCCCGATCTGCTGCCGGTATGGGAGCGTGACTGGCTTCCCCAGGAGCGTGCGTACGCCGCCGCGCAGCGGCCCTGGGAGCGGGTGGACGTGATCGTCGAAGGACCGCCGACAAACGACTAGCCCAGCGAGGCCAGCGCCGCGTTCAGGGTCGCCGACGGGGTCATCACAGCGCGCACCTTCTCCTCGTCAGGGTGGTAGTAGCCGCCAAGGTCGACCGGGGAACCCTGGACTGCGATCAGTTCCGCGGCGATCGCTTCCTGCTCCGAGGTCAGCTGCGCTGCCAGTGCGGCGAACGCGGCGGCGAGCTCCGCGTCGGAGGTCTGACCCGCTAGCTCCTGCGCCCAGTAGAGCGCCAGGTAGAAGTGGCTGCCGCGGTTGTCGATCTGACCCACGCGGCGCGCGGGCGACTTGTTCTCGTTCAGGAACGTGCCGGTCGCCCGGTCGAGGGTGTCGGCCAGGACCTGCGCGCGCGCGTTGCCGGTGGTCTGGGCGAGGTGCTCGAAGCTGACCGCGAGGGCGAGGAACTCACCCAGGCTGTCCCAGCGCAGGTAGTTCTCCGCGACCAGCTGCTGGACGTGCTTGGGAGCCGACCCGCCGGCGCCGGTCTCGAAGAGGCCGCCGCCGTTGATGAGCGGGACCACCGAGAGCATCTTGGCCGAGGTGCCGAGTTCCAGGATCGGGAACAGGTCGGTCAGGTAGTCGCGGAGCACGTTCCCGGTCACCGAGATGGTGTCCTCGCCGCGCCGGATCCGCTCCAGGGAGAACGCGATCGCCGCCTCCGGGGCCAGGATCCGCAGGTCCAGCCCGTCGGTGTCGTGCTCGGGCAGGTAGGTCTCGACCTTGGCGATCAGGTTGGCGTCGTGGGCGCGGTCGGCGTCCAGCCAGAACACGGCGGGGGAGCCGGTGGCCCGGGCCCGGCTGACCGCGAGCTTCACCCAGTCCCTGATGGCGATGTCCTTGGTCTGGCACATCCGCCAGATGTCGCCCGCCTCGACCGGCGTTTCCAGCACCGTCTCGCCGGCCTGGTCGACCACCCGAACCGTGCCGTCGGCGGCGATCTCGAACGTCTTGTCGTGCGAGCCGTACTCCTCGGCAGCCTGTGCCATCAGCCCGACGTTGGGAACCGAGCCCATCGTGGTCGGGTCGTACGCGCCGTGCGCCCGGCAGTCCTCGATCACGACCTGATAGATGCCGGCGTAGCAGGAGTCCGGAATCACCGCGAGGGTGTCGTGCTCCTCACCGTCCGGGCCCCACATGTGGCCGGAAGTGCGGATCATGGCCGGCATCGAGGCATCCACGATCACGTCGCTAGGGACGTGCAGGTTGGTGATCCCGCGGCTGGAGTCGACCATCGCCAACTCCGGGCCGTCGGCGAGGCCCTGCTCGATCGCGGCCCGGATCTCGGCGCCGTCGGGCAGCGCGTCGAGCCCGGCGAGGATGCTGCCCAAGCCGTTGTTCGGGTTCAGCCCGGCCGCGGCCAGCGTGTCGCCGTACCGCTCGAACACCGCGGGCAGGAACGCCCGCACCACGTGGCCGAACAGGATGGGGTCCGAGACCTTCATCATGGTGGCCTTGAGGTGGACCGAGAACAGGACGCCCTCGGCCGCTGCGCGCGCCACCTGGTCGGCGAGGAAGGTCTTGAGCGCCGCCACGTGCATGGCGGTCGCGTCGACCACCTCGCCGGCCCGCACCGCGACCGACTCGCGCAGCACGCGCGTCTCGCCGTCCGCGCCGACCAGCTCGATCCGGAGCGCGCCGTCGGACGGGATCACCGCCGAGGTCTCGTTGTGCCGGAAATCATCGGCTGTCATGTGGGCGACGTTGGTCTTGGAATCGGGGGACCAGGCGCCCATCCGGTGCGGGTGGGCACGGGCGTACTGCTTGACCGATGCAGGCGCCCGGCGATCGGAGTTCCCTTCGCGGAGCACCGGGTTGACCGCGCTGCCCTTGACCTTGTCGTAGCGCGCCCGGACGTCGCGCTCGTCGTGGCTCTGCGGGCTGTCGGGGTAGTCGGGGAGTGCGTACCCCTGTGACTGCAGTTCGGCGATCGCGGCCTTGAGCTGGGGCACCGAGGCGGAGACGTTGGGCAGCTTGATGATGTTGGCTTCGGGCGTCTTCGCCAACGCGCCCAACTCGGCCAGCGCATCGGGCTGCTGCTGAGTCTCGGGCAACCGGTCGGAGAACTGGGCAATGATCCGGCCGGCCAGAGAGATGTCGCGCAACTCCAGGCCGACCCCGGCCTGGGCGGCGAACGCGGAGACGATCGGCAGCAGCGAGTACGTCGCCAGCAGCGGCGCCTCGTCGGTCCTGGTGTAGACGATGGTGGCGGCAGGATCGGTAGCGGTCACCTCCGCAACGCTATCGGGCCACGGCGTCCCCCGTCGCCGCGGACGGGGGCGGGATCAGCAGCAGGCGGTGCATCGCGTCATCGAGCCAGTCGCAGAACCGATCCGGGGTCCAGCCGCCAAGCGTGACCAGCCGGTGATAGGGGTCGGGGCCGACCAGCAGGGCCCACAGGTCGGCTGCCTCATTCGCGGTCAGGTCCGGCCGGAGGACGCCCTCGGCCAGGTAGATCGGCACCGGACCGTTGAGCATCGCCTCCCGTCGCTCGTGCTCCCACTTCAGGTAGAGCGCCCGGGCATCCGGATCGATCTCGGCCGCGCCGACCAGGGCGCGGTAGAGGGGGGCGATGCGGCCGGCGGCTTCAGTGACGAAACGGGCGTACATGGTGGTACGCCGGTATGGATCAGGCTCCCGGATCAGGCTTTGGATGCCCTCCCGGGCCACCATCGGCACGGGCTCGTCGTCGCCGGCCATGGCGTAGTCGTAGGCGAGCTTGAGCAGTTCCACCTTGCCCCCCGGCACGGCCGTGAACACGGTCTTGCGGCTGACCCGCGCCCGCGCAGCGATCGCGTCGATCGTCGTCGCGGCGAACCCCTGGGCGCCGTACAGCTCGCCGGCGGCCTGCACGACTTTCCAGCGAGTCTGGCGTGCCTGCTCGGCGCGGAGATCGGAGGAGTAGCTCCTCTTGCGCACGTCGGTCATTTGGATCTACTCTGAGTGTAACGAATACATGGCGGGTCACCACAATCGGCCATGGCTCAGACCCTAGCCCTTCGAGCCCTGGAGAGCGTCATGAAGATCACCGTCGTCGGGTCCGGCCCCTCGGGGATGGTCGCGGCCCTGCTGCTCGCCCGATCCGGGCACGTGGTCACCGTCATGGACCGCGAGGCGGGCCCGACCACGCCAGACTCCTGGGACAAGCACAGCGTCTTCCAGTTCCAACTACCGCACGGCTTCCGTCCCCAGATCGCTTCGACGCTCCATCAGCGCCTGCCGGATGTCTTCGCCGCGGTCCTGGCCCTCGAACCGGTGGTCGCTCCACCGCCGGACGGGCCGGTGCACGAGGCCTTCCTAGGGATGCGACGGTGGCGGTTTGACCGGGCGCTGTGGGAGGCGGTTGATGGCGAGCCCGGGATTGTCCGAGAAACCGCACTGGTCGAGCGCCTGGCGGTCTCCGAGGGCCGCGTCACTGGCGTGCTGGTCGGCGAAGTCGAACGCCCGGCCGACCTGGTCGTCGATGCGAGTGGGCGCGGTTGGGTCAGCCGTGCCGTCCGCGGGCAGCCCGAGGGCGGAGACTGCGACTTCGGCTACATCTGCCGCCGGTATCGGCTGCGCGACGGCGTCCCACCGGACTCGAGCAATGGCGGTGCGGTGGAGGTGGGGCTCCACCTGGGCTACCAGGCGTTCGTGTTTCGGGAGGACCGGGACTACTTCCACGTGCTGATGGTGCGGGCTCGGTCCGATCGCGGGCTGGCCGCGCTGGCCGAGGAAGGCGTCTGGGACGCGGTGGTGCCGACACTCCCGCGGATCGGCGACTGGGTGGCCTCGGCGCGATCCGAGCCGGTGGGCCCGATCCGGTCGGGCACCGGGATCACCAACACCTATCTGGGCCAGGCAACAGACCTCCGCGGTCTGCTCGCCATCGGCGACGCCGTCTGCATCACCAACCCGATGGGCGCGCGCGGAGTGAGCCTCGGCATCCTTTCGGCGGCGGCCTTGGTCGATGTCGTCACGACGCGACCCGAAGCGGAGTGGGCCGGCGCCCTCGACGCCTGGTGCGCGGCAACGATGCGGCCGTGGTTCGACGACCAGCTCGCGATCGATGCGGGCCTGATCAGCCGCTGGCGTGGGGAGCCGATCGACGTCAGCGGGCCGCTCCCGCCGGACTTGGTCGCGGGCATCGTCGAGGCCGACCCATCGGTCGGCCCGATCGTCGGGCCGTACTACGCGATGCGGTCCACCTCGGAGTGCCTGCAGCCGCTGCAATCGCGGGCTGTCGAGCTGTACGCGTCGGGCTGGCGGCCGGCCGAGCCCGAAGGGCCGACCCACGCGGAGCTGGTTGAGGCGGTCCGTGCCGCGCGCCAACCGGACGACCGGGCCGCGTGACCGCGGCCGTCAGAGGGTGGCGGCGCGACCGATCTGGACGAGCTTCCAGCCCGCGTTGCGCCAGGTCGGAGCATGCAGCTTGAGGCGACCGTCGATGATCACCTTGGTCTTGACCAACGTGCCGAGCTTCTCGGGGTTCAGCTGGCGGAATTCGGGCCACTCGGTCAGATGCAACACGACCTCGGCGCCCAGCAGCGCCTGCTCCACACTGGCCACCTGGGTGAAACCCTCGCGCGGCGGCAGTCGAGCCTGCGGGTCGTAGATCCGGACGTCGGCCCCGCGCGCATGCAGGTAGTCGGCGACAGTGAGGGCGGGGGAGTTGCGTGTGTCGTCTGTCCCGGGCTTGAAGGCTGCCCCGAGCACCGCGATGCGCTTGCCCTCGACGGTCCCGCCGGCCTGGTCGACGGCGAGCTGCGCCAGCTCGGCGCGCTGGCCGTCGTTGATCGCCGCGACGGACTTGATGAAGTCGCTCAAGACGTCGACGCCGAGTTCCTCGGCACGCACGGCAAGCGCGCTGATGTCCTTGGGGAGGCAGCCGCCGCCGAACCCGAGACCGGCGTTGAGGAACTCGCGTCCGATCCTGGTGTCGTACCCGATCGCGTCGGCCAGCAACGTGACGTCGCCGCCGGCCGCCTGACACATCTGCGCCATCGCGTTGATGAAGCTGATCTTGGTTGCGAGGAACGAGTTGGCCGCGACCTTGATCAGTTCGGCGGTCGCGATGTCGCAGCGCACCACGGGAGTGCGCTCGGTGATCGGAATCTCGTAGATCTCCTCCAGCACCTCCAGTGCGCGGCGGGAATGCGTGCCGAAGACGAGCCGGTCCGGGCGCAGGGTGTCCTCGACCGCGTACGCCTCACGGAGAAACTCCGGATTCCACGCGACCTCGATCTGGTCGCCTGCCGGTGCCTGGGCGCGCAGCCGCTGCTCCAACTGGGGAGCGGTGCCGACCGGCACGGTCGACTTGCCGACCACCAGCGCGGGTTTGGTCAGCAGCGGGGCGAGCGAGTCCACCGCCGCGTGCAACTGGGACAGGTCGGCAGCGCCGCCTGGGCCCGATGGCGTGCCGAGTGCGAGGAAGTGCACGTCGGCCCAGTCGGCAATCTCGGCGTAGTCGGTGGTGAACCGGAGCCTGCCGGAGGAGGTGTGCTTCTCCAGGAGTGGCTCGAGCCCGACCTCGAAGATGTGCGACCGTCCTGAATTCAGGATCCGCACCCGTTCGGCGTCGATGTCGACGCCGATCACCTCGTGGCCGAACTCGGCCATCCCGGCGGCGTGGGTCGCCCCCAGGTAGTTCGTCCCGATCACACTCACCCGTAACGTCACCCGGCGATAGTGGCATACGCCGCACGAATCGGCGGCCGCTTCCGGGACCTGCCCGCAGGCGGCGCTCAGTCGCCCTTGACGTTCACCAACTGACGCAGGGTGTGCCGCACCTCGACCAGTTCGGCGGCGTCGGCCATCACGACGTCGATGTCCTTGTACGCCTGCGGGATCTCGTCCACGAACGCGTCGGTGTCGCGGTACTCGATGTCACCCATGGCCGCCCGCAGGTCGCCCGCAGTGAAGGCACGTCGTGCGGCATTGCGCGAGTACCGCCGGCCCGCACCGTGCGGCGAGGAGTTCAGCGCCAGTCCGTTCCCGCGCCCGCTGACGACGTAGGACGCGGTGCCCATCGAGCCGGGGATCAGTCCCGGCCGCCCACGCTCGGCGTTGATCGCCCCTTTGCGAGAGACCCAGACCTGCTTGCCGAAGTGCTTCTCCGACTCGGTGTAGTTGTGGTGGCAGTTGATCCGCTCCTGCTCCTCGACCGGGACGCCCACCCACTCGCCGACGGCCGCGGCCAGCCGGTCCATCATCTCCTCGCGGTTGAGCAGGGCGAAGTGCTGCGCCCAGCGCAGTTCCCGGATGTAGCGCCAGAACTCCTCGGTGCCCTCGACGAGGTAGGCGAGGTCCGGGTCGGGCAGCGGGATCCACCACTTCGCGCACAACTTCTGCGCGACCGCGATGTGGTGGCCGGCGATCTTGTTCCCCACGCCCCGCGATCCCGAGTGCAGGAACAACCAGATCCGGTCGGACTCGTCCGCGCTGATCTCGATGAAGTGGTTGCCCGAGCCCAGCGTTCCCAGCTGCAGCCGCCAGTTCGCCGCGTACGCCGCCGGGTCGAACCCGTACCGGCCCGCCCGAGCCTCCAGGTCGGCGATCCGCTCCTCGGTGTGCTGCCGAGTCACTCCGTGGTTGTAGACACCGGCCGAGAGCGGGACAGCCGCCTCGACGGCCTCCCGCACGGCGCGCCGCTGCTCGGGCAACTCCGGGCGGCTGAACTGGGTACGCACGGCGATCATCCCGCAGCCGATGTCCACCCCGACCGCGGCCGGGACGACGGCTCCCTGAGTCGGAATCACCGATCCGACGGTCGCTCCCTTGCCGAGGTGCGCGTCCGGCATCAACGCCACGTGCGGGTAGACGAACGGCAACTGCGAGGTGGCGAGCGCCTGCTCGCGCGCCGTCTCGTCCAGCAGGCTCGCCCAGTTCAGCAGCTTCGGCCCTAGCTTGTGCATCGCAGCAGGGTAGGGCGGCGACGGCCGACGCCGCCGCCCGTTTTTGCGCGGCCATGCCGCCCGGCGAACCGATCGTCGCCGTTCACTAGGCTGGGCGCGTGAGCGGCGATCCTGCAGAGCACCAGCCGCGTCGACCGGTCAGGAAGCATCGATCGACGCCATGAGCCAGGTCGTGATCAACATCTTGTTGATCTTGCTTTTCATCGTCGTCGGCGGTGTGTTCGCTGCGGCTGAATTGGCTCTGATCTCGCTCCGGGACAGCCAAGTCAGGCAGCTGGCGCACCGGGGCAAGCGCGGCCAGACCGTCGCCCGGCTGACCGCGAACCCGAACCGGTTCCTCTCCGCGGTGCAGGTCGGGGTCACGTTGTCCGGCTTTCTGTCGGCGGCGTTCGGCGCCGCGACGCTGTCGGGGGAGGTCGCGCTGCAGCTGGAACGCCTCGGGTTGAGCGCCGAGGTCGCCGGCACGGTCGCCCTGGTGCTGATCACGGTCGTGATCTCGTACGCCTCGATCGTCATCGGTGAGCTGACGGCCAAGCGACTCGCGCTGCAGCGTGCCGAGGGCATCGCGCTCGCGCTCGCGCCGCTGGTCGACTTCATCGCCACCGTCACCCGTCCGGTGATCTGGTTGCTGGGCGTCTCCACCAACGGGCTCGTCCGGGTGCTCGGAGGCGACCCGACGGTGTCGCGCGACGAGGTGAGCAACGAGGAGATCCGCGCGATGGTCAGCGGCTCCACCACGCTCGGCGACGAGGAGCGCAGGATCGTGGACGACGTCTTCGCGGCCGGCCAGCGCGATCTGCGGGAAGTGATGGTGCCGCGGACGGAGGTCGACTTCCTGCCCGGCAATCTGCCGGCGCACCGAGCCGTGCGGATGCTGTCGAAGGCGCCGCACTCGCGCTATCCGGTGACCGGCGAGTCGTCCGACGACGTGATCGGGTTCGTGCACGTCCGCGATCTGCTCGATCCCGACGTGAGTGGGCGGACGACCCGGGTCTCGGAGTTGGCCCGACCGGTGCTGTCGATGCCGGACACCGTGCGGGTCCTCCGCGCGCTGAGCGAGCTGAGGCGCAGCGCCACCCATCTGGCCATCGTGCTGGACGAGTACGGGGGCACCGCGGGCATCGTGACGATCGAGGATCTGGTCGAGGAGCTGGTCGGCGACATCACCGACGAGTACGACGTGGTGGTCGAGGAACGCCTGGGCGTGCAGGGCGACCTGCTGCTCGACGGGCTCAGCACATTGGACGAATTCGCCGAGAAGACGGGACTGCGGCTTCCGGAGGGCCCCTACGACACCCTCGCCGGCTACTTCATGGCCCAGCTAGGGCAACTCCCCACCGTCGGCGACACCGTGCAGGTTGCCCTCGCGATCGACGAAGGGTCGGAGGAGGCGGACGCGCCAGTGGAGCTGAAGGTCAGCGAACTCGATGGCCGGCGGGCGGCGGAGTTCGTGGTCAGACGGGTGGACGGCGGGGAGTTCTCGCCGCAACGTTCGGGCGTCTGACCGCCGCGGCAGCGCGCACCGGGAGCCGGCGCGGGGCCGAAATCCGGTCGGCCTCGGGGTGGCCTGATGGAACAATGACCGCCATGCCCTCGGAACCTCGTGCGCTGCCGCGCGTCCTCTCCCTGGCCCAGCCGACTGCGGATTCGCTGCACCTGGGCAACTTCCTGGGTGCGCTGCGGCAGTGGGTGCCGCTGCAGGACACCCACGACGCCTTCTACGGGATCGCCGACCTGCACGCGTTGACGGTGGAGACCGACCCGGCGGTGCTCAGAGAGCGTCGGCTGCGCAGTGCAGCCCAGTTGCTGGCCGCGGGAATCGATCCGGACCGCGCCTGCGTTTTCATGCAGTCCGACGTCCCGGAGCACACGCAGCTGAGCTGGGTGCTCGGCTGCCTCACCGGGTATGGCCAGGCGCAGCGGATGACGCAGTTCAAGGACAAGGCCGCGAAGTTCGGTGCCGACGCCACCAACGTGGGGTTGTTCACCTATCCGGTGCTGATGGCAGCCGACATCCTGCTCTACCAGGCTGACCGGGTTCCGGTCGGGGAAGACCAGCGTCAGCACCTCGAGCTGACCCGAGACCTCGCGGTCCGGTTCAATTCGCGATTCGGCCCGACGTTCGTCGTGCCCGAGCCGTACATCGTCCCGTCGGTCGGGCGTATCGCCGACCTGGCCGAGCCGGCGCAGAAGATGAGCAAGTCGCTCTCCTCGCCGAGCGGAATCATCGAACTCCTCGACGAACCCCGGTTGAACGTCAAGAAGATCAAGTCCGCAGTCACGGATTCGGGCCGCGAGATCGTCTACGACGAAGTCGGCAAGCCGGGCGTGGCCAACCTGTTGACCATCCTGGCCGCCCTCACCGGAACCACCATCGCCGAGCTGGAGGACCGGTTCGCCGGGCGTGGCTACGGGGACCTGAAGACAGCTGTCGCCGACGCGGTCACCGAGGTAGCGACGCCCTACCGGGCCCGCACGCTGGAATTGCTGGCCGAGCGGAGCGAGCTCTCGGCGGTGCTCGCGCGCGGCGCCGAGCGCGCCCGGGAGGTCGCGGGCAACACCCTCCGCCAGGTCTACGAGCGGATCGGACTCTGACCGGGCCAATGCTCGGGTCAGGAGTCCGGGTCAGCGGTACGGGTCAGGGGTCCCGGCCAGGGTCGGGTCAGAGCTCGATGGTCGGGCTGAGCACAGCCGACTCGTTCTCGCCGACCCGCGGGTAGAGGGCGAACTTCGCCAGGCCCGGCGGAACGCGTTCGAAGACGAACCGACCCTCGTCGTCGGTCACCGTCTCCCACTGCCCCTCAGGCAGGATCACCTCGACCCGGATCTGTGCCGCCGGATCGGCCCAGCCGTCTACTCGGACCGAGCCGTCGGGCTGCGGTGTCAGGGTCACCATCGTCGTCAGCGATTCGCTCGTGAACGTGACGGTGCGGACCGACTCGGTGCCGCCACTCCGCGCTCCTGACGCCTCGAGGTCGACCTGGATCAGGGTTGCCACCTCAGCGTGCAGCGCATCGAGGGTCAGCTCGAACTGGATCCGCTCGACCAGACCGTCGGGCATCGGGTCGTTCTCGTCGTAGAACGCCCGCAGCGAGTTCAACAACGCGAAGTCGTCCGCGTCCAGCAGCTCGCCGGCGAATCGCTCCTCGGCGTCGAATTCGGATGCGTTCATCGGTCCTCCCACGTGGGGTCTTGTGCAAGCGCCGTCCTGAGCTTGGCCAGGCAGCGACCGCGAGTGGGTCCGATGCTGCCTTGTGGCATTCCCAGGGCTTTGGCGAGTTGGGCGTAGTCGGGTCGGTCGGCGAACGCGATGACGCGCAGCAGGGTCTGGCAGCGCGGGGGCAGCAGCTTGATGTGATGCCAGAGCCGGCTGTCGGTGTCGGCGCGGATGACACTGTCCTCCACCCCGTCGCCGCCCGCTTCCTCTGCCAAGGGTCCGGATTCGATGTCCTCCGGGCGAGCCCTGGAGAGTGTCCGCGCCACCCGCCACGACTCACGCTTGGTCGTGACGACCAGCCATTGCAGCACGGCCAGCGGCTCGCTGATGGTGTCGGCTTTGCGGACCAGGGTGAGCCAGACCGTCTGCAGCACGTCCTCCGCCGTGGCGGCGTCGAGTCGTACCGACCTGGTGGTGTGCCACAGGATCGGCGTGACCAGTTTCACCAGATCCGCCATCTTGGCCTCGTCGCCATCGCGATACTGGGCGAACACGCGTCCCGCACGGGTGGCAAGGCTGTCTTCGAGAGTGCCGCCGGTCATCTGCGACTCCTACCAGTCATCGCCGGAACCCCTCCTCGTCAGGCAGACAGCGCCGGATGGCCTGAGCAGGCCACAGCTGTCTCATATTCCCCCATGAGCAGGTACTCAGCCAGGTGATACGTGCCGTCGCCGATCGTCGGCGTGCGTCAGCCGAGCCGCTGGTCGAGGTAGCACCAGCGCCACGATTCTCCGGGCTCCATGCTCCGCATCACCAGGTGATGGCTCTGCCGGAAGTGACGTTCGGCGTGCCGGCCCACGGAGGAGTCGCAGCAGCCGACGTTGCCACAGGTGAGGCACACCCGCAGGTGCACGGTCCGGGTGCCCTCCCGGACGCAGTCCTCGCACCGGTCGCAAACCGCTTCGATCTCGGCAGGGGCGGCATCGAGGTGCTCGCAGGATCCGGCTGGACTCTCCGGCGTGGCCACCGGACCCTCGTCGTACTCCTCCGGCTGCTCGGCCCCGACGGCGAGCATCGACTCCTCGATGTCCAAGGCGGCCAGCACCTCCGCGATCACCTCTTGATCGATGGTGCCGCCGTCGCGGATGCGGAGCACCTCCTGCCGCTCGACTGCCATCGCAGCCAGCCGCAACCTGCGGTACTGCTCGGCGGGGGTCTCCTCCGCCATCCGGCTGCCCAGTCGTTCCCACAGTGCTGCGGGACGGGCGGCCATCCTGGTGCGCACCAGGTCCAGTGTCTCGGCGTCGTCGGTCGGCCGGGTGATCGAGTCGAGCGCGTCGAGGGCCGCTCCGGTCGCGCTCTCCAGGACGGTCGCGGCCTGCAAGGCGTCGGCGCGCGGGTCCGGTCCCCGTAGCCGGAGCCGGCGCACGAGGCCGGGCAGGGTCAGCCCCTGCAGCAGCAGCGTCCCGGCGGTCACCACGAGCGCGCCAAAGACCAAGATCTCGCGGTGCGGCGCCTCGACGGGCAGCAGGAACGCCGCCGCCAAGGTGACCACTCCCCGGAGCCCCGACCAGCCGATCACCAGGCTGTGGCTCCACGGTGCGGGCGTCGCGGTCGTGTCCCGGCGGAGGCGGAACAAGAACGTGCGGGCGGCACCGACCCAGACCAGCCTGATCACGATCACGGCCAGCAGCGAGCCGATGCAGAACAGCGCGATCGTGCCGGGGGAGAGGTCGGAGTCAGCGATGTCGGCGATCAGCGGGCGCGCCTGCAGTCCGATCAGCAAGAAGACGGCGTTCTCCAGCAGGAACTGCAGGGTGGCCCAGTTGATGCGCTCGTTCAGCCGGGAGCGGCCGGACTGGATCACTGGTGACTTGTGTGCCAGCAACAATCCCGCCGTCACCACGGCGACGACCCCGGAGCCGTGGAAGCCGCCGAGTTGGATCTCCTCGGCCGGCAGGTACGCCGCAAAGGGCACCATCAGCGAGATGGCGGTGTCGAAGACGGGCTGATTGATCCGGCGTCGGATCGGCACGACGACGGCGACGACCACCAGTCCGACGGCGACGCCGCCGATGGCCGCGGTCAGGAAGCCGCCGCCGATCTCCAGTGCGCTGACGTGGGTGCCCATCGCCAGCAGCGCGACCTGGAGGCAGGTGATCGCGGTGGCGTCGTTGACCAGCGACTCGCCCTCCAGGATGGTGACCAGCCGGCGCGGCAGGCCGACCCGGCGAGCGATCGACGTGGCCGCGACGGCATCCGGTGGCGCCACCACCGCGCCGAACGCGAAGGCGACAGCGAAGCCGATCGGCAGCACGACGGCGGCCAGGGTCGCCACGCCGAGCGCGGTCACCACCACGGCGAGCACCGACAGGTACGCGATCGAGCGCAGGTTGGCTCGAAAATCGATGAACGAGGAGCGCAACGCGGCGGCGTAGAGCAGCGGCGGCAGCAGCCCGACCAGAATCAGTTCGGGAGTCAGTTCGGGCGCCTCGATGCCGGGAATGAACGAACCGGCGATCCCGACCAGCATCAACAGCAGGGGCGCGGAGAAGTGCAGCCGCTCGGCGAGGGCGGTGACCGCCAGCACCACGGTTGCGAGGGCCAGCAGGATGAAAGCCACGTCCACGCCGCCCATGCTGTCACCAGCGCACCGCGCCGACGGCCGTGATGCGAAGGGTGAAAGCGCAGCCATCCGCTCGGCTGCCCGGCTGGGACCGCGGCGCGTGTAAAGATGCGGGCGTGAGCGCCTCGGATGCCGATGGCTCGGCACTGCTCACCTCCACCGAGGTGGGCGATCTGTTGGTCGCCGCAGTGGAGCATGCCGGGGGGAAGCTCGCGCACTGGCGGCTCGACCATGTCGACGCGAATCCGCGCCGGTCGACGACCGCGACGTACCTGGCGACGGTCGACTGGCCTTCCGGGCGGCGGGACGAACTGCTCGGTGCGAGTGCCCGTGTCGGCGGCCGCAGTGGCAACGACGACCGCGCGGTCGTCTTCGGCGACGGCGAGCGAGAGGTCGCGGTCTGGCTGTATCCGGCCGACCCCGATCTGCCTGGGCTCCGCCGCGCGGCGGTGCCGAGCGAGTTGGCGGGGCTGATCAACGAGCACCGGGTGACCGCCCTGCCGGTCAGTGTCGAGAACCTGGCTGTCGAGGTCATCAGCTACCGGCCACGCCGCCGGGCGGTGCTGAAGGCAGTGGCGACGACGCCCGCGGGCCGGGAGACCTTGTACGTCAAGGTGCTGCGCGAGAGCGGATTCGGTCCCACCCTGGAACGCCACCAACTGCTGCGTAGCGCCGGGCTACCGACCCCGGCCGTGGCAGCTGCGACCTCGGATCAGGTGCTGGTCTTGCGCGAGGTTCCCGGGCGGCCGCTGGCGCACGCGATCTTCGACGAGGCGATGCCCTGCCGTGCCGAGAACATGATCATGATGCTGGATGCGATGCCGGCCGCTGTGGCGACGCTGCCGCGACGCGCGCCGTGGTCGGACGCCGTCGCCACCTATGCCGAGATGATCACGGTGGCGCTGCCCTCACTGCGCCAGCAGTTGCAGTGGCTGGTCGAGCAGATCAGGACCGGACTGGCCGGACTGCCGATCGGGAACGAGCCGACGCACGGAGACTTCCACGAGGGCCAGGTCTTCGTCGCGAACGGGATGATCTCCGGCCTGATCGACATCGACACCATCGGGCCGGGCCGCCGTGCCGACGACCTGGCCTGCATGATCGCGCATCTGGCCACCGTGCAGCGGATGAACGCCGAGCAAGCCGCCGGCCTGAGCCGGCTGATCAACCTCTGGCTTCAGGTCTTCGACACCCGGGTGGATGCCATCGAGCTGCGGCTCCGGGCCGCTGGTGTGATCGTCTCGCTGGCCACCGGCCCGTATCGCGGCCAGGAGCAGGACTGGGAGGCACAGACCGTCCAGATGATCGAGACAGCGACCGGGTTGGTCCGGACGGCCGGCCGGGGCTGAGCCTCGGGCAGCCGGCTGCCTGGACCAGCATCCGGCGTGTTGATTGCGCAAGTCGGGTGCCGATGCGAGGGTGACCGGTGTTCGGAATCGATCGTGTTCGATGCGGCGGAGGCCGCAGCTCGGGGCGCTCACAGGTCGTGGTCCGCGCGGCGGCGATAGCCCGCCCTGCTGATCCTGTGTGGCCGTTGGGCTGCAGCCACCCCAGCTGAAGCACAGGTGCGAGGGCGGCAGGCGGGGGCTGCCGCGGTCGCAGCTCTGGCAGCCGGGGTTCCGCCGCCCGAGTCCGCTCTGACCGGGTGGTCCAGACGCCCTCGGTGAAGGCGATCGTCCGCCCTGCGCGCACGGTAGTCGCTCCTCCTCGGGGGATGGGGCGGCTGCCGTGCCTGTTTGTGGGCCGCGCCTGGTGGCCCGCGCGGGCGCGTGGGGGTCTGCCGGGTGTGCGAGCATGCGCAGATGAGCCCGAGGCGCCGATGACCTCAGAGACCGAGTCGGGAACGCCGTTCGATGCCGTCTACCGGCCCGAGGACCTCGCCGGATTCCGGCCCGCGGAGGCGCTCGGCGAGCCCGGCGAGTTTCCCTACACCCGCGGCGTCTATCCCGCGATGTACACCGCCCGGCCCTGGACGATGCGGCAGTACGCCGGCTTCGCCACCGCCGCAGAGTCGAACGCCCGCTACCGCGAACTCATCGCGCACGGCACCACCGGACTGTCGGTGGCCTTCGATCTGCCGACTCAGATGGGGTTCGACTCCGACGCCGCCGTTGCGGCCGGGGAAGTGGGCAAGGTCGGCGTAGCCATCGATTCGCTGGAGGACATGCGGCTGCTCTTCGACCAGATTCCGCTCGCTCAGGTGTCCACCTCGATGACGATCAACGCGCCGGCGGCGGTCCTGCTGCTGCTCTACGAACTGGTCGCCGCCGAGCAGGGCGTGGATGCGGCGTCGCTCAGTGGCACCATCCAGAACGACGTGCTCAAGGAGTACATCGCCCGAGGCACCTACATCTTTCCGCCGGCCCCGTCGTTGCGCCTGGTCAGTGACACCTTCGCGTACTGCCGCGAACGGCTGCCGAGGTGGAACACGATCTCGATCTCCGGCTACCACATGGCCGAGGCCGGTGCGACGCCCGCCCAGGAGATCGCGTTCACGCTGGCGAACGCGATCGCCTACGTCACGGCGGCGGTCGACGCCGGGATGGAGCCGGACGAGATCGGCCCGCGGCTGTCGTTCTTCTTCGTCGCCCGCACCACCCTGTTGGAGGAGGTGGCGAAGTTCCGCGCGGCGCGTCGGATCTGGGCGCACGTCATGCGCGAGCGCTTCGGCGCGCGCAACCCGCGTTCACTGATGCTGCGCTTCCACACCCAGACGGCGGGGGTGCAGTTGACCGCGCAGCAACCGGAGGTCAATCTCGTCCGGGTCGCCGTCCAAGCGATGGCAGCAGTGCTGGGTGGCACCCAGTCGCTGCACACGAACTCCTACGACGAGGCGCTCGCGCTGCCCAGCCCGAAGGCGGCGAGACTCGCACTGCGCACCCAGCAGGTTCTGGCATCGGAGACCGACCTGACCAAGACCGTCGATCCGTTTGCCGGGTCGTACGCGGTCGAGTCGCTGACCGATGCCGTCGAGGCGGAGGCACGCCGGCTGATGGCGGCGGTGGAGGAGCGCGGCGGGGCCGTAGCGGCTATCGAACAGGGATTCCAGAAGGCGGAGATCGAGCGGTCGGCGTACGCCGTGGCCCAGCAGGTGGAGTCCGGAGAGCGGGTCGTGGTCGGGGTGAACCGCTACGTGCAGCAGGACGAGGAGCCGTATCAGCCGCTCCTTGTCGACGCTGCGGTCGAGACGGCGCAGCGTGGGCGGCTGGCCCGAGTCCGCGCCGATCGCGATGCCGTCGAGGTGTCCGCGGCGCTGAACGCCGTGCGGGCGGCGGCCGGTGGGACCGCCAATGTGCTGCCGCCGATCAAGCGCGCGCTCGCCGCGTACGCAACGGTCGGGGAGGTCTGCGACGTGCTTCGCGAGGTCTGGGGCAGCTACCGGCCGGCGGACGCTTTCTAGCCGTCCCCGGGCTGCGCATGGCGAAGCCGGCGGGGGAGGCGTTCGGTACGCGCCGAGACAATCGCCAAGATCACCCGATCCGGCATGCCAGACTGTCGACAAATGCCTCGAGACTCTTCTGGGCCTGCCGGCCCGGACGACATCGCAGCCGCGACCGACGACGTCAGCCCCGGGGTCGGAGCGGCCGACCCGGGGGGTTCGGTGGTGCGCGAGGCGGCCAACAAGATCATCCGCGACCTGGAACCCCGACTGGTGCAGATCCGGCGTGACCTGCACGCCCATCCCGAGGTAGGCCACCAAGAGCACCGGACGACGTCGTTGATCGTGGGGGAACTCGAGCGGGCCGGGTTGGTCGCCAAGATCCTGCCCGTCGGCACCGGCGCCTACTGCGACATCGTCGCCGCCGGTGACACCCCCGGCGGAATGATCGGGTTGCGTGCCGATATCGATGCGCTGCCCATCACCGACGCCAAGGACGTGCCGTACGCGTCGCAGAACCCGGGGGTGTGCCATGCCTGCGGGCACGATGTGCACACCACCATCCTGCTCGGAGTCGGCATGGTGCTCGCGCAGCTGCGTGAGCGCGATCTGCTCCGGCGCAGCGTTCGGCTGATCTTCCAGCCCGCGGAGGAGACCAGTCCGGGCGGTGCCCTGGACGCGATCGACGGCGGCGTGCTGACCGACCTCAGCGAGGTCTACGCGCTGCACTGCGACCCGCGCACCGACGTCGGCCAGCTCGCGCTCAAGGTCGGACCGGTGACCAGCGCGGTCGACCAGGTGACGATCACCTTGACCGGCTCGGGCGGGCACACGTCGCGGCCGCACCTGACCCAGGACGTGATCGGGGCACTAGGGGCGCTCGCCACCACCACCCAGTTGGTGTTGTCCCGCCGGGTCGATCCGCGCAGTGGCGTCTCGTTGATGTGGGGCTCGATTCAGGCGGGTTCGGTCGCGAACGCGATTCCGGGCCGCGGCCAGATCGTCGGCACCCTGCGCGCACTCGACGTCGCCGGCTGGCAGCGTGCGAAGCAACTCCTGCCTGAACTCGCCGCCGAGATCGTCCGGCCGTTCGGGGTGCAGGTGCAGGTCGCGGTGACCGATGGGGTGCCCCCCGCGGTGAACCACCAGCACGGGGTGCGGCGGTTGACCCGCGCTGTCGAGGACACCCTCGGACCGGCTGCAGTGGCAGTGACCGAGCAGTCGCTGGGCGGGGAGGACTTCTCCTGGATGCTCCAGCAGGTGCCCGGCGCACTCGCGCGGCTCGGTGTTCGCACCCCGGGGCAGCGGTGCGCCGACCTCCACCAGCCCACCTTCGTGGTGGACGAGCGGTGCATCGCTGTCGGTCTGCAGGTGCTGGTGGAACTCGCCACCACGTCCTGATCGACCCTCCCCACTGCCGCCGAGTCGATCACGCGTCGGGCAACCCTGGCGTAGCCCCCTCGCGGCCGAAGGGCGAGGGTTAGAGTTTCGTCCATCGCAGCCCGGGCAGCCGTCGTTGGCGTCGACCCGTGCCGATCCCAGACGAGGTAGAGGTTCGAGGAGGCAGGTCGTGATCACATCTTTGACTCGGGTGGGCGTGCTGCTCGGCGCTGCGGCGTTGGTGCTCGCTGGCTGCGCCCAGCCGCCCGGCAGCGAACCGGAGAGTTCAGCCGCACCATCGAGCGGCGGCTCCGGCGACGGAGCGGGATTCAAGGCCTGCATGGTCTCCGACTCCGGCGGCTTCGACGACAAGTCGTTCAACCAGACATCGTTCAAAGGCCTGACCGATGCCAAGGACCAACTGGGCATCGAGACCGGGCAGGTCGAGTCGTCCGCGACCGCCGACTTCGCCAAGAACATCCAGTCGATGGTGGACGCCGACTGCAAGATGGTCGTCACCGTCGGATTCCTGCTCGGTGACGCGACCCTCGCGGCCGCGAAGAAGAGCCCCGATGTCCAGTTCGCGATCGTCGACTACAACGACGCGAAGTACAAGGACGTCAAGAACATCAAGCCGCTGGTGTTCAACACCGCGGAGTCCAGCTTCCTCGCCGGCTACATCGCAGCGGGCATGAGCCAGACCAAGAAGGTCGGCACCTTCGGGGGGGCGAAGATTCCGACGGTGACCATCTTCATGGACGGCTTCGCCCAGGGCGTCGACTACTTCAACAAGCAGAAGAGCGCGAGCGTACGGGTGCTCGGCTGGGACGCCGCGAAGCAGGATGGCCAGTTCACCGGCGACTTCGAGGACACCAAGGGCGGCCAGCGGGTGGCCCAGGGCCTGATCAGCCAGGGTGCCGACATCGTCTTCCCGGTCGCCGGCCCGGCGGGCATCGGCGGCCTCCAGGCGGCGAAGGCGAGCGGCGGCAAGGTCAACGCCATCTGGGTGGACACCGACGGCTGCGTGAGCGCCGAAAGCTACTGCAGCAGCCTGGTGACGAGCGTCTACAAGGCGATGGACCTTGCGGTGTTCGACGCGATCAAGTCCGCCAAGGACGGCTCCTTCAGCAGCGAGCCGTACGTCGGCACGCTGGAGAACGAGGGCACCGGCCTCGCGCCGTACCACGACTTCGACGGGAAGGTGCCGGCCGAGCTGAAGGCGGAAGTGGACGCGCTGAAGGCCGACATCATCGCCGGCAAGATCACCATCGAGTCGAAGTCGCAGCCAGCGGAGTAGTTCCGAAACCGGGGATGAGGGCTGAGATGACCGTCGCTGCACGCCCGGCTACGCCGGCCCGGACATGACCGCCCGGACCGACTCAGCTGTCCCGGCTGATTCCCCTGTCCCGGCCGACGCCGGGACGGGGGAGGGACTGAGGCTGCGGGGCATCACCAAGCGGTTCGGGTCCCTGGTGGCCAACGACGGGATCGACCTGGACATCGTGCCGGGGGAGATCCACTGTCTGCTCGGCGAGAACGGCGCCGGCAAGTCGACACTGATGAATGTCTTGTACGGACTGCTGCAGCCCGACGAGGGGACCATCACCGTCGACGGGGCGCCGCTCGTCTGCCGGAGCCCGAAGGAGGCGATCGGCGCCGGCATCGGGATGGTCCACCAGCACTTCATGTTGGTGGAGGTCTTCACCGTCGCGGAGAACCTGATGCTCGGCCAGGATCGGACGCCGGCCAGCCTGCTGAACATGGCCGAGGCCAAGCGGACGGTGCGCACGCTCTCCGAGCGCTACCGCTTCGAGGTCGATCCGGATGCGCTGGTGGAGGATCTGCCGGTCGGTGTCCAACAGCGGGTCGAGATCTTGAAGGCGCTGGCCAACGACGCGAAGTACCTGATCTTCGACGAGCCCACGGCGGTCCTGACCCCGCAGGAGATCGACGAGTTGATCGAGGTGATGCGGTCGCTACGCGCCGAGGGCAAGGCGATCGTCTTCATCACCCACAAGTTGCGCGAGGTGCGTGCGATCGCCGACAAGATCACCGTGATCCGGCGCGGCACGGTGGTGGGCACGGCGTCGCCGTCGGACTCCGAGGCCAAACTGGCCGAGTTGATGGTCGGGCGCGCCGTCAGTCTGGTGGTGGACAAGGCTGCGGCGGATCCGGGCGAGCCCCGGCTGAGCCTCAAGGGCGTCTCGGTCGCCGGCCCGAGCGGCGCGCTGGTCATCGAGGACCTGGACCTCGATGTCGCCGGTGGCGAGATCGTCTGCATCGCCGGCGTTCAGGGCAACGGGCAGACCGAACTGGCCGAGGCATTGCTCGGGGTCGCGCCGACCGTTCGCGGCTCGATCGTGCTGGACGGCTCGGTGATCTCCGGCCGGACGCCCCGTGAGGTTATCGACGCGGGCCTCGGCTTCGTCCCGGAGGACCGCAAGCACGACGGGTTCGTCGGCACCTTCACCGTCGCGGAGAACCTCGTCCTGAACCATTTCGACGAACCGCCGTTCTCGCGAGGAATCGCGCTGGATCTCGGTCGGATCAAGGAGAACGCCGACGATCGGGTGTCGGAGTTCGATATCCGCACCCAGTCGATCCAGACGCCGGTCGGCTCGCTGTCGGGTGGCAACCAGCAGAAGGTGGTGCTGGCTCGGGAGTTGTCCCGCCCGCTGGCGGCGCTGGTGGCCAGCCAGCCCACCCGCGGTGTGGACGTCGGGGCGATCGAGTTCCTGCATGCGCGGCTGGTGGCCGAACGCGATCGCGGTACCGCGGTGCTGATCGTGTCGACCGAGTTGGACGAGGTCGCGGCGTTGGCCGATCGGATCGCGGTGATGTACCGCGGCCGGATCGTCGGTGTCGTGCCGCCGGACACCTCGCGCGAGGTGCTGGGCCTGATGATGGCCGGGGTTCCGGCCGAGGAGGCGCTCGCCGCCTCGTCCGAGCCGGAAGCGGGTGAGGCGCGATGAGCTCCGACGCGAAGACCGACAAGCGCCCGGTCGAGTCCGGCGAGCCCGCGAAGAAGCCGCCGGCCTCGGCCCGCCGTTGGCAGATCCCGTGGACCGATGTATGGACCACGGTTGCGGCCTTCGTGCTGGCGTTCCTGGTCGGGGCGCTGCTGATGATCCTGTCCGACACCGAGGTGCGCAGCACGTTCGCCTACTTCTTCGCGCGGCCCTCCGACGCGCTGGCGGCATCCTGGGACAAGGTCAGCACCGCGTACGCCGCGCTGATCAAGGGTGCGATCGGCGGCTACGGGCCGCTGACCGAGACGACGGCGCAGGCGGCCCCGCTGATCTGCGCCGGTCTCGGCGTCGGACTGGCGTTCCGGGCCGGCCTGTTCAACATCGGGGCGCAGGGGCAGGCCGTGCTCGGTGCGATCTTCGCCGGCTACGTCGGCTTCGCGCTGCATCTGCCGCCCGTCATCCACCTGCTGGTGGCCGTGCTCGGCGCGCTGCTGGGCGGTGGGATCTGGGGCGGCATCGTCGGCTGGCTGAAGGCCAAGGCAGGCGCGCACGAGGTCATCGTGACGATCATGATGAACTACATCGCCGCCGGTCTGCTGGCCTATCTGCTGACCACCACCGCGTTCCAGCGGGAGGGCCGGACCGACCCGATCTCGCCGGTGGTGGACTGGAACGCGACGTTCCCGAGGCTTCAGGGTGGCCAGCTCCACCTCGGTTTCATTCTCGCAATCGGCGCGGCGGTCGCGGTCTGGTGGCTGCTCGACCGCTCGACGACCGGTTTCGCGATCCGCGCCGTCGGCGCGAATCCCCATGCGGCCGCGACCGCCGGGATGAGCGTCGCCCGGACGACCGTGATCACGATGGCGATCGCGGGTGCCCTCGCCGGGCTGGCCGGGGCACAGGCGGCGCTCGGCCCGACCCCGTCGGGCGTACCCGTACCGCTCTCGGCAGGCATCGTCGGCTCGATCGGCTTCGATGCCATCACCGTCGCGCTGCTCGGCCGGTCCAAACCGCTCGGCATCGTGCTCGCCGGGCTGCTCTTCGGGGGCCTGCACGCAGGCGGGCTCGCGATGCAGAGCATCGCCCAGACACCGCTGACGCTGACCACGGTGCTGCAGGCACTGATCGTGCTGTTCGTCGCAGCGCCGGCGCTGGTCACCCGGCTGGTGCCGTTCGTCAAGACGCGCAAGGCCAGTTCGGTCGGACCGGTTCCCGAGGGAGGTCTGGCATGAGCCGCACGCTCCCGGCCGACCGCTCCCAGGTCGCCGACGCCCCGGCGCCGAAGCGGGTCGAATCAGCGGAGAAGCGACGCCAGCGGATTTCGACCGGCGGGCTGATCGCCGCCGTCGGGGTGCTGCTGCTGGTCGGGCTTGCGTCGACGACGGGCACGGCGCAGTTTGCGCTGTCTGATGCCTTCGACGCCGTCCAGCTGCCGACCATCGAAGTCCCCGGCTTCGCCACCGTCCTGGTCTGCGCCGTGCTCTGTCTGGCGGCGGCCCTCGGCTACCTGTCGGGGCGGATGAGCGGCCGGCTGCCGGCACTTGCGGGCGCGGTGGCAGGGCTCGCGGTCCTGGTCGGCTTCCTCACCTGGGCGGCGTCGGGTCGCGATCTGCCGTTCCCGGTCAGCAATCAGTTCGCCGGCACGCTCTCGTTGGCCACCCCTCTCGTCTTCGGCGCTCTCTGCGGGGTGCTCTGCGAGCGCGCGGGCGTGGTCAACGTGTCGATCGAGGGTCAGTTCCTGACCGGCGCCTTCGCCGCTGCCGTGGTCGGCAGTCTGACCGGTTCCGTGCCGGCGGCCATCCTCGCCTCGGTGCTGGCTGCGCTGGCGATGGCGGCCTTGCTGGCCCTGTTCTCGATCAACTACCTGGTCAACCAGGTGGTGCTGGGCGTCGTGCTGAACCTGCTCGCGGTCGGCATCACCGGTTTTCTGTTCGACCAGCTGGTCCAGCCCGCCTCGAGCACGTACAACTCGGCGCCGGTGCTCGAGCCGATCTCGATTCCCGGCCTGGCCAGCATCCCGTTCTTCGGGCGGGTGCTGTTCGAGCAGAACGTGCTCGCCTACCTCGCCGCTGTCTCGGTCGTCGTCGTGTGGCTGATCCTCTATCGGACCACGTGGGGCCTCCGCATCCGCGCCTGCGGCGAGCACCCCGAGGCCGCCGACACGGTCGGCATCAGTGTCCGTGGAGTGCGCTGGTCCGCCGTCCTCGCCGGCGGGGTCTTCGCCGGGATCGGCGGATCGTTCTTCACGCTTGCCTCGACCGGCTCGTTCACCAAGGAATTTACTGTCGGCAACGGCTTCATCGCGCTTGCCGCGTTGATCATGGGGCGGTGGCACCCCGTGCTCGCCACCCTGATGTGCCTCTTCTTCGGCTTCGTCACCCAGATGGCCTCGCAGCTGCAGACGCTGAGCACGCCGATGCCGAGCCAGTTCCTGTTGATCCTTCCCTACGTCGCCACGATCGTCGCGGTCGCCGGGCTGGTCGGCCGGGTCAGGCCGCCGGCGGCGGACGGGATTCCGTACGAGAAGTGAGCGCGGCGGAGGTCGACTGGGCGGCGTTGCGGGTGGCCGCGAGGGCAATGGTGCCCCGGGCGTATGCGTCCTACTCCCGCTTTCCGGTCGGCGCGGCCGCCGTCGTCGACGACGGACGGATGATCAGCGGGTGCAATGTCGAGAATGCGTCGTACGGGCTGACGCTGTGTGCGGAGTGCGGCCTGGTCTCGGCTCTGCACGCCACCGGTGGCGGCCGCCTCGTCGCCGTGGCGTGTGTGGGCGTGGATGGCGCACCGCTCACTCCCTGCGGCCGGTGTCGCCAGTTGCTGCTGGAACACGGCGGGCCTGACTGTCTGGTGGATGCGCAGGACGCGCCCGTGCGCATCGCCGATCTGCTGCCCGATGCCTTCTCGGCGGCGCACCTCGACGACCGCGACCGTCCGCCATCCACTCGCGCCGAGCACTAGGAGACACCGCCCATGCTGGATGACGCGACCCTGCGCGCCTTCCCGAAGATCTCGCTGCACGACCATCTGGACGGCGGCCTGCGCCCGCGGACGGTGTGTGAGATTGCCGCCGAGATCGGTCATCGGCTCCCTGCCGAGGATCCGGATCGGCTAGGTCGCTGGTTCCAGGAGTCGGCGGACTCCGGATCGCTCGTGCGCTATCTGGAGACCTTCGACCAGACCATCGCGGTGATGCAGACCGCCGACCACCTGCGCCGCGTCGCGCGCGAGTTCGTCGAGGATCTGGCCGACGACGGCGTGGTGTACGGCGAGGCCCGCTGGGCGCCCGAGCAGCACCTCCGCGCCGGCCTCACACCGCGCACAGCTGTGCTGGCGGTCCGCGACGGGCTCGCCGAAGGGATGGAGAACTGCCGGCGGCTGGGACGCCCGATCGAGGTGCGCCAGCTGGTGACGGCAATGCGCCACGTCCCCGAACCGACGACCGACATCGCCGAACTGGCGGTGGCGATGCGGGACCAGGGGGTCGCCGGATTCGACATCGCCGGTGCTGAGAAGGGTTACCCGCCCGGGCGCTTCCTCGACTCTTTCCGGCTGCTCCGCGATCACTGCGGCTACTACACCATCCATGCCGGCGAGGCTGACGGCGTGGGCTCGATCCGCGGGGCCGTGAACCTCTGCGGCGCGAACCGCATCGGTCACGGCGTGGCGATCATCGAGGACATCGACCGGTCCGGGCCTGAGCCGATTGTCGGGGAGTTCGCAGGCTACGTCCGCAACGAGCAGATCCCACTGGAGTTGTGCCCCTCGTCCAACCTCCAGACGGGAGCCGTCGCAACGCTCGCCGAGCACCCCATCGCTCTGCTGGCCGACCTCGGCTTCGCGGTCACGGTGAACCCCGACAACCGATTGATGAGCGGCACGACGATGACCAGGGAGTTGAGCCTGCTCTGCGGCCAGTTCGGCTGGGGGCTCGACCAGGTTCGGTGGCTCACCTTGAACGCGGCCGCAGCCGTCTTCGCCCCGTACGAGACGAGGCAGGCGTTGGCGGAACACGTGTCGGCCTTCGGGGTCACGCACTCCTCTTGAGCTGAGTGCCGCGTCGGCTGTTGTGTCAGTGGTCGTGCCTAGCCTCGACCCAGGCGACGGCACCGGGCCGTCGCCGCGCGAGATGTGGGGGGAAATATGCCGGTCAACAAGCAGCCGTGGCCCGAGGGCACACCCGCCTGGGTCGACCTGATGGCGACCGACGTCGACCAGGCCAAGGCGTTCTACGCCGCGCTGTTCGGCTGGGAGTTCGACGAGAGCGGCCCCGAATTCGGTGGCTATGCGACGGCGCGGATCGGGGACAACGCGGTGGCCGGGATCGGCCCGGCGCAGGGGCCGGAGGGGCCGCCGCAGGTATGGACCACCTATCTGGCCGTGGATGATGCGCTCGCAACGACGGCCCGGGCGGAGGCGGCGGGTGCGACTGTCCTGGTGCCGGTGATGGAGGTCGGGCCGTTCGGCAGCATGGCCGTGCTGGCCGACCCCACCGGCGCGGTCTTCGGTCTGTGGCAGTCGGGCGTGCACACCGGGACAGACCTGCACAACGAGCCGGGGGCCTTGGCCTGGGCCGAGGTGATGGCCGGCGATTACGAGGCGGGCAAGGCGTTCTACGGCAATGTCTTCGGGTACACCTTCAGTGAGCTTGGCGGGCCGGAGATGCACTACAGCACGACCGATCTGGAGGGCCGACCGGTCGGTGGCATCGGCGCGGCGGCCGAGGTCGGGGCAGAGACGCCGCCCCATTGGCGGATCTACTTCCAGGTCGATGACATGCCAGCCACCCTGGCGAAGGTCAAGGAGTTGGGCGGGGCGGTGGTGATGGAGCCCTTCGACACCGAGTTCGGCGCGATGGCGGCGGTCCGTGGTGTCGGCGGCGAGGTCTTTCTGTTGAATCAACCGCTGGCGGACCCTGCGGCCGCGGCGGGTGCGGACTGAGCCACCGACCACGCCCGCCAGCGGTCGCGCCGAGAGGAAGTCGGGAGGGCGGCTCAGCCCAGACACTAGGCTGGCCGCCATGACTTCGCGCGTCTTGACCGCTGTCGCGTGGCCGTACGCCAACGGCCCGCGGCACATCGGACATGTCTCGGGCTTCGGCGTCCCCTCCGACGTCTTCTCCCGGTTCATGCGGATGAGCGGTCACGACGTGTTGATGATCTCGGGCACCGACGAGCACGGGACGCCCATCCTCGTCCAGGCGGAGCGCGAGGGCATGACGGCGCGAGCCGTCGCCGACAAGTACAACCGCGTGATCGTGGAAGACCTCCGGGCGCTGGGTCTGTCGTACGACCTCTTCACCCGGACCGTGACCCGCAACCACTACGCCGTCGCCCAGCAGGTCTTCCTCGGCCTGCACAAGAACGGATACGTGGTGCCCAAGACGACGATGGGGGCGGTCAGTCCGTCGACGGGCCGCACCCTGCCGGACCGCTACATCGAGGGCACCTGTCCGATCTGTGGCTATGCCGGGGCGCGCGGCGACCAGTGCGACAACTGCGGCAACCAGCTCGACCCGGTCGATCTGATCCACCCGGTGTCGCGGATCAACGGTGAGACCCCGAAGTTCGTCGAGACCGAGCACTTCTTCCTCGACCTGCCGGCCCTCGCCGGCGCGCTCGGCAAGTGGCTGGCAGGACGTACCGACTGGCGGCCGAACGTCTTGAAGTTCAGCCAGAACCTGCTGGAGGACCTGAAGCCACGCGCGATCACCCGCGATCTCGACTGGGGCGTGCCGGTGCCGCTGGACGGCTGGCGCGATCAACCCATGAAGCGGCTGTACGTGTGGTTCGACGCGGTCATCGGCTACCTCTCCGCCTCGGTGGAGTGGGCTCGCCGCACCGGCAACCCCGATGCGTGGCAGCAGTGGTGGACCGACCCGGACGCACTGGCGTACTACTTCATGGGCAAGGACAACATCGTCTTCCACTCGGTCATCTGGCCGTCGATGTTGCTCGGCCACGACGGCGAGGGCGACCGCGGCGGAACTGTCGGCCCGATGGGCCGGCTGCGGTTGCCCGACGAGGTCGTGTCCAGTGAGTACCTGACGATGAGCGGGTCGAAGTTTTCCACCAGCCGCGGCCGGGTGATCTACGTCGGCGACTTCCTCCGCGACTTCGGCCCGGATGCGCTGCGCTACTTCATCGCCGTCGCCGGCCCGGAGACGACCGACACTGACTTCACCTGGGAGGAGTTCGTTCGTCGCACCAACTTCGAGCTGGCGAACGAGTGGGGCAACCTGGTGAATCGGTCCCTGTCGATGGCCCACAAGAACGTCGGCGCGATCCCGACGCCGGCCACGCTGACGCAGTCCGACCAGGATCTGCTCGCCACCTCCCGCGCCGGCTTCGACGCGGTCGGGGCGCTGCTCAAGCGGAACCGCTTCAAGATGGCCATCACCGAGGCGATGCGGGTCGTCTCCGCAGCCAACAAGTACATCTCCGACAACGAGCCCTGGAAGCTCGCCGGCGACCCCGAGCGGCGTGACACGGTGTTGCACACCGCGCTCCAGGCGGTGTCGGATGCCAACACGCTGCTCACCCCATTCCTGCCGCACGCCGCCCAGAAGGTGCACGAGGCGCTGGGTCGGGAGGGCGTCTGGGCGGCCGAGCCGGAGATTCGGGAGGTCACCGAGGATGAGGATGCTCCCTATCCGGTGATCATGGGCGACTACGCCGCGGAGCAGGCCACCTGGGCGTCGACGCCGATCACTCCTGGGACGCCGCTGCAGAAGCCGACGCCGCTGTTCCGCAAACTCGACGAGAAGCTGGGGCAGACCGGCCCGGATTGGGCGCCGATCGCGTCCTGACGGCGTGGCGCGGACGCGGGCGACGCGTGCACGCCGCACGGTGACGACCTAGGCCGGTTCCGGCTCAGTCAAGGGCGGGTCGCGGCGGGGGGACGGTGCGGCGCCGGACATGCTCGGACAAGTCAAGGGCATCGAGGGCTGCCAGCAGTGCGCTGCGCGTGCGTTCGAAGTCCCGCCCGCCGAGTGACTCGCGGATTCGCCGGTCGATCTGACGTCGGGCTTCGCGTGAAGTGTCGACCGCCTGCCGGCCCTGGGGCGTCAACTGCAGCGGGCGGCGCCTGCGGTCGGGTGGCTCGGGGGCGAATTGCACCAGGCCAAGACCCACCAGCTCCTTGACGGACTTCGACACGGCCTGCTGGGTGATGCCGATGTCGCCATCGAGGACGTCGTGCGTCGCTACTTCGCCGTCGTGGGGGACCTCGCGTCGACTGAGGATGACCTGCGTCGCCTGCTTGCGCCGGAACTCCGCGTCGTCGAGCACCCCAACGCGGTGCTGCCCCGCGGCGCGGTGCGCGATCTCGCCGCGACGCTGACCGGCTTCAGCCTTGGCAAGCAACTGCTGCGCGCGCAGGTGTTCGAGGTGCACGAGGTGTTCGCGGCCGGCGATCGCGCCGCTGTTCGGGCCACCTGGCGAGGAACCGTCGCCGTCGACGCGGGCCCGTACCGCTCGGGGCAGACGCTCGTCGCGCACGTGGCGGCGCTGCTCACCGTGCGCGACGGGCAGGTGGTCGCTCACGAGACCTACGACTGCTACGAGCCGATCAGCACGACGGCGTCAGACGTGCGGACCGAGCCGGAGCCCTCCAACTGACCTCGGCCGAGACGTGCGGATCAGACCAGGAAGGGCACCTTGGCACCGATCGGCGACTCGACGGCGGCGGCGTTGCCCTGGTCGCCGAGCGTCGAGCAGATGTCGCCGAGCAGCTTGGTGTCGCAGAAGACGTGCAGTTCCACGGCCTTGCCCCACTTCAGCCGGATGATGTGAACGCCCTGGTTCGAGTACTCGTTGCCGTTCAGGTCCTTCACCTGGTCGACCCACTCGATGACTCCGTGGGTGTCCCACGGCCAGCCGGTGACGATCAGCTTGGTGATGTCGAAGTGCAGGGTGGGGAAGATGACGGCCAGTCGGTCGTACCACTCCTGGATCTCCTCGCTGGTGCAGCGGCGCCCGCTGAGCGCCGTGTCCCCGGAGAACCAGTGCTCGACCTGGCTGGTGGCGAACTGGCGCACGATGGCCTCGTAGTTCCCCCGATTGATCTCGTCGAAGGATCGGCGCAACCGCTTCTTGACGATGGCGTGGTACATGGCGTCTCTCCTGGTGTTCGTTTGCGCTTACCGGTGGCGGGCGGGCTGAGGCCGGTCGGGCTGGGCCGGCGCGGCTTCCTGTGGCATCAAAATTAGTGGGCGTGCGTCCGGACGACGAACCGCCGTGGCCACGACGTACCCGTCGCCGTGGTCCCGCTGCCAGCACTGCCAGAGTGGGGCGTCGAACACGCGCGGCTCCGCAGCGAGGGCCGGCGTCGGATCGAGGGTGAATCCGACCGAGTTCGGGCTGACCAGCAAGCCCGTGCCACGAGCCTTCAAGTAGGCCTCCTTCAACGCCCAGAGGCGATGGAACCGCGGCAACCACTCCGCTTCGGGTGCTGCCAGCAGGGCACTCCGCTCGGCCTCGGTGAGGGAACGGGGAAGCAATGCCGGCAGGTGCACCCGCGCGGAAGTGTCGACGACGTCGACCCCGCAGGCGAGCCCGCGCGTGACCACCACGGCCACCGCACCCGGGAGGTGGCTGAGGCTGAAGCTCAGCGTGTCGCCGTACGGGTGCGGCCCGGCCAGTTCGGGCCGGCCGTCCGGTTCGGTGCGGAACTGCCACTCCGTTGGAGCCACCCCGTCGGCTGACTCGGACAGCGCGGTCCGCAGCAGCGCATGGGCCGCGGCGAACGAGTCCCGGTCCCGAGCACGGACCAGCCGGTCGTGCCGATACCGCTCGGTCGTGTTCAGCAGCGCCCGGTCCGACCCGGGATCTCGGTCAGCGGTCCGGGCGAACCAGACCCGGATCTCCTGGGGCCCCGGCAGGGCCGAACGGCGGACAGCCGCTGGCTGCGCTCTCACTGCCTCGTCCTCACGGGACCGGCTCCAACGCTCGGCGGCGCGGCTGAACCTCGGGCTCCTCGTCGTCGACGTCGCTCGGCGGTACCGGACCCGGCGCTGGCGCCGCCGGCAGCGATGCCGGGAGGTCGGCGAACTGGCGCCGTGCCCAGCGCGGCAGCGGGCCCATCGCGCGTCGTGGCATCGGCCGCAGCTTCCGCGCCTGGCCGCGGACCCAGGCGGGGGCCGCCCAGGTCAGCCAACCCATCAGCACCATCAGACTGGGCACCAGCAGCACTCGGACGATGGTGGCGTCGATCAACACCCCGAACGCGGTGCCGAAGCCGAGTTCCTTGATGAAGACCAGGCTCGACGTCGCCAGCGCCCCGAGCGCGACACAGAAGAGCAGCGCCGCGGCCGTGACCACGCGCCCGGTCCGTCCCATGCCGAGAATGACCGCTTCGCGATCACTCGCGCCGGCTTCCCGGGCCTCCTTCACTGCCGCCAGGATGAAGACCCCGTAGTCGGTGGACAGCCCGAAGACCAGCGCGAACAGCAGCACCGGTTGGGTCAGGTCGAGCGCGCCCTGACCGGTGGTGCCGAGCAGCCCGGCGCCGTGGCCGTCCTGGAAGATCAGCACCAGGGCACCGAAGGTCGCGCCGACGGTGAGGGTGTTCATCAGCAGCGACGCGATCGGCAGCACGAACGACCGGGTCAGGAACGTGAGCACCAGCAGGTTCGCCAGGCAGATCACCCCGATCACCCACGGCAACCGATCGATCAGGCTGCTGCGCATGTCCACGAAGATCGAGCTCAGCCCGCCCGTGGTGAGTTCGGCGTCACCGGTGTCGAGCGCCCGGATGTCGGCCACCAGGTCGCGCGCCGAGTCCGCCAGGGCGGTCCCGTCCGGCTGCACCGCGACCAGCTGGGTCTCGGCGTCGAGGGGCATCACCGGGCTCACCTCGGCATGTCCGGGCAGGCTGACGATGTCGTCGCGGATCCGCTGGGCGAGCTTCGCGTCGTCGGTCTTGATGACGACGGTGATGTCGTCCTGCGGCTGGTAGTCGAACTCCGCACGCAGGATGTCGTCGACCTGGCGCGCGCTGGCCGACTCGGGGAGATTCGAGGCCGAGATGAAGGTGAACTTCGCTCCGAATGCCACCGACCCAAGCCCCGCCATCAGCACGAGCGCGGCCAGCACGGTCACGATCGGTCGCGCGACCACGCGCTCGGCGAGCTTGAACCAGCCACCCTGGCGATCGTGCGGCTGCTCGAGCCGACGCTGCCAGCGCTTCGGCGACAGCCAGTCGATCCGGCTGCCGATCAGGCGCAACCCGGCGGGCAGCACGAAGATGGCGACGACGGCCGCCAGCAGGGTGACGATTCCACCGGCGATCGCCATCGACCGGAGGAAGCGTTGCGGGCAGATCAGCAGCGCAGCCAGCGATGCCGACACGGTCGCGGCGCTGAACGCGATCGTGTGTCCAGCTGTGCGGACTGTGGTGGCCACCGCCGCCTCGACGCTCGCCCCGGCGGCACGTTCGGATCGGAACCGGGACACCACCAGCAGGCTGTAGTCGATCGCCAGACCGAGGCCGAGCGCGGTGACCAGGTTCAGCGCGAAGATCGACAACTCGTAGTACTCGTTGACGCCGCGCAGCACCAGCAGGGTGAGGACGATGTTGAGGCCGCCCATCAGCACCGGCAACGCGGAGGCGACCAGGCTGCGGAAGATGAAGAGGGAGAGCACGAACAAGACCGGGAACGCGGCGAGTTCGGCCCGCGCCAGGTCCTCTTTGACGGTGTCGACCACCTGCACGTCGACCACCGGCGAGCCGCCGATCAGCACGCCGTCGAGACCGTCCAGATCGTCCTCGATCGCTGTGACGGCCGCGTGGGTCTCGACGTCTTCCTCGAGGTTCACCAGCACGTAGGTGTGCTTGCCGTCCTCGGAGAACATGGTCGGCGGCCCGCCGCGGTACGCCGAGAGCGTGGAGGCGACGCCGTCGGTATCGGCCAGCCGCTCCTGGACATCGGCGACCTTGTCCGCTGAACTGGCGGCCTCCTTGCCGTCGGGCAGCTCGACCATCACCAGCACCCCGCCGTCGCCCTGGACGCCGGTCGCATCGGAGATGCCTTCCGAGGCCTGGGAGCTCTTCGAGCCTGGAGTGGTGAAGTCGGGCAGGCCGCCGCCGAGCTGGTCGGCCAGCGGGGTTCCGAACCAGATCGCGACGGCCAGGATCGGCGCGACCAGGATGAGCGTGAAGGGCGCGCGGTGGGTCGCCCAGCGAGCGAGCGCGTCGAACATCAGCAGTCCTCTGTCGTTCAGGCGGCGATTGCCGACGGGGTCCCCGAGCGATCCGAGACGCCGCGGCGCGTCCCGGTGCGCTGGAGCGTGCGCTCCAGCCGGGCGGCGAGACTCTGCAGTTCGCCGCGGAACGCGAAGTGCTCCACCTCGATGGCGTGGCGCTCCGAGTTGTAGTAGCGGAGGCCACCCGCCAGCCGAGCGCTGGTGGTGCCGCCGCGCTTGCGGTCGCGGAACCACGCGACCGACTCGGGTGACTCCGAGTTGAGCCGGATGAACCGAGCCATGATCTGAGACTGGTAGTCCATCAGCGGCCAGTTGCCGGTCGAGGTCTGGAAGTGACCGATGACGAACACGTCGTCGTACAGCGGATGGAACGCCTGCATGAACAGGTGCGGGGTCCCCGCCCGCCAGTTCAGGTGCCGATGGTCGATGAAGGGGAACTCGAAGAGGTTGAAGCCGGTCGCGTAGACGATCACGTCGACCTCGTGGACGCTGCCGTCGGTGAACCGGACCCGATCGCCCATCAGCTCGGCGATGTCGGGCACGGGGGCGATGTCGCCGTGGCCGAGGTGGTACATCAACGTCGAGTTGATGATGAAGTGCTCGTCGTAGAGCTTCTGCTCGGGCTTGGCGAGGCCGTAGTGCTGCGGCTGGCCGGCGGTGTTGAGCCGCAGCAGCGCGTGGCCGACGGCACGGCGGACGGGCAACGGCGCGCGGGTCTTCAAAGCGAGCTCGTAGACCACGTCCGAGGGCTGCCCGAACAGGTACTTGGGCCAGTAGTAGTACCCACGGCGGGTGCTGTGCAGGGTGACCTGCGCGTTCTGGGACGCCTCGACCGCGATGTCGCAGCCGGAGTTGCCGGCACCGACAATCAGCGCGCGCTTGCCGCGCAGCACGTCTGGGGTCTTGTACTCCGACGAGTGCAGGACGACTCCGTCGAAGGTCCCCGGGTAGTCGGGGAACCGGGGGCTCCAGAGGTGGCCGTTGGCGATGACGAGCCCGGCGTACGCCTTGGTCTCGCCGTTGGCGAGTCGCACCAGCCATGGCGTCGCCGTGTCGGCGACCCGCTCGACGTGTGCCACTTCGGTGCTGAAGCGGATCCGCGCGGTGACGCCGAAGCGATCCGCGTAGGAGCGGAGGTATTCCAGCGCCTCGCGGTGGCCGATGAAGGTGGGGTAGTGCTCCGGCATCGGGTGGTCGGTGTAGCTGGTGAAGGGCTTGGAGGTGATGGTGTGTACCGAGCGGTAGATGCTGCTCTTGGGCTTGCCGTAGTTCCAGTTGCCGCCGAGGTCGTCGGCGCCCTCGAAGACCTCCACCTCGATGCCCTGCTCGAGCAGGTTCTTGGCTGCGGTCAAGCCGGCGGCGCCGGCGCCGATCACCGCGTACGTGCGGGGGGCTGTCGCTGTCGTCATGGCTGCCGGAGACTCCGGAGTGGGCGTCATGACAGCTCCTTTCGGTCGTCGTCGGGGGAGGGGGACGAGCGGAAGCGGGCACCGTCTCCCCGCAACCAGGTTCGGCCGTCGGCGTCGGCGGCGCTCCACTGAGAGGTAGAGGCGCGTACCTCGCTCCTGATAGCGCCAATTTGTGCTGTTCGTCGCAGCGAGGCCAACTCGAAGCGGTGGGCGGCCGGTGCGCCGGCGGCGAGGTAGCAGGCACGGACCAGGCTCTCGACCGCGTTCAGGCCGAGGACCGGGCGGATCGAGGGCCCGGAGCCGCAGAAGTCGGCGACGCGGTCGGCAGCAACCGCGCCCCCCGACGGAGGCGTCAGGTCGAGCGTGCGGCCCGTCCAGTCCAGTCGGCCGGCGACGGCTGCAGGTGCGTCGGCCCGTGGCGTCACCACGCCCGGTGTGACCAGGGTCGGGGTCAGGATCGAGGTCTCGTCGCTGGTGGGGAGCTGTGCGGCGAAGCGGACCGTCGATTCGGCCACCAGGCGGTCTCCGAGCTGCAAGCGGCTGTGGACGTCGCTGCTGCGGCGGTCGCCCCCGACGCGAACGGCAGTCTTGAGCACCAGCGGAGCCGGGAGCGCGGCGCAGCTGCGCAACGCGTCGAGGTCGATCCAGGTGTTGAGCAGTTCGGTCGGCTCGGCGAGGTCGGTGCCCTGCTGGACCCAGCCGGCCGTCGCGATCAGATGCTCCAGGCAGATCGCCACCGGAGCGGCAGGTTCGCCGTCGAGTAGGAGCTCCCCGCGGGACCAGCCGGGCAGCAGCAACGGACTCACCGAGGTGGCCTGCTGGCCCGGGACATAGCTGACCGGCCGGCCGAGCAGGGCGGCGGCCGAGCCCAGCTGCTCGACCCGCGGGAGATCGCGGCTCGGCTGGTAGCCCCGGACCAGGAGTGGCGTGAGCGCGGTGCCGACCTCGCCGATGAAGGTGACCTCTCCGGACCCTGCGCCGGACAGTTCGGCCTGCCAGAGGGCGACGCCCTCGGCGACATCCAGGGCGGCCATGTACCGCAGGGTCGCCTGGTAGTTGCTGATCATGCCGAGCCGTTCCCAGGTCGGCCAGCAGAGGGTCCGCACGCTCGTGCTGGGCGCTGCCTGGTGCTGCGCCCAGCGGCCGAGGTAGCTGAGCGCTTCGTTCGCGGCGCCGTAGTCGAGCTGGCCGACCATGCCACCCCACCGTCCGGTGAGCGAGCCGACGCTGCAGAAGAAGCCGAGCTCGAGGTGCTGGGTCGCGTGCCAGAGATGGCAGAAGCCGTCGACCTTGACGCCGATCACCTGCGCGACGGTGGCATCGGACTTGGCGGCGAGCCGCGCCGGCCGGTCGATCCCGGCGTCGTGCACCACCCCGACCAGCCGGTCGCCGCAGCTCGCCACCAGGGCGGTGACGGCGTCGGGATCGGTGACGTCACAGCTGCGGTACTCGATCCGTAGCCCTTCGGCGGCGGCCCGGTCGAGGTTGGCGAGCAGGTCGCGCTCGCGCGCGAGCGCGTCGAACTCGCGCCGAGCTGTCGGCACCGAGGCCGTCCTGGCGGCGGCGCGCAGCCCTTCGGCGCGCAGCCGCTCGAACGCCTCGGTGGACGCCCGCAGTTCGGCCCGGTTGCGGTCGGGCAGCGGCGCGCGCCCGGTCACGATGACTGTCGATCCGTACCGCCGGGCGAAGTCGCGCGCGAGCTGGAAGCCGATGCCGCGGCCACCGCCGGACATCAGCATGACGTCGTCAGGGCCGAAGGTACGGGCGACCGGGCCAGCCGGCGCCACTTCGGCGCGCAGGGTGTAGCGCCGGCCGCCGCGGTGGGCCACCTCAAACAGCCCCCAGCGGTACAGCTCCGCGCAGACCAGTGCAGCCGCCGCGCCCGGGTCGGCCTCGGCAGGCAGGTCGACCACGCGGATGTTGAGGTTGGGCAACTCGCGCGGCAGGCCCTTGGCCAGCCCGATCCACAGTCCTGCGAGCGGATTGCGCACCGGCTCATCGCCGGCACCGAGCTGGCCACCGGTGCGGGTGACGGGCACGTAGCCGAGCCGGTCGGTGCTCGGCTCGGCGGCCCAGTCGGCGGCGCAGGCCTGGAGCAGGTGCAGAGTCTGCAGGAAGCGCGGCAACCAGCGGGAACGTTCAGGCTGACCGTCATCGGCGGTACCGCCGAGCCCGAGATCGACGATGCCATCGAGGGCGATCTCGGCGGGCAGGTCATGCTCGGGGGTGATCCGCACCGGTACGGCACCGGCCGCCGCGAGCTGGCGGACCAGCTCGGCGGCCAGATCGGGGTCGTCGCCGAGAACCGCGATCCGGCGCCCGCGCACTCCGGGCGCCACTCCGGACACCGGCTCGATCTCCACCGGCCGCCAGACCAGTCGATGCGCCGTGGCGGCCACGGGCTCCGCAGCGCCGGGCGCAATTGCGGGAGCCGAATCGGCAGCGGGCGCTGCTGAGCCGGCAGCCTGGGCGCCGCGTACGGTCATCACCGCGGTCACCCGCGACTCCGCAGTCTCAGCGGGAACCCGTCCACCGGCCGCAGCGACACCAGGGTGCCCAGCTCCGGATCCTGCGGGTTGGCCGGTTCGATCCGGTAGCGCTGCACCGCCATGGCAAAGGTCAGCTGCATCTGCAGCAGCGCCATCTGATAGCCGATGCACTGCCGCTGGCCGCCGCCGAAGGGCAGGTACGCGAACCGCGGACGATCAGCGGCCGCCTCCGGGGTGAATCGCGACGGGTCGAACCGCTCCGGCTCGGACCACCACTGCGGATCCCGGTGGGTCACGTACGGGACCATGAACACGCTGCTGCCGGCCGGGATGTGGCAACCGGCGATCTCGTCGTGGTCGACGGCGTCGCGCGGGAACAGCCAGATCGGCGGGTGCAGCCGCAGGGTCTCCTCGACCACCCGCCGGGTGACGGGGAGCGCGCGCAGGTCCTCGAACGTCGGCGTCCGGCCGGCGAGCACGGTATCGACCTCCGCCGCCATCTCCTCCTGCGCCTCGGGGTGGCGGGCCAGCTCGTAGAGTCCCCAACCGAGCCCGGTGCCGGTCGTCTCGTGGCCTGCCATGAAGACCGTCTTCATCTCGTCGACGACCTCGGCCTCGCTCGGTGGCTGTTCCGGGTCGCTGTGCAGCAGCAGGTCGACCAGATCCGCCTTGCCGTCCGCCGGCGGTTCGCGGTGCGCGTCGATGATGCTGCGCACCTGCGCGTCGATGATGCCGACGGCGCGGTCGATCCGCAGGTGGTGCGGGGTGGGGACGCGCTGCGGGATCAGCTGGGACACCGTGCCCTTGAAGATCATCGCGTCCAGCGAGACCGCCATCGCCGGGGCGACCCGAGCGCTGTGCTTCTCCAGGCCGGTGCGGAAGAGGATCCGCCCCATCGCCTCCAGTGCCAGGTCCATCACGTCCGGCAGCGCGTCCAGCGGAGCACCGACCATCGAAGCGGCGTGCCAGCGGTCCAGCACCAGGTCGGTGGCCTCGGTCATCGCCGTGGTCATCGACTCGATCGCGGACTTGTGGAAGGCCGGGTTGACCCGCCGGCGCCGGGCCTTCCAGTCCGCGCCGTCGGTGGTCAGCAGCCCGTAGCCGAAGAACAGCTTGAACCGGTCGTACATCCGGCCGCGGACGTAGTTGGCGTTGTTGTCCGCCAGGACGTGCTTGATGCCGTCGGGGTGCAGGTTGAGGTGCGTCAGGTACGGCCCGAGCGGAAGCCGGACCAGGTCGCCGTACCGCGCATGCAGGTCGGAGAACAGCGCCGGGGCGTTGCGTTGCAGCCGGAGCAGGTTGGCCACGTTCGCGGCCGGCCCCTTCGGGCCGGGTGCCCGACCGGGTGCGTATCCGGTCGGTCCGCTCGGCGAGACGGGGCGGCGGGTGTCGGGTGCGGTGCGGGCGAGCAGAGTGGTCATCGGGTACCTACCGGGTGCGGTGCGGGCTGGTTGTCGAGGTCGCGCTGGGTGAGGTAGGCGCCGGTCTCGGGCTGCAGGTAGCCGAGCACGGTCCACCGCATCCGGCGGAACTGGGTGATCACACGTCCGTCGGACCCGACGGCGGCGAAGTGGTTGACGGTGTCGGCGGCAGTGCCGTCCGCGGCGTGGTCGACCACGGCGTACAACTGCGCGTCCATGCCCGATAGAGCAACGTCACTGGTCGGTGCGTACACATCAATGCGTCCGATCGATAACGGTGCCGCGATCGGCAGCAGAGCGGGATCGTCGCTGAGCACTCCGGTCCGGGCGAGGCCGTCGAGGGTGATCACCGGCATGCCGAACCCGCTGAAGACGTCCCGGTAGCCACCGAGGTCGAGGCCGAGGGTCGAGCGGCGGCCCCAGGGGTGGATCCGGGTGTCCCGGGTGGAGACGAACGGTCCGGTCAGCAGCACCGGCGCCGACGGCACGTGGTACGGGTCGGTCACCGCTGTCTCGGCCAGCGCCGGCCACGGCTGCCACTCCGGCGCGACCGAGGGGAATTCCGACAGGTCGACCTCGGCCCGGAAGTGCTCCCGGTCACGGATCAGCACCGTTCCGTTGGGCGCGGTCACGTCCGCCAGCACCTGGATCCGGACCGTCGTACGGCCGAGGTCGGTTCGCCGGTCGATCACCTCCGCGAGGATGCGGTGCGCTGCCGGCCGACCCCGTTCCGGCACCTTCAGGAAGTGCAGGAACTCCAGGTCGCGGATCGCCGTCACGTGTGCGCCCGGGACGAGGGCTGAAGCGGCCTCGTAGGCGATCTCGGACACGAAGGTCCCCGGCAGCGTCGCGGCCCCCCGGACCGCGTGGTGCCTCAGGTAGCCGTCCCGGTCGAGGTCGAAGGTGCGCTCGAACACCGCCCGGTCAGCTGTCTGCTCGACGACGCGGTCGAGGTAGAACCGGGGCGGGGTCGCCACGGTGGGAGCCGGCGGCGCTGCGAAACGCGACGGCCCTGCCTCAGCCGTCCCGACGGGATCGGCCGGGAGCGGTGCCGCCGAGGCGAAACCGGGCAGCAGCCGCTCGACGGCCGCGCATTCGGCGTCCCCGAGGTGAATCGTCAACGGCTCGTTGACCGGTTGGCTGAGTTCGGCGATGAAGTGGTCGATGCCCTCGGCGCTGGTCATCGCGCTGTACATGCCGGACTTCTCGAAGTAGGCCTTGGTCAGCTCGTTCGCGCCGAGCCCGGTCTCTCCCCACAGGGTCCAGCCGATGGTGAGTTCCCGGGTGGCCCGCCCCTCGCCAGAGGCGGCGACGGCAGCCGCCGCGAGGAAGTCGTTGCCGGAGGCGTAGTCCGCCTCGCCGATCTGGCCGGTCAGGCCCAGCAGGGAGCCGAAGTTCACCCAGATCCGGGGCGGCCGTTGGTCGAGGGCCGCGCGCAGGTTTCGGTAGGTCGCGGTCTTGAGGTTCCGCACCATCCGGAACTCGGCCAGTGACTTGGACCGGATCGGCGCCGACCGGTTGACACCGGCGACGTTGATCAGGAGGTCGATCCGCCGGCCGCCGCTGACCGCGTCCAGCGTCTCGCGCACCTGCCCCGGATGGGTCGCGTCGCAGGCGCGGTACTCGACAGTGGCGCCGGCCGCCCGCATCCGATCGAGGTTGGCCAGCACCACCCGTGCGTCGGCGATCCGATCGAAGGCGCGGGTGGCGTCCTTGATCGTCGGCTTGCTCGTACGCTCGCCGACGGCGGGCTGGCCGAGGAACTCGCGGATGAAGCCCGCCCTCGCGCCGGCGAACGTCTCGGCGTCCATCTGCAGGTAGCGGGCCGGGTGGCTGTCGATCCGGTTGCTGCCGAGCACGACGATCCGCGGCGTTGCGCGCCGGGCAAGGTCGATCAGCAGTTCGGCGGCGATACCCCGGCCCCCGCCGACGGAAACGACGAGCGAGTCGGCACCGATGGGCAGCGCCCCGCCGTCGACGGCGTCGCGCTGGGTGAGCCGGTCAGTGGAGCGCACCCCGGAGCGGAGGTACGCGACCGGCAGGGTGCGATCCAGCCGGCTCTCCGCGGCGGCCAATTCGGCCGCCCGGGCGACCTCGGACTCGTCGGTGACCAGCAGGAACGCCGGGGCGGCGAACTCCAGGTGGGCGACCTTGGTCAGCCCGCGGAACAGGCCGACGATGGGCCGCGGCGTTTGGCCGACATAGCCGTCGAGGGCGATACACATCCAGGACGACTCCGCGCGGTCCAGTCGCTCGGCGAGCAGCTGGGTGGCCAGGAACGCCGACTCGTGCAGCCGATCCGTGGTCTCCGAGCCGGTGGCGGAATGGGCGCAGTCGACCAGCACCCGCAGATGCACCTCGGCTGCGGCGCCAGCCTCGGCGCCGAGCCACGCCGCGACGGTGTCACGGCTGGGGGTCTCCGACAGCACGGCGACGCCGGCCGGCGCGGCCCCCGCCGCTCCGACCAGACCGACGGTGGTGACGCCGGCGCGGCGCGCCTCGTCGGCGGCCGCGGGGGAATCGGTGAGCACGACGGTGCGTCCCGGCACCCAGCAGGGCGTGCGGGCGCCGCGGGGCGTGCCGGCGTCCGGGACCGGGCGGATCACATGCCGGCGGACCACGTGGGCCGTCGCGGGCGTCCCTGTGTCGGCCTCCGACGCGGCGGGATCACCCTCGGCGGAGACGCTGATCGCCGCGCTGGACTCGCCACCCGCGGTGCGGGAGACGACGGCGCCCGGTGCCGATCCTGAGGCGACGGCATCCAGCGCCCGCTCCAGAGCGGGTCCGGCGTGCGCGGCCATCAGGTGCGGCTCGGCTGGATCCGTTGCAGCCGCGAGACCGGTCGACCACGTCGGTGACGACCCTGCGGTGTGGGTGTGGACGTAGCCGAGCACCGGAAGGCCGTGTGCCCGCGCCGTCGACTCGGTGGTCAGGGCGTACAGGAAGCAGCCTTCGCCGAGCGGCTGGCCGTCGGCGAGCTCAGCGGCGAGATGGTCGCGGTTCTCCTGGGTGCTGTTGCCCGAGATCGCGCCCGCCAGCGCCATCGTCAGCTCACCGGACCGCAGGTAGCGGCCGGCGACGTCGAGTGCGCTGATCAGCGAGGTGAAGCCGGTGTCGACCGTCATGTTCAGGCCGTTGAGGTCGAAGTAGTTCGCGACCCGGGCCGGGATGACGTTCGGCATCATGCCGGGGAAGGTGTTCTCCGACGACGGTGGCACCAGGCCGGCGAGCTCGGCGCCGACCTCGTCGACCAGCTCGGCGTACCAGGACTCGCCCGCCAGCGCGGGGTCGGTCCGTCCGAGCACGCGCAGGTCGTCGAGGTAGCAGCGGGTCGCGTACAGGGTGGCGTTCCGGGTGGCGCCCATGTGACCGAGGACGACGCCGGTGGTCGCCTTCTGAGCGGCCCAGAACTCACCCAGGTCGGCGCGCAGCCGGCCCGCGCAGTTCAGCACCATCAGCTGGGTGCGGTCGATCGCCCGCATCATGCCCGGAGGCATCACGACCTCGCGGGTCGAGGGCAGTGGGTACTGGGCACCGAAGGAGAGCCCGTCCTCGGGCCGCAGGGATGCGCGCCCGACGACGACGATGCGCTCCGCGGTGGATGCCTCCGCCGACGGTTGGTCGACGCGGATCGGCGCGGCCGGATCGGGCGCTTCGGCCAGGATCAGGTGCGCGTTGGTGCCGCCGAAGCCGAAGCCCGAGACGGCGGCGGTACGCCGCCCGCCAGGGATCGCCGGCCACGGCTGCGCCTCGGTGGCGATCCGCAGGTTGGTGCTGTCGATGCCGAACGCGGCCGGCGGCTCCACGAAGCGGTGCTGCGGCGGGATCTGGTCGTGGCGCAGCGCCAGCAACACCTCGATCACCGAGACGACCCCGGCTGCCCATCCGGTGTGGCCGATCACGGACTTGTTGGAGGAGACGAGGACCTCCTCGTCCCCGGCGAAGGTGGTGCGCAGGGTGGCGAACTCGGCGGAGTCGCCGGCCGGGGTGCCGGTGGCGTGCGCGACGATCCAGTTCGGGCGGTCCGCGGACGGGCAGGCCTGACGGGCCCGCTCGATGGCGATCTGCTGTCCCTCGGACTTCGGTGCGTAGATCGCCTTGCCCTTGCCGTCCGAGGACGACCCGACCGCGCGGACGGTGCCGAGGATGCGATCGCCGTCGGCGCGAGCGCGGCTGAGCTTCTTCAGCACCACCACCGCGGCGCCGTCGGCGAACAGCACGCCGTCACCGCTGGCATCCATCGAGCGGACCTCGCCGCGGGCGGAGAGCCCGTTCAGCTTGGCGAACAGGATCGAGCCGCGCGGGCCGAGCGCGAACGACCCGCCGCAGACGGCGATGTCGTAGCGGCCCTCGTCCAGGCCCTTGACGCCCAGATCGATGGTGTAGAGCGAGGACGAGCACGCGGTGTCGACCATCAGCACCTCGGTGCTGTCGGGCAGGACGCCGCGCATCGCTCCGCGACCGACCTGATCGGGGAAGAAGCGCAGCGGGTCGGGCCCGGAGCGTGGGTACCGGCGGCGCAGCGCGTCGCCGAGCAGCGCGCGGCGGCGGGACCGTTCGGTGGGGTCGGCGGGGGAGGCGGCCTCGGTACGGTCGAGCCGGGTCTCCACGCCCGAGACGACGGTCGCCTCTTCCAGGTGCTGACTGCCGTCGGCGGTGTAGCCGACGAAGAAGGCGGCCTTGTCGGTATCGCTGTGCGCGACCCCGTCCAGGCCCTGGCGGAGGGCGTGCCGGAGCCAGGCCCGGGTGTACTCGCCCGGCTCCCGCCCGGTTGCGCGGTCGGCGATGTCGTCCATCACGAAGGCCGAGTGCCGCGAGTACGTCTTGTCCTCGGCCTTGTGGTCGGCGGCCCAGAAGTTCTCGATGTCCCAGCGGTCTGCCGGCACCGGCGTGAACCGGTCGGGGCCCTCGATCAGCTCCGACCAGTAGGCATCCGGATCGGCGGCGCCGGAGACGACGATGCCCATCCCGACGATGACGACCTCGTCGTCGACCGCGGGCAGCTCAGCGATCTCGGGTTCGTCGGGTGTCTCGGCGCCGTCGGGCTCGACGGCGTCGGTTGGTTCTTCCGTCGCCGGGGCCATCGCCGGGGCCGGCGGAGCCGCCGACACCGTCCGTGGCGACAGCAGCGCGTGGCCGCAGGAGAGGCCGCCATCGGCCAGGATCACCTGACCGGTGATCCAGCTCGACTTCGGTCCGGCGAGGAAGGCGATCACCTCCGCGAACTCGGCCGGATCGCCTAGGCGGCCCAGCGGCGTCGCCTCGACCACGGCCGACTGCATCGCGGCGGCATCGGGGAACTGGTCGGCCACCGGGGAGGCCAGCATCCCGGCCGCTGCGGTGTTCACCCGGATGCCGTCGGCGGCGAACTCCACTGCGAGGTAGCGAGTGAGGCTCTCGACGGCCGCCTTCGCCGGCCCGTTCGCGGTGTAGCCGTGCATCACCAGCTCCCCGCCACCGAGGGTGGAGAGGTTGACGATCGCGCCGCCCCGGCTGCGCGCCATCAGCGGACGCGCCAGCCGCGCGCACCGGAGTGAGCCCTTGACGTTGGTGTCCCAAGCCCGGTCCAGCTGGTCGGGGGTGACGTCGCTCGCGTCGACGAAGTGGCCGTCAGCAGCGTTGTTGACCAAGATGTCGAGCCGGCCGTACCGCTCGGTGATCTCGGCGAACATCCGTTCCACCTGGTCGTCCCGGGCCACCGAGGCCCGGAACGCCTCGGCCCGGCCGCCCGCCGCCTCGATCTCGGCGCACAGGGCACAGGTGGTTGATCAGGACGGTGGCACCGGCGGCGGCGAGCCGCCGGGCGATCACCGCGCCGACGTTGCGGGCACCGCCGGTAACCAGGGCGATCCGGCCCTCGAGGTCGCGCTCGATCATGCGGCACGCCCCAGGAACTGCTCGCCGCGGCCGTCGGTCCGGTCGGAGCCGCCGTGCTGGACGACGAGCTGGGCGATGGCGCCGAGGGTGGGGTAGTCGGCGACGCGGAAGCCGGCGTCAGATTCGGGCAGCGCGTAGCGGTCGCTGACCCGGGCGAGGAGTTCGGTCTGCTTGACGGAGTCGACGCCGAGTTCGCCTTCGAGGTCGGTGTCGGCGGTGAAGACCTCCTCGGGGTACTCCAGCGCCTCGGCGTACATCGTGACGAGGTCGGCGAACACCGTGTCGGGATCCGGTCGCTGCTCGGGATCACCGGGCGCGACAGCGACTGCTCGCCGCGGCCGTCGGTCCGGTCGCGGCGCCGTGCTTCGAGGTCGGTGTCGGCGGTGAAGACCTCCTCGGGGTACTCCAGCGCCTCGGCGTACATCGCGGTCAGCTCGGCGAGCACACCTGCCGCATCGAGAGCCGCCACCGGTACGGCGACGGCACTCGCCGGCGCCACGCTGGGCACCGGCTGGAGCGCCGGCACCGGGGGTTGGGCGCTGTGCGCACGGCCCTCGTACGCGGCGAACTCGGCCCGGACGAACTCCCGGACAGCGGTGCCGCGCGCCCGCCAGAAGGCGGCGAACCCGGCCTGATCCGCACCGGGCAGCAACGCGTCGGCCACCGCTGCGCTCGCGGCCGGCGCGACCAGCGCACCAAGGGCCTCGGACCAGCCGGCCAGTTCGCTTCCGGTGCCGGCCAGCGGGGCGATGGTGGTCACCTCGGCGCCGCGCACCTCGTACGCGCGCCGGGTCAGCCCGGACAGCGTCTTGAGGGCACCGGCCTCGACCACCACCTCGACCCCGGCCGCGGCGAAATGGTCAGCGGTGCCGTCGAAGTCCACGGGGAGGACGAAATGCTGAGGCAGCACCGTGCGCAGGTCATCGTCGGCCGTGTAGCGACGTCCGAGGATCGGCGAGTACACCGGCACCTGCGGCTCGCTCGCCTGCAGGTGGGCGATTCTCGCGGCGAACCGCTCGGCGGCGCCGGCCAGCAGCGGGCTGTGGAATGCGTACGGGGCGCGCAGCCGGGTCGCGGCGACGTGCGCCGCCTCGGCGATCGCGACGACCCTGCTCAGCGCCTCGTCGGGGCCGCTGACCACGGTCTGCCGGGCGCCGTTGACGACCGCCACCGAGGCATCGGGGGAGCCGGCCAGGGCGACGATCGCGGCGGCCTTCGCCGGGTCGACGCCGAGTGCGACCATCCCGCCGGCCGGCACGCCGGCCTCCCGCAGCGCCACGGTCCGGTGGCAGGTCACCTCGGCCGCCTGGGCCGGGGTCAGTGCGCCGGCACCTGCGAGCGCGGCGATTTCGCCGAGTGAGTGCCCGGTGATCACGCTCGGCACGATCCCGTCGGCCATCAGCGCGCGTTGCGTCGCGACGCCGATCGCCACGAGCGCCACCTGCAGCACGTCGGCGTCCGCAGCGGCGAGCCAGGTCTCGATCGAACGGGGTTCGCCGGAGAAGAGTGCATCGGTCAGGCTTGCGCCGAGCAGTTGCTGAGTCGGAGCGTCCATCTCCTCGACGACCGCGCGGACCTCGCCGTACGCGTCGGTGAGCCCACGGAGGACTCCGGGATAGAACGCACCTTGTCCCGGTACGACAAAGGCGGTGACTGTCATGACTGAGTGCCTTCCTGGCGGTCTGCTGTCGGGAGCCTCACCTGCCGCGCGCCCCGTTCCTGCGCGGCGTCGGTGATCGACGACGGTGTACGCCCCTGCAGACCTGAACACCGGACCGCTGATACCGCGGCAGCGCGCACCGGTGCACAAAGGTGCACGCGCGCGCCTCGTGGCGTCCGTAGCGACGGCGTTGCGACTCATGGTCTGGCTCACCTCGTCGCGGGCCCCGGATTCTCGGCAACTCTGACCCATCAGATGCCGGAGACCTCAATCAGATACTTCTAGTGTCCAATATTGGACAGTTCGGGTTGCTAATGTCAAGGCGTGCGCATCTCCGAACTGGCCAGCCGTAGTGGTGTGCGGGTGCCGACCATCAAGTTCTACTTGCGGGAGCACCTGCTGCCCCCCGGTCGGCTCACCTCGCCCACCCAGGCTCAGTACGACACCGGGCACCTGGCCCGGATCCGGCTGGTCCGCGCACTGCTGACGAGCGGGCTGTCGGTTGCCCAGGCGCGGGACGTGCTGGCCCGACTCGATGCGCCGCCGGACGGCGTCCTGAACCTGATGGCCACCACCCAACAACTGCTGACCAGCGGAGCCGAGCCGACCGACACCTTTGCGGCCGAGGAGTTGCTGCGGCGCTGGGGGTGGCGGGTCGATCCCGCCTACGACGGCCCGGTCCGCCAACTTGCCCGGGCTCTGCAGCTGGCCGAAGACGCGGGCTTCCCGTTGGAATCGGACGTCCTCGACGCGTACGCCGCGGCGATGCGCACGCTCGCCGAGGTCGAAATCGCGTCGATCCCCGACGATTCCCCGGCGGAGGCGCTGCGGTACGTCGTGCTGGGCGGGGTGCTGATGGAGCCGGTGCTGCTCGCGATCAGGCGCCTCGCCGAGGGTGACGCCGCCAGCAAGCGCTACGGCGCGGAGCCTGCGCCGGAGTGAGCCCTCGGCCGACCCGGCGCGTCAGTAGGAGGAGCCCCCGGCCAGCGACAGCGCTCCGGTCGGGTGCCAGACCGTCTTGATCTCGACGACGGCCCGCATCCGTGCCAGACCGGGGTCTGCGGTGAAGTCGACGGGACCGCGCGGCGCGTAGACCCGCTTGACCGTCTCCGCAGCCGCACGTTCCAGCTGTGTCCGCAGCTCGCCGTCGACGCCGGTCAGATCGAGGGCGTTCACGTCCGCGTGCGCGGCCAGGTGCGGGCCGACTTCGGCGGCCCGTCCGGTGAGCAGGTTCACCACGCCGCCCGGCACGTCGGAGGTCGCGAGCACCTCCCCGAAGGTGATCGCCACGCACGGGTCCGCTTCGGACGCGAGCACGACGCTGGCATTGGCGGTGGCCATCACCGGCGCAACGACCGAGACCAGGCCGAGCAGCGGCGCGCCCACCGGCGCGAAGACCGCGACCACTCCGGTCGGCTCCGGTGCGGAGTAGCTGAAGTACGGGCCCGAAACCGGGTTCGCATGGCCGAGCACGGCAGTCAGCTTGTCGGTCCAGCCGGCGTAGTGCACCAGTCGCTCGACCGCGGCGTCGACCTCGGCTGCGGCGGCCTGCTCGTCGGCCCCGGTGCTGCGGCGGAGCAGTGCGCTGAACTCTGCCCGCCGCCCCTCCAGCATCTCGGCCACCCGGTAGATGACCTGTCCGCGGTTGTACGGGGTCGCCTTCGCCCAGGTTCGCTGGCCCTTCCTGGCTGCCACCACCGCGTCCCGGGCGTCCTTGCGGGACGCCAGGGCGGCGTTCGCCAGGAAGGTCCCGTCCACGTCGTGCAGCGGATAGGTGCGTCCGGACTCCGAGCGCGGGAAGGCGCCGCCGACGTACAGCTTGTAGGTCTTGGTGACAGCCACGTGGCTCACGCCGGCACCTCCCCGTCGTCGGCCGCCAGATACGCGGCCATCCCGGTCGGTCCGCCCTCACGTCCGAAGCCGGACTCCTGGTAGCCGCCGAAGCTGGCCGCCGGATCGAACCGGTTGAAGGTGTTGTCCCAGATGACGCCGGCCTTGAGAGCGGCCGCCATGCCCATCGCCCGCGAACCCTTCTCGGTCCAGACGCCCGCGGAGAGCCCGTACGCGGTGTTGTTCGCCTTGGTGATCGCTTCGTCCGGAGTCCGGAACGTCATCGTCGTCAGCACCGGGCCGAAGATCTCCTCGCGCGCGATCCGCATCGACGGCGTCGCCGCGGTGAAGATGCTGGGGGAGAGGTAGTAGCCGTTCTTGGGCAGCGGGCAGGAGGACGACCACAGCTCCGCGCCTTCGGCCTCTCCCGCCGCTACGAGCGCGCGGATCCGGCCGAGCTGGAGTTCGGAGTTGATGGCGCCGACGTCGGTGTTCTTGTCCATCGGGTCGCCGACGCGCAGCGTCTCGACCCGGGTCTTGAGCCGCTCGACGAACTCGGTGGCGATGGACTCCTGAACGAGCAGCCGCGATCCGGCGCAGCAGACCTGCCCCTGGTTGAAGAAGATGCCGTTGACGATGCCCTCGACGGCCTGGTCCTGCGCGGCGTCGTCGAACACGATGTGGGCGCCCTTGCCGCCGAGCTCCAGCGTCACCCGCCGGCCGGTCCCGGCCAGTTCGCGCTGGATCCTCCGGCCGACCGCTGTCGACCCGGTGAAGGCGACCTTGTCGATGCCGGGGTGGGTGACCAGCGCCGAGCCGATGTCGCCGGCGCCGGTGACGACGTTGACCACTCCGGCCGGCAGGTCGGCGTCGGCGATGATCTGGGCCAGCACCAGGATCGACAGCGGCGTCGTCTCCGCCGGCTTGATCACCACGGTGTTGCCGGCGGCGAGCGCGGGGGCGATTTTCCACGCGGCCATCAGCAGCGGGAAGTTCCACGGGATCACCTGGCCCGCGACCCCGAGCGGCCGGGGCGCCGGACCGAGCCCGAGGTGGCGCAGCTTGTCGGCCCAGCCCGCGTGGTAGAAGAAGTGCTGCGCCGCGGTCGGGACGTCGAAGTCGCGGGTCTCCTTGATCGGCTTGCCGTTGTCCAGGGTCTCCACCACGGCCAGCTCGCGGGCGCGTTCGGCGATCCCGCGGGCGATTCGGAAGAGGTAGCTGGCGCGCTCGGCCGGGCGCATCGGTCCCCAGACGTCCTGGTAGGCCGTCCGGGCGGCGGCCACCGCGCGGTCGAGATCGGTGGAGTTCACCGTCGAGACGGTGGAGAGCCGCTCACCGGTGCCGGGATTGACGGTCTCCAGGTCGTCGCCGCCGCCCTCCGCGAAGGTCCCGTCGATGTAGGGGAGATAGCGATCCTTCACAGCACCGATAGCGGCCGACTCCGGTGCGGGGTCGTAGCTCCAGCCGGCGCTCAGGCCGGTCGGTGCCGGTGGGGCGTCCGTGCTCATCGCAGTGCCCTCCTCTCAATCCACCGTGACGTAGTCGGGTCCGGAGTAGTGGCCGTCCAGCTGGGTGCGCCGCTGCATGACGAGGTCGTTGAGCACCGAGGAAGCGCCGAACCGGAACCAGTACGGATCGAGCCACTCCGGCCCGGCGACCTCGTGCACCGCAACGAGGTAGCGGACCGCATCCTTGGCGGTGCGGATGCCGCCGGCCGGCTTCACCGCTCGCTGCTCCCCGGTCTGGTCCCGCCAGTCGCGGACGGCCTGCAGCATCACGTGGGTCACCGGCAGGGTCGCGGCCGGGGAGACCTTGCCGGTGGAGGTCTTGATGAAGTCGCCCCCGGCCAGCAGTGCCAGCCAGGACGCGCGCCGGACGTTGTCGTAGGTGGCCAGTTCGCCGGTCTCCAGGATCACCTTCAGCCGGGCAGCGCCGCAGGCGGCCTTGATCGCCGCGATCTGGTCGAAGACCTCGCCGTACCGCCCGGCCAGGAACGCACCCCGGTCGATCACCATGTCCACCTCGTCCGCGCCTGCGTTGACCGCGAGTGCGGTGTCGGCGAGCTTCACGGCGAGACTGGAGCGGCCGGCGGGGAAGGCTGTGGCGACCGAGGCCACCTTCACGCCGGAGCCGCGCAACTCCGCGGCAGCGACCCCGACCAGGTCCGGATAGACGCAGATCGCGGCGGCGCGCGGAGTGTCCGGGTGGTCCGGGTCGGGCAGGAGCGCCTTGCGGGCCAGGTTGCGCACCTTGCCCGGGGTGTCGGCACCCTCCAGCGTGGTCAGATCCACCATCGAGATCGCGAGGTCGATCGCGGCGAGCTTGGAGCCCTTCTTGATCGAACGGGTGGCCAACGAGGCGGCCCGCTGCTCCACCCCGACCGGGTCGACAGCGGGCAAGCCGAAGAGGAACCGGCGCAGGGCCCGCTCGTCGCCGATCGCGTCGCTGAGGTGGGGCGGCAGGTCCTTTCGCTGGGCTGTCGGCGCCGTGCTCATTCCCTGATCGTAGACGCGTGGAGCGCCCCATGGGCGGCGCCGGAAACCTTCGCCCTCGCTCGCAGCGGACGCGCTGCTGTGGGCAGAATTGCCGCCGTGCAGATTCCCCGACCGGAGCGACCGCAGATCCGACAGGGCACCGAAGACGCCTCGGTGACCTCGCTCGAACTCTTCTTCGACCTCGTCTTCGTCTTCGCGCTGACCCAGGTGACGGCGTACATGTCGCACGAACTGGACTGGCACGGGATCGTGCGTGGCGTGCTGATCGTCACCCTGCTGTGGTGGGCGTGGACCGGGTACGCCTGGCTGGCCAATGTGGTGAGCGCTGACCATGCGCAGATCAAGATGGTGATGCTGGTCTCGATGGTCGCGATGTTCCTGATCGCGCTCGCGATTCCCGAGGCGTTCCACGACGGCCCGGGCGGCATCTCCGGACCGGTTGTCGTGGCGCTCGGCTATCTGGTCTTCCGCGCAATGCATCTGACGATCTTCTGGCTGATCTCGGCGGGCGACCCGGGGCTACGCCGCCAGCTCGCCCGGTTCACGCCCGCGGTGGTGGGCAGCACGGCCCTGCTGCTGGTCGCCGCACGCTTCGAGGGCTGGCCGCAGACGGGCCTGTGGGTGCTCGCGCTCGCCGTCGACTATGTCGGCACTGCGCTCGGCGGAGCCGCCGGATGGCGGCTGCCGGCACCGGGACACTTCGCGGAGCGTCACGGACTGATCGTCATCGTGGCGCTGGGGGAGTCGGTCGTCGCCATCGGCGTCGGCGTGGCCGAACGGCCCATCTCGATCGCGATCGTGGTCGCGTCAGTACTCGGGGTGGTGCTCGCGTCGGCGATGTGGTGGGCGTACTTCGACGTCAGTGCGCTGCAGGCGGAGCATGCGCTCACTCACGAGCCCGAGGCCACCCGACCCCGCCTCGCTCGCGACGCGTACTCGTTCGCCCACCTGCCGCTGGTCGGCGGCATCGTGCTGGTGGCGCTCGGGGTGAAGAAGACCCTCGAGTACGTCTCGGACGTCGACCACCACAGCCTGAGCGACCCGCTGAAAGGGGTGGCGCTCGCTGCCCTGCTCGGCGGCGCGGCCTGCTACCTGCTCGGGCACGTCGTGTTCAAGTGGCTCACGGTGAGGACGCTGTCGGTGGTGCGGCTTGCGGTGGCGGGCGTGATCGCGGCGTTCGGACTGGTGGCCGGCCACGTGCCCGCGCTGGGCCAGCTGGCCGTGGTCGTGGGCCTGCTGGTCGCCGGCCTGATCGTGGAGGCGATCGTCTGGGCGGAGACCCGGCAGCGGGTGCGGACCGAGTTGGCTCACTAGGGCGGGCCGACCTCGCCCCGGCGTCAGCCGTTGAACGCGTTTTCCCCGGTCAGCGCCCGGCCGATGACGAGTTGGTGTACCTCCGAGGTGCCCTCGTAGGTCAGCACCGACTCCAGGTTGTTCGCGTGCCGGAGCACCGGGTACTCGAGGGTGATGCCGCTGGCGCCGAGGATCGTCCGGCACTCGCGCGCGATCGCCAGCGCCTCCCGCACGTTGTTGAGCTTCCCCAGGCTGACCTGCTCGGGCCGCAGCCGGTGCTCGTCCTTGAGCCTGCCCAGGTGCAGCGCGAGCAGGAAGCCCTTCTGCAGCTCCAAGGCCATGTCGGCGAGCTTGGCCTGGGTCAGCTGGTACGACGCCACGGGACGGTTGAACACCTCGCGGGACGCCGCGTACTCCAGGGTGCTGTCGAGGCAGTCCCGGGCCGCCCCGAGCGCGCCGAAGACGATGCCGAATCGGGCCTCGTTCAGGCAGGAGAGCGGGCCGCGGAGTCCGCGCGCGTCGGGCAGCATCGCCGTTGCGGGCAGCCGCACGTCCTCCAACACGAGCTCTGAGGTGACGGAGGCACGCAGGGACAGCTTGCGGCCGACCTTCGGTGCGGAGAATCCCGGAGTGTCGGCAGGGACGAGGAATCCCCGGATATCGCTGCCGGGACGATGCTCGGCGGGATCGTCCTCGTCCACCCGGGCCCAGACCACCGCGACATCGGCGACCGAGCCGTTGGTGATCCACAGCTTCGTTCCGTTCAACACCCAGTCGTCCCCGTCCCGCTTGGCACGGCTGCGCATGCCGGCGGGGTTGGAGCCGAAGTCGGGCTCCGTCAGCCCGAAGCAGCCGATCGCCTCGCCCCGGGCCATCCGCGGCAGCCAGTGCTGCTTCTGCTCCTCGGTGCCGAAGCGCCAGATCGCGAACATGGCCAGCGACCCCTGCACCGACACCATGCTGCGGACTCCGGAGTCGCCGGCCTCCAGTTCCAGGCAGGCCAGCCCGTAGGCGACCGCGCTGCTCCCGGCGCAGCCGTACCCCTCCAGGTGCATGCCGAGCAGGCCCAGCTCCCCGGCTTCCCGGATGAGTCCGAGGTCCGGTTCGCCGCGCTCGTACCAGTCGGCGATCCGCGGCCGCACTCGCCGCTCGACGAACTCGCGCACGGTCAACTGGATGTCTCGCTCGTCCTCGGTCAGCAGGTGGTCGACGTCCAGCATCCGCAGCGGATCGATGCGCGCCGTCATGGCACCCTCTCCATCAGCTCTCGGGCTCCCTTCTCGATCTCGTCCTCGCTGAGCAGCACGTGCCGCGCGGCGTCGCCGAGCGGGATGAAGCTGTCGTGGCTGGCGACGCGTCGGATCGCGCCGGTGAACCCGCCCTCGACGAGGGCAGTCACCACGCCCTCGCCGACGCCGCCCGCATGCCGTGTCTCGTCAACCACCAGCACCCGGCCGCTCCGGTGTGCCGCGGCCAGCAGATCGGTGACCGGGAGCGGAGCGAGCCAGCGCAGATCGACCACCTCGGCCGCGATGCCGGCGACCTCGAGTCTGCGGGCTACCCGCAGACTCATCCGTACGCCGTTGCCGAACGTCACCAGCGTGACGTCGGCAGCCTCCGCCGCGGCCGGATAGACGCGGGCGGTGCCGATCGGCACGTGCTCGCCCGTGTCGGCCGCCAACCAGGCCTGGTCGCCCGGCTCGTAGAGGTCGCGCTGGTGGTAGAGCGCAATCGGCTCCAGCAGAACCGAGACGGCGCGGTCGACGGTCGCGGCTGCGACGCAGGTCCGCAGCAGGCTGGCGGCGTCGTCCGCGCGGGTCGGGCAGCCGACCAGCAGCCCGGGGATGTCGCGCAGCACCGCGACTGCGTTGTCGTTGTGGAAGTGGCCGCCGAAGCCCCGCTGGTACGCCAGCCCCGGCACCCGCACGACCATCGGGTTCCCGAAACGACCGCGGGAGAAGAACGCCAGGCTCGCCGCCTCGCCGCGCAGTTGGTCCTCGGCGTTGTGCAGGTAGGCCAGGTACTGGATCTCGGGGATCGGGAGCAAGCCCGCCAGCCCCGCTCCGAGCGCCAACCCGAGGATCGACTGCTCGTCCAGGATGCTGTCGAACACCCGCGCCGGGCCGTGCCGCCGGGTGAGGCCCCGGGTGACCCCGTACACCCCACCCTTGACCCCGACGTCCTCCCCGAACACGAGCACCCGCCGGTCCCCGCTCAGCAGCCCGTCGAGGGTGGCGTTGAGCCCCTCGGCGAGGGTGCGCCGGGCTCGGGTGGTGGCCGGCTGCATGCCCTCGGCCGCGCGGGCCACCCGCAGCGGATGGCGCGGGGCCAGCGGCGCCATCACCTCCGGCGCGGAGCCGAGACGCGGATCGTCCCTCAGCCCCTCCGCCTCGGCGGCCACCTCCGCACCGATCGCCAGATAGCGCTGGAGGATCTCCCGCGCGGGTACGCCGGCCGCGACCAGGCAGGCCGCAGTGGCCACCAGCGGGTCACGCTCGTAGTCGGCCACGATCTCCCGGGGGCGGCGATAGGCCACCTCCGCATCGCTGCCGGCATGTCCGAGGAAGCGGACCGTCCTCAGGTGCAGGAACAGCGGCGCCCGCTCGGCCCGGACCCACGCGACGGCGTCGGCGATCGTCTCGCGCGCGGCGGCCGGGTCGGACCCGTCGGCTGCCAGGTAGCGCAGGCCGGGCCGGGAGCCGTACGCCGCCTCGATCCAGCCGGCCGGCGTCGGCACCGAGATGCCGAAGCCGTTGTCCTCGCAGACCAGCAGCAGCGGCACCGGCAGGCCGGCGTACGCGGTGTTCACCGCCGTGTTGATCGCCCCGGTCGCGGTGGAGTGGTTGGCCGAGGCATCGCCGAACGAGGAGACCACCATCGCGTCGCCCTGCCACTCGCACGCCACCCCCAGCCGGTGGGCGCGGTGCAGTGCAACCGCGAGCCCGACCGCACGGGGCAGGTGCGACGCGATGGTGGAGGTCTGGGGGATCACCGCGAGGTCGGGGTGCCCGAACACCTTGTGCCGCCCGCCGGCGATCGGCTCGTCGGCCAGTCCGAGCAGTCCCTGCAGGACGTCGCGGACCGGTGTGGAACCGGCGACCTGGCCAGCGCGGGCGAGGTAGAAGGCCCCGGAGCGGTAGTGCAGGAGCGCCGGGTCGTCGGGCCGCAACGCCAGTGCGACGAGGGCGTTCGCTTCGTGGCCGGCGGAGGAGATGGTGTAGAAGCCACGGCCCTGCTGCTGCAGGTCGCGGGCGACGAAGTCGAGCTGCCGGCTGGCGGCCTGGGCCTCGAACACCGACCACCAGGCCTTCGCGCCGGCTGCCCCCGCCGTCTCAACCTTGCCTGCCTCGTCGGCCCGACCGGCCGGGCTCGACCGCGGCGCAAGCGCGGCGATCGCGCCCTGGGTGTGCGCATCGAGCGGATGAGTCACGGGGTCTTTGCTCCAGCTCTAGTCGGGCAGCCGGTAGCTCTGGTCGGAGGTCAGCTCGACGACGTCCAGCTGCGCCTTCTGCAGCCGGCCCGAGTAGTCCCAGTTGAGCGCCTGCCAGCGGGTGAACTGGTCCAGCACCCAGATTCCGGACTGCCGGGAGCCGTTTCCGGACTTGCCGTTGCCGCCGAACGGCAGGTGGGCCTCGGCGCCCGAGGTGGAGTTGTTCACCGACACCATGCCCGCCCCGATCCGGTCGCGGAAGGTGAAGGCGTCCCGCGGGTCCGTGGTGTAGATCGCCGATGACAGCCCGTACCCCGGGGCGTTCGCGAGGTCGATCGCCTCGGTGAGCGAGCGGTAACTGGTGAGCCCCACGATCGGGCCGAACGTCTCCTCCTCGAACAGCCGGTCGCCCGGGCGCACCCCATCGACGACGACGGGGTGGTAGTACAAACCAGCGGACGGATCGCCGACAAAGTGGTCGCGCGGGTTGGCCGCGGTGATCCGGCCGGTCCGGCCCAGGACCTCGTGGTGCGGCTGGATCCAGCCGAGGAACTCCTCGTAGCGAGCGGCGAACTTGGCGTCCATCAGCGGGCCCATCAAAACGTCGGCCGTCGGGTCGCCGACCCGCGCCTCGGCGACAGCGGCGGCGAAGCGGCGCCGGAACTCCTCGTGCCGCGACTCGTGCACGATCACCGTGCCCAGCGACGTGCAGCGCTGGCCGGCGGTGCCGAATCCGGAGAACAGGGCACCCTCGACGGCGAGGTCCAGATCGGCGCTCGGGGTCACCACCAACGGGTTCTTGCCGCCGAGTTCCAGACAGGCGGTCTGCAGGTGCCGCCCGGTCAGAGCTCCGATCTCGCGGCCGACCGCCGAGGACCCGGTGAAGCCCACCTTGTCGACCAGCCCGGCCTCGAGGGCCTGGTGCAGACCCCCGAACGTCGCCGCGCCGTCGGCCTGCACGACATTCAGCACCCCGTCGGGGAGCCCGCCACCTCGGACGAACAACTCGAACAATGCTGCGCTGCTCGCGGCGGCGTACTCGGCGGGCTTCCAGACCACGGTGTTGCCGGCGAGCAGCGCCGGCACCAGGTACCAGGCGGGTACGGCGACCGGGAAGTTGCCGGCCGTGACCACCGCGACGACGCCGACCGGCCGGCGGAAGGTGAACAACTGCTTGTCCGGCATCTCGCTCGGCACGGTCTGCCCGTACAGGCGTCGGCCTTCACCGAGGAAGAAGTCGCAGGTGTCGACGATCTCGCGCACCTCGCCGAGCGCTTCCGCGTACGGCTTGCCGATCTCGGCCGTGACCAGGCGAGCCAGCGCCTCGGCGTTGTCCTCGACCAACCGGCCGATGTGCGCGATGGCCCGACCGCGCAGCGGCGCGGGAACGGCCGCCCAGGCATCCTGGGCCTTCTTCGCACTCTCTGCGGCTCGGACGAATGTCGCAGCGTCGGCCAGCGTCACCTCGGCCACCACGGTGCCCAGACGAGCCGGGTTGGTGCTCGCCAGCACCGGCCCGCCGCCCACCGGAACGCCGCCGACCACTGAGGAGACCTGACGTGGGGCTGCGGGGACGGACGTCTCCGGGATCATGCCGCGCGCTCCCTTCGTGACGTGGTCGCGATCCGACTCACTGCGCGTTCGACCGCGCCGACGGCTTCGTCGATCTCATCCTCACTCACCGTCAGGGCTGGCCGGAACCGGATCGACGCCTCGCCGCAGGGCAGCACGATGACCCGTTCGGCGACGCGCAAGTCGCGCACCACGGCGTCCCGTTGGCGACGATCCACCAGGTCGCACGCCGCGAACAGACCGCGCCCGCGGACATTGGTGATCGCGCCGGTGCGCTCGCGGACTCCGGTCAGCCCCTCGAGCAGGCGGTGCCCGAGCGGACCCGCCCGAGCGATCAGGCCGTCGGCCTCGATCACCTCGAGGATCCGCGTCGACCGCACCATGTCGGTCAAGCCACCGCCCCAGGTGGAGTTGATCCGGCCCGGAACGGCGAACACGTTCTCGGGCACCTCGTCCACCCGTCCACCGGCCATGATCCCGCCGACCTGGACCTTCTTGGCGAATGCGACGACGTCCGGCTGCACCCCCAACTGCTGGTACGCCCAAGCCGTCCCGGTGGTGCCGCAGCCGGTCTGCACCTCGTCGAGGATGAAGAGAGCGTCGTGCGCGTGCACCAGCTGCTGCATCGCCTGCAGGAACTCGGGTCGGAGATGGTTGTCGCCGCCCTCGCCCTGAATGGGCTCGGCGATGAACGCCGCGATGTCGTGCGGGTGCTCGGAGAACGCGCGCCGCGCCTGATCCAGGGCCGTCCGCTCCGCCGCCAGCACCTCGTCCAGGTGCTCCGCGAGGGGGAAGCGCACCGCCGGAACGTCGATCCGCGGCCAGCCGAAGGTCGGGAAGCGAGCCGTCTTGTTGGGCTCGGTGTTGGTCAGCGAGAGTGTGTAGCCGCTCCGGCCGTGGAACGCCCTGGTCAGATGCAACACCTGGGTCCCGAGCCGCGGATCGCGGCCGGCCGTCTCGTTCTGACGGCTCTTCCAGTCGAACGCGACTTTGAGGGCGTTCTCCACCGCAAGCGCCCCGCCTTCGACGAAGAAGAGGTGGGGCAGGGCCGGGTCGCCGAGAACCCTCGCGAAGGTGGCCACGAAGTCGGCGTAGGCGGTGGTGTACATGTCGGGATTGGCCGGTTTGTTCGCCGCGATGGCGGCCAGCCGAGCCATGAAGGCGGCGTCATCGACCAATTGCGGCGGATTGATGCCGAGCGGCGCGGAGGCGAAGAAGGTGTAGAGGTCGAGATAGCTGCGCCCGTTGCGGGCATCGACCAGGCGTGAGCCGCAGCTCCGGTCGAGGTCGAGGACCAGCTTCATCCCGTCGGTCAGCAGGTGCTCGCCGAGGCTGCGATGCACGTCGCGTGGCGACACCGATGTCCGCGTCTTCACGGATAATCCTCCTTCGAATGTCAGTCGATGGCAGAAATACTCGCGTATGGGTCATCCTAGACGCTAGGACTGGTGGTCGGACGGGATCGCAACAGGTGTCTGCGAGCGGGCTCGGGAGCACCGGAGTTGCCCCAGGCCCCGGCGATTGGCTGAATGGGCCCGTGAGCAGTTCCGAGCCGCCGCTCTCGACCGGTGAACGCGTGGCTGCACGGCTGCTGCCACTGTTGCCGCCCCGGCTGCAGCGGATCGTCGCGGCGGTCCTCGGCGGCTGGCGCAACGCCCGGGAGCGGCAACTGCTGCTGCTCTCCGCCGGCCTCGCGTACCACGCCTTCCTCGCGATCTTCCCGGCGCTGATCGCCGGCGTGCTGCTCTACGGGCTGTTCGTCGACCCCGAGGTGATCGTGCGGCAGCTGACGCGGCTGACCGATGGGATGCCCGACGAGGCGCAGCGGTTGATCGTGAGCCAGGCGGAGCAGCTGGTCGCCTCGCCGGAGGGATTGGGCACCGGTCTGGTGATCTCGCTGGTGGTGGCGCTGGTCAGCGCCTCGAGCGGGATCAGCAACCTGATCACCGCCGTGAACGCGACGTACGGGATCGTGCAGCGGCGCCCCTACCTGCGCCGACGCCTGATGGCGTTCGTGATGGTGCTCGGCGCGATCGTCTTCATGGTCACCCTGCTCGCCCTGGTCGCCCTGCTGCCTGCGCTCTTCTCGGCGTTCGACCTGGGTGCGCCGCGTTGGGCGCTGGAAGTCGGCCGATGGGTCGTCACCGCGGTGATCGTCGCGGTCGCTCTGATCGTGGTGTACCGGGTGTTTCCGGAGGAGACGCCGCCGTCCCTCGGGCTGGTGTCCCTCGGTGCGGTGGTGGCGACCCTGGTCTGCCTGATCGCCTCGGCAGGCTTCTCCATCTACGTGTCGTTCTCCAGCAGCATCTTCGACACATACGGCGCCATCGCCGGCATCGTGGTGATGCTCGTCTGGCTCTGGATCCTGTCGCTGGCGGTGCTGCTCGGCGCTCAGATCAACGTCGAGGTCGCCGAACGCTATCCCAGCGGGCTGCCGGGGTACCGGCTTCTCCGCGACAGCTGGCGTGAGCGGCAGGCTGACGGGGCCTCGGCTACGGACTGAGCCGAGGGCCTCCGCTATGGGCTGAGACCGAGGACATCGGCGATGTCGGCCCGCAGCTGCCGTACGGTCGCGCCGGCGGCGGATCGGGCGCCGTCGAGGTCAGCGCGGCTCTCCTCGATCGGTCTGCGGGTCTCGAGGTAGCACTTGAGTTTCGGCTCGGTGCCAGAAGGCCGTACCACCACGCGGATCGACGCCCCGGCGAGCACGATGCCGTCGGTGGGCGGCAGCTCTGCCGAACCCGCCGCCAGGTCGGTCACCGTGACCGACTCGCCGGCGAGCGCGCTCGGCGGCTGGGCGCGCAGCCGGGCCATGGCGTCGGCGATGACCGACAGGTCCTGCACCCGGACGGCCCACTGATCGTTGAGATGGACCCCGTACGTGCGGTGGATCTCGTCGAGCCGGTCGGTGAGACTCAGACCGGCGGCCTTGAGCTCCGCCGCCAGCCGGAGCACGGTCACGAGTGCGGAGATGCCGTCCTTGTCCGGCACCGCGGCAGGGTCGACGCAGTAGCCGATCGCCTCCTCGTAGCCGAAGGCGAGACCGGGGACGCGGCCGATCCACTTGAACCCGGTCAGGGTCGTGACGAACGGCTGGCCGTGCTGCCGGGCCATCTGCGCCAGCAGCGTGCTCGACACGACCGAACAGGCGTAGGTGCCGGCGACGCCGCGCCGCAGGGCGTCATCGCCGAGAAGCGCACCGAGCTCGTCGCCGCGCAGCATCCGCCATCGGCCCTGGATCGACAGCGCGACAGCGCAGCGGTCGGCGTCGGGGTCGTTCGCGACAACGAGGTCTGCGCCCGTGCGCTCGGCCTCCTCGATCGCCAGGTCGATGGCTCCGGGCTCTTCGGGATTCGGAAAGGCGACAGTGGGGAACTCCGGGTCCGGCTCGGCCTGAGCCGCCACCACCGTCGGCGCCGGGAAGCCGGCAGTCGCCACGGCCTGATGCACCAGTGCGCCTCCCACACCGTGCAACGGCGTGTACACCCACGTCAGCCGTCGGGGTGCCGTCGGCGGCACCAGCGAGCCGATGCGGTCGAGGTAGGCCTCGACGAGCGAGTCGCCAACCGTGCTGAACGTGTCCGCTCGCGGGATGTCGTCCAGCGAGTGCCGCGCCACCTGCTCGATCCGCGCCGCGATCTCGCCATCGGTCGGCGGCACGATCTGCGAGCCGTCGCCGAGGTAGACCTTGTACCCGTTGTCCTGCGGCGGGTTGTGCGAGGCGGTGACCACCACGCCAGCGACACAGCCGAAGTGCCTGATGCCGAACGCGACCACCGGGGTAGGCAGCGGACGACTGCAGATCAGCGCCCGGAAGCCCGCCCCCGCGAGGATCTGCGCGCTGTCCCGAGCGAAGATCTCCGACTTGTGTCGGGCGTCGAAGCCGACGACGACGGCTCCGCCGGCAAGCCCCTGATCGATCAGGTACGTCGCGAGGCCCGCTGCTGCCTGCGCCACCACGACCCGGTTCATCCGACGAGGGCCGGGGCCGAGCGCACCGCGCAGTCCGGCGGTGCCGAACTCGAGTCGGCCGCCGAACGCATCAGCCAGTTCGGCCGCCGCGGTGGCGTCGCCCGCCTCGGCTGCGCGGAGCAGGCCCTCGGTCTGCCGCCGGGTCTCCGGATCCGGATCCTGGGCCGTCCAGGCGGCGACCGCACGCTGCAGGGCCAGCGGCAGTGCGGGAGTCACGGCCGGCCCGCGCGCCGCGCGCTGCTCACAGTGCTGCCGCGAGTCCGGCGAGCAACTGTCGCAACCGCGGCGCCGCCTGCTCGCCGGCGGCCAGCACCTCGGTGTGGTGCAGCGGCTCGGGCGAGATACCCGCCGCGAGGTTGGTGACCAGCGAGATGCCGAGCACGTCGGCTCCGAGTTCGCGGGCCGCGATGGTCTCCAGGGTGGTGGACATGCCGACCAGCTGCCCACCGAGGATGCCGGCCATCCGCACTTCGGCCGGGGTCTCGAACTGGGGGCCGTGGAACTGCACGTAGACGCCTTCGGGGAGGCTGCTGTCCACGCTGCGGGCGATCCCCCGAAGCCGCGCTGAATAGGCCTCGGTGAGATCGATGAAACGTGCCCCGACCAGCGGAGTTGCTCCGGTCAGGTTGATGTGGTCGCGGAGCAGCACCACGGTGCCTGGCCCCCACGACGGCTCGATCGAGCCGCAGCCGTTGGTGAGCACGACGGTCTTGGCGCCGGCCGCGATCGCGGTCCGCAGGCCGTGCACCACTTGCTGAACGCCGCGCCCTTCGTACAGATGGGTACGTCCGGTGAGCACCGCGACGACCCGGCCGGATGGGGTCGACTGCACCCGCAGCTCGCCGCCGTGCCCGATCACGGTCGGTGCCGCGAACCCGGGCAGCTCCTCCAGCGCGCACCGCCCGACCGGCTCACCAAGGTCGTCGGCGGCGGCCGACCACCCTGAACCGAGCACGAAGACCGCGTCCAACCGGTCGAGTGCGAACCGGGCGCGCAGTGCCTGCGCCGACTCCTCCGCTAGCGCGTACGGGTCGGATCCGACCGTCGATGACGCCGCCATGTCGGCACTATAGGCCGGGGCGGCTGCCCGGTCACCAGCCGCTGTCGCAGGGTCGCCGGCGCAGCTCGTCGACGTAATCGCTCGGTGCTCCCGCCCGGTCGGCGGCATCGGCGATCAGTCCGATGGTCCGAGCGCTCGGCAGGCCGCCCTCGAAGTCGTTCAGCACGTACACCCACGCGCGTTGCTCGCCGTCCAGCGTGGCGACGCGAATCCGGACCTTGCGATACAGCTGGGTGGCGGCACTCTCCCACTCGTCCAGCGCCGCTTCGTCGGCCTGAGTGAGGTCGTAGAGGGCGACGAACACCTGACTCTCGGAATCCTCGGCGAGGGTCGGCAGCGCCCCGTCCCAGCCCTCGCCGCCGAAGGTGAGTCGCCACCCGGCGAGCCAGCCGGTGCCGCGCTGCGGGGAGTGCGGGCAGCGCTCCGCCATCTGGCTCGGGTCCAGGTTGCTCCCGTACGCCGCGTACAGCACAGCCAGAGGGTATCGGTTCGGCTGGGACAGAAGCTGTAGCGGGACGACCGTGGCCGGCGCCCGGGTGCAACAATTCTGCAAGTGACGCGGGTAGTGATCGTGGGAGGCGGCCCAGGCGGTTACGAGGCTGCGCTGGTGGCGAGTCAACTCGGCGGCGAGGTGACTCTGGTGGACTCCGACGGTCTGGGCGGCTCGGCGGTGCTGACCGACTGCGTGCCGTCCAAGACGCTGATCGCCACCGCCGAGGTGATGACCGAGGTGGCAGATTCGGCGGAGTTGGGCATTCGCTACAGCCATCCGGACGCGGCGGACGCACTGGCCGGTGTCTGCGTCGATCTCGCGGCGGTCAACCGCCGGGTGCTCGACCTGGCAGCCACCCAGTCGGCCGACATCGCCGAGCGGGTCAGTCGAGAAGGCGTGCGGCTGGTCACCGGTCGTGGCCGGTTGGACGGCCCGGAGCGGGTGCTGGTGCAGACCGACCACGGCGAGCACGCGTTCGACGCGGACATGGTGCTGGTGGCGACTGGTGCGAGTCCCCGGGTGATGCCCACGGCGCAGCCGGACGGTGAACGCATTCTCACCTGGACCCAGGTGTATGGGCTGACCGAGCTGCCGCAACGACTGATCGTCGTCGGCTCAGGGGTGACCGGGGCCGAGTTCGCGAGTGCGTACGACGCGCTGGGCTCCGAGGTGGTGCTGGTCTCCTCGCGCGAACTGGTCCTGCCGGGGGAGGACGCCGACGCTGCCCGGGTGCTTGAGGAAGTGTTCGCGCGACGCGGCCTGACGGTCATGTCGAAGTCCCGGATGGAGTCGGTGACCCGCTCCGGCGACGACGTCACCGTGACGCTGACCGACGGGCGCACGATCACCGGCTCGCACTGCCTGCTCGCCGTGGGCTCGGTGCCCAACACGGCCGGCATCGGGCTGGACGAGGCCGGCGTACGCACCGATCGGGGGGGCTACATCACTGTCGATCGGGTGTCGCGCACGACCGCGCGGGGCGTGTACGCGGCCGGGGACTGCACCGGGGTGCTGCCGCTGGCCTCGGTGGCGGCCATGCAGGGCCGGATCGCGATGTGGCACACACTCGGCGACGCCGTCGCCCCACTCGACCTCGGGACGGTCAGTTCGAACGTGTTCACCGCGCCCGAGATCGCGACTGTCGGGGTGACCCAACGCCAGGTGGACGCCGGGGAAGTGGCCGCCAGGGTGGTCACGCTGCCGCTGCGCGGGAATGCCCGTGCGAAGATGCAGGGCAGCCGGGACGGCTTCGTGAAGCTGATCTGTCGCAACGTGACCGGCATCGTCATCGGCGGGGTCGTGGTGGCGCCGCGCGCAAGTGAGCTGATCTTCCCGGTCGCGCTTGCAGTCGCTCAGCGGCTGACCGTCGATCAGGTGTCGGGATCGTTCACGGTGTATCCCTCGATGAGCGGGTCGATCGCCGAGACGGCCCGCCGGCTGCACGGCACCCGCTCGGTGAGCTGAGCCGCGGCGCTCCTGCCGTCGTCGAGGCCCGCAGTTGGCCGTCCGGATACGGTTGCGGCGTGGACGCTGCCTCGGTTGCCGAGCTGCTGCGCGGGCGCCGGTGGGTCGCGCTGACCGGTGCCGGCATGTCGACGGACTCGGGCATCCCCGACTACCGCGGGCCGAGTTCTATTCGAGCGACTCCGATGCTGTACGGGGAGTTCGTCGGATCAGTCGACGCGCAACGGCGCTACTGGGCGCGGTCCTACCAAGGCTGGCAGCGGATCGGCCAGGCTGAACCGAACGCGGGGCACCGCGCGCTGGCCGCGCTGGAGTCGTCCGGCCTGGTGGGTGTGATCACCCAGAACGTCGACGGACTGCACCGCGCCGCCGGTAGCACCCGGGTGGTCGAGCTGCACGGCGCGATCGCGCGGGTGATCTGCCTCGACTGCCGCGAGCTGACCACCCGCCGCGAGCTGCAGGCTCGGCTCGGTCGGCTGAACCGGAGCGTCGCAGCGCCACGGCGCCTGGAGCACGCCGAACTGCGACCGGACGGCGATGCGGCGATCGACGACTGGAGTGGCTTCGCGGTCGCTCCCTGTCTCGACTGCGGTGGACGGCTCAAGCCCGACGTGGTCTTCTTCGGCGAGTCGGTGCCGAAGGAGCGGGTCGAGGCGGCGTTTGCGCTGCTGCACGAGGCTGAGGTGCTGGTCGTGCTGGGTTCGTCGCTGACGGTGATGTCAGGGCTGCGGTTCGTTCGCCAGCAGGCTCGTCGGGAGCTGCCGACGGTGATCGTCAACAGAGGAGCGACCAGGGGCGACGAACTGGCCACCGTGAAGCTCGAGGACGGCTGCTCCGAAACGCTGGCGCGGCTGGCGGAACTCTTGGCGGGCGCGCAACGACCCGCAGGCAGCAGCCGATCGGGAGCGGTCGCGCGCTAGTCGAACAGGTCGCCGAACACGTCGCCGACGCCTCCGCCCACCTCGCCCAGGCCGTCGCCGATGCCCCCCATCAGGTCGCCCATGCCCTCGCCGACGCCACTGAACATGTTTCCCATGCCACCGAACAGCAGGCCGCCGACGAGCATCCCGGTGAGGAGGTCACTGCCGCGCCAACGGCTGTAGTACCCCTGGGCCCACGGTGCGTAGGCGGGACCACCCTCCCAGTACGGCACCCGCTGCGCGCCCGACTGGACCGTGCGGATGTAGGGGTCCGCGCCGGCGAGCACCCGCTCGGCATCGGCCGCACACGCCGGAACGCGTCGGACGATCCCGCCCGGCGGGGCCCAGTCGACATCGCTCGCGGACGGGCCGTGTGCCGGGTTGAAGAAGCACGGCGGTCGCTTGGCGGGGAGCGGCCTGCCCGCGATTCTTGCCTTCACGCACGCGATGGCGTACCGGCCGTCTTCCAGGATCTCGGTGACGTGTCGGATCTCGTCGGGGCGGCGGACCGCCTGCAGCGACACCTTGGCACTGTCGTAGGCATCGAGTGCGCGTTGGTAGTCCTGATGCATCGCTTCATCGAGCGCACGACCGCCCACGTCGCTGTCGAGTCGTTGCAGTTCCTCGCCGAACTTGGTGACGTCCTCGTCTGCCGCCCGTCTGGAGGTGGCCAGCTGAGTCGCCAGCGCTGCCTCCTCCGACGCCTGCCGCGTCTGCGTCGCCCGCCGTCGGTAGAGAGCCGCAGCCCCGACTACGAGCGCCAGCACAACTGCCAGCGCCAGAAGCTCTCCCATGCGCTCAGTGTGCCTGCCGCGACTGTGGAATCGCTGTCCTGGAACCTGTTCTTACCGACCTCTCAGGCCTAGTCGCACGCCGAATTCGGAGGTTTCGCAGGGCCTCGTCGTGGGAGCGCTTCCACAACGAGGCGTCCGTCAGAGCAGGCCCGGCGGCGATACGTTCCGTCCCCTCCGGCTGCCTGAGTCGGTCGTCAGTGGCTCGGCTAGTCGACGATCTCGCAGAGCGTTGACCCGCTGGTGACGGTCGCACCCACCTCGGCGGTCAGTTTGGTCACCGTGCCGGCGCGATGCGCGGTCAGCGGTTGCTCCATCTTCATCGCCTCGAGGACGACAACGAGGTCGCCGGCCGCGACGGTGTCGCCTTCGGCGACGGCCACCTTGACGATGGTGCCTTGCATCGGCGAGGTGAGCGCATTGCCCGAGGGTGCCTTGGCGGCGCTGCCGGCGCCGCCTCGGGTCGAGGGCCGCTTCGCCTTGGCCGGCGCGGCGCCGTTGGCGACTCCCGCGCCCAGGCCGGAGGGAACCTTGACCTCCAGCCGCTTGCCATTGACCTCGACGACGACGACGGTGCTGGCCGCCGCCTCGGGGGCCTCCGCTGGCGCTCCCGCGTACGGGGCGATGGTCCCGGTGAACTCGGTCTCGATCCAGCGGGTGTGGACGGCGAAGACCCCGTCGGCCGCGGTGAACGCGGGATCATCCAGCACGGCACGGTGGAAAGGCACGACGGTCGGCATGCCGTCCACCACGAGTTCGCGGAGCGCGCGGCGTGAGCGCGCCAGCGCCTGCTCCCGGCTCGCCCCGGACACGATGATCTTGGCTACCAGGGAGTCAAAGCTGCCCGGCACCGTCATCCCCGCCAGGTAGCCCTCATCCACCCGGACACCAGGTCCAGACGGAGCGCGCCACTCGCTCAACGTGCCCGGCGCGGGCATGAAGTTGCGGCCCGCATCCTCGGCGTTGATGCGGAACTCGATGGAGTGCCCGCGGACGGGGGGATCGTCGTAGCCGAGGGCCTCGCCGTCGGCGATGCGGAACATCTCGCGGACGAGATCGAGCCCGGTGACCTCTTCGGAGACGGGGTGCTCCACCTGAAGGCGGGTATTGACCTCGAGGAAGGAGATCGTGCCGTCCTGGCCGACCAGGAACTCGCACGTACCGGCACCGGCGTAGCCCGCCTCTTTGAGGATCGCCTTGGAGGCGGAGTAGAGCCGCTCCAGCTGGGTCTCGGACAGGTACGGGGCGGGCGCTTCTTCGACCAACTTCTGGTGGCGGCGCTGCAGCGAGCAGTCGCGGGTGGACACCACCACGACGTTGCCGTGCTGGTCGGCGAGACACTGGGTCTCCACATGCCGCGGCTTGTCGAGGTAGCGCTCCACAAAGCACTCCCCGCGGCCGAACGCGGTCACCGCCTCACGGGTCGCCGACTCGAAGAGATGCGGAATCTCCTCGAGGGTGCGGGCGACCTTGAGGCCGCGGCCGCCGCCTCCGTACGCCGCCTTGATCGCGATCGGGAGGCCGTGCTCTCGGGCGAACTCCTCGACAGCGTCGGCGTCGGCTACCGGATCCGACGTGCCCGGAACCAGGGGAGCGCCGACCTTCTGCGCGATGTGGCGAGCCTGCACCTTGTCGCCGAGGGCGTCGATCGCGGCCGGTGGCGGTCCGATCCAGGTCAGCCCGGCGTCGATCACGGCCTGGGCGAACGAGGCATTCTCCGCGAGAAAGCCGTAGCCCGGATGCACGGCGTCGGCACCGCTGCGGCGCGCGACGTCGAGAAGCTTCGCGATGTCCAGGTAGGTCTCGGCCGGTGTCGCGCCACCCAGCGCGTACGCCTCGTCGGCCAGCTGGACGAACAGTGCGCCGGAGTCGGGCTCGGCGTAGACGGCGACGCTGCCGAGCCCGGCATCAGCGGCGGCACGAATCACGCGGACGGCGATCTCGCCTCGGTTCGCGACAAGCACCTTGCTGATACCCACGTGTCCTCCCCATCGAAAACGGCAACGTCACTCTATCGATGAGCGCTCGGTCCGCACCTGTTACGGCCGCTGCGACCCGCACGAATCGTGGCACCTGCATCCGGACGATGGCTTCGCGGCGCGCGCGAAGAGGGAACTGTGGATCTGGGAACGCGTCGTGGACGGCGTGATCACGGGGGGAAAGGGTGTGGGCCCCTCCACGTATGAGTTGGAGGGGCCCACGGCAACAGGAGTGATGTGACGTCTCCCGTCGATCGGACGTTCCGGAACCCCAGCGGCCCCGTCACCGGGCACTGTGGCGAGTTGCCTCGCCAGGTGGACTCCATCTGGTCCGATCAGCCCTTCCTTGCGGAAGGGCGTATGTCGTTTCTACGCGCGTTCTCGCGCGATTACAACCCCCGCGGCGAAGAACATTCCGACCATCGTGTTGTCCACCGCACGATCCACAACAGACTTCGCGCGGTGCACCCCTTGGCCCCAGATGTCCACAGCTTGTGCACAACCGCTGTGGATTCTTCGGCGGCTGCGATGCACCCTGAGTCAGCGGTCGCCTACGCTGAGCGAGTGCCCGATGACCCTGCTCCGCCGCCGCCGGACACCAAAGACTGGACGTGGACTCTGGCGCGCCGCTGTGAGGAGTGCGGCTTCGCGGCCGCTGAGGTCGCGCAGGAGGAGATCGACGACCGCCTCTTCGTCGCTGCCGAGGAGTGGGTGCAGATCCTCCGTTCCAGCCCAGCGGTATCCGCGCGCCCGGAACCGCTGGTGTGGTCTCCACTCGAGTACGGCTGTCACGTCCGTGACCTGTGCCGGCTGTTCGACGAGCGGCTCGCTCTGCTGGTCAGCGAAGACGATCCGCAGTTCGCGAACTGGGACCAGGATCAGACCGCTATCGACAGTCGCTACCACGAGCAGGACCCCGAGGTCGTCGCCGACGAGCTCGAAGCCGTCGCTGCCCAGTTCGTCGCGCGTATCCGAAGCCTCCAGCCGGCCGACTGGGAGCGTTCCGGTACCCGATCGAATGGCAGTTCGTTCACCGTGCTGACGCTGCTGCAGTACTGCCTGCACGACGTCGTGCACCACCTCTGGGACGTCACCGGACAGCAGGACGCCGCGTCCTCACTGACGCTCGACTAGGCCGATCGCGGCGAGCCGGACAGCAGCCTCAGGTCGGCGCGACAGCGTTGTTCGAGGTCGTCGAGTTCGGTAAGTGCGGCGTCCAGATCGTCGCGCTTCTGCAGCAGCATCGTGCGTCGGCGGCCGATGTCGCCGATCAGGTACTCGAGCTGACCGGCCTCGCCCGGCGGTTCGTCGTAGAGAGCAAGGACGTGGGCGATCTCGTCCAGACCGAAGCCCAACCGCTTCCCGCGCAGGATCAGGCCGAGCCGAACCCGATCACGATCGCGGAAGATCCGCGCCGTACCGATGCGCTCGGGGGTGAGCAGGCCGCGGTCCTCGTAGAACCGGATCGTGCGCAGCGTCGTGCCGAACTCCTTCGCGAGTTCACCGATGCTCCAGGTCCGCCCGGCCATGCGGAGCAGCCTAGTGCTTACCTTTACGTAAAGGTAAGCTGGCCATCCGGCAACGACGCCGGCGCATCGAATCGAGTCACCCGTGGACGTTCCACACTCCCCGTCACCGCCCGCGCTGGACGCCGATCACGACGACTTCCGAGCCGTCGTCGCCGATTTCGCGGCAGCTGAACTCGCACCACACGTCGAGCGCTGGAACCGCGCCCACGAGGCGCCGATGGAGGCCGTCAAAGCCATGGCGGCGATCGGCCTGTTCGGTCTCGGCGGACCCGAGGAGTACGGCGGGGCAGGCGACTTCACCAGCCTCTGCGTCGCGATCGAGGAGATCGGTCGGGTCGACCAGTCACTCGGCATCACCCTGGAGGCCGCGGTCGGCCTCGGGATCGCGCCGATCGCGCGCTTCGGCACGGAGTCGCAGCAGCGGCGTTGGCTGCCTGAGCTGGTGAGCGGGCACGCGCTCGCGTCCTTCGGACTGACCGAGGCGGAAGCCGGCTCCGATGCCGGCGCCACCCGCACCCGGGCCGAGCTGAGCGACGCCGGCTGGGTGGTGAACGGTGGCAAGCAGTTCATCACCAACTCCGGCACCCCGATCAGTGCGCTGTGCACCGTCACCGCGCGGACCGGCACCAAGGCCGACGGCAAGGCCGAAATCTCCGCGATCGTGCTGCCGCTGACAGTGCCTGGGCTCGAGGTCGGACCCTCCTACGACAAGCTCGGATGGCACGCGTCCGACACGCACCCACTGACCTTCACCGACGTCTCCGTCCCGGCAGACCACCTGCTCGGCGCGCGTGGTGAGGGCTACCACCAATTCCTCTCCACGCTCGACGACGGCAGGATCGCGATCGCAGCGCTGGCGTTGGGCTGCATCCGGACCTGCCGCGACCTCGCCGTCGAGTACGCCGGGCAGCGCTGCACGTTCGGGGCGCCGATCGGGCGGCGGCAAGGCGTCGCCTTCCCGATCGCCGATCTCGACGTGATGGCGACTGCGGCCCATCACCTGGTCTACGCCGCGGCCGGACTCCGGGACCGTGTCGGCAGCGGGCCGCGCTCCTCCTCGGCCTCGGCTGATCTGGCGCGTGCCGCGGCGACCGCGAAGCTCTTCGCGACCGAGTCGGCGGTCACCGCCGCTCGGGTCGCCGCCCAGGTCTTCGGCGGCTATGGCTTCATGGAGGAGTTCCCGATCGCCCGCTTCTATCGCGACGCGAAGGTGCTGGAGATCGGGGAGGGGACCTCGGAGGTGCAACGGCTGTTGATCGCGCGCCGCCTCGGCCTGGAGGTGGCGTCGTGAAGCTGCCGGTGCGGGAAAGGATCGCGCTGCTGGTCGACCAGGACAGCTTCGTCGAGGACGGGCAGCTGGCGAATGCGCTCGCGGACGGACTGCCAGCCGACGGGGTGGTGACCGGCCGCGGGCTGGTCGCCGGTCGTCCGGTGGTCGTGGTGGCGAACGACCCGAGTGTGAAGGCTGGGTCGTGGGGCGCGCGCACCGTGGAGAAGATCATTCGGGCGACCGAGATCGCGCTCCGTGACGAACTGCCGCTCTTCTGGTTCGTGGACTCAGCCGGAGCGCGGATCACCGACCAGGTCGACCTCTTCCCTGGTCGCCGCGGTGCTGGTCGGATCTTCCACAACCAGGTGGCCCTGTCGGGAAAGGTGCCACAGATCTGCTGCCTGTTCGGGCCGAGCGCCGCAGGTGGGGCCTACATCCCGGCGTTCTGCGACATCGTGATCATGGTCGAGGCGAACGCGTCGATGTACCTCGGCTCGCCCCGGATGGCCGAAATGGTGGTGGGGGAGAAGGTCAGTCTGACCGACATGGGTGGCGCCCGCATGCACGCAGAGGTCTCCGGCTGCGGTGACCAACTCGCCGCCGACGACGCGGATGCGATCGAGCAAGCCAAGCAGTACTTCAGCTACCTGCCGCAGAACTGGCGATCAGAGCCTCCGACCTTCGACGCGGCCGAGCCGGCGCGCGAGTTCTCCGCCGACCTGGTGCCGCCGGAGGAATCGCATGGCTACGACATCCACACCGTCATCGACGCGATCGTCGACGAGGGGTCGTTCTTCGAGGTCAAGCCGCTCTTCGCCGCGGAGCTCGTCTGCGGTTTCGGGCTGCTCGACGGCGAGGTCGTCGGCATCGTGGCCAACCAGCCAGCGGTCAAGGGTGGCGTGCTGTTCGTCGACTCCGCTGACAAGGGCGCCCGGTTCATCTGGCAGTGCGACGCGTTCAACATCCCCCTGCTCTACCTGGCCGACGTCCCGGGCTTCATGATCGGCAGCGCGGTCGAGCGACAGGGGATCATCCGGCACGGCGCCAAGATGATCACAGCGGTGGCTGAGGCAACCGTTCCGACGGTGTCTCTGGTGCTGCGCAAGGCGTACGGAGCAGGCCTGTACGCGATGGCTGGCCCCGGGTTCGGTCCGGACGCCTGTCTGGCGCTGCCCACGGCCCGGATCGCGGTGATGGGGCCCGAGGCCGCGATCAACGCCGTCTACGCCAACAAGATCGCCGCGATCGCCGACCAGGCTCAGCGGGAGGCCTACGTGGCAGGGCTGCGGCAGGCGTACGAGGCAGATATCGACGTCCTGAGGTTGGCCTCGGACCTGGTCATCGACGCGATCGTGCAGCCGGCCGAGGTGCGTCGGGAACTGATCGCCCGGTTCGCAGCCGTCGCGACCAAGAACCGCCACTTCTCCGATCGCCGGCACGGGGTGCCGCCCGTCTGACGCTAGGAGTGGAGTTCGGTCCGAAGCTCGTGGCTCTCGTCGGGCAGGCGCGATTCGTGCCAGATCCGGGTACTGCCGTCAGGGGCCGGAGCGCCTCCAGGTAGCGGACGTCGACCACCGGCACGCGGAGCGGCTGTTGGAGGCAACGGACCTGCCGGTCGGGGTATCCCCGAAGGCCTGCCGGCAGGCCTTCGCCAGGGACTGACGTCGTCCGCGGCTCCCTGCCGTTGATCAGTCGCGATCGCCGCCGAGTAGTCGGCGCACGAACCTCCCCAAGCGGTGTGCCAGCGCCCGGTCCGGGTTGAGCGAGACGTAGTGGTCGTCGCCGACGCGGACGGCAATCTCGCCGTGACGAGCCGGTTCGAACTCGCCGTGGTGGACCGCTCGGCAGACCTGCGCGAACTCGTGAGCGACCTGAACTTTGTCGAGGTCGTCGTAGGCGAGCTCGAGCAAGTCATAGGTCGCCACCTGCAGGTGGAACACGTCCGCGTTCGTCCGGAAGAGGACCAGCCCTCCGCTGGCGTCGGCCAGTTCGACCTTGGCTTCGTAGTCGGAGTCGACCCCGGCCCGGCGGACCTCGGTCAGGAACCCGTCTGCGGCCTGCACGAACGCGTCGACGAGGTCCTCTGGCGTGGCCGTCGGGTCGCCATCGGCGCGGGTCTCAGCCGGCCGAGACGTCGACGACGTGCTCGACGAACGGCGGCGAGGCGAAGAAGGGACCGATCTCTGCGCGCCAGGCGGCGAACCGCTCGGTCTGCCGGAAGTTGACCTCGTGCGCCTGGACCGAATCCCACTCGACCAGGAGCACGAACCGGTTCGGCGACTCGATGCTCCGCGACATCCGCACCGACCGACATCCCTCGGTACCTGCCAAGATCGTGTGCGCCCGCCGATAGGCCGCCTCGAACGCCTCTGCGTCAGTGACGCGGAAGTCCGCGACCTCCAGCACCATCGTGGTGTCCTCTCTGAGTTGCGCCCCCGGTCGTAGCCCTGCCAGTCGCGACGGACGACCGGACCGACGGCAGATCCTGATCCCGCCCGCTCGCCAGGATCAGATCGGCAGCTTCCGGAACAGCGGCCGCGGCACGTGCCGCAGGCCGGACATCACCGCGCGCATCGCGGACGGCACCCAGATCAGCTCGCGCTTGCTCTTCACGGCGTCCACGACTGCCTCTGCGACCTCGTCCGGGGTCACCGCCATCGGCGCCTCGTCGATCCCGTCGGTCATCTTCGACTTGACGAATCCGGGACGCACCACCAGGACGTGTACTCCGGAGCCACGCAGCGCCTCGCCCAGGCCGAGGAAGAACCCGTCGAAGCCGGCCTTGGTCGAGCCGTAGACGAAGTTGGAGCGCCGCACCCGCTCTCCCGCGACGCTCGACAGGGCGACGATCCGGCCGTGCGCCTGGCCGCGCATCCGCTCGGCGAGCAGGACGCCGAGGTGGACGGGCGCGGCGTAGTTCACCTCGGCCAGTTCGAGCGCGTGCGCAGCGTCGGTCCAGGCACGTTCCGCCTCACCCAGCAACCCGAACGCCATCACCGCTATGTCGATGTCGCCGCCGGCGAACGCGGCCTCGATGGTGGCGGCGTGCGAGGCGGGATCGCGCGCGTCGAGATCGACCTGGCTCACGCTGCAGCCGAGGGCAGCCAACTCGGCCGCGGCTGCCTCCCGACGGTCACTGGGGCGTGCCGCGAGCACCACCCGCAGCCCGGTGGCGAGGCCGGCGTACCGGCGCGCGATCGCCAATGCGATGTCGGAGGTACCGCCGAGGAGCAGCACGGACTGCGGCGTCCCCACGGAGTTGATCATCAATGTCCCCTTCCGGAACCGTGCGAGGTGGTGGTCACAGACCCAGGCGGCGGGCGAGGTCGGAGTGGAAGATTCCGCTGGGGTCGGCCTGCGCGCGGACCGCCAGGAAGTCGCCCAGCCGCGGGTACATCTGCCGGAACGAGGCTGCACTGAGCCGCGAGTCCTTGGCCAGGTAGACCCGGCCCCCGACACCGATCACCTGCTCGTCGAGGGCATCGCAGAGCCGCTCCAGCCCAGCCTCGATCGGCAGGTCGACCGTCAGAGTCCAGCCCGGCATCGGGAACGACAGCGGTGCCGCGTTGCCGGGCCCGAACCGCTTGAGCACGTTCAGGCAGGACAGGTGGCCCGACGTGACGATCATCTCCAGGCAGCGCCGGAACGTCTCGTGTGCCTCGAACGGCACCGCGAACTGGTACTGCAGGAAGCCGTTCGGGCCGTACACCCGGTTCCACTCCGCCACGATGTCGAGTGGGTGAAAGAACTGGGTGATGTTCTGCAGTTCGCCCACCCGGTGCTTCGGGGCCTTGCGGTACCAGAACTCGCTGAACGCCTTGGCGGTCGCCTTGTTGACCATGCGGTTGGGGAAGATCTCGGGAATGGTCCCGAACGACGGAGCGACGAAGGTCAGCGGCTCCCGCCGGAGCTTCGCCGGCAGGTCGTCGAGTCTGGCCTTGTTTCCGCGGGTAAGCACCGCCCGACCCATGCTCGATCCCCGGGAGACAGCGTCGAACCAGGCCACCGAATAGGTGTAGTTCTCGTCCCCTTCGGTCATCTGTCGCATCAGTTCGTCGACATCGGCGCAGCGGTCGGTATCGACCGCGAAGTAGGCGGTTTCGGTGCGCTGCAGCGCGACGGTGGCGCCGAGGATGGCGCCGGTCAGCCCCATCCCGCCGACGGTGGCCCAGAAGAGCCTGCCGCCGGCGTTGACGTCGTCGTCGCCGGCGGGGGTCAGCGTGCGCACCTGCCCATCGGCCATCAGCAGATCGAGCGAGACGACGTGATTGCCGAAGCTGCCCTGGGTGTGGTGATTCTTGCCGTGGACGTCGGCAGCGATCGCGCCGCCGATCGTCACCTGCCGGGTGCCGGGCAACACCGGAACCCAGAGGCCGAACGGCAACAGTGCCCGCATCAAGACGTCCAGACTGACGCCTGCCTGGACGGTGACCGTGGGTGCCTCGGGATCGTTGTCGACGGAGATGATGCGGTTCAGCTTGGTCAGGTCCAGCGTCAGGCCGCCGGCGTTCTGGGCTGCGTCGCCGTAGCTCCGCCCCAGCCCGCGAGGCACGATGCCGCGGCCGCCGGACGGCTGCCGACGGAGCGCGGAGACAGCGTCGGACACCGACTCGATGTGAGCCAGTCGTGACATGCTGCCGCCGGCCCGGCCCCAGCCGTGCAACTCCACCAGCGCGTCGGGGATCGCCGGCTGATGCTCGGGCACCGACGGCATGATCGCCGGTACGTGGTCGGTCATCGGCTCCCTCTCCTGGTCGCGGCTCGGTCGCTGACGAGCAGCGGGTTCGTGCCGGCCGTCATACGAACACCGCGATCGAGATCACGACCAGCCAGATCAGGCCAAGGCCCTGCAGGACGCGATCGTGCAGCACCACATCCTCCGGGGCGCCCGCGCTGCCGGCGTCCACCTCCAGGGCGTACTGCAGCAGCCCGAGGGTGAACGGTGCGATGGAGATGGCCGTCCAGGGAATCCCGAAGGCGCCGCCGCCTGGATTCTGGAACGCCCAGAGGCTGTAGGAGATGAGCACCATCACCGCCGAAAGCATCCAGGCGAACCGTAGGTACGACTCGGAGTAACGCGTCAACGAGCGACGGGTGCCGGCCCCGCTGCCCAGCGCCTTCAACTCGGAGTAGCGCTTGCCGGCAACCATGAAGAACGAGCCGAACGCGGCGACCAGCAGGAACCACTGGGTGAGGGCGATCTCGCTGGCGACACCGCCCGCGATCGCTCGGAGGAGGAAACCGCTGGAGACCATGGCGAGGTCGACCACGGGCAGGTGCTTCAGGAAGGCCGAGTACAGCAGTTGCAGTCCGACGTAGACCACCAGTGTGATGCCGAGCGGCAGCGACGTCGCGAAGCCGAGGCCAAGTCCCAGCACCGCGGTGAGCGTGGCCAGCACCAGCGCAGCCCGCGGGTCGAGTTCGCCCGACGCGATCGGCCGGAAGCGCTTCTTGGGATGCAGCCGGTCCTCTTCGACGTCGCGCACGTCGTTCACCAGGTACACGCTGGCGCTGACCAGGCAGAACGCGACGAAGGCGATTGCGGAGCCGATCAGCACCTGAGTCTCGAGCAACCGGCCGGCCGCGAGCGGCGCGGTGACGACGAGGACGTTCTTCAGCCACTGGCGCGGGCGCATCGCCCGGATCGCCGCGGGTACCCGGCTGGGGCGGATCGCCACTTCGCGCGTTTCTGCCATCAGGTCGCCAAGGCTAGCGGTCCGCGTCCGCCCTGGGTGGCAGGCCGCTGCGCCGTCGCAACTCGCGATTCCGCGGGGGTGTGTGGGCGCCGTCGATCGCTGCAGCCTGAACTAGCGTGGCGGCCGTGTGGCAGAGCGGGCAGCGGCGGCGCCTCGCATCCTTGTCCGCGAGGCAGCCTGTGCCGCTACCCCTTCGCGCTGCCGGCGTTCTGCTCGTGATCGGGTCGCTGGCGGCGTGCGGCGCCTCCCCGGCACCCCGACCCGACACGCCGTCAGGGCCGGTCGTCACGGCCACACCGGCGACCATCCCCGCGGACGGGGTGAGCCTCGCAACGCTGGGCTTCAGGACCGGACCGATCCAGCAGCTGTCCCTCCCACGATCGACGCTGCTCCGGGCTCGGACCGATCAGCCGAACGCCGTCACCGCCGTGATCGCAGACCCGCCCCCGGCCGAGGTGGCCGCGTACCTGCGCCGGACCCTGCCCGCTGCCGGCTTCACGGTCGTCGAGGACGACCTGGCGGCGATGACATTGCGCTTCCGCGGCTATGGCTGGTCCGGCTGGTTCACCGGTGCCGAGCAGACCTCGGCACTGCTGCTGCGCCCGGGCTGAGCCGGACCGGCCAGCGGGCGAGCGGGACGCTGTGGGGCGGTCGCCAGGTAGCCTGCTGCGATCTGCCCGCCGGAGGAGTCCTCGGATGACCGTGACGCAACGGGCGCCGTTGCTGCAGCGGACGCGCCTGCTCGGTCCCGCGTTCGTTGCCGCCGTCGCCTACGTTGACCCGGGCAACGTCGCCACCAACACGGCTGCCGGTGCGCGGCACGGCTATCTGTTGCTCTGGGTGCTCGTCTCGGCGACCGCGATGGCGGCGCTGGTGCAGTACCTGTCGGCCAAGGTCGGGTGGCTGACCGGCGAGACCCTGCCGGCCCTGGTGGCGCGGCGCGCCCAGCCGGACGCCGAACGCGGCGGGCCTGGCGCACGGTTGCGGCTGGCGTACTGGGCCCAGGCCGAACTGGTCGCGATGGCGACCGACCTGGCCGAGATCGTCGGCGGTGCCATCGCACTGCAGATCCTGTTCGGCCTGCCGTCCGTGGCGGGCGCCGCGCTGACCGCCGCCGTCTCGACGGTGCTGCTGTTGCTGCAGGACCGGCGGAGCCAGCGGATGTTCGAGCGGGTGGTCGGTGCGATGCTGGCCATCGTCACCTGCGGCTTCCTCGCCGGGCTGGCACTCGCGCCGCCCGACCCCGCCGGGATGGCGGCGGGACTGGTGCCGCGTCTGCAGGGTGCCGAGAGTGCCCTGCTGGCCGTTGGCATGCTGGGAGCGACGGTGATGCCGCATGCGGTCTACCTGCACTCGGCGCTGATCCGCGACCGGCACGGTGCCGCGGACGCAGAATGCGCGCAGCCGATGCTGCGGACGATCCGGCTGGACGTGGTGCTGGCGATGCTGGTCGCCGGGTCGGTGAACGTCGGCATGCTGCTCCTGGCCGCCTCGACCCTGCACGGATCCGAGGTCGACAGCATCGCCGCTGCCCACGCCGGACTCAGCGAGCGGCTGGGGCCGTGGGTGGCAGCCGGATTCGCGCTCGCCCTGCTCGCCTCGGGCCTCGCCTCGACAGCGGTCGGTGGCTACGCGGGCTCGGTGATCATGGCCGGACTGCTGCACAAGCGGATCCCGGTGCTGTGGCGTCGGGTGATCACCGCAGTGCCTGCCCTACTGATCCTGAGCACCGGTGTCGACTCCACCTGGCTGCTGATCGTGTCGCAGGTCGTGCTGTCCTTCGGGCTGCCGTTCGCGTTGGTGCCGCTGGTGCGGATCGCCGGTGACCCGGAGCTGATGCGCCTGGCGCCGACGAAGCGGGGAACCGTGATCGCTGCCTGGTTGGTTGTCGCCCTGGTCAGCAGCCTGAATCTGCTGCTGGTCGCCTTCACGCTGCTCGGCGTTTAGCGGTCGCCCTGGCGCCACAGCCGGGGCCACCAGATGCCGAGATCGGCCAGCACCTGCCGCAGCAGCGGCAGGCTGATGCCCACCACGTTGTGGTGATCGCCGTCAATACGCGTCACGTAGGGGCCGCCGAGCCCGTCGACAGTGAAGGCACCGGCAACCTGGAGCGGCTCGCCGGTCGCCACGTACGCCTGGATTTCGGCGTCGGAGATCTCGGCGAAGTGGACCACCGTCGTCGCGACCGCATGCCGCTGGCGGATCTCCCCGCGATCCCGATGGATCACGCAGTGGCCGGTGAGCAACGTGCCGCTGCGGCCCCGCATAGCGCGCCATCGCTCCTCAGCGGCGGCGGCGTCGCCCGGCTTGCCGTGCGCGACGCCGTCCAGATCGAGCAGGGAGTCGCACCCGACGACGAGCCACTCGGTCGCGCCGTCGTGGTCGAGCGACTCGGCCACGGCTGCCGCCTTGAGGCTGGCCAGCGTGCGCACCAGCGATGCGGTGTCAGCAGCCGTGATCCCATCCTCGTCCACCCCTGACACCCGGACCTCCGGGCTCAGGCCGGCCGCCTGCAGGGTGGCGAGTCGGGCAGGTGAGGCGGAGGCGAGGACGAGGCGAAGAGGCGCGTCGCCGCGTCGCGCCTGCTCCGAAGGGGTGGTCACGATCGGTACGCGGTCGCCGGAGGAGTGTGGCTGCGTCGGCACCTAGCGGCGGCCGGACGATCGCCAGGCGCCAGGGCCGGGCTGCATCGGGGCGCGCAACGAGCGCCAGTACGCAGACCAGCCTGACTGCCCGGGCCGTGGCGGCGGTGGCGTGGTCGCCGATCGGGAGGAGAGCACTGTGACGATGGCCGCCACTTCCTCCTCAGTCGGCTCACCGCGTACGACGCTGAGCACCGGCTCCGGCTCGCTCGCGGTCATCGCGCCTGCCTCACGACATTCTGGCTGCACGGCACACGCGTCGACATGCTCAGATCCTGGCACGGACCTGCGGCCCGGCGCAGCATCGGCCGCACGCGTCGCCGACTCCGCGGCCCGACCGCATGCACCGCGCCGAGGGCGTGCCTCGGCGTACTGAGGCAACTCGTGAAAAAAGTTTCGTTGGCTGTAATGCACCCAGCGCCTGCTGCGATATCGTCGCTGACGCTGACGGAGCGCCCTGAACCCCCGAGCAGGGTGCTCCGTCGGCGTCACCACGAGGCGGTGGTCGGAGGCACGTCCGCCGCCGATCGCTGTCTCGCGCAACGGAGGGATCCTGTTGCGAAATCGTCAGGGCACGCAGGCCCGCCGACCGCTTGACGTCACAGACAGGCGATCTGCGGGCCTGTGGTGCGTTCTGCACCACTCCCGGGCTACAGCGGGATGTTGCCGTGCTTCTTGGGCGGCAGGCTCTGCCGCTTGGTGCGGAGCAGGCGGAGCACGCGGGTGATCTCGCTACGGGTCTCGTGCGGGCTGATCACCGCGTCGATGAAGCCGCGTTCGGCCGCGACATAGGGGTTCGCCAGTTCGTCGTCGTACTCGGTGACCAGCCGAGCGCGCAACGCCTCGGGATCGTCGGACTTGGCCAGTTCCTTGCGGTAGAGGATGTTCACCGCACCTTGGGCGCCCATCACGGCGATCTGCGCCGTCGGCCAGGCGAGGTTGAAGTCCGCTCCGAGGTGCTTCGAGCCCATCACGTCGTAGGCGCCGCCGTAGGCCTTCCGGGTGATGACCGTCACCAGGGGAACGGTGGCCTCCGCGTACGCGTAGATCAGTTTCGCGCCGCGCCGGATGATGCCGTTCCACTCCTGGTCGGTGCCGGGTAGGAAGCCGGGCACGTCGACGAAGGTGATCACCGGGATGTTGAACGCGTCGCAGGTGCGGACGAAGCGGGCCGCCTTCTCCGATGCGTCGATGTCGAGGCAGCCGGCGAAGTGCAGTGGCTGGTTGGCCACGACGCCGACGCTGCGGCCGTCGATCCGGCCATAGCCGATGACCACGTTCGGTGCGAAGAGCTCCTGCACCTCCAGGAAGTCGCCGTCGTCGAGGACGCGGGAGAAGACCTCGTGCATGTCGTAGGGCTGGTTCGGTGAATCCGGGATCAGCGTGTCGAGGTCACGGTCGGCGTCGTGCACCTCCAACGGGTTTTCGACGTCGTAGATCGGCGGATCCTCGAGGTTGTTCTGCGGCAGGAAGCCGAGCAGCGTCTTGACGTAGGAGATCGCGTCCTCTTCGTCACCGGCGAGGTAGTGGGCGTTGCCGGACTTGGTGTTGTGGGTCCGCCCGCCGCCCAGTTCCTCCATGCTGACCGCCTCGCCGGTCACCGCCTTGATCACCTCGGGACCGGTGATGAACATCTGCGAGGTCTTGTCGACCATCACGATGAAGTCGGTCAGCGCGGGGGAGTACACGTGCCCGCCCGCTGCGGCGCCCATGATCACCGAGATCTGCGGGATCACACCCGACGCGTGGGTGTTGCGGCGGAAGATCTCCCCGTACAGACCGAGGGAGACGACCCCTTCCTGGATGCGCGCGCCGCCGCCCTCGATCAGGCCGATCAGCGGACATCCGGTCTTCAGGGCGAAGTCGAGGATCTTGACGATCTTCTCGCCGTAGACCTGACCGAGGCTGCCGCCGAAGATGGTGACGTCCTGGCTGAAGACGCACACCGGCCTGTCGTCGATGGTCCCGAAGCCGGTCACCACGCCGTCGCCGTACGGCCGCTTCTTCTGCATCCCGAACGAGGTGGAGCGGTGTCGGGCGAACTCGTCGAGTTCGGTGAAGGAGCCGGGATCCAGCAGCAGTTCGATCCGCTCCCTCGCGGTCTTCTTTCCCCGGGCGTGCTGCTTCTCCACCGCTGCCTTGGACCCGGCGTGGACGGCTTCGTCCATCCGCCGATCGAGGTCGGCCAGCTTTCCGGCGGTGGTGTGGATGTCCAGTGCCGGGTTCTCGCGTTCCATAAAGGCGGACTCTAGTGTGGTGGGCCGTGCCCGGTCATGATCCTGTGGATGTCGTGGCGCTGCGCCGCGATCTGCTCGGTCCGCAGAGCCGTTGGAACGTCATCGACGCCGTCGCCGAAACCGGCTCGACCAATGCCGACCTCGCCGCGCGGGCGCGCGCCGGCGAACCGTCCGGTGCGGTGCTCATCGCCGATCACCAGTCGTCCGGTCGGGGGCGGCTCGGTCGCAGTTGGGTCGCACCGGCCGGCAGCGGAGTGGCCCTGTCAGTGCTCCTCAGGCCCGCTGCCGACGACCTCGCCCACTGGAGTTGGCTGCCGCTGGTCGCCGGACTCGCGGTGGCCGAGGCGACGCGGACGCTCTGCGGCCTACCGGCCATGCTGAAGTGGCCGAACGACGTGCTGGTGCAGGAGCGCAAGCTGTCCGGGGTGCTGGCCGAACAGGTCGTCGGCCCGACGGCCGGTGGGCCCGCCTGCGTGATCGGCATGGGGATCAACGTGACGCTGCGTCCGGAGCAGCTGCCGGTGCCCACCGCGACCTCGCTGGCAATCGCGATGGCGGCGGCAGGCTCGGCTGCTCGGCTCCCGACGCGTACCGAGGTCGTGCGCGAGGTCCTTCGCGAGCTGGACGGACTGATCGGGCTGTGGGCGAGCGGGTCCGCGGCGACCACAGGGCTTGCCGATCGCTATCTGCGCCGCTGCGCCACCCTGGGCCAGGCCGTCCGCGTGCAGCTCGCCGACGGGTCGGCCGTGCTCGGGACTGCGACCGAGATCGACGCGACCGGTCGGTTGGTCGTACAGACCGCGTCCGGCCGCACAGTCTTCGGTGCCGGGGACGTCGTTCACCTCCGCGGCTAGCTGGTTGGGGCAGCCGAGACTCGCCTCCGACCCGGCTCGCGCACCCCGTCCGGCTCGGCACGCTGTGTCAGCATGTGTAGGTGGGGCTCCCGCCGAAGCTGCTCGGTGCCGACGAGCATGAGATCGTCCACACCCGGACGCATGCCAAGGCGCTGATCCGGCCTGTGCTGGCGCTCATCCTCGTGGCTGCCGCTGCGGGCGCCGCCGCCGCTGTCGTGCCGGCCGACGCCCGTCCCCTCGGTCAGTACGCGATAGCCGTTGCCGGTGCGCTGTTGGCGTTGTGGTGGGCGGTCGCGCCCTACGTGCGTTGGCGGACGACGACGTACACCCTGACCACGCACCGATTGGTCGCCCGCCGCGGAGTCTTCAGCAAATCCGGACGCGACCTGCCGCTGAACCGGATTGCCGAGGTCTCCTACCAGCAGGGTGTAGTCGATCGGATGTTCGGCTGCGGCAGTCTGCTGGTGCAGACGGCGGCCGAGGACGGGCCGCTGATCCTGAACGACGTACCGGACGTCGCTGAGGTGCACCGCGAACTCAACGCCCTGCTCTTCCGTGCGGGTCCGCCGACGAGGCAGCCGCCCGCGGGGCCCGCGGAACGCCGGTGAGCGTCGCTGTCGCCCGTCCGCAGCCGCATGTCGCGGAACTGGCGATGGATCGGCCGGAGGCGCTGAACGCGCTCTCCAGTGGGCAGCTCCGGGCGCTCGACGGGGCCCTGCGCGACGTCGGCGACGATCCGGCGATCTCGGTGATTGTGCTGTGTAGCGCGGTGCCCGCCGCCTTCAGCGTCGGCGCCGACCTGAAGGAACGCCGGGGGCTGACCGAGCTGGAACTCGCGGCGCAGCGTGACGTCTTCGTCGACACCTTCGCTCGACTGCGACGGGTCGCGATACCGGTGATCGCAGCTGTCGACGGGTACGCCTTGGGCGGTGGCTGCGAACTGGCGCTCAGTTGCGACCTGATCGTCGCGTCCGCAACGGCGACATTCGCGCTACCCGAGACCGGGCTGGGCCTGATCCCGGGGTGCGGGGGAACGCAACTACTGCCCCGCCGGATCGGGGCTGGGGCCGCCGCGGACCTGATCTATACAGGACGCCGGATCGGGGCCGAGGAGGCGACGCGACTCGGCCTGGTCGACCGCTATGTCGACTCCGACACGGCACGGGCAGCCGCACTGACGCTGGCCGAGTCGATCGCGGCCCGCTCGCCCGTCAGCCTGCGGTCGGCAAAGCGCGCCTTGGCGGCCGCTCGCGATCGGCCGCTGGAGTCGGGCCTCGCGGTCGAGGATGAGGCCTGGCGGCTGGCCGCCTTCTCAGCTGACCGCGCCGAGGGCATTGCGGCCTTCCTCGAACGACGTCCAGCACGCTGGCCCAGCTGGCCTGCGGACCCGGTCGGTGCGGCAGAGTTGGGTGCCCGCGCTGATGGACCTGGGTCCGATCGAGAGGGGGCCGATGACTGACCACCCGCACTTCCCGCAGCCCGTCGAGTTGCCCGTCGACGAGCGCGACAGCAGGCTGCCGCTGCACACCCAACTGGTCCGGTTCGTGATCACCGGCGGGATCTCGGCCGTCGTCGACTTCGGACTGCTGGTCGTCTTGATGGGGCTGGGTCTCGGGCACACGCCGGCCAAGGCCGCGTCGTTCGTCGCCGGCACCACGACCGCCTACCTGATCAACCGGCGGTGGACCTTCCGGGCAGACCCGTCCAAGCGCCGGTTCGCCGCCGTGGTGGTGCTGTACGCGCTGACCTTCGCCCTGCAGGTCGGGCTCTTCAGCGTGCTCTTCGACGCCCTGACCGCCCGCGGGCTCAGCCGGATCGTCGTCCAGACCGTGGGCTTCGTGATCGCTCAGGGCGTGGCGACCACGGTCAACTTCATCGTGCAACGGGCCGTCATCTTCCGGATGAGCTGATCAGCTCGGGGTGCCGGGGCAGGCGCGGCGAGCAGCGTGTGACACGCGAGCGTCAGCTGACGCCGATACGCTTCGCGGCGTGACGAGTGCACGCAGCTTCACCGTCGGAGTCATCGGCGGCGGCCAGCTCGCGCGGATGATGTATCCCGCTTCGGTCGCCCTCGGGGTCCGGCTGCGACTGCTGGCCGAGGCGATCGACACGTCGGCCGCCACCGTGGTCCACGACGTCGTCGTGGGCGACTACACCGATCCAGCGACGGTGCGCGCCTTCGCCAGCGGCTGCGACGTCGTCACCTTCGACCACGAGCACGTGCCGACCGGCCTGCTGCGCGAGTTGGAAGCTGCCGGCGCCGCGGTACGACCCGGCCCGGATGCACTGGTGCACGCCCAGGACAAGGCGGTGATGCGCGACCGGCTGACTGCGCTCGGCGTGCCCTGCCCGTACTACCGGGTGGTCGCCGACGAGACCGCGCTGGTCGCGTTCGGCGATGAGCACGGATGGCCGGTGATCGCCAAGACGTCCCGCGGAGGCTACGACGGCAAGGGCGTCTGGCGGATCGACACAGCGGTGGAGGCAGGCAAGCCGTTCGAAGGCCTCGCGCCGGGCGTCGCCGTGATCGCCGAGGAGTTCGTCGACTTCGCCCGGGAGCTGAGCGCGCTGGTGGTGCGCTCGCCCTCGGGTCAGGCGGCTGCCTACCCCGTGTCGGAGACGACCCAGCGCGATGGCATCTGCGTGGAGACGGTGACCCCGGCACCCGGGCTCAGCGAGCAGCAGTCCACCGAGGCTCAGCAGATGGCGCTGCGGATCGCCCACGAGCTGGGCGTGGTCGGCATGCTCGCGGTGGAACTGATGCAGCGCGCTGACGGCACTGTGGTCGTCAACGAACTCGCGATGCGTCCGCACAACACGGGCCACTGGAGCATCGACGGGGCGGTCACGTCCCAGTTCGAGAACCACCTCCGCGCCGTCCTCGATCTGCCCCTCGGCGATCCGGGCGCGCGTGCGTCCTGGACGGTGATGACCAATGTGCTGGGAGGCACCGTAGACGACCTGCCGTCAGCCCTGCTGCACTGTTTCGCCCGCGATCGACGGCTGCGGGTGCAGCTCTACGGGAAGCAGGTCAAGCCAGGTCGGAAGGTCGGCCACGTCACCACCTACGGCGACGACCTCGAGCCCACCCTGGCACGTGCCCGGCACGCGGCCGGCTACCTGATGGGAGACCCCGATGCCTGATCCGGTGCAGGCCGACCTGGTGCGGCGTGAGCAGAGCGGTGTCGACGTCGGCATCGTGATGGGCTCCGACTCGGACTGGCCGACGATGGCCGCGGCCGCCGAGGCGCTGCGCGAGTTCGGGGTGCCGTACGAGGCCGACGTCGTGTCGGCGCACCGGATGCCGGACGACATGCTGGGCTACGGCCGCGAGGCGCATCTGCGCGGACTGAAGGTGATCATCGCCGGTGCCGGGGGAGCGGCGCACCTGCCGGGGATGCTCGCTGCCGTCACGCCGCTGCCGGTGATCGGCGTGCCGGTGCCCTTGAAGTACCTCGACGGGATGGATTCGCTGCTCTCCATCGTCCAGATGCCCGCCGGCGTACCGGTAGCCACGGTGGCGATCGGCAACGCGCGCAACGCGGGCCTGCTCGCGGTCCGCATCCTGGCCGCGTCAGACCCTGTTCTGCGCGATCGGATGGTCGCTTTCCAGGGCCAGCTGCGGGACTCGGCTGAGCGCAAGGGCGCTGCCGTCCGGGCGGCGGCAGAGAACGCCGGCGACTGACCTCCGGACGCCGCCGCCTCCGCCGCCGCGCGCGCCGATCGCGCTAGTCTCGCCGAGGTGACCAGCCCCATCGCCGAGCTCGGAGCCGGCCTCTCGCTGCTCCTCCGGGGCGTGGCCCTGGTGACCCGGCGGCCGCGGATGTTCCTGATGGCAGCGATTCCGCCGGCCATCACGTCGGTGCTGTTCGTCATCATCCTGGTCGCCTTCATCGCCGAGTTGGATGTGATCGTCGGCTGGTTGACCGCGTTCGCAGACGACTGGTCAGCGGGCCTCCGGCAAGCGGTGCAGATCGCGATGGGGGTTGCGCTGGTCGGCGCCCTGGTGCTGCTGATGGTGATCTCCTTCACCGCCCTCACCCTCGCCCTCGGCTCACCGGTCTACGACAAACTCTCGGAGTCTGTCGAGGCGGAGTTCGGCCCGGTGCCGACGCTGGAGGAGCCGGCGGTGCGCGGCGTGCTCCGGGCGCTTCGCCAGGCGGCGGCGTTGATCGCGGTCTCGGTCGCCGGCGCGGTCGTCCTGTTCGTCGCAGGGTTCCTCCCGTTCGTCGGCCAGACCGTGGTCCCGGTGGTCTCGGCGACCTTCGGTGGTTGGCTGCTCGCCATCGAGCTGGTCGGATCGACGTTCGAGCGTCGCGGCAAGCTGACGCTCGGCGAGCGTCGCGCGGCACTGCGTCGGCACCGGCTTCAGGTGCTCGGCTTCGCCGTGCCGACCTTCCTCCTGCTGGCCATCCCGTTTGCCGGCGTCGTGGTCTTCCCGGTGGCGACGGCGGGCGCGACTTTGCTGGCGCGACGGATGCTCGGCGAGCCGGTGGCCCAGCCCTCCGGCGCCGTCCGGCCCGGCGGTGCCTGAGACGACCTGACACCGCAGCGCGGGCGGACATCGCCGCATCAGGCTGCCGAGGTCCGCTCGGACGCGGCGGAGGCAGAATGGCCGGCGTGAGCAGCTTCGAGGAGATGTATCGGCCCAACGAGGAGCACGAGGCATTTCGAGCCGCTGTCCGAGAGGTGTGCGAGGCCAAGGTCGCTCCGCATGCCGCCGAGGCGGACGAACTGGCCGAGTTCCCGAAGGCCTCGTACGAGGCGCTGGTGGCTGCCGACTGTCATGCCCCGCACGTTCCGGAGGCGTACGGGGGAGTCGGTGCCGACGCGCTGGCGACGGTGATCGTGATCGAGGAGATCGCCCGGGTGTGCGCGTCGTCCGCGCTGATCCCTGCGGTCAACAAACTGGCCTCGCTGCCCTGGCTGCTTGCGGGCAGCGAGGAGTTGCGCCGCGCCCACCTGCCCCAGCTCGCCAGCGGCGAGTCGATGGCGTCGTACTGCCTCTCCGAGCCCGAGGCCGGCTCGGACGCCGTCAGCATGCGGACGCGGGCGATCCAGCACGGCGACGAGTGGGTGCTGACCGGGACCAAGCGGTGGATCACCAACGCCGGCGTGTCGGATTTCTACACCGTCTTCGCGGTAACCGATCCGGAGGCCCGTTCGAAGGGCATCAGCGCCTTCGTGGTGCACAAGTCCGATCCCGGGGTCAGCTTCGGCGCGCCGGAGCGCAAGCTCGGCATCAAGGGTTCGCCGACGTGTGAGGTGTACCTGGACCAGGTGCGGATCCCCGACGAGCGGCGGGTCGGGGACCCGGGGACCGGCTTCGCGACGGCGATGCGCACCCTCGACCACACCCGGATCACCATCGCGGCGCAAGCGCTCGGGATCGCCCAGGGTGCACTCGACTACGCGCTCGGCTACGTCCAGCAGCGCAAGCAGTTCGGCAAGGCGATCGCGGAGTTCCAGGGACTGCAGTTCATGCTCGCCGACATGGGCGCCACGGTGGAGGCAGCCCGGCAACTGACGTACGCCGCTGCGGCCAAGTCTCAACGCGGCGACGCCGACCTGACCTACTTCGGTGCGGCCGCGAAGTGCTTCGCCTCCGACGTCGCGATGGAGGTCACCACCGACGCTGTCCAGTTGCTCGGCGGCTACGGCTACACCAAGGACTACCCGGTGGAGCGGATGATGCGGGACGCGAAGATCACCCAGATCTACGAGGGGACCAACCAAATCCAGCGCATCGTGATGGCCAGGCACCTGCTTGGCCGGCGCTAGCTCTCTGCTCGGCGACGCGTCGGCGCTGCGGCAACCGGGTGCGACGGTGAGATCGCTCACGCAGGCCGCCTCGCGAAGGATTCGTTGTCTCGACACGCGACAATGGACAAATGCCTTTCAATCGTGAGCGTCGCCCGATCCGGGTAGCCATTGTCGGTGTCGGGAACTGCGCGTCGTCGCTGGTGCAGGGAGTGCACTACTACCGGGACGCGTCGCCCGAGGTGACTGTTCCAGGGCTGATGCACGTTCAGTTCGGCGAGTACCACGTGGGCGATCTGGAGTTCGTCGCCGCCTTCGACGTCGACGCGAAGAAGGTGGGCACCGATCTCTCCGAGGCGATCAACGCGAGCGAGAACAACACGATCACGATCTGCGAGGTGCCGCCGACCGGCGTGACGGTGCAGCGCGGCCCCACTCATGACGGCCTCGGGGAGTACTACCGAGAGACGATCGTGGAGTCCGACGACGAGCCCGTCGACGTCGTCGCGGCCCTGCGTGCGGCGCAGGTCGATGTCGTCGTCTCCTACCTGCCGGTCGGCTCCGAGCAGGCCGACCGCTTCTACGCCCAGTGCGCCATCGACGCCGGCGCGGGTTTCGTGAACGCCCTGCCGGTGTTCATTGCCTCGGATCCGGAGTGGGCGGGGAAGTTCGCCGAGGCCGGGCTGCCGATCGTCGGCGACGACATCAAGAGCCAGGTCGGCGCCACCATCACCCACCGGGTGCTCGCGAAGCTGTTCGAGGACCGCGGAGTGCGGCTGGAGCACACCTACCAGCTGAACTTCGGCGGCAACATGGACTTCATGAACATGTTGGAGCGCTCCCGACTGCGCTCCAAGAAGCTGAGCAAGACTCGCTCGGTCACCTCCCAGGTGCCGCACGAGATGCGCGATGCTGACGTTCACATCGGCCCCAGCGACTACGTGCCGTTCCTCGCTGACCAGAAGTACGCCCTGGTCCGGCTGGAGGGTCGGGGCTTCGGCGACGTTCCGGTCAAGCTCGAGTACAAGCTCGAGGTCTGGGACTCGCCCAACTCCGCCGGCATCATCATCGACGCGATCCGGGCCTGCAAGATCGCGCTCGACCGCGGCCAGGGCGGACCGGTGCTGCCGGCCAGCGCGTACTTCATGAAGAGCCCGCCGGTGCAGTACGACGACGCCAGGGCGCGTGACCTGGTGGAGGAGTTCATCCGCGGCTGAGCCGCGCCCCAGCAGGCTACTTGGCGTACTTCTTGAGTCCGGAGGTGTCGCCGCGCGCGATGTCGGCGAACATGTCCTTGGCCTTGGCGTCGTCCCACAACACCGCGGAGCCGACCGGGGTGAAAGCACCTGGGTTCGCGATCGGTACGGTCAGCGTCAGTCCGTTGCCGCCGGCGATGGCGCGCATCGCCAGCGCCATGGTGCCCATCTGGATCAGACCGGTGTCCTCGCCGAGGTTGATCGCGTCGGTTGCTGCATTGCAGAACCTCCAGTAGCGGACGGGGTTCAGCACCGTACCGGGGGAGGCCGCCTTGTCGGCGATCGCCGCCAGCATCTCCCGCTGGCGCTCCACCCGGCCCAGGTCGCCGCGCGGATCAGCCTTGCGCATCCGCACGTAGCCCAAGGCGTCCACCCCGCTCAGGGTCTGACACCCCTTCGGCAGATCGATGTGGCTGTCCCGGTCCTTGATTGCTCGAGGCAGGCACATGGTGATGCCGCCGAGCGCGTCGATGATATTGACGAACCCGCCGAAGCCGATCTCGAGGTACCCGTCCACTCTCAGCCCGGTGTTGCTCTCCACTGTCTGCACCAGCAGCTGCGGTCCGCCAAAGGCGTAGGCCGCATTGACCTTGTTCTTCCCGTGGTCGGGGATCGACAGGTACGAGTCCCGCGGGATCGAAATCAGTGCCGGCTTCCCGCCGGGCGGGACGTAGACGATCATGATCGTGTCGGTGCGTTGCCCGCCGGTGCTGCCGGTCCCGAGCTTCTTGCGCTCGGCCTTGGTGAGCCCCTCGCGCGAGTCCGATCCGACCAGCAGGAACGTCTGCCCCGGTTGGTTGGGCGGCCGGCTCCCACTCGGCACGGCATCGACCCGCCCGACGTGACTCCAGGCGAAGACCGGGACCCCCACCAGCCAGACCACGGCCGCGAGCAGCGCGATGAGAATGACCCGGAGCGTGGTCCGTACCGGCCGGCGCTTGCGTTGGGGGAGTAGGCCGGGCAGCGGCGGTGCCGGCACCGGCCGGACTGTGGTGCTTGGCGCGTAGGGGGTGCTCGGGGCGTACGGGTCGGGCTGCGGCTGACCGTACGCCGGCCTCGGCGGGTACCCGGGTGGGGACGGCGGTACCCCGCCGCTGCCGGGGGTGTCCCAGTTCGTCGGCGTGTCGCCGCCCCTCGGCCCTGGTTGACCCTGAGTCGGCAGGATGCGTGTCGGTTCTGGCTCGTCGGGCTTCGGGTCGCGACGGTACAGCCAGTCGAGGTCGTCGTGCTGACTTCCCGGCATGCCGCCCAACCTACCTGGACCAGGGTGCGAACACCCGGTGCAAACGGTTGCCCTCGGCGTGGCACGCCCCGTCGGGGACGGTCTCGCGGACATACTGGCGACGCCTGGCGAGCCCGGCACCTGCCCGATCTACCCGCTCGACTCTCTCGTCGCTACGTCCGGCCGGGGGTCGCTCGGGTCGAAGACTGCCCCTCAACCACTGAAAGGCGCCCAGTGGCCATCAGCACCATCGAGGCTCCGCCCCAGCCTCAGCCGCAGCAGCAGCCGCCGCAGCGCCCGGTCTTCGAACCACCGCAGCGGCGCAGCGAGCGGGTGAAACTTCGCCGTGGACTGGTCTTCATCGGGATGACCCTGCTACTCCCGGGGTCGGCGCAACTCGCGGCGGGCAATCGCCGGGTGGGCAGGATCGCGCTCCGGACCTGGGCTGTGCTCTGGGCTGTGCTCGCCTTCTGTGCACTGCTGGCTCTGGTTTGGCGGGGTGGCGCGATCGCTCTGCTGACCTTCGGCCCGACGCTACGGCTGGCCCAGGCAGCGCTGGTCGCGATCGGTATCGGATGGGCGCTGCTGATCGTCGACGCCTGGCGCATCTCCCAGCCGCCGGAGCTCGCGCAACGACACCGCCTCGGTTTTGCGGCGCTTGCGCTGCTCCTCGTTGCCGCGATCATTGGCGGCACGATCAGCGCGGCCTCGATGGTCGGCGCGCAGCGCGACCTGGTCAAGTCCGTCTTCGCTGGCGGCGGCGACACCCAGGTGAAGAAGGGTCGCTACAACATCTTGCTGCTCGGCGGTGACGCCGGAAAGACCCGGACCGGGCTGCGCCCCGACAGCATGACCGTCGCCAGTGTGGACGCCGAAACCGGCCGCACCGTGCTGGTCAGCCTTCCCCGCAATCTGGAGCGGGTGCAGTTCCCGGAGAGCTCGCCGATGCACAAGAAGTTCCCGCGTGGGTACTACTGCTCCGATCACTCCTGCATGCTCAACGCGATCTACACCTACGCGACCGAGCACAAGAACCTGTATCCCGGCGTCAAGAACCCCGGAGCCCAGGCCACCAAGGAGGCCGTCGAGGGCGTTACCGGGCTGAAGATCAACTACTGGGTACTGATCGACCTCAAGGGCTTCGAGGACCTGGTCGACGCCGTCGGCGGGATCACCATGGACGTCTATCGCCGGGTGCCCATCGGCGGTGGCACACACCCCATCTACGGCTATGTCGAGGCAGGCAAGAACCGCCACCTGAACGGTCACGATGCGCTGTGGTTCGCCCGGTCGCGCTCGGACTCCTCTGACTACGACCGGATCGTGCGGCAGAAGTGCGTGATGACAGCGATGCTGAGGCAGCTCGACCCGGTAACGGTGCTGGCGAACTTCAACAAGATCGCCGCGGCCGGGAAGGAGGTGGTCGCCAGCGACATTCCCACCAAGGACGTCAGCACGATGACCGAGCTCGCGATGAAGTCCAAGAAGCTGCCGGTCTCGAGCGTCGCGATCGTGCCGCCCCTGATCAAGCCCTGGAACCCTGACCTGCCGAAGGCGCGCGCCGCAGTGCAGGCCAAGATCGCGGCCTCCGAGGCGAAGGACGATCCCAAGCCGCCGGCAACGGCTGCCCCGAAGCCGAGCGCGAGCGCCGCGAAGAAGAAGTCCACCGCCAGCGGCGGCGGCGCGGCCAAGCCGCGGACGGCGCAGACCGATGACCTCAGCAAGGTGTGCTCGGCCTGACAGGATAGGCGGGTGAGCGCTCCCGGCGACGGCGTCGACTCGAACGATCCAGCCGATCCCGGAGGCGGGGGCTGGCCCGGTGTGTCAGTGGTGATGCCGGTGTTGAACGAGGAACGCCACCTGCGGGTGGCGGTCCGCCGCGTCCTCGACCAGCGGTACCCGGGTCCGATGGAGGTCATCCTCGCGGTCGGGCCAGGGACCGACCGGACCGATGAGATCGCGGCGGCGCTGGCCGCCGAGGACGACCGCGTGCGCGTCGTCCCGAACCCGGCGGCCCGGACGCCGGCGGCGCTGAATCTCGGGATCGCGGCCGCCCGGCACGAGATCATCGTCAGGGTCGATGGGCACGGCGAGCTGACTGACGGCTACATCGCCCGCGCCGTCGAGTTGCTGGCCGAGACCGGTGCCGCGAACGTCGGTGGCGTGATGGACGCACGTGGCAGCACCCCCTTCGAGCAGGCGGTCGCCGTCGCGTACACGACAAAGCTGGGCCTGGGCGGTGGAGCGTTCCACCTCGCCTCCTCTCCGGCTGGCTGGGTCGAGACGGTGTTCCTGGGCGTGTTCCGCAAGGAAGCGCTGCGTGCGGTCGGTGGCTTCGACGAATCCATGCACCGCGCCCAGGACTGGGAACTCAACCACCGATTGCTGAAGAGCGGCCGCCGCATCTGGTTCTCTCCGGAGCTGCAGGTGACCTACCGGCCGCGGTCGAGCGTGCGCGCGCTGCTGAAGCAGATGTTCGAGACCGGGCGGTGGCGCCGCGAGGTCATCCGGCGCTACCCGGACACGGCCAGTCTGCGCTACCTGGCGCCGCCGGTCGCGGTGGTGGGGTTGGTCGTCGGCACCGTCGCGGGTGTCGCGGGCGCCCTCTCCGGTGTCGGCTGGCTGCTGGTCGGCTTCGCCGCGCCGCTCGGCTACCTGCTGCTGATCGTGGCCGGCTCGGTCGGTCTGGTCCGTCAGGTGCCGGCCGCCGTGCTGGTCCGGCTTCCGCTGGTGCTCGCGGTCACCCACCTGGCCTGGGGCGCCGGCTTCCTGCTGGGGCTCCCGGCATCGCGCCGCACACCGGTTCCCTCTGGGCCCTGAATCGGCGCGCGCCGGTTCCCGTTGGGTACTGAACGCGTACGCCTGCGCGGTCAGTCGCTGACCCGCTCCTGGACACGGATCCGCGTCAGTTGCTCGCCGGTGCCAACTCCAGCGGTAGCGACGACGCTGCCGTCGCCGGCGAGTGCGGCGATGACGGCCGCCGCTGCTCGCCAGGGGGTGGTCGGGCGGAGCAGCACTCGGCCGGCGGCCGTTCCTGCGGCGACGACCAGCTCGCCGAGCGTGAACGTCTGTTCCGGGTCTCGCCACGCAGGCGTCGTCTGGGGCGGCGGAGCACCGACAAAGACGTCGGGTTGTCCACGCACCTCGAGCGTGTAGTCCAACGCGGGCGGATCCGGCCGGATCGGCAGCGGGAGTCCGAACGGATGCAGCGAGCAGATGACCAGATGCCTGGTGCTCCCACCCGCCAGCCGCCCGTCCGGCCCGGCCACCGCGACGTCAGCAGTCGCGCCCACGACCTCCACCGCGGCCCCCAGTTGCCAGCAGGCGAGTTCCCACACGGCAGTCACCCAGTGGATGGGGTGGGTATGGGCGAGGTGCAACGCCACGGGATCTCCGGCGGTGACGTCCAGTTCGTCGGCCAACAAGTTGCTGGTCTTGTCGACCCAGTTCGCCAGACTGCGCGCCGAGAGTTCGGTCCGCTCGCCGCTGTCCAGGTCGTAGTAGGTCAGCAGGGGTTCCCCGCCGCCACCCCGGACCCGGCTGCGCAGCAGGTCGATCGGCGAGGAGGTCACGCGTAGCCGCGGCCGAGCTGGCTGGTCACCTCGGCGACGAGTTCCTTGATCCGCTCCGCCTCGCTGACGGGGCAGACCAGGGTGATCTGTGGCGTCTGCACGATGACGGTGTCGCTCAGCCCGACCACCGCTACCACCCGGCCGTCCTCGGCGTTGTTGATCACCAGGTTGTCCCTCGCGTCGACCAGCACGCTGACCCCCTGCTTGGCGTTGCCCTGGGCGTCGCGCGGCAGCTGGTCGCCGAGGGCTGCGAACCCGCCGACGTCATGCCAGGTGATCGGCAACCGGACGGCGACCACGTGTGCGCTCCCCGCGCCCTGGGACACCGGCTCCATCACCGCGTAGTCCACGCTGATCTTGGTGAGCTGCGGGTAGATCTCGGCCAGCCGGTCCGGGGCGGCGGCCAGGGCGAGCACCTGAGCGTGGGTGTCCGGCTGCAACAACTCCAGCTGCTCGAGCAGCGTGGCCGCGCGCCACACGAACATCCCCGAGTTCCACCAGTACTCCCCGGAATCGAGGTAGTGCTGCGCCGTCTCCCGGTCGGGCTTCTCTTTGAATTCCAGCACCCGGCACACCTCGGGATGGCCCGGCACCGGATCACCGCGATGTAGGTAGCCGTAGCCGGTATGCGGCGCCGTCGGCACCACGCCGAACGTCACCAGTGCTGCCGGGTCCTCCTCGGCCACCCGGAAACCCTCCTCCAAGGCGAGTTGGAAGGCCGGGACCGGATGCATGATCTGGTCGGCGGTGACCACGGCGACCACGGCCTCCGGATCCCGCGCCGCGAGGATCGCTGCCGGCCAGGCCACCGCGTTCAGGGAGTCCCGGCCCTCCGGCTCGCCGAGGATGTGCTCGGCAGCGACCTCCGGGAGTTCCTGGCCGACCACGTGGGCGTAGTCGGCGCCGGTGCAGACGAGGATGCGCTCGGCAGGCACCACGCCTTCGAGCCGCTCGAATGCAATGCGCAACAAGCTCTTGCCCCCGAGCACCTTGAGCAGTTGCTTGGGCATGTCCTGCCGGGAAAGCGGCCAGAGCCGCTTGCCTGACCCGCCGGCGACGATCAGCACGTAGCGCATGGCGCACAGAGTAGGGGAGGCCCGTCCGGGTGTCTGCGTCTCCCGGCTGCGCGTCGGTGCGGCGCGAGGTCTCGCCGTCCGGCGTCAGCCGGCGTTGGGCTCCGGTGCAGCCGAGGGTGGGTACTTCGCCATGAAGTCCTTGATCGCGGCGCCGCTGACCGACTCGCATGCCTCGCGTACCCCGCGCTGCTGAGTCGTGTCACCGGGATTCGCCGGGTTGGCCGTCCACCTGGCCAGCACGAGATTCTTGCCGGCCGGGAAGCCGTCGCCGTCCGACGGCGACCAGGGCGCCGCGATGAACTTGTTCGCCGGGTCGTAGGTGTCGGTGGCGAAGGTCTTGGCGATTCGGTTCAGCGCCTTGATCTGGTCGTCCGGTGCGTCCGCGCGATACCAGGCGATCGTGTAGCCGTGTTCGAGGTTGTGAACGAGGGTTTCCACTGCGGGACGATCGGCGACGGCGTAGAAGTGCTTGGTGAACGGCGCCGGCGTCGGGTAGTGCGGCCCAGAGTCAGGCGGGTACTGGGCGTAGTCGACCTTGGTGCCTTCGTCGACGTGCTCCTGGTTGCCCCTCGCGGGCTCCTCGGTTGGCGCGTCGCAACGTGCCGCGGCGGCGCTTACCCCGAGGTCCTCGATCCCGGCGTGCCTGGCTCGATAGTCGTCGATGAACAGCCACACGGGATAGGCGAGCAGGCCGGAGGCCAGAACGATGCACACAACGAGAAGCACGAGGCTGCGGCGGCGCTGCTCCGCCTTCCGTGCCGCTTCCAGCGAGGCGAGCTTGTCGCGTCGGCGCGTCGCCGCGGTGGCCGGCTCTGAACCCTTCTTGGCCGGCGTCTTGGGGCCCGCTTTGGCCACGGCAGAACTCCTCGAATCGGTGGCGGAGTGGCGATTCTAGCCCGCACCGGACGAGTCGCCCGGCGGCGCGTGCGGCTGCAGCAACCTGCTGACCAGCTCGGCTGTCGCTCCGGTCAGCCCGGTCCGGTCGAGGATCAGCGCGGCACGCTCCTCGGCCGGCAGGTCCAGCAGGTCCTCGTAGTCGGCGGGGCGACCCAGCACAGCGAGCACCCTGGCCAGGACCGCCTCGGTGCTGCCGTAGCTGAACAGGTCCTGCGGCTCCGGGCGGACGAGGGTTCCCGCGCCGGTCGTACCCGCGGTGAGCAGATGGCCGAGCCCCCGCAGGACCGCGATCGGCCGGCCGCTGAGCTTGCCCTTGATCAGGTCGGCAGCGGCGGCGATCTCGTCGGCCACCGCCGTGAGGGTCACCTGGAGCGGGTTCCCGTACGGATCGACCGTGCCGCTGTAGTCGAGCGCCACGGCGATCCCTGCGGCTCCGATCGCGTGGTCGGTCTGCCCGACCCGCCAGGCGCGCCCAGCGGTGTCGGTGACGACGACTCCCAGCCACAGCCCGGTCAACCGGTACAGATCGGCGCGCAGCCGGTCCGCGCTCGCATCGGGATCGGCCGGCAGCGCGAGCACCGTGTCGCGATCCACGTTGGAGGTGTCGACGCCGGCAGCGGCGATGGTCAGGCCACCCCGGGTGCGGACGATGCGAAGGTCGCCGCGGCGCGCCACTGTGCGTTCCGACTCGTGCACGATCAGTTCCGCCCGTTCAGCGGCGGGGAAGGAACGCCCCTCGGTCTTGCTCACCACCTTGGAGGTGATCGCGACGATGTCGCCGGTCCGCAGCGGCCCGAGTGGGTGGCTGCCCACCGCGTCGGCCACGATGCTGGCGAGATCGCTCCCGCGCACCACCTCCGCCTCGATATCCGGGGCGAAGACGGTGAACGCGGAATCCGGAGGCGAGGGGACCACTCGGGTCATGGTCGGCTGCCCGGGCCCTCAGGCGTCGCTGACGGCGGCATGGATGAACGCGGCCGTGTGCTCTGGATCCCGCATCAGCAGGTCGGTGACGACGACCCGAAGACCTGCGTCGCGCAGTGCGCCGACCCGATCGGCGTCAGTGGGATGCAGGGCCCAGGCGTCGAGCACGCCGTCAACGCTGCGCGCGCCGTAGTGCAGTCCGACAGCGCCGGCATCGACGGCGACGCCGATGGCAGGCAGCAGCCGATGGGCCATGCCCAGCACGGGAGCGCCGCCGAGTATGCCGGAGAATCCGATCACCCGCGCCGCCGCGTCACGCAGGGCCTCGCGGATTCCCGGAACGGCGAGTATCGGACCGATCGAGACGACCGGGTTACTGGGCGCGACCAGGATCAGATCCGCACCGGCGATCGCGGTCAGCACCCCGGGCGCCGGCGTCGCGCGGGCGATTCCGGTTCGCACCACCGCCAGTGCCTCGGGGGCCGCGTGCAGCCGCACCCAGTACTCCTGGAAGTGCACCTCGCGGCTTCCCACACGATCTGCGATGACGATGTGGGTTTCAACCGGGTCATCGCTCATCGGAAGTAGCCGCAGCTGCGGGTCCGGGAGCCAACGACGGCACAGGACCGCGGTCACCTCGCTCAGGCGGTGTCCGGCGTTCAGCAGCTGGGTGCGCGCGAGATGGGTGCCCAGGTCGCGGTCACCGAGGGAGAACCAGGTCCCGGCCATGCCGTATGCGGTGAGCTCCTCGAGCGTCTGCCACGTCTCGTCCGTGCGACCCCAACCACGTACCTCGTCGGCTGCTCCGCCCAGCGTGTACATCAGCGTGTCCAGATCCGGGCAGATCCGCAGGCCGTGCAGCGTGATGTCGTCGGCCGTGTTGCCGATGACGGTCACCGTAGCGTCGGGGTACCCGTGCCGTACCCCGGCGGTGAAGCGGGAGCCGCCGACGCCGCCTGCGAGAACCACGATCTGCACCGGGTCAGTCTTCCATCGCGTCCGAGCCGGCAGCGCCGGCACTGGCTTCCATCGGTCCGAGCCGGCAACGCCGGCACTAGGCTTCCCGCATGGAGCGGGCGTGGCGCTGGCGAGGCGTCGCCGCAGGCCTGGTGGCTGTTGCGGTGGCGGTAGACCTGCTGAGGCTGGTCGCGCAACTCGGCGTACGCGTCGCCGCGGAGGGCAGCTTCGCCGCCGCAGTGAGCCAGACGCGTCCGGCGAGTGCGTTGCTGGTCCTCGTCCTTGCCGTGCTCGTCGTGCCGGGGCGTCGCGCCGACCCGACGCCGAGTGCCCGCACTCTGGCGGGTGCCGGTGCAGTCCTGGCGTTCCTGGTGTTGGCGGCCCAGGTCGTGCTCGCTGTCGCGCTGCCCGTGCCGCAGGCCGACGAGGCGCTTGCCGCCCTGGACCGCGTCGCGCTGCTCGTGCCGTTGGTGGCGACCGCCGTCGCGGCGGTGCTGCTGGCGAGCCTGGCACTCGAGCCCACCGGGCCGAGGCCCGCACTCGGTCCATCGACGCCGGCACCGGAGCCACCGCTGGCGCTCTCGTCGGCGGAGCCACCCGCCTCTGCGGCCGTCGCCGAGACACTGGAGCAACCGGGGTGGTTGCCGGATGCCGCGACAGGGGTGGCCTGGCGTCGCGCAGGAGATGCAGCTTCCGGTGAGCCCGGCGCCTCGTGGGCCGGGACCGAGGGCGAGGCACGCGGCTGGGCGGCGCGCCGTGACGAAGGCTCCGCGCGCCAGGCTGCAGCACCAGTCGAAGCCAGTGCCGACGGCGCGGGCGACGGCGCGGCCGACGGCGCGGGCGAAGACATCGCCGAACGCTGATCGGGCGACACTCCCGGCTGAGGGTTAGCACGCACGGGCCGAAGCCACTTTCTGCTGTCCAATATCAGATCACGTATTGACTTACCTGCATTGACAGGCATGTAATTCCATCAATGTCATTCACCGTCTGCTGATCGGCTCTCGCCCCGTACAGGGGTCATGGCGCCGAGTCGGCGGAGCCGAGCGGGGGGACCTTCGGGCGTGGTGGCAGCGCGAGGCAGCGGCTCGACCCGCGAAGTCGGCCACCGCCTGGATTAGTGGTTCGTGCGGGGGTCGAGGAGGCAGCAATCATGTACGACCTGGTGGACATCGAAGACGACGGCGTGCTGTCCTGGCAGGAACGCGCGTTGTGCGCGCAGACAGACCCTGAGGCGTTCTTCCCTGAAAAGGGCGGATCGACGCGCGAAGCCAAGAAGGTCTGTCTGTCCTGCGACGTGCGTTCGGAGTGCCTCGAGTACGCGCTCTCCAACGACGAGCGCTTCGGCATCTGGGGCGGGCTCAGCGAACGCGAACGGCGCAAGCTGAAGCGTCGCGCGGTCTGAGCGGCACCCAGACCGCCGCTCGCAGCGGCGCCGCCGTTTCTGCGACGGGCCGTCGTCCCGGCGCCGCTCGCATAGAGTGGGCGCGGCCCGATCCGGGCCGGACCCAGCATGACCACTTCACGAAGCGGCAGTCGGGTCCGCATCACGCGAGGTCAGAGTCAGCCAGGTCAGAGTCAGGTAGTGCGGCGGTCAATGGACAGTAGAGCAGGCTGGGGACGCCCGCTCGATCCGGCCGACGACTCGTGGGCCCCGCTGCGGGACGACTCCGAGACGACCGATCCGGCCCACCCGTGGGCGTGGGCGGCACAGGAGCCGGATGCCGAGCGGCGCCTCGACACCTCGACAGCCCAGGTGACCGCAGTCCTGGTGGCGTTCGATGCGGCTCGTTGGCTACCTGCCACGTTGGACGCGCTGAGCAGGCAGACCAGGCGTCCGGATCGGCTGATCGCGGTCGACAACGGCAGCTCGGACACGACGAAGGTGCTGCTGGAACGTGCGCGTGACGCCGGACTGATCGACGCGGTCTACGCCGGCGAACGCGGCGACGGATTCGGTGCCGCAGTCCAGGCGGCGCTGCGGCGCGACCGGCCTGAAGGGGGCCGCAGGCGTCGCACCGGACATCCAGATCCCGTGGAGCACGGTTCGAACACCGAGCCGGGCCCATCTGTACCGGACGGTGAGGATCCAGGTTTCGAGACCCACTGGCTGTGGCTTCTGCACGATGATGCCGAACCCGCGCCGGACGCGCTCTATCGGCTGCTGGCGCATGTGCTGACTGACCCCACGGTGGACATCACCGGGCCCAAGCTGTTGCTCCCGCGCCGCAGGTTCGGCGGACACCCGATCAGCGAGGTCGGGGTGAGCATCTCCGGCACCGGGCGGCGCGAGCTCTACTTGGACGCAGGGGAGATCGATCAGGGTCAGCGCGACCAGCCGCGGGCTCGGCTCGGCGTGTCAACCTGCGGCATGCTCGTCCGCAGGTCTGTCTGGCACGACCTGGACGGGCTCGATCCGGCCTTGCCGGTGTTCCGGGACGGCGTCGAGTTCGGCTGGCGGGCGCATCTGAACGGTTATCGGGTCGTCACCACGCCGCGCGCCGAGATGATCCACCGTCAGGTCGGGCATGCCGGGCTTCGCATCGGCGGGCACGGCGGGCGGCACCCTGGTGCGGTGGATCGGCAGCTGGGCATGCTCGTCGTCGCCGGCCACGCACCTCGCGCGGTTCTTCCGCTCGTCTGGTTGCGGCTGGTCTGGAGTTGTCTGGTCCGGGCGGCCGGCTATCTGGTCGGCAAGGTGCCGAGCCGTTCCCGGGACGAGTTGGTCGCTTTGGTGGGGTTCGTCGGCCACCCCGGTCGGATTCGCGACGTCCGTCGGCGAACGACCGGGATCGACCCCGCTCCTGGCACCGGTGACGTGGTCCGGGCACTGCGTCCGCCGTGGTGGAGTGGGCTCCGCGTCGGTGCCGAGGTCGTCAGCGGGGTCGCTACCGAGCGCTACCGTGCCGTCGCCGGCGACGTCGACGTCGCGACCTTGGACGAGCTGACCGGTGACGATTTCGCCTCCCAGGCCGACGAGACTCCAAAGAGCCCCTGGCTCCGCCCGATCGTCCTGACCACGCTGATCATGGTGCTCGGCAGCGCTATCGCGGCACGTCTGCTGTGGGCCTCCGGATCCCTCGTCAGCGACGTGTTGCTGCCGGCGCCGGACACACTCGCCGCTGCGTGGCGCACCGCGATCGCCCCGATCCCAGGTGCGCCCGACCAGATCCCACCCCCCTGGCTGGCGCTGGTCGCGCTCGGTTCCACCCTGACGCTTGGCCGCGCCGACTTGTTGCTGACCATCGTGCTCTGCGGCGTCGTGCCACTCAGCCTGGTGGCGGTCTACCCGCTGGTCCGTCGGCTCGTCCATGGGCCGCGACTGCGGATCTGGGTCGCGGTGAGCTATGCCTTGCTCCCGGTCCTGCTGGGCGCGACCAACCAGGGGCGGCTCGCGCTCGCGCTCACTGCCATCGCGTTGCCGCTGCTGCTGCTTGCGGTCTGGGCGCTCGTGCTGCGCCGGGTACGCGCCCCTGAGGGCTGGCGCGGCGGCTGGGGTGCGGCGGTCGTGCTGACTGTCCTCGTCGCGTTCGAGCCGTCCCTGTTCCTGCTCGCTCTGGTACTCGGTGGTCTCGGCGCCGTGGCGCTGCGACGCACGCCCCGCAAGATCGGCCGGATCGGGATCGCGCTCGGTGTCCCGTTCCTGGTCTGGTTGCCCTGGTTGCCGAGCCTGATCGCCGCGCCTGGGCGCTTCCTGGTCGGCCCGGACGCGGCGCTGGAGGGCACTCCGGCGGCGCCGGCGGCGTGGCGCCTGATGCTCGGCGACGGCCTGGGCGCAGGCCAGCCGCCGTTGTGGTTGACCGTCCCCGTCTTCGCGATCGCCTGGAGCGCGGCGCTGGTCGGGCTGGCCAACCGACCCGAGCGCCGCATCGTGCGAGCCGCCTGGGTCACCGCGCTGATGGCGTTCGCCTTCGCCGTCGTTCTTTCCCGCCAGGTCGTCGCCGTGCCCCCAGTCGGCGTCCAGGCCCGGCCGTGGGTCGGTGGGTATCTGTTGATCGGCTTCGCGGCGCTGTTGATCGCTGCCGGGGTCGGGCTCGATGGGCTGACCGCACACCTGCGTGAGCGCAGCTTCAGTTGGCTGCAACCGGGAGCCGCGGTGGCGGCGGTGCTGGTGTTGGTGGTGACGGCGGCCGCCGCCGGCTGGTGGGTCGTTGCCGGTGCCACCGGGCCGATCGCCCGGGCGCGGCTCGACGCTCTCCCGCCGTATGTCCTGAACGCGATGCGCGGGCCCGCTCAACCGCGGGTGATGGCGATCGATCTGGCCGGCGGCGGGGCGCGCTACGCCATCCTCGGTGGCGGCCAGCAGCGCCTCGGTGACGCGGACCGGGGCGGCACCTTCGGTGGCTCCCGGCAGGCTCGGGCAATGGCAGAGGATCTCGTCGTGAGGATCGTCGCCGGTACCGGCGATGCGGACATCGCGCCGCAGTTGCGCGACCTGGGCATCGGGTTCCTCTTCGTGGTCGGCGCGGACGGCGACGTCGCGGCGCGCATCGACAACACGCCCGAACTCGGCGCCGCGAGCGGCACCGAACAGGGAACCGTCTGGCAGCTGCAGCCGCCGACGTCGCGCAGCGCAGTGGCGCAGGACGGCCAACTGGTGCCCGCGGGACGGCCGCCGGTCGCGCTGCCGCCGGGTGGCGATGGGCGCGAGCTCAGGATCGGGGAACCAGCCGATCGACGGTGGCGCGCCGACATCGACGGGACGGCCGTCCAGCCGCTGCCGGGCAGCTGGCAGCAGGTCTATCCCGTTGCGTCCGCCGGAGGCACGGCGCACTACGCGCTGCGGTCGCCCGCGCCGTGGCTGTTGATCCTTCAGGCGGCGCTACTGCTCGTCGCGGTGGTGCTCGCCGCCCCGGCGATCCGTCAGCCCGAGGTCCGCGATCCAACCAAGAGCGCCCGGCGCTCTGCGACCTTGTCGGAGCTGGGTTGATGGCCTTCAGCGACCTGGTCTCACGTCCGGGAACGGTCCGGCGCGCGCTCACGATCGCGGCCGCAGTCCTCGGTGTCGCGCTGATTGTGGCCGGCGGTGCACTGCTGCCGGCGGAGCAGCGGCACGTCGGAACAGCCCAGCCTCCGCTGGTCGGGCGGGTGACAGCGGTGTGCGCCGCTGTCGCACCGGCCGACGGGCGCGCCAGTACGACGACGGTGTCGATGGCTGCGATTCGACAGGCGCCCGGCCGCGTCGGGACGCTGACCGCGACGCCGATGGGCGGGGAGAGCGCCTCGGCAACCGTCACCGACCAGGGCAAGGGCGCCTCACTGCGCGAGGTCACGGCTCCGGTCGTGGTGACGGGCGACGGGGTGATGGCGACGGCGTCCTCGGGAGCCCAGACCAGTGCCGCCTCCGCCGGACCGGATGCCGGCCTGAGTGCCGCCCCGTGTGTGACACCGGGGACGGCGCTGTGGTTCTCGGGGGTGGGTGCGACCGATGTCGACCGCACCGAATTGGTGCTCAGCAATGCAGACGACACCCAGGCCGAGGTCGACCTGCGCTTCTTCGGGCCGGCTGGCAGGGTCGTCGTGCCGGGCAGCCCGGGTCTGCTGGTGAACGCGCACGAATCGCGGGTGTTGTCGCTGAGCAGTCTGGTGTCGAGCCCTGGCGCCCTCGGCATGGCGGTACAGGCAAGCCGGGGCAGGGTCGCGGTGTCGGCCCGCCGCTCCCTTGGCAGCGCGGATCAGCCCGCGGGTTCGGACTGGGCGGCGCCGAGCGTCGCACCGGCTACCGACGTGACGATCCCCGGGATTCCCGGCGGCGACGGTCTGCGTCAGTTGGTGGTGACGAACCCTGGCCTGGAGCCGGCACGGGTCGGCGTCCAGGTCCTCGGCATCGAGGGCTCGTTCTCTCCCGCCGGCGCCGAAGAGATCGAGGTGCAGCCAGAGAGCACCGGCACCCTGGAGCTTGCGGCGGGCCTGGTCGGCGAAGCGGTCGCCGTTGCGCTGCACAGTGACAAGCCGGTGACGGCAGCCGTGGTCTCGAGCAGCACCCGGGTCTCGGCGGCGGCCGACATGGCGGTACAGCCGGCGGCTCCGGTTCTGGTCCGGCACGGAGCCAGCGCGGTTGCGACGATCGGTGATGTGGCGTCTCAACTGGTGCTGAGCAATCCGGGCGCGAGCGCCGCGCCGGTGACGCTGGAGGTGATCAGCTACGAGGGTGTCCGACTGCACACCGACGACGTCCTGCTGGCACCCGGCGCGAGCGCGACCCGGCGGCTGACCTCGGCAGCGCCCTCGCACCTGGTGGTCACCGTGCCAGATGGTTCCTCGGTCATCGGTGGCCTGGTGCTCACCCAGCCCGAAGGGCCGGTGGCAGGTTTGGCCACACTGCCGCTCGTCTCACCCGACGTGGCGAGCCGAGCGCCCACGGTGGTCGCGGACCCGGCAGCCGGTCGGTAGCGCCGCCCGGCTGGTACCGATTCGCCCTACGCCTTGCCGTTCGGCGCAGCAGCGGTCTCCGGCTCAGTCCTCGGCTCCCGCACCGTCCGGATCGATCTCGTCCACACTGCGGCCGGTGAGGGCAGACAGCTGCTCGACGATGGTGCGGTGGACGAGAATCCGGAGACCGCGGCGGGTGGCGGCCCGATGCTCCAGCGGACGCCGGTAGACCACAACACGCCCTGGTCGGCCCAGGTTCGACTCGATCGCGGCTGCCAGCGGCACGTGGTCCCCGGACCAGGCGGGGTCGAAGTCCGGTACATCCTCGATCCCGATGTCGACGCCGACCAAGGCCGCTGGGCAACTCCGCGAAACCTGCTCGATCGAGGCCCGGACCGCGTCGTTGAAGAACTCTGCTCGACTGGCGGGCCGCGGCGGACGCGCCCGCCGCTCAGCGATGGGTGAGGTCAGGGCGAGTGGGCCACGGATGCCCCGGCCGTGGCGATCGCGGCGGCGGCTCGGCATGGCCCGACTCTAGCGGTGCACCGGCTGCCGGCAGGCGCTCTGCCGGTGCCCGAACTGCCGGCCCGAGAGGGGCGGGCGTGCCAGCGTCTGGGCCGTGCCTCCCACCGGTGGGCGCCGTTGGCTTGTAGGTTCTCCGCCATGGGGAGTAGGCGCTGTTCGCGAGCCGGGTGCGCCGGGATCGCGATCGCCACCCTCACCTACGTCTACCGCGACTCCACTGCCGTCCTCGGTCCGCTCGCCAGCACTGCAGAACCGCACGGCTACGACCTCTGCCGGTCGCATGCCGGGGCGCTGTCGGCCCCCCGCGGCTGGGAGGTCATCCGGCTGAACGTCGACGACCGGCCGCCGCAACCGTCTACCGACGACCTGCTGGCGTTGGCGGATGCGGTGCGAGAGGTCGGCTTGTCCTACGACGCCGCCCCCACCCCCGTGGAGCGTCCGCCTCGCCGCGCCGGCATCGTCGAACTCGGACGTCGCGGCCACCTGACCGTACTGGCCGACCCGGGAGGGTCGGAGGACTGATTTCGACGTCATCGCGGCAGCGTGCCCGACGGTGGCTCGTCAAGGCCGGGTCAACGTCCGGTCATGATCGGCCCGAGCCTCGCTGGCAGGGCGCCCGCCGTCGTAGTGTCGGGTCGCGTAGAAAGCCAGAGCCCGAGCTGCCGGCATCGGCTGCGCCCGCCGCCCCCGACCCGAGGACCGCCATCCCATGATCAAAGACGTGATCTTCAAGGCCAACGACATCCGCGGCATCACCGAAGGCGACGACCCGGAGTGGGACACCGACGGGGCGTACGCGGTCGGTTCGGCTGTGGTCTCGGTCTTCGGACTGGCTGACGGCGGGCCAGGCCTCGTGGTGGCCCGCGACATGCGGGTCAGCAGCCCACGGATGGCGGCGGCCTTCATCGAGGGCGTTCTGGATGCCGGGGCCGACGTCATCGACATCGGCCTGGCCAGCACCGATGGACTGTGGTTCGCCTCCGGGCACCTCGACCTGCCAGGGGTGATGTTCACCGCCAGCCACAACCCCGGCAACTACAACGGGGCGAAGTTCTGTCTCGCCGGCGCCCGGCCGATCGCCCCGGCCCAGCTCAAGGCCATTGCCGAACGTGCCAAGCAGGGCCCGTCCGCGCCTGCAGCGCGACGGGGTAGCCGGAGCGAGCAGGACCTGCTTCCGGCGTACGCGGACCACCTGCACTCGCTGGTCGACTTGTCCGGCATCCGCCGGCTGACTGTCGTCGCCGACGCCGGCAACGGGATGGCAGGCCACACCCTGCCGGCGGTGCTCGGCAGCCTCAACCTCGACATCATCGGCCTCTACACCGATCCGGACGGCACCTTCCCGAACCACCCGCCGAATCCGCTCGAGCCCGAGAACCTGGTGGACGCCCAGGCGGCTGTCCGCGAGCATCACGCCGATCTGGCTGTCGTGTTCGACGGGGATGCCGATCGCTGCTTCCTGATCGATGAGCGTGGCGAGGTCGTCAGCCCGTCGGTGATCACGGCGATGATCGCTACCCAGGAGTTGGCTCGCGAGCCGGGCGCGACGATCGTCTGCAACAAGATCACCTCGTGGACCGTTCCGGAGGTCGTCGCCGAGCGCGGCGGCACCACCGTGGTGACCAAGGTCGGTCACACCTTCGTGAAGGCGGCGATGGCCGAGCACGCCGCGATCTTCGGCGGTGAGCACTCGGCGCACTACTACTTCCGCGATTTCTGGGGCGCCGATACGGGCATGCTCGCGGCGCTGCACGTGCTGGCGCTTGCGGGCCGCGCGGACGCCCCGCTGTCCGAACTCGTCGCCGGGTTCCAGCGATACGCGGCGTCGGGCGAGATCAACACCAAGGTGCAGGACCAGCAGGCCGTGATGCGTACGGTCGCGACGGCGTTCGACGGGCGCGGCGCCCAGGACTGGCTGGACGGGCTGACCATCGCGGGTGCGGATTGGTGGGTGAACGTGCGACCGAGCAACACCGAACCGCTGCTGCGGCTCAACGTCGAGGCGACCGACCCTGACGTGATGGTGACGCTCCGCGACGAGGCGTTACGTTTGATCCGGACCTGATCGGTTCGCCCGCTGCAGGCCGCGACGGCGCAGCGGGAAGGCGCGCTCCGGCCGGCCGGGTACGGTTCGGCTCCGGACGACGACGAAGGAGAAAAGCAGATGGCGGTCGACCTGGCACCGGAGCTGCTGGAAATCTTGGCCTGTCCCAGCTGCCACGGCGCGCTCGCAGTCGACCACGATCACGACGAACTCGTGTGTCTGGCTGCCGACTGCGGCTTGGCCTACCCGGTTCGGCAGCAAATTCCGGTGCTGCTCATCGACGAGGCCCGGCGGCCCGACGCGCCGCTTGCCGGCGACACCGGCCTGCCGTCGGCCTGACGGCCGTGTTCGACGACTCGCGTCTGGACGATCCCGACGCGCTGCGCAGCGCCGACCCGTTGCTGCGTCGGCTGGCAGAGGCCGGTGCGCGGGTGCGTCGCGACATGGCAGACGCCGCCGACCCGATCGCGCGGCTCCAGGACCTGCCGAGACCACGGGCGGTGATCGCGGCGGGCAGCGAGGCCCGCTTCATCCGAGCGATGTTGGAACCGGTCTGCCCGGTGCCTTTCGTCGCGTGGCCGACGCACGGCCTTCCCGGCTGGGTCGGCGCGCTCGACCTGGTCGTGGTGATGGCCAGCGACTCGGCTCCGCAGGGCCTGATCGCGACCGTGCACGAGGCGGTGCGCCGAGGTGCCCAACTGCTGGTCGCGTGCCCGCCGGGCTCGGTCATCTCCGACCACGCGGGGGAGCGGTCCAGCATCATCCTTCCGACGGCCACCGCCGACCCGCTGGCCGCCGCGATCGTCACCCTCGTCGCGTTGAATGCCGTCCAACTCGGGCCGCCGGTGCACCCGGACTCGGTGGCCGATGCGATGGACCGCGTCGCCGCCGACTGTTCCCCGTTCAGCAACCTGTCGGAGAACCCGGGCAAGGACATTGCGCTCGGTCTCGCCGACGCACAGCCGCTGGTCTGGGGAGGATCGGTGCTAGCCGCCCGCGCCAGCCGGCGGTTGGCCGAGGCGCTGCGTGCGGCCAGCGGCCGGGCTGCGCTCGCCGCCGACGCCGACGAACTGCTGCCGATCCTCGAGTCGGTCACCCCGCGGGACCCCTTCGCAGACCCCTTCGAGGACGGCCTGTCGGCGGACCGCCGGCCCTGCCTGGTGCTGCTCGACGACGGCAACACCGACGTGCTGATCCGGCAGGACCACGCCCGGTTGACTGCCGCCGCGGAGCGCAACGACATCCGGGTCTGCCCGATCAGTCACGGCAGCGGGTCCGACGTCGAGCGTTATGCAGGGGTGCTCCAGACGGGCATGTTCGCTGCGGTCTATCTCGCCGTCGGTCTCGGCCGCGCGATCGAGCCCTGATCGCACCCACCGAAGGTTCGGCGCTGCGGCTCCGGTCAATTCGCCGCCGCCGCCCCACGATTCTGCCCGGAGGTCTGAAAGGATGCGGGTGTGAGTGCTGATGGCGGGACCAAGGCTGTCCTCGCGGCTCTGGCCGCCAACACCTTCATCGCCTTGACGAAGTTCGGCGCCTGGGCCTTGACCGGTGCGTCCTCGATGCTCGCCGAGGCGATTCACTCGGTGGCCGACTCCGGCAATCAGGTACTGCTGCTCGTGGGCGGGCGCCGCTCGACCCGAGGCGCCACCGCGGAGCATCCCTTCGGCTACGGCCGGGAGCGCTACGCAGGGGTGCTGCAGACCGGCATGTTCGCTGCGGTCTATCTCGCCGTGGGTCTCGGCCGTGCGATCGAACCCTGATCCGACCACCGTCGCCGTTGGGCGCCGCGGCGCGGGCACTTTCAGCGTTGCCGACCCCCGCTGGCGGCTGTGGGTCTGAAAGGATGCCGATGTGAGTGCTGATGGCGGGACCAAGGCTGTCCTCGCGGCTCTGGCCGCCAACACCTTCATCGCCCTGACGAAGTTCGGCGCCTGGGCCCTGACCGGCGCGTCGTCGATGCTGGCCGAGGCGATTCACTCGGTCGCCGACTCCGGCAACCAGGTGCTGCTGCTGGTGGGCGGGCGCCGTGCGACCCGGGACGCCACCGCGGAGCATCCCTTCGGCTACGGCCGGGAGCGCTACGTGTTCGGCTTCATCGTGGCCGTCGTGCTGTTCAGCGTGGGCGGGCTGTTTGCGCTCTACGAGGCGTTCCACAAGTACGAGGAAGTCCACTCCGGCGCACCCAATGAGCTGTTGGAGAGCAGGTGGTGGTGGGTTCCGGTGGCGATCCTGCTAGCCGCCACGGTCGCCGAGTCGTTGTCCTTCCGGACCGCGATCCGGGAGGCCAACAAGACCCGCGGTGCGCAGCGGTGGTCGCGCTACATCCGGTCCGCGAAGGCGCCTGAACTCCCGGTCATCCTGCTGGAGGACTTCGCCGCGTTGATCGGTCTTGTCCTCGCGCTGTTCGGCGTCGGTCTGACGCTGATCACCCACAACGGGATCTTCGACGTGATCGGGACGGCGATGATCGGCCTGCTGCTGGTGGCGGTTGCGGTGACGCTCGCGATCGAGACGAAGAGCCTGCTGCTGGGCGAGGCGGCCAGCGTGGAAGCGGTGGACCGCATCTCCGCGGCCCTCGCCAGCAGCCCGGGCGTGCAGCGGATCATCCACATGAAGACGCTGCACCTGGGTCCGGAGGAGGTGCTGGTCGCCGCCAAGATCGCTGTCGAGCCCCAGGCCAGCGCCGCCGATGTCGCCGCGACGATCGACCGGGCCGAAGTGAGCATCCGCGAGGCCGAGCCGATGGTCACCGCGCTCTATCTGGAGCCGGACATCTACGACCCCAACTACACCCCTGCGCCGCGACCCGACCGGCCGGCGGCGGCAGGGCACTGACGGTCGGCGCTGGCTGGTCGGTCGTTGGGTACCGAAGTTGTGCGGGCCGCTGGCGCCTCCCCTAGGCTTGGCCCCATGGACTTCCGGGTAGCCGACCTCAGCCTGGCCGAGTTCGGTCGCAAGGAGATCCGTCTGGCCGAGCACGAGATGCCGGGTCTGATGGCCATGCGAGCCCAGTTCGGCGCCAGCAAACCGCTGCAGGGCGCCCGGATCGCAGGTTCGCTGCATATGACGGTGCAGACCGCGGTGCTGATCGAGACGCTCGTCGCGCTGGGCGCGGAGGTCCGCTGGGCGAGTTGCAACATCTTCTCCACGCAGGACCATGCGGCGGCTGCGGTCGTCGTCGGCCCGACGGGGACGGCCGACGAGCCGGACGGGGTGCCGGTGTTCGCCTGGAAGGGCGAGACGTTGGAGGAGTACTGGTTGTGCACCCGCCAGATCCTCGAATGGGGCGGCGGACAGTACGCCAACATGATCCTCGACGACGGCGGCGATGCCACCATGCTCGTGCATCGCGGCGTCGAGGCGGAGAAGGCCGGCGAGGTGCCTGACGCCGATGCGGACGCCTCGGAGGAGTGGCTGGTCTTCCTCGAACTGGTCCGGACCACTCTGGCGGAGGGCGTCTCCTGGGTCGAGATCGCGAACCACATCCTCGGCGTGACCGAGGAGACCACGACGGGCGTGCACCGGCTGTACGAGATGCTGCGGGCCGGCTCCCTGCTGTTCTCCGCGATCAACGTCAACGACTCGGTCACCAAGTCGAAGTTCGACAACAAGTACGGCGTTCGGCACTCCCTCATCGACGGCTTGAACCGGGGCACTGACGTGCTGATCGGCGGCAAGGTGGCCGTGGTGTGCGGGTACGGAGACGTCGGCAAGGGCTGCGCCGAGTCGTTGCGCGGCCAGGGCGCTCGGGTGATCGTCACCGAGATCGACCCGATCTGCGCGCTGCAGGCGGCGATGGACGGGTTCCAGGTGGCGCGGCTGGAGGAGGTGCTGGACGTCGCCGACATCTACGTCACGGCGACCGGCTGCCGCGACGTCATCACCGCTGAGCACATGCGGCGGATGAAGCACCAGGCGATCGTGTCCAACATCGGCCACTTCGACAACGAGATCGACATGGCGGGCCTGGCGGCCTCCGGCGCGAGCCGGACGACCATCAAGCCCCAGGTCGACGAGTGGCGTTTCGACGCCAGTGAGGCCGGCCCTGCGCACGCGATCATCGTGCTCAGCGAAGGCCGGCTGATGAACCTCGGCAACGCCACCGGGCACCCCAGCTTCGTGATGAGCAACTCGTTCACGAATCAGGTGCTCGCGCAGATCGAGCTGTTCACCCGCAATCAGCAGTACCCACTCGGGGTCTACACCCTGCCCAAGCACCTCGACGAGGCTGTCGCGCGTTTGCATCTGGATGCCTTGGGGGTGCGGCTCACCGAGCTCACCGCCAAGCAGGCGGCCTACCTCGGCGTATCCGCGGAGGGGCCGTACAAGCCCGACCACTACCGCTACTGATAGGGCAGCCGCGCTCCTATGTCCATCAAGGTCGCCCTTGAGCATCGGACCACGTACCGGTTCGATCGCCCGATCGCCATCGGCCCGCACGTCGTGCGGCTGCGCCCTGCGCCCCATGCGCGGACACCGATCGATTCGTACTCGCTGTCGGTCCGGCCCGAGGATCATTTCGTCAACTGGCAGCAGGATCCCTTCGGCAACTACCTCGCCAGGTTGGTGTTTCCGACCAAGGCCGACACCCTCGAACTCACAGTCGGCCTGGTCGCCGACCTCGGAGTGATCAATCCCTTCGACTTCTTCATCGAGGAGTACGCCGAGACGTTTCCCTTCGGCTACCCGGCCGAACTGGCGGCCGACCTGCGCCCGTATCTGGCCGAGGCGCCGGTGCCGGCCGGATCGCTGCTCGCGGAGTGGTTGCGTGAGGTTCCTGCCCCGGGCGGCGTCGGCACGGTGCAGTTCCTGAGCGAGTTGAACGCGCGGCTGCACGGCGACGTGGCGTACTCGGTCCGGATGGAGCCGGGCGTGCAGACCCCCGACCAGACGCTGACCAGCCGGATCGGCTCGTGTCGCGACTCTGCCTGGTTGCTTGTCGCAGTGCTCCGGCATTTCGGCCTGGCCGCCCGGTTCGTCTCCGGCTACCTGGTGCAGCTGACCGCAGACCAGAAGAGCCTGGACGGGCCCAGCGGACCCGCCGAGGACTTCACTGATCTGCATGCCTGGGCGGAGGTGTACATCCCCGGTGCCGGCTGGATCGGGCTCGATCCGACGTCGGCGCTGTTCGCGGGCGAGGGACACATCCCGTTGGCGGCGACCCCGCACCCGTCCTCTGCCGCCGCCATCACCGGCGTCACCGAGCGGTCCGACACCGCACTGGAGTTCTCCAACACGGTGCGCCGCGTGCACGAAGACCCTCGTGTCACCAAGCCGTACAGCCCCGCTCAGACCGTTCACCTGCAGCGGCTCGGCGAGCAGGTCGATGAGCGGCTGAAGGCCGCCGGCCTGACGCTGACGATGGGTGGTGAGCCCACCTTCGTCTCGATCGATGACATGACGGCCGCGGAGTGGACGGTCGCGGCGGACGGGCCGGACAAGCGACGCAAGGCCAACGACCTGGCCGCGGCGCTCGGTGCCCAGTTCGCCAAGGGTGGGCTGGTGCAGCGCAGCCAGGGCAAGTGGTATCCGGGCGAACCGTTGCCGCGGTGGCAGATCGCGTTGCTCTGGCGTCCCGACGGCGAGCCGCTCTGGGACGATCCGAGTCTGCTGGTGGACCCCACCGACTCCGCGAACGCCTCGGAGCAGGCGCCAGCTGCCGCGGAGCGGCTGGCCAAGCAGGTGACAGCCGATTTCGGTCTGCCCGTCGAGCAGCTCCTACCGTCCTTCGAGGATCCGCTCGCGGCGCTCACCGCCGAGGTCGCGCAGCCCTTCGGGCCGCGGCCGCAGAGCGACCCGGCGTCGCCCGATCCCGTCCTGGTGGCCGAACTGGACGGCACCGAGCCGGATCCTGTCGCCTGGGTGCTGCCGCTGGTGCCGTCCTGGTTCGGCGACGGCTGGGCCAGCCCGTCCTGGCGGATGCGTCGTGGCCGGCTGGTCCTGGTGCCCGGAGACTCACCGGCGGGGTTGCGGCTACCGCTGGGCTCGGTGTCCTGGCGGGATCCCGAGTTCCAGGGTGAGGACGACGTCGCCCGACCCCGTCCGCCGCTCGCCGAGGGCAGCGCGCCGCCGCGGGCGGTGGTGGCCGATGTCGACGACACGCCCGCCCGCACGGCCCTGGTGATCGAGGCGCGCGACGGCTTCGTGTACGCCTTCCTGCCGCCGCTGGAGAAGCTGGAGTCGTTCGTCGAGCTGATCAAGCTTCTGAACCGGGCAGCTCAGCAGTGCCAGGTCCCACTCGTGCTGGAGGGGTACGGGCCGCCGCCTGACCCCCGCGTGCAAACCCTGATGGTCACCCCGGATCCGGGCGTGATCGAGGTCAACGTGCATCCGACCTCGAGCTGGTCGGAACTGTCCGAGCTCACCCACACGCTGTACGCGATCGCCCGCGAGCACCGGCTCGGTACCGAGACGTTCGGGATCGACGGTCGGCACAGCGGCACCGGCGGCGGAAACCACCTGACCCTCGGTGGTCCGCGACCGCTGGAGTCGCCGTTGTTGCGTCGACCTGACCTGCTGGTCAGTCTGCTCACCTACTGGCAGCACCACCCCTCGCTGTCGTACCTGTTCTCGGGGCGCTTCATCGGTCCGACGAGCCAGGCGCCGCGGGTCGACGAGGGCCGGCCGGAGACCTTGTACGAGCTGGAGATCGCCTTCGCCGAGATCGAGTCGCTCAGCGATGCGCCCGAGCAGGGCCCGACGCACCGGCCGTGGATCGTGGACCGGGCGTTGCGGCATCTGCTCACCGACATCACCGGCAACACGCACCGGGCCGAGTTCTGCATCGACAAGCTGTACAGCCCCGATTCCTCCCGGGGACGGCTCGGACTGCTCGAATTGCGGGGCTTCGAGATGCCCCCGCACCCGGACATGGCGCTGGTGCAGGCGCTGCTGGTCCGGGCACTGGTCGCCCGCTTCGCGGAGGAGCCGTACTCCGCGCCGCTGGTGCGCTGGGGCACCAGGCTGCACGAACAGTTCCTGCTGCCGCACTTCGCGATGGCCGACATCGCCGAGGTCGTCGCCGACCTGCGTGCGCACGGGATCGACTTCGATCCCGCCTGGCTCGCGCCGTACCAGGAGTTCCGCTTCCCGCGGATCGGGATCGCGGCTGTCGGGAGTCTGACGCTGGAACTGCGCGCGGCCATCGAGCCGTGGCACGTCCTGGGGGAGGAGTCCTCCGCCGGCGGCACGGCCCGCTACGTCGACTCCTCGACTGAGCGGCTGCAGGTATTGGTCGACGGCTTCGTGCCCGAGCGGCACCTGCTGACCTGCAACGGCGTGGCCGTTCCCTTGGTCAGCACCGGGACGCCCGGCCGCTACGTTGCGGGCGTCCGGTTCCGGGCCTGGAAGCCGTGGTCCTCGCTGCATCCGACGCTGGAGATCGACTCACCGCTCCACTTCGACCTGGTGGATCGGGTGAATGCCCTCTCCCTGGGCGGCGCCACCTACCACGTCGTGCACCCCGGCGGCCGCTCGTACGATCACCCGCCGGTCAATGCACACGAGGCCGAGGCTCGCCGAGCTCGGCGGTTCGAGCCGATGGGTCACACCAGCGGCAGCATCGATGTCGAGGGCGCCGAGGCGCAGCTGGTGTGGCACACGACGCTCGAGTCGGAGTATCCGTTGACGCTCGATCTGCGGCGGCGCCTTCCCCGTCGATGGGGCCGCCGGTGACAGTGCTGGAGCGCTACCTGGCGACGACGAACCACGAGTCGGGCAACGGTCCGACGTTCGATGAGTTCGCCGCCGCCGACGGCAGCGTCCGGCCAAGCTGGGCCGGCCTGGTGCACGGGTTCGACGAGTTCACCGACACCGATCTCGTGCACGCGCAGCGCGAGGTCGCCCGGTTGCTGGAGGACGACAACGTCACCTACACGCCGGCCCCGGCGTCGTCTGTGTCGATCCTCGACGACCCGGCGGCGGCGGCGCAGGTGGCGCCCTCGGGCACATCGGCACCACTCGCCCGCGCGCGGCCATGGCGACTCGATCCGCTCCCACTCGTGCTCGACGACCAGGAGTGGGCCTCGATCGAGTCCGGCATCGTGCAGCGGGCCGAGTTGTTGGACGCGATCCTGGCCGACCTCTACGGCGCCCGCCGACTGCTCTCCCGGGGGTACCTGCCGGCTGCGGCGGTGCTGGATCACGACGAGTACCTGCGGCCGATGGTGGGCTCCCCGGGCGCGGCCAGCCAGCGGCTGTTCATGATCGCTGTCGATCTGGGCCGCGACGCCGCCGGGCGCTGGAAGGTGATCTCCGACCGCACCCAGGCTCCTTCGGGAGCCGGCTTCGCGATGCAGAACCGCCGGGTGGTTTCACAGGTCATCCCCGAGATCTACCGGCACGCCAACCTGCACCGGCTGACGCCCTTCTTCCAGGCCATGCGGCTCGCCCTGGTGGACGCCGCGCCCGCCTCGGTGGACGACCCGCGGGTCGTCGTGCTCAGCCCGGGCACGCACTCCGAAACGGCCTTCGACCAGGCCTTCGTCGCCTCCGCACTGGGCTACCCGTTGCTGGAGGGCACCGACCTGACCGTCCGGGACGGTCGGGTCTGGATGCGGGTGCTGGGCAAGCTCGAGCAGGTCGACGTCATCCTGCGCCGAGTCGACTCGACCTGGATGGACGCACTGGAGCTTCGCCCCGGGTCGCGGCTCGGCGTCACCGGCCTGCTGGAGTGCGTGCGACAAGGCACGGTCAGCGTGGTCAACACCATCGGCTCGGGTGTACTGGAGAATCCTGCGCTGCTGCCGTACCTGCCCGAGCTGTCCCAGCGGCTGCTCAGCCAGCCGCTGCGGTTGCCGTCGGTCGACAGCTGGTGGTGCGGCGACCCGGCGTCGCTGAGCCACGTACTGGCCCATCTCTCGAGGCTGGTGGTCCGCCCGCTCAGCCGCGGCCACGGTCGCAGCGTGCGCGGGGAGAATCTCTCCGCGGCGCAGCGCGAGCAACTGGTGGAGCGGATCAAGGCGGCGCCGCACCGCTACGTCGGCCAGGAAGTGCTGCCGCTCTCCTCGGCGCCGACCAGCAGCGAGGATCGGCTGCAACGCGGTCAGGTGGTACTGCGGTCCTTCGCGGTCCGCAGCGGTACCTCGTACGAGGCGATGCTGGGTGGCCTGGCCCGGGTCAGCGACGGGTCCCGGCACGGCCGCGGTGTGCTCGTCACCGATCCCGAAGGCAGCATCGCCAAGGACGTCTGGGTGATCGGCCGGCAGCCCTCGGGCTCGGTCGCGGTCGCGCCGCGGGGTGTGCCGACCGATGACCTGGTGATCCCGGCGATCTCGGCCTCGGCCGCGATGGTGCCGCGTGTGCTGAGCGATCTCTACTGGTTCGGTCGCTACGCCGAGCGCGCCGAGGATCTGCTGCGCCTGGTGCTGGCCAGCCGGACGGTGGCGATCGAGACCGATGTCGACGTCACGAACGGCCAGGCCCTGGCGCTGCTGCAGCAGGCGATCACCCACATCAGTACCGCGTATCCGGGATTCCTCCGCGCCGGGGTCGCGAGCATGCCCGAGCTGCGTTCGATGTTGCTCGACCGGCAGCGTCCGGGGTCGGTCGCGCAGTCGCTGGGCTCGCTTGCGATGGCCGCGCAGGGGGTTCGCGACCAGCTCTCCGACGACGTCTGGATGGTGCTGGCCGAGATGGACCGAGCGCTGGCGGTGCTCGGCGGCCACCCGTACGACCAGGGCCTGCAGCTCAGTGACACCAGCGAGCGGGTCCTGTCCGGTCTGCTGGCGCTGTCCGGGATCGTCAGCGAGAACATGGTCCGCGACCCCGGCTGGCGGATGCTCGACAGCGGACGCGGACTCGAGCGCGCCCTTCAGGTGACGGCGCTGCTGCGCTTCACCGTCGCCATCCAGCGCGGACTGGAAACCGAACAGCTCGTGCTGGAAGGCGTGCTGACGGCGGCCGAGTCGATCGTCACGTACCGGCGCCGCTACCGCGGCCGCGCCCGCGTCGATGCCGTGGTCGAGCTGCTGGTGCTCGACCAGCTCAACCCGCGCGCGGTGGCCTACCAGTTGCAGCGGATCGGCACCGACCTGCGGGCGATGCCGAACGCCTCGCCGAACGCCCGGCCGTTGCGCCTGCTGGACGGGTTGATCGAACGGGTGCGGGTGGCCGACCTGGGTGCGCTGACCGAGTGTCGCGACGGGCGCCGGACCGACCTGGAGGCCTTCCTCGCCGGTCTGTCCCGCGATCTGCGAGCCTTGTCGGAGGCCATTCAGGACCAGTACCAGCAGCTGCCGCCGACCCCGCAGCCGCTGTTCGAATCCAGTGCCGAAGGTGGTGCCGAGTGACCAGGTACCGGATCGAGCACCGCACCACCTACACCTACGACGACGACGTCACCGGGAGCTACGGGCTCTTCCACCTGCGGCCACGTGAGTTGCCCTGGCAGCACACCATCGCTCACGAGTTGACGATCGACCCGGAGCCGGCCGATCTCTTCCGGCACGTCGACCTGTACGGCAACGCCCAGGCTTACTTCCACGTCACTCACCCTCATACGGTGCTGGAGGTGGTGGCGGTCAGCATCGTCGACGTCGAGGCACCCCAGCTGGATCCCGCCGCCCTCGCCGTTCCGTGGGAGCGTGCTCGTCCGTTGGAGCGCACCGACCTGAGCGACGCCTGGGAAGCCGCGGACTACGTCTTCGCCTCGCGTTACGTCGAGGTGCCGCCAGCGGTCGAGGAGTACGCCCGGGTGTCGTTCACGCCGGGACGGGCGATCGGCGAGGCGGCGACCGAGTTGATGCACCGCGTCTACGCCGACTTCACCTACAAGTCCGGCTCCACGACCGTCAGCACGCCGGTGTCGGACCTGCTGGAGAAGCGGATGGGCGTCTGTCAGGACTTCGCCCACGTGATGGTCGCCGCGCTCCGATCCCTTGGCCTGGCCGGCCGCTACGTCAGCGGGTATCTCGCCACCCGCCCACCGCCTGGACGTCCACGGTTGGTCGGAGCCGACGCCAGTCACGCCTGGGTCGGCTGCTGGATTCCTGGCGGCGGCTGGCTCTATCTCGATCCGACCAACAATCGGCCGATCAGCGAGACTCACGCGACGGTCGCGTGGGGACGGGACTACGGCGACGTCCCGCCCGTGAAGGGCGTCATCTTCACCGAGGCGAAGAAGTCGAAGATGAAGGTCTCGGTCGACATGGCTGCGCACTGACCGACAGCACCGCTGGCACCGGTCAGCGCTGAGAGCCGGTTCGAGGCTGTCCGCTCGGACTGGCAGAGTAGGCGCCCGTGCGCGTGTTTACATGTGAAACCTGTGGGTCGGAGTTGTTCTTCGAGAACTCGGTGTGCGTCAGCTGCGGCTCCGCGGTCGGCTACTCGCGCCCCAACCGGCAGATGGTGACGGTGTCGGCCGAACAGCCGATCTGCGCGAATCTCAACCGCTGCGGGTGCAACTGGATCGCCGAGCCGGGATCGCCCGGGGGCCTGTGCTTCAACTGCACGCTGACGCGGACCCGTCCGGCCGAAGACGACACCGACGGCGTGGCGCAGTACTGGGTGGCCGAGGGAGCGAAGCGGCGGCTGGTCTTCGAGCTGGACGAACTGGGCCTGCCGGTCAAGGTCAGCGACGGCTACCTCGGCCTTGCCTTCGATCTGCTCTCCAGCAGCCGGTCGCGGGTCACCACAGGCTACGAGAACGGCGTGATCACCCTCGACTTGGCGGAGAGCAACGACGCGCACCGGGAGGCGCTCCGGGAGAGCATGGACGAGCCGTATCGCACCGTGCTCGGCCACTTCCGGCACGAGATCGGCCACTACTACTGCGAGTTGCTCGCCCTCACCACCGACCGGCGGGACGAGTTCCGCGCGTTGTTCGGCGACGAGACGGTCTCCTACGCCGACGCTCTACAGCAGCACTACACGGGCGGCGGGGCCCCAGACGCCTGGCAGCAGGACTACATCAGCGCGTACGCGACGATGCACCCGTTGGAGGACTTCGCCGAGGTTTTCGCGCACCTGCTGCACATCGCCGACACCCTGCAGACCGCCGGCGAATTCGGTCTGCTCGGTCCGTCCTGGGGGGTGCTGAGCAGCGACGGCAGCGTCGATCTGACCCTGATCCCGATGGCACGGCTGATCACCCAGGTGTGGTTACCGCTGACCAAGGGGTTGAACCAGATCAATCGCAGTATGGGCCGCGACGACCTCTACCCGTTCGTGCTGGCCGAGCCGGTGCTTGCCAAGCTCGCATTCGTTGCCGATCTGGTGGCGAGTGCCGAGCCCCTCTCGACATGACCGGACCGGCCGGAGACCGGCGGCCGAATCGGGTGAGGCGAGCTCAGCCGCGCGGAATGTCGAAGCTGACCAGTTCGGCGCACGCTCGGCCGAGGTCTCGCCAGGCGCCGGGCACAGACGCAACCGCGAGTCCGCTGGTCGGGTACTTCGCGTCCAACTGCGCCCACGCGCTCGATCGGGTCCGCGTGCACAGGTAGGACACCAGATCCGGGATCCCGGGGGCGTGACCGAGCAGCAGCAGGGTGCGCACGTCGTCGGGCGCCTGCCGGAGCAGACCGACCAGCTCAGGCACCCAGGCGCCGTAGACGGCCCTGGTGTAGCGGACGTCCCGGCTGCTCGCGCCGCCAGAGATCGCGCCCGCCCAGGTCTGCCGGGTGCGGGCCGCGCTGGAGCAGATGACCAGGTCCGGCAGCAGGTGTCGTCGGCCCAGCAATTGGCCGGCGGCCTTGGCGTCACGTTCGCCGCGTCCCGAGAGTGGGCGGTCGTGGTCGGCGACGTCGTAGTCCCACGAGGACTTGGCGTGCCGCAGCATGACCAGGGTCCGTGCCCCGGGGCGGTCGTCCATGGGCACGAGCGTAGAGGTGGGCGGCCGATCGCGCACGCCTCGCCGCGGGCCGCCGACGCACTCTAGGCTGCGTCTATGAAGCCCCTGCGTCGTGGCTTGGCTCTCGCGCTCTTGCCGCCTGCCCTCCTCGTCGCCGGGTGCTCCCGGCCGGATGCGCCCGCGGGCACCGAGGCGACCTCTACCGCATCCGCTACGGCCAGCCCGGAGTCCGCGAGCGCCACCCCTGGCGGCTTCGGCTCCGACAGCGCGAGCCCTGGGGAGGGAACGCCCGGCAGCGCTTCCCCCGCCACGCCTGGCGTCGGCTCGGCGTCGCCACTGGACTCGGCGTCACCCGAACCATCGCTCGCGACATGCACGGCCGTGGCGCCGATCCGGGCGTCTCGGGCCGAACTCGCGCCGCGCCGCACGATGGAGACGGTGCTCATCGTCTCCGACGGCCGTGGTCTGACCCCGGGCACCCGGGACCAGGAGGAGTTCCTCGCGCCGGTGCTGACCGGGCCGGATGGGACCACCATCACCGACGAGCAGACGGTGGCCGCGGTCGGCACGCTGCTGCTCAAGCAGCGGCAGCGGGTGCTGCTCGCCCGCCCCGACGCACCCGATGCCGACGCCGATGCCGGCCGAAAGCCGTTCAACACCCCGGGCACGTACGTGCTCTTCACCGCGACCCGGCAACTCCTCGTCGACGTCACCGTCGACTGTTCAGGTCAGCGTCAGGAATGGAGCTTCACGGCCGAGGCCAACCTGAGCCGCGGGCAGGTCAACTGCGCTATCGAGCCGTCGCGCAGCACCGGCCTGGCGCGGCAGGTCTATCAGGACTACTGCGTCTAGTCAGTCGTCGTCGTCGCCATCCGGCATCGATTCCCAGATCTCCCGGCATTCCGGGCACACCGGGAATCGCTCCGGATCGCGGCTGGGCACCCAGACCTTCCCGCAGAGGGCGCGCACCGGGGTGCCCATCACCATGGCTTCGGTCAGCTTTTCCTTGGGCACGTAGTGCGAGAACCGCTCGTGGTCGCCCTCTTCGACGCGGAAATCCTCGCGCTCGGCGACGCGCTCGTCGACGATTGTGCGGGCTCCGGGACTCAGCTGCTGGCTCACGCCGTCAGTCTAGGGCGGCGGCTCGCCTGACCGCACCGGCGGCGCGGCCGAGGATGCCCGTTCACCGGTTGGTGCCGATCCCGATTGACCTCAAGCCCGCCGATTGACCTCAAGCGGGGATGAAGTGATGAACTCCTCAGATGACCGGGTCACTGCTGGCGGGGATGCGCGGTCGCAGCCGTAGCGGCCGCCGCGCGCTGACCTTCGGCATCTGTGCCCTCGTCGTCGCCATCGCCTTTGAGACCATCGCGATCGCTACAGCGATGCCGGCCGCTGCGCGGGACGTCGAGGGACTGGGCTTCTACGCCTGGGCATTCTCGGCGTTCTTGATCGGGATGCTGTTCGCGACGGTGGTGAGCGGGCGGCTGTCGGACCGGGCCGGCCCGGCCTGGCCGCTGCTGGCCGGGCTGCTGATCTTCGTCGCGGGTCTGCTGGTAGCCGGGACGGCTGTTTCGATGGCGCAGCTCATTGCCGGCAGGTTCGTCCAGGGCCTGGGCAGCGGGACGATGAACGTGGCGATCTTCGTCTGCGTCGCGCAGCTCTTCGCCCCGGATGAGCGTCCGCGGATCTTCACCTACATCTCGACCGCGTGGGTGCTCCCGTCCTTCGTCGGACCGCCGGTGGCGGCATGGCTCACCGGCCGACTCAGCTGGCACTGGGTGTTCTTCGCGGTGATTCCGCTCGCCGTGCTGGGCGGGGTGCTGGTGATGCCGTCGGTGCTGCGGATGCTCGGCCGTTGGGAGCCGGCTGGCGACGCCGCCCAACGTGCGGCGCCGTTGTGGGCCGCAGCGGTGGTGGCCGCGGCCGCTGCCGGGTTCCAGGTGGCGGGTCAGCGACGGGACGGCTGGGGTCTTGCGCTCGCCGCCCTCGCGATCCTGGCCTTCGCCGTCGGGCTCCCACCCCTGATGCCGGCCGGGTTCCTTCGACTGCGTCGCGGGTTGGCCCAGGTGACATCAACCCGCGGGCTGCTCGCGGGCGCATTCGTCGGGGGTGAGGCGTTCGTGCCGCTGATGCTGGTCGAGCAGCGCCAGACGTCGCTGTTCTTCGCCGGGGCCGTACTCACGGTGGGCAGCATCGGGTGGACGATCGGCGCGTGGCTGCAGTCCCGGCCCTGGCTGAGGCTGCGCAGGGACCGGCTGATCACCTTCGGCTGCCTGTCGGTGGCACTCGGACTGGCGCTGGTCGGCGCGCTGGCCTGGTGGCCGCGGCTCCCTGTTGCCGTCACGGCAGCGAGTTGGGTGCTGTGCGGGTTCGGGATGGGGCTGGCGACCTCCAGCACCTCGCTGGCCACGATGACGCTCTCGGAGCCGGCGGAACAGGGCCGGAACGCGTCCTCCCTCAATCTCGCCGACGCACTCGGCGCCAGCATCCTGGTGGGTGTGGCAGGGACGATCTACACCGTGCTGCGCCCGCTCGCCGACCCGTCGGTCACCTTCGCTGCGGTGCAGGTGTCGATGGCCGTGGCCGGCCTGCTGGCGGTGCTGACATCGCTGCGGATCGGCGCCTTGCGCAGCGAACTCGGACACTAGACTCCGGCGAGTGTCTGGCCAGCCCGAGATCGTCCCGTCTGGCCTGCCGCCGGCCTTCCCCGACCGCGCCGCGTGGGGGACTGCCCGTCAGCTGAGGGCGTGGCAGACCGCTGCGCTGACGGCGTGGAGCGAGGCGGACCAGCGGGACTTCCTCGCCGTGGCCACCCCCGGCGCCGGCAAGACCTCGTTCGCGCTGGCGCTCGCGTCCCATCTGTTCCAGCGTCGGCAGATCGAGCGAATCGTCGTCGTCGCGCCGACCGAACACCTCAAGACCCAGTGGGCCGACGCGGCCGCTCGGCTCAAGATCCCGATCGACCCGGGGTTCGGATCGCGGCAGGGCAGGACCAGTCGGGACTACGTCGGGGTGGCGCTGACCTACGCCGGCGTGGCGGCGAATCCGCTCGCCCTTCGGATCCGCACCGAGGCGTTCAAGACCCTGGTGATCCTGGACGAGGTGCACCACGCCGGCGACGCGCGGAGCTGGGGCGAGGCGGTTCGGGAGGCGTTCGAGCCTGCCGTCCGGCGATTGATGCTCACCGGTACGCCGTTTCGCTCCGACGCCAACCCCATCCCCTTCGTGCGCTACGAGCCGGACGGCTCCGGTGGCCTGCGCTCGCAGGCCGACTACGGCTACGGCTACGCGGCCGCGCTGCGCGACGGCATCGTCCGGCCGGTGTTGTTTCTGGCGTACTCGGGCGACCTGCGCTGGCGGACCAGCGCCGGCGACGAGGTGGCTGCCCGGCTCGGTGGACCGATGACGCGCGACCTCGCCGCGCAGGCGCTCCGCACGGCGCTGGACCCGGACGGAGCCTGGGTACCCGCTGTGCTCCGAGCCGCGCACACCCGGCTCGAGGAGGTGCGCAGCCACGTGCCGGACGCCGCGGGCCTGGTGATCGCGACCGATCAGGCGTCGGCCCGGGCGTATGCCCAGATCCTGCGCCGGGTGAGCGGCGCTGCCCCCGTACTGGTGCTCAGCGACGACCCCGGTGCCAGCGCAAGGATCGCCCGTTTCGCCGACAGCGAGGACCGCTGGATGGTGGCAGTCCGGATGGTCTCCGAGGGCGTGGACGTGCCCAGGCTCGCCGTTGGCGTGTACGCCACCGCCACCTCGACTCCGCTCTTCTTCGCCCAGGCCGTCGGCCGGTTCGTGCGGGCCCGGGCGAAGGGGGAGACGGCATCGGTGTTCCTCCCGAGCGTGCCGCTGCTGCTCGGCTATGCGGCGGAGATGGAGCGTCAGCGCGACCACGTGCTACGGCTGCCCTCCGCGGCCGACGAGGAACGGCTGGTCGCCGAGGCCGAGCGGGCTGAGCGAGACGTCGAGCAGCCGCCGGCGGCCTTCGCCGCCCTGGACAGCGAGGCATCCTTCGACCGGGTGGTCTTCGACGGGGGCGAGTTCGGGCTGGAGGCGGCAGCCGGTAGCGCGGAGGAGCGGGACTACCTCGGGCTGCCTGGGCTGCTGGAGCCCGATCAGGTGAAGCAGTTGCTCCGTCGGCACCAGGCGCGTCAGCAGGATCAGCCGCGGCGGGAACCCGTCGCCGCTGCCACTCACACCGAACTGCGGGAGCTGAGACGCGAGCTGAACAGCTTGGTCGCTGCCTGGCACCACCGCACCGGAGAAGCACACGGGATGATCCACGCCACGCTCCGTTCCGCCTGCGGCGGCCCCCCGGCGGCCGTTGCCAGCGCGGACGAGTTGCGTGACCGGATCGACCGCCTTCGGAGCTGGGCGATCAGCGGGCGGCAGTGAGGTCCGGCGGCTCGCGCTGAGCGGCGCTCAACGAAGAGGCAGCCGGGCGCGTCGGGTGCGGGACGCGCCCGGCTGCTGGCCGGTGAGGTGTTCCGGTCAGACCGTCGACGGGTGGGTCGCGAGGGCCTCGAGGGTGGCTCGGGAGCCGTAGCTGTGCAGCGAGTCGAGTGCCGCCAGATAGGGCTCGGTGAAGGCCGGTTCGTCCACCAGCGAACCGAACAACTCCCGATTGGCGACAAAAGCGAGTGGGTCCTCGCCTTGCTTGGCCGCGAGCGCTGTGAGCGTCTCGGCGAGCCGGTCCACCACCTGGATCGGCTCCCCTTGCTCGTCGACGCCTTCGTCATAGCGCGCCCAGCTGGCGACAATGGCCGCACTGATGCTGACGTCGCGTCCCGCTGCCAGGTTCTCCTTGATCACCGGGACCAGCCACTTGGGAATGCGATCGGAGCTCTCCGCGCAGAGCCGGGCGACGGTGTCGCGGACGGCCTCGTTGGAGAAGCGCTCGATGAGCTTGTGCTTGTACGCCATCAGATCCACCCCGGGGACGGGGGAGAGCGTTGGCGTGGCCTCCCGATTCATGTAGTCGAGCAGGAAGTTCGCGAACAGCGGGTCCTGCGCGACCTCGTGGACCAGGCGGTACCCGGCCAGGTAGCCGAAATAGCACAGCGCCTGATGGCTCGCGTTGAGCAGTCGGAGCTTCATCAGCTCGTAGGGCACCACGTCGGGCACCACCTGCACCCCGACGTCCTCGAACGCAGGGTCGTCGGTGGTGACCGGGGTGATCCGGTCGACCATCGAATTCGGGAACTTCACGGTGTCGTGGACCCAGGCGCCGAGGTCGGGGTCGCGCAGCCGCGCGAACGCGGTGAAGACCTCGGCAGCCATTTCGCCGTTGGACTGGATGTTGTCGCAGGACATGATCGTGAACGGCTCGACGCCGCGCTCCCGACGCCGCACGAGGGCCTCGGTGACGAGGCCGAACGTGGTGGCCGGAACGGCCCCCGGCTGAAGATCGGCCTTCACCCCGGGGTTCTCGGCGTCGAACTCGCCGGTCACCGGGTGGAAGTTGTAGCCGCCTTCGGTGATCGTCAGCGACACGATCCGCACCGCGGGGTCGGCCATCTTCTCGATCACCGCGTCCGGGTCGTCGGGAGCGTAGAGGTACTCCACGATCGAGCCGATCACCTTCGGCTCCCAGCCGCCGGCCGGATCCTTCTGCACCAAGGTGTAGAGGCAGTCCTGCGCCTCCATCGCCTCGCGCATCTTGAGGTCGAAGGGCATCACACCGACCCCGCAGATGCCCCAATCCAGTGCCTCGCCGCGTTCCATCAGCCGGTCCAGGTACATGGCCTGGTGCGCCCGGTGGAACCCGCCGACACCGAAGTGCACGATGCCGGCGGTCACCTTGGACCGGTCGTAGCCGGGGACCGGGATGGACAGCGAGGAGAGGTTTTCGCTGTTCAGTGCTGTCATCGGGCTGGCGCCTACTTCACTGCGCCCCGGTGGAACCCGCCGACACCGAAGTGCACGATGCCGGCGGTCACCTTGGACCGGTCGTAGCCGGGGACCGGGATGGACAGCGAGGAGAGGTTTTCGCTGTTCAGTGCTGTCATCGGGCTGGCGCCTACTTCACTGCGCCGAGGGAAAGGCCTTGGACGAGCTTGTCCTGTGCGGCGAAGCCGGCGATCAGCACGGGCAGCGAGATCGCGGTGGCGGCGGCACAGACCTTGGCCAGGAACAAGCCTTGGGAGGTGACGAAGCTGGTCATGAACACCGGTGCTGTCTGCGCGACCACACTGGTGAGCGTGTTGGCGAGCAGCAGCTCGTTCCAGCTGAAGATGAAACAGATCAGAGCCGTGGCGGCGATCCCGGGGGAGATGATCGGCACGATGACGCTGATCAGCGTCCGGACCAGACCGGCGCCGTCGAGCGCGGCTGCTTCGAACAGCGCGGTGGGGATGTCAGCGAGGAACGATCGCATCATCCAGATCGCGATGGGCAAGTTCATCGACGTGTAGAGGATCGTCATGAACGTGATGTTGTCCAGCAGGCCGATGGTGCGGGCGATGATGTACAGCGGCAGCAGGCCGGCGACGACGGGCAACATCTTGGTGGAGAGGAAGAAGAACATCGCGTCGGTCCACTTCTCGATGGGTCGCACCGAGAGGGCGTAGGCCGCCGGAATAGCCAGGATGATCACGACGATCGTGGAACCGATCGAGGCGGTTGCAGAGTTGATCAGCGGCGGCCAGGGGCTCGCGCCGGAGGACGCGCCGAAGAACTCCCGGTACCCGTCCAGGGTCAGCGGAGCAAAGAAGCTCGGCGGGTTGGTCGAGGCGTCCGGCTCCGAATGCAGGCTGGTCAGCACCATCCACACGACGGGGAAAAAGAAGAGGATGCCGATGATCCACGCAGCGACACCGATGATGGCGGTGGTGCGGCGGGATTCCAGTGAATTGGTCGCGCGGGCGTTCGACTTCTTCTTGGCGTTCGCTTGTGCGGTTGGATTTGGGGCGAGTGCGGTGGTCATCAGGCCTCCTCTTCGAACAGGCTGGAGACGGTTCGGAGGGCGAAGGTGGCGATGATGATGGAACCGATCACCACGATCACGCCCTGGGCTGAGGCGAGGCCGTAGTCCTGAGCGTTGTAGAGCGTTTCGTAGACCGTGTAGGGAAGGTTCGCTGTACCAAGCGATCCCGCCGTCATCGTGAACACTGAGTCGAACTGCTGGACGATGTAGATCGAGCCGAGCAGGCCGCCGAGTTCGAGGTAGCGCCGCATGTGCGGCATGGTGATGTTGGCGAAGGTCTGCCAGGCGTTGGCGCCGTCCACCGACGCGGCCTCGATGATGTCCCCGGGCCGCGACTGCAGGCCGGCGAGCAGGATCAGCGTCATGAACGGGGTCCACTGCCAGATCAGCTGCGCCATGATCGCCATCTTCGGGAAGTCGGTGATCCAGTCCGGTTGCGGGCCGCCGACCAGCGTGAGCAGGCCGTTCAGCAGTCCGTAGACGGGGTTGTAGATCGCGTGCTTCCAGAGCAGGGCTGCCGCGACCGGAACGATCAGGAACGGCGCGATCATCATCGTGCGGACGGCGCCTCGGCCGAGGAAGTTGTGGTTGAGCAGCAACGAGATGCCGAGCCCGAAGGCGAGCGACACCAGTACGACGGTGACAGTCAGCAGGATGGTGAAGAAGACGCTGGAGCGCAGCGCCGGGTCGGTGAAGACCGTCGCGAAGTTGGCCAGCGTGCCGAATGCGATCTCATCGGGGTAGTTCGCGTTCCAATTCATGAACGAGATGATCAGCGTCGCCAGGAACGGCAGCTGCGTCATGATGATCACGAAAATCAAAGCCGGCAGCAGGGGTGCGCGGCGTATCCAGCCCTGCTTGTTCAGCCACCGCTCATTGAACGGTCGTTTGGGTGGCTTCTTGCTCGCTTTCTTGGAGGTCTGCTCGGGTTGGGCTGCCCGAGTCGCAGTTGCGGTGGCCATGGCGCCTCCTGTATCGGTTGCTCGCTCCGCTCGGCGGTGGGTGGTCTGTGGCCTGCCTTCCCTGGCGAGGGATGCGGCAGCGC
>JBGAIX010000035.1:0-12658 GCA_044225235.1 Propionibacteriaceae bacterium | reverse complement strand
CTTGCTATCGTTTCTCCTCGCTGCCGGCCAGGTCCGGCACGCGGCAGGTTGCCCGAGCGGCCAAAGGGAGCGGTCTGTAAAACCGTCGGCATTGCCTACGCTGGTTCGAATCCAGCACCTGCCACAACTAGGTGAAACGCCTTCCGACAAGGTCCAACACCGCCAACCCCGGTCTCGCTGCGCGTCCGGTTGTCACCGGCTGGGACCGGCCCGATGTGGCTGCCTGTTCCCTGTGCGTTCCGGGGAGAGGCACGTTCCGGCTCTCGGTGCGTCGCGGCGAGGGCGCGCTGAATCTTCGCCGACCGCGGTCGCGGTTCTCGAGGTCCCGCCAGCGGTGGTGCCGTCGTATTCACAGTCCCTTCAAGGCGAAAGACCCGACCATGTCTGGCAGGCCAAGCGCGCCAGCGCGGAAGAGCGCCGTTCAACATCTGTCGAACGGGCGGCAAGATTCGTCCATGTCTGCGTCCATCGGGTTTCGTCCGACCTCCGAGGACGAGCGCATCCTGCGGGAGGCCGCTCGGCCGGGAGAGACGACGACCGACACGCTGCGTCGGGCGCTCCGGCTCCTGGACCATGAGCGGTGGCTAGAGCGGTTCCGCGCCGACGCGAAAGCGCTCAAGGATGAGGACGTCAATGCGGCTCATCACAATGCAGGGTGTAGTCGGGGTCTGAACCCGCCGGTCTCGAGGAGGCAGCGGGCGATGTAGTTGGTCAGGTTCCGGAAGCCGAGGGCGGAGCCGCGGAGGTGTTCGAGCCGACCATTGATCGCCTCCGTCGGGCCGTTGCTGGTGCCGGGCCGGTCGAAGTACGCCAGCACATCCGCCGCTCGTTGTTTCAACGTCCGGCCGAGCCGGCGCAGCTCGACCAGCGCGGCCGGGACACCGACACTGACCGCGTCGATGACCGTGGCCATGGCCTGTCGACCCAGCTTCGGGTCCGGCTCGCGGTAGGCGGCGACCATGCGCTGGTAGATGCCCCAGGTCGCCTCGACCTGGACATGGTCATCGCCGGCGAACAACGCTTCGAGCCGGGCCCGTTGTCTGTCGGTGAGCAGCCCGGCGCCGGTGTGCAGGGTCCGCCGGGCCCGGTAGAGCGGATCAGTGGTGCGGCCCCGATGGCCGTGCAGTTCCAGCTGGACCCGGCGGCGGCACAGATCCAGCGCGTCGCCGGCGAGCCGCACCGTGTGGAACGGGTCCATCACCGCGACGGCCTGCGGGACCTCCTCGGCGGCGGCGGTCTTGAAGCCGGTGAAGCCGTCCATCGCCACGATCTCCAGCCCGTCGCGCCATGCCTGCGGCCGGGCGGCCAACCAGGCTTTGACGGCCTGTTTCGAGCGGCCCTCGATCATGTCGAGCAGCCTCGCCGGGCCGGTTCCGTTGCGGATCGGGGTGAGGTCGATGATCACCGTGACCCACTTGTCGCCGCGCCTGGTGTGCCGCCAGGCGTGTTCGTCAAACCCGACAACAGTGACACCGTCGAACCGGGCTGGGTCCTCGATCAGCACCCGACGGCCTTCGGCGAGCACGGCGTCATTGGCGGTGTTCCACGACACCGCCAACGCTTCAGCGACCCTCGCCACGGTCAAGTGGCCGACCACCAGGGCCTCCAACGCCCACCGCAACGCCCGCCGCGACAGCTTCGACCGCGGCTCGGCCGCCTTGGTGGTGTCTTGCCGCCACACATGCCCGCAGCCGGTGCAGCGATAGCGGCGGACCGTGATCACCAAGGTCGTGGGACGCCACCCGAACGGCTCATGCGCGAGTTGACGGGCGACGGTGTCGCGGACCCTGCCCTCGCACCCGCAGCGGGAGCACCAACCATCCGACTCCACCACCCGGCACGACAACACGGCGCGCTTGGGCTCCAGCCGCTGCCCCGCCACCTCCAACCCAAGCTCGTCGAGCCGGCAGAAACTCGTCAGGTCCGGGCAAGCGAAGGTAGCGTCAACCACGTCGAGGTCTTCCCGATGGACAGTGTGAGAACTCCCATCATCGGAAGACCTCGACGCCCACCCCGGGACCGACGCGCTACCCCGACCCACACCCTCATCTGTGATGAGCCGTCAATGCCGAGCCTGAGGCTTGGTGATCCGCGGCGGGGTGTACCGCATCGACCTCGGAATCACGCGTGGGCATGAGCAACCGGGGCCGCCGACTGGGCCTGGTCGTGTCGCCGACCGAGTCTCCGCTGTCTGTGGTCACCGTGGTGCCGACGTCGACATCAGCCCAGTCGGCGATCCATCGGCCGGAGATGGAGATCGCCGGAAGACTGACCCGACTGCTGGTGGATCAGATCCGTACGATCGGCATCGACCATGTCCACGGAGATCCCGTCGACTATCTCGGCTGGCGCCAGCTACGGGTGGTGGAGGCCGCGCTGGCTCACTACCTCGGGCTTGTCGACTCCCTGGTGAATCGCGCGCAGCCGTCCGACGCATTGCGGCCGCTGGCCGGCTCAGATCGAGGCAGGGCCTCGCGACGGCGACGGCGACGGCCCGGCCTCACGGATCCTCAGCCGCTCGGCCTGATCCGGGCCACGAGTTCGCCCCGGCTGCGGACGGCGACCTTGGCGAAGATCGACTTCAGATGGTCCTGCACGGTGTTCGGCGAGATGAACAGTTGTGCGGCGATCTCGGCGGTGGAGTGACCGGCTATCACCTGATGGCACACCTCGCGTTCCCGCGCGCTCAGCCCGTACGCGATCAGGAGCAGCCTCGCGAGCTGATCGCCGCCCACGGCCTCGATGACGACCGCGACGTCGTCGGTTTCCGCGCCGGTCAGCGGGCTGGCTCGGAGCGCGACCCACTGACCCCGCGCATCGCGGATCCGGGCCGAGAACCCATCCGACGCCGCGGCGCGCGCACCGCTCGCCATCACCTGCATCATCACCGCGAATCGGCCGGGGGCGATTTCCTCGAATCGGCTCTGCCATTCCTCGGCGGCTGCCGTGGTGGCGCGGAGCCTTCCCTCCGGGCCGACCAGAACGACCGCCGGTGCGACGCCGGGTTCCGATCCGGTCGCCTCCGCGCGCACCGCGAGCCGGGTCGCCGTGGCCACCGCAGGCGCAACCGCGCGCAGGTAGTCGGTCTCCCGATCGGAGAAGTCGGTGCCGGCGCGCGCCATCCCGGCGGCACCCCAACACGTCCCGTCGGTACGGAACATCAGCCGCAGCTCCTGGTTCATGCCTAGCGGACGCCAGACGTCCTGCAGCCGCAGGCTCCGCCGCCGGTCGGTCGACGACATGTCGGTGAGTTTGGCCACCGTCGACCCACGTCGGGCCAGCGTGGCGAAGCTGTGCGGCTGGTCGGGCGCATATTCAGACCGCGCCAGCACCGGGTCGTACTCCGGTGGGGACAACGCAGGCCCGTTCGTCATCGTGCTGATCACGAGGGTCTCCGGATCGATCGCCGCCCAGCACGTCAGGTCGGCGCCGACATGCCGACCGACCAGGGCGATCGCGGCGGCATGCAACTCGCTCACCCCGAGCCCGGAGCCGGCAAGCGCCGCGATCTCGCGGCGGGTGCGGTGGGCCCGCTCCTCCCACATGCCCTCAGTATGGAACCGGGATGTCGCCGGGGCACCCCCAGGATTCTGGGATCGACCGGGGCAACCGCCCGGCCTAGCGTCACCGCTATGACAGGACAGGTCCAATACACGCCGGCGGGTGAGGGGTACGAGCTGGTCGCCCCGGACGCCGTGCTCACCGTCAAGGTCGACGCCGCCCACACCGGCGGCGCGTACGAGGTCTTCGAGGTCGACGCACCGCGTGGGCCTGCGACGCCACTGCACCGGACCGGCTGGGCCAAGGCGTACTACGTGCTCCAGGGCCGGATGCTGGTGCAGGTCGAGGACGAGGCGTACGACCTCACCCCTGGCGCCTCGGTCACCATCCCGGCCCATGCGGAGCACACCTTTACGGTGCTCAGTTCCTCGACCCGGTTCCTGACGGTCAGCCTGACCGACGGGATGGGCCGGTTCCACGCCGACCTCGACGCCAGCATCCCCCGCGGCCGCCCGCTGGAGGAGACCATGGGGGAACTGTCAGCGGTGCTCGCCCGGCACGACGTCACTGTGGCGGGCTTCGGGACGTCCGATGCCTGGAGCCCGGCCCTCGCCGTCGAGCAGGGAGCTGGCCGATGAACCTCGTCGCTCAGATCAGCGCCGGCCTCTCGGCGCTGATTCTCATCGCGGTCTTCCCGTTCGAGGCGTTCTTGATCCACCGGCCCCGGGTGCAGAAGTTCCTCGCGATCGAGCCTGAGGGAATCCGGTACGTGCACCTGTGGTCGTTCTGCATCGGAGCTCGGAACGCGCTGGCCGGAGTCGGCACGCTGGTGGGTCTGGTGATGGTGAACGCCGGTGACGCGACCACCGGCACGACGGTCGTTGTCGTCAGCTGCATCTACATGCTGCTCGCGTCGCTCTTCATGGGAGTCGCGGACCTGCTCGGCTACTGGCTTCCCCGCGGCGGAAGCATCCGCGGGACGCTTGGCTCCTCGGTGTTGCCCGCGGTTGCGCTGGCTGCGATCTCGTTCGGCTGACGTCCGTGTCCCCAGATCGCCCCAAGGACCTTCACCGGTGGGTGCGCGTCACGCGCGGTCGACGCCAGCCGTCTGCCGCCGTTGGGCGACCGGCAGGCCGCCGCGACGTTCGGTGACCCGAATCTCCTTGCACCCGCACGAACCGCGGTGCTCGTACGAGGGCGGCAGGCGGACCGTCTCGAACGGGCGGAGCGGGTCGTCGATGCGTGCCAGCAGGGTGTGCAGCGCGCGGATGCCGATCGCATGAAACGGCTGGGCCATGCAGGTGATCCCGGGCTCCACCAGGTCGGACCACTCCGTGTCGTCGAATGCGACCAGCGCGACGTCGTCGGGAACGGCGAGGTGCCGCTTCCGCACCACGGTGAGCACGCCGACGGTCATGTTGTTGTTGCTGCAGAACACGGCCGATGGGCGGTCGTCGAGACGCAGCAGCGCTTCCATCGCGTCCCGCCCGCCACGAACGGTCGAGGCGCCGTCGACGATCAACCTCGGGTCGACCGGGACGCCGCTCCGCTCGAGCGCCCTCGTATAGCCGAGTTCGCGCTCACGGGTGGTGGGCAGGCCTTCCAGGCCACGAATCATGCCGATTCGGCGATGCCCGAGACCGAGCAGGTGGCTGACCAGCGCATCCGCTGCCGCGACGTTCTCACCGCCCACCCGGTCGAAGCGCTCCTCGTCGATCCGGTCGACCAGGACGACGGGCAGTTCCTTGCGGCGCAGCACCGGCCGGGAACGGGCCCCCCACCCTGTCGTCGGGATGATGGCCAGACCGTCCACGCCGCGCGCGATCAGCAACTCGATCGCGCGCTGCTCCAGTTCGGGGTTCTCGGCACTGGTCATCAGCAGCAAGCCGACGTCCAGGCGGACAGCCTCGGCGCCCATTCCCTCGAGCAATTCGGCGAAATACGGGCTCGCGGCCGACGGCACGATCACCCCGACGGTCAGCGCGCGCCGAAACACACGTGCCAGCCGTGGGTCCTCGTAGCCGATCTCAGCCGCGGCGCGGAGCACCGCCGCTTTGGCCGAGTCGCTCACGGGCCGGGTGCCGTTCAGCAGATGCGAAACCGTTGACAACGACACACCTGATGCCTGAGCCAGTTTCGTCATCGACATCACCCCTCCACAGTCGCCCCACCGACCCTCTTGGGCAAGGCCTTGCGCAAGTTCGGACAAAGTGGTGCCATACGCCGTATCGTCGGCTGTCCGCGGGTGGCTCTTGGCTGCCCGCTGCAGCGGCAAGGAGGCGACTGACGGTGAGCCAGCGATCGGCGACGGGGAGCCCGGCGACGCCTGCGGTGGTGCGCTGGGACGAGTCGGGTCGGGCCTTCCTGTTGGAGCGTGCCCAGCAGCTGATCGAATCGCCGGGCCGGCGCCTGCTCGGCATCGCGGGCTCGCCGGGGGCAGGGAAGTCCACCATTTCGGCGTGGCTCGTCAACGCGCTGGAATCGACGCACCCGAACGCCGTGGCGCTGCTTCCGATGGACGGATTTCACCTCGCGCAGAGTCTGCTCGAGAAGCGCGGCGCGACTGCGCGGAAGGGTGCCCCGGACACCTTCGACGGCTTCGGCTTCGTCGAGTTGGTCCGCCAGGTGCGCAGGGTCACTGACCGCTCGGTATACGCCCCCGAGTTCCGCCGCGAGGTGAACGATGCGATCGCCGGCGCGATCGAGATCCAGAGCCAGGTGGGGCTGGTCGTCGCTGAGGGGAACTACCTGCTGCTGGACCAGAGTCCGTGGTCAGCGCTGGTGGACCTGCTGGACGAGACCTGGTTCGTCGAGCTCGACCACGAGGAGAGGATCCGGAGGTTGGCTGCCCGCCACCTCTCTTTTGATCCCGATCCGGTTGCGGCGAGCCAGCGCGCCACCGGAAATGACGAGCGGAACGCCGCCCTCGTCGCGGCCGGGCGTGCGCGCAGCACGCTCGTGATCCATCACTCGCCGACCGCCTCCTAGCCGCCGACCCGCAAGCTCGGCAGCCGCTGACAGCGCGGCGTATCCCAGCGCGGACGCGCAACCGGCCTGAGCGTCGACGGCGCGCGTGCGGCCCTGAGTCGAGGTGCTCCCTCGTTCCCTCCGGTAGCCCCGGGCGCTCCGCAGGCTTGCGCAAGGCCTCGATCAACGAGCATCGGCGCGGTCGTCGGCGTCCCTACGCTCGCACGGAGGCTGGCCGGGACGCCTGGACCCGATCGGCATCGGACACCCGCCCGTCATCGAATCCGAGGAAGGGAAGCGAGATACACCGATGCAAGTAACTCGACAAACCACAGCCGGAGCGCCACCGGCCCCCACCAGCTCCGGGGGCTCGTCGTCCATCGCCCTGGTCGCCGCCATTGCCGCCATGTCGGGGCTGCTCTTCGGCTACGACACCGGCATCATCGCCACCGCCCTGCCGGGCATCAGTGAGACCTACAACCTGACCGAGGCCCGGGACAAGGAGATGCTCACCGCAGCGCTCCTCCTCGGCGCCATGTGTGCGGTCCCGTTCACCAGCTACCTGACCGAGCGGTTCGGGCGTAAGTCCGTGCTGATGATGATCGCCGTGCTGTTCGTCATTACGACGATCGTGTGCGCGATCAAGACCAGCCCGGAGGTCCTGACAGCAATGCGGTTCGTGCTCGGCCTGACCATCGGCGCGGCCAGCGGGGCGGCGCCGGTCTACATCTCCGAGATGGCGCCGGCCGACAGGCGCGGGCGTCTGGTCGTGCTGTTCCAGTTGATGATCATGATCGGGATCGTCTGCGCCCACTTCACCGGGTTCTTCGTCGGACATGAGCGCTGGCAGATCCTGATCGCTGCCGGCGCCGCGCCAGCGGTGCTGATGCTGATCGGCCTCACGATTCTGCCCGAGAGCCCGCGCTGGCTGTACGCCAAGGGCAGGATCGACGAGTCCCGCGAGGTGCTGATGAAGCTCCGCCAGGACGAGGCGGTGGTCAAGCACGAACTCGAGGAGATGGCCGAGGTCGTCGCGGAAGAGACCGAAGCCAACGCCGGCACCTGGCGCGACTTCTTCTCCCGCTGGGCCCGTCCGGCCCTGGTGCTCGGGGGCGGCATCGCGATGTTCTCCCAGATCACTGGCAACAACGCGCTGGTGTACTACATGCCGACCGTCTTCAAGGACTTGGGGTTCTCCGAGGAAGCGTCGGTGCTGATGCCGGCGTTCGGTGCGGTCGGCGTGCTGATCATGACGTTCATCGGCAGCCATCTGGTGGACAAGGTCGGCCGACGCAAGTACCTGCTGGTGATGGTGCCGATCTCCATCCTGTCCTTCATCGTCATCGCCGTGCTGCTGGGACGTGGCGGGGCAACGGAGGGCGTGGGCCTCTACCTGATCTTCGGCGCGGTGATCTTGTACATGGTGGCGAACAACGGCGCCTTCGGCGTGACCATCTGGTTGATCAACTCCGAGGTGTACCCGATGAACCTGCGCAGCAAGGGCGGCGCGTTCGGCGCCTTCTCGCACTGGTTCTTCGACTTCATCATCGCGATGACCACACTGACGTTGTTCGCGACGCTCGGCGCGGCGGGGCCGTTCTGGCTCTTCACCGGAATCTCGGTGGTCTCGTTCTTCTTCGTGTTCTTCCTGCTGCCGGAGACCAAGGGCAAGTCTCTCGAGCAGATCGAGCACGAGTTGCACCACGGACGGTTCTACGAGTTCCAGCGCAAGCGCGCTGAGCGCAAGTACCAGCCGACTGCCTGATCGCAGATCGGGCCGGCGCGAGGGCCGGCGCCTCAACGGCGCCGGCCCTCGCTTTCCTCACTGCGGATCTGTCAGATAGCCGATCAGGTCACCGAGACTGCCGAAGCCCTTCCGGCAGATGGGTTGGGCCTCCCAGCCGGCCTTCACCTCAGGCGGGATCGCCGGACCCGTCGGCGCTGCGACGCAGCGCATCCTCGCCTGGACCTCGATGGTTTCGTCCAACGCGGCGATGCTCGACTCGGACATGACCCAGCCGAGCGGGGCAGGGACCTCGGGCCGAGCGGCGCGGTCGACGACGATCACCCGGCGCTCGAAGGCCTCCGCTGCCGCCAGGCACCGGCTGTCCGGACGGCCGTCCGCGCCTCGGGGGCACAACGACTCCGGCGCGACGGCGGTCTCGGCGCGCTGCAGGAAGGCCTCGGTGTTCGCCTGGCTCGCTGCGCCGCCGATGATCGTCAGCGGCGGCACCAGGAACTCGTTCTGCAGGCGCCGGCGTTCGGGCGGCCGGCTCCCGTTCGGTTGCTCGTTGGTCAGGTACACCACAATCGGGACGATCAGGGCCTCACCGTTGGCGAGCGCCTCAGCGTTGTGTGCGCGCACCTGGGCCGACCAGTTCTCGGCCAGGTCGGTGATCGTCGCGATGCCGGTGTTCTCCAGGTATCCGCCGTCGACGAGCTGAGTCCGCGGCCAGTAGGCCGGCCCAGGAACGCCGCCCCCGGCGGCCGCAGGGCATTCGCCGACCGCTCCGCCAGGGGTCACGTAGGGGAACCGCGCGGTGAGTAGCGCCGCAGTGGTGGCGGGCAGCTCGCCGAGGCAGTCGGGCCCGGGTGGTGACAACGGCCCGTAGGCGGTGAACAGGTCGATCGTCCTCGCCGCCGGTCCCAACCTGCTGTCGCAAGACTGCTCGCCACCGCTTTCTGAGACAGCGGATCGCGATGCGAAGCGTGCCTGGCTGACCCAGACCCTGCACTTGTCGAGCACGCTGGCCGAGTTGACGATCAAGACGCCCGGTGCGGGCGAGGTGGCGGCGCTGTCGGTCAGGAAGGCGCGGGAGCCCCAGCCGTTGCCGCCCGCGTTCGAGGCGTCGGCCCAGCCGCGTTCGATCAGCCGTGCCCGGTCCTGCCATGCCGTGGTCGCCGCGGGCCCGTAGGTCGGCAGTGGCACACCGCTGGCTCCGTACCAGGGATCGCGGACGAAGGTGCCGATGACCGCTGCCCCGAGCGTTTCCGGTCCGGCCATCCGCGTGACGGCGGTGACGGCGGCTGCGGTACCGGGCTGGTCCGGAGTGCCACTGAACCGCGCAACGGTCAGGCCGACGGAACCACCACTCGCGCCTGCTGAGAAGAGGGTCGACGACGCGCTGCACCCCGCGCGTTCGACCAACGCGTCGAGCGAGCGGACCGTCCAGTAGGCCGCCCGGATGCCGCCGCCCTCCGCGGCGACCATCAGCATCGGTCGGACCCGCACGCTGTCCCCGGCGCCGGCGTTCACCTCGCATCCCGATGTCGTTCCGGCCCAGGTGCCGACCAGGCCGTCAAAGTCTGTCCGCGTGTCGGGCGGCGTCTGGGTCGGTGGTGCAGGGGAGGTGACGCGGTTGATGGTGCCGATGTCGGAGCCCAATCCGACAGCGATGAAGGTGAGGAGCAGCACGGTCACCAGCGGGGTTCGCCGGCGTCCGAGAAGCCGGAAAACCTCGGCGACCGGTCGATCCTGGATCAGCAGTCCGGTGGCGGCGACGATGCCCACCAGGGAGGCGATCGAGAGGGTGGCGATCGCCACGACGCCCAGCGCCTGGCTCCACCAGACCGGGTACAGGCCCAGCAGGAAGAAGAGTCCGAGCAAGCACGCCAGCGTCAGCCGCCGGAAACCGAAATGTGTCGGGAGGTCATCGCCGAACCGCCCCGGGATCGGGTCCACCGCGGTCAGCCGATTGCTGCGGTACCAGGCGAGCAGCGTCGGCGCGGTCAGCATCAGCGTGGCTGCGATGAACGCGAGGACCAGTTCCCAGCGGGCGCTGCCGCCGCGCAGCTGCGGCAGCACCGCAAGAGCGGTGAAGGAGCGGATGAGTCCCAGCCCGCCGAGGGCCAGGACGAGCAGGGTGGCGAGCTGGCCGACGAACGCAATCGTCGACACCTGTCCGCGTGCGTAGCCGAGCTGGTGGTCCGGGCGCTCCAGGTCGGGCCGGGTCTCCCACAATCGGCGCAGGAACCACGACGACGCTGCGATGGCCAGCGGGACGGCGCAGAAGATCGCCAACCGGACGGCTTGCACGGGGGCGGACGAGAAGCCGAGCCCGACCAGGAGCGCCCCGCTGAGGGCGACCGCCGGTCCGACCAACCAGACGGACAGCACCGGGTAGTTCTTGCTGCGCAAGTGCGCCGCTCGCGCGCGAAAACGTGTCCGGTTGGTCAGTGCGTCCAGGCCGAAGCGCAGGCATGTCGCGACGTCGCGCCGCAGCTGGCGCCGCAGGGCGCCACTCCACTCATGCCGGTGACCCGTCGGCCCGTTTTCCGGCGCGGCCGCGACCGGGAGCGGGGACTCCCGCTGCAGGCAGCGACGCGCGAATCCGGTACGCACCCTGCCGAGCCGATCGACGAACAGCGCCATGCAACCGAGCGCGACGAATGCGGCAGCGGCGTGCCGGAGGCCGCCGTCGGCCGACAGCCAACTGCGCTGGACGTCGGGGAGTTGTTCGAGGATCGGGTGCCCCGGCAGGACCGAGAGCACGAAGAGCGGCGCGATCATCGCGAACGAGAACCGATGATGCAGGACTGCTGTGGCGTAGCGCCGGACCGCGCTCCCCGTCCGGTTGCAGGCGTCCCCGCTGGCGCCATCGGGACGCCGCGGAAGCCCCGGCGAGCGAGGGCGATGCGCCCTGCTGGGGTACGGGACCAGTAGCCGAACTGCGATCGCGGCTGCGGTCACGGCGAAGGCGATCGCCTTGATGGCGCTGATCATGACGAGCACGGTCGGCGCTGGTCGAGCCCCGAAAACGATCGCCGTCGCTATCGTGTCTTCGACCAGATCGGCGACGACGGCGAGAACCAGCAGCGCGGTCATCGCGCGCCGGGCGCTGCGGCCGCGGAAGCCGCGGACGATCACGGCCCGGAACGCCAGCGTGTAGCAGGCGATGAAGATCACGTCGACGAGAACGTGGGCGAGCAGCAGTCGTCCGTAGGGACTGCCCGGGCCGGACAGCACACCTTGCTCGATGAGTTCGTCCCAGCCGCGGAGCGCCGCAGCGAAGTCCAGCCCGAACAGCGTCGACAGCGGCCAGGAATAGCCGGTGGTCGGGGTCAGGATGCGTTCTGTCTGATAGTCCAGCTCGGCGAAGGCCACCAGAGCCGCGACGATGAACACCCCGACGAGGGTGCCGAGGTAGCGGCGGTCCCGGACCCGCTGCTGCCTCTGTCGTCCCTCACTGACCGGCGCGGTGGACGCGGCTGCTGTCGTCAACGGAGGACCTCCTGCGCGCGACGTGTCTTCCGCCCGCGTTCCGATGCTCGCGGACCGCGCTTACTCCAGGCAAGACACAAATCGGACCGGTCGTCCGTCTCCGCGCGCCTCGCTAGTCGGCGACGTCCTCGGCGACCTCCCGCAGCACTTCGTTCCGACGCAGGAACCAGGGGGTGATCGGCGGGTTGTACCGAGCCCAGGTCGCTGGGCCCTCCGCGCGCAGCCCCGCCTGCGCCAATGCGTGGTCGAGCAGCGCGAGATTTCGCTCGAACGCCTGCCGAGTCCAGCGTCCCCGGTACCGCCGGACTGCTGCCAGGGATGCTCGCCGTTCGCGCAGCGTGACCTCGTCACGGCTCGGCTCGGGGGCCGTATCAAGGGTGTACGACGAGGGCAGCACGAAGGCGACCGCCTGCTCGCCACTGGCCGTCTCCCGCTGCTCGACCGGAGCCGTCATCGCGATCGTGCGAGATTCGCTCTGCAGTACCGGTGCGGTCATCGCGACTGTCGCTCGAGTCGCGTTCTCGCCCTTGAGGTAGCCGACCAGGGTCCGGAACGCGAGGTTTCCGGCGTCAGTGAACGTCGCCCGCACCACCACCTCGGCAACGACATACGCCGGGTATCGGCGCAACTCGAAGTCTCTGTAGCGCTGCACAAGCGCGTACGGCTGCCGCTCCGTCATCAACTGACCCTACGCCGACCGGACCTGACGAGTTCGACGGTTGCTGATGTGCTCGGACCGTCCGTTCAGACGGTCGCGAGGTAGTGGTGCACCGCGCCTACGCAGCCCGAGCCCTCGCCGACAGCGGCGGCGACGCGCTTGCCCGAGCCTGCCCGCACGTCCCCGACGGCGAACACGCCGGGCACGTTCGTCTCGTACAGGTACGGGTCGCGGTCCAGTGACCAGCCGCGCGGGCGGTCGCCCGGCCCGATCGGAAGATCCGGCCCCGTGTAGAGGTAGCCCTTCTCGTC
>JBGAIX010000034.1:0-12016 GCA_044225235.1 Propionibacteriaceae bacterium | reverse complement strand
CCACGGTTGACGGTGAGCGGGGTCGTCCTCGACTCCCCGGATGCGCGCGAGTTGGCGGCGTTCTACCAGCGGCTGCTGGGGTGGTCGCGACGGGCCGACGAGCCGGACTGGGTCATCCTGCAAGCTCCGGAGGGACCGACGAACCTCTCGTTTCAGACCGAGCCGCAGTACCGGCGGCCGGTCTGGCCGGCAGCACCGGGGGAGCCGCAGATGATGGTGCATCTGGACATCCGGGTGGAAGACCTGGACGTCGCGACCGCGTGGGCTCGCGAAGCAGGAGCCGAGGTGGCGGCGTACCAGCCGCAGGACGACGTGCGGGTGATGCTCGACCCTGCCGGCCATCCCTTCTGCCTGTTTCGGTCATGATCTCGGCGAACGCAGCGTGGCCTACGGAGGAACGGCCGACGAACGACCTGTCCCGGGAGTCGCGTCGGCGACGGCTGCGCGCGAGGATGACGACATGAGCGACGACATCCTGGGCGGCCGCCCCGTTTCCTGCTGGCTGACCGATATGGACGGGGTGCTCGTGCACGAGGAGCACGCACTTCCGGGCGGGCCTGACTTCATTGCGGCGCTCCAGCGGGCCGGTCGACGCTTTCTCGTCCTCACGAACAACTCCATCTACACCGCCCGTGATCTCCGCGCCCGCCTGAGCCGCAGCGGTATCGACCTTCCGGAGGACGCCATCTGGACGTCGGCGCTGGCGACGGCGAAGTTCCTCGCGGATCAGCGGGCCGGCGGTTCGGCGTACGTGATCGGGGAATCAGGCCTGACCTCGGCCCTGCACGAGGTCGGGTTCGTGCTCACCGAACGGGACCCCGACTACGTCGTGCTCGGCGAGACCCGGACGTACTCGTTCGAGGCCATCACCCGGGCCATCCGGCTGATCGACAAGGGTGCTCGCTTCATTGCGACCAATCCCGATGCGACCGGGCCGTCAGCTGACGGCTCGCTGCCCGCGACAGGCTCGGTCGCGGCGCTGATCACCCGGGCGACTGGCGTCAAGCCCTACTTTGTCGGCAAACCCAACCCTTTGATGATGCGGTCGGCACTGAACGCGATCGATGCGCATTCGGAGTCCACGGTGATGATCGGCGACCGGATGGACACCGACGTCATCGCGGGAATCGAATCGGGCCTGCGGACGGTCCTGGTGTTGAGCGGCTCCACCGTGCCGAGCCAGGTGGACCGATTCCCGTACAAGCCGTCGCTGGTGCTGGACTCGATCGCCGATGTCGTCGGCCTGGTCGATCGACTGGCGCCCGATTCGGCCGACTAGCGCGCAGGGGCCTCGGACAGCGCACCTGCACGATCCCGCGGCATCAGGGCCACCGCGATCGCGAGCAGCGCCGCAGTGGCCGCGGCTGCGACGAAGACCCGATGAACTGCCGGATCGAGCACCCCGGCTGGGATGCCATCGATCGTGGTGCTGTGGCCGCCGAGGCGTGCCCCCAGTGCGGCGTTGGCCAGCGCTCCGAAGGCGGCCACTCCGACGGCGCTGCCCATCGAACGCGCGAACAGGCTCGTGCCGGTGACCACTCCTCGGCGGTCCCAGTCGACCGAAGACTGGGCGGCGATGAGCGTCGGGCTCGCGGTCAGGCCCATGCCGATGCCCAGCACGAAGCACGTCAACGCGACCTGCCAGATGGAGCTGCGTGCTGACAGCAGCGTCATCAGCACCGCCCCGCCGACGATCGCGCCGGCGCCGATCAGCGCGGTGCTGCGGAAGCCGATCCGAAGGTAGATGCGGCCGGCGAGGCTGGCTGCCAGCGGCCAGCCCAGCGTGAGCGCGGCCAGGGCGAACCCTGCGACCAGTGCGCTGGTGTGCAGGACGCCCTGGGCGAACAGCGGCACGTACGAGGTCAGGCCGATCAGGATCACCCCGACGCCGAGCGCGGCGAGGTTGGTGGAGTTCAGCAGCCTGTTGCGGAAGACCCACCCGGGCAGGATCGGTTCAGCCGCCCGGCGTTCGACGAGAGCGAAGACCACCAGCAGAGCGACCCCGCCGCCGAGGACGGCGATGCTCGGGAGCGACAGCCACGGCCACAGCACGCCGCCCTCCAGTAGCCCCAGAATCACCGCGGACGCGCCCAGCGCCAGCAGCGCGCTTCCGAGCACATCCACCGTGTGTTTGCGCGGCTGGACCTGCTCATGGAACCGGCAGGCGAGCGCCCAGACGGCGATCGCACCGAGCGGAATGTTGACGAAGAAGATCCAGCGCCAGTCGACGAAGTCGACGAAGATGCCACCCAGCGTCGGTCCGATGACCGACGAGATCGCCCACACGCTCGCGACATAGCCCTGAGCCTTGGCCCGTTCCGCCACCGTGTAGATGTCGCCGACGATCGTCATCGTCATCGGCTGCACAGCGCCAGCACCGAGACCCTGCACAGCGCGGAACGCGATCAACGCCGGCATGCTCCAAGCCACGCCGCAGAGCACCGAGCCGACCAGAAACGTCCCGATCCCGAACAGGATCACCGGCTTTCGGCCGAACTGGTCACTGAGTTTGGCGAAGATCGGCACCGACACCGCCTGCGCGAGCAGGAAGACCGAGAACAGCCAGGGAAACTGGGTGAACCCGCCGAGGTCGTCGACGATGGACGGCACGGCCGTTGCCAGGATGGTGGCGTCGATCGCGATCAGACCGACGCTCAGCATCACGGCCCCGAGGATGGGGCCTCGCTCGGACCGCAGCCCGATACCTGCGCGAGTGACCTCGGGGGTGCGTACGTCTGTCACCTCTTCGCGAACCACCCGGATGCACGAGGAATTCCCCGGGGTCGGCTGGGAAAGGGTGTGCCAGCTGGGGAGGCGGTCCTACGACACTGCGGACCGCTGCCGGGCTCGCTCAGCCAGAGGTAGCGGCGAGGCCGATGCCCGTTGCCGGGGCGTGGCCGATGACCCGGATCGGGTCGGTGGCGAACTCGCGCGCGGTCAGCCGGACGGAAAAGCTCTGGAAGGCCTGGCTGACGAACTCCGCGACGCGCTCTCGCTCGAGGATGTCGAACGCGGTCACCACGTGCTCGCCGACCTCCCCGCTGTTGCGGTCGTCGGTCGCGTCAGCCGCGTAGACCACGACGCCGGGTGATCCGTTGCGGAACCCGATGTCGAAGCCGATGATCCGCCAACTCTCCCGGTCGAGATCGGCCAACTCATAGAGGCTGCGACTGCCTCGAAACACCAGCGCGCCGTCAGCAGACGCCGTACCGACGAAGTCGCCCCACGGCGTCGCGGCACTCCCCAAGGTCTCCATGTCGACATGATGCCGGAGGCGCGAGGGCTTGGCTAGAGCGAGTGTTTGCACTCGCATGGGTAGAGTGCTAAAACAGCCATTAGCACTCTCCTGCCGAGAGTGCCATCTCTGAAGCCGGTGAGGTCTACGGGCCGTCCGTCGCGGGCACCGTCGGAGGAGCAACGATCCGGTAGGTCAGCCATGACCTGCCCGGCATCAGCCCATGATCGAACATCGACAGGATTCGCAGACAACATGCCGAAGCTGATTCAGTTCAACACCGAGGCGCGGCGCGGCCTCGAGCGGGGGATGAACACCCTCGCCGACGCCGTCAAGGTGACCCTTGGCCCCAAGGGCCGCAATGTCGTGCTGGAGAAGAAGTGGGGCGCTCCGACCATCACCAACGATGGCGTGAGCATCGCCAAAGAGATCGAGCTCGAGGACCCGTACGAGAAGATCGGCGCCGAGCTCGTCAAAGAGGTTGCCAAGAAGACCGACGACGTCGCGGGTGACGGCACCACCACCGCGACGGTTCTGGCCCAGGCCATGGTCCGCGAGGGCCTCCGCAACGTGACGGCCGGCGCCAACCCGATGAGCCTCAAGAAGGGCATCGAGAAGGCCGTCGCCGCAATCGTCGCCGAGCTGGCCGACACCGCCAAGGACGTCGAGACCAAGGAGCAGATCGCCGCGACTGCGTCGATCTCCGCCGCCGACACCCAGGTCGGCGAGATCATCGCCGAGGCGATGGACAAGGTCGGCAAGGAAGGCGTCATCACCGTCGACGAGTCGAACACCTTCGGCCTCGAGCTCGAGCTCACCGAGGGCATGCGCTTCGACAAGGGCTACATCTCGCCCTACTTCGTCACCGACACCGAGCGCATGGAGACCGTGCTCGACGATCCGTACCTGCTGATCGTCAATTCGAAGGTGTCCAACCTCAAGGACCTGCTGCCTGTGCTGGAGAAGGTCATCCAGGCCGGCAAGCCGCTCGTCGTGATCTCTGAGGACGTCGACGGCGAGGCCCTGGCAGCGCTGATCGTCAACAAGATCCGCGGCACCTTCAAGTCCGTTGCCGTCAAGGCTCCGGGCTTCGGCGATCGCCGCAAGGCGATGCTCACCGACATGGCCATCCTCACCGGCGGTCAGGTCATCAGCGAGGAGGTCGGTCTCAAGCTCGAGAACGTCACCCTCGAGCTGCTCGGTCAGGCTCGTCAGGTCGTGGTGACCAAGGACGAGACCACGATCATCGAGGGCGCTGGCAGCTCGGACCAGATCGCGGGCCGGGTCAACCAGATCCGCACCGAGATCGAGAACTCCGACTCCGACTACGACCGCGAGAAGCTGCAGGAGCGGCTGGCCAAGCTGGCCGGTGGCGTTGCGGTGATCAAGGTCGGCGCGGCCACCGAGGTGGAGCTCAAGGAGCGCAAGCACCGCATCGAGGACGCGGTGCGCAACGCCAAGGCAGCGGTCGAGGAGGGCATCGTCGCCGGTGGCGGCGTGGCCCTGTTGCAGGCCGCCAAGGCTGTCAGCCTGGATCTGAGCGGTGACGAGAAGATCGGCGCCCAGATCGTGCTGACCGCTGCGGAGGCTCCGCTGAAGCAGATCGCGGTGAACGCAGGCCTCGAAGGTGGCGTGGTGGCGGAGAAGGTCCGCAACCTGCCCGCCGGTCAGGGTCTCAACGCGGCCACCGGCGAGTACGGCGACCTGGTCAGCGCCGGCATCATCGACCCGGCCAAGGTCACCCGTTCGGCGCTGCAGAATGCCGCGTCGATCGCCGCGCTGTTCCTCACCACCGAGGCCGTCATCGCCGACAAGCCCGAGAAGGCCGCACCCGCGGCTCCGGGCGGCGACGGCGGCATGGGCGGCATGGACTTCTGAGCCTCGGCTCGCAAGTCGACAGCACGCGCGCAAGGGCGGTCCCGAAAGGGGCCGCCCTTGTCGCGTCTGCAGCGCGCCGGGTAGTCAGCGTGCCGGGATCGGCACGACCTGTGACACGCGGGCCTGATATCGCCCGAGCTGACCAGAATCCGGCACCGGCGTCGGCCAGACGGTGCTCAACCAGCCGCGCGGAGGATCGTCGGGGAAGTAGGTCCACGTTTCGTGCCCTGCCTCGACTGGCAGACCGAGGTTGAGAGCCGCGTCGGTGGCTGCGACGACGTGCACAGCGGGGAGCTCTGTCACCCCGGGGAGGGACAGTGTGACCCGATCGGTCCCAGCTGGCACCGGAGGGTAGACGCCGACGATGCGGGCGCTGCCACCCGGTTGACGAAGCGCGAGCGCCCACGCGCCGACGGTGCTGCACAGACACTGCACCGCCGGGTGGTCGAAGACGCTCGCCGTCATCCAGATCACGCCGAGACTCGTCCCTCCGGCGCGGATCAGCGGACCGCTGATGGCTGCTCCGGGTACGGGATTGAGCGAGTCGGGAACGTCGGCGGAGAGCGGCAGCCCTGGCGGAAACACATCGAGGTTTGCTCGTTTCGCGAGAGCCGTGATCTGCCACTCCACGGCAGTCTGGTCGGCCGCGACGACCACACGCTCAGCTCGGACGACGAGCCGTCGACCCGGTTGGCCGCTGTCCTCGACGGTTGTTTCGACGCCGGCCGGCAGCGCGGCCCTGGCCGGCCGTGCGAGATCGCTCCGCGCTCGGACCGACGGTACGAAACCGATCGGCGTCACTGGCACGTGGGAGATCGGAGCCACCTGGCCCAACGACACATCAACGAAGGCCACGTCCGCGGGGAGCGGAGGGAAGGCTGCTTGCAAGAGCCTCGTTTCGCCGATCCGGAGATCTTGTTGGGCCACCCAGAGGGGGGTGCACAGACAGCGGTTGAACTCGCGGCGCGAGCGATGCTGGAGCGGCCGATAGACCCGCTCGCGAGCGAGGTCGAGCAACGCGATCGTCAGGTCGCTGCCACCGCCTCCGCCGATCGCGAGGTCAACCTTCGCCGGGACGTCCTCACCGAACGCGTACCGCGAAGTCGGTAGGGGAGTGACGGACCAGTCGAGGACCGTGGCTCCCTCGATCCGACGGACCGCGTGCACCGCGAACCGAACGGAGAGGTCCAACCCCTCGGCCGTCGTCCATTCCGCCTCACCGGCGATCGGAAGCGACGCCACGGCGGTCTGCGGCGGCGGACGGCTCGGCTTCTCGGTCGGGCTCGGACTGGGTAGCTGGAAGAGTCCGGGCTCGCGGGCGTCGTACGTGCAGCCGAGCAGAGCCAGCAGGAGGCCGAGCGTGACGCCGGCAGACAGCCATCGTCGCGGCAAGCGCGGAGAGACCCGCGTCGCCGCCGCCCGCGCGGCCGGCCGCCTCAGCGCAGCCATCTCGTTAGTGTAGGAGCGCTGACGGAGGAGGGGCGTTGAGTGCGGTCAGGGTGGTCGACGGGCACAACGATCTGCCGTGGGCGATGCGTCGCGTCGGCTATGACTTCGGTGCCGTCGATGTCGGCCAGTCCCAGCCTCAGCTGCACACAGACCTTCCGCGCCTCCGTACGGGTGGGGTCGGCGCCCAGTTCTGGTCGGTCTACGTGCCGTGCTCCTTCATCGGGCACTCCGCGCTGACGGCGACGTGCGAGCAGGTTGATGCCGTCTATTCGATGATCGAGCGCTACTCGGACGATCTGGTCCTGGTGACGCACGCGGACGGCCTGGACCGGGTGATCGCTGAGGGCGGTCGGATCGGCAGCCTGCTCGGGGCAGAAGGCGGGCACTGTATCGCCAACTCGCTCGGCGCCCTCCGTACCTTGTATCGGCTCGGGGTGCGTTACCTGACGCTGACCCACAACGAGAACACCGACTGGGCGGACTCCGCGACCGACGAGCCGCGACACGGTGGGCTGACGGCGTTTGGGCGGGAGGTGGTGGGGGAGATGAATCGGCTCGGCATGATGGTCGACCTCTCCCACGTCGCCCCGACGACGATGAACGACGCGCTGGACAGCACGCGCGCGCCGGTCATCTTCAGCCATTCATCGGCTCGCGCGGTCACCGATCACCCCCGGAACGTTCCCGATGACGTGCTGGCCCGCCTCGCGGGCAACGGCGGAGTCTGCATGGTCACCTTCGTGCCGTTCTTCGTGAACGAGCACGCCTGTGCCTGGGCTCTGGAGGTGCGCGAGGCTGCCGAGCAGAGTGGCGTCGATCACCGGGACCTCGCAGCGATGGATGCGTTCTACGACGCCTGGCCGACCGCCGCGCCACGGGCAGGCCTGCAGGATGTCGTTCGGCACGTCGAGCACGTCCGGGAGGTTGCCGGCGTCGATCACGTCGGGCTCGGTGGGGACTACGACGGCGTCCCGGTCACGCCGGACGGCTTGGAGGACGTGGCGAGCTATCCCGCCCTGCTCGGCGCCCTGCGGGACCGTGGTTGGTCGCGGCGCGAGCTCGGGAAGCTGGCGCACGGCAATGTCAGCCGGGTGCTGCACGACGTGGAGTCGAGTGCCACCGCGGCTCGCGACGCCGGCCGGACGGCGTCGCTGGTGAGGTTCGCCGAGGCGGGATCGGCGTGAGCGGGCTGCTCGAGGTCGCAGTCCTGCACGGTGCGGACGCCAGCCGCGCCGAAGCTGGAGGCGCTGATCGGGTGTCGCTCGCGACGGCGCTGGAGGATGGTCGCTCGGTCGAGCCGGCGCTGGTCGAACAGGTGCGCGGCGCGACCGGCTTGCCGATTCGGGTGTTGTTGCGGCTGCGTGGTGGGTTCAGCACGGACGGTGCGGAGGTCGTCCGACTGCGCGGCCTCTACGCCTCCTACCGGGCGGCCGGGGCCGATGGTGCCGTGCTCGGCTTCCTGAACGGCCACACCGAGGTGGACGTTGCCGTGGTCACCGAGGTGACGAGCGTCGAGGCCGATCTCCCGTGGACCTTCGACAGAGCCGTGGATGCCTGCATCTCCAGCGATCACGCCTGGCGGGCACTGCGCGGTCTGCCCGGCCTCGACCAGGTGCTGACCGCCGGCTCGGCCCGCGATGTGGCTGCCGGCTTGGACGATCTCCTGGAGCGCGCCCGGTCGGATGACTTTGCGCGCGGAACGATCATGGCCGGCGGCGGGTTGCTGGCTGAGCACGTCCCCTGGCTGGCGCGTGCAGGCGTCCGCGCGTTCCAGATCGGTGCGGCAGCACGTCCTGGCGGATCGACAAAGGCCTACGTGGATGCTGATCTCGTCCGAACCTGGCGGGTCCTGATCGATGACGCGGTCCAGCGGGCGGCCGCTGCGGGCCGTTAGCGGTGTGTCATGGCCCTCTACGTCGACCCGCCCACCTGGCCCGGCCACGGCCGGCTGTGGTCGCACCTGATCAGTGACGTCTCGTTCGAGGAGCTGCATGCCTTCGCCGCCAGCGTCGGGCTCCCGCGGCGAGCGTTCGACGGCGATCACTACGACGTCATCGCCGAGCGGTATCGGTCGGTGGTTGCCGCCGGTGCTGTGGAAGTGAGTTCGCGGGAGGTTGTCGCGCTGCTGCGGGCCGGCGGGTTGCGGCGTAGGAAGGTGTCGCGCCTCGCGCGTTGAGCCGCGATCCCGCGAGTCGTGCACATATCGCGGGCCGACGTCTAGGAAAGTATTTCGTTCGACTTGCTCCACTCCGGTTGTTTCATGTTGCGTTCATGTAGTCGGTGTGGACGGGGTCTAGACAACGATCGACGTTCTCAGCCACGATCGATCTCGGGTCAAGACGTGGCCCTATTCCCTGGAGCTCGGCGGCGCATCGTTCGCAGATTGCTTCAATTCATGACCACCCGTGCCGGTAGGGCACGCCGTCGGGTCGTTCATGCAGATGTGTGGAGGCTTCCGATGGTCATTCGGGTTATTCTCGCGCGCGCTCTCTCGTTGGCGGCTACGTTCTTGATCGGTGTGATCACCGTCCTATCCGCGCCCATTCCCGCCCAGGCGGCGTCCATTGGTGCACTTTCAGGGGCGGGCCCGCGGCCTCATGCGACCCGGTTGACGTTCGACGCCGGCGATCGGGTGAAAGCGCAGGTTGATGTCGGTTCGGGAAACCTGTACGTCACGGTGCGCGGCATTGCACTGCAAGGGGTGTCCTCTCAGCAGGAGATCGGAGCCTTTTATAACTCCGCCGCAGCGGCCTCGGCGCCGCTGCCGCGGCTGGGCAAGGGCTGGGGGTTGGACTTCACCGGCGATATTCGCGTGGTCAAGGAGTCGGACAACTCGGTGACGTACGGCCCCGGAGGACTCGTGGGAAACCTCCCGCTGGTCTCTGGATCGACCACCACCTACACGTCGGCCAAAGGATTCAAGTCGGACCTCGTGAAGACCTCGACAGGCTGGGAGCTGACCGAGCGGACGTCGAAGATCAAGCGCACGTTCAGCTCGGCGGGAGCCTTGACGGCGGTCACCGACCGCAATGGCAACAAGACGACCGTCGCTGCCGTCGCCGGCCAGACCTCCTACCCCGACGTGACGGTGACCTCCACGGCAGGTCCGGTGAACGCCCGGGCCGGCACGGTGAAGACGCTTTCGTCGGGCCTGACCTCGGTGCGGCAGCCGAATGTCCCAGCACCGCGGGAGGTACTGTTCGTCACCGTCGGCGGCGTGATGACGAAGGTCACCGACCCCCTCGGCCGCGACACGGTGTTTGCCTACGACGCGGCGGGCCTGGTCACGTCGATCAAGGCTCCCGGTGGGGTGCTCGGGGCGGAGACGCGCTTCACGTATGACTCCTCGAAGCGGGTCACATCGATTACCCAGGTCGAGTCGTCGGGGACAGGACCAGGTGATTCGGTGACCCGGCTGTCCTATCCCAGTTCGACCCAGACGCTGATGGCGTCGCCGACGACCGATCAATCGCAGGCGGTGTCGGCCGTCCCGCACACGACGTACACGATCGACTCGAATCAGCGTGTCAGCAAGGCCGTCGACGCGGTCGGCCGCACCCGGGCGGACTCGTATACAGCGAATTTCGACATCGCGACTCACTCGGTGGGGTCACCGGGCTCGGAGTCGGTGACGACGAACACCTTCGGCGCCAACAGCAACGAGTCACTCACCAAGACCCAGTCGCCGACGGGGGCGGCCCAATCGTTCACCTACGGAACGCAGGCGCCCAATCAGTACTTGGCGTCGAAGGGTACCGACGACTCCGGCAACTCCACGTCGTACACCTACAACGGCGCCGGCAACCAGCTCTCCACCAGCAGCGCTGCCGCGGAGAAGGCCGAGGTGTCGTGGAACTCCGACGGCACGCCGTCGGCGGCGTGGACGCCGATCGAGGACGACAAGGCCGACGCGTCGCGGAACAAGACGCGCTACGGCTACACCGACAAGCAGGTCACGCAGATCACGCCGGTGACAGGGACGAGCCTCGGGACGCGCAACTACACCTACGACGACTACGGGCGGTTGAAGACCGCCACCAATGGTCGCGGCATCACCACGACGCTCGGCTATGACGTCAACGACCGGCTGACCACGGTCGGATACAGCGACGGGACGGGTATCGCCTTGACGTACACCGCTGCCGGGCAGCTAGAGCTCCGCACTGACTCGACGGGGGTGACGCGCTACGGCTACGACCAGTTGGGTCGGATGTTGTTGATCCAGAACTCGGCCTTCGGCGGAACCGCGAACTACACCTACGACAAGGATTCGAGGCTTGCGACATCGAGCAACGCATCCTCGGGTGGGTCCGTCACGTACTCCTACGACGCCTCCGGGATGCCGACCAAGATCACCTACCCGTCGGGCTCCGGCACCAAGCAAACCCTCTTCAGCACCGATGATCACGGCCGGCGCACCGCCACGTACCTGAACAGCAACGACGCGAAGACGACCTGGACGGCGCGCACTAACCAGACCTACGACAAGTCGGATCGGGCGACGCGGGTGACCAGCGACGTCGGGAGTGGAAGCTCCTCCTACACCCGGGTGGTCGACATCAGCTACTGCTACGTGTTCAACACCACCCCCGGTGGAAGCTGCACAGCAGACGTGTTGCTCGATCGGAACAAGCTGGAGTGGAAGAAGGACAACATCAGCGGGGTGATCACGAAGTACACCTACGACACCTCCGGACGGCTGAAGTCGGCGACCCAGTCGGGTAGCGCGAGCAAGACGTTCTCGTACGGATACAACAAGAACAGCAACCGGACCTCAGCGACCGGTACGGGGCAGACGAATCAGTCGTTGACCTTCAACGCGGCGAATCAGATCACCTCGAGTGGGTATACCTACGACGGCGCGGGGAGTCTGACGGCTCATCCGTCGCAGGGGACGATGACGTACACGGCGGACGATCAGTTGAAGTCGGTGACGAAGGGGGGCACGACGTATCAGTACAGGTACGGCGGTCGCGGCAACAACGAGTTGGTCTACCAGACGACGCCGAAGGGGACGTATGAGTACGCCTATGGCCGTGATGACGCGGTGGGGAATCCGGTGATTGAGCAGGTGGCGCGGAACGGGGTGTCGGCGTCGGTCGTCTCGGACCCGCGTACTGGTCAGCCGATCTTGTTGCAGACGGCGTCGGGGTTGCAGGCGTTGGTGGTGTATGACGGGAAGCCGGGGTCGCCGGTGGCGGTGTTGACGTCGAATGCTGCGGTCGGTTGGGCCGCGGATTACAACCCGTTCGGGGTGGCGACGATCAGTAACAGCAGCAACGCGGAGATCACGGAGACGAACCCGTACACGTTCGCGAATGGGATCGCTGATCGGACGACGGGGTGGGTACACTTCGCGGCGCGTTTCTACGATGCGACCACGGGCACCTGGACCCAGCAAGACTCGCTCGACGCGCCATTGGACCCGATGAACGGCAACAGGTACGCCTACGC
>JBGAIX010000015.1:0-67788 GCA_044225235.1 Propionibacteriaceae bacterium | reverse complement strand
CCGGGCATAGCGAACCTCCTCTCCTTGGTGCCGGTCTGCTCACCAAGACGGTACAGGTCCGGTTCGGGCCAAGATCATTCGCTGCTCGTCCCACCGGCCGTCGTCGAGTACGGCGGGCTTCATAGCACTCGATTTGGGAGAGCATGCGGCTTGGCGTCGCTCCCGCCGGGCCTGGGTCGCTGCCGCCGAGTCAGCCAGCAGCGAGCACCTCCACCGTGCCGGCCGCCCCGTCCACCCGCACCCGATCGCCGGTCCGCAGGCGCATCGTGGCGTTGCCGCAGCCGACGACAGCGGGGATGCCGAGTTCACGCGCCACGATCGCGGCGTGCGAGAGCGGGGCGCCGACGTCGGTGACGACGGCCGCGCACCGCGGGAAGAGCGGCGTCCAGCCGACGTTGGTGACCGTCGTGACCAGGACGTCTCCGGGCTGGAGCTGAGCGCCATCGGCGGCGTCCGCCAGCACTCTTGCGATGCCTTCGACGACTCCGGCGGAGCCCGGGAAGCCGCGTACGGCGTCCGGCCCGCGACGCTGGCCACGCTGGTAGAAGTCGGAGCGACGGTCTGGGTCCTGCACCCACGCGTAGGGGTCGAACGGGCCGCGGATCAGCGCGGGGTATGGCGGCAAGGCCCGGTACTCCCGGTACGCCTGCCGGCGCGCGGCAATGACGCCCGCATCGATTGCCCCGCCCTGCAGCACGCGCAGGATCTCGCCCTTGTCCAGGTAGACGCGCCCGCGCGGAGCACGTAGTCGCGCAGCACCCAGAAGTACCGAATCACCTCCGAACGCGCGAGCTCGCGATTCCGGGAGATCCGCGCCCAGATCCGCAGTTGGTGATGCAGCACCTTCGCCTGCACAGGGTGCACTCGCTCGACCTCCGCCCAGGCCGCCTCGCGCGCGTCCTCCTGGCGCCGGAGCATGCTCCGATAGTCGTGCTCGCTGTCGGCTTCGCGCCGCACGCTGAGTTCGCCGTCGATCCAGTCGGGATCCTCGCCGGGGCGCGGCGTGGAGATCTCGAATTCGTGCGGTCCGCGATGGCCGAATCGCCGCGCGAACTCGGGCCGATCGATCTCACCGCGCGCGAGCAGGTCGAGGCCGTCGAGCAGGCCCAGGCTGGCCAGCTCACCTGCCTCGCCGCCGAGCCCGGCGGTCAGGGCGTTGGCGGCGGCGGATCCGACCAGGCGCTGCAGCCGCTGGCGCGTTGTGACGAACGAGGCACCGCTGGAACGAGTCGCCGCGGAGAGCATCTTGCTGACGCGGTGAAACTCCGGGCTCAACGTGCTCTGCCAGAGGTCGGCGAGGGCCGCGCCGTGGCCGACCGCGGCGATGTCGGCCCGCCGTCGCTCACACAAGGCCGGATGGCTGTCGAGGTAGGCCGCCATCACCCGGGCATCGCGGCGCACCTCAGCGAACATGTGGGCCGCCATCGGAAGCACGGCCTTCAGGACCGGCAATCGACCCGTCTTCACCCGCGGAATCTCGACGTCGTCGGGAAGGTGGCCGAACACGTCGGCAGTCAGCTCCCGGAACCGCTTCTCCGAGACCCCGACGGCGCCGCTCAGCGTCAGCATCACGCTCACGTTCAGGTAGATCCGGCCACCGATCCGGCCGTAGCCGATGTACGGCGGGATCGACGCGGTCGCCATCGCATCGGTGAGGAACACCTGGACCATCGACCACGTGGCGGGCGTCATCACGTCCGGGATCGCCTCGCCGACGTTGGTGTTGGTCCACAAGAAGTCGCCGTGGCGGCTGTCGTTCCAGGGATCGGATCGCACCGCCGTGGTGATCGGGCGCGCCTGGACGATCAGCATCGACCCCCGCTCCCGACACCACTCCAGGTCCATCGCAGTGCCGTACAGCTCAACCGCTCGGTTGCCGAGATCGCGGAGCGTGGCGACGTCCTGCTCGCCCAGCAGCTCGGGTCGGGGCTCCTGAGGTCGGAGGTTGGTTCCGGTCTGCCGGTCGACGACGTACCGACTGGGGTCGGACACGCCGCTGACCAGCGCTTCCCCGACCCCAGGTACCGCCTCCACGACGAGGACGCCGTCATTCCCGCTGACCGGATCGGCAGTGAACAGCACCCCGGCGGCATCCGCGTCGACCATCCGCTGGACGACCACAGCGACGGCGGGGAGGTCTGTCGTTCCGCTCCGACGCAGGTAGGACTGGGCGCGCTCCGCGGCCGCTGAGCGCCAACAGGACTGGACGGCCGCGAGCAGCGCGTCGTCCCCGCGGACGTCCAGCAGCGACTCGAACTGGCCCGCATAGGAGTCGCTGGTGCCGTCCTCGACGGTCGCCGAGGACCGCACCGCGACCGCTGGGCTGCCGAGCCCGCGATACGCGCTCAGGATCGCCTCGCCGAGCGCGGCCGATACCTCGACCGCCGCCGGACTGGCCTCCGCAAGCGCTCGTCGATGCGCTTCGGTGGTGATGCAGAAGCCGCCGGGCACGGGGAATCCGGCGTCGATCAGCCGCGTGAGCGAGGCCCCCTTGCCACCGAACTCAACCGCCGGCTCAACTCCGCCGGTGAGGGGTCTGACGAGCGGCGATGAGCGTCCCGAGCCGGCCGCTAGACCTGCTGAACGCGCACCCATTGCCGCGACTCCGCCGACTCCAGCATTGCCGCACAGATGGCGGCGGCGCGGAGCCCATCGGCGAACGTCGGCAGCCCGGCCGGCGGCTCGCCCTCGCCGTCGTGCGCCGCGACAGCAGCGTAGGAGTCAGCGACGTAGCTCTCGAAGCACTGCGCGTACCCCTGAGCATGGCCGGCGGGGAGGGTGGAAAGCCTCCGCTGCTCGGCCGATCCCTGGGTCGGGTCGCGGACCAGCGTTCGCGAGCCGTCGGCCGCACCCAGCCACAGTTCCTCCGCGTGCTCCTGGTCGAAGGCGACGCTCTGGTGCATGCCGTCCACCTCCGCCCACAGCCGGTTCTTGCGACCGGCCGCGAGCTGGCTGATGACGACCGAGCCCGCGACGTCGTCCTCGGTGCGGAAGAGGACCAGGGCGCTGTCCTCGGTGGTGACCGGCACCAGGGGGGCGTCCGAGGCGGCTGCCGAAAACGTCGGCGCGCTGGACGCCGGACGCTCCTTGATGGTGATCGAGGTGGTGGCCACCAGTTCGGCGATCCGCTGCCCGCTCACCCACTCGACGAGGTCGCACCAATGGGAACCCACGTCACCGAACGCGCGCGACGCCCCACCGGACTTCGGATCGACCCGCCAACTCGTGGCGCGCGGGTCCAGCAGCCAGTCCTGGAGGTAGTGGCCGTGCAGCAGGTTCACGGCGCCGAACTCCGGGGACGCGATCCGGGCTCGCATCTCGCGCGCCATCGGATGGAAGCGGTAGGCGAAGGGGATGGTCGCCACCAGGCCCGTCCGCTCGGCCACTTCTGCTGCGGTCCGCGCATCGGCAAGGTCCATCCCGAGCGGCTTCTCGCACAGGACGTGCTTGCCTGCCTCGAGCAGGCGAACCGCATAGGGCACGTGCTGAGCATTCGGCGTACAGATATGGACGATCTCGGCATCGCTCGCAATCACCTCGTCGAGGTCGGCGTACGCGCCTGGAATCCGCCACGACGCCGCGACCTCGCGGGATCGCTGCGGCGTGGAGGCCATCACGCCGACGATCTCGGCGCCCGCGAGCAGGGCTGCGCGTCGATGAACCTCGCCGATCATCCCGGCACCGAGAATCGCGACGCGCGGGCGTTTCGTTGCTGGAGGGGTCGCCATGGGGTCAGCGTAGAGCCGCTGGACGCCGGAGGCGGCGGCTACCCGCGAAGCCGCAGGCTGTCGGCCATCCGCTCTACCGCCTCGACCAGGTAGTCGGTCGAGGTGGCGAAGTTGAGCCGGGCGTGACCGCTGCCGCCGGAGCCGAACCGTGTGCCGGGCGCCAGCAGCACGCCTGCGTTCGCAGCGAAGAAGGGCGCCGGTTCCGCCCGCAGCGCCAGTGCCGAGAAGTCGAGCCAACCGAGGAAACTCGCCTCGGGGACGCGGAACCCGACCCCGGGCAGCTGACTGTCGATCAGCGAGCCGAGCAGCGTCCGGCGCCGATCGAGCGCGTCGAGGTGCTCGTCAAGCCACTCGACGGCATCGCCGAACGCCGCCGCCTGAGCGGCCAGGCCCAGCCCGCTCGCACGGTTGGTGGCAATGTCAGGGATCCGCGCGATGTCGACCGCTGATCCTCGGCCGGCGACGACCAGCGCGGAACGGAAGCCGGCCAGATTCCACGCCTTGGCAGCCGAGATCACCGCGAGGCCGTTGTCGCCACCCGGGACCGTGAGGTAGGGAGTGAACGCACTGTCGGGGTACGTCAGCGGGGCGTGCGCCTCATCGGCGACGACGCGGACCCGGAACCGTGCGGCGAGCCGGGCCAGAGTCGCGAGCTCGGTGCGCGAGTGGACCACGCCGGTCGGATTGTGCGGGCTGCAGAGGACGAGCAACACCCGATCCGCCGCCCGGCGCGCCGCTGCGAAAGCTGCCGAGAGCGCGGCGAAGTCGAGCCGCCCGTCGTCGCCGAGCGGAGCATCGAGAACGCGGCGGCGACCGTGACGGGCCAACGCCGCGAAGCCCGGGTGCACGGGGGGTGTCACCACGACCGCGTCCCCGGGGCGCGTCAACAGGTCCATCACGTCGCTGATTCCGGTGAGAACATCGGCGACGGGCCGGACGAGTTCCCGGTCGACCTGCCAGCCCCAACGGCTCAGCGCGAAGTCGACGAAGGCCGCCACACACGTATCGCTCGACAGGTAGCCGGTGTCGCCCGCCGCGAGAAGTCGTTCGATCTCTGCCCGGATCGGATCCGCCAGTACCGTGTCCATCTCGGCGATGGTCAGAGCAATCGCGTCCGGCGGCACCCCGCGCCACTTGTAGCTCTGTCTGCGCCTCAGGGCACCGAGATCGACCCGGTCGAACGGGTCCGCTCGGTCCGGGTGCAGCATCCGCTCAACCTACCGGTCGGGAACTCGCCGCGGTCCGCCCGCCGACCATCCGGGCCACGGGCTGGGACTGCCGTTGCGCGTGTCCTCACGCGACGGCTCGGGAGATCGGGCCCTTGCAGCGCTGAGCAGGCAGGAGCGTGCCAGGATCAGCCGCGGAACACGGCCACCCGGTTGATCAGATCCTCCAGCGCATCCTCGAACTCGTCGTCGAAGGCATCGTGGGACAGTTCGTCCGAGAGCGCCATGACGTGCGGATACTCGCTCAGATCATTCGACTCGAAGATCTCGATGTCGTCCTCCACGTCCAGTTCGGGCTCGCCTTCGGCGGTCGCGGCCTCGAGGAGCAGGTGCCCCAACAGGAATGTGGAGAAGGACCGGTAGACCATCACGCTGTCGCGCGCGGAGAATCCCAATCCCTGCAGCCCGGCCAGGAAGGCCTCGACCCAACGCAGGCTCCGCAACGGAGGGCGCAGCCACGGCGCCGCCGGCGGCCGGGTCGCGACCAGCGGGAAGATCTTGGGATGCGCGATCGCGACGGTGCGCACACCATGGGCCATGCGCTGCAGATAGTCCTGCCAGATGTCGGTGGTTTCGCCGGTCATCGTCATTTCGTAGAGCTCGTTCATCACGTACTCCACGACTCCGTCGAGCAGCTGCTCGCGGCCCGGCACGTACCGATAGAGCGCCATCGCCTCGACGCCCAACTCCGCCCCGAGACGGCGCATCGTCAGCCGGTCGCGCCCGTACTCGTCGATAAAGGTGACGGCTTCCCGCACGATCTGCTCGCGACCGAGTGGTCGGCGCACGGAAAGCGCAGGAACGCGTGCGCCAGGTAGATCGTGAGCAGTCCCCGTCGAGTCCTCGGCCATCACCACACCTCTCCAGCGCTGCCGACGCCCTTCCGCAGTCAGCAGACGCGCCCAGTGTGTTTACAATGTAAATCAGGTCCGCTAGGCTGTCATATACATCGTAAACTGGCTGATCTTCCTTCCTGAGCATAGTTGACTCGCAGTCGCTCATCGCGCGGTCCCACGGTCATGACGCTCGGCAACGTCGCCCGTCCGACCCAGGAATCGAGACCAGGCCACAACCCTAGGAGGCGCGTCATGAGTGGCACCGATGACAAGCTCGCGGGCAAGGCCGAAGAGCTCAAGGGCAAGGTAAAGGCGAAGGTCGGTGACGCCACCGACAACCGCAGCATGCAGGCCGAGGGCTACCGCGACCAGGCTGCAGGAAACGCTCGGCAGGTCGCCGGCGAGGCAGAGAACGCCATCGACGACCTCGGTCGTCGCGATGACTCCGATCGACGCGACGACCTCTGATCATCAACCGCGATCCGTCGTCGTTCCGCTGACGGATCCCTGAACCCGGGTCGCACCGTCGTCGGTGGCGTGTGCACCCGAGGATGCGCCTGGGCCTGTCGCCCGCGCATCCCGCCGGTCCGTCGGCGCTGGCCATAACACCCGGTAGGCCAGTGCCGGCGGACCCGGTCTTGTCCGGCGAGGCTTCCAGTCCGTCCCGCCGCGGCGGCCTCAGCTCATCCCGTTGCTGGAGATGTGCTCGATGATCGCCGTCGTCGAGACCGAGGGCGTGCGAGGTAGGTATACGACCTTGCAGACGTCGTTCAGGAAGTCGAACTTGCCGGCCCAGTCATCGCCCATCACCAACACGTCAGCCTTGTGCTCCAGCACGTACTCGCGCTTCTGTTCGAGGCTCTCTTCGACGAACACGTCGTCGACCACCTTGAGACTGGCCACGATCTCGAGCCGCTCGTCCTGGCTGAAGACCGGGTTGCGCCCCTTCTTGGAGAGGTTGAGCGCGTCGGAGGACACCCCGACGACGAGTCGGTCGCCCAATGCCGCGGAGCGGCTCAGCACCCGCACGTGCCCGACGTGCAAGACGTCGAAGGTACCGAAGGTGATCACGGTCGTGCCTGCCACGATGCTCCACTCCCTTGGCCGCTGGTTGGTGACCCAACCTTACGGAACGGAGCCCCAGGGCTGCCTAACCGAGGTCGGCGAGGGCCGCTTGCAGCTGGTCCATCCCGCGTTCGAGCTGGTCGTCGTCGATCACCAGCGGCGGGGCCAGCCGGATGGTGGAGCCGTGAGTGTCCTTCGCGAGGACGCCATGACGCAGCAACGCCTCACAGACGTCCCTGCCGGTGCCCAGCGCCGGATCGATGTCCACCCCAGCCCACAGACCACGCGAGCGCACCCCGACGACGCCGTGGCCGACCATCGCTAGCAGTCTGCCGCGCATGCGCTGCCCCAGCCGCTCCGCGCGGGCCTGGTACTCCCCCGTCTCCAACAAGCCGACCACGGCGCGGCCGACCGCGCAGGCAAGCGGATTGCCGCCGAAGGTACTGCCGTGCTGCCCCGGCCGCAGCACGCCCAGCACCTCGCGGTCGGCGACGACCGCCGACACCGGGACGATGCCCCCGCCGAGCGCTTTGCCGAGCAGATAGACGTCGGGCACGACATCCTCGTGCTGGCAGGCGAGGGTGCGGCCGGTGCGGCCGAGCCCGGACTGGATCTCGTCGGCGATCATCAGAGCGCCGTGCCGTGCCGTCAGCCGGCGGACGCCGCCGAGATAGCCGGGCGGCGGGATGCGCACCCCCGCCTCCCCTTGGATGGGCTCGATGAGTACGGCGACCACGTCGTCGGTGAGCGCGGCTTCCAAGGCCGCCAGATCCCCGAACGGCACCGAAAGGAACCCGGGCGTGTACGGGCCGAAATCGTCGTGCGCGGCAGGGTCGTCGGAGAAGCTCACGATCGTCGTGGTGCGACCGTGGAAGTTTCCGTGCGCGACGACGATCGTCGCCCGGCCGCTCGGCACCCCCTTCACCCGGTAGCCCCATTTGCGGGCGACCTTGATGGCGGACTCGACCGCCTCGGCGCCCGTATTCATCGGCAACACCATCTGCTTGCCGACCAGGGCGGCGAGACGTTCGGCGAACGGGCCGAGTTGGTCGTGATGGAACGCGCGCGAGGTCAGCGTCAACCGATCGAGCTGCTCCCGTGCGGCGGCGACAAGCACGGGGTGTCCGTGGCCGAAGTTTGCAGCCGAGTACGCCGCCAGGAAGTCGAGGTACTCGGTGCCGTCCAGGTCGCGCAGCACCGCGCCTTCGCCGGTGCCGATGACCACGTCCAACGGGTGGTAGTTGTGCGCGACGTGTGCCTGCTCGTCGGCTAGCAGGCGTCGGCTCCGGGTTTCAGCACTCACAGTCGTCACATCTACTCCCTGCTCGTCGTCACGTCGCTGGTCAGGCCCGTGTCGCCCTGGTCGGCGCCGGCTTCGGACCTGAGCTGCGGGGTCCGTGCCCTGATTTCCTGGGTGCAGCACTTCACCGCGCCGCCGCCCTTGCGCAGTTCGCTCAGGTCGATCGGGATCGGGCGGTAGCCGGCAGCGGCCAGTTGCTCGGCGAAGTGCCATGCGCCGACAGGGAGGAACACGTTCAGGCCGTCGCTGACGGCGTTCAGGCCGAAGGCGTAGGCGTCGGCGTCGTCGGCCAAGATCGCGTCCGGGAACGCGACCTCCAACAGCCGCCGCGACGCGGCCGTGAACGCTGCGGGGTAGTAGGCGATGTGCCGCCGTTCGTCGTCGAGCACAGCGAGCGCAACGTCGAGGTGGTAGAAGCGAGGATCGGCCAACTCAAGGCTGACGACTGGGCGGCCGGCGACCGCGGCGAGTTCGGCGTGCGCCGCCGCGGAGGTGCGAAAGCCGTGGCCCGCAAGGACGACGTCCGCAAGCACGGCGAAGTCGCCCTCACCTTCGTTCACTGCCTGGGGGATGCTCACCCCGGCGGCCCCGTAGAGGATCCCGTTCCGGCGGTGCCAGGACTCGTGCCGGCTGGCCTCCGAAGCACGCTCGGGGTGTGCGAAGCGCGCCAGCAACACCTGACCTCCGATGACCGTTGCGCCGTTGGCGGTGAAGACCATGTCCGGCAGCCCAGGCTCCGGATCGAGCAGGTCGACCCGGTGGCCGGCAGCTCGGTATGCCTCAACCAGGCTCGACCATTGCGCGGACGCCAGTCGGGGATCGACGCTCAGCGATGGATCCATCCAGGGGTTGATCGCGTAGGCCACCGCGAAGTGGTGCGGCGGACACATCAAGTAGTGACGCGGACGCAGCTGCCGATCGGCTGAGCCGACGGCGGTAGGCGCGGTGATGGTCACGGCACCAACGCTAGGCTCGGCATTGACGCAACAAAAGACTTCAATTGAGCGCCTCATGAAGGGTCTTTGCGCATGGATGCGATTGATCACAAACTTCTTGCTCTGCTGGTCGAGCAGGGCAGGGAGAGCTACGCGACCCTCGGCAAGGTGGTCGGACTCTCGACGGCAGCGACGAAACGGCGCGTCGACCGGCTCCGCAGCAGCGGCGTCATCCGCCGCTTCACCGCCGAGGTGGAGCCGAGCGCGCTGGGCTGGACGATCGAGGCCTTCGTCGAGCTGTACTGCGAGGGCAGGGTGCCGCCCGAGCGCATGCGCGACCTGGTTCGCACCATCCCGGAGGTAGTGGAGGCCTACACCGTGACCGGCGATGCTGACGGGTTGCTCCGTGTCCGGGCGTCCGACACGAGCCACTTCGAGCGGGTACTCGGCGTGATCCGGCACCATCCAGGGGTCAGCAGGACCCGATCGGCGCTGGTGCTGTCGCGGCTCTGAGGCCCGGTCGCAGCGGCTGCCGTGCCGCTGCGTCCGGCTCCCGGAGTCAGTCCGTGCGCATCGGCACCTTGACGTCGACCCCGCCCTCGTTGGTCAGCCGGTTGCGCATGGTCACCAGCGTCGGAGCGGAGACGAACCCGCCTGCCATCAGCGCCTCACCCTGTCGGAAGTGCGGCGAACGGGCGAGCAGAGCCGGCGGTGCGAAGCCGAAGATGGTCGCCAACTCGTCGAGATCTTGTTGAGAGCTCATCCGCATCAGCGTCAGGTTGTCGCACTGGGAGATGATCCCGGGGTGCACCTTTGACGGGCGCTGGGTGGACAGCAGCAACCAGAGTCCGAACTTCCGGCCCTCCGCCGCGATCTGGATGATGCGTTCGAGAATCGCCGTCTGCAGCGGACCGTCGGCATCGGGTGAGCACAGGTTGTGCGCCTCGTCGATCACCAGCAGGACCGGGCGACGTTCGTCCCGGCGCCGCCAGAGCTCGTCCAACACGGCCAACGCGATGACCAGCGACTCCTCGGAGTTCTTGAAGTTGCCGATGTCGAGCACAGTCGCGTCCGGCCGGGTGTCGATGATCTCGGTCGCGGCCTGCTGCTGCAACGCCCAGATCTGCCAGTCGAGCACGCCGAGGTTCTCCAACCGGAGGCCAAGCAATTGGGCACCCGGATCGGACGATGCCTTGAGCCGATCCAGCAGCCCGTCAAGCTCGCTCAGACCGACGCTCTCCTCCGCGTGCAGCAGCGTGTTGTACTCCGCTCGATCGACCAGCGGATCGAGCCGGACGACGGCAGCTCTCGCGCGCAGTGACATCGAGCGGAACCGCGCCCGCAGCGGTTCGCCGCCAAGGCCGTCCGGCCGCAACACCCGGATATCGGCCTGTCGCAGCCGCTCCGCGCGCTCCGGATCCGCGTCGTCGCGCACCTCCCGAAGGCGAACGAAGTCGGCGTTGGGGTCGAAGATCACCATCGGCAACTTGGTGTGCAGCAGCAGCTCTTCCAGCAAGACGCCGAGCGCGTACGTCTTTCCGGAGCCGCTCTGGCCACACCAGAACGTGTGCCGATTGAACCGGTGCGGGAGCAGCTTGGCCGCCATCGAGGGCGCGGTGGTCATCGCGCCGACGTCCAGCTGCGCGCGATCCGCGCGGGCCATCGCCTGCAACGCATCGGGGCCTGCGGAGGTGACGGCCGCCTCGGCGAACGTGTGGCTCGCTCGGGGATTGAGTCCACCGCCGCTGTCGAGCACGCCGTACAAGCGGCCCAAGGCACGCCAGCCGCCGCCCGAGTCGCCGTCGAGGCGCTCGACCTGGCCTACAGAGGTGGTGCCGTCGGCATCACTGATCTCGACGAACTCACCCGCCACGAACCCGGCCGGGGAGGTGAGTGGAGAAGAAAAGGCGCGCCCGTCCAAGGAGGTGGCGTGGCGTTGAGCGCTGGCCGCTGGAACTGCGTCGGCCGAAGAGGTCGCGTCGTCGGAACCCATGAGGCATGGTACGACCGCAAGTCCGGGTTGCGCGCGGGTCGAGGTGACCCACGCTCTCACCGGGCGGCGCCGCGCCCGATCCCTTGCGAGGGTGCCTGCACAGCGCCCAGATGCGTTAGGTTTCCCCGAGTGAGGCCAGTTCGGTGAGCGAGGAGAGTCGGCCTGTGCGCCGCATCCGGATCACGGACTTCCTCACAGCGAAGCGGGAGCAACGCCGGTGGGCGATGCTGACCAGCTACGACCAGTACACCGCCGAGTTGTTCGATGAAGCCGGGGTTTGGGCGCTGCTGGTCGGCGACTCAGCTGCGAACAACGTCTACGGCTACGACTCGACTCTCCCGGTCACCGTCGACGAGCTGATTCCCCTAGTCAGGGCCGTAGTGAAGTCGACCCGCCGCGCGTTCGTGATCGGCGACCTGCCGTTCGGCTCGTACGAGGACGGCCCGTCGCAGGCGTTGGAAACGGCCATCCGCTTCATGAAAGAGGGCGGCTGCCACGCGGTGAAGTTCGAGGGTGGCGTTCGCGTCGCAGACCAGATCCGCAAAGTCACCGACGCCGGCATCCCCGTCATGGGACACATCGGATTCACCCCTCAGAGCGAGCATCAACTCGGCGGCTACCGCGTCCAGGGACGTGGCGACGGTGCCAGCCGACTGTTGGAGGATGCCCGCGCGGTGGCCGACGCCGGAGCGTTCGGCGTGGTGTTGGAAATGGTGCCCGGTGACCTGGCTGCCCAGGTCACCGCCGAGTTGCCGATCCCGACGGTAGGGATCGGAGCCGGGCCATCCTGCGACGCGCAGGTGCTGGTCTGGCAGGACGCGCTCGGACTGCGCCGCGGCAGGATTCAACGATTCGTGAAGCAGTACGCGAACCTCGCCCAGGTGGTCGCCGACGCGGCCGCCGCATTCGTCGAGGACGTGCAGGAGGGTGTGTTCCCGGCGGATGAGCACACCTTCGGCATGACCAGTCCGCCTTCGAGCAAGTCGTAACCGGGACGGCACAACAGCCGTGATGCGCGAGAGGGCATGACGTGAAGGTGGCACGCACGATTGCCGAGTACTCGGCGTTCGTTCACGATCCGACCGCTGGCCGAGTACGGCCGTCGGTGGCGTTCGTGCCGACCATGGGTGCCCTGCACTCCGGGCACCGGGCGCTGTTCCGGCTCGCTCGGGCCGAGAGCGACCTCGTCGTGGTCAGCATTTTCGTGAATCCGCTGCAGTTCGCTCCCGGTGAGGACTACGCGCGCTACCCACGTCCCGTGGAGACAGACCTCGCCGCGTGCGAGGCGGAGGGGGTCGACATCGTCTTCCTGCCCTCGGTGAGCGAGCTCTACCCGGCGGGTAGACAGGTCAGCCTGAGCGCCGGTGCGCTCGGGTCCGTGCTGGAGGGCCGATTTCGGCCGGGACATTTCGACGGCGTCCTCACTGTTGTCCTGAAGCTGTTCAACATCGTCCGGCCAGATGTCGCGATCTTCGGCCGCAAGGACGCCCAGCAACTCGCCTGCATCCAGCGGATGGTGCAGGACCTGAACGTCTCCGTGCGCATCGTCGGCGCGGAGACGATTCGCGATCCCGACGGCCTCGCGATCTCCAGCCGCAACGCGTATCTGAGTGCGGCCGAACGTCAAACGGCGCTCGCCCTGTCGGCCGCCCTGCGCGCCGCGGCTGCCGCCAGCGACGTACCGACGGCGCGCGCCGAGGCAGCCGCGGTCCTGGCCGGCGCATCGACAGCTGCCCCGCCGCTGGTGCTGGACTACGCGACCCTGGCACACCCGGGGACCTTCGCCGAAGTCCCTGACGACTACACAGGCGAAGCGGTGTTGCTGATCGCCGCCCGGGTCGGCAGCACTCGGCTGATCGACAACGCGACGTTGACGTTCGTCGGCTCCGACGACGGGGAGGACGGCGAGCCAGGCTGATGGACCTGGAGGCGGCAGCCGACGAGCTGTACGGCGTCACGCCGGAGGAGTTCGTCGCGCGCCGCACCGCGCTCGTCGCCGCAGCTCGGCTGGAAAGTGACCGGTCACATGCCCGCGAGATTGCGCGACTTCGCCGCCCGACCCGCACCGCGTGGTTGCTGAACCTGCTCGCCCGAGCCGCGACCGAGCGCGTCGGCGCGCTGCTGGCCCTCGCGCCGGCACTGCGCGACGCCCAGCAGCGGATGGATGGCACCGCACTGCGTCGGCTCTCGGCAGAGCGGCGCGCCCTGGTCGACGCACTGGCGAAGCGGGCGGTGCAGCTCGGCCACGAGCACGGATACCAACCGCCCGATGCTGCGCTCCGGGAGATCAGCGAGACCTTGCAGGCTGCACTGGGCGACCCGGAGATCGCTGCACTGCTGCGGAGCGGGCGGCTCGTGCAGGCGGCGCGCTACGGAGGATTCGGGTTCTCGGCCGATCATGTGCCCCCTGCGTCGGTGGCGGCCGAGTCGACCGCCGACCACCTCGGTGCAGAGAACGGCACGGACCAGCAACCCCCTGCCGAGGACGACCGGGCGCAGGCGGCGATCGCGGCGCGTGCCGACGCGGATCGGGCCATCGACGCGGCGAATGAGGCGCGAGCGGCAGCGCGCGCAGCACAGGCAAGCGCGGACGAGGCGACCGCGGCCGCCGACGACTGGGCCGATCGGGTCGCGGCGCTGCGCGAGGAACTGCGGGCGGCCGAGGACGCCGAACGCGCTGCCCGAGACGTCGCACGGACTGCCAGGAAGTCCGCTGCGAGGCAGCGCAGTGAACTGGCCGCAGCGGAAGAGGCGGCCAGGGTCGCCGCTGAGCGGGTGGAACGACAGCGCTGAGCTGGGTGCGTGCGGCGGGTAAAGCTGCAGGGCCTCGCAAAGCGCTCGGCCCTCCGTGACAGCATGACGCGAGGCCGGGGCCACGGACGGCAATCCAGGAGGCAGCTGATGGGCGACAGCGCGAGTCGTCGGGTCGCGGTGATCTACAACCCGACCAAGGTTGCCGATGGGTTCGCGGAGCGCGTCACTGCAGCGCTCGGCGCGGCGGGTTGGGATGACCCGCTGCTGCTGGAGACCGCCGCTGACGATCCAGGACGGGCGATGACCGCGCAAGCCCGGGACACCCAGGTGGACCGAGTCGTGGTCGCGGGTGGAGACGGCACGGTGCGAGTCGTCGCGAGCGGCCTCGCAGACTCAGGGATCAGCCTCGGTGTCATACCGGCCGGGACCGGGAACTTGCTCGCGCGCAACCTGGGCATCCCGCTGAAGGAGGCCGCGGCGCTGGAACTCGCGGTCTCGGACCAGGTCCGCACGATCGATCTGATCGAGATCCGCGCTGATGAACGGGAGCCGGAGCACTTCGCCGTGCTAGCCGGAATGGGCGTTGACGCGATGATCATGGACGAGGTGAATCCGGACCTGAAGTCGACGATCGGCTCCGCCGCCTACTTCCTCGCCGCAGCGAAGGCCCTCGGGCGGCTGCCGATCGAATTGGAGATCAGCATCGACGGAGGCCGGCCACGACGCCGCAAGGCGATGCTCTGCGCGATCGGGAATGTCGGCAAGTTGACCGGCAACCTGACCCTGATCCCGGAGGCGCGTCCCGACGACGGATTGCTGGATGTCTGGGTGGCGTCTCCGCACCGCTTCACACACTGGCTGAGGCTGCTCCTCCGTGTCATCACCAGGCGTCGGCAACGCGACGATCGGGTGGACCAATGGCGCGGGCGAACCGTGCGGGTCACGCTGAGCAGCCCGGACACGTACCAACTCGACGGCGACGTGGAAGGCGAATGCCGGTCGCTGCAGGCAGAGGTGCGGCCGAACGCCCTCCATCTGTGCCTGCCCGCGGAGTGAGCGGATGTCACCTCGGCGGGTGCAACCGGAGCGACGGCTGATGCCGAAGCAACAGCCGACGGCCGCCCGGTGGCCAGAAGGAGAGCTGCTGTGGGGATGACTGTGCTTGTCACCGGTGCGTCCGGCTTCATCGGCCAGCACCTGACCGCTGCGCTGGTCGACGCGGGACACGACGTCCGCGCGATGACGCGCCGGCCGGACGACTATCAAGGAGCCGGCGTGCCGGTCGCCGGCGACGTCACCGACGCCGACAGCCTCGATGCCGCGCTGGAGGGCGCCGACGCGGCCTACTACCTGGTGCACTCCCTCGATGACGACGATTTCGAACGCAAGGACGCCGACGCCGCTCGGGTGTTCGCTGCGGCAGCGGGCCGCGCCGGGACCGGCCGGATCATCTACCTCGGCGGGCTCGGCCGGGACGACGAGGAACTGTCGGCTCACCTTCGGTCGCGTCGGGAAGTCGAGCGCATCCTGCGCGAAGGGCCGGTCCCGGTGACGGTGTTGCGCGCCGCGATCGTCATCGGCCACGGCGGGATCTCCTGGGAGATCACCCGGCAGTTGGTGGCGCACCTGCCCGCGATGGTCGTGCCCCACTGGGCCACGACGCGGACCCAGCCGATCGCCCTCTCCGACGTGATCCGCTACCTCGTCGGCGTACTCGAGCCGGCGGATGCCGAGGGCAAGACGTACGAGGTCGGCGGCCCGGAGGTGCTCACCTACGCTGAGATGATGCAGCGCGTGGCCCGCATCCACCACCACCGCAGGTTGCCGATGCTGGCGGTGCCGCTGCTGACACCGCGGCTCTCCTCGCACTGGTTGTCGCTGGTCACCGACGTGGACACCGCCACCGCGCGCAACCTGGTGGACTCGATGACCAACGAGGTGGTGGTGCACGGAGACGACATCAAGGCCCTGGTCCCCGGCGAACCGATGCGCTACGACGACGCGATCCGCGAGGCGTACCGGCAGCGCGAAGCGGCGCTCGGAAGGCCCTAGTCCGATGACGGAGACGACCAGCCGGCGGGCCCGGATCGTCGGCCGCGCGGTCGGCATCATCCGGCCGGTGCTGATCGACAGGGTCGAGCGGGATCACCGCCAGTCCGACGGAATGTTCCTGCGGCGGCGCATCGTGGTGGGACTGACCTTGGTGGTCGGGGCGACCCTGCTCGGACTGTCGTTCTCCACCAAGCAGGGCGACCCGATGTTCTATCCGCTGACCTTCGGCCTCGCCGCCACCTGGGTGCTCGGCAGCTTCGCCTCCGGCCCGCTGCACCTCGGCCACATCACGTTTCGCGGCGTCCTGCGCCGGCCGGTGATCGCACCGATCGTGGTCGGGCTCGTCCTCGCGGCGATCTTCGTCGTCGGGGCGCTGATCATGCGCGAGATTCCGCCGCTCGCGCAGTTCGCCGACGACGTCCTCGGCTATGCGCGGGAAAACACGCTCTGGATCGTCTTCGTGATCACTCTGGTGAACGGGATCGCCGAGGAATTGTTCTTCCGCGGCGCGCTCTTCGCCGCGATCGGCGTGCGGCACCCGGTGTTGATCTCGACGATCATCTATTCGCTGGCCACCGTTGCCGGCGGCAACCCCGTGCTGGTCTTCGCCGCTGCCGTGCTGGGCACGGTGGTCGGGCTGCAGCGGCGAGCCGGCGGTGGGGTGCTGGCTCCGATCCTCACCCACATCACCTGGTCGACGACCATGCTGTTCGTGCTGCCGCCGTTGTTCGCCGGCAGCGCCTGAACACCACGCAGTCCGGCTGATCGGGGTTCAGTCGAGGACGAGGACGGCAGGTGCGAAGCGGGGCAGCCGGTCGCGGATCAGTTGGTACGCCGGGTCGACGTGTAGCCAGCACAACGTCTCCTCGCTTCCGTCGCGAAGCCGAAGGGTCAGCTGGTTGCAGATCCGCCCTCGGTGGTGCGACTCCGCCGAGCGCGGCAAGCAGAATCTGGCTGACCATCAGCCGGGCGCGTGTCGATCGAGGCGGCCAGGGCACGGAGGGAGCGTAGTGACGCAGTGCTCCGCTGGCGCGGCGTTTGGCCACCCCAGTCCCGCGTGAGACACCTCAGGCGCGCGGCGGGGGCCCTTCGTAGCGGGCTTCCTCGACGTGCTTGGTACGCCCGCGCTGCCGCATCATCGCGAACGCGAGGATGAGGGTGAGGACTCCGGCGACGATCAGGATGATGCCGAAGGTGTCGTCGGAGATGTACGGGATGTTGACGTTCAGTGCAAAGAGGAAGATCGCGCCGATCACGATGAGCGCGATTCCGAGTCCGATACCCATGTGTACACAGTAAACGCGCTCGTCCGGAAATACTGGGGCAATGCCGGCGTCCACCGAACAGATCGTCACCGTGGACGGTCGCGCCATCAAACTGACCAACCTCGACAAGGTGCTGTATCCGCAGACCGGCACGACCAAGGCCGACGTGCTCTTCTACTACGCCCAGGTCGGCCCGACCATGCTCCCGCACCTGTACGAGCGGCCGGCGACGCGCAAACGGTGGCCCGACGGCGTCGGGACCCCGGACGGCAAGCCGCCGACCGTCTTCTTCAACAAGGACCTCGCCAAGGGCACGCCGGACTGGGTGCAGCGTCGCACCATCGCGCACCGCGACCACGACAACGACTATCCCGTCGTCAACGACCTCGCCACGCTGACTTGGCTGGCACAGTTGGCAGCCCTGGAGTTGCACGTACCGCAGTGGCGGTTCGGACCCGATGGCGCTCCGCAGCGCCCGGACCGGATGGTGTTGGACCTCGACCCAGGCCCGGGCGTGAGCCTCGCCGAGTGCGCCGAGATCGCGCTGCGCGCACGCTCGCTGTTGCGCGACATGTTCGACGCGCTCGACCTGCAAGTGCCTCAGCACGACCCGGTGCCGGTGACCAGCGGCAGCAAGGGCATTCACCTCTACGCCGCGCTCGACGGCCGTCACGACAGCGAGGAGATCACCGCGCTCGCACTGGAACTGGCGCGCACCCTGGAGGCCGAGGCGCCGGACCGGGTGATCAGCGCCATGAAGCGCTCCGAACGCGACGGCAAAGTCTTCATCGACTGGAGCCAGAACAACGGTGCCAAGACCACGGTCTCGCCGTACTCACTGCGGGGGCGTGACCAGCCCATGGTCGCGGCGCCGCGCAGCTGGGCGGAACTCGCCGATCCTGACGTACGGCAGCTCCGGTACGACGAGGTGGTCGAGCGAGTGCTGGCCGATCCCGATCCGCTCGGCGCGCTGGGGTCCCGGATGTCGCACGGCGGCCCCGACCGGCTCGCGACGTACCGCAGCATGCGCGATGCCGGCCGCACGCCCGAGCCGGTGCCCGCCGAGCCGGCACCCGCGGGCGCGGAGGGGCAGACCTTCGTGATCCAGGAACACCACGCCCGGCGGCTGCACTACGACTTCCGGCTCGAACGCGACGGCGGGGGGCGTGACCAGCCCACGGTCGCGGCGCCGCGCAGCTGGGCGGAACTCGCCGATCCTGACGTACGGCAGCTCCTGTACGACGAGGTGGTCGAGCGAGTGCTGGCCGATCCCGATCCGCTCGGCGCGCTGGGGTCCCGGATGTCGCACGGCGGCCCCGACCGGCTCGCGACGTACCGCAGCATGCGCGATGCCGGCCGCACGCCCGAGCCGGTGCCCGCCGAGCCGGCACCCGCGGGCGCGGAGGGGCAGACCTTCGTGATCCAGGAACACCACGCCCGGCGGCTGCACTACGACTTCCGGCTGGAACGTGACGGGGTGCTGGTCAGCTGGGCGGTGCCGAAGGCTCCACCGACCGACCCCAAGGTGAATCACCTGGCGGTGCAGACCGAGGATCACCCGCTGGAATACGCCGCATTCGAGGGCAGCATCCCGCGCGGGGAGTACGGCGGCGGCGAGGTGAGCATCTGGGACGCGGGCACGTACGAGCTGCACAAGTGGATCGAGGGGAAAGAGGTCATCGTCACCCTGCACGGCCGGGCCGACGGCGGCCTCGGCGGTGGCAGCCCGACCTTCGCCCTCATCCACACCGGTGGCCGCGGCGGCGAACGGGAGCAGCGCAACTGGCTGATGCACCTGATGACGGCAGCACCGGGGAGCGCGGCGGACGCGCGTCCGGCCGGGACCGCCGCGGAGTCGGCCCCGCCCCCCGCCTCGGTGAGCACGCCGGACGCGCTGCCGGTCGTGTCGCCGATGCTGGCGACGCCGGAGCAGCCGACGACGTTCGGTGCGTCGACCGGCTGGGCGTTCGAGATGAAGTGGGACGGCGTCCGGATCCTCAGCTACCTCGCCGGCGGGGCCGGCAAGCTGATGAGTCGCAGGGGACGGGACGACACGATCGTGTACGCCGACGTGCTCCCCGCGCTGGAGGCCCGGAACGTCGCCGACGCGATCCTGGACGGCGAGATGGTCGTCGCCGACGCCGATGGCCGCCCGAGTTTCGGACTCCTGCAGAACCGGATGAACCTCACCCGCCCGGCGGACGTCGAGCGCGCCGCCCGGGTCTGGCCGGCGCAGTACATGGTGTTCGACCTGCTGCGGCTGAACGGCGAGATGCTGCTCGGCCGCAGCTACGACGATCGGCGGGCGCTGCTGGAGCAGCTCTTCGCAGACGTCCCCGGCTCGCGCCTGCAGGTCCCGCCGATGATCGACGGCGACGTCCACACGGCCCTCAAGGTGGCCGAGGACCTGCGCCTGGAGGGGGTGGTGGCCAAGCGCCGCGCGTCCCGATACGAACCCGGCAGACGCAGCCACGACTGGGTCAAGCTCAAGCTGCAGCAGACCCAGGAGATCGTGATCGCGGGGTGGCGGCCCGGCCAGGGGCGCCGCGACGGCACCATCGGGTCGCTCCTGATGGGCGTCCCCGACGAGCACGGCCTGCACTACGTCGGGCGCGTCGGCAGTGGCCTGGACGAGCGTTCGTTGGCCGAGCTCGCCCGCCTGCTGACCCCGCTCGCGCGCGACACCCCGCCGCTGTACGACGTCCCGCGCGAGGACGCCCGGGATGCGCGTTGGGTGGAGCCGGAGCTGGTCGGTGAGGTCAGCTACGGCGAACTCACCGGCCCAGGTCGGCTCCGGCATCCGGTCTGGCGCGGACTGCGGCCTGACAAGGCGCCGGATCACGTCGTCTGGGAGCGCTCGGAACTCTGATCCTGGGGTGTCACCCCCTTGACAGCGTTCCGACAGGTGCCCCTCGTAACGTCGGATCCGACACATCGACCGACACCGCGATCCCGCAGGGACCGGGCGAGGAGTGACCATGACCAAGACCGCCGCCAGCGCGCCACCGACCACGGACGAGTACGCCGAGAAGCTGTTCAACGCCAATCTCGGTGCCTTCGAAACGCTCAGCGTGTACGTCGGGGACCGCCTCGGCTGGTTTCGCTCGCTGAACGACGACGGGCCGGCCACCCCGGCCGAACTCGCCGAGCGAACCGGCACCCAGGAGCGCTACTGCCGGGAGTGGTTGGAAATGCAGGCCGCCTACGGCACGCTCACCGTTCGCCAAGACGCGGGCGACGTGCGCCGCTTCGTGCTGCCGCCGGGACCGGCGGAGGTGCTCACCGACGAGAACAGCCTCTCCTACCTCGCCCCGCTCCCGCGCTTCCTCGGCGCGATCGGTCCTCAGTTGCCCAGGCTGCTCGACGTGTACCGCGCGGGCGGTGGCGTCAGCTGGGCCGAGTTCGGCGAGGATGCGCGCGAGGGTCAGGCGGCGCTGAACCGGCCATGGTTCGAGCGTGAGCTGCCGGCCGCACTGTCGGGATGCGCCGAGGTGCACACCGTGCTGAGCCGTAGTGGCGCACGGATCGCTGACGTCGGCTGCGGCGGAGGCTGGTCGACGCTCGCCCTCGCGGGGGCCTACCCGACGGCAACCGTGGTCGGCATCGACGTCGATCAGCCGTCGCTGGACCAGGCGAAGAAGGCCGCCGCGGAGGCCGGCCTCAGTCGCCGGGTCAGCTTCCAGCTGGCCGGAGCTGAGACCCTGCAGCCGGAGGAGGAGTTCGACGCGGTCTTCGCTTTCGAGTGCGTGCACGACATGCCGCGCCCGGTCGAGGTACTGGCGGCAATCCGCAGCGCTGTGCGGCCCGATGGCCTGGTGGTCGTCATGGACGAGGCGGTCGAGGACGAGTTCACCGCCCCGGCCGGCGACGTCGACCAGCTGATGTACGGCTTCAGCCTGTTCGTCTGTCTGCCGGACGGACTGTCATCCTCGCCGTCGGCGGCGACCGGCACGGTGTTCAGGCGTCCGGTGCTGACCGACTATGCGCTCCGGGCCGGCTACTCCGACGTGTCGGTACTGCCGATCGACGACTTCGGCTTCTTCAGGTTCTACCGACTTCGCTGAGGTAGCTGGCTGGGAGACGGCCTCCAATGCTGCTCTGGCTTGCCCAAACGATGAAAAGCTCGGCGCTGGCAGTCCTGCTCGCGACATCGATCGCCTAGGGTGGGGTGATGAACGCGGGCGAGATGGCGGAGGAAACCCCACTCGTACGCCTCGACACCAGTGCGCTGGAAGCGGCCGAACTGATGGCGAGCCGACGGTTGCCGGCGCTGGTGGTCGTCGACAAGGCGGGCTATCCGCTGTCGGTGTTACCGGCCTCGCAGGTGGTGCGCTTCCTGGTCCCTGCGTACGTCCAGGACGACCCCTCGCTGGCTCGGGTGCTGAGCGAGAAGATGGGCGACCACGCCGCCGACAAGCTCGCTCAGCGGCCGGTCCGTGACCTGCTCCCGTATGACCGGGAGGAATTGCCGGTTGCCCAGCACGACGACACGGTGATCGAAGTCGCCGCGTTGATGGCCCGGCTGCGCTGCCCGATGGTGGCGGTGCTCAAGTCGAATCGGATGATCGGAGTCATCACTGCCTCCCGGTTGCTCCAGACGGCAGTGACGCCGCGCGACGAGCGAGACGCTTCGTAGCAAAGGCTCACGCACATGACCTACATGGCCATTGCCGTCTTCGTGACGGCCTACGTCTTCATCGCCTGGGAACGGTTCCCCAAGGTGATCACCGCCCTGACCGGCGCGGGCATTCTGCTTGCCCTCGGCCTGACGACCGGCGAGGAAGCGTTCTACTCTCCCGAGACCGGAATCGACTGGAACGTCATCTTCCTGCTGCTCGGGATGATGATCATCGTCGGCGTGCTGCGGAAGACCGGCGTCTTCGAGTTCCTGGCCATCTGGTCGGCCAAACGCGCGGGTGGCTCGCCGCTGCGGATCATGATCCTGCTGGTGCTGGTCACCGCCATCGCGTCGGCGTTTCTCGACAATGTCACCACTGTTCTCCTGATGGCCCCGGTCACCTTGCTCGTCTGTGATCGGCTGGACACGAATCCCACGCCGTTCCTGATCGCCGAGGTGCTGTCGTCGAACATCGGCGGGGCGGCGACGCTGATCGGCGACCCGCCGAACATCCTGATCGGCAGCCGCGCGGGCCTCAGCTTCAACGACTTCCTGGTGCACATGGGCCCGATCGTGCTGCTGGAGTTGATCGTCTACATCGCGCTGCTGCCGCTGCTGTTCCGGGGGTCGTTCAAGGTCGCGCCGGAGCGGGTGGCCGAGGTCATGTCGCTGAACGAGCGTGAAGCGATCAACGATCCGCGACTGCTGATCACCTGCGGCGTCGTGTTGGCCGCGGTGTTCGCCGGCTTCATCACCCACGCCGCCACCGGCATCGAGGCGTCCGTGGTCGCCCTGCTCGGCGCCGGATTGCTGGTCCTGGTGACCAGGCTGCGGGCGCGCGACTACATGTCGGCGGTGGAGTGGGAGACCCTGCTCTTCTTCGCCGGCTTGTTCATCATGGTCGGCAGCCTGGTCAAGACGGGCGCCATCGACCGGCTCGCCGAACTGCTGACCGAGGTGACCGGCGGGAACCCGCTCGCGTCCGCGATGGTGCTGCTCGGGGCCTCGGCGGTGCTGTCGGGCATCATCGACAACATCCCCTACGTCGCCACCATGACTCCGCTGGTGAGCCGTCTGGTCGAGGGCATTCCCGACCCCGTGCAGGCGGAGGCACAGTGGTGGGCCTTGGCGCTGGGCGCCGACTTCGGCGGCAATTTGACCGCGATCGGTGCCAGCGCGAACGTCGTCGTGCTCGGTATCGCGAAGCGTTCCGGCTACCCGATCTCGTTCTGGGAGTTCACCCGGAAGGGTGCGCTGGTGACGCTGGTGACGATCCTGGTGGCAGCCCCCTACATCTGGCTTCGCTACTTCGTGATGCCCGGCTGATCAGCCGCCGAGCAGGCCGCGGTCGAGCGCCGTCGCCAAACTGGGCGCGAGCGGAAGACGAGGGATGAGCGTGCACTGCACCGCGTGGTAGAGGTCGGGCTTGCCGGGCCAGACGGTTCCGATCACCTGGTTGTCCGCGTCGAGCTGGTGGTGCCAGGAACCTCGCTGATGGTCGATCACGTAGCGGTCGGCGTACGCCCACCACTGCTCGGCCAGGTCGCCGTAGCGGTTGTCGCCGGTGCGCGTCTGCAGGGCACCCGCCACCGCGACGGCCTCCGCGACCACCCAGTGCATCCGATCCCGGACCACGGGGGCGCCGTCCCAATCGGTGGTGTAGACGAAGCCGTCGGCACCGTCAGCCGCCCAGCCGTCGGCGACGGCACGTTCGAAGAGACCCTGCGCCGAGGGCAGCAGCCAGTCCGGCGCCTCGCTCACCGACGCCTCCAGGTGCAGCAGCAGCCGCGCCCACTCCAGGCCGTGGCCGACCGTCGCCCCGTACGGCTGGAACGGATCGTCGGGTCGATCCCGATTGTGCTCCAGCAGCGGTCGCCAGTCGGGATCGAAGTGCTCGGGGATGCGCCAGTCGTGCGGCTCCGCGAACTCCAGCGCGACCCTCTCAGCGATCCCGAGCGCCCGATCCAGCAGCGCGGCGTCGCCGGTCACGTCCGATGCCGCCAACAGCGCCTCGACGGCATGCATGTTGCCGTTCACACCGCGGTAGTCGTCCAGGCGGTCGAATGCCCGGTTCCAGGCATCGACGAACATCCGGTGCTCCGGTTGGAAGAACCGCCGCTGCCACACGTCCAGCGCCTCCGACAGCAGTTCCCGGGCGCCGGCGATCCCGGCCACGGTCGCTGACGAGGCCGCGAGGACGACGAAGGCGTGGGCGTAGCAGGCCTTCTCGTCGGGCGTCTCGCCGTCGGCGTCGATCCCGCTGAACCAGCCGCCGTTCGCGTCGTCGCGGAGGCGTCCGGTCAGACCCGCCAGCCCCTTGGCCGCCAGTTCCAGGCTGCCGGGGCGCCCGAGCAGGTGTCCGAGCGAGTACACGTGCGTCATCCGCGACGTGATCCAGGTGAACGACGGGCGACTCAGGTCGGGGTCGCCGTTCTCGTCCAGCCAGGCGGACCCGCCGAGCGGGTGCGGGAACCGCCTCCCGAAGTCCAGCAACCGCCCACACTCGTCGGTCAACACCTGTTCCGGGATGCCGCTCTCAGTCTCCACGAGGCCAACCTAGCGACCGCTGACCGATCGCGCCTCTGCTTGCGGTGCCCGCGATCAGTCGCGGCCGGGACACCCGCCAGCTCGCGCCTCAGCGCTCATCGGAGCGGCGCGCGCAACAGCACCTGACCGGTGTCGACCTCGCGGATCTCCACACTGTCCAGCTCCGCCCCTCGCCAGGGCGTGACGCCTGTCGGCCTCATCTGCTTGCCGGGCTTGGCCTGCCAGACCTTCACCGGGACGGCATGTCCGCCCCGGTCGACCGCGTACACGCCGTACTCCTCATGGGCGCCTGCGTCGTCGCCGCTCGCTTCGGCGTACTGGCACTCCACCCGAAGCTCGGTCCCATCGGCCACGGGCAGCACGTCGACCACCGCAGTGATGGCGGACGGGACAACGGCGGCGAACGCGACCCGACGGACCGCACTCCCGTCGCCCGGGCCGCGGAGCGAACCGGCCACCACCCCGCCGAGGAAGACCAGCAGCACGACAGCCGCGGCGCCGGCAAGGAGCAGCGGTCTGCGTCGCCCGACGCGGCGGTGGGCGAGCAGTCGCGGCAACAACTCCGCAGGCACAGGCGGCAGCGCATATGCGGCGGCTGGTTGGTCCGTCGCCAGCGCTGCGGCGTCCTCCGGGCTGAGCTGGGACAGCAGGCCCGGCATCCCCGCGAGTTCGGAGACGGCAGCCTGGCAGGCGGCGCAGACGGCCAGATGCTCCTCATAGGCCCGCCGGTCCGCAGGCGAGAGCGCGCCGAGCACGTACGCGGCATCCCACTGGCTGTAGGTGTCGTTGTTCACGGTCGGGTCACTCCCTTCTCCTGTAGTACCAGCCGCAGCGTGCGCAGGGCGTAGTGCAGCCGCGACTTGACCGTTCCCTCCGGGATTCGGAGCCGCGCGGCGATGTCGGCGACGGAACGGCCCTCGAAGTACGCCGCACCGACGACGGCGCGATGCTGCGCCGAGAGCTCGCTCATCGCCTCGGCAATGAGCCAGCGGTCGAGCACGACGCTCGTGGCGTCCTCGCTCACCTCGTCGGGTACGCCGCCGGGCTGCCGCTCGTGCCGCGACGCCGCACTTCGCCAGCGGTCGATGATCAGATTCCGCGAGGCCGTGAACAGCCAGGCTCGGGCGGCGGCATCCTCCCTGCTGCCTAGGCCCGGGTCCTTCCAGGCCTTGAGCAACACCTCCTGCACCACGTCCTCAGCCAGCTGCGGATCGTGGGTGAGCCGCATCGCGAAGCGCCACAACTCGGCCGCGTGCCGGTCGTGCAACTCCCGCAGCGCCGCCTCGCGCCCCGCCATCCCACCTCCTCGCCGGTCCGTCGCCACGACTTCCTGCAGCACGGTCGCCAGTCGAGACGAGGGAGCCGGCGTCGTCGTTCACCAGATCGGCTGGCCCCCGATCGCACTTCCCGGACGACCGTACCGACTGGACGCAGCCGGCCGGGTCGGCGCGTCAGCCTGCGATGCGCGATCGGCGCCCGACGCGAGACGATGAGCGGGTGACCCGTCCCGCAGGATCCCCGGCCCCGGCTGCTCCGGCGCCGAGGCAGTCAGGTGCGGCGCCGCGGTGACCCGGATCCTGCTGATCGACAACTACGACTCGTTCACCTTCAACCTGCACCACCAGCTGGCACGCGTCGCGGGTGTCGCGCCGACGGTGATTCGCAACGACGCGCTCGACCTGGACGGCGTGCGCGCACTCGCGCCGGACGCGATCGTGCTCTCCCCCGGCCCCGGCAGCCCGGACGTGCCGAGCGATATCGGGGTTTGCGCCGGCGTTCTTGAGCACAGCGATGTCCCGGTGCTGGGGGTGTGCCTCGGCTTTCAGGCGCTGATTCGGGCGGCCGGTGGCCAGGTCGGGCGGGTCACCCCGGTGCACGGCTTGCCAGGGCGGATCGTGCACGCCGGCACCGACCTGTTCGCCGGGCTTCCGCCCGGTTTCAGCGCGATTCGCTACCACTCGCTGGGCGCCTGGCCGCCGTTGCCCGAGGTGCTGGAGTTGACCGGCTGGGCGCCGGATGGTCTGCCGATGGCGGTGCGCCATCGGGAGCGGCCGCACTGGGGGGTCCAGTTTCATCCGGAGTCGGTGTGCACCGAGTACGGCGACGACGTGATCGCAGCCTTCCTGAAGCTGGCTGAGCGGCACGTGGCGCATCGCCGGCCGGCGAGGGGCAGGCGCCTGGGAGGGGTCACAGCTGGGTTGCCGCCGGCCTCGCCCTCACCCGCGCCGATCCCAGCAGAGCACAGCCCTGGCTTGGCGACGCGCGTGCACGCCCGCCTGCTCGGGACGACGCTGAGCGCCGAGGACCTCTTCGTCGGCCTCTACGGTGACGCCGCCGAGGCGTTCTGGCTCGACAGCAGCCTGACCGGGACCGGCGCCGCGCGCTTCAGCTTCGTGGGCGCCCGGCGACCAGGGGGCACCACCCTCAGCTACGACGTCGCACGCCGAGTCGTCACCGTGCGGCGCGGGGACGCAACCGAGAAGGTCCAGGGGACCGTGCTCGACGTGCTCGAATCAGAGCTCGCGGCGATCCGGACCTCTGCGCCGTGGCTCGACCTGCCATTCGTCGGCGGATTCGTCGGCTACCTCGGCTACGAGGTCGGCGCAGACTGCGAGGGTCGGCTGGACGCCTTGGCCGCCAAGCGCGGCGGCGCGGAGGGGGCGCCGGACGCGTACTGGATGCTCGCGGATCGGGTGCTCGCCGTCGACCACGACAGCGGCGCGGTGCACGCCGTCGCGCTGGCCGCCGACGGCTGCGACGCCGAGTGCCAGCGCTGGCTCGACGAGATCGAGACAGCGGTGGCACGGCTGCGTCCTGTGCCGGCACCGGCGACCGGAGACCACCCGGCGGCGCCGTTGGTGTTGCGGCTCGGGCGCGACCCCGCCGACTACCTCGCCGACGTCGCCGCCTGCCAGGAAGCGATCAGGGCCGGGGAGTCCTACGAGCTCTGCCTCACCACCCAGGCCGAGCTCCCTGCAGTTGCTCGTCCGCTCGATCTCTACCGCACCCTGCGCCGGGTCAGTCCAGCCCCGTACGCGGCCTATCTGCGCTGTGCTGGCGTCTCGGTGCTCTGCTCGTCCCCTGAACGCTTCCTGACCGTCGACGCCGACGGCACGGTCACCTCCACGCCGATGAAGGGGACCATCGGACGCCACCCCGACCCGGACGAGGACGCCGCCCGCCGTCGCGCGCTCGGCACCGGCGCCAAGGACCGCTCCGAGAATCTGATGATCGTCGACCTGCTGCGCAACGATCTGAGCCGCGTCTGCGAACTCGGCAGCGTGACGGTGCCCGAGTTGATGCACGTGCAGACGTACGCGACGGTGCACCAACTCGTCAGCACCGTGCGCGGCCGGCTCCGACCCGGCCTGGGTGTCCTTGACTGCGTCCGCGCTGCGTTTCCCGGTGGGTCGATGACCGGAGCTCCCAAGCTCCGAAGCATGCAGATCCTGAATCGGTTGGAACCACTGCCGCGCGGCATCTACTCCGGCTCGCTCGGCTATCTCGGTGTCGACGGCCGAGCAGACCTGAACATCGTCATCCGCACTGCGGTCGCCACCCCCGACCGCACCTCCGTCGGCCTCGGCGGCGCAGTCGTCGCGCTGTCCTCACCGGAGGCCGAGCTCGCCGAGACCGTGCTCAAGGCGCACGGCATCCTGCGGGCCGTGCTCGCGCTCAGCGGCGAGGAGTTCGACGCCGACGCGTTTCGGGTGCTCGGCCCCGAGGGTGACGCCGAGCCACTCCGGGACCGTCAGTCGGCCGAATAGATCTGCGGGTCGCGCAGGTCGTAGTAGCGCGGCTCACCAACCTCCAGCTCGTTCATCGCTGCCATCTCGGCCGCAAGCTCGGGCGGGGGCTCTTTGCGTTCGCCCACCCGGGCCTCGGCCTCGCTGGTGAAGTAGCCGACCATCGTGTACTGGCCGTCCGGATGGAACGCGATGACCGTGCCGAGCACGTCGGGTCGATAGTCGGCCCACCGCTCGGAGTCGAACGCCATCATCGAGCGCAGCTTCTCGACGTCGCTCACCGCGCCCCGGACCACCTGAACGAACCCGGCCGAGTCCAGATCGCCATGCGCATCGACGACGACGTCCTCACTTTCGGCGAAGGTCGGCTCGCCGTCGTACGTCGCCGCCATCTCTCGCCACCAGGCGTCCTGCTCCGGGCGATCGCTGTTCTGCTGCGCCTCCGCGGCGGAGGAGAACCTCGCCACCACGAGCCTGGTGCCGTCGTCGGTCACCCCGGCTGTCGCACCCAGCCAGCCGATGGCGCCATCGGCGACTTCGTCGCGCCAGCGGTCCAGCGAACGCTGGGCAGCCTCGGCGTCCTTGACCTTGCCTTCGATCACCTGAACGAACATCGCGCCTCCAACCGTCACGCACCCGCTCACCCGAGCGGGCGAACCCCATCTTGTGACGCTACGCCGATGGGCCCGACCCCGCCATCGATTCGGCCGAGTCCGGTGGCGGGCGCCGGCACCCGCCACCCGCGGTTCGGAAGGGTGCCCAAAAGGCTGCCCGAACAGGACTGCGCGCAGCGCGCTCTCGTGCCGATCATCGGAACGTGGAGGATCCGGGGCACCGTCGGGCAGACGGGCCGGTCGCCCACCCGGAGACGACCTGGCCTGCGCGGCATGCCGCCCACCCGGGGGACGCGGAGCGCCCGTTGTCGCGGCCCGAGCAACCCGCCAGCGGCGCGATGGATCCGCTGCTGACCCTGCAAACCACTGTCGGCAATCGAGCCGTGTCCCGGATGGTCGCCCAGCGCGCCGGCGGGGAACCGGCCGGCGCGACGGCTCCGCCGGCCGCGGGCCAGCCCGGCGCGGCGACCCCGGCCGCGGCAGCACCGAGCGGCCTCATCGTCGAGGACGACGTGACCGGCTTGCGACCCGAACAGCTGACCAGGAGTGCCTTCCTGGCCCAGGCTCGGGCGGCAGCCGGTCAGGGAGTGCGTGAGGGCGCCGGGCCGCTGGCCAGCCGGGCCGAGGCCGAACTGGCGAGCACGGCCGCGCGATACCAGGGACAGTCGGCCGCCCAGCTCGAGGCTACGGTGCGCCGTGAGATCGACGGCGCGGCCGGCGCCAGCAGCGCAGCGGGCCTGATCGACGCCATCCGTCGATCCGGAGCCAACGAGGCCCGGAACCGGATCTCCGACGGGCTGCCAGACGCCATGGTGCCGGGCGCGCGCGACCTCGTCGCCAACGCGACGCAAGCGCTCTCGGCCGTCACCGGGCTGCTGTTCAAGGGGCGCGATGGCTCGCCGACCGCCGGTGCCGGGGACGTCGCCGAAGCGCGCGCCCATCTCGGCGCCGGCGACAGCGTTCCTGGAAGCCTTCGCTCCGAAGTCGAGCAGGCAACCGGCGCCGATCTCTCCGGGGTGCGGGTGCATCGCGACGGCCCGGCCACTGCCCAGGCCCACCAACTGGGCGCCCGAGCCTTCACCGTGGGCTCCGACATCGTGCTGGGGCCGGGCGAGGAAGGCCCGGGCACCCTCGTCGGCGACGCGCTGCTCGCGCACGAACTCGCGCACGCAGCGCAGCAGTCAGGCGGCCCGGGCCCGGCGGAGAAGTCCGACGGCGGGAGCACCGATCAGGCCGAGACCGCTGCCGACGACGTCGCGGTGGCGGCAGTCGTGGCCGAGCGGACGGGGCTGCGCGGCAAGCTGGCTGCGTTCGGCTCGGAGGCGGCGCATCGGATGAAGCTGGGGTTGCGACTGCAGCGCTGCGGACTGCTGCGCAGCGACCCCACCAAGGAGGACCTGAACAAGAAGGTCCTGGAGATGATGGGCCAGGCGAACAAGAAGGGCTCCGCCGACAAGGGCCTGCACTACCCGTACAACTACGAGTCGAACTTCCCGAAGGAGTGGGAGGCGAAGGGCCGTCCCTCCGCCGGCTACGCGAACCCGGCGTTCTGGACTCGGGTGGAATTCATGCACTGGGTACGCAAGCCCGGGGTTTCGGCCAGCGCGGCGATGGACGCCTTCTTCGCCGGGCCGACCATCGCGGACTGCGCCTCGGTCGGCGTCGCCTCCAACATCGCGGCGCTGCGGAACGCGCTCGGCGACGCCAAGTTCGACAAGGCCTTCGGCGGTGACAACAAGCCGCCGCGGGCCGATCCGGCGACGGGCAAGCGCTACCACCTGGAGATTGGGCAGGGGGTCAACGCGTCGATCCTGCAGGGCCTGATGCGCGAGAGCGAATCCGCCGCGAACGAGGGGCCCGAGGGGCGCCGCAACGTCTCACCTGGTCAGCTGCACTACTTCAAGAATCACCCGGACTACCCCAAGCGACACTCGACCGGATTCTGGCAGGGCGAGAACGCGCTCTACGTCGGCGAGGAGAAGGGCCAGCAGATGTTCTCCGGATTCGGCGCGACCAAGACCGAGGCGGCGATGAATGCCGCGCTGGTCGAGCAGTACAACAAGGATCCGACGCCGGAGGACGTGGAGAAGAAGCGCCGCCTCTACGCCGAACACGGACCTGACGTCACCAAGTGGCCAGAAGACCTGAAGAAGTTCCACGGTGAGGGCCCGGCGCACATCGAGGTCCCCGACCTGATCAAAGCCGGCGGCGGCTTCCAGGGCAAGCTCGGCCAGGAACTCGATCCGGCCAAGGTCAAGGCGCTGAAGGATTCCCTCGACTGATGCACACGATGGATCGCAGCACCGCCCAATCCGCGCATGGCATCGCCGTACCGGAGCCCGCCGTACGCCTCGGCGGCCGGACGATCTCGTGGTTCCACCTCTGCGGCCTGGCCGGCGGTCTGGCCTGGCTCGCCGTGGTGCTGCTCGGCGCTCGGATCCGTGGACTGCCGTCGGCTCCGGTGCCGATGCTTGCGGGTGTCGCGGTCGGCACGTTCCTGCTGCTCGCCATCGGCACCGCGTTGGTCGTGGGTGAAGGCCGCTTGGTCTGGTTCCACCACCAGCTCGGAATCATCGCCGCATCGGCGGCTGCACTGGCGGTCGCCGGGTTGCCGGTGCTCGACTACCTCGATCTGGTCGGTGCCGCGCTGCTCGCGTTCGGCATCTTCGGTCGGGTCGGCTGTCTACTGGTGGGGTGTTGCCACGGACGCCCGGCGCGGCACGGGGTGGTGTACGGCCCCGCGCACGTCGAGGCGGGCCTCGGGCGGCAGTACGCGGGAGTGGTGCTGGTGCCGGTGCAACTGCTCGAGGCACTGGTGCTCGCGGTGCTCCTCGCGGGCGCGCTGACCGCCCTCGCCGTCGGCCCGACCGGTGGCAGCGTCGCGCTCTCGCTCGCGGGCTACGCGGTGGCGAGGTTCGGCCTGGATCGGCTACGCGCCGAGACTCCGCGCGGCCGCACCGGACTGTCGCAAGCCCAGTGGACCGCGGTCGCCGTCGTCGCGGCGATCACCGGCCTCAGTCTCACGCTCTCCTGGTGAGGTGATCTGACTAGGGAGTCGGCCGGACGCTCGGGCGGTCCGGCCGTACCTGATGCCCTGCGACGAGGTGTTCGCCCGGGCACAGCACCAGCAGCGAACGCCCCTCGAAGGGGGCCAGGCTGATCGGGAAGCTGTGCAGGTCGTCCACCTCCCCGATCTCCACATCGGTGAACATGTCGACGAGCACACTGCCGGGCACCAGCTGGTCGGAGATCACGCTGCCGGAGATCGGGCCATTGGAGAAGTTGAGTACCGTCACCTGCTCGGCGTCGCTGAGCTGATGCACCATCACCAGCATCGCCTTGTTGGCCACCTGCGGGACGTCGAGCTGGACCGCTGTCGCGACGCCGAACCGCTTCCGGATCTCCAGCACTCGGGCCAGCTGTCGGGCGAACGACGACGGGTCCTCCAACTGCTCAGGCAACGAGCCGTACAGGCTGATGCCGCGCGGCATCTTCGACAACGACTCGGTCGCCTCGGGCCGGTAGTCCATCAGGTCGTACGCCGACCGGTGAATCCAACGGGTGTCACCGTCGCCGAGCAAGCGGGCGACCTGCTTGCGGTCCAGGGTGAGCGCGCCGGCGAGATCCCAGCCCGAGAGCGCGAAGACACCCGGCTGCAGCGCGTTGAACATCGCGAGCAGCAAGTGCGCCCGCTTGATCTGCTCTTTCTCCTCGTCGGCGAGCTTCGCGAGGCTGGTGATGCCGAGCGACGCCGCGATCACCGTCGCGAGCGTCGATGCGATGCCGTTCTGCGTGAACGTCGCGTTGTACGGGGCCGACTCGCCGGTGAGCGTGTCAATCAGGTCCTGCCGCACCGCGACGGCCAGCTCATGGCCAGAGATCTCCCGGCCGCGGAACGCGAATGCGTCGTCCTTGTGCAGCGTCTCGAAATGCACCAACTCGTAGGTCATCTCGTCGTGGTTCTGCAGTGCGTGCACCAGCGACGCGGGGTCGATCTTCATCGCCATCGCGAGGTTCAGGGTGAGCCGAAGGAACTCGGTGTCCCCGGTTGCCAGTGCGTGGTGGTACGCGGGCCGGTTGACGAAGTCGTAGGACAGGTCCGCGCCACGCTCGGCGGAGCTCTTGATGTCATCCATCGTGAGGTTGAGCTCCTGGAAGGTGAACCCGCCCACCTTCCGCACCATGCTGGCGATCAGCTGGTTGGCCGCCTCCGACAGCGGATGGCCCTCCGACCAGGCGGGAGAGTCCTCCGAGCTCTTCTCGACCCCGAGGAAGCCGTTGGCGTCGAGTCGGAGTGCGCCACTGCCGAGGTCGCCGATCGAGTGCAACGCATCGCCGATCACCAGCCGCATCCCGGCGAAGCTCGGATCCAGCCAGTTGATCGAGGGCTGGCCCTCCTTGAAGTAGTGCAGATACACCCAGCGACGCTCGACCCCGTCCGGGCCGACGACGGCCGCAGTCGCACTCCAGTTGGTGTCCTTGACGCCCGGTTCCCAGAAGATGACGCGCTGCAGCCGGCCGATGATGTAGCCGTGCTTGGAGAGCAGTTCCTCGGCCTCGGAGTCGAGGTTGACCGAGTCGCGGCCCTTGGGGACCTTGGGCAGCAGATGCCAGTCCTTCGGGTCGATCTCCACCATGTGGTAGATGCCCGGGTGGTCGCCGATCTTCATCTCGGCCAGCCGGAAGTCTGCGCCTTTGCCGGTGTGACCAGGCACGATGTCGTCGATCACGGTGCCGCGGTGGGCGGCTGCGACTTCGCACATCACCCGAAACTCGTGCTCGGTGCCGAAGTCGGGGTCGATCTGGGTGCTGATCCGGTCGAAGTGGCCGTCGACACTCGGCGTGGAGTCCCAACCGACCAAGCCACCGGCCTTCTTCACCGGCCCGGTGTGCAGCCCGTCGATCCCGATCTGCTCGAACGCGGTCCACAGGTCCTCGTCACCAAGGGTGCCGAGGAATGAGGTGCCCGGCTTGGTGATCATCGAGATCGGGTAGGCGGTGTACCAGACCGAGGCCTTCTCGATCGCCGCGCGCGGGTCGGGCCGGGCGAACGGGTTCTGCCACATGCTGCCCTGGCCGGAGAACTGCTTGGCGAACTCGGCGGCGTCCACGAGCATCGACTGCTGGATCAGCCAGTCAACGTAGGCCGGATTGTCCCCGGCCGGTTTCCCCGTCCGCTCCGCCTTCGGCCGACGCGCGAACAGGTCCCGGAGGCGTCCACGCGGCCGGAGCCGCTTCGGCCGGGCCGGATAGAACTGTTCGTCGTAGCTGATCGCACTGGCCTCGTGGGCCTGAGGGTCTGCAGCGGACTCGGGCTCGGTCATCGGACTCCTGTTCGTGCCACACGAGCATCTGCTCGGTCACGCTAGTGCACCGACGCACGGCCCGGACCCGGGCCCGCACACACTGTCCGCCCTCCGGAGGTCTGTCGCAACGCGGCCCAGACCGGGTGTATTGGGCCGCTGGGCGGATCGCTTCGCTAGCTGTTCGGGTTGCTGAGCGCGTGCAGGGCGCGGAGGGCGAGCGGATAGCCTGCGACCCCGACGCCGACGATGATCCCCGCCGCGACGGGCGAGACGTACGAGTGGTGCCGAAACGCCTCACGCCGGTAGACGTTCGACACGTGCACCTCGATCACCCGCAGAGCCGAGCCCACGATCGCGTCCGGCAACGCCACGCTGGTGTGGGTGAGCGCGCCGGCGTTCAGCACGGCGCCGACGCCGCTGCCGTCCGCCTGGGCCCGCCCGGCCTCCTGCAGCCAGTCGACGAGTTCGCCCTCGTGGTTGGTCTGCCGGAAGTCCACCGTCCAGCCGAACTCGGCCGCGACGGCGGCACACCGTGCTTCGACGTCGGCCAGCGTCACGGTGCCGTAGACCTCGGGTTCACGGACGCCGAGCAGGTTCAGGTTGGGGCCGTTGAGCACGGAAACGGTCGGCATCGCGCTCACCGGTTGTCGTCGGACTCGCCCGGCTGGTCCGGCGCCGGATCGCCCTCGCCTGCCTCGCCGCCCTCGCCGGTCTCGCCTGCCTCATCGGCCTGGCCGTCCTCGCCGTTTCCGCCGTCGCCGTCCTCCGCGGAGGTGTCCTGCGGCAGCGCGGCGTGCAGCCGGAACGGCGCGCCGGTCGGGTCGAGCAGGTCGGCGAGCCGTCCGAACGGGGTGTCCTCGGCGTCCCGCAGGACCGTCCCACCAGCCGCCTTCGCCCGCGCCACGGCACCGTCGACATCGGCGACGCTGAAGTAGACCGCCCAGTACGGGGGGACCTCCGGCGGCAGGAAGCTCCCGGAGTCCATCACACCGGCCACCGGTTCGCCGCCGAGGGTGGCGGTCACGTAGCGGAACTCGTCGGTGTCGGAGGTGACGTCGTACTCCCAGCCCGCGAGCCGCGCGTAGAACTCCTTGGCGTCATCGAACTGCCTGCTGTGCAGTTCGCTCCAGGTGACCCCGCCGGGCTCGTTGTAGAGCGTGAAGCCGGTGTGCGCGCCGGACTGCCACAGGCCGACGGCGCTCCCGGTCGGATCGACCAGCACCGCCATCGACCCGAGCTCGCCGACCGGCATCGGCGGCGCAATCACCTGGGCGCCCGCCTCGACGGCACGGTCCGTCGCTGCCTGCAGGTCGTCGGTGGCGAGGTAGGTGCTCCAGACGTCGGGCGTCCCGGAACTGCCGTCGTTGCGCATCATTCCGGCGACGACGTGGCCGTCCGACAGCGCGGAGAAGTAGCCACCGAACTCGGACACCGGCTCGCTGAACTCCCACCCCAGCACCGCACCGTAGAAGGCCCGGGCCCGCTCCGGATCGCTGGTGAACAGATCGACCCAGCACGGGGTGCCGGCCGGGAACGGGACGCTTCGGGTGGCCAAGAGACGCCTCCTGTGACGGGTGGTCGCGGTCAGGAGACACGCTAACCGGATCAGGCGTTCGCGTCGCGCAGAGCACGGCGCTCGCGCGGCGCCGGCCGGATCCCGGCGCGCGACTAGCCTCGACCGACGCTCGGGTGGGATGCTCCGCGCAGGTAGGTGAGTCGCCGTGGCAATCAAACATCGAGCCCGGTCACGTCGCAGGCTGGCAACCGCCTTGGCGGTCGTGCTGGCAGTGATGCTCTGGCCGGTGCTGACCGCGTGCGGCCCGTCGACGAGGAACGCCTCCGTCACCTTCGTGGAGTGCCGTTCGGCACTGACCGAGGACCTCGCGCGGCTCGCTCCCGAGCTCGCGCCGAAGGTGATGCTCGGGTGCGGCGAGCTCACCGTGCCGCTCGACTACAGCCAGCCCGACGGCGACCAGATCACGCTTCAGATCGTCCGGGCGAGGCACCGCAGTCAGGCCGACCGGATCGGATCTGTGGTCTTCCACCCGGGCGGGCCGGGGCAGCCTGGCATCGACTACACGCCGTTCCTGTTGTCCTGGCTTCCCGAACGGCTGCTGGAGCGGTTCGACGTGGTCACCCTCGATCCGCGCGGTACCGGCGGCTCCGCACCGATCAACTGCCCGACACCAGAGCAGGAGACCGACCCGTCACCGCGCGACATCACGACAGCGGCCGGGTTCGAGCGCGCTGCTCGTGCCGAGCGACTGTTCGGCCAGGCGTGCGCCGAGCGGCTTGGCAAGCGGGCCCCGTACTACACGACCGAGGCTGCCGCGCGCGATGTCGACCGGCTGCGCGAGGCTGTGGGCGATCCGACCCTGACCTTCCTCGGGCTCTCGTACGGGGCGAAGCTCGGCGCCGAGTACGCCCACCGCTTCCCCCAGTCGGTCCGCGCTGCGGTACTCGACGGGCCGTCCGCACCCAGCTCCACCCTGTTCGACAACATCATCTGGCAGCTCGACGGCATGGAGGACAGCTTCGACGAGTACGCGAAGGGCTGCCCGGACCGGACGACGTGCCGACTCGGGGACCCGCGGACGTTCGTGACCCGCCTGATCACGCGCGCCGACGCCGATCCCATCCCCAGTCGGCGCGCCGGCGACGAGCGGCCCGCGAACGGCACGCTCATCCTCGAGGGCGTCCGCGGAGCGCTCGTCGACAAGGCGCTGTGGCCGGAGCTGGATGAGACCCTCTACGAGACTGCGACGCAAGGCGACTCCGGCGGACTGTTCGCCCTGGCCGAGAACGTGTTCGGCCCGCCCGTCGCCGATTCGGCCCCGGCCGACCCCCGCGACGCCAACTACGTGATCAACTGCAACGACTCGGCTCCGGGTCCGACCGACGACGCCATTCGCGCGGCTGCTCGGTCGGTGGGGCGCCACTCCCCGCTCTTCGGGGCGCACACCGCGCCTGCGCTGTTCATCTGCAAGAGCTGGCAGCCCGAACGCTCGCCGCTCGAGCCGCCAGCGGCACCGACGCCGAACCGCCTGCTGGTCATCGGCACCACCCACGATGCAGCGACGCCGTACGCCGGCGCCGTCGCGCTCACCAAGGCCCTCGGCAACGCCAGCCTGCTCACCTGGGACGGCCAGAGCCACACCGCGATGGCCTTCTCGCCGTGCATCGCCGACCTTGCGACCACCTACCTGATCGACCTGACCTTGCCCGCGGAGGGAACCATCTGCCCGCCGTAGCGCGGGGCCGAGCTGGCCGCAGCGCGCCCGACCCAGGTGGGTCAGGCCGGGCGCCGTCCGATGAAGAACTCCCGCGGCAGCCGGTCCTCCTCGGTGACTTCGGCGACAGACCGCGCCTCCAGCCCGACGTCGGTGAGGATGCCCAGCCAGGTCTCTCGGGAGAACAGCCCCAGCTCGTGCGTGTCATGGGCGACCTGGACCGTCCCGTCGGGAAGCCGCAACAGGAATGCGTACTCGGTGGTGGTGCGCTGATCGTCCGGATCAGGGTCGGTGGACCACTCGAGGTAGCGCACCGAACGGCCGTCCGGGGCGTCGTGCCCGCCATGGTCGGTGGAGGGTTCGTAGTTCTCGGCGATGTCGTCCGGCACCAGCACCACCACCCCACCCGGCCGGCAGTGCTCGTACGCCGTGAGCACGGCGGCGCGCAGATCCTGCTCCGACGTCATGTACTCGATCGCGTCGTGGACGAAGACGGCGTCGAAGGTGCGTCCGAGCCGGACGGTCCGCATGTCGCCTTCCAGGTGCTCGCACTCCGGGTTGAGCCCCGCCGAGACGGCCAGCATCTCGGCCGAGAGGTCAACCAGAGTCATGCTGAAGCGCCGCTTCAGATGGAACGCGTTGTTGCCTCCCCCGCTGCCGAGTTCCAGCACCTCGGCGGTGGGCGGGACCGCGGTCGCCAACAGGGACGCCGCGAACGCCGCCTCTTCCGCGTACTCCTCCGGAGCCGAGATCAACGGCCACCACGGGGCCAGATCCCCGTAGAAGCGGTGCTGCGCAGGGATCGCGGAATCGGGCCGGTCGACGGTCATGCCGACGACGTTAGGCTCAAATGGCCCGCCGCGTCTGGCGTGGGCCGTGTGTTTGGAGGAGATGTGCGCCTCTTCGTCGCGCTGCGACCGCCGCTGGAGGCAATCGAGGACCTGCAGCACTTCCTCGAGCCGCGGCTGGCGGCCGGCGAGTTTCGCTGGACGCCTCCCGAGCACTGGCACCTGACGTTGGCTTTCATGCCCGAGGTGGCGGCCGGCACGGTGGACGGCCTGATCGAGCGCTTGGACCGGGCGGCGCGACGCCGGCGCCAGATCAGCCTGAGCATCGCCGGAGGCGGTGCCTTTCCCCAGGTCGGACGCGCCAAGGTGCTGTGGGCCGGCGTTCACCTGGACCCGGCTCAACGCACCGAACTCGCCAGGGCGGCCGTCGGTGCCCGCGCGGCGGCCAGTCGTGCCGGTGCCGCCCCTGACGGGGGCCCGTTCGAGCCGCACCTCACGCTCGCGCGGCTCCGCCGACCGATCGATGTCGTGCGCTGGGTGCGGCTGCTCGAGACCTACCACGGCCCCGCCTGGAGCGCCGAGGAGATGCTCCTCATCCAGTCCCACCTCGGCCAGGGACCTCACGGCCGACCGCGCCACGAGCCGATCGCCGAGTGTCGGTTCTCCACCGCCGACCGTTCCCTGACCAGCTCCGACCGGACCGGGCTTGAGCACGGGCGAGGGCTCGGATCGGGCGTCGTCCGGGACTAGGCGAGCCCTGCGCGGTGGGCGATGGCCGCAGCCTCCCCGCGCCCGCGCACACCGAGCTTGGCCAAGATGTTGGACACGTGCACGCTCGCCGTTTTGGTGCTGATGAAGAGCGCAGCGCCAATTTCGCCGTTCGAGCGTCCCGCGGCCACCAACCCCAGCACCTCGCGCTCACGCGCGGTCAACGCGGCGACCGGACTCGGTTCGGCCGAGCGAGGCCGCTGCAGACCGGCGCCGGTGAAGCCGGCGCGCTGGGCCAGGTCGGCCAGACGGTCGGTGAGCAACGTCGATCCGAGGGCCAGCGCTTGCTCCATCGCAGCCGCAAGCACCCGCCTCGCATCCCCGCGATCACGTGCCGCGACGAGGCACAGTCCGAGCCGCAGTCCGGCGTAGGGGGGAAGGTGCGCTGGGCCCGGAGCGTCGGCGAGCGCCTCCAGAGCCTCCGACCAACTCCCTCGGGTGTCGCTCAACTCTGCCGCGACAACGGGGGCCCAGTGTTGCCGCACCGCGACCCGTGCAGCTCCCTCCGCCAGTTCACGCACCCGGGCAGACCGGGCGGCGCCGTGGGTGCGGTCGAGCCGTCGTGCGGCGGCGGCAGCGCCGGCCAGGACGGGATAGCAGTGGGCCGCCTGGAAGGTGTCCCAGTGATCGAAGAAGGCCGTCGCGTCGCTCCAGGCCCTCGCCGCGTCGCCCACGGCCAGCGCATGGTCGATGTCCACCCGGATCGCCTGGCTCGCATACTGCGGCGATGCCTGCAGCCCGTGGATCATCGGCCTGACGTCGATCAGCAGCGCGTCGGCCTCCTCCGCCTTCCCGCGCCACACCATCAGCCAGGCCCGCAACAGCCGCAGGTGGGTGCGGTGGTGCAGTGGCGGGTCGAGTTCGAGTGCACGGTCGATTATGCCGGCCGCACGGGTCCACTCCCCGAGCGCCAGCAGCGGCTCCGCGGCGTTGCCGGCGAGCATGGATCCGCTCGTCCGTTCCAGCCCGAGCTGCCCGGCGACCGCCACTCCGGTCATCGCCTCATCGACAGCCGCCCGGTACCGGCCCGCCAGGTGAAGGGCGTCGGAGTAGTTCACGAAGTACCGAAGCTGGGTGCGGGTGTTCAGCTTCGTGAGCGCGCCGGCCTGGCGGAACTGTTCGAGCCCCTCACTCTCGCGCGCGAGATTGACCAGCACCGTGCCGAGGGTGATCCGAGCGTTGCACTCCAATCGCCGGGTCGCCGGGGTCTGCGCCGCCTCGACGGCTTGCTCGGCGCGCACCAGGGCGTCGGCGACGGCACCGCTGAGCAACGTCCGGCGCGCCAACTCCTCCAGCACCCGGGCGCGACGTACAGGATCTGCCGATGCCGGCAGCACCTCGTAGGCCTCACGCATCGTCTCGACCGTGCCGGGTCGCATCAGCGCGGCGAGCAACCGCGTCTTGATCACCAGCAGCTCGACCCTCTCCTCGACCCGCGCCGGATCGAGGTCGTCCAGCGCTGCCGACGCCAGCGCCAGGGCCCGTTCGTCCTCGCCGGCGTCCTCGGCCGCGCGGGCGGCTCGTACCAGCAGGCTCGATCGGGAGCCGGCCAGCTGCTCGGGATCGTCGACCTGGTCCCACAGTTCCAGGGCCCGTTCGTAGAGCTTCAGCATCTCCGGGTACGCGGCGGAGGCCGACCGCGCCGCTTCGAGTGACCACCGGAACGCCTTGGCCGCCTCGTGCGCGGCATTCCAATGGTGAGCGACCTCCATGGCGTGGCTGTCGGCGCCGACCAGCCCCGGCCTTGCCTCGAGTACGGCCGCATACCGCGCGTGCAGTCGGGCGTGCTGCCCGGGCAGCAGGTCGTCGTGGACGACGTCGCGGAGCAGCGCGTGGCGAAAGGCGTAGCCGCGTTCGTCGGCTGTGAGGACTGCTGCGTCGATCGCCTCCCGGAGCGCGGCGTCCAAGCTGCTCGGCGGCTCCGAGGAGACGGCTTCAAGCAGGTCGTGGTCGACCCGGTTGCCCGCCACCGACGCGAGCTGCAGTACCTGCTGAGCCTGGTCGGACAGCGCGAGCACGCGGACGTTCAACGCGTCCCGCAGCGTGTCGGGCATGTCGATGCAGCCCGTCGCCGTCGAGCTGCTGAGTTCTTCGACGAAGTAGGGAATGCCCTCACTGCGCCTGAACACCAGGTCGGCGGCGACCCGGCTCGGCGGGTGCCCGAGCAGCCGGGTCAGCAGTTCGGCGACCTCGTCGCGGGTCAGCGCGGGAACGTCGAGCCGCGCCGTCCTCGGCAGCCGCCCGACCTCGGCGAGGAACGGACGCAACGGGTGGCGACGGGTCAGCTCGTCGGTGCGAAATGTGGCCACCATCAGGACAGACGCGTCGGTCAGGGCCCGGGTCAGGAACCTCAGCAGATGGCGGGTCGACTCGTCGGCCCAGTGGATGTCCTCCATCACCAACACCAGCGGCCCGTCCTCGCTGGCGCGCTCCAGCAGTCGCGCGACCGCTTCGAACAGCTGCAGCCGGATCGTGTCACCCTCGGTGCCCTGGCCACCGAGTTCCGGAAGCAGGACGCCGAGCGAGCCCGCGCCGGCGCCAGCCCAGTCAAGGACACGGTCACGCCCGAACAGCTGCACCAGGTCGCGCAGTGCCCCGACGACGGGTGCGTACGGGAGCCCGTCGCCACCCAGCGGCACGCATTGGCCACGGATCGTACGAACCAGGCCCGCGTGGGGGCCGCCGGGCACGCCGGCTACTCCTGCCGCCGTCGCCACCTCGGAAAGAAATGCCTGCACCACGGTCGTCTTGCCGGCCCCGGCGTCGCCGCCGACGAGGACGAACCTCGAACCCGAGGCGCGCACTTCGTCGAGCAGTCGGGTGAGCTGCGCCCGCTGCTGCTGCCTGCCGACGACGTGGCCCCGGCGTTCGCCGGCGTCGGGACCGGTCTCTGCGACCACGGAATTCATCGTGCCACTCGGCGCGGACATCGCGCCCGGGGCCGCCGAGGGCGAGGGGTGGGGGAGCCCGTCGCCCTCGACCGGCACGACTGTCGAGCCGCGTGCGGTCACTCGCAGGTCTGTGCCGTCAACGGGCCGCGGGCCGGCGGCAGCGCGGCCTCCCGGCGCCGGGTCGAACCGGGCCAGAGCCTCGTCCACCACCGGTTGCGCTGCGGGCGCACCGACTGCGCCAGCCGCCGCGCCTCCGACTCGGCGCGCAGTTCGCGCGCCCGTTGCTCCAGCATGATCGGGACTGTGTAGTCGTTCAGGATGCTCATCACCGGGTCTCCTCTCGCATCACCAGCTGTCCTCCAGCGTCGTGCTAAGGAGCGCGGCACACATGGTGCAGATGCCTGATCTTCCGGACCCGGACGGCTGGCGCAGCTCACCGGCGGGCGAGCAGCCGGGGCACCGCGCCTGAGGTACCTCAGAGGGGTAGCTCGCGGACCGTCGTCGGAGTCGGTCTCGGATCAATCGGGGAGTCGCTAGCGGTGCTGAACGTCCAGGCTGAGGTGACGAAGGAGTCGCTTCTCGGTCTGCGCGCTCTGCGGGCTCAGAGTGAGGGTGTGGGCGAGGCGGTACGAGTCGGTGCCGGTCGCGAGCACGTCAGTTCAGCTGTAGGTCGGTTGAGCCTCGGCCGGGTCCGCATTGACGATGTCTAGGTCGGTCTGTGCCACCAGGCGGGCGATCACGCTTGTGTCGGAACCGATACCCGCCCAGTGCGGGTCGACGTCGCTGGCGAAGCACCATCGGTGATCGGCCGGCCAGACGAAGTTCGGCGGTGAGCCGGCGGGATGGTGATGTCAGATTCCAGGGCACCCGACCACGAGGGGTCGGGAAGGTAGCGAAGTCTTGCATAGGCGGAGAACGTCGGCGGGCCGAGGGTCACCACCTGTTGCGAGGGCGTATCGCGGGCTTGTGACAGCCAGCCCGCTGCCGCGACGTTCTCCGAACGCTCCACTGTTGGCTCCGACCGAACCGGTGGGTCGTATCCATGGCCGAGCTCACCAGGAGAGCCATTGACCGGCTGCGAGTCTACGGACGTAGGACCTTGGACGGCACGGACTCGTGATGCGGCGCAGCGATCTCGCCGGTGAGTTGCCCTCGTTGGGCGACATGCTTTACGGCGTAAGCGTGGGCCGCCGGATCGTCGCATACTGAGCTCGTGCCGCGGCTGCGAAGGGTGTCGTCCCAGGACCCAGGCTGGACGCGCCGGCGAGCCGGACGCGGCTTCGTCTACCTCGATCAGGACGGGCGACGGATCGACGGCGCCGATCGGGAGCGATGCCAACTCCTGGTGATTCCGCCCGCCTGGACGGCGGTATGGATCTGCCCGGTACCCAACGGACACCTGCAGGCCGTCGGCGTGGATGCGGCCGGCCGGCGGCAGTATCTCTACCACGAGGCCTGGCGGCGCAAACGCGACCAGCTCAAGCACGACCGAGTGCTGGAGGTGGCGGCTCGCTTGCCTGCCGCGCGCGAGCGGGTCGCCGACGATCTGGCGCTGGACGGGATGCCGTTGCAGCGCGCTCTCGGCACCGCGTTCCGGCTGCTCGACCTCGGCTTCTTCCGGATCGGCGGGGAGACCTACGCCGAGACCAACGAGAGCTACGGGCTGGCCACCATCCGCCGAGAGCACGTCAGCGTCGAGGGGTCCACCGTCGTCTTCGACTACGTCGCCAAATCCGGCCAGGAGCGCTACGTGGCCATCGCGGACGACCTGGTGCGAGAGGCGGTGCACACCCTGCTGCGGCGCCGCGGAGGCGGGCCCGAACTGCTTGCGTACCGCGATCGAGACGGCTGGCACGACGTCAGTTCCGGGGAGATCAACGCCTACGTCAAGGACCGCGTCGGCGGTGAGGTCTCGGCGAAGGACTTCCGCACCTGGCACGGAACAGTGATCGCGGCGACCGCGCTGGCTGCGGCGAACGAGACCGCGCGAACGGCAACGGCGCGCAAGCGGGCCGTCAGCGCGGCAATGAAGCAGGTCGCCGCCTATCTCGGCAACACGCCGGCGGTCGCACGGGCGTCCTACGTCGATCCCCGGCTGATCGACCTGTTTCTCGACGGGATCACGATCCCGCCGGACGTGGCCAGGCTGGACAGCGATCTGTTCGACGGTGCGACGCACGGCGCGATCGAGGAGGCAGTCCTCGACCTGCTCGCCCTGAGCGACAGCGGCTGAGGGTCGGCGCCGACCTCCGCGATCCGCTGCCAGGCTGTGAGATCCTCGACCAGATTCCCGGCGATTTGCGTGCCGTTTGCCGGTGCAGATTCTGCGACTCGGGCAAGATTCCTCGTCGAGGGGACAAAACGAGTGGTGGTGCGGCACACCCGCATGGACATGAGGAGAACCGAGTGCGCAGACGCACAGCCGCGCTGGCAATGTCGCTGGTGTTCGCCACCCTCGCGTGGGCGGGGTTGACCTCACCGGCTCACGCGATCAAGGGCGGAGTCGCCGACGGGTCTGCCCATCCCTACGTCACCGAGATCGTGTACTTCCAGCCGCTGGCCGTCGACCCGCGATTCGAGGATCTCGGCGCCTGGTCGACCTGCACAGCCACGCTGGTGACGCCGACGCTGGCGGTAACCGCCGGCCACTGTGCGGCCGGCATCGGCACCGGGGGCGTGCCCAACACGTCCAGCTCGGGCGGCACCGACATCTGGCTGAGCGTCTCCGAGACGCCGGACCTGAGCATCCTCCCGCCGAGTACCGCCTACGCCCCCAGCGACAATGCCGGACGGTACGACGCCTGGTCGGAGGCACTCGACGGCTCCTACGACTGGGTCCGCGCCACGGCGTACCCGCACCCTGAGTACGCGGCGGCGACAGCGACCGCGCACGATCTCGGCGTGCTGCTGCTGGGCCGGCCGCGGACGATGGGGCGCTACGGCGAGATCGCTCCCGCGGGGCGGCTCGATCAGCTGTACGCGGCGAACAAGCAGGCGCTGTACCCCGTGGTCGGCTACGGCCTGGAAGGCGCCGGTCCGCACACCGCCGCCGGCGGCAACACCCGACGCGCGACGAGCCTGACCCTGGTGGACATCAAGGGTGTCGCCGGCGCCGGCAAGGGAGTGTCGGCGAAGTTCTCCAACAACAACGTGACCGGCGGCATCTGCTACGGCGACTCGGGCGGCCCGATCTTCGAGCCGGGCACCACCCGGATCGTCGCGGTGGTCTCCTACGTCACCAGCGCCACCTGTTCCGGCACCTCCGGCGGCTACCGCGTGGACCAGCGGGACGACCTGGCCTTCCTGGCCACCTTTGGGATCACCCCCTGAGCGCTTGACCGACCGCGCGACCAGGGTCCGACTCGCCGGCGACGCTCGTTCTCCTGCGCTCACACCGAGAGATGCCGCAAAGGGTTGGCGCGGTAGGCCGACGAGGGCGGAAATAATGGGCCCGTGCTGATCGGGCGCGACCACGAACTGCAGGCTCTGCACGCGGCACTGGCCGCCGCGGAGTCCGGCGTGAGCAGCGTCCTGGTGCTCAGCGGCGAACCAGGGATCGGCAAGAGCGCGCTGCTCGCCGATGCCCGCGAAGCCGCCACCGGCTCCGTGCTCTCCACCGTCGGCATGGAGGGCGAGAGCGGCATCGCCTACGTCAACCTCGCCGACGTCTTCCGGCACCACCTGAGCGACCTGGACGCGATCGCCGACCGGCAGGGTGCTGCACTCGCGAGCATCTTCGCGGTCGGACCTTCCAGCCCGGCGGACCGGTTCACCGTCTCGGTCGCAACGCTCAGCCTGCTGGCGGCGATCGCCAACCGCGGTCCGGTCCTGGTCACCGTCGACGACGCCCACTGGCTGGACCCGGCCTCGTTCGACGCATTGCTGTTCGCGGCCAATCGGCTGGAGGTCGAGGGCGTCGTGCTGGTCTTCGGCGTTCGCCCGGGCACCGCCGCGGCGGACCGCCTGGGCCGCTTTCCCACCCTCGCCCTGGCCGGTCTGGACGCGGCGTCGGCGCGAGCGCTGGTCACCTCGTCCGGGCTGCCACCGTTGTCGGAGGTGTCGGCCGCCAGGCTCGTCGAGGAATCCGGCGGGAATCCACTGGCACTGATCACACTGCCGTCCACGATGACGGCGGAGGACTTGTCCTTGTGGGCGCTGGGCGACGAGCCGCTGCCGATCGGGTCGGTGCTCCAGTCGGCCTTCGAGGGCAGCATCCACGAGCTCCCCGAGTCCACTCGGCGCGCGCTGCTGCTGCTCGCGGTGACCGGCTCGGACGCCCCGCAACACCTGCGGCCGACGCTGGAGGCCGAGGGCCTGTCGCTGGATGACCTCGACCCGGCGGAGGACGCCGGGTTGGTCGGCTACGAACACGGCCGGCTCGACTTCCGGCACCCGCTGATCCGGGCCTCGGTGTACCAGGGCGCGTCGTCGCGGCAGCGCCGGCGTGCGCACCAGCGCGCGGCCGCGCTGCTGGCCCATGCCGGGCCGTCGATGCTGGAGCGTCGCGGCTGGCATCTCGTCGCCGGTGGCGCCGCCCCGGACGACGCACTTGCCGACGCGTTCGCCGCTGCGGCCGACCACGAACTGCAGTCGGCAAACTTCACCGTCGCCGGCAAGTTGTACGAACGCAGTTCGCAACTGACGCCCGGGCGCAAAGGAGCGATGCGGCGCCTCCTGCAGGCCGCGCACGCTCTCCGCCTGGCGGGGGCGATCGATGAGTGCCGCACGTTGCTGCAGGATGCGCGTGGCCTGGACAAGGATCCGGAGCTGGTCAGCGCCGTCGGGCACGCGCTGCACCGGCTCGAGGTCTGGCGCGGCGCGATGCTGACCGGGCGCGACGGACTGCTGCAGATCGGTCGCCGGCTGGCTGTCGACCACCCCGGTCCGGCCGCCGACATCCTGAGCGATGCTGCGCTGGCCAGCATCGTCATCGGCGACCTGCCGACCGCCACGGCGGCGTCGACGCAAGCGATGAGCCTGGTAGCCGACGGTCAGCAGGCAGCGCCGCTCCAGGTAGCCACCATCGCGGCGATGGTGATGGCGTTGACCGGCGACCCGGCCGCGCGCGCGGTGCTCGAACAGCGTGCGGACGAGATCGACGCTGTCGACGCGCTTGGCGTGGACTTCTTCTACCAGCTGATCCTCGCGGTGAGCATCGGCTACCAGGCGCTCGAGGAGATCGATCGGGCCGCCGACCTGCTGGAGCGCGCCGTCGAGGGCGCCCGCGACCGGAGCGCGGTCGGGCTCCTTCCCTTCCGGCTCAGCAGCCTGTCCAGGATCGAGTTCTGGCGAGGCCGCTGGACGCGCAGCAGGGCGCTGGTGCACGAGGGGCTCCGACTCGCCGCCGACACCGGCTGGGTAGGCGAGCGACCTAGCAGTCTCGCGGCGCTGGCGCGGCTGGAGGCCGTCACGGGGCAGCCGGAAGAGGCGCGAGCCCATGCAGCCGAGGCGATCGCCGCGTCGACCGCAGCGGGCGCCACGACGTACCGCTGCCTCGGCCTGAGTGCGCTCGGCCTGCTCGAACTCACTCAGGGCCGGCCCGCCGCCGCCATCGAGGCGTACCAGGAGATCGCCGACTTTGCCGATGAGGTCGGGTTCGCCGACTCGCCGGTGCTTTGGTGGTCCAGTGACCTGATCGAGTGCCTGGTGCTGGAGGGCCGCCAGGACGCGGCGGAGCGTGAGCTGGCCCGACTCGAGAAGCTCGCGTCGTCGGTGGCCCAACCGACGACGGTCGCGGTGGCGGCCCGGTGCCGCGCCCTGGTTCACCCCGACGACTTCGAACAGCAGATGCGCCTCGCGTTGACACTGCACGAGCGCGCCGCGATGCCGTTCGAGACGGCTCGCACCCGGCTGTTGCTCGGAGAGTATCTCCGCCGGCGCGGCCAGCAGCGCGACGCCCGCGCGGAACTGAGCGCTGCGCTTGCTGTCTTCGACCGGCTGGGCGCAGTGGATTGGGCGTCTCGGGCGCGGAACGAGCTGGAGGCCGCGGGCGTTCGGGTCCGCGGTCCGGAGACCGGGCTGACCGAGCTGTCCCCGCAGGAGTTGCAGGTGGCCCTCGCGGTCGCCAGAGGCCTGTCCAACCGCGAGGTGGCCGGCCAGCTGTTCCTGAGCACCAAGACGATCGAGTTCCACCTGCGCAACGTGTTCCAGAAGCTCGGCATCAACCGCCGCACCCAGCTCGCGGCACTGGTCGCCCGCCAGGAGTCGTTGCCCTCGCACGACGAATCCTCCCCGGTGACTCCACGCAGCCCCAGCAGCCCACCTAGGGGTCCGGGCGGTCGGCGACCCCAGGGAACCAGGGTGTCGACCTAGGGTTTCTGCTGATCCGGGCCCGCCTCGTACGGACGAGAGTTGCCGACATGCCGCAGGAATCCTGCGGGAGGTCGGAAGGAGAAGGTCCGTGTCATTCAGCAACAGTGGCCCGACAGACGCAGAACTGGTTCGCGGCGCTCGCGACGGTGAGGCCAGCGCCTGGGACGGCATCGTCCAGCGCTACCAGCCGTTGGTAGACGGCATCGCCCGCAGGCACCGGCTCGACCGCGAGGACGGGGCCGATGTCAGCCAGCAGGTCTGGGTCCGGCTGGTCGAGAACGTCGATCGGCTGCGCACTCCGGAGGCCCTCCCGGGCTGGATCGCCACCACCGCCACTCGCGCCTGCCTGGCCGTCCTCAAGCAGCGGCAGCGGATTCGCAGCATCGACCCCACCGACCCGTGGGCGATGGATCGCGAGATCGCCTCGGCGCAGCGCGGCACCGGTCCGGACCAGCCCGAGGTCGACGACGAGCTGTTGCGGGCCGAGCGCCAGCAGGCCATTCGGGAGGGCTTGAGCGGCCTGAGCGCGAGCCAACAGCAGTTGCTGATGCTGCTCGTCGCCGATCCGCCGCTGCCCTACACCCAGATCAGCGATCGGACGGGAATGCCGGTCGGCAGCATCGGCCCGACCCGGGCGCGCCTGTTGAAGAAGCTCGGCCAGCGGGTCGCCGTACAGCTGACCGAAGAGCCCACCCGCACCCGCTACCTCGCGGCTGCGTAGGTGCATCGACGTTCGCCCGACGCCGGAGAGTATGGGCGACGGAGGAATTCCCCGGGTCCCGCTAGGGTGCTGCCATGTCCCCCGCGGGGCCCGGGCGTACGCGATGACTCGGGCCGGCACCGATGAACACCTTCGCGACCGTGCTCTGCACGCTGATCTACTCCGCGCTCCTGCTCTGGGGCTTCGCCGTCGGACTCCGCCTGCTGTACCAGGGCTACCGCTCACCGGCCACCTTGCTGAATCCGCTCTTCGGCAACCGGAACGCACTCCGGCTGTTCGCCATTCACCTCGCGGTGGTGAGCGCCGACCTCTTCTTGATCGGCCCCTGGGCGATCGCCCACAAGAGCGAGCTGTGGTATTGGGGAGGGCGCATCGCACTCTTCACCTCCTCGATGCCGTTGGCGGCCTACCTGAACCGGAACTCCCAGTCGTTCGGGCGGCTCATCGGGCGGTGGGTGACGGGACGCAACCTGTTCGAGTACGCCGTTCACATCGCCGTCGCTGCGCTACCGACGAACTGGTTCGCGTACTCGGTCCTGCTCTGGTGGCTGGTCGGCTATCGCTACCTCGACGTCGGCCCGCGCCGAGGGTTGCAGCGGCTCTACAACACGCCCCAGAAGCGGGCTGCTCGCCCGTGGGCGCCACGGCTCAACTGGCTGGTGATCACCGCCCTCTACGTGGCGTCCCTGCTGGCGGTGTGGAACGGGCTGATCGCGTACGCGCAGGTGCCGCCCACCAGCCGACCCGTGCACGTCCCGGCACGTTGGGAGGTGGCAACGGTGGTCGGCGGCAACCTGGCCCTGGTCCTGCTCACCTGGGGCGCCACCCGGCGCTACACCCGTTCACTGGAGCGGCAGGCACGCTCCGAGACCCCCGCGCCGGCCGGAAGCTGAGCACCATCGACCGCACTCCTCCCCGACCGACGGTTCCGACCGGAAGGACTGATGAATGAAGCCTCTGCACCGGCTCCTCGCCGCCGTGGCGACCCGACTCGACCACCGCTTCGGCTGGCACAAGCTTCCGCTTCCGATCGGGATCCTGACCCTGGTCGGGATTCGCGACCGGCTTCGTGAGCGGAACCTGTACGACACGGGGGTTCCGCAGCTGAGCGATCCGATGCCGGACCGCTGGAAGGAGGCGCGCAGCGACGACGGACGGTGGAACGACCTCGAGCAACCGGCGATGGGTGGGTACGCGGCCCGCTTCGGCCGGAACATTCCGCTGCCCGAGAGCTATCCCGAGGAGGAGCCGCGGATCCTTGACCCGAACCCGCGGCGGGTCAGCCGGGAGCTGTTGACCCGCGACGCGCTGATTCCGGCTGCCGGTGCAAACGTCCTGGTCGCAGCCTGGTTGCAGTTCGAGGTGCACGACTGGTTCAGCCACGGGAAGAACGTTGCGGAGAAGCCCTGGCAGCTCGATCTCGGCGACGGCGACGATTGGCACGAGAACCCGATGCGCATCGAGCGCACCCGACCGGACACCACCTGGGACCCGGACAGCGGGACCGCACCGACCTATGTCACCGACGACAGCCACTGGTGGGACGCGTCGCAGGTCTACGGCAGCGACACGGCGACCATCGCCGCGCGCCGCGGCGACGACGGCGCTTTGCGCGTCGACCCCGATGGACTGCCGCCCGAGGACCTGGAGAAGGCGCTGGATCTGAGCGGCGTCGCGGGCAACTTCTGGCTCGGCCTGGGGCTGCTGCACACGCTCTTCACCCACGAGCACAACGCCATCGCCGCGATGCTGCGGAAGAACAATCCGGACCGCGACGAGGACTGGATCTTCGACAAGGCGCGGCTGATCAACGCCGCGTTGATGGCCAAGATCCACACAGTGGAATGGACCCCGGCGGTGATCTCGCACCCGACCACCCGGCGGGCGATGCGGATCAACTGGTGGGGGGTGGCCGGCCAACGAGTCGCGCGGCGGCGGGGCCGGCTCTCCCCGAGCGACCTGGTCAGCGGCATCCCCGGTTCACCGCACGACCACCACGGCGTGCCGTACTCGCTCACCGAGGAGTTCGTCGCGGTCTACCGGATGCACCAACTGGTCCCGGACGACTACCTGTTCCGCAGCCTGTCGGACGACTCGGTCCTCGAGTCGTTGACCTTCCCCGAGCTGGATGCGCTGCACACCCGGGCCCGGCTGCGCGAGTTCGGGATGCCGAACGCGCTGTACTCCTTCGGCCGGGGGAATCCCGGGCTGGTCTGCCTGCACAACTACCCGAAGTTCCTGCAGACGTTGCGGCGGCCGGACGGGACGATCGTCGATCTTGCCGCGACCGACATCCTGCGGGTGCGGGAGCGCGGCGTGCCGCGCTACAACGAGTTCCGACGGCTGCTGCACATGAAGCCCGTCCGCGACCTCGACGAGTTGTCCCCGAACCCGGAGTGGACGCGGGAGTTGAAGGCGGTCTACGACGACATCGAGGACGTCGACCTGTCCATCGGGATGTACGCCGAACAGTTCCCGAAAGGCTTCGCCTTCAGCGACACGGCGTTCCGCATCTTCGTCCTGATGGCGTCACGGCGGCTGAAGAGTGACCGCTTCTTCACCGACGACTACCGCCCCGAGGTCTACACCCAGGAGGGCCTGGACTGGGTGGAGGACAACACCCTGATCTCGGTCATCCTGCGCCACTACCCCGCGCTGGAGCCGGCTCTCAAGGGAGTGCAGAACGGGTTCGCTTCCTGGAATGCCGTCGGCGGTTAGGGTCTGTCCGCACGATTGGACAGCCACGCATCTGGCGCGTGGGGGCTCTTGGCCGGGCGTGGTGGCGTGGGGGGGTGGTGGCGTGACGTTGGCGGCGATTCCGGAGAGGGTGGCCGAGGCACAATCCACCGCCTCAGCTGCGAGACTGACCGAGCTCGCGGCGGACCGATCTCCGCAGGTGAGGCGACAGGTCGCAGCCAATCCGCACACCCCACTCGACGTCATGGCCGACCTCACCGGTGATCGGGACTGGCGCACTCGCGCGGTGATCGCCGCGCGGCCGGAGGTCCCGGCCACCGTCACCGTCGGCCTGGTCGATGACCGGGCCTGGCAGGTGCGGTTCGCGCTCGCCGCGAACCACCACTCTGACCCCGATGTCGCGCTGGCCATCACCCGGGCCGCCGACAACCGCATCCGCATGGTCTTGGCGCAGAACACCTCACTCCCGGAAGACGTCGCACATCTGCTGGCCGACGATCCGCACAAGGACGTGCGCAGCATGCTCGCCGCAAGCACCGCCCACCGAGAGGTGCTGGAGCGACTCCTGGTCGATCCTCGCCCCGACGTTCGCTCGGCTGCTCTCCACAACCCGCTCGTGACGACCGCAGACCTCGACCGTGCCGCGCACGACACGCGTCCCGATGGCGAACCCCTCGATCTGACCGACCCCCAGGTTCTGGCTCACTGGCCCGTGACACCCTCGAAACCATCGACGAGATGGTTCAGGATCTTCTCGCAGTTCCGTCCAGGATCTGATGAGATCCCCGACTACGTTGCCTGGTTCTGGCGCTACAGCAGAAGGATCGACGGTGACTCGGCCTGGGCCAGCTGGTGGGCTGCCGCCGAGGCAGACCGACTCGACGTCGCCATCACGCCTGGCCGCACACGCTCCACCTCGATCGAGCGGGACGGGCGAACGCTCTACGTCACGGCGTTCTCGCCAGAGACGTGGGAAGTGCTGCATCGAGCGGAGAAGGAAAGCGACAGCGAGATGCTCGAGGTGCGCGAGCTCTACCTTCAGGCGTTGCGCGCGGCACTGAACGACGTCGCCACCTGGTGCGACGTTCGCGAGCCACCACCCTTGCCTCGGACCGACCAGCCGAGGTCGTGAAGCGTCCGGGCAGCGGACTACCCGGCCTTCGCGCAGTTGCTGACGCCGGCCAACTCAGCAGCCTGGCAGCGCCTCAAACCGGTAGCCCTGACGTGCAAGTGAGGACAGGACCTGGCGCAGCGCCGCCACGCTCTGGCTGCGATCTCCGCCGCCGTCGTGCATCAGGCTGACGGCGCCCGGATGGGCGTGGGACAAGACGTTCTGCCGGATGGAGGCCACTCCGGGGCGGCTCCAATCCTGCGGGTCGATGTCCCACAGCCACATCGTCAGCCCGTTCCGGGCGATCGCCGATCGGACCCTGGCGTTGTTGGCCCCGTACGGCGGGCGCAGGCAGGTGATCGGGCGGCCGGCGATCTTCTCCAGGGCGCGCGACGTGTGGCTGATCTCGTTCTGCAGGGCCGTCGCGGACAAGCCGGTCATGTCGGCGTGGTCCCAGGTGTGGCTGGCGAGCGCATGGCCACGTTTCAGCACGGCACGGGTCAGTCCGGGATTCGCGGTGGCGTTTGCGCCGAGCTCGAAGAACGTCGCCTTGGCCTGGTACCGATCGAGCAGGTCGAGGATCTCCTGCGTATAGCGAGGCCCGGGTCCGTCGTCGAAGGTCAGGTAGATCACCTTGCCGGCGCCGCGCGGAGGTCTGGCCGCGCCCCCGTCGCCTGGTCGAACCGGATTCGGCTTCGGGAGCGGCTTCGGGTCGGCGAGCGCCTTCTCGGTGCTGCGCTTCACCACCCCCGTTGGTGCGAGGCCCTGCTGTCCCTGGAAGGTCCGGACAGCGGCGACGGTGTCGGCGTCGTACGTCCCGGTTGCCTTGACGTCGAAGTCGAGCTGCTTCAGCCGGCGCTGGAGATCCCGCACCTCCGGGCCGCTGCTGCCCGCCGCGAGCTGGTGGCCGACCGACCGGACCAGGATGCCGAGTTCCGCGGGCGCCTTCTGGATCCCGGGACGGGTCTTCGTGGAGACCGTGGGGACGCCGAGGTTCGCCAGGTCGCTCAGCCGTCGCAGGTTCAGCTCGCGGGCCCGCGTGCGGGTGGTGACGAAGACGTTGGCACTGTTCGCAAGCGCCATCCTCGCCGGCGACACCCCGATCAGCTCGGTGTAGTCGGCAAGCCGCCTGTAGTTCGCTGCTTCATCGTCGGCGGCTTCGCCGAGGCCGCCGTTGAGGTACTCCAGCAGAGCCGCGGTGTACTCCGGCGCGATGTCGAGGCGACCGTTCGCGAGCGCATCGACCACCTCGTGCCGGCCGCCGTCCACCGTGACAACGCGGGTGCGGAAGCCGCGGTCGGCGAGAAACCCGGCGATGGCCTCGGCCAGGACACGACTCTCCAGGAAGTCAGCGCCGCCGATCCGGAGCCGCGGACCCTCCACCGGCTTCGCGTCGCGTGGCGCGGGAGCGGCCTGGTCCAGCCAGGTCTTCGCGGCCTCCTTGGGGCTGGCGCCCCCCGCCACCAGCGCGTCCAGTTCCGCCAGTGCCGCCGGGCGCAGCAACTCACTGAAGCCGTCGAGCTGGTCGGCAAGCTTGCCGCCGAACAGCGGTCCGAGGGAACGCCGATAGACCGGCACGACATTGTCGGCCGCGACCATCGCCTTGTCATCCTCGACGGCCAGCAGTTCCGGGTCGGTCGGGTACGGGGAGCCGGAGAACACGACAGCGAGGTCCAGGTTCCCGGCCTTGAGCGCGGCCACCGAGTCGGCGATTCGGGCGTGCGGCTCGACGCTCCCACTGACGTCGAAGCCGTACACGTCTGCCAGGCCGACCGCGCAATAGGCGTTGACCACACAGTCGACCGGCGCGCCGAGTCGGAGGTCAGGTGCCGCCGTCGGGGTGCCGCTACCCGCGCTCGCGGCGCTGGGGACCGGCGTCGGCTGCGACGGCTCCGACGCGTCCGGGGTGCATCCGACTGTCGCGACGGCGAGAACCGCCGAGGCGACTGCCGCGGCCGCGGTCCGGAGGCGACGGTGACGACGGAATGGGCTCACGACGACTCCCGGTGATCAGGCCGGCTGACGATGCCGGTGCCGCAACCCTAAAGACGGCCGGCGAGGCGTATCCGGCCGGCTCGCCGGTTCGCCTCGCCCGCTCGGCTTTGCCGAGCGCCCCATCCGGGCCGTCAGTGCCCGAGCCCGTCGGCAGGGTTCGGCACCTGGACGGCGCCCGAAGCGGATCCGGTCCCGGCACGCGACAGCAGGCGGCGCAGGCGATCGAGGACGGGACGGCGCCGCGGCCACGGCGTGAAGTCGAAGCCGCGGTGGCGGCGCCGGGCCTCTGCCTCGCGCAGCCGGTCGGCCATCAGCGCGGAGAGGTAGTAGTCCGTTGCGGGTGAGGGGATCATGGTGAACTCCTTGGCGAGTCGAGCTGATGCGCTTCAATCTCGCCCGGATCCCGGGTCCCCACATCGGGCGGACTCACCCATGTTGGGAGCCCTGACTCCCCATCTTGCGCGTCCTGCCGCCACGTCAGCGGCGCACCGATTCGCTACTTGGCGGATGCCACGAGGTTCGGCGGCGCGGTCGTCGAGGTTGCGAACATCGCCGTCACGGCCTGCACGCTCAGATCCAGCGCGAACGCCCAGCCGAAGACGATCATGATCTGGTCGCGGGTGCCGATCCAGGCCTCGGCTCCCACCCAGTACGCGACGACGCAGGCGATGACGGCGAGCCCGAGGTAGCGCAACACGGTCGTCGCGGTGAAGCTGAGCGCGAGCAGGGCGCGCCGTGGCAGCACACCGATCTGCTGGCGTAGCGCGAGGGGGTAGGCGGGTAGCAGCACCGTGCTGCCGGTGGTCGCCGGAGCCTCTGCTGAGTCCCGCGTCCGCCGCGCGGCTTCCGGGCGTGCCTTCCCAGGAGGACCGCCGGGAGACGCGCTCGGGGCCGCGGTCGCGATCAGCTGGCCGAGCGGATCAGCCGCCCCGCCGAGGCGGTCAGCGGCGTCGCCCCGGGCCAGCTCCTGGTCGATGGCGGTCGCCAGGCCGGTATCGCGGGAGCGGAACTCGGCGACCACCGCTGCGAGCGCCGGCCGGACATCGCTGTTCCAGTCCAGGCTCGCGCTGTGCACCGCTTGCAGCGCGACCCGGACGTCGGCGCTCTTGGCCGGCGGCGCGGCCAGTTCCTTGGCCTGCTCGAGCGCGCGCCGCAGGTCCGACACCTCCCACTCGGTCGCGCTGCTGGGGAGCGCGGCGAGGGCGACCTCGGCCGCTTGCGCGTAGCGGGTCAGCCAATCCACCGACACCTGCCGGAGGTCGGCAGCTGCTGTCGCCGCGGCGGCGCCTTCCTGCTGCGCGACGCTGACCTGGCGCTGCTCGATGGCCGCCCGGGTCCGTCCGAGCGCGGCGCCCAACTGGTCAAGTTGCTCGCTCACGACGGGCGGCAGTTGCCACTCGCCGGCAACCAGCGCGGCGCTCGCCTCGTTCGCCGTACGTGCCTGGCGCAGCCGCTCGTTGGCTGCGTCGAGCGCGGCAGCCACCCGAGCAGTCTCGGCCTCGATCTGAGCCAGACTGACCTTGGCGTTGGAGACAGCGTCCGCGGGCCCACGCAGGTCTGCCGTCAGCTGGTCGTCGTCGTACTCCCCCTTGATGCCGGCAATGGCCGCCTGTAGGTCGAGCCGCGCGCGTCGCCGGTTGGTGGCGTCGAGTGCCCTGGTCAGCGCGACCCGGAGCAGCAGCCCGAGCAGAAGTCCCGTGGCGGCGATGATCGGGATCAGCCATGGCGAGCGCCGGGTCGTCACCTGGTAGGTGACATTGACCGGCGCGGTGAGCTGGGGCGACCGCAGCTCGACCACACGGGTCGTCGTACCGAGCCGGAAGCCTTCGGTGGTGTAGCCGAGCCGCAGGCTGCCTCCCGGCGCCACCGGTGTGGGGAAGACGACCGGCGAGCCGCTGTCCAGCGCACAGCTGCCGGCTTCGCAGGGTGCGGTCAGCCGAACGTCGCCGCGGTCGTGCTCGACCTGTCGGGCGCTCAGCGACGCCAGGTCGCCGCCACTGTCGACGCCGACGCTGAGGGCCGGGGCATGGTCGGCGTTCCAGCGCGACAGCGGACCGACGACGTTCTCGACCGCGACAGTGCCGCCAACCGAGAGCACCGTCGCCTCGCGCACCAAGGTCACCGCGACCCGCTGGCGCTGGCCCGAACCCGTCAGCAGCAGTGAGACGTCGTACTCGCCCGCGGTCGCGAAGGCGCCGGGGCTGACGAGGGTCAGCACGAGCGTGCCGTTCTTCGCGTCGAGCGCGCCGCGCACGGCATCCGCCGGCACCGGCGTGGTGCCGCGTGCGATGTCGGCGACTGCGACTCCGATCGGCGAGGTGGCCACGTCGGCGGGAACGTCGACCGGAAAGGTGACCGTCGTACCGGACTTCGGGAACGCACGCTTGCCGGTCCCGACGACGGTGGCCAGGTCGGCGGCATCTGCGCTGGTCGCCGGGAGTGCGAGCAGGGTCGCGAGGAGCGCGGCCGCAGCAACCCGGACGCTGAGGCGGCGCGACCCAGTCACTGATCCGCCCGGTACGACGTCGCCCGGTCGCCCGCCGCCCTGAAGCTGTTGGCGATCGAGTTGCCCAGCCCAGAGGGCACTTCCCCTTCGAACTGCTTGATCAACTTGCCCACCTCTCCTGCGACCTTGTTGGACTGCCCGCTGCTGAGCCAGCGCTGCCAACTCTCGGTCGGCTTCTCCACGTCGACGGGTTCCGCCCGCGCGATGTCGGCGAGCACTCCGTGGTCCCGCCCGCGGGACTGCGAGACCGAGGCGTCGAAGTCCGCGAGAGCGTCGGACACGGCACCGTCCTCGTCCTCCAGCCGACCGACCTCCAACGCCGCGGTGAGAACGGAGACCGGTGCGTCCTCGCCGAGTTCACCGGCCAGATCGCGCAGCAGCGCCGGCTCCCGCCGCAGCGTGGCGGGAGGGAGGTGGCCGAAGTTGAAGAGCGCCGCCTGCACCAAGTGGTCCCGCGGGACGGCGGTCGAGCCGAAGCGTTCCATCCGGAGCTGGCTCACCGTGAACTGCAGCCGGAGGAGGTCGGTCACGGCTCGCGACGTCGATCGCTGCAGTTGGCGGGCCAGGTCGGCGAGATGCTGCCCCGCCTCGCTCGCCCGATCCAGCTGCTGGAGCACGCGCGCGGTGTGCAAGGCCGCGGTGACGACCCCCGCCACGTCCCCGGTCCGGGCGCGTCGCGCCTCCTCCTGCTGTCCGAGCGCCAGCGCACCCTCCAGGTCTCCCAGCAGCTCGCGTACCTGAAGCTCCAGCAGAGGCAGCAACGGGGCGCCGTCGGTCGTCCGGGATCGGGCCAGCAGCTCCGCGGCCTGCGCGACCTCGCCGCTCGCCACGAGTCGTTCCGCCTGGCGCTGCAGCACCGGGCGCAGGCGCGCCTCGTCGATCTGAGCCAGTTCCTCACTGCTGAAGCGCGACTCCAGCTCAGGGTCTCGACCGATCAGGTACGCGCGGCCCGACGCCGGCAACTCGCTCACCAGCGCCTTCAGTTCGGGGTAGGCGCTCTGGTCCCAGTTCGCGTCGAGCGTTCGCGCAGACTGCTCGAGCATCAGCCGGTGGTAGAGCTCCTCGACCCGCGCGGCAGTGCCCGGCTGGCGGCGGTAGTAGGCGACGGCCGCTCGATGGATCGACCGGACGGCGTCCCGATTGTCACGCGCCAGCCGCTCCAGCATCAGCGGCCGGACATCGCTGCGGTGCACGACCTCGTCATTCCCGCGCCGCTCCACCAGCATCGCTTCGCGCGAAAGGCCGTCGAAGAGTTCCCGCGCCCGCCGGGCGTCCGGCACCTCAACATCGCACGGACGCGCCAGCACGCGCTGGATGAGCTCGGGGGTAATCCGCCGCAGGGTCAGGCCCGGATAGGCGATCTTGCTGACGTCAGGATCCTCGATGTAGCCGAGCAGCCGCCGATACAGCTCGCCCTCGAGTACCCCGGACTGCAGTTCGAGGTCGCGCAGCGGTCCGACCTCCCCGGTCGTGGAGCGCAGGATGCCTGCCGCCAGGCGGACGCAGAGCGGACTGGTGCCGACCAGATCGAGCACGTCACGTGCCTGGCCGAGGGGCAGTTCGACTCGAGACTCCTGAGGCTCCGCGGCCAGCAGGCTGATCAACAGTTCTGCGGCGTCGTCCGGCGGCAGGCCATCGAGCACGTGCGCGTCGGCCGCCAGAGCGGGCACCGGTGCACGCCCGCTCGCCACGATGTGCCAGCCAGGCAGCTCGGCCAGCGCGCCGACGAGTCTGGTCAGCGAGACCAGGTCCGGATCGCGGCGCTGGGCCTCCTCGAGAGTGTCGAAGGCGACCAAGACGGAGGTGTCGCGCATCGCCGATGCCAACGGGGGCAAGAACGACCGCCACTGCTCAGCGTGCAGGTCGAGGTCTCGGGAGGCGGTCGAGGTGGCGCTGTCACCGAACTGCCTCATCGCGCGCGCCTCCTCCTCAACCCAGCGCAACGGATCGCCGGCCGACGCGGGCAGCTGCCAGGACAGCTGGCGGACCAACTCGACGACCAACCCGGCCGGGACGAGCGGGTTCAGCGCGTTGTGGTCGAAGTTCAGATACGCGATCCGGGTACCGGATTCGACCGCCTCCAGCAGCAGTTTCGCCACCAAGGCCGACTTGCCGAGGCCTCCTCGGCCGTGCACCAGGATCGGGCGCCCCGGCCGCTGCGACTGCAGCCGAGCCAAGTCGCTGACGCGATCGCGAAAGTGTTCGGTACGCACCTGCCGCAGCGGCTCCAGCATCAACTCCAGGCGCATTCTGCGATCCACGTCCGCGAAGGCGGGCACCGGGCCGCCAGCCGCGTCGAACCACCGGCTCACCTGGGCGACGCACTCCAGATCGGTCGGGCTCAACGCAGCCAGATCCGGCGTATGGCCGGCGCCGATGATGCGGTCGATCCACTCCTGCAGCCGGTGCTCGGGCCGCGTCGGCACCGCCCGCCATGAGGCGCGAAGTGCACCGATCCCTCCCTCCGCCGCAGCGCTCCGCGTCTCCTCGCGGACACGCCAGCGCGGCGGCCCGTCCGGACGGCCCGGCCCGAGACGCGCGTGCAGACTGAGCAGCTCGGCGACGTGAAGCGCGGTCGCGTCCGACTCGAGGTCGACCCCCAGCCAGGGCAGCTCGAACTCGACCAGCACGCTTGCTCGCCGCCGCAACTCGGCCGCGCCGACGACCGAACCGGTCACGGTCGAGGACCGAACTGGCGGCGCGCCACCGCGCTCGCCGTGCGCCCGAGGGTCGCGTGGTCAGCCAGCGTCGCCGATTGCAGGGTCTCGGCAACCATCGCCGCGACGTCCTGGGGTGTCAGCTGCCGGTTGACCTGCCTGCCCACCGTCCGGAAGAACTCCTCGAGGTCGGCCTGCATCAGTGGGACCGCGCGGTCCTCGACGAGCGCGTCGAGCACGTCGTCGTTGAAGGCGCCCTGGTATCCGGTGACGACGAGCCGGAGTCGTGGCAGGTCACCGTGCACGACCTTGGTCGCCAGGTGGCTGACGACGATCGCCACTCCGGGCGAGAGGTAAAGGCGATCGAGCCCGTCGAGAAAGAGCACGCGTCGGGGGAAGTCGTCGACCGCATAGCGACCGGCGAATGCGGCGGCGAGCTCGCGAGCGTATCGAGGCTCGTCGCCGGGGTCCGGGACGGAGTGGGAACGAAAGTCCGATNGCGATCTTGCTGACGTCAGGATCCTCGATGTAGCCGAGCAGCCGCCGATACAGCTCGCCCTCGAGTACCCCGGACTGCAGTTCGAGGTCGCGCAGCGGTCCGACCTCCCCGGTCGTGGAGCGCAGGATGCCTGCCGCCAGGCGGACGCAGAGCGGACTGGTGCCGACCAGATCGAGCACGTCACGTGCCTGGCCGAGGGGCAGTTCGACTCGAGACTCCTGAGGCTCCGCGGCCAGCAGGCTGATCAACAGTTCTGCGGCGTCGTCCGGCGGCAGGCCATCGAGCACGTGCGCGTCGGCCGCCAGAGCGGGCACCGGTGCACGCCCGCTCGCCACGATGTGCCAGCCAGGCAGCTCGGCCAGCGCGCCGACGAGTCTGGTCAGCGAGACCAGGTCCGGATCGCGGCGCTGGGCCTCCTCGAGAGTGTCGAAGGCGACCAAGACGGAGGTGTCGCGCATCGCCGATGCCAACGGGGGCAAGAACGACCGCCACTGCTCAGCGTGCAGGTCGAGGTCTCGGGAGGCGGTCGAGGTGGCGCTGTCACCGAACTGCCTCATCGCGCGCGCCTCCTCCTCAACCCAGCGCAACGGATCGCCGGCCGACGCGGGCAGCTGCCAGGACAGCTGGCGGACCAACTCGACGACCAACCCGGCCGGGACGAGCGGGTTCAGCGCGTTGTGGTCGAAGTTCAGATACGCGATCCGGGTACCGGATTCGACCGCCTCCAGCAGCAGTTTCGCCACCAAGGCCGACTTGCCGAGGCCTCCTCGGCCGTGCACCAGGATCGGGCGCCCCGGCCGCTGCGACTGCAGCCGAGCCAAGTCGCTGACGCGATCGCGAAAGTGTTCGGTACGCACCTGCCGCAGCGGCTCCAGCATCAACTCCAGGCGCATTCTGCGATCCACGTCCGCGAAGGCGGGCACCGGGCCGCCAGCCGCGTCGAACCACCGGCTCACCTGGGCGACGCACTCCAGATCGGTCGGGCTCAACGCAGCCAGATCCGGCGTATGGCCGGCGCCGATGATGCGGTCGATCCACTCCTGCAGCCGGTGCTCGGGCCGCGTCGGCACCGCCCGCCATGAGGCGCGAAGTGCACCGATCCCTCCCTCCGCCGCAGCGCTCCGCGTCTCCTCGCGGACACGCCAGCGCGGCGGCCCGTCCGGACGGCCCGGCCCGAGACGCGCGTGCAGACTGAGCAGCTCGGCGACGTGAAGCGCGGTCGCGTCCGACTCGAGGTCGACCCCCAGCCAGGGCAGCTCGAACTCGACCAGCACGCTTGCTCGCCGCCGCAACTCGGCCGCGCCGACGACCGAACCGGTCACGGTCGAGGACCGAACTGGCGGCGCGCCACCGCGCTCGCCGTGCGCCCGAGGGTCGCGTGGTCAGCCAGCGTCGCCGATTGCAGGGTCTCGGCAACCATCGCCGCGACGTCCTGGGGTGTCAGCTGCCGGTTGACCTGCCTGCCCACCGTCCGGAAGAACTCCTCGAGGTCGGCCTGCATCAGTGGGACCGCGCGGTCCTCGACGAGCGCGTCGAGCACGTCGTCGTTGAAGGCGCCCTGGTATCCGGTGACGACGAGCCGGAGTCGTGGCAGGTCACCGTGCACGACCTTGGTCGCCAGGTGGCTGACGACGATCGCCACTCCGGGCGAGAGGTAAAGGCGATCGAGCCCGTCGAGAAAGAGCACGCGTCGGGGGAAGTCGTCGACCGCATAGCGACCGGCGAATGCGGCGGCGAGCTCGCGAGCGTATCGAGGCTCGTCGCCGGGGTCCGGGACGGAGTGGGAACGAAAGTCCGATCCCATGATCGACGCCAGCCGGTCGACGAAGGTCGACACCGACACCCGCTCGCTCGTCCCGACGTAGTCCTCGGGAGGGAATTCGGCCGCGATGTCGAACTCCACCTTGGCCCAGGGCGAGCGGGTCGCTTCCAGGATGTGGTTCAGCAACCAACGGGTATGCGACTTGCCCATGCCCTTGTCCCCGCGGATGGCCATCACGAGCATGCCGGCGTTTCCCGTCACCTGGAGCAGGCCCGGCCCGAGGGAGACGCGTGCGATCAGCGACCGGCGCTCCCCGGGCCCGAGCAGTCGGGCGGTTTCGGGAGGGTTGCTGCGATACCAGGCGACCGCGCCACCGCCACGGGACGCCGCGAGTACGTGGTCGACGTCCGGCTGCAACGCCGGGCTGACCGTCGCGACGTACTCCAACAGGCGCCGCAGCACCCGTAGCCGCCCGGCTTCCTCGGTCACCGACTCCCACGTACTGCTGGCCACGGCGTTCGCGCCGAAGGGGTGGTGCCCGACCTGAAGACCGACGGCCTGGACGATCGGGCGGATGTCGTCGACGTTGTCGACGACATCGACCAGCCGCCGACGCAGGCGCTCTCCGACCGCGCTGCCCCAGTCGGGGTCGTCGACCCAGTCGCCCATCTCAGCCCGCGATCGCCTTGACGCGCTGAGCGATCCTCTGGATCGCCCGCCCCTGGTTGCGGTAGCCGTACTGATCGAGGTTCCCGACCTCCACCGAGGCGTGGTGCAGGGCAACGACCTCCCAGGCCTCGTTGAAGACTGGGGCGCCGGACGAGCCTTCGTCGGTATCGGTCCAGTACTGCACGACCGTGCTGTCGACGTAGCGGACCAGGTTGTGGGTCAGGCCGATCTTCTTGTCCAGGCCTTTCGGGTGCTGGACGATGGCGACCCGGTCGTCGACCCGGACGGGGACGCGCGGTCCGTCGATACGCAGGATCGGAACATCCGCTGGAGGTGCTTCGGCGAGGTCAACGATCGCCCAGTCGTCGGCGCGTTCACCCCTCAGGGCCGCGCCACCCAACCCGTTGATCGTCACCGGGATCAACGGCACCCCGTCGACGCCGAGTTCCTTGCCGAACTGGACCTGCACGCTCTCCGCCGGTGCGTCGCCGGCCTCCTCGTCGAAGACCACGTGGTGGTTCGTCAGGATCCTTCGCTCGCCGATGCGGAAGCCGGTCCCGAGGCTGTCGGTGGAACTGTTGAGGCGCGCCTCAATCCGGCAGACGGCCTTGGCTCGTGCGACGCCGAGGGCGAGGAACCGTACGTCGAGCAGCGTCGGCAGGCCCTGAACGATCTGCCGCTCGCGGCGCGCTCCGTCGGAGAACCCCTTGTAGTCCCCGGGAGCCGGCCTGGACGCTGCCGAACGCGGAAGGGCCGGCGTCTGCTGCCGCAGTTCGCCCAGCCGCATCCCGAACGCCGGCGAGTACGCCGCCGTCGCGTCGATCAGAGCGGGCAGCAGGAGCTTCTTTGCAGCGACGTTGAACGCGTCGTACCAGACCTTGCGCGCCGTCGCGCGCAGCGGCAGGTCACCAGGCGGAATGCCCGCGGCCGAGGCGACCTGCTCGATCTCGTCGACGTAGGGGAGGTAGGTCACCGCCGCGTCGTGCAGCGCGCGGACCCGGGCGTCGGTCCAGTCGACCGGCGCATGCGCCAGGACGCCATCGAGGTCCATTCCACCCCCTTCGGCTGACGCTACCCAATCCGACACCTGCACGACGCCCGACGACCCGGTGTCTGGTCACGAACACGTGCTCGCGCGTGCCGTTGGCAGGCTGGCGCGACGCGAGCTCTCGCTGTCGGAGTCGCCCCCTGTCGGAGTCGCCTCCCCCTGTCTGAGTCGGCGGACCCGCGTTACGTACACGCGGACGCAGATTCGCTCGGGGCAGAGCCGCTCAAGCCGCCGGCGCTGGACCGCGGTCGAGGTGCGTTCGCGCGCTCACCAGCGCGGTTCGGCCGCGTGGCCGCCGGATTGGTCGGCCTCGGCCTGGCGGGCGGCCTCGATCCCGCCGAGCAGGAAGTCGAGCCCCACCCCGAAGGACGCGGGGAACGAGTAGCCGGGCTGGAGGACGTGCCCGACGGTGAAGGCCACGAGGTGTGGGTATTGGCCGGCCGGGAAGGCCGCCACCAGTTGCTCGGCCAATGCCGTCACATCGGTGCCGGTCGCGGTGTCGAACGGCAGAGTGGCCTCCTGCAGCGCGAACCCGTAGATGTAGCTGTCGAGGATCGCGTACGCGTGCGCGGTCAGAGCAATCGACAGGCCACCTCGACGGAGACAGCCCAGCACGCTGTCGTGGTGGTGCAGGTTCGCCGGACCGGGCGAGGTGCGTGTTTCCATCAGCGGCGTCGCCCAAGGGTGGCGCGAGAGCACCTGACGAGCGGAGACGCATCGCAGCCGAATGCCCGCTCGCCAATCGACGTCGTCCGGCGGCAGGGCAATCTCGGCGAACACCCGATCGATCGCGCGGTCGATGATCGCCTCCTTCGACGGCACGTGGTGATAGAGCGTCATCGGCTTGACGTCCAGCGCCGCCGCCAGCCGGCGAATGGTGAACGCGTCCACCCCGATCCGGTCCGCCAGGTCCATCGCACCACTGACCACGCGGTCCGCGGTCAGCCCGGTCCGTCCCCGCGACTGCGTCGGCTCACTCACCGGCTCACCCCTCTCGACTTGCAGATCGTACTAAGTACGAGCTAGCCTTGTCTGCACCAGTACTTAGTACGAACCGTTCAGGAGAAGCCATGACCGGCGCACCGCACACCGCACCGACCTCGCCCGTGACGAGTGGGGCCGCACCGTCCAGCACCATGAATGCCGTCGTCCAGGACCGCTACGGCGAGGCGGACGTGCTGGGGATGGGCGTCGTGCCAGTGCCGGCGATCGGGCCCTCGGAGGTGCTGATCGAGGTGCACGCGGCCGGTGTCGACCGCGGCACCTGGCACCTGATGACCGGCAGGCCCTATCTGGCGCGACTCGCCTTCGGCTTCTCCCGACCGAAGAACCCGGTCCCGGGCCTGGACGTCGCCGGTCGTGTCGTCGCGGTCGGGGCGGCGGTCACCCGGTTCGCACCGGGCGATGCCGTCTTCGGCATCGCGCGGGGATCGTTCGCGGAGTACGCCGCCGCCGAGGAAGGCAAGCTGGCGCACAAGCCGGAGTCGATCAGCTTCGCGCAGGCGGGCGTGGCCACGGTGTCGGGGATCACCGCACTGCAGGCGCTCACCGACGTCGGCGGCCTGCACGCAGGGCAGCGGGTGCTGATCCTCGGGGCGTCGGGTGGCGTCGGGACGTACGCGGTCCAGCTGGCGAAGGCGTTCGGCGCCGAGGTGACCGGAGTCGCCAGCGCGCGGAACCTCGACCTGGTCCGCGGTCTCGGCGCCGACCACGTCGTCGACTACACCCGCGAGGACGTGACCCGGAGCGGCAAGACGTACGACCTGGTCGTCGACATCGGCGGACGTACCAACGTGCGCGGGCTGCGCCGCCTGCTGACTCGCACCGGGACCGTCGTGATCGTCGGCGGCGAAGGCGGAGACAAGCTGACCGGCGGGATGGGACGCCAGCTGCGAGCGCTGATGGTGTCGCCGTTCGTCCGCCAGCGGCTCACCATGTTCATCAACGCCGAGCGGGCCGAGCACATCGAGCGGCTCGCCGGCTACCTCTCCGCCGGAACCGTGGTCCCCAGCATCGGCGCGAGCTACCGGCTGGACGACGCCGCCGCGGCGCTCCGGCGCCTCACTGACGGCAGCGGCGGCGGCAAGTCAGTGCTGATCGTCCGAGCCAGCTGATTTAGGTGGAAGGTGAGGTCCTGTAGTCAGGACACCACCTTCCACCTTGTGAGCCACTAGGCCGGGATCCGCTGCCTCAGGTCAGCCGGCAGGAGCCGGGCGGACCGGATCAACCACCCGGACACCGCGATGGTGATGGTCTGAGTGGCCAGCAGCCCGACCAGGACGAGGAGCTGGGCGGCACCTGCCTGCACCGGGGTCCCGCCGCCGAGCAGCACGCCCACGAATGCGCCCGGCAAGGTGACCAGCCCGACCGTCCGGGTCTGGTCCAGCCCGGGCACCAACGCCTCGGCCAGATGGCGATGAATCACCTCGTCGATTGCCTGCGACCGCGTCAGGCCGACCGACAACCCCGCCTCGACACTGCTGTACTCGTCCCGCAGGGCCGCGAAACAGCGGCGGCCGGTCAGCGAACTGGCTGTCATCGCCGCGCCGATGATGATGCCCGCCATCGGAATGACGGCGGCCGGCCGCAGCGGAACTGCGCCGGACCCGAAAACGATCGCCAGGGTAGGCAGCACCCCCACGCTGATCGCGAACGCCGTCCACGTCCACGCACGACGCGCGCCGATTCGAGCCGCTGAGGTGACACTGGCGACGGCGAGCATCAGCGCTGCGAACGCGACCGACCAGCCCATGCGGGCGAACACCGCGGTGATGACCAGGGCGACGACGACCAGTTGTGCGGCGGCTCGGGCTGATGCGATGAGAATCTCGCGCGTCACCGGGAGCCGCGTTGCTGCGCTGGTCGCCGCGGCCAGTGCGACGAGCGCGAGCACGGCTACGACGAGCGCAATCCCCAGCTGTTCAGGCACGGTCGATGGTCCCACCCAGCCGCGCGCGGCACCGACGCGGCAGCGCCGCCTTGGCCACCAGTCCGCCTCAGCTCGCGGTCAGCCCGGCCAGCCGGGTCACCCGGCGATCGATCTCCCCGAAGGCCGCATCGAACGCCGCATCGGTGCCGACTCGGACCGGGTCGGGGATTGCCCAGTGCGCGCGGCGCAGGCCCGGATCGAGTTCCTCGTGCGCGTTGTCGCAGACGACCACCACGAGGTCGTCCGTTCCGAGCGGCCCGGTGAGTTCGGTCGGCGTCCGGCCGGTCAGATCCAGACCGTGGCGGCGGGCTGCCGCGACCGCGCCCGGATGCACGCGGGGTCCCGGGTGGGTGCCTGCTGAGATCGCCGGCAGCGGGCTGAGCTGTTCCCACCGCGCCGCTGCCAGCTGCGAGCGAGCGGAGTTGGCCGTACAGATGAACACCACGCGGTCCGGATGCGCCGGTTCGCCCCGGACCCCTCCCGCCAGCACCACGGCCCGCACGGCCGGATCGCCATCCCGCAAGGTCACATAGCTGCGCCGGCGATCCCCCTCGGAACGGACCCGGTCGACGACGCCGGCGTGCGCGAGAACCTGGAGGTGATGGGCGAGCAGATTGCTACCGATCTGCAGTGCCTCGGCCAGGTCGCTCGGGGAGAGGTCGCCCAGGACCAGCCGATCGACGATCGCCAGCCGTACCGGCTCGCCGAGGGCGGCGAACACGGCCGCCCTGGCCTCCGTAGCGGCGTCGACGCGCAATTTGCCTCCACTCCTATTGAGTCAAGTATGGTTGAGACATGTCGTCCGTCAAGCCGCCGCTCCAACGCCGGCTGATCGCCGAGTTCCTTGGCACGGGGCTGCTGGTCACGGTCGTGGTGGGCTCGGGCATCGCCGCCGCCGCGCTCTCGCCGGACGACGTCGGGCTGCAGCTGCTGGAAAACAGCACCGCGACCGTGCTCGGACTTGCGGTCCTGATCCTGATCTTCGGTCCGGTCTCCGGTGCCCACTTCAATCCGGTCGTCTCGCTCGCGGACTGGTACCTCGGCCGGCGCTCCGGGACGGGCCTGACCGAGCCCGAGCTGGCGGCATACGTGATCGCCCAGATCGCCGGGGGCGTTCTCGGCGCGGTGCTGGCGAACGCGATGTTCGAGCTGCCGGCGGTCCAGATCTCCGGCACCGACCGCATCGGGCTCGGCCACGGAATCGGTGAGGTCGTCGCCAC
>JBGAIX010000033.1:0-12794 GCA_044225235.1 Propionibacteriaceae bacterium | reverse complement strand
GGGCGGCGCCTGTACGTGTATCAGCGAGCGGGCCGGAACTACCAGGCGGCGATCTTCCGCGAGGGCCCGGCGGCCAAAGGCACCGGAGTCGACGAGGACGGGGTTGCGTGGTGGCTCGAGTCACACGCGCGGTGCGACATTGTCGAGTACCCCAATCAGATTGCCGAAGCCAGTGGATGGGAGGTTTGGACAGACGGAGACGGCGAGCGCGAGTCGATCCATGTCATCAACTCCCACGGCGGCGGGGACTGCCTGGCCGGTGCCCGGTTCTTGGAGATCGGCGACGGCAGACCCCGCGGAGCGTCAACTCAATACGTGGCCAGAGGGAAGCACCTCGACGCCTACGTCGACGAGCCGTACCAAGCCCACGTGCCACTACCCGCCAACGCGGTGGAATCTCGCTACCACCACGAGTCCGATCGTCTCTGGTTCTCCCCGGACCGTCAGCGCGCCTACGTCGGCGCCGACCCGCGGAATGTCGCTCTCTGGCCACGAACCACGCGTCCACTCGGCTGCGCCTGAGCTCTCGTCCGGCTGCGTCGGGATGAGGGGCTCAGCCGACAGTTCCGACTATGCCCGTCGTACACACCGCCCCGAGCGACCAACTGCAGCTACCGCGGCATCGTCCAGGGGTACTCACCTGGATGCTTCTCGGCCCAGGCGTGTCCGCTGCAGCTCGAACCCGGGTCCTCCGGTGGTCCCCACCATGGCGACCGGTCTTCGCACCAGGTCTCTCCTATCAGCCTGGAGACGACGAGGAGGAAGCCGATGAGCGCGACGCTCATCACGACACCGAGCGTGAGCGCAGCGTGCGCCCTCGTGGTCACGCATGCACCTTACGCCTCATCGCGGCCCTGTCCAGTCGCCTGGATCGACCCTGTGGCGCGAGTACGCCCCTGGCCGACCCGCGCTGGGTGTCGTGGTCCCCGGCATCGAGGCGGGCCGGGTCCGCGGGTCGAGCCGTTCGGCCAATAGGTTGAGCGCATCAGACTCAACTCGCGTTGAGGAACATCCGACGGCGTGGCATAGTTGAGCCCAGTGCACTCAAGTCAACGGGCTGAGTGCCCCGGACTCAAGGACACAACACTTCCACACCGGAGGATTCATCATGGCTCGTGCAGTCGGCATCGACCTCGGAACCACCAACTCCGTGGTCGCCGTACTCGAAGGTGGCGAACCCACCGTCATCCCCAACGCCGAGGGCTCGCGGACGACCCCCTCGGTCGTCGCGTTCGCCAAGGGCGGCGAGGTGCTGGTCGGAGAGGTCGCCAAGCGCCAGGCCGTGACGAATGTCGAGCGCACCATCCGGTCCGTCAAGCGCCACATGGGCACCGACTGGACTGTCAAGATCGACTCGAAGGACTACCGCCCGCAGCAGATCAGCGCCTTCGTGCTGCAGAAGCTGAAGCGGGATGCCGAGGCCTACCTCGGCGAGCAGGTCACCAATGCGGTGATCACCGTTCCGGCGTACTTCTCCGATGCCGAGCGGCAGGCCACCAAGGAGGCCGGCGAGATCGCCGGACTGACCGTCGACCGGATCATCAACGAGCCCACCGCTGCCGCGCTCGCGTACGGCTTGGACAAGGCGAATCAGGATCAGACCATCCTCGTCTTCGACCTCGGCGGTGGCACCTTCGACGTGTCCCTGCTGGAGATCGGCGACGGTGTGTTCGAGGTCAAGGCCACCAAGGGCGACAACCGCCTCGGCGGTGACGACTGGGACTCGCGGATCGTCGACTGGCTGGTGAAGCAGTTCAAGAACAAGAACGGCACCGATCTCAGCCAGGACAAGATCGCGCGGCAGCGCCTGCAGGAGGCTGCGGAGAAGGCGAAGATCGAACTCAGCTCGGCGAGCGAGACCCACATCAACCTGCCGTACATCACGCTGGGCGCGTCGGGTCCCCTCCACCTGGAGGAGAAGCTCACCCGATCGGAGTTCCAGCGGCTGACGTCGGACCTGCTGGATCGTTGCCGTACGCCGTTCAACGCGGTGATCGAGGACGCCAAGATCAGCGTCGGAGCCATTGACCACGTCATCCTCGTCGGCGGCTCCACCCGGATGCCGGCCGTGGTCGACCTGGTCAAGGAGCTCACCGGCGGCAAGGACCCGCACAAGGGCGTCAACCCGGATGAGGTCGTTGCGCTGGGTGCGAGCCTGCAGGCCGGCGTCCTGAAGGGCGAGGTCAAGGACGTGCTGCTGCTCGACGTCACCCCGCTGAGCCTGGGAATCGAGACCAAGGGCGGCGTGATGACCAAGATCATCGAGCGGAACACGACGATCCCGACCCGTCGCTCGGAGGTGTTCACGACCGCCGACGACAATCAGCCCTCGGTGATGATCCAGGTCTACCAAGGCGAGCGTGACTTCGCCAAGGACAACAAGTCGCTCGGCAACTTCGAGTTGACCGGTCTGCCGCCGGCGCCGCGCGGCGTCCCGCAGATCGAGGTGGCGTTCGACATCGACGCAAACGGGATCGTGCACGTGCACGCGAAGGACCTTGCGACCAGCAAGGAACAGTCGATGACGGTGACCGGCGGCTCGGCGCTCGGCAAGGACGACATCGACCGGATGGTGCGCGAGGCTGAGTCGCACGCTGAGGAGGACCGCAAGCGGCGCGAGGCGGTGGAGTTGCGCAACGAGGCGGACAACCTTGTCTTCCGGACCGAGAAGCTGCTCAGCGAGAACGCCGACAAGATCGACGACGAGGTGAAGAAGCCCGTCGAGGAGGCCATCGCCGAGGTCAAGTCCGCACTGGACGGGACCGACGACGAGGCCGTCAAGGCGGCGGTGGAGAAGCTGAACACCACGAGTGCGGCCCTCGGCCAGGCGATGTACGCCGCGGCTCAGGCCTCTCAGCAGGCACCGTCCGAGGCCGGCAGCCCGAGCGACAAGGCCGAGTCCAACGGCAGCAGCGCCGACGACGAGGTCGTCGACGCGGAGATCGTCGACGAGGACCAGAGCGGGGCTACTAAGTGACCGAGGGAGTCGACCCCCGCGAGTCGCCCGGCCAGCGCGAACCGGAGGAGCATGGGCCGACGGTCCGCGACCGCCGCCGGATCGATCCGGAGACGTACCAGGTGAGGGAGCCGCAGCCCACTGCGGCTCCCTCCGCGCCGGAGGGTCAGGTGGGCGACAGCGCCGAACTGAACGCTCTCAAGTCGTCTCTGGCCGAGCGGACGGCCGACCTCCAGCGGCTGCAGGCGGAGTACGTCAACTACAAGCGTCGGGTGGATCGCGACCGGGACCTGTCCCGCAAGCTCGGCGTCGAAGGCGTGGTCAAGGACCTGCTGCCAGTGCTGGACGACATCCGTTCGGCGCGTGAGCACGGCGAGCTCACCGGCGGCTTCAAGGCGGTCGGCGACGAGGTGGAGCGGATCACGACCCGGCTGGGGCTGGAGTCGTTCGGACAGTCAGGAGACCCGTTCGACCCGCACATCCACGAGGCGCTGCTGCACGCGCACGCGGACGGGATCGACGGACCGACCTGTGTGGAGATCCTGCAGCCGGGCTATCGGATCGGGGATCGCATCCTGCGTCCGGCCCGGGTGGCGGTGGCCGAGCCGAACCCGGAGCCCGACTCCGGTGCACCGACGGACCCGTCTGCGGGCGTGGATACGACGGCGGACGTTGCGGCAGAGGCGGATGACACGGTCGGCGACCGGGACGGTTGAGCCCGGCGCGCGAGGCATCGTGAGCGGTCACCGAGGGGAGGCGTAAGTGAGCACCAAGGACTGGATCGAGAAGGACTTCTACAAGGTCCTCGGCGTCGCGAAGGACGCCAAGCCCGAGGAGATCAAGAAGGCGTACCGGAAGCTGGCTCGGGAGAACCACCCGGACCAGAATCCGGGGAACCCGGCTGCTGAGCAGCGCTTCAAGGAAGTGTCGGAGGCGCACGACGTCCTCTCCGACGACGCCAAGCGCAAGGAGTATGACGAGGCCCGCCGGCTCTTCGGCGCCGGCGGGTTCCGCTTCCCGGGCGCCGGCGGGCGCACCGGCGGCCCCTCGGTCGACGACCTGTTCCGCAACGCGGGTGGCGACGGCGGCATCGGTGACCTGTTCGGCGGGCTGTTCGGCGGATCGGCCGGTGGCGGCCGGACGACAACCCGGTTCACCACCTCCCGTGGGCCCCGCCGCGGCAGTGACGTGGAGGGCGAGGCGACGGTCGACTTCGTCCAGGCCATCGAGGGCGTCACGGTCGGCATGCAGATGGTCTCCGACGCGGCGTGTGAAGCCTGTCGTGGCACCGGGGCGAAGGCGGGCACGATCCCGCGGGTCTGTCCGACGTGTGACGGCAGCGGGATGCAGACCTCCACGTCGGGCGGAGTGTTCGCCGTGACCGAGCCGTGCCGCGACTGCCGCGGCCGCGGCATGGTCGTCGACGACCCGTGCCCGGTCTGCCACGGCTCGGGTCGCGGACGCTCGACGAAGACGATGCAGGTGCGCATCCCCGCTGGGGTCACCGACGGCCAGCGCATTCGGCTCAAGGGCCGCGGCGGGGCAGGGGAGAACGGTGGCTCGCCCGGCGACCTGTACGTGACGGTGCACGTCCGGCCGCATCCGATCTTCGGGCGCAAGACCGACAACCTGACCCTGACGGCACCCGTCACCTTTGAGGAGGCGGTGCTGGGTGCCCAGATCGAAGTGCCGACGCTCGGTGGGCCGCCGGTCAAGCTGAAGCTCGCCCCTGGTACGCCGAACGGGCGCACGCTCAGGGTGCGCGGCAAGGGCGTTCACAAGCAGGACGGGACGCGTGGCGACCTGCTGGTGACCGTCGAAGTGGTAGTGCCGGCGGAGCTCAGCGATCAGGCGCGCGAGGCGCTGACCTCGTACGCTGAGGCGGTCGGCCCCGTGAACCCCCGCGCGAAGCTGTTTGCCAGCAGCTGAGAGGACCGCGATGAGCAGCGAGCTACCGCAGCGGATCGACTCTGACGCGCCCGTGTTCGTCATCTCGGTCGCGGCGCATCTCGCTGGGATGCATCCCCAGACCTTGCGTACCTACGACCGGATGGGGCTGGTGTCGCCGCGGCGTACCGCCAAACGAGGCCGGCGGTACTCCGCGCGCGACATCGCGAAGCTCCGCCTGATCCAACGGCTGAGCCAGGACGAGGGGATCAACCTCGAGGGGATCCGGCGCATCCTGCACATGCAGGACGAACTCGACGAGCTTCGGCTGCGCCTCGAGGAGATGACCCGGCTGCTCGCCGCTGTCCGGGCGGCGCCGCCGGCCGCGCGCGTGTTCACCGCCGACCCGTCAGGGGGCGTGCACCTCGGTGGTCGGCGCTGGTCCCCGCCCCGGCAGATCACCTCCCGCTGACCGTGCGCCCATCCCCGCCGCGTGGCGAGGCTGAGGGGTCGCTGAGTCGCGGCTCGGCCGACGTAGCGTGCTCCGGTTACGGTGGGCCCTCGTATCGGACGAACCAGGGGCCGAGGCGGTGCCTCTGACCGGGGATTGGGCTCATACATGACGCTGCTGACCAGGCTCAGCTTGGCCAACCGGATGATCGTCGGCTTGATGGGGCTGGCGATCATCGTGTTCGGCGGCATTGCCGTCACCTCGCTGCGGCAGGAGCTCCTGCCGTCCACCCAGGTGCCGACAGCGCTGGTGACGGCGACCTACCCCGGCACCGCTCCGGAACTCGTCGCCGAGGAAGTTGCCACACCGCTCGAACAGGCGATCAGTGGCGTCTCCGGCGTACAGAAGGTCCAGGCGGTCTCCACCAACGGGCTGGCCGTGTTGACGGTGGAGTGGACGTTCGGGCTCGACAACGACAAGGTGGTCGCCGACCTCCGCAACGCGGCTGACTCGGGTGCGCAACTTCCGGACGCGGTCGAGACCACGGTGCAAGCGGGTAGTACCGACGACATTCCCGTGCTGGTGCTTGCGGTCGCCTCCGACGCCCCGTTGCCCGAACTCGCCCGCCAGGTCGACGAGATCGTGGTGCCCCAGATCTCCGGCGTCGACGGTGTCCGGCGGGTGCAGGTGGCGGGACAGGACGTCACCGAGCTGCGCGTCACGCTGAAGCCCAAGCAGCTGCGCAAGTACGACCTGAACGCCGCCGCCGTCACCCAGGCAGTGCGTGGGCAGGCGACTGTCGTCCCCGCTGGCAACGCGTATCGAGGGGACACCGAACTCGCCATTCAGGTGGGCACGACGCCGCGCGCGGCCAAGCAGGTCGCCAACTGGCCGATTCCGGCCCCCGACGGCGCCGTGAAACTCGGCGATATCGCGACCGTCGAGGTGGTGTCGGTCGACGCCACGACCGTCGCCCGCTCCGACGGCCGCCCGGCGCTGAGCATCGCCGTTCTGAAGGAATCGGACGCGGATGCGGTCGAGATCTCCCACGCGATCACCGAGCTGTTGCCCGATCTCACCCGGACGCTCGGCTCCAACGCGAGCATCAATGTCGTCTTCGACCAGGCGCCCTCGATCGAGCAGTCGATTCACGACCTCGCCATCGAAGGGGCCCTGGGCCTGTCCTTCGCGGTGCTGATCATCCTGGTCTTCCTGCAGTCGATCCGCTCGACGATGATCACCGCGATCTCCATCCCGCTTTCGTTGCTGGTCGCGTTGATCGGGCTCCAGCTCGGCGGGAACTCCCTGAACATCTTCACTCTCGCGGCGCTGACGGTCGCCGTCGGACGCGTTGTCGACGACTCGATCGTCGTCATCGAGAACATCAAGCGACACCACACCCAGGCCGGCGCACTGACGCCCGGCCAGATCGTCAGTTCGGTCCGCGAGGTGGCCGGCGCCGTGACGGCGTCGACGTTGACGACGGTCGCGGTGTTCGCGCCGGTCTCCCTCGTCGAGGGGGTCACCGGGGAACTGTTCCGGCCGTTCTCGACGACGGTCGCGGTCGCGCTGGGTGCCTCCCTGCTCGTCTCGATGACGATCGTTCCGGTACTGGCCTACTGGTTCATGCGTTCTCCCGGGCGTGCCGCGGCGACGCCGCCCGGCACGCCAGCGGGGGCATCGGCCGGGGCAGCCGCTGCTCCGGAGGAGGATCGGGTCACGCGACTGCAGCGCGGCTATCTGCCGATGCTGCGGCTGGCCCTGCGGCGGCCGCTGATCACGGTGCTGGTCGCCGTGTTGATCTTCGCCGGCACCATGGCGTCGGCAACCTTGTTGAAGACCGACTTCCTTGAGTCCTTCGCCGACAAGACCACGCTGCAGGTGACCCAAGAGCTACCGATCGGCACCAGACTGACCGCGACCAGTGACGCCGCTCGCAAGGTCGAGGCGGTGCTGGACGCCAGCCCGGGTGTGAAGCAGTACCTGACCACGGTCGGCGAGGGTGGAAGTAACCGGGCGTCGATGTTTGTCAGCCTGACGGGCGAGGACGCCTACGAGTCGACTCTCACGGAACTCAACAGTGGCTTCGCCGAGTTGGGGGACGCCGTCGGCGAGGTCAAGGTCGGTTCGATCAACACCGGGACGAACAACGACATCAGCCTGACGGTGACGGGTGAGGACGCGGCGGCGCTGGAGTCGACGTCGGCTCGGGTGGAGTCGATGCTGGCCGGAACGCCCGGACTCAAGGAGGTCTCCAGCGACCTGAGCGCGAAGCGGCCGCTGCTGCAGGTCAAGGTCGATCGTGAGCGTGCCGCGGATCTCGGCTTCACTTCCGCGGAGGTCGGGCAGCTGATCGGCGAGACGCTGCGGGGTACGAAGGTCGGCACGATCGTCCTGCAGGGGGAGACCCGCGACATCATGGTGCGTCCGCAGGACAGCGGCTCGGCCAGCCCGAAGCGGATCGCCAAGCTCGAGCTTCCGGTGAGCCAGCTCCAGCAGCAGCAGGCGGTCGACAAGGCCACCGAGCGGCTGAAGGACAAGCAGGAGGCGCTCAAGGACGAGGGCGACGGCCTGTCCGATCGCGGTGAAGCGCTGCAGAGCGATCAGGAGAATCTCGCCGACCGCCAGAAGGCGGAGGGGAAACGGCAGCAGCGCAAGGCCAATGCCGCCGCGGCCGACCAGCGTGCCGAACTCCGCAAGGCGCGTTCCAAGGCTGCCGATGCCGCATCGTCGGCGCGACGTCAATTGCGGAAGCTGCGCGCGAACGCACCGAAGCGGCCCGGTCCGCCGCCCTCGCTGGCCCCAGGTGCCGGTCCGCCGCTGACCGGGGACCGGCTGGCTGAGTACCTGAAGTGGCAGGCGTCCGTTGCGGCGTACAGCGCCTACCAGCAGCAGGTCGCGGGCGCCCAGGCGGGAGTCGCGCAGGCAGAGGCTCAAGCGAAGCAACTCGGCGAGCAGCTGACTGCCGCTTCCGATCAGGCGGCGGAGTCGGCTGCTGCGCAGGCTACCCAGGACCAGTTCGGCGCCGAGCAGGACGCCCTCGGCGACCAGCAGAAGGCACTCTCGGACGATCAGAAGGACCTTGCGGAACGCCAGTCGGATCTCGCCGATGAACAGTCCGACATCGCCGACGTACGGGCTCGCCCCATCCAGGTGGGTGACATCGCCGCCGTCGAGGAGGAGCTGTCGCCGAGCGCCGTCACCCAGATCGACGGAACGCGGGCGGTCACGATCACCGCCACGCCGGACACCGATGACCTCGGGGCCGTCACGGCGCGGGTCCAGCAGCAACTCACCACGCTGGACCCGCCGGCCGGCGTGACAGTGGAACTCGGTGGCGCGAGCGAGGACCAGGCCGAGGCGTTCCAGCAGCTGGGCCTGGCGATGCTGCTGGCGATCGTGATCGTGTTCCTGATCATGGTCGCGACGTTCCGCAGCCTGATCCAGCCGCTGATCCTGCTGAGCTCGATCCCGTTCGCGGCCACCGGGGCGGTGGCCGGCCTGTTGATCACCGACACTGCCCTCGGGGTGCCTGCGATGGTGGGTCTGCTGATGCTGATCGGCATCGTGGTCACCAACGCGATCGTGCTCATCGACCTGATCAACCAGAAGCGTCACGCCGGCGAGGAACTCGGTTCCGCGATCGTGCACGGCGCTCGCCTCAGGCTCCGGCCGATCATCATGACTGCGACCGCGACGATCTTCGCACTGCTGCCGATGGGCCTGGGTCTGACCGGCGGAGGAGCGTTCATCTCTGGGCCGCTTGCGATCGTGGTGATCGGTGGGCTGATCTCGTCGACGGTACTCACCTTGCTGCTGGTGCCAGCGCTGTACTCGCTGGCCGAGCGACGGGGCGAGCGGCGGCGGCATCGGGCCGCCGAGGCCGCGGCAGCCTGACGGCGCGATGGAGGCTCAGTCGACGGGTGGTGTGGCCTTCGCGGCCAGCCGCTGCCAGGTCGCGACCACACTGTCGGGGTTCAACGACATCGACTCGATCCCCTCGGCCATCAGCCACTCGGCGAGATCGGCGTGGTCGGACGGTCCCTGACCGCAGATGCCGATGTACTTGCCGCGTCGCTTGCACGCTGCAATGGCCATGCTGAGCAGCTGCTTCACCGCCGGGTCTCGCTCATCGAAGAGGTTCGCGACCAGGGCGGAGTCGCGATCGAGACCGAGCGCCAGCTGGGTCATGTCGTTCGACCCGATGGAGAAGCCGTCGACATGATCCAGGAACTGGTCGGCGAGTAGGGCGTTGGAGGGGATCTCGCACATCATCACCACCCGGAGCCCGTTCTCTCCGCGCCGGAGACCGTGGCTGGCCAGCAGCGCCACGACGTCGCGCGCTTCCGCCAGTGTGCGTACGAACGGGATCATCACCTGGACGTTGCCGAGTCCCATCTCGTTGCGGACGAAACGGAGCGCGGCGCATTCGAGTGCGAAGCAGTCGGCAAAGTCGGCGGAGAGGTACCGCGAGGCGCCGCGGTAGCCGATCATCGGATTCTCCTCGTGGGGCTCGTACGCCTCACCGCCCAGCAGGTTTGCGTACTCGTTCGACTTGAAGTCGCTCAGCCGCACGATCACCGGGTCGGGCGCGAACGCCGCCGCGAGCATGGCAACCCCTTCCGCCACCCGTTGCACGAAGTAGTCCCGCGGGGAGGGGTACGCGGCGGTCAGTGCGGAGATCTGTGCGCGCAGCGGCGCCGCCAGGGCCGGGTGGTCGATCAGGGCCTTGGGGTGAATGCCGATCTGCCGGTTGATGATGAACTCCAGCCGAGCCAAGCCAACCCCGGCGTTGGGCAGCCGGGAGAAGGCGAAGGCCTGGTCTGGCGTGCCGACATTGAGCATCAGCTTGACGCCGATCTCGGGCATGGCGTCGAGCGCAGTCTCTGCAATCGAGTAGTCGGCAAGGCCGGAGTAGACGAACCCCTCGTCCCCCTCGGCGCAGGAGACGGTGACCGGTTGTCCGTCGGCGAGCAGCCGACTGGCATCGACGGTGCCCACGACCGCCGGGATGCCGAGTTCGCGCGCGATGATCGCGGCGTGGCAGGTGCGTCCGCCGCGGTTGGTGACGATCGCGGACGCCCGCTTCATGATCGGCTCCCAATCGGGGTCGGTCATGTCAGCGACGAGCACCTCGCCCGGCTGGAAGGTCGCCATCTGGTCGACGGAATCGAGCACCCGAACCGTCCCTGCGCCGATTCTCTGGCCGATGGCGCGTCCCTGGACCAGCAACTCGCCGTGGGAGTTCATCAGGTAGCGCTGCAGGGTCGAGGCCGACTGCCGCGACTCCACTGTCTCGGGCCGTGCCTGCAGGATGTACAACCGGCCGTCGATGCCGTCCTTGCCCCATTCAATGTCCATCGGTCGGCCATAGTGCTCTTCGATCGCGAGCCCGTAGCGAGCCAGCTCGGTCACCTCGTCGTCGGCCAACGAGAGCCGGCCGCGTTCGGCAACCGGCACGTCGACGAATGCCGTACTGCGGCCCACCGCCGGATCGTCGGTGTAGATCATCTTGGTCGCCTTCTCGCCGACCCCCCGTTTGAGGATCGCGGCGCGGCCGGCGCGCAGTCCCGGCTTGTAGACGTAGAACTCGTCGGGGTTGACTGCGCCCTGGACGACCGCCTCGCCCAGTCCGTACGAGGCGGTGATGAACACTGCCTGGTCGAACCCGGACTCCGTGTCGATCGTGAACATCACCCCGGACGCGCCGAGATCCGAGCGGACCATCCGCTGTACGCCGACCGACAGCGCGACCTCCGCGTGGGGGAAGCCGTGGTGCACCCGGTAGGCGATAGCCCGGTCGGTGTAGAGCGATGCGAAGACCTGCCGGATCGCGACCAATACAGCATCGACGCCTCGCACGTTGAGGAACGTCTCCTGCTGCCCGGCAAACGACGCGTCTGGCAGGTCTTCGGCGGTGGCTGACGAACGGACGGCATAGGACGCCGATCGGTCGCGTTGCGCAAGTGACGCATACGCCTCCCGGATATCGGTCTCCAGGTCGGTAGGGAAGGGCTGCGACGTGATCGCGTCCCGGATCGCTCCCCCGACGGCTGCCAGCGCTGTCACGTCGTCGATGTCGAGTGACCCGAGAAGCTCGTCGATCCGGGTCGCCAGCCCGCCTGCCCCGAGGAACTGGCGATACGCAGCAGCCGTGGTCGCGAACCCGTCGGGTACGCGAACGCCGGCTGTCGCGAGGTTCGCGATCAGTTCGCCCAGTGACGCGTTCTTGCCGCCGACCTCGTTCAGATCGGCCATCCCCACGTCGGCGAGCCAGCGGACGTTGTGCGGAGCCGCGGCGTCGGCGGTACGGACGTGGTGAGTGGTAGTGGTGCTCATCGGGCCCCCTTCGAGACGGTTCGGGTGACGGTCTGCAGAATCACCGTCGACATCTCCTCGACGGACTTGTTGGCGGAGTTGATCACCGGGATGCGGTGCGCGGCGAAGAGGGCTTCGGCACGCCGAAGCTCGTACCCGCACTGCTCGAGTGAGGCGTATCGGGAGTTCGGCCGCCGTTCCTGACGGACCTGGGCGAGCCGCGCCGGCGTGCTCAGGATTCCGAAGCAGCGGTCGCGGAGCGGGCGGATCGGACGGGGCAAGTGGTCCTCGGCGAAGTCCTCGTCGATGAGCGGATAGTTCGCCACGAACACCCCGTGCTGGAGCGCGAGGTACATGGTGGTCGGCGTCTTGCCGCAGCGCGACGGCCCGACCAGGATCACGTCGGCTTTTGACAGGGCCCGCAGGCTCTGGCCGTCGTCGTGCTCGATGGCGTACTCGACAGGCGCCGGGCCTACCGAGCAACTCCTCGACCCGGTGCATGTGCAGATCGAAGAAGTCGATGAGCGGGCACTCAGTCCTGTGCAGCGCGTCCCGGATCTCGGTGACCGCGGTCGTCGAGAATGCCAACGGAGTGACGGGTCCTCGCGCGGCGTCGTCCAGGATCGCGACGACCCGCTCCGCCTCCTCGACTGTGGTGATGAACGGGATGACGCGGCGTTCGAAGTGCAGATCGGGAAACTGGATCAGCAGCGCGTTCCCGAGCGTCTCCGCGCTGATTCCGGTGCTGTCCGACAGGAAGAAGACCGGCACCGTCGACGCGTCCGAATCAGCGGTGGTCATCCCCACCGCCGCAGCAGGAACCGTGGACGAGCGTCGTCGGCCGTCACCCTCCGACCTTCGCACATTTCTCCGCGCGCCGTTCGGAAAAGGGCCGTGGTTCGCGGCCGGTCGGCGTCGTCCGGCGGGTCAGCCGGCCCGTGCCCCGTCGGGGCGCGGGCGCAACCGAACGGTCGTCCGGGCCCGATCCCGGACGGCGGCGACCCCGGCCTCGCACACCGCAGCGGCCGCGTACCCGTCCCAGGCGCCGGGCCTACCGAGCAACTCCTCGACCCGGTGCATGTGCAGATCGAAGAAGTCGATGAGCGGGCACTCAGTCCTGTGCAGCGCGTCCCGGATCTCGGTGACCGCGGTCGTCGAGAATGCCAACGGAGTGACGGGTCC
>JBGAIX010000032.1:0-12880 GCA_044225235.1 Propionibacteriaceae bacterium | reverse complement strand
GACACCGCCGACGGGGCAACGCTGGACTCGGCGACGGCGGAGGGTCGGATCGGCCGCTTCCGCAGTGACACGCGGGAGCGCCGCATCGAGATCGCCGAGGAGGCGCAGGCGCGCTATCGCCGCAAGGTCTCCTGGGGGGCTGAACTGGGTGATGTGCAGGCCCTGTTCACCCACATCTCGGTTCCGGTGATGACGCGGCTTCGCCAGCCGGAGCGCCAGGTCCTCGACACCTTGGTGGACGCAGGCGTGGCTCGCTCGCGCTCGGAGGCGCTCGCCTGGGCCGTACGGCTCGTCGGTGAGCACGCCGAGGGCTGGCTGGCCGACCTGCGTGGAGCGATGTCGGAGGTCGACAAGCTCCGTGCGCAGGGTCCGGAGCTGTGACGCCACGGCGGGAGGGCCGCTGCCGCGCGTTGGTGGGCGGCCGTACCGGCGGTGAGTGGGATAGCTGCCCACTCACCGCTCGGGCCCGGGTGGCGTAGCGTCGCGATCGGGTGCGATATCGCGGAGTTCGAGCGGCGGGACGGCATCCTCGCCGCGCATCGCGGGAAGGTCGAGCTGTGGTTCGAGGCCGATCTGTACGACCAGCTTCAGCTGGCCGAGATCCTGTCCCGGCTCCAGGGCCGAGATGTCGTCCTGCACCAGATCGGCGAGCACGTCGGCATCGCGCACTTCGGTGGGCTGGGGGAGCTCAGTCACGAGCAACTCGCCGCCGTTCCAGGCATCCCGCTCACCAACGAGGGCATCTCGATCGGCAATCGCGCCTGGGCCGCCGTCACAGCACCTGATCCACGCGGTTTGCTCGCGATCGAGCCGTCAGCCGAACTCCGTTTCATGCGCGAGGCACTGGTACGACTGGCCCAGGAGTATCCCTCGACCCGCGACGGCCTCAGTCTCTCCGAACGACGCCTGCTGACGAGCGCTCCCGGCACGCCCGAGGAGCTCTTCCGACGGGCTTGGGACAAGGAGGCGCGCCCGTTCATGGGCGACGCCTCCGCGTTCCGCACGCTCGAACGGCTCCGTCCGCTCCTGGCCGACGATGCCGCTCGCGAGCGCGTCCTCAGCGGCGAGGCCGACTTCGTCCGCAGCTACGGCATCGATCGCTGGATCGGTGGCGTGCACCTGCACGGTCATCAGGTGCCATGGCGGTGGGGCGACAGCCGAGAGACGCTGGTCGAGCCGGCGCGCCCTCAGGCTGTCCGCTGAGCCCGGTAGTACGAGATCAGCGACTGGGTCGAGCCGTCCTGGGTGGCCAGTGCGCTCTCGTCGCCGGTCACGGCCGGGTAGATCCGCAGCGCGAGCTGCTTGCCCAGCTCGACACCCCACTGGTCGAAGCTGTCGATGCCCCAGACGATGCCCTGGGTGAAGGGGCACGATCGCCTCGGCCGTCCCCTCGGCCCGCACCTCGTCGGCGGTCTTGCCGAACGCCAGCGCCGCGGTCTGGGCGAAGAAGTTGGCGAGGAACAACTCGTGTACGTCGTTCTCACCGTCGACGAGCGGGTGCGCCGGGTTGGCGACGGCGATGAAGTCGGCCGGGATGAGCAGGGTGCCCTGGTGGATCAGCTGGTAGAACGCGTGCTGTCCGTTGGTGCCCGGCTCGCCCCAGAAGACTTCGCCGGTCGCGGTGGTCACCGGCGTGCCGTCGGCCTTCACACCCTTGCCGTTGGACTCCATCGTCAACTGCTGCAGGTACGCCGCGAAGCGGTGCAGGAACTGCGCGTACGGGAGCACGGCGTGGCTGGCGGACCCGAAGAAGTTCACGTACCAGACGTTCAGCAGACCCATCAGGGCTGGCACGTTGGAGGAGAACTCGGTCTCGGCGAAGTGCTCGTCGATGGCGTGGAAGCCGGCCAGGAAGTCCGCGAAGTTCTCCGGGCCGATCGCCACCGCTACCGAAGTACCGATGGCCGAGTCGACCGAGTAACGGCCGCCGACCCAGTCCCAGAAGCCGAAGGCGTTCTCCGGGTCGATGCCGAACGCAGCGACCTTGTCGAGCGCGGTGGAGACGGCCACGAAGTGCTTGGCGACGGCCTCCTTCGCGGCCTCATCGCTGTCGTCGATCGCACCCGAGGAGCGCAGCGCGTCAAGCAGCCAGGCGCGCGCCAGGCGGGCGTTGGTGAGCGTCTCCAGGGTGGTGAAGGTCTTCGACGCGACGATGACCAGGGTGGTCTCGGGATCGAGGTCCTTGGTCTTTTCGGCGACGTCGGTCGGATCGATGTTGGAGACGAAGCGGCACTTCAGGCCGGCCTGCACGTACGGCTGCAGCGCCTCGTAGACCATCACCGGACCGAGGTCGGAACCGCCGATGCCGATGTTGACCACGGTCTCGATCCGCTTGCCGGTGACGCCGACCCACTCACCGCTACGCACCTTGTTCGCGAATGCGTAGATCTTGTCCAGCACCGCGTGCACCTCGGGCACCACATCGACCCCGTCGACGACCAGGCTGTCGCCCTTCGGTCGCCGTAGCGCGGTGTGCAGCACGGCGCGATCCTCGGTGACGTTGATGTGTTCGCCGGAGAGCATCGCGTCGCGGCGCTCGGCCAGACCGACCTCGTCGGCGAGTTCCACCAGGGCCGCCAGCACCTCTGAGTTGACCAGGTTCTTGGACAGGTCGACGTAGAGATCGGCGGCGGTGAAGCTGAGCGACGCCGCCCGCTCCGGGTCGTTCGCGAACCAGCCACGCAGATCCGGCTCCAGTGACTCCTTCAGTGCCGTCAGCTTGGCCCAGGCCGCGGTGGTGGTCGGATCGACAGGCACGCTCATCGGAGTCCTCTTCGTCGAAGTGCTGGAGTTCGCTCGTCACCCTACTGAGAGGGCTCGGGCGACCTCAACAGCACGTCTGGCCCTCGTCCCGGCTTGCGCAATGTGAACAGCCGTCGTCGCCGAGCGTGCCCCGTCACGGGCCAACCGGTGGCGAGGCTAGTTTGCAGGGCATGAACGCCAGGGTCGCCCGCGCTCGCGCCGAGACCGAGCGACCGCACGCTCCCGGGGAATCCGAGTCGCGCACCGACCTGGAGCGGATCCGCTTCGCACAGTCGTTCTCGCGCCTTGCAGAGGTCACCCAGGTGGTCACCGCCGGCGCGACGAGCGGGGTCGTCCACAACCGGCTCACCCACACCATCAAGGTGACCGCTGTCGCCCGTGCCATCGCCGTGCGGCTGACCCGGGACGAGGACCACGAGCGGATCGCGCGGCTCGGTGGTCTCGACCACGTCGTCGTCCAGGCGGCGGCCAGCGCGCACGACCTCGGCCACCCGCCCTTCGGCCACCTGGGCGAGCGGGTGCTCGACCGGCTGGCCCGGCAGCGGTTCGGGATCGCCGACGGCTTCGAGGGCAACGCGCAGACGTTCCGGGTGCTGACTGCGATCGAAGTACACGGGCCGGGAGAGGAGGGGCTGAACCTGACCGCGGCCGTCCGGTCGGCGGTGCTGAAGTACCCCTGGTCCCGGTACGCCTACCCCGCCCGGCACCCGATCAGCTGGCCGGTCCCGCCGCGCGGGGCCGGGCACGGACGCAGCGGCACCGGTGCCGCGAAATTCTCTGCCTACGGGATCGACCTGCCGGAGATGCTGGACGCGCGGTCGGCCTTCCCCGACGTGCCGGCCGGGCAGCAGACCCTGGAATGCGCGGTGATGGACGTCGCGGACGACATCGCCTATTCCTTGCACGACGTCGAGGACTTTCATCGCTCCGGGGTGCTCCAGTTCTCGCCTGTGTCGGGCGAGTTCCGGTCCTGGCAGCGCGAACGGGGCGCGTTCGCCGAGACGAGTGACGTCGATCTCGCCGCCGCGGCACGCAGGCCAGGGGCAGGCCTGGAGAGGCTCCGGCGCCGCCTCCGGGATCGCGACGACTGGGTCTTCGACGAGAACGTCTTCGAGTCAGCGGTGCAGCGGGTCGGCGAGGAGTTCGTCGACGGACTGCTCGCCGAGCCGTACGACGGGTCGATGCGCGCCGACCGGGCCAGCTCGGGCTTCACGTCGCGCTGGATCGACCACTTCATCACCTCGGTGCGCATCGACCCCGATCCCCCGCCGCGCTCGGCCTACGTCCGGATGGAGCCGCTGGCTTGGCACGAGGTCTCGATCCTGAAGTTCGTGAACGCCTACTTCATCCTCGACCGGCCCGATCTCGCCATGTTCCAGCGCGGCCAGGAGCGGACTATCGAGCAGTTGGTGTCGGCGTTCGACGATTGGCTGTCCGATCCCGCCGACGCGGCTCGGGCACCCCGTCGACTGATCGACCTGGTGGACTCCGCCCGCACCGCGTACGCCTCGCTCGCCGCGGCGGCGCCGGAGTGGCTGGAGGGTCATCACCCCGCCACCGACCTGGGACGGATGGCCCGGGGACGCGGGATCGTGGACTTCGTCAGCGGGTTGACCGACGCGCAGGCCGTGGCATTCGCCGCCCGCCTCGGCGGCTCGAGTGGACTGCTGTGGAGCGGCAGCCTCTGAGGCCTGCAATCCGATCCGGCAATTGCCGCGCGTGTGCTGAAGTTTGGCGTGACAATGAGGAGATGAGGTCACGATGAGCACTCCGTCGGACACCCGCCGCGCCTCGCTCGTCGCGGCGACCGCGGGCGTCCAGGTGCTGTCCTACCCGCTGGCCCTCGCCGTGCTCGGGCCGTCCGCCAACACCGGGCCGATCTCCGACGCCAACCGCAGCCCGCTCACCCCGGCGACCTACGCGTTCGCTGTCTGGGGCGTGATCTACGTCGGATGTCTGCTGCTCGCCGTGTACCAGGCGCTCCCGTCGCAGCGCAGCCGAGCGGTGCACCGGCGCTCGGGCTGGTGGCTGGTCGGCGCCTTCAGCGCCAGCGCGATCTGGGTTCCCGTCTTCGGAGCGCGCCTGATCTGGGTCTCCCAGCTGATCATCATCGCGCTGGTCGTCTGTCTCGTCTTCGCCGCGCGCGCGTTCGTGCTGACCGGACGAGCGCCGACGGTGGCCGAAGTCGCACTGCTGCGGCTTCCGGTGATGATCTACCTCGGCTGGGCCACGCTCGCGACCGCAGCCGGCTTCGGCACCACCTTCCGCTCGCTCGGCATGCCCGAGTCGGCCCGCTGGGTCTCCGAGATCAGCGTGGTGCTCGTCCTCAGCGGACTCATCACCTCGCTGTTTGTGGTCGGGCGTCTCGTCGCTGTCCTCGGCTTCCTCGCCACCGCGTGCTGGGCGCTGTTGGCGATCGCGGTCGGGACGTCGGTGCCGTCCGTGCGCCTGGCCGTGCTGCTCGCCGCTACCGTCCTCATCGCGGTCGTGATCGGTCGGGCCCTCCGCAGCGGCGATTCCCGCTACGTCCTGCTCGGCTGAGCTGACTCCGCGCCGCCGCTGCGGCGGCGCGCCGGACGCGATCGGTTGAGCGCTCCGCCATCCTGGGACGCGTGCACCTGCTGGCCGAGATCTGGCGCCGCGCAACCTCAGTTCAACCGCCACCTGATCCCTGGCTGATCGCGCTGACGGCGCTTGCGGCACTGACTTTGGTCGCCGCCCGGCCCAGCTGGCGGGCCACGCGAATGCTGGTGACCATCGCCCACGAGGGCGGCCACGCTGTAGTCGGGCTGCTCGCGGGTCGGCGGCTCGCTGGCATCCGCCTGCACTCCGACACCTCGGGCTTGACCGTGACGCGCGGGCGGCCCAGTGGTCCTGGCATGGTGGCGATGCTGATGGCCGGCTACCTCGCGCCGGCAGCGCTGGGGCTGGTAGCGGCGGTGATGCTGTTGAACGGGTACGCACTCGGACTGATGTGGGTGTGCGCCCTCGGCCTCGGCCTGATGTTGCTGCAGATCCGCAATTTTCACGGATTTGCCGTCGTCATCGCCGCGATCGCGATCCTGGTCGTCGTCAGTTGGTACGCGCCCATCCCGGTTCAGGCGCTGTTCGCGTACCTGCTCACCTGGATCCTGCTGTTTGCGGCGCCGCGCCCGGTGATCGAACTCGCGCGGCAGCGACAACGCGCGCGCACGCCGAACTCCGATCCCGATCAGTTGGCACGCCTCACGCGAGTACCCGCCGGCGGCTGGCTGATGCTCTTTCTCGCCGCCAACTGCGCCGGACTCGTCGTCGGAACCGCCGTGCTACTGCCGGCGGTGGCCGACCTGTTCCGCGCGGTGGCCGCACTCGGAGGCAACTGACGGGCGCGGCCACCCGCCGTTGATCACCAGAGATTCTCCCGCTGCGCTGCGAGAATCAGCTCATCGCGGAGTGCGGGGGTAGCGGCATTGGCGATAGCCCTGTTGAGCTCCCGGCGGTTGCGGACGAACTCACGACGGCGCTTCATCGCCTGCGCTAGGCGTGACATGGTGATGACCCTTCCCTTGAGGATTCGATCTCGAACTTTTCGATATCGAAGACTCCGGGACAACGGCTCACACTGACCGGGTATTCCCGGGCGACGCCGGGCGCCAGAGCCGGCGGACTACGCGGCCTGTCCGAAACGCCGGTCCGTCAGCACGAGACCGGCACGCTCCAGCTCTGCCTCAACGCGTAGGCGCTCCAGATCGCGCTCGATCCCCGCCGATTCACCCTCGAGCTCGTGTTCGATCTCGAGCATTGCGCAGATCTGGGTGAGCAGGCGGTCGTACGCGAGCCGGTTGCCGAGCTGGTGAGCTGCCGAGCGGTTCGCATCGCCGGAGACGAGCGCGCGGAGCCGCCGGAGATCCGCAGCGAGCTGCTCGAGAGGAACGCCGTGCTGATCACGCAATGCGCGGACGGCACGGCGGTGTTCTGCCGACTCCACGCGGTTCCCGCGCCACCTCCGCAGCGACTCGTCCCAGCGGCCCGCGAGGACGTCGTACAGCAGGACGCAGCCGATCGGGACCAGCACCAAGACGGCGACGGCGAGTGCGCCGAGTACCACCTGGTAGAGGTCCACCACACCAAAACACTAAGTCGGGTCTCCGGAGGAGACAAGCCGATTCGACAGACGCTGCTCAGCCGGTGGCGCGATTCCCGTACACGGAGACGTGGACGTGGTCATAGTGATTGGCCGTGGGCGACCCACGGTCCGACATCGGCCGCCAACCCTCCGAGGCCCGCTGAACCGTCCAGATGTGCTGCGCGTAGATGACCTCGCTGACCCCGAGGCGGCGGGCGTTTGCACGCACCCAGTTGGCGATGTCGGCGCCGACCGCTCGGTTGGAGATCATCACATCGACCGCCTGGCCGGTGGCGTGGAAGCCGCCGCCTCCGCGCCGCCCACCGAAGGACTTCACCTGCGGGTAGCGGGCACACAGCGTGCGGTGAACCAGAATCGCATCGCTGGTCAGGCCGGCTTCCATCCCCGAGCCGGCTCGACATGGTGTGCGGGTGACACCTCCGCCGGCATTCTTCGGCTTCTTGTCCGAGAGGTACCGATCGGTCACCCACCGGCCTTTGCCGCGATAGGAGACGTACCGGAAGCCAGATCGAGCGACGCCGGTAACCCGGACCTTGGTGCCGACGGCAAGGATCGCAACCGATCGGGACTTCGTCGACGGCTTCATCCGCACCTTGACCGCCGACTTTGCATACTCGACGTCAACGACGTGCACGGGCGGGCGATCGCTCAGAAAGTCCTCGGTGTCGCGCTCGAGCCGTGGCTCGTCCGGCACTGCGGGGGTCGCTGCGGCCTCATCGTCGGCCGCGACAGCCAGTTCGAGCCGCTCCGCACCCCGACTGGTCGATCCGTAGCGGGCGTCGGTCCGCCCATCGAAGGCTCCAGCCGGACTCGGGATGCCCGAGATCGCGACAGGCTGTGCGAGCCCGGCGTCACCGCCGGGAGCTACCGCCGCGGCGACGCCGCTGCTCACCATCAGAACAAGGGCGCCAGGAACGATGGCGCGTAGGACGGACTGGGCGCGCGCAAGGCGCGCCACCCTCCGTGGGCGTGGTCGAAGCACGTCTCTCCGCTCCCCCCGAAGCAATGAGGCGAGCGGACGTCGCCCACCGAGATCAAACCGTTATCTTCCGGCGATTGAGTCTAGGCATGCGCGCCGTGGGGTTGCCAAATCGAGCGGACGAGACCTCGGTCACGTCCAGGGTTCCTCTGGGTGACGCAACTAGGCCTTGCCGCAACGGGTTTCACCAACGCCGGCCCGTACGCTGAGGACGACCCGGCGAAAGGCGCAGACGACATGGAGTCCTACGACGCGATAGTGATCGGCGCCGGACAGGCAGGGCCTGGCGTCGCCGCAGCGCTCGCGGCCGACGGCGGCAGCGTCGCCCTGATCGAGCGCGACCGAGCCGGTGGCACCTGCTTGAATCACGGCTGCAAGCCGACCAAGGCTCTGCGAGCCAGCGCCGGCATTGCGCACCAGGCCCGCCGAGCCGGAGAGTACGGCGTCCACACCGGCACCGTCACCGTCGACTTCGGTGCAGCCATCGCACGGGTGCGGCGCATCATCGGCGAATTGCAGGCCAGCCTCGATGCGTGGGTCACCGACCTCGACGGCGTCGACTACATCCTCGGCACCGCGACGCTGGTCGCCGACCCCACCGGAGGCCAGCATCGGGTGAACGTCGGCGACCGAGAGTTGGTCGCGCCGAAGGTCTACCTCAACGTCGGTGGGCGCGCTGCGCAGCCACGCATCCCCGGTATCGACGATGTCGCCGCGATGACCGAGGTCGAGCTGCTGGCCCTGAACGATCTGCCGACCCATCTGATCGTCATCGGCGGCGGCTACATCGGCCTCGAATTCGGCCAGATGTTCCGCCGATTCGGCTCCGAGGTGACGATCGTGGCCGGAGACGGCATCGCCAGCCGCGAGGACCCCGACATCGCGGACGCGTTGGCCGAGATCCTCAGCGGCGAAGGCGTACGGATCGTCCCGGGACGGCCGAGCGAGGTACGCAATTCGGCGAACGGTCTCGTCGAGGTCATCGTCGACGGGAACACGATCACCGGTAGCCATCTGTTGCTCGCCACCGGGCGCCGCTCGAACTCCGACCTCCTCGGCGACCACGGGGTCCGGACCGACGAGCGAGGCTTCTTCGTCGTTGACGGCCGATACCGGACATCGGTGCCGGGTGTGTGGGCGCTCGGCGATGTGAACGGTCGCGGTGCATTCACGCATACGGCGTACCAGGACTCCCAGATCCTGCTGGACTCCACCCGCACCGTCGACGGCCGCGTGACGACGTACGCGCTGTACACCGATCCGCCGCTCGGCCGGGTCGGGATGACGCTGCGTGAGGCCCGCGCGTCCGGCCGCAGGATCCTTCAGGCCGAGATCGGCATGGATCGGGTCAGCCGAGCCGTGCTCGAAGGAGAGACGTCTGGGCTGATGCGGATCCTGGTGGACGGCGACACCGAGGAGATCCTCGGCGCCGCCGTCCTCGGGCTCCATGGCGATGACCTCGTGCAGATCGTGAGCACGGCCATTCAGGCCGGGGTGCGCTACCCGGCACTGCGTGACGCACTGCCGATCCATCCGACGATGGCTGAGTACATCCCCTCGATCCTGGGCTCCCTCACACCGCTCGACGCGTGAGGCGTACCGCGAGGATCAGTGCAGATCCTGCATGAGACCGGTCACATTTCCGTCCGCGTCGGTCACCAGCGCGATCAGGCGGCCACCCACGTCGCGCGGCGATTGACGCACCTCACCACCCGCCTCGGTCAACGCCGCGACGGCGGCCTCGATGTCGTCCACCGACCAGTAGCCGACGCCGGATGTATGGCCTTGGGCATGCCCGTTCGGGTCGAGGCCCAGGTGCTGTCCGCCGACCTCGTAGCCGACGTAGTAGGGCTGGTCCCATGCGGGTTCGGTGCCCAGCAGCGCGGTGTAGAAGGCCTTGGCCGCGGCCAGGTCGTGCACGGGAAAGATGAGGGTGTTCAGTTGCGGAGTCATGGCGAAAACCCTTCCGGTCACGACGACCGGCTGTCGGCCGTCAACACAGTGACGGACCGAACAAGGAGGATGTGACCGATGGCTGAAGACCAGCAACGACCGGCATGGGGGATCCCGAATTCGATCCGCATCGCGCTCACCTGCATGCGGTCGCCTACCGCATCCTGGGCTCGCCAACCGACACCGACGATGCGGTGCAGGAGGCCTGGCTCCGGCACCATCGGGTGAGCGGCACCGACGAGGTGATCGCCAACCGACGCGGGTGGCTAACCACCGTCGTCGCAAGGATCTCGCTGGACATGCTGCGGGCACGCGGGAGCCGGCGCGAGCAGATCGTGGCCGATCCGGCGGACGCCGAGCCCGGGCAGCGGGAGGAGCCGCACGCCGGGCCAGGGCCCGAGGAGGAGGCGCTGGTCGCCGATGCGCTGGGCCCGGCCTTGCTGCTCGTGCTCGACAGCCTGGCGCCGGCGGAGCGGACGGCCTTCGTGCTGCACGACGTCTTCAGCGTGCCCTTCGAGGAGATCGCACCGGTTGTGGGCCGATCAGTCGTCGCGACGCGGCAGTTGGCGAGCCGAGGGCGTCGACGCGTCCGCGGGGCCTCGGCGCGCTCGCCGGAAGGGCCCGCCTCGGCCGAGTCGAGCGGACGACGGCGCGAGATCGTTGCGGCGTTCCTGGCGGCCTCCCGGAACGGCGATTTCGACGGACTCCTCGCACTGCTCGATCCGGCCGCCGAGCTGCGGAGCGACGACGCTCTCGTCGCGATGGGTGGACCAGCCCACCAGTCCGGCGCCGACGCCGTTGCCAGGGCGTTCGCGGGACGCGCTCGGGGCGCCCGCCTAGCGCTGCTGGACCGCATGCCGGGTGCCATCTGGATGTTCCACGGAGAACTCAAGGCGGCATTCAGCTTCGAGATCGACGGCGATCGGATCCGCTCCATTCAGATGATCGGCGACCCGGCGACGCTGGAGAGGCTCGACGTCGACTTCGACCTCGATCACGCGTAGGCCATGCTCAACCCGTCTGCGGGCTTCCGTCGGCTCGGTTCCCCGCTCGCGGGTTCCGCTTGTACGCCGACACGAAGCGACTAGTGGGGTCCCAGTACCGCCACGGCCGGTCGGCGGCCGCTGAAACGCCGACCCGGGGACCGCGAGCGACGTCGACGAGCGGGCGATCCGCAGCGACGAGCGTGACGCCCTCCGAACTGGCGAGGTCTGCTCCGTTCTGGCCGCCGTTCAAGCCGAGTGCCTGGGTGAGGCGTCCCGGCCCGCGGGCCAGATCCCGATCCGGCGCCGACCCGCGGCGAGCGCGGGCAAGCTCGACCCCATCGATCACCTCGCCGGCACGCAGCAAGACACCACAGGCGACCCCCTCCGCGCCGCAGATGACGTTGGCGGCCCAGTGCATGCCGTAGCTGAAGTAGACGTACAACCGTCCCGGCGGACCGAACATCACCGCGTTGCGCCTTGTCCGGCCTCGGTACGCGTGCGACGCCGGGTCGTTCGCGCCGTCGTACGCCTCGACCTCGGTCAGCCGCACCGCGACGTCGCCGTGGCGAAGCACCGCCCCCAGCAGGCGTGGCGCAACCTGCTCCACCGGACCGGTCAGATCCGGGAGGCTCGAGCCCACCCGATCAGTCTCCTCAGTCGGCCGGTCGATCACGCCGTGCTCACGGATCGCACCCGACCCGGCCAGCGCGAACCCATCAACGCCGACGAGCGCGATCCGGGCTACCTCGCGCTGCACCGCCACATCGCCAGCAACGTCGTGGCCCTGCTCGCGATCGTGCTGGCTCACCAGAGACCGTCTCTAGGCGGCGGACGCGGGCTGGCGGAACTCGGGGAACCGGGACTCCCACATCTCGCGCACCCGCCGATCGAGCATCAACTCCGACCACGACGCGATCAGCCGATCCCGATGGAGCACCTGCTCCAGGTCCTCCACGGTCCCCTCGGCCAGCACGGCCTGATAGGCCATCGCCGTGCCACCCGGCTCGTCGAGGTCAACGTACGGGCCACCCGGCGCCCACAGCACCGAATGCGACAGCTCAACCACACCACCGGCAGGACCGCGCAACTGGTCCAGATCATCGACGATCGCGTACGGCTTCACGTCTCGGAAAAACACTCGGCCCTGGGCAGCGGCATTCGGAATGCTCGAGTCGGTCGACTGGCCGGGCATAGCGAACCTCCTCTCCTTGGTGCCGGTCTGCTCACCAAGACGGTACAGGTCCGGTTCGGGCCAAGATCATTCGCTGCTCGTCCCACCGGCCGTCGTCGAGTACGGCGGGCTTCATAGCACTCGATTTGGGAGCGCATGCGGCTTGGCGTCGCTCCCGCCGGGCCTGGGTCGCTGCCGCCGAGTCAGCCAGCAGCGAGCACCTCCACCGTGCCGGCCGCCCCGTCCACCCGCACCCGATCGCCGGTCCGCAGTCGCATCGTGGCGTTGCCGCACCCGACGACAGCGGGGATGCCGAGCTCACGCGCCACGATCGCGGCGTGCGAGAGCGGGGCGCCGACATCGGTGACGACGGCCGCGCAACGGGGGAAGAGCGGCGTCCAGCCGACGTTCGTGACCGTCGTGACCAGGACGTCTCCGGGCTGCAGTTGGGCGCCATCCGAGGCGTCCGCCAGCACCCTGGCGATGCCTTCGACGACTCCAGCGGAGCCCGGGAAGCCGCGTACGGCGTCCGGCCCGTGACGCGTGCCCCGCTGGTAGAAGTCGGAGCGACGGTCTGGGTCCTGCACCCACGCGTAGGGGTCGAACGGGCCGCGGATCAGCACGGGGTACGGCGGCAAGGCCCGGTACTCCCGGTACGCATTCCGTCGCGCGGCTATGACGCCCGCATCGATCGCCCCGCCCTGCAGCACGCGCAGGATCTCGCCCTTGTCCAGGAAGAATGCGTCCTCGCCGAGGCCGCTCAGCGCGCCCGCGCGGAGCACGTAGTCGCGCAGCACCCAGAAGTACCGAATCACCTCCGAACGCGCGAGCTCGCGATTCCGGGAGATCCGCGCCCAGATCCGCAGTTGGTGATGCAGCACCTTCGCCTGCACAGGGTGCAC
>JBGAIX010000014.1:0-72701 GCA_044225235.1 Propionibacteriaceae bacterium | reverse complement strand
CCATGATGAATCCTCCGGTGTGGAAGTGTTGTGTCCTTGAGTCCGGGGCACTCAGCCCGTTGACTTGAGTGCACTGGGCTCAACTATGCCACGCCGTCGGATGTTCCTCAACGCGAGTTGAGTCTGATGCGCTCAACTCTCTGACGAGAGCTCAGGCGCAGCCGAGTGGACGCGTGGTTCGTGGCCAGAGAGCGACATTCCGCGGGTCGGCGCCGACGTAGGCGCGCTGACGGTCCGGGGAGAACCAGAGACGCTCGGACTCGTGGTGGTAGCGAGATTCCACCGCGTTGGCGGGTAGTGGCACGTGGGCTTGGTACGGCTCGTCGACGTAGGCGTCGAGGTGCTTCCCGCTGGCCACGTATTGAGTTGACGCTCCGCGTGGTCTGCCGTCGCCCATCTCCAGGAGCCGGGCACCGGCCAGGCAGTCCCCGCCGCCGTGGGAGTTGATGACATGGATCGATTGGCGCTGGCCGTCTCCGTCTGTCCAAACCTCCCATCCACGGGCTTCGGCAATCTGATTGGGGTACTCGACGATGTCGCACCGCGCGTCGACTCCGGTGCCTTTGGCCGCCGGGCCCTCGCGGAAGATCGCCGCCTGGTAGTTCCGGCCCGCTCGCTGATACGTCCTCGCCTCCCGTCCTCGTCGACTCCGGTGCCTTTGGCCGCCGGGCCCTCGCGGAAGATCGCCGCCTGGTAGTTCCGGCCCGCTCGCTGATACACGTACAGGCGCCGCCCCGGCTCGTCCTTCGCCACCACGAGGTCATCGACCACGCCGTCGCCTGACTCTCCTTCACCGCCACCCGGAGTGCGTCGTCGGGACTGTCGCCTACAGCACCCGTGTTGTACGGGCTTCGGTTGGTCGCACCAATCGGTTCGAAGCGACAGTCCACGACCCGCCCGGCCGCTCCCGGATCTTCGTACAGCGGGATGCCGTCGGCCGGCGCCACCCACAACGGCCCGTCGTAGCGAGCCGGCGCCGGACCAGCCGGGACGGCACGCTGCCCGCAGCCAGCAAACACCGATCCGGCGACGAGCAGGCAGCCGATCGCCAGCAGCTGCGGCGACCCTCGCCTCACCGGAGCATTGTGACCCACGTTCGCCGGGACTGTGCTGCGGGCGGGGTCAGCAGCACAGTCCCGTTTCGCCGCGCATCAGGCCGACAGTCAGGCCTGCTGGCGCGTGGGGAGTGGCTCGCTGTCGACGCTGCCCGCCAGGGTCGCCGGTGATGCGGACCGGCGTGGCCAGGTCCAGGCGGACCGCAGGATGAAGGCAAGCAGGAGCACCTCGAGCCCGATGGAGAGGCCGTAGAAGTACGCATATGCCCAGGACTCCTCCCCCGCGACGTTGTAGATCGAGAAGGGGATCAGGAGTGTTGCTACGACGAGGTTGACGGTGCGGTTGACCCGGGCGGGCAGCGTCGCCGAGAGCGCGATCATGAGGCTCGGGATGGCCAGGAGCGTGAGCGCGGTGGCCACAAAGGTGGGTCCGGTCTCGAACTCGTGGACGATGCCAGCCAAGATGTCGTCAACCACGCCGGGCTTGTAGAAATTGAGGATGTCCACGTAGGCGTACAGGAACATGAAGCTCGTCCAGGCTGCGGCGAGCTTGGCCCGCACGGGCAGTCGCGACTCGTCCAGCGCGCGTCGGGCCGGGTAGGTCTCCCGTGCGGTGTCGGATCGATGGGTGCTCATCACAAAACTCCTTGGCTTGATGGGGTAGGTACGTCAACCGTCGCGAATTCGCGCCGCGCAGACATCAGCCGTGAGGCCTGATTCGACGTAGCCGTCGGAACAGCCGAGTCCTTGTACTTTCGGCCGATACGGCGAGCCCGCGGGCTGCCTAGGCTGATCCCGTGGTCACCCAGGCGCTCCGCTCGCTGTGGGCGGAGCCGCGACCCGCGAGCCCGCCGCGTCGGGGTCCGCGGGACTGGATCCTCGTTGCGGTCCTGGTCGGATGGTCGGCGCTGGAAGCGGTCCTCCGCCATGACCTGGCGCCGGGTCCGCTGCTGCTGCTCGCCGCATTGGCCGTCATCGGCCCCCTGCTGTGGCGGCGAACGCATCCGCTCATGGCCGCGGCCGTCTGCTTCGGCACGTTGGCAATCGTCGAGAGCATCAGACTCCTCGCCGGGTCGGCCGGCGTCCTGCTCAACAGCACCCTCGCGGCGCTCATCGTGGCCTACGCCCTGTTCCGCTGGGGATCCGGCCGGGAGGCCGCGAGCGGCCTGGGCATCATCCTGCTCTGGCTGCCCCTCGCCACCTTCGCCGACTCCACCAGCGCGGCGGAGAGGGTGGCCGGGTACGCCTTCTTCCTGTTCGCCGCCGCGCTGGGCGCGGCGGTGCGCTATCGCGAGAAGGTCCGCTTCCGCGACATCGACCGCGCCAAGGCACGGGAACGCGAACAGCTCGCCCGCGAGCTCCACGACACCGTCGCCCACCATGTCTCGGGCATCGCCATCCAGGCTCAGGCGGGACGGGCTATCGCGGCCTCCCACCCCGAGCGGGCCGTGGACGCCTTGGGCGTCATCGAGGATGCAGCGACCCGCACCCTGACCGAACTGCGCGCCATCGTCGGCGTGCTCCGCGCCCCGCAGGACACCGAGTTCACGCCCCAGCCCGGCGTGGCCGAGGTGGAGCAACTCGCCACCGACAGTCGGACCCGTCCGTGCGTCGAGGTCACGCTCAAGGGCAAGCTCGACGACCTCAGCCCGGCGGTCGGGGCCGCGATCTACCGTCTGGCCCAGGAGTCCGTCACCAACGCCCGACGACACGCCCGCCACGCGACCCAGGTCACCGTCGCGGTCACCGGCGACGCGGACCACGTACGCGTCACCATCGACGACGACGGCGCGGTCGTTGGCGGCCGCGCCCCGAACGGCTACGGCCTGGTGGGCATGAGCGAACGCGCCGCCCTGCTCGGCGGCTCCTTCCATGCCGGCCCAGCCGCCGAGCGGGGCTGGCGGGTCGAGGCGGTCCTGCCGCGAACGGGGACACCACGATGAGCATCCGGGTGCTCATCGCTGACGATCAGGCCATCGTGCGCAGCGGGCTGACAATGCTGCTCGACGCCCAACCCGACATCGAGGTGGTCGGTGCGGCCGCCGACGGACGCGAAGCAGTCCGCCTGGCCCGGCAGCTACGGCCTGACGTCGGCCTGTTCGACATCCGGATGCCGCTGATGGACGGCGTCGAAGCCACCCGGATCCTCGCCGGGCCCGACGTGCCGGACCCGCTGCCGATCGTGGTCATCACCACGTTCGACCTCGACGAGTACGTCCACGGAGCGCTGAAGGCCGGCGCCCGCGGGTTCCTGCTCAAGGACGCCGGTCCCACCCTGCTGACCCAGGCCATCCACGCCGCAGCGGACGGCGACGCACTGATCGCCCCGAGCGTGACCGTCCGTCTGCTCGAGACCTTCGCCCACCCGAAGACCTCAACAGCACGGCAGCCGATCGAACCACTCACCGCCCGCGAGGAAGAGGTCCTGGTGCCCGTAGCGAGAGGCCGCACGAACAGTGAGATCGCCAGCGAGCTCTACATCACGCCGAGCACCGTCAAGGCCCACCTCGCGAGTCTGATGCGAAAGCTCGGCGCCCGGAACCGCGTCGAGGTCGCGATGTGGGCCTACGAGACCGGCCGCGTCTGACGCCGCGCTGCCCGCTCATGCGATGATCAACAGGTGCCGCAACTCGTGATCTCTCGCCTCAGGAGCAATGCCGCGTAGGAAACCAGGGCGACTCCGAACAACCGATTCGGAGGCATCCCGTCGGGCCGAGCAGCTGGGACTTGCTCCCGTCACAGCGCGGGCGCTGGAGCGACTCGGGCAACCGGGCCTCGATCCGGTGACGGTTGCCGAGAACCTGGCCACCTGGCGGGACATCACGGCGCTTCCCGCATCCGTCCTTGCCGGTCCGCACAACGACTGGACCGGGTTCATCGGCCCGCTCGCCCGCTCGGTCCTCGAGGACGCGCTGACCGCACTGAACAAGCGGAACGCCCGTCCCCTGCGTCTGGAAGTGGAGCGGCTCGATGCCGCATTCATCCGCAAGACGAGCCACGACCCCCGCTCCGACGCCGGTCAGCCGTGGTGGTTCCGCCGCGCGTCGTCCTGAGCCATCTGAGCCCAGGAGCGGCGCCTGGACAGCGGTCACCAGGACCAACGACGCCGGCTGCCCGGCTGGCTGCGCGGCCGACCAGCCCCTGAGGGAGGCCGGGTCAGGAACCAACTGCGACCCGCCGACCGTTCGGGTGGGGTCGCCCAGAAGAGGAACCTGCATGAATGTCGTCGCCGGAATCGTCGTCACACTGATCGGCGCTCTGCTCTGCTTTCGCGGCCACGGGACCATCCGGTTGGTCATCGGGGCCAGCGGCGCACTGACCGGCTTCGCCCTCGGCACCGCGCTCAGTACAGGCTTTGCGCCGGCAGGAGTACCGGGGGCGTTTGTCGGGCTGCTCGTGGCGATCGCGCTCGCGATCCTGTTCGCGGTGCTGGCGTACTTCTTCTACCAGTTCGCCGTCGTGCTGAGCGTCGCGGTGCTGGCGTTCGGCGTGACCGCTGGCGCCTTCTCGGCAGTGGGCATTCCGTGGCTTGGCATCGCGCTCGGAGTGGTGGCTGGTCTCGCGGCGGCGGGCATCGCGATTGCCGCGAAGCTGCCTGCGCTGCTGCTCATCATCGTGACTGCGGTTGCCGGCGCCGGCCTGACCATGACCGGGCTGATGCTGTTGATCGGATCAGCCCGGGTGGGCGATGTGGGCGCGGCCCCACTCGCGCCGTTGATCGGCCAGGGACCGGCCTGGGCCGCCGCTGCGCTGGCGCTCGCCGCCGTCGGCCTCGTGGTGCAGGCGCGCCGGGTGTACCACCGGTCCGCCCCAGTCGCACCGGGCTGGGCCCCCACACCGATGGCTGTACGTCGCTGATCGAAACGCGGTCATCGGCTTGCGTAGCGGCGGGGCAGGCGACCGATCGCGGCGCCGTCCCCAGACGACGACGGCGCCCCGTACGCCCGAGCGGCAGGGCCGGCCGTCACACCGTGCGCGACCACACTGAACAGCACGGTCCACGCGACGATCGCGATCACGTGGCCGGTCGTGCCGGACTCGCCCAGCTCCTCAGCCGCGAGCACCGCGAAGACCACGGAGGCGAGCCCCCGCGGACCGAACCAGCCGACGAAGAGCTGGTCCCGGAGCGCGAGGCCGGAGCCCAGCAACGCCACCAGCACGGGCACCAGTCGGAACAGGGTCAGGCTCAGCAGGGCAAAACCGATATCGGCGGCCGTCAGATGGGCGAATGCCAGCGGCACCAGCTGGGCACCGAAGACGAACCAGACGACCAGTGCCAGGAGCTCGCCGCCCAACTCCGGGAGCACGATCGCCGCCTCGTCATCGAGGTGCCGCTGGTCGAGAAGCCGGCCGAACACCACCCCGGCGACGAACGCAGCCAGGAAGCCGTTGCCGTCCAAGCCGACGGCGAGCGCGAACGCCGCCAGCGCGGTCGCCAGCGTTGCCAGGCGCCGGCCGCCGGGCAGAGCCCAGCCACGGGCACCCGCCAGGTTGACGCCCAACGCCCCGGCTGCACCGAGTGCAGCGCCGGCACCGATCCCGATCGCGAGTTCGATCAGCGCGCCGATCCAGGCAGCCTGCTGCGACTCCGCACCGGAGGCCGTTCCCATCGTCGCCGCTGTCAGCGCGAGGGCGAGCCCGACGACGGGCGTGACGATCCCGTCGTTGAGTCCGCTCTCGACATTCAGACTCAGCCGAAGCTTCGCCGGCACCCGCTTGTCACCGACCACCTGCGCGCTGAGCGCAGCGTCGGTGGGCGCCAGGGCCGCCCCGAGAAAGAGCGCCAGGCTCCACGGGATGTCATCGAAGAACAGCGCGGCGGCAAGCGCCCCGACGCCGAGCGTCAACGGCAGCCCGATGCCGAGCAAGCGCGCCGGCACACCGACGTCTCGACGCAGGCGGTTCATGTTCACCCGTGAGGCGTCTGCGAAGAGCACCAACGCCAGGGCGTACTCGGCCAGGCCGTGCACCACCTCGGCCTCCAGGTCGAGGCTGGCCACTCCCCACCCCGGATTCGCCAGCAGATACCCCGCGACGACGAAGACCAGCGGACCGGTGACGTTGCGCCGCGCCAATAGACCGGACGTGAGGGACCACAGCAGCAGCAGGACAGCCACTGCCGCGAACGCCAGCGTGGTCACCTCGCCCACTCCGTTCCCGACACCGGGCTCCCTCCGGATCAACGGCACGCACACGCCTGGCCGCACGACGCGTCAACGCTGACCACATCTTCGGGCACGCACCCGTCTGCCCGCCACGGCCCGCCGGTGCGATGATGGCCGGGTGGCTGCAGACGCCGCTCCGATGATCGCTCTCGGGTTCGGGAAGTTCGCTCGAGCCGACCGGATCTATGCCCTCGAGCCCCTGGTCGGGGACGAACGTGGCGACGGTCGCCGGACGCTGGTCTGGGTCGAGGGGATCGCCAATCCGATCGTCGCTTCGCGGACCGAGGCGACAATTCTGCGTGAAATGGGCCAGCCTCACGTCGTCGAGGCTCCCCTGCTGGACGAAGCACTCGACCTCGCGTCACGGCTCGCGGCTGCCGCCGATGCGGGCCGGGTCGACCTGCACGACCTCGGCCGACGGGCTCGTAGGATCCTGGCGGCGACGACGACCTGAGCGCGCGAATGATCTTGTTCGCGCGTCTCGACAAGATCAACACCGACGAGCGTCGGTGCTGGTCGCTCCGCGATCAATCGAGCCGCAGACGGTAGCCAGGCGGCTCGACTGCTGCAACTATGTGCAGCAAAAGGACACGACGATAGCGAGGACGCGATGACCGTCAGCACCTCTTCCCCGACCGAGTCTGCAGCCCCCCGGCGCAGCGGCCGCCACCAGGTGGCCATCATCGGTTCCGGGTTCGGTGGGCTGTGGGCAGTAGAGGCGCTGGCAAAGGCCCCGGTAGACGTGACCCTGATCAGCATGACCGGTCACCATCTCTTTCAGCCGTTGCTCTATCAGGTAGCGACCGGTGTGCTGTCGGAGGGCGAGGTGGCGCCGGCGACGCGTGAGGTGCTCAAGCGCCAGCGGAATGCGACGGTGCTCCTCGGACGGGTCACCGACATCGACCTCGCGGCGAAGTCGGTGACGTCGGTCAGCCCGATCGGGTCGACGACCACGACGTACGACAGCCTGATCGTGGCCGCCGGCGCCGGGCAGTCCTACTTCGGCAACGACCAGTTCGCCGAATTTGCGCCGGGCATGAAGACCATCGACGACGCACTGGAGCTACGCGGCCGCATCTTCGGCTCCTTCGAGTTGGCCGAGTTGAGCAAGACCCCTGAAGAGGCCGCCGAGTGGCTGACCTTCGTGGTGGTCGGGGCCGGTCCGACGGGCGTCGAGATGGCCGGCCAGATCGCCGAACTGGCGCACCGCTCGCTGAAGCGGGACTTCCGGCGGATCGACACCACCAAGGCGAAGATCATCCTGCTGGACGCCGCACCGGCGGTGCTCGGGCCGTTCGGCGAGAAGCTCTCCAAGGCGGCCACCAAGCAGCTCCAGGAGATCGGCGTCGAGGTCCGCCTCAACGTGAAGGTGGTCGGCGTCGACAACACCGGGGTTGACGTGATCAACCCCGACGGCAGCCACCAGCGCATCGACAGCCGCTGCAAGGTATGGGCTGCAGGGGTGAGCGCTTCGCCGCTGGGCAAGATGCTCGCCGACCAGTCCGAGGCCGAGATCGACCGCGCCGGGCGCGTCCAGGTGAACGACGACCTCAGCCTGCCCGGGCACCCCGAGGTGTTCGTGGTCGGCGACATGATGTCGCTGAAGGGGCTGCCCGGCGTGGCCCAGGTGGCGATGCAAGGCGGCAAGCACGCCGCCGGCCAGATCAAGAAGCGGTTGAAGGGCGAGCCCAGCGGGCAGCCGTTCAAGTACTTCGACAAGGGCAGCATGGCCACGATCTCCCGGTACCACGCGATCTGCAGCATGGGGAAGATCAAGATGGCCGGTTTCATCGCCTGGCTGATGTGGCTGGTCGTGCACGTGATGTACCTCGTCGGGTTCAAGAACCGGTTCACCACGGTCGTGCACTGGGCGGTCAGCTTCGTCGCACGTGGGCGGTCGCAGCGCACCACGACGCGGCAGCAGATCGTTGCCCGCACGTTGATGGCGCGGCTCAGCGCGACCGAGGAAGCGCTCGAGGAGGCGCGGCGCTCGGTGGGTACCGCGGACGCCGTCGCCGGAGAGTCCCAGCCCGCCAGCTGAGGTTCGCCGCATTCTCTCCAGCGGTCCTTGTCGCCGCGGCGTGGTGTCGCTCCACGCCGCGGCGAACTGCGTAGCGTTTGTGCCGACCCCTGACGAGGAGAGCACACCCCATGGACGCATTCACCAAAGGCCTGCAGTCGTTCGGGCTGCTGATCGCGCGAATCGGTCTCGGCGCCCTGTTGATCCTGCAGGGCCTGAGTCACTGGCAGCCATCCGGCGAAGGCGTCCAGCGGCTCGCCGCGGTCTACGCGGCTGCAAACGCTCCGTGGCCGAGCATCGCGGCGTGGGCCACCACCGGGTTCGAGGTGATCGGCGGGCTGCTGCTGCTGGTCGGAGCGCTGACCCGGTTCGTCGGCGGCGGCGTCGTCGTGCTGGCCGCGATGAACGTGTCCTACCTCTCCTGGTACAAGTACCCGGCGCTGCTGCAGGCAGCGGGTGCTGACACCGGCGGGATCCCCTACCAGATCGTCGTGGGCGTGCTCGGCCTGCTGTTCGTCGTCTTCGGTGGCGGTGCGGCGGCCATCGACCGGCTGTTCAAGCGGAAGAAGGCCACCGAGGAGTCCGAGGCCGAGGACGAGGGCTACGTCGCCTCGATGGTCAGTTCGCCGGCCTGAGGTAGACAGCCGGCTTCACAGCCAGCTCACAGCGAACGTACAGGGCTCAGCGCGACCGCCCATGTCACGCTGAGCCCATGGCCCGTCCCGACACAAGCCCAGCGCTCACCCGTGCCGACGGCACACCGATCCGTATCCTCGCCGTCGACGACGAGACGAGCCTGACCGAGCTGCTGTCGATGGCGATGCGGTACGAAGGCTGGCAGGTGGGCACCGCGGCCTCGGGTTCCGAAGCGGTTCGCGCCGCCCGCGAACTGCGGCCCGACGCGATCGTGTTGGACATGATGTTGCCCGACTTCGACGGGCTCGAGGTGATGCGCCGGATCCGCGCCGAAGACCCGGACGTACCCGTCATCTTCTTGACGGCGAAGGATGCAGTCGAAGACCGGATCAGCGGCCTCACCGCAGGGGGTGACGACTACGTCACCAAGCCGTTCAGTCTCGAAGAGGTCATCGCCCGGCTGCGGGGGTTGCTGCGCCGCAGCGGCGCGACCACGGCCCGTAGCGACTCGGTCCTGCTCGTCGGTGACCTCACGCTTGACGAGGACAGCCACGAGGTCACCCGCGGCGGGTCGCAGATCTCGCTGACCGCAACCGAGTTCGAACTGCTCCGCTACCTGATGCGCAATCCCCGGCGGGTCCTCAGCAAGGCACAGATCCTCGACCGCGTCTGGAATTACGACTTCGGTGGACAGGCGAATGTGGTCGAGCTCTACATCTCCTATCTGCGCAAGAAGATCGATGCGGATCGGCCGCCGATGATCCACACCATGCGCGGGGCTGGGTACGTGTTGCGTCCGGCCGGTCCATGACCACGCCGAACCCGGCCTTTCCCGGGTCGGTCCACGACCAGGGCGGCGCCCAGCAGACCGCGCCTGCCGAGACGCTCGCCGTCGGTCTGCGAGCGGGCGGAGAGCGAAGTCCCGCACCACTGGCCCGCGGCACCCTCGGACGGCAACTCGTCATCCGGGTCACCGCTCTGGTCGCGCTCGTCGCGCTGCTGCTGACCGCGGTCACGGCGCTCGCCACCCAGACTGTGTTGGTCTCCCAACTCGATGGCTCGCTGGACGAGGTGACGGCCCGATTTCGCGAGCCCGATCGTGGCCGCCCGGGCGGTCCGAATCGAGGACTGCTGCAGCCGGGTCAGCCGGTCGGCACGCTTGCAGCGATCTACGACACCCACGGGGCGTGGCGCAGCGGCGGCATCCTGATCGAGAACCACCGACTCGCCGGCGTGGCGGCGCTGCCGAACGACGCCGCCGAGCGACTTCGCGAAGTGCCTGGCGACTTCGGCAAACGCACCGTCGTCCTCGCCGAGGGGCTTGGCCGGTACCGGGTGGTCGGCGTACCCGCCACCAACGCCAGCGGCGAGGCCCTGATCGTGGTGATCGGGGTGCCGATGCGCGAGGTGGACGAGACGATGGTGCAGCTACTGGGCCTGGCCGCGATTCTGTCTGGGCTGGCGATCGTGGGAACGGTTTTCGTTGCGCGGGCGCTCGTCATCCGGAGCCTTCGGCCGCTGAACCGGGTGGCGGCGACTGCGCAGCAGGTGTCCAGGCTGACGCTCGATCGCGGCGAGGTCGCCCTAGCGGTACGGGTGCCACCGGCCGATGCCGACCCGACGTCGGAGGTCGGCAGGGTGGGCGAGGCGTTCAATCACATGCTGGCCAACGTCGAGGACGCGCTCGCCGCCCGACAGGCGAGCGAGGTCAAGGTCCGGCAGTTCGTCGCCGACGCGTCGCACGAACTCCGGAACCCGCTGGCTGCGATCCGCGGCTACGCCGAACTGACCCGACGCAACCGCGCGGAGATGCCGCCCGACGCCTCGTTCGCACTCTCGCGGGTCGAGTCCGAGGCAGACCGGATGTCGCAGCTGGTCGAGGACATGCTGCTGCTCGCCAGGCTTGATTCGCGCCCCGACCTGGACCTCGACGCGTGCGATCTCAGTGAGATCGTGCTCAACGCGGTCAGCGATGCGCGGGCGGCCGGACCCGACCACACCTGGCGGGTCGCGCTGCCGGACGCACCCGTGATCGCGGTCGTCGACCGCAATCGACTACACCAGGTGGTCACCAACCTGCTTGCCAACGCGCGGACCCACACGCCCCCGGGGACGACGGTGGATACTGCCGTGCTCACCCTGGGCTCGGACGCGCTGATCACCGTTTCCGACGACGGCCCGGGCATCCCAGAGGACCTCCAGGACCGCGTCTTCGAGCGGTTCACACGCGCCGAGGTCAGCCGCGCTCGGACCGCCTCGGCCCGCGCCGGCGGCAGCACCGGGCTCGGCTTGGCGATCGTCGCAGCGGTCGTCGAGGCGCACCGCGGGTCGGTCAGTGTGGCGAGCCGACCGGGACGTACCGAGTTCACCGTTCGCCTCCCCTTGGCTCCGGCGGTCGTGGAGTCATGGCAGACACACAGGGACGGCCCACCGGCGCCATAGCCAGGGGCCGGAGGGTGATCGCATGGCTGTCACCACTCTGCACCCAACGCCCGCCGCCGACGGGCCTGCCGCCCCGTCCTTCGGCTCGGCCTCCGATCGTCCGGCCCCCGCGTCGCTCTGGCGCAGCCGCTCGCTGCGCCGTGGCTCGCTGGTCGCCCTGCTTGCGGCAGCGGCCGCCCTCTTCCTCTGGGATCTCGCCGCCTCGGGCTACGCGAACAGCTACTACTCGGCCGCTGTCCAGGCCGGGTCACAGAGCTGGAAGGCGTTCTTCTTCGGCTCACTCGATGCCGGCAACTCGATCACCGTCGACAAGCCGCCCGCGTCGCTCTGGCTGATGGCGCTGTCGGTCCGCATCGGCGCCGTGCTGGCGCTGACCCCGGTCGCGGTGCTGATGTTCCGCTTCAACAACCCCGACGCGCTCCTCACCTTCCTGCTCGCGCTGGCCGCGTACGCCACGATCCGCGCCACCGAGCGGGCGAGCGCGCGGTGGCTGGCCGGGGCGGGCGCCCTGGTCGGCCTCGCCTTCCTGACGAAGATGCTGCAGGCATTCCTGGTGCTACCCGCGTTCGCGCTGGTCTACCTGATCGCCGCGCCCGTGCCCGTCCGACGTCGGCTGCTGCACCTGCTCGCCGCGTTCGCTGCGATGGTCGCCGCGTTCGGCTGGTGGGTCGCGATCGTGGAACTCGTGCCGGAATCGTGGCGTCCCTACGTCGGCGGGTCGGAGAACAACTCGGTCCTCGACCTCGTACTCGGCTACAACGGCTTGAGCCGGCTCTTCGGCGGCACCGGCGGTGGCCCCGGCGGCGCGGAAGGCGGCGCCAGCTTCGGCAGTGTCAGTGGCATCACGCGGCTCTTCGAAGGCGTATCCGGCGGGATGGTGAGTTGGCTCATCCCTGCCGCGCTGGTGGTGGGCGCAACCGCGTTGCTCGTGCTGCGACGCGCGCCCCGGACCAGCACCGCGCGCGCGGGAATCATCGTCTGGGGTGGCTGGCTCGCGGCGACGGGCCTGGTCTTCTCGTTCATGGCCGGCATCTACCACGACTACTACACGGTCGCGTTGGCGCCGGGCATCGCCGGCGCGGTGGCCGTCGCGGGCGCCGTGCTCTGGCGTGCGCGGCACACGTGGCTCGCTCGGATCGGCCTGGCGGTGGCGACCGGCACGACCGGGCTGCTGGGGTTCGTCCTGCTACGCCAGGCGGACGGCGTGTACACGATGCTCAGCCTGCCCGTCCTGCTGGCGAGCGCGCTGGCAGCCGCGGGATTGCTGCTGGTGGGCACCCTCCCCCGGCAGGTCGGCGGGCTGGTGCTCGGGCTGGCGCTCGTCGCCGGCCTGACAGGGCCGACCGCCTACGCGATCCAGACCGCCGTCACCCCGCACTCGGGCTCCATCGTGGTGGCGGGGCCGACCCGCACCCAGACCTTGGGCGCCGCCGCATCCGATGGATTCGGCCCGGGCGGCGGCACCATGGGCCCCGGCCCTGGTGTGGGCTCGACCGGACGTGGCGGAGCCGGCGCTGGCGGTCCCGGAGTCGTTGAGGCCTCCTCCGAGGTGGCGCAGCTTCTCAGAGCGGATGGCGCCCGCTACACCTGGGCTGCCGCGACGGTGGGCTCGCACAGCGCCGCCGCGTACCAACTCGCCTCCCAGCGCGCGGTGATGGCGATCGGCGGCTTCAGCGGCGGCGACGCCAGCCCGACGCTTGCGCAGTTCCAGGCGTACGTGGCTGCCGGGAAGATCCACTACTTCATCGTCGGTGGCGGCCCGGAGACGGCTTTCGCGGCGCCGGACGGCGCTCCGGCGGGCGGAGCGGCGCCGACCGGACCCACCGTGCTCGGTCCAGCCGGACGGGGGCCCGGCGGCAGCGGTAGCGGGGCCGAGATCGCGGCCTGGGTGGCGGAGAACTTCACCGCGACCAGCGTCGACGGCGTCACCGTCTACGACCTGGCCGAAACGGCGTGAGCGCGATCGTGGGTACAGCTGAGGACGCGGCCGTCCTGCTCTCCGGGCGGCCGCCGGAGTGGCTGGCAGCCGCGCCCGTCGTCGAACTCGTGATCCCGGTCTACAACGAGCAGGACGGTCTCGAATCGTCGGTGCGCCGGCTCGACACGTTCCTGAGCGATGCGTTCCCCTACCCCTACCGGATCACGATCGCCGACAACGCCAGCACCGACCTGACCTGGCCGACCGCCCAGCGGCTCGCCACCGACCTCGACCACGTCGACGCACTGCGGCTCGAGCAGAAGGGACGGGGGCGGGCGCTCAAAGCCGTCTGGTCGCAGTCCGCGGCGCCGGTGCTGGCGTACATGGACGTCGACCTGTCCACTGACCTCCGGGCGCTGCTGCCGCTGGTAGCGCCGCTGATCAGCGGTCATTCCGACGTTGCGATCGGGACGCGGCTGGCCCGGTCGTCCCGGGTACTCCGTGGGCCGAAGCGGGAGGTGATCTCGCGGTGCTACAACCTCCTGCTCAAAGGTGCGCTCGCGGTGACCTTCTCGGATGCCCAGTGCGGCTTCAAAGCGATCCGCCGTGAGGTGGCGGAGGACCTGCTGCCGCTGGTGGAGAACGACAACTGGTTCTTCGACACCGAACTGCTGGTCCTCGCGCAGCGCGCCGGACTCCGCATTCACGAGGTCCCGGTCGACTGGACCGACGATCCGGACAGCCGCGTCCACATCCTGCGGACGGCGGGCGAGGATCTGGCCGGAATCCTCCGGCTGCTCCGGGGCTTCGCGCTCGGCAGCATTCCGGTTGCGCGGGCGCGGGCCGCGTTCAGCGCGGATGCACCGGCGCCGGTACCGGGGGTGCCGCATCCACTGTTCGGCCAGCTGCTGCGCTTCGGCGGTGTCGGGGTGTTCTGCACCCTCGCCTATGTGGTGCTCTACCTGGGCCTGCGCAGCAGCACCGGTGCTCAGCTGGCCAATCTGATCGCCCAGATCATCACCGCCGTCGCGAACACCGCGGCGAATCGGCGGCTGACCTTCGGCGTACGAGGTCCGGAACGGCTGCTGCAGCACCACGCCGGCGGGTTGCTGGCCTTCGCCTGCGGTCTCGCGCTGAGTAGCGGCTCGCTCTGGCTGCTGCACCACACCGTCACCGCGCCTGACCGGTGGCTGGAACTTGGCGTCGTCGTGGTTGCGAATGCGATCGCCACACTGGTGCGCTTCCTCACGCTGCGGCAGCTCATGGTCCATCGAGGGGTCAGCTGACCGCGCGGCGCGCGGCGGAGGCTCCTCTACGCTGCTCAGCATGGCTGCGGAGCGGGTGGAACTGGAGATCGACGATCGGGTGGTCTCCATCAGCAATCCCGGCCGGGTGTACTTCTCGGCCCGCGGCGAAACCAAGCTCGACCTGGCGCAGTACTACCTTGCGGTGGCCGACGGCATCGTCAACGCTCTGTACCACCGCCCGTGCATGCTGCACCGATTCCCGGACGGGGTCGACGGAGAGAAGGTGCACCAGAAGCGACTGCCGCACGGCGCGCCCAGCTGGATCGAGACCGTCCGGGTGCACTTCCCGCGCTACAACCGCGACGCCGACGAGTTGTGTGTGCGCCACATCGCCGACGTGATCTGGGCCGTACAGATGTCGACCGTGGAGTTCCACCCCTGGAACTCGCGGCGGGATGACGTCGAGTCGCCCGACGAGTGGCGGATCGATCTGGACCCGATGCCGGCGGCCCGGTACCGCGACGTTCGCAAGGTCGCCGCGATCGTCGAGGACCTGCTCGCCGAACTCGGCGCTGTCGGCTTCCCGAAGACGTCGGGCGGGCGTGGGCTGCACGTGTACGTCCGAATCCCGCCGGAACATCGCCACCCCGACGTCCGGCGCGCGGCCTGGGCGTTTGCGCGCGAGGTCGAACGCCGCAGTGACGGGCTGGTAGATCTGACCTGGTGGCGCAAGGACCGGGATCCGGGGTCGATCTTCGTCGACTACAACCAGAACGCCCGGGATCACACGATCGCCAGCGCCTACTCGGTCCGCGGAACACCGCAGGGGGTCGTCTCGGCGCCGCTGCGCTGGTCCGAGATCGCCGATGCCGAGCCGCAGGACTTCACCATCGCCACCATGCCGGCGCGATTCGCCGAACTGGGCGATCTGCACCACGACATCGACAAGCATCCGTATCCGCTGACGCGGCTGCTCGAGTGGGCGGATCGGGACGAGCGCGACAACGCGGCAGCGCCCGGGGACGACTGACCCGGCCCAGTTCGGATCGGCTCGCGAAACGCCGAAGCCGCTCCCCCACCACGGGGAGGAGCGGCTTCGAGTCGTTCAGCAGATCAGGCGAGGCCCTTGCTCTTCAGCCATTCGCCTGCGACCTGGTCCGGGTCGCCGCGTTCGACGTCGACCTTCTTGTTCAGCGCGATCAGGTCCTCGGTGGTGAGCACACCCTGCACCGCCTCCAGGGTCGCCGTCACCGTCGCATCCCCGGCCACCTCTGCGCGCACCAGCGGAACGACGTTCTGCGGCAGGATCATCGACTTCGGATCGGCCAACGACACGAACCCGTTGTCGGCGATCGCGCTGTCGGTGGTGAAGTAGGTCGCGAGTTGGATCGTCCCGCGCTTGAGGTCGCTGGTCTTCACCGCCGGGGAGTCGTACGGCTTGAACTGCTTGACCTTGGCGCCATAGAGCTTCTCCAGCCCAGGCGGGCCGTAGGTACGCGACTCCAGCTCGGACGGGCCGCCGAGCGTCACCTTGTCGGCCACCTTCGCCAGATCGGCGAGCGAGGCCACGCCGTTGGCCTGGGAGAACTCCTTGGTCACCACGTAGACGTCCTGGTCGACCGCGCTCGAACTCTTCAAGGCCTTGAGATCGTCGGGCAGCGCGTCGGCGAGAGCGGCCTCCACCTCAGCTGCGGTGGTCGCGCTGGTCTCGGCGTCGAAGTTCAGCAACAGATTCCCGGTGTACTCCGGCACGACGGAGATCGACTTGTCCTGCAGCGCCTTGATGTAGACCTGATTCGGTGAAGTTCGCCGAGCCGACCACGATCGGGGCGCCGCCGCCGGTTGAACTGGACGGGCTGGCTGAGGTGTTGCCGAGCGGATCGGCGGTGCCCCCACACGCCGACAACAACAAGGCGAGCGCTCCGGCGCTCGCGGCGACCACGGCTCTGGTGAGTTTCATCTCTGCTCTCTCTCGTCCCGGCCCTTCAGCCGGCGGGTATCCGATCGATCCTGCGCGTCATCGTTCCTGTGGCGGCTGCCATCGTTACAGGTCGGTCCTAGGCGGGCGCGAGCGAACCGGACTTCGCCGCGCGGGCTCGCCGCGGTTGGGTGCGACGCGCGGCCAGCCAGCCGAGCGCTCCGAGCAGCAGGTCCAGCACAATCGCCAGCAGCGCAATCAGGAACGCCCCGGCGAACATCTGCGGGTAGTTGTTGCTCTTCTGCCCGCTGATCAGCAACTGGCCGAGGCCGCCGCCGGCAGCGAACGCGGCCACGGTCGCCGTCGCCACGACCTGCAGCGACGCGCTGCGCAGCCCCGACACCACCAGCGGCAACGCCAACGGCCACTCCACCTGCGCGACGATCTGACCCTCGGTCATGCCGAGCGCCCGGGCGGCATGGACGGCCTCGTGATCGGCTCCGTGAATGCCGGCGGCAGTCGCGGTGAGGATCGCCGGCAGCGCGAGCACCGCGAGCACGACGACGGTCTTGCTGAAACCCGTGCCGAGCAGCAACACGATGAACACCAGCAGCCCGAGCGCCGACGGCGGCAGCGGTGTAGCCCAGATGCTGGAGCAGGAGATCGAGCGTCTTCCCTGGCCCCAGCCAGGTGCTCGGGTCCTGCAGGTAGCTGAAGATGTTCACGCAGGCCTCCGGTTCCGCGCCCACGGCAGGGCACTTCGCTGGATCAGCAGGATCAGCAGATCGGCGAGCAGCGCCAGCAGCAGGCTGAGCACCAGGCCGACGATGATCGGGGTGAAGAAGTCGCGGTTGAAGCCGATGTCGAACAGACGACCGAGCGCCCCGCTGCCCACCACCGCCGCGACACTGACCAGAGCGATGTTGGACACCGTGACGACCCTCAGCCCGGCGAAGATGACCGGCATCGCCAGCGGCAACTCCACCCGTACCAGCCTCCGGAACCATCCGAAGCCGATGGCCGAGGCGGACTGCTTGACCGCCGCCGGCACCGAGCGGAGCCCGTCGACCACGCTGCGGACGAGCAGCGCGATCGAGTAGATCGCGAGCGCGACGGCAACGTTCAACGGGCTCAAGATCGACGTCCCGAGCACCACCGGGAGAGCCACGAACAGCGCCAACGAGGGGATGGAGTAGATCACGCCGAAAACCGCGAGGATCGGGTTTGCTGCCTTGCCCGTCTTGAAGACCAGGTAGCCGAGCGGGAGCGAGACGACCAGCGCGGCAAGCACCGGGATGATGGCGAGCAGCGTGTGCTCGCCGAGCAGGCGGGCGATCAGGCCGAGATTGCGCTGCAGCCAGGCCCAGTCCAAATTCATCGCGAGCCCTCAGCCTCGGCAGGACGGTCCTCGGTGGTGGCCGTGTCCGCCTGGCCGGAGTCGTGCTCGGCGGGATCCGCTTGGCCCGACTCGTGCTGGGAGGCCCCGAGCGGCGGCCGCACTACGGTGTCGTCCGGTCCCGGCTCGGGCGTGGCCGGGGTCTCTGCCGGGCCACCGTCGTCAGCCGGGGCAGCTTTCTCGGACTCGGCAGCGTCGGGGTCCGTGTCGGCTGGCTTCGACGTCTCGGTCGACTCAGGGGATTCGTCCTGCTCAGGGGTATCGGTCGAGTCAGGGGTGTCGGTCGAGTCAGGGGTGTCGGTCGAGTCAGGTGCCTCCGTCGACTCAGGGGTGTCCGACGACTCAGGGGTCCCGGAGGACTCAGCCGTCTCGGTCGACTCGGCAGGCTGCGCGGAGCCCGAGCCGACCTCGATCGACTCGCTCGGGCCAGCCTGGGCCTCCGCAGAACGCAGCGTCCCGATCTGGCCGAGGATGGTCGCAGCGTCGACCACGCCGGCGAACCGGCCGCCGTCGCCGACTGCGACCGCCAGGCCGTGCGGCGAGGTCAACGCCGAGTCCAACGCGGCCCGCATGGTGTCGCTCGCCGGGCTGAACGTCGAGCCGAGCCGAATCTGACCGCCGTCGTGGCCGGGCGCCACCCAGCCCACCGGATGCGCCTGATCGTCCACGATCAGGGTCGGCTCGTCGCCTCGCTGACCATCGGCCTGGCGGACCACCCGCACCCGGTCGAGCGAGAGACCGCTCGCCGGGAGGAAGGAGAGGGACCGGTAGCCACGGTCCCGCCCGATGAAACCCTCGACGAAGGCGTCCGCCGGCTCTTGAAGCAACTGCCGCGGCTCGCCGACCTGAGCCAGCCGGCCGCCGACCCGCAGGATCGCCACCTGGTCGCCGAGCTTGATCGCCTCGTCGATGTCGTGGGTGATCAGGATGATCGTCTTGCTCAGCTCCCGCTGCAGGCTGAGGAAGAACTCGTGCAACTCGCTGCGCACGACCGGATCGACGGCGGAGAAGGGCTCGTCCATCAGCAGGACCAGCGGGTCCGCAGCCAGCGCTCGGGCGACGCCGACGCGCTGTTGCTGTCCGCCGGAGAGCTGCGCGGGGTAACGCTGAGCGAGCTTGCGATCCAGCCCGACGCTCGCCAGCAGCTCCCACGACCGCTTCTCGGTCTTCGTCTTGGACCAGCGCAGCAGGGTCGGCACGGTGCCGATGTTGTCCAGCACGGTGCGGTGCGGGAACAGCCCGCCGCTTTGGATGACGTACCCCATCTGACGTCGCAGCGCCGTCTTGCGCTTGGACTTCAGCGGGGTGCCGTCCCAGGTGATCCGGCCGCGACTCGGCTCGATCATCCGGTTGACCATCCGCAGGGTGGTGGTCTTGCCGCACCCGGAGGGCCCGACGATCACGGTGATCTTGCCGGATGGGACGGTCAGGCTGAGGTCGGCAACAGCAGACGTCCCATCCCGGAAGGTCTTGCCGACAGACTCGAACTCGATCACCGCGAACTCCACATCGTCGAACATCACGCAGGGCGAGGGCGGCACCGATGACCGCACGAGGGCCCGCCGAGCGCGTGGCCCCGCGGCACAGTCGTGCTGGCTGACAGCACCGGCACCTGAGGTAGGCGAGTTGCCCACCTCCGTCATTGGCCCAACCGACAGTAGTGGCCGCGGCCGACAATTCCTGGACCCACACCGGCGCGCCCGCCCACCATGATCGGCATCGCAACGTCTCAGCGACGCCGAAGTTACTCGCGAGTAGCCATCGGCGTAGGCTGACGGTGCTGTTCGACGAAAGGTGATGCGGTGCGGCTCATTGCCACGTTCGCGGCACTGGCGGTCAGTGCTGTCGGGGTGTTCATCTTCGCCGGGGCGGTGCTGCGGATCGTCGGCGTCATCCGGCTCGGAAAGCCGGTGCCCGGGCGCCGGGATGAGCCGGGCCGGCGCTGGCGTCACCTGCTGGCCGAGACGCTCGGACACACCCGGATGCTTCAGTGGACGGCGATCGGTGTGGCGCACTGGCTGGTCTTCGTCGCCTTCGGGGCGTTGTTCTTCACCCTGCTGACGGCGTACGGGCAGCTGTTCGATCCGCGCTTCGCGCTGCCGGTGATCGGCCATTGGCTGCCCTACGAGTGGGCCAGTGAGGGGATCGCCTGGCTCGGGCTGATCGCCATCTGCTTCCTCATGCTCGTGCGCGCTCGCGCCTCACGCCGAGGCCGCTCCTCGCGCTTCTTCGGCTCTCGGACCTGGCAGGGCGTCTACGTCGAACTGACGATCCTGGCCGTCGTGCTGTGCGTGCTCACAATCCGCGCGCTCGAGTACCACCTGCTCGGGGCCGAGACGTCCCGGCTGCACTTCCCGCTGACGTGGTTCCTGCTCCCGTCGGGACTGGCCACCAGCACGCTGGAGACCGCCGTCGTAGCCGTTGCGGCGGCCAAGATCGTGGTGTCGATGGCCTGGTTCATCACCATCGGGCTGAACACCACGATGGGCGTCGCCTGGCACCGATTCACCGTCTGGCCCAACATCTGGTTCAAGCGCGAGGCCTCCGGGCGGCCTGCCCTGGGGGCCCTGCAGCCGCTGGTCGTCGACGGTGCCACGGTCGACTTCGCTGACCTCGAGTCGCTCGACGAGGACGCCTCGCTCGGTGTCGCGGCCATCGAGGATTTCACCTGGAAGGGGCTGCTCGACTTCACCTCGTGCACCGATTGCGGCCGCTGCCAGTCCCAGTGCCCGGCATGGCACACCGGAAAGCCGCTGTCGCCGAAGCTCCTCGTCACCAGCCTGCGCGAACACGCCTACGCGAAGGCGCCCGCGCTGCTCGCCGACGACGCTGCGCGCGCGGCGCTGCCCGAGTCGACGCGGACCGAAGCGGCCCGGCCGCTGGTCGGCCCCATCCAGGTCACCGAGGGCGTCGCCGGCGTGGTCGACCCGGACGTTCTGTGGTCCTGTACGACGTGCGGCGCCTGCGTCCAGGAGTGCCCCGTCGACATCGAGCACGTCGATCACATCGTCGACCTGCGCCGGCACCAGGTGATGATGGAGTCACAGTTCCCGACCGAACTGGGCTCGCTGTTCAAAGCCCTGGAGACCAAGCAGAACCCGTGGCGGCAGAGCCCGCGGGCGCGGATGGACTGGGCCAAGGACCTGCCGTTCGACGTACCCGTCGTCGGCGAGGACGTGTCGGATCTGACCGAGGTCGACTACCTGTTCTGGGTCGGCTGCGCGGGGGCGTTCGAGGATCGGGCCAAACAGACCACCAGGGCCGTTGCGGAGCTGTTGCACCTGGCCGGCGTCCGATTCGCTGTGCTCGGCAGCGGCGAGGCGTGCACCGGCGACCCGGCCCGCCGCGCCGGGAACGAATTCGTCTTCCAGCAGCTGGCGTTGGAGAACGCCGAGACGTTGCGCGAGGCGAAGGCGACGAAGATCGTGGCGAGCTGCGCACACTGCTTGAACACGCTCCGCAACGAGTACCCCCAGCTCGGCCTGAACTGCGAGGTCGTCCACCACACGCAACTGCTGAATCGGCTTGTCCGCGAGGGCAGGCTGACCCCGGTGCCACCGCCGGCCGGTACGCCCGGACGATCCCTCACCTACCACGACCCGTGTTACCTCGGCCGCCACAACGAGGTCTACACGCCACCACGGGACCTCCTCGACGCGCTCCCAGGAGCGACCGTCGCGGAGATGCCACGCAACCGCGAGCGCTCCTTCTGCTGCGGCGCGGGGGGTGCCCGGATGTGGATGGAGGAGAGCATCGGGACGCGGATCAACACCGCTCGGACCGACGAGGCCCTGGCGACCTTGGGGACGCTGACCCCCGTGGAAGCGCTCGATCGCGCGTCGGCGGCGATCGCCACCGGCTGCCCGTTCTGCAAAGTGATGCTCACCGACGGCCTCACTGCACGCCAGGCTGACGGATCGGCGCCAGCTGAGACGCAGGTGCTGGATGTCGCTCAACTGCTGCTGGAGGCGGTCAAGCGCGAGCGCTGATGCTCGGCTGAGGCACGTATCAATCCGCCCCGTCGGCGAGTCTTTCCAGTGTGATCCGCGATCTGAGGTCGCGCCTGCGCCGGCACTGGTTCGGCCTGCTGTGCGCAGCCGTGCTGGTCTTCCTGGTGGTCGCCGAGGCCACCAACAGCCGCATCGGCCCCGCGCACTGGGACTGGCTGATGCATTCCGGCGCCCTCGTCTTCCTGGTGGCACTCGGGGCCGCGCGCCGCATCCCTCCGGCAGTGCCGGTGACGGTGCGGCGAATCCAGCTCACCGACGACAAGGGGCAGCCAGCCGATGCGGACGCCGTACTCGTCGCGCTGGGTGCCCGCCGCCGCCGCTACAGCCTGATCGGCGTACCGGTTGGGATCGTGGCGATGGCCGTGGTGTGGGTGTGGGGAGATTCGCGTCACCAGTTCTGGGCGAACGGACTGTTCTGGCTCGAGCTCCTCGGCGCGGCAGCAGCGGGGTACGTCGTCGGTGGATTCATCGCGTACGGGCGACTCGGCAGCATCCTGAACGCGCTGCAGATCCGCCCGCTGGCGGTCCCGGGCCACCCCGATGGCGCGGCGGGACTGCGCCCGGTCGGCGCGCTGTACCTGCGTCAGGCGATGATTGTCGCCGCGATCGGTGTGTTCGCCGGCGTCTGGTGGCTGCTCATCCCGGTCGTCGGCTACGCCTCGTGGCGCGCGTCGTACCTGGCGATCGTCCTCGTCTGCCTCGTGCTCGAAGCTGTGTCGCTGTTCCTGCCGCTGTACACCTTCCACCAGAGCATGGAAGTGCAACGCTCAGAGCTGCTCACCCGCGCCGATCACGCCGCCCGGGAGATGTCCTGGATCGACGGCGAGCTCGGATCTCCGCGGGTGGAGCCGGCCGACCGGGCCGCGCTGAAGGCGGCGAAGGAGCAGACACACGAGCGCTGGCGTGAGATCGACACGATGCCGACCTGGCCCATTGACACCCGCATCCGGCGACGGTTCGCCTGGAACAACGTCGCGATGGTGGTGCCCCTCGTCCTGCAGCTGGTGCACGCTCCGGAAGTGCTCCAGCAGCTGTCCAAGGCCCTCGGCAGCCTGAGCTAGCGGGTCAGCCGGAGAGCGCCACCCGTGCTGGTCAGATGCGGGTGCGGTGAAAGTTCAGGTGGGACCGGCTCGGGGTCGGGCCGCGCTGGCCCTGGTAGCGAGAGCCGTACTCGCGTGACCCGTACGGGTGCTCGGCAGGCGAGGTCAGCCGGAAGAAGCACAGCTGTCCGATCTTCATCCCTGGCCAGAGCTTGATCGGCAACGTGGCGACGTTGGACAGCTCGAGGGTGACGTGGCCGGAGAACCCGGGGTCGATGAAGCCAGCGGTCGCGTGCGTGAGCAGCCCGAGTCGGCCGAGGGAAGACTTGCCCTCGACCCGCGCAGCAATGTCATCCGGCAGGGTGACGACCTCGTAGATCGATCCCAGCGCGAATTCGCCCGGGTGCAGGATGAACGGCTCGTCACCCTCCGGTTCCACCAGCCGAGTCAGCTCGGACTGATCAGCCGACGGGTCGATGTGCGGGTAGCGGTGATTCTCGAACACGCGGAAGTACCGGTCCAGCCGGACGTCGATGCTCGACGGTTGCACCATCTCGGCCGCGTACGGCTCGAGGCCGATGCGGCCGGCAACGACCTCAGCCTTGATGTCGCGGTCCGAGAGCAACATGGCGCGACCCTATCGCGTAGGCCGATCCCGTCGACCTCTCCGGTCCGAGCGCTTGGTGGAAGATCGTGTCCCGTACTCAGGACCTCACCTTCCACCTAGCGGGCCGGCGGCACGACAAGCTCGCTGTGGGCCGGTGTGTGGCACGCTGGGCCGATGACGGGTGGGCGGCGCCGGAGCGTCGTGCCGCGGTGACGGCGACACTCCCGCCAGCTGCGCTGGCCTGGATCGGGGCGCACACGTCAAGCTCCGTGGTCGACGTGAGTGCCGCGGACGGCGGGATCACCCGGACAAAATGGACGGTGCAACTCGCCGACGGTCAGACCCTGATCCTGCGCTGGTCCGATCCGCAGGTCTGGGGTGCGACCGGGCGCGATCACGTACGGCGCGAAGCCGCTGCCTGCCGTCTGCTCGCCGACTCCGGCGTGCCGGTTCCGCGGCTCATCGCCACCGACGGGGATGGTGGGGCAGCCGGTGGTGCGGCCAACCTGATGAGCCGGCTGCCCGGCGCGACGCGACTCGATCCGCTCAGTCCGGTCGCGGTCGAGGCCTTGGCGCAGCTGACCGTGCGCATCCACCGGCAATCCGTCCCGGCGAGCGAGCGACCGGCGCTCTTTGCGTTCCGAGTGGTGACGCCGAGCGTGCCCGACTGGACACGACGTGGCAGCCTCTGGAAGCGCGCCATCGACCTGTCCACGGCCGGTTCGCCCGCCACGCCGTATGGGCTGCTGCACCGCGACCTCCACCTCGGCAACCTCCTCTGGCAGGGCGACCGCGTGTCCGGGATCGTGGACTGGGCGGAGACCTCGTGGGGGCCGGCCGATCTCGATGTGGCCCACCTGTGCTCCGATTTCGCGATGCTGCACAGTCTGGAAGCCGCGGAGGCCTTCCGCTCGGCCTACCTGGACCAGGGCGGCCGGCTCGATCCCGACCCGGCCGCCGCCCGGTTCTGGGCGGTCGCCGACATTCTCGGATTCCTGCCGGACCCGGCCCACATCCTCGCGGGGATGGCACAACGCCGCCCGGATCTCACAGCTGACCAGGTACGACGCCGCCTGGAAGAGCTACTCGCCAGCACGCTGGCCGGTACCTGAAGTATCAGGAGCGGTCGACCCGCAGCCAGTGATCGCCGATCGAGACGACCGACCCGGCCTCGACGCGAACCCGGCTGTCCGCGGCACATCGACTGCTGACGCCGTCTGGAGTCTTCACTCGCGAGCCGTTGGTCGAGCCGAGATCCATCACGTAGAGGGAGTCCCCGTCCAGACCGACCGCCAGGTGTGACTTGGAGACGGTGCGCGACTCGTCGAGCAGCTTGACGATGAGGGCGTCCTCCTGCCCCGGACGGGGCTGGGGGCTGCGGCCGAGCAGCACCAGGCCTTCGACGGGGATCTCGCGATCGTCGTCGAGGGTCAGCACCCATGGGGCGGCGCCCACTGCCGGCGCGACCACCGTGTGGTCCTCGTCCGCCGCCGAGGCCGGAGCAGGCGGCGCGACCGGTGCCGGGGCGGTCAAAGGAATGGGGGGAGGAGCTGACGCCTCGAACCAATCAGGCGCCGGGGTGGTGGGCCGAGGCGGGCCGCCGGTCGGAGCGAACGGGTTGTACGGCGGAAGCCCACCCGGCGGCGGCGCCGCAGGCTGGGCCGGCATACCCGCTGGCGGCACCAGCGGTGTCGCCGGCACCGGCGACGGGGCCGACGGTCGACCGACCGGCGAGCCCGCGCCCGCTGGCGGGGTGAGTGGCGGCGGGGTGAACGGCGGCGGCAGGTAGGGCCGCTGAGCCGGGTTCGCCTGAGCAGGACTGAACTGAGCAGGACTGAACTGGGCTGGGCTGGACTGCGCTGGCGGGGCCAACGGCACCGGGGCAGCGCCCGTGGTGGCCCCCTGAGGCACGGACCCGGACGCCACTGCCGGCGCGAGTACTCGCTCCTTGATGACGACCGCCCGGGCCGCCAGGTCGTGCCAGCCCTGTCGGCGCGGGTGACGAAGCAGGAAGAAGATGAGCAGCGCGGCACCGATGAATGTGCTGCAGACCAGCCAGAGGATCAGGCTGCGGAGCAGAACCCGCGGCCAGCCGATCGGGCGCCCGTCGTAGAAGCCGACCACCTGGAGCTCCATCGCCCGCATGCCCGGGCTCGCCGCCTGAGTCGCCGTCAGGTGCCAGACGAGGACGGCCCAGGCGAGTGGGACTACGGCGCCGAGCACGGTCAGCACGGTCTGCGGTGTGCCGCTGAGACCGGGGAGAAGTGCGGCGAGCAGCACACCAACCACCGTCGGCACGGAGACGTCGATCAGCCAGGCGACGAGTCGAGCTCCCAGTGGCGCCACGTGGACGCCGGGAGGCAGACCCGTATCGGGACTCGGGGCAGCGGGATCGACGGACTGCATGACACCTACTCCTGCGAGGTTGCGGGCTCCTGCGTGATGGCTGGCGGCGGACACCTGGGCGACACCGTGGTCGACGCTACTGCGGATAGTCGACCAGGAGCGTCATGCCATCCCCGAGTTCCAACAGACTGCCCAGTTCGACCGGAACAGCCGTACCCGGCGGGAGATCTTCGCGCACTGCGCTCCCGGGACGTACCAGCACCGTCCCATTGGTCGAGTCGAGATCGGTGGCCAGGATGTCCCAGCCGTGCGCGGTCATCCGAAGGTGGGTCCGGCTGATGTCGTGGCCGGGACTGGACACCGTCATCAAGTGAGCATCCGGGTCCGTCGGGGTCACCGCGGGCGCCCGACCGATGAGTACCGGGCCATCCATCAGGGCCGCCGCGCCATCAGACGCGCGGAGAACGGCGAGCGGCGGGCGGCTGACCCACCGCGGCGGCTGCCCGGGGATCCGATGGCCGCAGACGCGGCAGGCCCCGGCACCGACTGGACTGAGATGGCCGTACTGACACGCCACCGCCTGCACCTCTCCCGGCCTTCCACCGTGCGCCAAGGGGTCGTCCTCGACGGCAGCCATCACCTCGGTCGACGCCTCCTCGATGCCGGCGGGCCCCGCCTCGACCGAGTCCTGTTCCTGGGTCGGCGGGGTCGGCGCCGACGCGGGCAGCTCCGCCCCGGGGCCCGAGCTGGCGACGGCGCGGACGTACTCCTCCATCGCCAGCGGCTCGGTGTCCGGCCCGACCGCAGCGGCCCCAGCCGGATCCCCCCAATAGCCCCAGAGAGCCTCGTTGCCAGGCACCGGATGCGCCTGCTGGGGGGGTTCCGGAGGCGAAGCAGGGGACTGCTCGGTGGGCGCCTGGTCCGGCGAGGTCTGCGGCGACACCACCCGCGAGCCCTCCCGCGCGTCGAGCCGGACCGCCGACACGCGGACCGCCCCGACCACGAACGGAAGGCCGACCCCGCCGCCGGAGCCGCTCGATCCGGGCAGCCGCAGTTCCACTTCCGTCGCCGTGCCCAGCGCGCTCTCGCTCCAGGTCAGGATTCCGGTGCCATCGGCCAGGTGGTCGCCGGACGCGATGTCGACCACCCCGATGCGGCCGCGGATGAGGGAACGCATCCCGTCCGCCGACCAGAACAGCGCGGCGAAACTCGGCAGCGCAGACATCCCGGCCGCAGCCAACCGATCCGCCAGGTCGGTGAGCGAGTGGGAGGCGATCACCTGTTCCCAGAGCGCGTCTGCCAGCGCATCCTCCACCGTCGGCTCGAGGAGGACCAGCGACGTCGGGCCGGCGAGCAGCAGCCAGTCGCCTGGCTGGTACGAGATCCGCCACTGCCCAAGTGCTGCAGTCATCCTCATCCTCACGTCGCAGGCCGACCGCGTACGCCCCGCGGGTGCGGCGCGAGCCGCCATTCTTTCGCATCGGGGCGGCCGCCTGACCACGGTCGTACCGCAGCCGACGACCGATCGTCGGAGGGACGCCACCCGCGGCATAGCATCCTCGGGTGACAGCGGACCTGGCCGGGATGCCGCCGCTGGAGGACCCCGTGGATCGGATCCTCTGGAGGGAACTGCACGGCCTGCCCGAGCGGGCTCCGGGGATCCTTGCTGTCGTCGACGATCCCACCGGCGCACTGACCTGTGCCCTCGCCGAGCGTGGCCGCGGCCCGGTCCGGGTGCACTGCGACTCGCTGGCAGCGGAGCGCCGGGTGGCTGCCGCGGCGGCGCTGCGCGGTGCAGACGTCGAGCTGGTGCCTGCACCGGACGAAAGCCTGTTTGCCGGCGCGTCGGCCGTGGTCTGCCGGCTCCCCAAGGCTCTGGACGCCCTCGACGAGTGGGCCGCCGCGGCCAGCCAGTTCGGCCGCGACGACGCGGTCTTTCTCGGTGGCGCCCGGGTCAAGCACCTCAGCCGGGGAATGAACGAGATTCTCGGCCGCCACTACGACGCGGTGAGCGCCAGCCTGGGCGTCCAGAAATGCCGTGCCCTGATCGCTCGCGGACCGCGCCGCGCCGCCGGCCCGGTAGCGGTCCGCCACCGAGACCATCCGGAGTTGAACCTGCGGCTGTGTGCCTCCGGTGGGGTCTTCGCCGGCACCGGCGTGGACACCGGCACCCGGCTGCTGCTCGGTGTGCTGGAGGTCGCGCCGACGGCCTCGACCGTGCTCGATCTCGGCTGCGGAAACGGCGTACTGGCGGCGACGCTGGCCACCCGACTACCCGATGCGGCCATCCATGCGGTGGACGAGTCTGCGGCGGCGGTGCGGTCGGCGGCGGCGACCGCACGGGCCAACCAGCTCCAGGACCGCATCACCGTCACTCGCGCCGACGACCTCGCGATGCTGCCGCAGGCGTCGGTCGACGCGATCGTCTGCAACCCGCCGTTCCACCGCGGCACGGTGAAGGACTCCACCGCCGCCTTCGCGATGATCGGCGAGGCGGCGCGCGTGCTGCGCCCGGGCGGCGAGCTCTGGCTCGTCTTCAACTCCCACCTGCCGTACCTCCCCAGAGTGCGCCAGGTCGTCGGCCGCACCCGCCTGGTGGCGCGCAACCCGCACTACCTGGTCACGCGATCTGAACGCCGGTCCGGCTGAGGCCGCCCCGGCACGGCCGACGCGGTGGCAGAATCGCAGGCAGTGAGCACGATCGTCGACAGCGCCGCCGAAGCCCTTGCGGACCTCCTGGCCGACGGCCAGGTGTTGGCCGTCGGCGGCTTCGGGTTGTGTGGCATTCCGGCGGACCTGATCGAGGCCGTACGCGATTCGGGCGTGACGGGACTGACCGTCGTGTCCAACAACATGGGCGTGGACGGCAAGGGCCTGGGCTTGCTGTTGGAGTCCGGCCAGGTGAGCCGTGTGATCGCCTCCTACGTCGGGGAGAACCGGCTGTTTGCGGCCCAATACCTGTCCGGAGAACTCCAGGTCGAGTTCACCCCGCAGGGAACGCTGGCCGAACGGCTGCGGGCCGGCGGCGCCGGCATCCCAGCCTTCTACACCGCGACAGGGGTCGGCACCGTCGTCGCCGAGGGGAAGCCACACGCGGAGTTCAACGGCCGGACGTACGTGCAGGAACGGGGCATCGTGGCCGATGTCGCGCTGGTGCACGCCTACGTGGCCGACCCGGACGGGAACCTCGTCTACCGACGCACGGCCCGCAACTTCAACCCGGTGATTGCCACCGCCGGCAAGGTCACGGTTGCCGAGGCCGAGCGGATCGTCGGCGCGGGCGAGATCGACCCGGACGCCGTGATGACCCCGGGCATCTTCGTTCAGCGGCTGGTCCGGGCGCGCGACAGGACCAAGGACATCGAGCGGGTCGTCACCCGGGGACCGCGGCCATGACGGGCTGGACCCGGCAGCAGATGGCGGCGATCGCCGCCCAGGAGCTGCGCGACGGTGACTACGTGAACCTGGGCATCGGCATCCCCACCCTGGTCGCGGACAACCTCCCCGACGGCGTCGCGGTCACCTTGCAGAGCGAGAACGGCATCCTCGGCCTCGGCCCGTACCCCTACGACGGCGAGCAGGACGCCGACGTCATCAACGCCGGCAAGGAGACGGTGACGCTGCGAACAGGGGCGAGCACGTTCGACTCCGCCACCTCGTTCGGAATGATCCGCGGCGGGCACATCGACGTCGCCATCCTCGGCGCGTTGCAGGTGTCGGCCAGCGGGGACCTGGCGAACTGGACGATCCCCGGCGCGCTGGTGAAGGGGATGGGCGGAGCAATGGACCTGGTGGCCGGCAGTCGCCGGGTCGTGGTGCTGACCGAGCACACGGCGAAGGACGGCCGCCCGAAGATCGTCGCCAGTTGCGAGCTCCCACTCACCGGCGTCGGCGTCGTCGATCGGATCGTGACCAACCTCGCCGTCTTCGACGTCACCGCGCAGGGTCTGGTGCTGCGCGCGCAGGCGCCGGACGTCGACGTGGCCGACCTGCGCCGGCTCACCGGCGCACTCTTCAGCGTCTCGACCGACTGACCGACCCGACCCCGCCGGGTCGGTGGCCGGTCGCGCCGCCCGCCCCAGCGATCTCGATCGTTCGAGGGGCGCTGTACGTCCTCCACGGTCCGGAGCACGTATCGACGAGAGAGACGTACCCGACGCCGCCCCGGTTCAACCGGCCGGCACACGAATGAGTGCGACCGACCAGCCGGTCAGCGGCGCGGCGCGCTGTCGTTCAGCACGCTCTTGGCCTGCGCCGGCGGCATGTAGTCGTAGCGCAGGAAACTCCGAGTGAACGAGCCGGTGCCGTGCGAGACCGTGCGCAGATCGATCGGGTAGCGGGAGAGTTCGTGCGCGGGCACCTCGGCCTGGATCATCGTGTAGCCCTGAAGGTCGGCCGTCGTCGTGCCGTGGACCTGCCCGCGGCGACCGCGCAGATCGGCCAGCACCGAACCGACCGACTCGTCGGCGACCGTGATCTCCACCGCGTCGATCGGCTCCAGCAGGACCACGGTGGATTCGTTCGCCACCTCCCGGAGCGCGATCGCCGCCGCGCTCTGGAACGCGAAGTCGGAGGAGTCGACCGAGTGCGCCTTGCCGTCGACCAGCGTGACGCGGACGTCGACCGCCGGATAGCCCGCGAGCAACCCGCGCTCCAGTTGGATCCGGGCTCCCTTCTCCACCGACGGAATGAACTGGCGCGGTACTGCACCGCCGACGACCCGCTCGGCGAACTCCACGCCCGCACCCCGCTCCAGCGGCTCGATCTCCAACCTGCAGATCGCGTACTGCCCGTGCCCACCGGACTGTTTCACCAGCCTCCCGTTCGCCGTGGTCGGCCGGACGAAGGTCTCGCGGAGCGACGTGCGCAGTGGTTCGACCTCGACCTGGACGTGCCAGGAGTCGCGGAGAGCGGCGAGGAGTTTGTCGACGTGCGCCGGCCCGAGAGCCCAGAGCACGATCTGGTGGGTCTCCGGATTCTGCTCGAGTCGCATGGTGACGTCCTCGGCGACGAGCCGCTGCAGCGCCGCGGTCAGCTTCTCCTCGTCCGCGCGAGAACTGGCGTGGATGGCGACCGGCAGCAGCGGCTCCGGCAGCAGCCACGGCTCGACCAGCGCGGGGTGCTCGCGAGTCGAGAGGGTGTCGGTGGTCTCGGCGGCGGTGAGCTTGGACACCAGCACCAGGTCGCCCGCGATCGCCTGCGACTTGGGTCGGGTCTCGTCGGCGAACGGCGACGCCAGCGGGCCGACGCGCTCGTCGTCGCTGTCGTGGTCCGGGTGGCCGCTCGTGTGGTGGGCTGCGTAGTGCTGGAGGTGGCCGCAGACGTGCAACGTCGCATCGGGTGTCAGTGTGCCGCTGAACACCCGGACGAGCGACAGTCTGCCGACGAAGGGATCGGTGGTGGTCCGGATCACCTCGGCGACGAGGGGGCCATCCGGGTCGCAACTGAGCTCGCCGAACGGCTCGCCCTCCGGCGTCTCGGCCGCCGGCAAGGCTGCTGCCGCCGGAGAGGGGAACCCGTCGGCGAAGAGTTGATAGAGCCCGTCCAAGCCCATCCCCGCCGCTGCGTGGGTCGCAACGATGGGAAAGAAGCGTGCCGTGGCGATGGCCAGCCGAAGGTCGGCCAGGACCGTGTCGAGCGCGACGTCCTCGCCCGAGAGGTGGCGCTCCAGCAGCTCCTCGTCCTCGGACTCCTCGATGATCGACTCCATCAACGCGCCGCGACGCTCGTCGATGACATCGGCCTCGTCAGGGTCCGGCTCCCGCTCCGTGGGCGCAGCACCGCGGTAGTCGGTGACGACCCGCCGCAGCACGTTCACCCAACCAACGACGTGGCCCGACTCGACCTGCGGCAAACCCAGCGGTTGGACGTCGCCGAACGCACGTTGGCAGCGTTGCACGGTGTCGTCGAAGTCGGCCCTGGCCTGCTCGAGCTTGGTCACCGCGATCGCGCGCGGGAGGCTCAGGGTTGCGCACTCCCGCCAGAGCAGCTTGGTGGCCTCGTCGATCTCGCCGGTGGCCGCGATCACGAACAGCGCCGCGTCGGCGGCTCGGAGGCCGGCCCGCACCTCGCCGACGAAGTCCGGGCTGCCGGGGGTGTCGATCAGGTTGACGAAGAGCCCGTCAGTCTCGACCGACGCAGCGCCGAGTGCCCGCGAAGACGACGGCTCGCCGCGAACGTGCCGAGCCGAACGCGCCGCCAGCAAGCCCTCGAACAACGCGGTTTTGCCGGAGCCCGCAGGCCCGACCAGGACGACGTTGCGGATCTGCTCAGGAGAGGTGGGGCCGGATCTGCTCGATGTGTCAGGGCTGACCATGCCCCACCTTCGCGCCGCGGACGCGTTCCGCACAAGGGTCTGGCGCGCGGCACCAGCGGCCGCGGTCAGCGACGCGCGATCAGCTCTCGGGCGAGGGTGTGCAGCCGCGGCACGAAGCGGCGCAACTCCTCTCGGCGGTGGTTGAGGTCCTCGTCGGAGCCGAGATGCACCAATGAACGGGCGGCCCGCTCGAAGGCGTCGCGATGCGTCGCCGCGACGGCGGGGTGTGCCGCGGCGTCCAGAGCCTGTTGGCAGCGGGCGAACTGCACCAGCAGCCAGAACACGGCTTCCCGATGCAGCCCGATGTCGACCAGATCAGCGATGGCTTCGAGGGCCGACGCCCGGCGCCCCGCCGTCAGCTCAGCGGCGAACGGGCGGTCTTCAGGCGGCAGCGCGGCGACCGCGTCGTAGGCGGCAGCCATCGCATCGAGATGGTGCTGCACGCTGGTTCGGCCGGCGAAGCGGCAGCCCAGCAGCGCGAGCATCTCGTCGTGCATGGGGAGCCGGTCCGCCCGGGCGAGCACGTCCCGGGATCGCACGTAGCGCAGCCGAACGGTCGGGGTCTGACCCGCAGCGACCAGAACCGTCTGGGTGGGCAGGCTGAGTGCGAACAGCGCAGCCTCGACACGCTGCGGCCAGCTGGCACCGTCGGCGAACCCCTCCAGTCGGGCCGCGAGCCGGGCCCCCACGTCCTCGCAGCGCGACCAGATCACCGACGTCTCGGGGTAGACGCGAGTCACGTGCTGCTGCACCGCAGCCAGCCGGCCGGACGGGTCCCGGAGCACTCCGTCACCCAGGAAGCTCGGCGCCAGGTAGAAGGTCCTTGCCACCCGCCCGGGATCGGCGAGCGCGTCCCAGGAGAAGAAGTCGACGTCCAGTGGCACCCCGGAGTGCTCGACCGTGCCGAGCCGACCCGGCGCCGGGCCGTCGACCACCACCATCACGTCGACGTCGCTCGCCGGCGGCAGCGCCGCCGCTGGATCGGCCCCAAGAGTGGACCCGGTGATGAAGGCGCCGACGAACGTGTCCGCCTGCGCCGCCCAGCCGTCGACCCAGTCGGCCGCAGCGTCCCTCGCCGCCGTGATCAGCACGTCCTGGAGCGTAGCCATCCGCGCGACGCCCGGATCCGGCCGGCTCACGCGTCAGGACAGGTGATGAGGCTCGACGTCGCTCTTGTGGTGGTCGTCGGCGCCCGCGGGATGCTGGCCGGCGGCGTCGGCGCTCCCCACGCGGCGCTCAGCGGACCCCTCCTTGGCCAGCCGCACCAGGACGGATTTCGACGTCGGGGTGTTGCTGCCGATCGCGGTCGAGTCCAGCGGGACCAGCGGGTTGGTCTCCGGGTAGTACGCCGCAGCGCAGCCGCGCGGAGTGTCGTACCCGACCACCCGGAATCCGCTGACCCGGCGGTCGTGGTCGTCGTCGGGCCAGTAGCCGATCAGATCCACCAGATCCCCCTCGGTGAGGCCCTGCTCGGCCATGTCGGCGACGTTCACGAAGACCACCCGGCGGCCGCCGCGGATGCCTCGGTAGCGATCGCTGTCGCCGTAGATCGTGGTGTTGAACTGGTCGTGACTGCGCAGGGTCTGCAGCACCAGGTGCCCGGCGGGCACCTCCAGCGGGGTGATGTCGGAGACGACGAACTCGCCGCGCCCGGACGCCGTGGGGAAAGTTCTGCTGTCCCGTGGCGGGTGCGGCATCACGAAGCCGCCCGGCTGCGCCACGTTCACCTCGTACGACGCACAGCCCGGGACGACGCGGGCGATGTGCCGCCGGATCACCCGGTAGTCGTCACGCATCGCCCGCCAGTCGATGCCGTAGCGGTCACCGAGCGTCGCCTCGGCGAGCCCGGTGACGATGGCGACCTCCGACCTGAGCTGGGCGCTGGCGGGCTCCAACGGTCCATGGGACGCGTGCACCGAGCAGGTCGAGTCCTCGACCGAGACGAACTGCGGTCCGCTCGCCTGGATATCGACCTCGGTGCGTCCCAACGTCGGCAGGATCAGCGCGGTCCGTCCGCAGGCCAGGTGCGACCGGTTGATCTTGGTGGAGACCTGCACGGTCAGCTCGGCGTTGCGCAGGGCGCTCGACGTCACGTCGGTGTCGGGTGCCGCCTGGACGAAGTTGCCGCCCAACCCGACGAAGACCTTCGCCTGACCGTCGCGCAGCGCGCGGACGGAATCGACGGTGTCGTGGCCGTCCTCGCGCGGCGGCTCGAAGCCGAACTCGGCCTGCAGCGCGTCCAAGAAGTGCGCCGGCGGGCGCTCCCAGATGCCCATCGTCCGGTCGCCCTGCACGTTCGAATGGCCGCGCACCGGCAGCAGCCCCGCTCCCGGCTTGCCGATGTTGCCCTGGGCCAGCGCGAGGTTGGTGATCTCCTTGATGGTGGCGACAGCGTTGCGATGCTGAGTCAGCCCCATCGCCCAGCAGAACACCGTCTGCCGAGAAGCGCGCAGCAGTTCGGCGGCCTCGGTGATCTGCGCGCGTGAGAGGCCTGTGGTGCGGACCACCAGGTCCCAGTCGAGCGCCATGACGTGCTCTCGCCAGGCGTCGAAGCCGTGCCCGTGAGCCGCGATGAACGCGTGGTCGAGTGCGTCCCACTCGACCAGCAAGGCGCCGAACGCCTGGAAGAGCGCGAGGTCACCGTTGACCGCGACCGGGAGGTGGAGGTCGGCGAGGTCGGTGCCCTTGCCGATGATGCCGCGGGCCTTCTGCGGGTTGCGGAAATTGACCAGTCCCGCCTCCCGCAGTGGGTTGATGGCCAGGATTGTCGCGCCCCGACGCTTGGCCACCTCGAGCGCGCTGAGCATCCGGGGATGGTTGGTACCGGGGTTCTGACCGGCGAGCACGAGCAGCTTCGCCTGGTGCACGTCCTCGATCGTGACGCTGGCCTTGCCGATCCCGATCGATTCCGCGAGCGCGACGCTGGTCGATTCGTGGCACATGTTCGAGCAGTCGGGGAGGTTGTTCGTGCCGTACGCGCGGACGAAGAGCTGGTAGACGAAGGCGGCTTCGTTGGAGGTCCGCCCTGACGTGTAGAAGACCGCCTCATCCGGACTCGCGAGACCCTCCAGATGGCTCGCGACCAGCCGGAACGCTGATTCCCAATCGATCGGCTCGTAGTGGGTGCCGCCGGGCCGCTTCACCATCGGGTGGGTGATCCGGCCCTGCTGCCCGAGCCAGTGCTCGTCGTGGGCATCCAGGTCGGCAAGGCTGTGTTCGGCGAAGAACTCCGGGGTGGCTCGCGCCTTGGTCGCCTCCTCCGCGACGGCCTTGGCACCGTTTTCGCAGAACTCCGCCGTGTGCCGCTGCCCGGGCGCGGGATCGGGCCAGGCGCAGCTCATGCAGTCGAAGCCGTCGGCCTGGTTGAGCTTGAGCAGTGTCCGGGCCGAGCGGCGCGGACCCATCTGCTGGATCGACCGCTTCATCGCCACCGCGACGCCGGGTACCCCTGCCGCGTAGTCGTCCTGCTCGGACACCGTCAGCCGGGACTTGCTCCGCTTGGCTGCCATCGCGGCTCCTCGTCCTCCGTCGGCGGGTCGTCCTCGCCGACGGTACGCCCACCGAGAACACGGTGGAGGATCGTGTCCTGTACTCAGGACACGATCTTCCAGTCAACTGCCGCGCTGCCCCGGAGTGGCCGGCTTGTCTGGGTTACCGGCGAGTAGCATAATGGAAGTTACTCGTCAGTAACTTTTGTCCCAGCGGGTCGACCCGCCGAACCGGCCGTCGAGGTGACCGTGAGCCATTACAAGTCCAACGTCCGCGACATCGAGTTCAACCTGTTCGAAGTGCTCGACCGGGGAGCGATCCTCGGCCAGCCGCCGTACCAGGAACTGGACCGCGAAACCGTGTCGGCGATCCTGGGCGAGGTGGAGCACCTGGCCACCACCAAGCTCGCGGAATCGTTCGTCGAGGGGGACCGGGTGCCGCCGACGTTCGATCCCGAAACTCACGACGTGACCCTTCCGGAGGGCTTCAAGCGCTCCTACCGCGCCCTCTTCGACTCGGGCGCCTGGCAGCTGGAGCTGCCCGCCGAACTCGGCGGTCAGGTCACCCCGCACTCCGTCCAGTGGGCCGTCAACGAACTCAACATGGGTGCGAACCCGGCCGCCTACATCTACGCCGCCGGGCCCAAGTTCGCCTACGTCGTCTGGGCCAACGGGACCGAGCGCGACAAGCGCATCGCACAGATCATGATCGACCGGCAATGGGGCGCCACGATGGTGCTGACCGAGCCGGACGCCGGCTCCGACGTCGGCGCCGGGCGCACCCGGGCACTCCCCCAGCCCGACGGCAGCTGGCACATCGAGGGCGTCAAGCGCTTCATCAGTTCCGCCGAGCACGACCTGACCGAGAACATCGTTCACCTGGTGCTGGCGCGCCCGGTCGGCGTGGAGGGTCAGGGCGGTCCGGGGACCAAGGGCTTGTCGCTGTTCGTGGTGCCGAAATGGCACTTCGACCTGGAGACCGGCGAGTTGACCGGCGAGCGCAACGGCGTGTTCGTCACCAACCTCGAGAAGAAGATGGGGATCAAGGCGTCCACCACCTGCGAACTCAGCTTCGGCCAGCAGGGCGTGCCGGCCCGGGGCTGGCTGCTGGGCGAGGTGCACAACGGCATCGCACAGATGTTCCAGGTCATCGAGCACGCCCGGATGATGGTCGGCACCAAAGCCATCGCCACTCTCTCCACCGGGTACCTCAATGCCCTGGAGTACGCCAAGACCCGGGTACAGGGAGCGGACCTGACCCAGGCCTCGGACAAGACCGCACCCCGGGTCACCATCGCCCACCACCCCGATGTGCGCCGCTCGCTGATGACGCAGAAGTCCTTCGCCGAAGGCCTCCGGGCGCTGGTGCTGTACACGGCGAGCATTCAGGACCGGGTGGACATCGCCCGCTTCACCGGCGTGGCCGACGAGGCCGCCGTCCGGTTGAACGACCTGCTGCTGCCGATCGTCAAGGGCTACGGCTCGGAGCGCTCCTGGGTGCTGCTCGGCACCGAGTCGCTGCAGACATTCGGCGGATCGGGATTCATCACCGACTACCCGATCGAGCAGTACGTCCGCGACGCCAAGATCGACACGCTGTACGAGGGCACCACCGCGATCCAGGGACAGGACCTGTTCTTCCGCAAGATCGTCAGGGATCAGGGTCAGGCACTCGGCGACCTCTCCACCCAGATCGCCCGCTGGCTCGCCTCGGATCCGGTGGGATCGGGGACCGGTGACGGCCAGCTCAAGGAGGAACGCGAGCTGCTCGCCCGGGCCCTGAAGGACGTCGGCGCAATCGTCGAGTCGATGGTCGGGGACTTGATGACCGCGTCTCCCGGTGCGCCGGGCGGCGATGTCCGCAACGTCTACAAAGTCGGCCTGAACACCACCCGACTGCTGATGGCCCTAGGCGACGTGGTCTGCGCTTGGCTCCTGCTGCGCGGCGCCGAGGTGGCGCTGACCAGGCTGAACGAGGAGCAGCCACCGAGTGAGAAGGCCTTCTACGAAGGCAAGGTCGCCTCAGCCCGCTGGTTCGCCCGCACCGTCCTGCCGAAGCTCAGTGCGGAGCGCGCGATCGCTGAGAACACCGACCTCGCCGTGATGGATCTGGACGAGTCCGCGTTCTGAGCGACGCCTCCCCGGATCACGCCTGTCAGTGCGATGAGCCACGATGAGGAGATGAGCGTCTCTCGGATCGTCATCGTCGGAGCCTCCCTCGCTGGAGCCAACGCCGCCCTCGCACTGCGCGACCAGGGCTTCGACGGCAGCATCGCGCTGATCGGCGAGGAGAGTCACCCGCCGTACGAGCGCCCGCCGCTGTCGAAGGCGGTGCTGCTCGGCGAGGCCGACGAGCCCGACTGGGTGCGCCCGGAGAAGGGTGATCTGGCAAGCGCTGGCCTCGATCTGGCGCTCGGCACGGTGGCGACCCGGATCGACCGGGCCGGGAAGCTTGTCGTCGCGGGCGGCGCCGAGTATCCCTACGACACGCTGCTGCTGGCCACGGGGTCGGCCGCCCGGCGGCTTGACCTGCCCCACGCCGACCTCCCCGGAATCCACACCCTGCGCACCCTCGACGACTCGCTCGGGCTGCGCGCGCGGCTCACGGCAGGGGCCCGGGTGGTCGTGGTGGGTGCGGGCTGGATCGGCTGCGAGGCGGCGGCTGCGGCCCGGTCGCACGGCTGTCAGGTGACCGTCGTCGAGCCGATGGCGCAGCCGCTGATGCGGGTGGTTGGCGGGCAGGTCGGGGAGGCGTTTGCCGCATTGCACCGGGAGCACGGCGTCGACCTTCGGCTGGGCACCCAGGTGACCGGCTTCGCCGGCGCCGGTTCAGTCGCGGAGGTGCGGCTGGAGGGCGGCGCGACACTGCCGGCGGACACCGTGATCGTCGGCGTCGGCGCCGCGCCGAACATCGCCCTTGCCGACGCAGCGGGGCTGGAGCTGGCATCCGGCGGCGTGGCCGTCGATGCCGCGCTGCGCAGTTCGGATGCCGACATCTACGCCGTCGGCGACATCGCCGCGCACGCGCATCCCGCGTACGCCGAGCGGATCCGGGTCGAGCACTGGGCCACCGCGCTCGACCAGGGCAAGCACGTCGCCGCCAATCTGCTCGGCGCGAGCAAGCCGTACACGAAGCGGCCGTTCTTCTTCTCCGACCAGTACGGCCTGGGCTGCGAGTACCGCGGCCACGCCGACCCGACTACAGACCGGCTGCTGATCCGCGGCGACCTCCAGGGACGCGACTTCACCGCGTTCTGGCTGCGCGACGGCGCCGTCGCTGCCGCGTTGAACGTCAACCAGTGGGACGACGGCGACTGGCTCCAGGAGCTGGTCGACACCGGCCGGCCGGTCAGCGACGACGAACTACTCGGCTCCTGACGTCGGCTCGGCGCAGCCCGAGACGGAGCTCAGAAGAGCAGACCGAGGCCTGGGTCTCCGAGGATGCCCGCCACGTTGGCGAGGAAGGTCGACCCCTGCGCCCCGTCGGCGAGACGGTGGTCGAAGGACACCGCCAGCGTGGTGATCCAGCGTGGTTCGATCCGCTCGTCCGCACCGCTGCCGACTACCCAGGGCCGGCGCGCGATCTGACCGAAGCACAGGATGCCTGACTCCCCAGGGTTGAGGATCGGCGTCCCCGCGTCGACGCCGAAGACGCCGATGTTGGTGATGGTGAAGGTGCCCTGCGCCATGTCGGCCGGCTGGGTCTTGCCCTCGCGGGCGGTGGCGACGGCCCCGTTCAGTGCCGCGGCCAGGTCGACCAGGCTGAGCGTGTGCGCGTTCTTGATGTTCGGCACCACCAGGCCGCGCGGCGTCGCGGCGGCAATGCCGAGATTCACCGACGACTTGAGCACGATCTCGCCGGCCTGATCGTCCCAGTAGGAGTTCATCTCCGGCGTGCGGGTGAGCGCCAGGCAGACCGCTTTCGCCACGATCAGCAGCGGCGTGACCTTCACCTTCGAGAAGTCCCGACGCGCCTTCAGCTTCTCGACCAGGTCGACGGTCGCGCTGACGTCGCAGGTCACCCACTCCGAGACATGCGGAGCGGTGAACGCCGACTGCACCATCGCGGCGGCGGTCGCCTTGCGGACGCCTTTGATCGGGATGCGCTGGTCCCCAGCGACCGCGGGTGCCGGAGTGCTGGCGGGTCGCGCCGGCTCGGGCGGCGCGGCGGCGGCTTCAGCCGCCCGAGTGACATCGTCCCGGGTGATCACGCCCCCCGGGCCGCTCCCGTCGAGCACGTTCAGGTCGACGCCGAGATCCTTGGCGAGCTTGCGCACGGGCGGCTTGGCGAGCACGGCACCACGCTCGACGGCGGGCTCCGGCTCGGCCGGCCCGGGCGCGGGCAGCGGCTCGCCGACGCTGGCGCCGACCTGAGGCTGCAGCGCCTCGCGGTCGTCGACCCGCCGTGAGACCGGCGCCTCGGTCGCAAAGATGGCCGCCGCTTCGTCGTGCACCTCGGGCGCGCGGTCGGTTGCCCCCTTGCGCGGGCGCCGTTTCGAGTCCCCGGTCCGAGGTCCGTAGCCGACCAGGTTGGGCACCCGGCCGCCGTCCTCGGCCTGCGCACCGGCCGTCCCCGACGGCTCGGCGCTCGCCGGCTTCGCCTCGGCCACACCGTCGTCGACCTGGATGATCGGACGGCCGACGTCGACCGTCTCGCCCTCCTGCACCAGGAGCGCCTTGACCGTCCCCGCGTACGGGATCGGGAGCTCGACCAGCGACTTGCTGGTCTCCACCTCCACCACGATGTCGTTGATCTCGACGCTGTCGCCGACAGCGACCCGCCAGGTCACGATGTCGGCTTCGACGAGTCCCTCACCGGGATCGGGCAGCCGGAACTCCCGAATGGCCATCCATCCGTCCTCTCAGTACGCGAGCGACCTGTCCACCGCGTCGAGCACGCGGTCGAGATCAGGAAGGTACTCGTCCTCGACCTTGCTCGGTGGGTACGGCACGTCGAATCCGGTGACGCGTAGCACGGGCGCCTCCAACGAGTAGAAACACTGCTCGCTGATCCGGGAGGCGATCTCGGCTCCCATCCCCAAGGTCTGCGGCGCCTCGTGCACCACCACCGCCCGACCGGTCTTGACCACGGATTCGACGACGGTGCCCATGTCCAGCGGGGAGAGCGTCCGCAGGTCGATCACCTCGAGGTCGTTGCCTTCCTCGGCCGCGGCGGCCGCGGCGTCGAGGCAGGTCTTCACCATCGGCCCGTAGGTCAGCAGGGTCAGGTCGCTGCCGCTGCGCGCGACGCGTGCCTTGTGCAGCGGAAGCGGGGTCGCAGTCTCGTCCACATCGGCACGCTCGTGATAGCGACGCTTGGGCTCGAGGAAGACGAACGGGTCGTCGGAGGCGATGGCCTGCTGGATCATCCAGTACGCGTCGGTGGGATTCGAGCAGGCCACGACCTTGAGCCCGGCGGTGTGCACGAAGTAGGACTCCGGCGACTCGCTGTGGTGCTCGACTGCGCCGATACCTCCGCCGAAGGGGATCCGGATGACCATCGGTACCCGCAGCTGGCCGAGCGAGCGGGCGTGCATCTTGGCGACTTGGCTGACGATCTGGTCGAACGCCGGAAAGACGAACCCGTCGAACTGGATCTCGCACACGGGCCGGTAGCCGCGCATCGTCATCCCGATCGCGGTGCCAATGATGCCGGATTCCGCCAGCGGCGAGTCGATCACCCGATGCTCGCCGAAGTCCTTCTGCAGGCCCTCGGTGACCCGGAAGACACCTCCGAGCTTCCCGATGTCCTCGCCCGCGAGGATCACCATCGGGTCGGCTTCCAGCGCCCGGCGAAGCCCCGCGTTCAGTGCCTTCGCCAAGGTCAGTCGCTCCATCATCGCGACGCACCCGCCTCTGACTCGTCGAAGCTGGCCACGTACTCCTCGTACCGACGCTGCTGTTCGGCCACGTGTCTGGTCTTCTCGGCGTACACGAGGTCGAAGGAGTCGGAGAGATTCGGCTCGGGGAGGGTCAGGCACTGCTCCCGTAGGCGCGACGCGAGGGCCTTCGCGTCCGCCTCGACGCCGGCGAAGAAGTCATCGTCGGCACCGCCTGAGCGCTGCAGGTAGGCCCGCAGCCGTTCGATCGGGTCTTTCAGGCGCCAGTGTTCGAGCTCGTCGGCCAGCCGGTACTTGGTGGGGTCGTCTGAGGTCGTGTGCGCACCCATCCGGTACGTGTAGGCCTCGATCAGCGTCGGGCCGTTGCCCGAACGGGCTCGATCGAGCGCGGCGGTGGTGACGGCGTGCACAGCGAGTACGTCGTTGCCGTCCACCCGCACGCCAGGGAAGCCGAATCCGTCGGCTCGCCGGTAGAGCGGGATCCGCGACTGGCGCTCGATGGGCTCGGAGATGGCCCACTGGTTGTTCTGGCAGAAGAACACGATGGGCGCGTTGTACGAACTGGCGAAGACGAACGCCTCGCTCACATCGCCCTGACTGGTCGCGCCGTCACCCATGTAGCCGATCACCGCCGAGTCCCGTTCCCGGTCTCCGGTGCCGACCAAGCCGTCGCGTTCCACGCCCATCGCATACCCGGTGGCGTGCAGTGCCTGGGCTCCGATGACGATCGTGTACAGCGCAAACCCATGCTCCTGGGAATCCCAGGCGCCGTGGTCGATGCCGCGGAACATCGCCAGCAGGCGCAACGGATCCACGCCCCTGCACCAGGCCACGCCGTGCTCGCGGTAGGTCGGGAAGACGTAGTCCTGCGGCAGCGAGGCGCGGCCGGAACCCACCTGCGCGGCCTCCTGGCCCAGGCACGACGGCCACAGACCGAGCTCGCCCTGCCGCTGCAGCGCGATCGCCTCGGCGTCGATCCGGCGGGTGAAGACCATGTCGCGATACAGGCTCCGCACCAGTTCCGCATCGCCGTCGAAGGTGTAGTCGGGATGGTCCACCCGCTCGCCCTCGGGGGTGAGCAATTGGACCAGCTCGATCTCGGTGCCTGCCCCGCTCGCGTCGCCCATCGGCGCATCCTCTCGCTCAAGGATGCGTTGCCCGGCGCATCCTGTTGATCCGGTGGTTACCGCATCGACCGTGCCCCGGCGCGGGATCGCCGCGCGACGGGCATGCGCCCCTTCGGCCACAACGACGGGGCAGCCGCAGGAGCGAGTTTGTCCTTGTGAGAGTGATCCCGGCCCACGGTGAGGCCAACGTACCGCCTGGTAGCAGGCGTGGGGAAAACAACTTGCATGTCCTATTTCTTCTTCAGCACAGCAATCCCCGAGACCGTGCCGCACTCGACGCTGGAGCCGGGACGAGCGCTTAGGTGGAAGATCGTGTCCTGAACACAGGACACGAACTTCCGGCCAATACAGCGCTACCGCGACTGTTGGAAGTCTGCGATCAACTCCAGCGCTCTGGCGACGGCGAGCGGTCCGGCGGACAGGGACAGTCGGACCGCGCGATGCCCGTCCACGGGGTCGAAATCGGTCCCCGGTGTCAGCGCGACACCCTGCTCCTCCAGCAGCGCGGCGCACCATGCCGTGGAGTCGCCGTACCGGCCGAGCCGTTCGCCGATGTCGGCGTAGACGTAGAAGGCACCGTCCGCGGGGGCGACGCCGGTCCAGCCCAGTGCCGGTACGGCGTCGAGCACCAGTCGGCGCGCTTCCGCGAAGCCGGCGACCGCAGCACGGGCCTCGGCGTAGCTCGCCTCGCTGAAGGCGGCGACCGCAGCATGCTGGGCGGGTACCGGTGCGCACAGCGCGAAGTTGCCCGCGAGCGCGTCGACGGCTGTGACCAGATCGCGCGGCACCAGGCACCACCCGAGCCGCCAGCCCGTCATCCCCCAGAACTTCGAGAACGAACTCACCACCACCGCGTCCCGGCCGTGCTCCCAGGCGCAGCTCGCCTCGACCTGACCGAGGGTGATGCCGTGGTAGATCTCGTCGCTGATCAGCCGGACGCCGTTGTCGCCGCACCACGCGGACACGGCCGCGAGCCGTTCGGGCGGGACCATGGTGCCGGTCGGGTTGGCGGGCGACGCGAGCACCAGGCCGGCCAGCGGCGCCTCGGCGTGGGCGGCGTCGAGCTGCTCGAGCGTGGGCTGGAAGCGCTCGGCCGGTCCGCACGGCAGGTCGACGACGCGGCAGCCGAGTGCACTGAGGATGTTCCGGTACGCCGGATAGCCAGGGCGGGCCAGCGCTACCCGGTCCCCGGCGTCAAAAGCGGCCAGAAACGCGACGAGGAAGCCGCCGGACGAGCCGGTGGTCAGCGCGATCTGTTCCTCGGGTACCTCGATCCCGTACCAGCGCCGGTAGTGCCCGGCGAGTTCGCTGCGGAGGGCGCGGATGCCGAACGTCTCGGTGTAGCCGAGCGAGGTGTCGCCGGCCATCAGCTCGGCGGCTCGATGCCGAACGTCGGCGGGCGCCCCTTGCGCGGGCTCTCCGGCACACAGCGAAATCACCCGCTGGCCGGCAGCCCGCAACTGCGCCACCCGGTTGAGCACCGTCATCACCGCGAACGGCGGCACCGCGCTCCGCTGCGACGGACCGGTCACCCGCGTGCTCCGGTCGCCTCGCTGCGGCGCTTGCGCGCGCGATAGGCCGCGACATTCGCCCGGTTGCCGCAGTTGCGTGCGTCGCAGTAGCGCTTCGAGGAGTTCTTCGACAGGTCGACGAGGACGTCGTCGCAGTCCGGCGCCGCACAGATCTTCAGCCGGTTCAGCGCTCCCCCACGGATGAGGTCGAGGACCGACATCGCCGCCTCCGCTGCCATCCGATCGGCCAGCGGCGCCTCGGGATGAGTGACGTGCAAGTGCCAGTCCCAGCCATCGTGGCGAGCGAGGTACGGCCGCGCATCGGACTCCGCAAGGATCGCGTTGACCAACTCGGCGGCCTCGTCGGGCCCGGAGGCGGTCCAGAGCGCGCGCAGCCGGGTCCTCAGCGCCCGCACCGACTCGCGTTCGGCCTCGGTGCTGAGGATCGTCCCCGAGAAGGGATGCTCCGCAAGGTAGCGATCGAAGTCCTCTTGTGTGCGCAGCTCGTCGTCGTCGGGTTGAAGCGTGTTCACCAGCGCGGCGATTTCTGTCAGAGAAACCTCGGTGTCATGACTGAAAAGCATTTGACTCCTGACTTGCCTCCCTCTAGCGTCATGAGTGTAGTGACTTTTGGTCATGACGGTAGGCGTAGGCCGTCAAAGACACGAGGGGAGTCCGCTGTGACCGCAGCGTCCACCGTCTCACCGGCGAGGTCGCAGGCGACCGTCGCGCCGCCGTCGCGCTCGCTCGTCGGCCCGCTGGCGTTGGCCCTCGTCTCCGCCGCCTCGTTCGGGTTGGCCGGGTCGTTCGGGCGCTCGCTGCTGGACCTGGGCTGGAGCCCTGCGGCAGTGGTCATCACGCGCGTCGGTGGAGCCTTCCTGCTGCTGGCCGTGCCGGCCGCGCTGGTCCTCCGGCGCTACGGGTTGCCGAGCCGGGGACAGTCGGGACGGATCGCCGCGTACGGGGTGGTCGCGGTGGCCGGGGCCCAGTTCTGCTTCTTCAGTGCCGTGCAGTACCTGTCGGTCGGTACGGCCCTGCTGCTGGAGTACCTCGGTCCGGTGCTGCTGGTCGGGTGGGTGTGGGCCCGTACCCGGCAGCGCCCCTCGACCCTGACGTTCGTGGGAGCTGCCGTGTCGCTGCTCGGTCTCGCCCTGGTGCTGGACGTCGTCCACGGTGTCGGCGACCTGAGCCTCCCGGGCGTCGCCTGGGGCCTCGCGGCGGCGGTCGCGCTCGCGGCGTACTTCCAACTCAGCGACACCGGGGACCAGCCGATTCACCCGCTGGTGCTGACCGCCGGCGGGACGGGAGTCGGCGCGCTCGCGCTCTCCGCCGCGGCGCTCGCAGGCCTGTTGCCGTTCGCGGTCGCCGGCGGTTCAACGGCGCTGGGCGGAATCTCGGTGCCGTGGTGGCTGCCCGCGACCGGGCTGATCGTGATCTGCGCGGCGTTCGCTTACGTCTCCGGAATCGTCGCGGTGAGGCTGCTCGGCAGTTCGAAGGCGTCGTTCGTCGGGCTGACCGAGGTGCTCTTCGCGGTCCTGTTCGCGTTCTTGCTGCTCGGCCAGACCCCGTCGCCGATTCAACTCGCCGGCGGACTGCTGGTCGTCGTGGGCATCGTGCTGGTGCAGGTGCGGCCAGCCTCGACGGCTCCGGTCGAGGCGGTCACGACCTCGTAGAATCCGCGGGTGAGCCCGGCGATCTTCGCGCACGTCCCCGCTTCGGGACTGCTGATCGCCGGAACAAGCTCCGACGCGGGCAAGTCTGCGGTGGTGACCGGCCTCTGCCGGGCACTCGCGCGGCGCGGGCTCAAGGTGAGCCCGTTCAAGGCCCAGAACATGTCCAACAACTCGGCGGTCTGCGCCGACGGCGGAGAGATCGGGCGCGCGCAGTACCTCCAGGCGCAGGCGGCCGAGGTCGAGCCCGAGTCGGCGATGAATCCGGTGCTGCTGAAGCCCGGCTCGGACCGGCAGGCCCACATCGTGCTCCGGGGACAGCCGTACGGTCGCCTGCAGGCCGGCGAGTACGCGACCGGACGGGCTGCGCTGGCCGCCGCGGCGTTCGAGTCCTACGACGAACTCGCCGGCCGCTTCGACCTAGTCGTGTGCGAGGGCGCGGGGTCGCCCGCGGAGATCAACCTGCGGGCCGGTGACTACGTGAATCTGGGCCTGGCGCGGGCAAAGGGGCTGCCGGTTGCGGTCGTCGGCGACATCGACCGGGGCGGGGTGTTCGCCGCGCTCTACGGGACTGTCGAACTGCTGGAGGCGGCGGACCGGGAGCTCATCAGCGCGTTCGTGATCAACAAGTTTCGCGGTGACGAGACTGTGCTTCGGCCCGGGCTGGAGATGCTGACAGCCCGTACCGGGGTGCCGTTCGCCGGGGTGCTGCCGTGGCTGAACGACGTCTGGCTGGACGCCGAGGACGCGCTGGCAGTCGGCGCGTGGCGGCGCGGTCATGTCGAGCGCGGCGGACTGCGGATTGCGGTGGTGCGGCTACCGCGAGTGTCGAACGCGACCGACGTCGAGGCGATGGCCGCCGAGCCCGGCGTCGAGGTCGTGGTGACCACCGATCCGCGGATCGTCGACGCAGCCGATCTGGCCGTGCTCCCCGGGACACGCTCCACGGTCGACGACCTGGGCTGGCTGCGACGCACCGGGTTGGCCGAGGTGCTGGTGTCCCGGGCCGGGCGCGGAGCTGCGGTGCTCGGCATCTGCGGCGGCTACCAGATGCTGGCCGAGACGATCCAGGACTCGGTGGAATCCGGATCGGACGCCCCGGTGCCAGGGCTGGGCCTGTTGCCCGTACGCGTTCGGTTCGAGGAGCAGAAGACGCTCGGCCGGCCTCTCGGCAGGTGGCGCGAGCACGACGTGCACGGCTACGAGATCCACCACGGAGTGGCGGTGCCGGAGGCCGGCGCCGAGCCGTTCCTCGACGGCGTCCGGCAGGGCGCCGTGTGGGGCACGATGTGGCACGGGACGTACGAGAACGACGACTTTCGGCGGGCCTGGCTGGCAGCGATCGCGGTAGAGGCGGGCATCCCGTGGCGACCGGATCTGAGTGGTCCGGCGTATGCGGACCGGCGTGAGGCGATGATCGACCGGCTCGCCGACGCGGTCGAGGCGCACCTGGACGTGGAACTGCTGCTGCGCGGGACCCGGGTGGCGGGGTGATCCGCGCGCTGGTCGTCGGGATCGGCAGCGGACAGCCGGCGCACCTCACCGGCGAAGCGGTCGCGGCGTTGAACGAGGTCGACGTCTTTCTGGTCGCCGACAAGGGCGGCGAGAAGGCTGACTTGGTGGCGATGCGCGCCGACCTGTGTCGGGCCGTGATCACCCGGCCGGGCTACCGGTTCGTGGAGATCACCGACCCGCCCCGCGGACCGGATCGGGACCGGAATGCTGCCGAGTACCGGGACGGCGTAGACGTCTGGCACCGGGCCCGCGCCGAGCGGTACGCCGCCGCACTGCGGGACGAGTTGCCTGACGGGGGCGTTGCCGGATTCCTGGTCTGGGGTGACCCGTCCCTCTACGACTCCACGCTGCGGATCCTGGAGGCTGTTCGCGACGCCGGAGTCGAGCTGGACGTCGAGGTCGTGCCCGGCATCAGCAGCGTCCAGCTCCTGGCGGCGCGGCACCGGATCGCGCTCAACCAGATCGGCCGGCCGGTGCACCTCACGACCGGACGCCGGCTGCTCGCCGAGTACTCCCCCGGCCTCGGCGACGTCGTCGTGATGCTCGACGGCGACCTGGCCTGCGCTGGCCTGGTTGGCAGCTACCCGGACCTGACCATCTACTGGGGCGCTCAGCTCGGCCTCCCGGATGAGGCCCTGGTCAGCGGCCGCCTGGCTGACGTGATTGACGACATCCGCGAGCGACGGTCCGCGCTGCGGGCCGCCCGCCGCTGGGTGATGGACACCTATCTGCTGCGGGCGTGAGGCGGGCGGTCCGGAGCCGGCCCGGCGCCCATCTCGGCATCACGATGGAAGATTGTGTCCTGAGTACGGGACACGATCTTCCACTCAACTCACGCGATCATCGCGAGGCGCCCGGACCTCCGCCAGGATGCGACCGATCGCGGCGACGCTGCGCTCGACATCGTCGTCGGTGGTGCGCCAGTTGCTGACCGAGATCCGCAGCACCGCGCGACCCGACCACACCGACGGCGTCATCCACGCGGTGCCGTCGGCGAGCAGTCGAGCGGCGACCTCACGGGTCTCCTGATCACTCCCGAACGCCACGCAGACCTGGGTGAACACGACGTCGTTGAGCACCGTCACCCCGTCCAGAGCGCCGAGCGCATCGGCGAACTGCCGTGCATGCAGGCACAAACCGTCGACCAGAGCGGCGACGCCACTGCGGCCGAGCGAGCGCAACGCAGCCCACACGGTGAAGCCACGGGCGCGCCGCGACACCTCGGGCACGGTCGCCAGCGGGTCCGGCCGCTCGTCCTGGATCAGGTATGCCGCGTGTACGCCCATCGCCCGGTGCAGCGCCTCGGGGTTCGCGACGATCGCGAGGCCGTTGTCGTACGGGACATTCAGCGTCTTGTGCGCGTCGGTCGCCCAGGAGTCGGCAGCGGCGACGCCGTCGACCAGTGCGCGAAGGCGCGGAGATGCACCGGCCCAGAGGCCAAACGCGCCGTCCACATGCACCCAGGCGCCGTGCTCGTGGGCGACGCCAATCGCCTCCGAGAAGTCGTCGAACGCCCCGCTGTGGACGTTGCCGGCCTGGAGACAGACGATGGTCGGGCCGGGAGCGAGCCCCTCGAGGGTCCGCCGCAGCGCCTCGGCACGGACTCGACCCTGGCCGTCGACCGGGACGACGACACTGCGCGCCTCGCCGAGGCCGAGGTAGCGGATCGCCATGTCGACGGTGTCGTGCCGCTCCGCCCCGACCAGGACGTGCACGGCGGGCGCTCCGTTCACCCCGTCTCGCTCCACGTTCCAGCCGGCCCGGCGCAGCACCTCGTGGCGGGCCGCGGCAAGGCAGGTGAAGTTGGCCATCGTCGCGCCGGTGACGAATCCGATCGCGGCGGTCGAGGGCAGCCCGAGCAGGTCGAGCAGCCACCGACTCGCGGCCGCCTCGGTGCCGGCGGCCGCCGGTGACGACGCCAACAAGCCCGCGTTCTGATCCCAGGTCGACGTCAGCCAGTCGGCCGCCAGTGCTGCAGGCAGGGTGCCGCCGATCACCCAGCCGAAGAACCGACCCGACGGCATCGCGACCACCCCGGGACCGGCCCCTGCGATCAGCTCCTCGATGACGCGTTCGGGCTCGGTGCCGTGCTCGGGCAACGGCCCGCCCAACGCCGCCGCGACCTCCTCCACGCCGGTCTCGGCGCGGACCGGCCGCTGATCGAGCCCGCTGAGGAAGGCCTCTGCCTCCTGCACCGCACGCCGCATCGCCCCGAAGTCATCCATCTGAGCATTTTCACGCCAGGAGACCCGGCTCCGCAGCTACTCCGGACCTCCCCGACCGCGAGCCAGGGACTACGCCTCGCCCCGGATCACCGAGACCCGATACTTCACGACGCGGCGAACGAGGTCGAGCGGCAGCGGCTGATCGTGCGGAAACTGGACGGAGCCCTTGCCCTGCTTGTAGGCGGCGAACTCTGCCGCGAATCGCTCGTGCCCGTTCGGCGTTGCATACAGGCCGACGTGGCTCGGATATCCGGCGAAGTAGACCAATGGTTTCCGGTCGAGCTTGTACGCGGGCATTCCGTACGCGACCGACTCGACCGCCTCAGGTGCGCCAGCTCGGATGACCTCGCGGACGGCGTCGAGGCGGGCGCGCACGTCTCCGTCGAAGCGATCCAGGTAGTCCCCGACCGTCGCGTCCGCCACCACTGCCCTCCCTCTTCCAGACCCGAGCCTAGGTCAGGTCGTGCTCCGCGCGACCTGGCGGACGCCGACCCAGAGCCCGATCAGACACGTCAGCACCGCCGCCAGCGCCGCCAACGGGATCGACGGATCGTTGAACGTGCCGGCGAACAGCGCTCGCTCCGCGTCGACGATGTAGGTCAGCGGGTTGAACCGGCTCAGCACCTGGATCCAGCGCGGCCCCGCCCCCAACGGCAGCAGCATCCCGGAGAGGATCAGCAGCGGGAACAGCAGCGACTGCTGCACCGCCCAGAACATCCACTCGCGCTTGCGCACCGCGACCGCCAGCGCGTTCGAGAACGCGCCCATGCCGACGCCGAAGACCCCGAGCAGGGCCAGCCCGACCAGCACGTGCAGCGGGTAGAGGTGGAAGCCGAACGGCACCGAGACCACCGTCACCAACGCGGCCTGAACCACCAGCGGCGCCAACTCCTTCAGCGACTTGCCGACCAGGATTGCCGACCGGTTCAGCGGGCTCGCGAGCACCCGCTCGTACGACCCGAGGGTGATCTCGAAGAGCAGATTCGACCCCGCCACGCCGGTGCCGAAGAGGCAGATCATCACGATCACGCCGGGCAGGAACCACTGCAGGGGTGCCGCGCCGCCGAGCGCCGCCGAGTCGATCGAGCCGGCGAGCAGCGTCCCGAACAGGCCGAGGAAGACCAGCGGCTGCACCAGACTGAAGATGATCGAGAACGGATCGCGCAGCACCAGGTACATCTCGCGCTGGAACACCGCGCGGGTGTCGGACAGCACGCTGCTCATGCCGCGCTCCGCGCGGACACCATGCCGCTCATGCCGCGCTCCGCGCGGACATGCCGGCGTCCTCCCGGAGACTGCGCCCGGTCAGCGACAGGAACACGTCGTCGAGCGTGGGCACCCGCACCTCCGCCGCGCGGACCTCGATGCCGTCGGCGTCGAGCTCCCGAATGAGGCGCGGGAGTCGCTGAGTACCCGCCTGGAACCGGGCGCTCAGCACCAGCCCGAGGGCGCCGGACTGCTCGGCAAGTTCGTCGCCGCCGTCGCCGAGGATCGCCGCCGCCCGCTCGCGATCGGCGGGATCAACAGTCACGCTGACCCGATCGCCGGCAAGCCGAGCCTTCAGGTTCGACGCCGTATCGTCGGCGATGATCCGGCCGTGGTCGATCACGAGGACCCGCTCGGCTTGCGTGTCGGCCTCTTCCAGGTAGTGCGTCGTGAGCACGATCGTCGTCTGCTGCCGCTCCCGCAGAGCCGTGATGTGCTCCCACAGGTTCGCGCGGTTCTGCGGGTCCATCCCTGTCGAGGGTTCGTCGAGGAACAGCAGCCCCGGCGAATGCATCAGGCCGAGCGCCACATCGAGCCGCCGCCGCTGGCCGCCGGAGAGGGTGCTCACCCGGCGCTTGCCCAGGCCCTCCAGATCCAGGATCTGGCTGAGTTCTCTCGCCCGCGCCAAGGCGTCTGTCGAGTTCATCCCGTAGAAGCGGCCCTGCATGACCAACTCGTCCAGCACCCGGAAGCTGTGGCCGGCGCCGTCGCCCTGGCCGATGTAGCCGATCCGCGCGCGCACCAGCCCCGGCTGGGTGGTGACATCCGCACCAGCCACGACCGCCAGCCCGGACGTGGGCGGCAGCAGCGTGGTGAGCATCCGCAGCGTGGTCGACTTTCCGGCCCCGTTCGGCCCCAGAAAGGCGACCAGTTCGCCGGGCTCGACATCGATGTCGACGCCCTTGACCGCCTCGACGGTCTCCTTGCGACTGACGAAGTGCCTGGTCAGGCCTTCGGTGTGGATCATCCACCCTCCTCGGGACGCTCCGGAACTCCGTACGCCGTACGGAGCAGCCAACAGCATACGCTGTACGGAAAGAGCATGGCGGTCTGCACTGACAGTTTCGGTGGGCCGGCACGCCGGCGGGCAACCCGGGAGGGGCAAGGGTGGACGAGCAGGTCGGAACTCCCGAGGGCCGCCGGATCATCGGGCTGCTTTGGGACCCGCCCGGGGCGCCCAGCCGCGGCCCCAAACCCAGGCTGACGCTGGCCGAGGTGGTCGACGCCGCCGTCGCGCTGGCGGACACCGAAGGACTCGCCGCACTCTCGGTGCGCAAGGTCGCCGCGCGCGTCGACCTGAGCGCAATGGCGCTCTACACCTACGTCCCGGGCCGCTCCGAACTGGTCGAGCTGATGATCGACCGCGTCTATGCCGAGTGCCGCCTGCCCAGCCACGATCTCGACTGGCGCGAGCGGTTGGGGGCCTGGACGCGCGCCATCTGGCGGCTCTACCGGGCCCACCCGTGGGTGCTCGATCACGCGGTGGTGCGGCTGCCAGTCGGGCCGCACGTGCTGGACGTCGAAGAGGCCTTGTATGCCGCCTTGGCAGCAGCGGGCTTCGTCGGCACCGACAACGTCTCGATGGCGAATCTGGTCCGCTGGCAGCTGCTCGGGGCGGCTCGGAGCGCCGTCCAGGATGCCGACGCGGAGCGTCGCACCGGCGTCTCAGCGGACGCGTACTGGGATTCGCGCTCGAGCTTCTGGACGACCTACTTCGACGCAGAGCGGTTTCCGACGACGCACGCGGTCTGGCTCGCCGGAGGGTTCGACGATCCCACGGCCGGCGACTTCGAGCAGGTGGTCCGACGGCTGATGGATGCGATCGACGCGATGCGTCCACGCTGAAGGGGAACCAGCTCGGAGCGGAGGACTAGCGCGGCGTCGACGACAGCGTGCGCGGGCGCTGCCCGATGCGGCGCCAGCGTGCGGGCGGAGCCGCCTGCGCCGCGGAGGCCGGGTCGAGCGCACGAAAATCGGCCCGCCGAGGCAACGGCCGCGCCGATACCGACAGCACCGTCAGGCGGTCGCGGAAGTGGAGCGCCCGCGGCCGGTCGGCTGGGCGGTCGGCGAGGGCGCGCGACAACTCCTTCATCAGGGCGTGATCGACACCCGGAACCCGACGAATCGGCTGACCCTGCACGGCCCGCGCTTCGTCGATGGAGAGCGCGCGTACGCCGCGCCGGGACCGCGGTGCATGCCCGGCGAGGAGGGCGTACAGGGTGGCCGCCAGTGCGTACACGTCGGCGAACTCGGTCGATCGCTCGCCGCGCAGCACTTCGGGCGCCGCATACGCCGGAGTGATCGACTCGAGCGCGTCGCTCCCGTGGTGCGCGGCCTCCGGCACCGTGGCGAGACCGAAGTCCGCCAGGCCAGGGTTCCCGTAGGCGTCCAGCAGGATGTTCGCCGGCTTCACGTCGCGGTGCAGCACGCCGCGCGCGTGTGAGGCCGCGAGCGCATCGGCGATCCGCACCCCCACGTCGCGCACCCGGCGCTGCGACGGAGGCTCCGACGCCGTGACCCAGGCGCTCAACGAGCCACCCGGGCAGAGATTCATCACCAGATAGGGCCGGTAGTCGGGCAGGATCCCGGCGTCATGGACCGTGACGATGCCGGGGTGGTCCGACATCCGGCCGGCTGCGCCGACCTCGCGCAGAAAGCGCCGCTGGTCGGCATCGTCGCTCAGCGGCCGGCGGTCCACCTTGACGGCCACGAACCGGTTCAGTGGCTGCTGGCGCGCGCACCACACGTCGGCGAACCCGCCCCGCGTCAGCGGGCGCCAATCCGTCAGCCCGGGGATGTCAGGGGGCTCGGCGCGCACCCAGCCACCATAGTTCGAGCTCGGAGTTAGGCGTGTCGCCTTGACCGATTCGTCACCTGCTGTTCGCGCAAACGGCCGTCGGACCTCAGCGGCCCCCGATCGAGCGGTGCGCTGGTCTACTCCGGCCGGTTGTCGCTGCCACCCCCGAGGACGAACGGCGTGTTGACGCCCTCGTACATCAGGTGGGCGATCATGCCCTCGGCGGCGTGCTTGAGGTTGTGGCAGTGGTCCATCCAGATGCCGGGGTTGTCCGCGACAAAGGCGATGTCGTACGTCTCGCCCGGGAGCAACTGGAGCGAGTCGGTCCACCACGGGCTGCCTGTAGCGGCGACGCCGTCACGCGCCAGCACCAGCACCCGGTGCCCGTGCAGGTGCATCGGGTGGACGTCTGAACTTGCGTTGTCGAGGTGCATGACCACGACGTCATCCTCACGGACGACGTACATCGGCACGTTCGGATAGAGATGCCCGTTCATCGACCACCACAGACCCGGCACCCCGCGCACGAAGCCGGGGCGGCGCGCGACCTTGTAGTCGAACCGCCGGTCCGGTCGCGTCCAGTCGATGCCGGTCGGCTTCGGCGACCCGTAGCCGAGCAGATCCACCGTCTCTCGCGGCTGCGGCGGCACCGTTGCCGCCGCCCCGGAGGGGCCGATCACCACCGCCGACGCCCGGGACAGCTGGGCCACGACCGCCGCCCCATCGTCCGGAACGGTCAGCTCGAGGTCGGCTCGGCCACCCGCTGTGATGGTCAGCGCCTTGTCCTGCACCGGCGTCGGACGGTTGATCTCTGCGCCGTCCACCGCGAGCAGCCGGTACGGGGCAGAGGCCCAGACCTCCATCGACCCGTTGTCGCTGTTGATCACCCGCAACCGGACCCGGTCACCCGGGCGGGCCAGCACGCGTTGCTCCCCGGGCTGCCCGTTGATCGTGCGGACCCCGCCGTAGGTGTGCGCCAGCGCGGTCACGTCGGCGGCCTCCGGCACCCCGCCCTTCGGCAGCACGACCAGAGCGCCGAACAGCCCGCCCGCCACCTGTGGGTTGGAGACCTGGTGGGAGTGGTACCAGTACGTCCCCACCTGCTCGGCGACGAAGCGGTAGAGGAACTCCCCGCCGGGCGGAACAGCGTCCTGGGTCACGCCCGCGACGCCGTCCATTGCATTGGGGACGTTGACGCCGTGCCAGTGCAGCGTGACGCCGTCGGCCACGGACTCGTTGCGCAGCCGGACCTGAATCAGCTGGCCGACCTCGGCGCGAAGTTCGGGACCGGGCGAACTGCCGTTGACCGTGAAGCCCGCGATCGTCGTACCGCCGACCGTGAGCATCGCCTGCCGGGCCACCAGGTCGTACGCGACGTCGGCCGGGCGACCAGGATCAGCGACGAGGGCGGTGACGGGCCTGGCCTCGGCGCCGTCATGGCCGCCGTGGCCGTGCGTTCCGCCGGTGGTGGCGGCGCCAGGCCCGCCGCCGTAGTCCGGATCGCCCATCGCCGCGATCGACTGGGCCTCAGGCACCAGGCTCGCCTGCCAGAGCCACGCCAGCGGCGCGAGCACGGCTACCGCGGCCAACACCGGCAGCGCCCGCTTCCATCGCGGCGACACCCGCGCAGGCGACATGGCTCCTCGCTCCCCGGACTGCGACTCCGCTCAGGCGGAGAGTGTTGCTGGCTGTTCGGCCTCCGAGACCGCCGGCTGCGCCGGACGCACCCGCGTCGCCGTGTACAGCGTTGCGGTGAACAATGCCAGCGCGTTCAAGCCGTGCACAGCGCCCACTGCCGGGACCTCGTGACCGAGGAAACCGAGCTGACCCTGGATCACCGTGAGCGCGAAGACAGCGACCGCCCAGCGGATGCCGTGGTGCAGCTTGGCAAAGAAGGACGACACCATCAGCAGCAGCGCGAGCACGGGGACGACGAAGGTGCCGTTGATCCCGTGCACGATGAACCCGGTCACCTCTGGGAACGGCGTGCCTTCGCTCTCCATCGCCGCCTTGTCGAGCACTCCCCCGTTGTCAACCCAGTGGCCGAGCCCCGCAACCGCCCACACCATGGCCACGGCTTGCACGACGATCCCCACGGCCACCAGGTACGCCAGGACCTTGTACGCGGTCCGCATTGCAGTCATTGCTTCCTCCCTTCGAGAACGCGCGCGGCAACCGCCTGACGCGCGACCAGCAGCACCCAAACGGGCAACGTGAACCAGGCGAGTCCGCCCAGCGCCAGACCCGGCGACCACAGCGCAACCCGTGCCGGCGATTCCGCCGGGACGAGCAGGCTGGAGCCGGCGAGTGCCAGGCCCAGCGGCAAGAGCGCCCCCAGGATGAGTCCGAGGCGCGTCACCCGGCGCGGCAGCAGGCGGCCGCGGTGCGCCTCAGAGCTCGCCGCGAGCACCCAGCCGAAGACCAGCAGGAGCGCCGGAATGAGCAGCAGCACCTGCACGTCGAAAGACACCAGACCGGCCACCAGCAGCAGTTGAAGCACCACCGTCGCGGCCATGCCGAGCACCCCGGCCCAGCCCGCAACCCGCACCGCCGGAGTGGGTGGCAGCCAGCTCCGCGCGACCCCGACCAGCGGGATCGAGGCGGCGAACTGGATCGCGATCATCGCGTCGTTCAGCGTGCCGAGCCAGCCGTAGCCGCCGACAGAACCCGAGAACGGCTTGGCTACGGCGAAGAACAAGACGAGGACGACGTTGGCCGCGATCCCGGTGCTGCCCGAGATCACTCCCCAGCGAGCAGCCGAACTCCGGCGGCGCTCGGTGAGCACAAGGGTTGCCATGCGAGCAGGCTGAGCGGGCGCGATCCCGTTGTCACGGGACATCGTCCCGAGGCCGCCGGGAAGTTCCGGCGTACCGTCGCCACCGCGGCCGCAGATCGCGAGAATGAAGCGTGTGCGCCTCGGCCCGCCTTGACGGGAGACCTGTCCCGGCGAGTACGCGCGCCCGCCGCAAGGTCCCTCCCGTCCTCGCTGCGGCCATCGTGCTCTGCGGACTGATCGCCGTCGCGGTACGCCTGGACGCCCCGGGCGACGGCACGAGCGTGACGGGCTGGCGCGCCGACGGAGTCGTGCTGGCAGTCGACCAGGCGGCGGCGAGTGCGCTGAACGACGGGGACCTGGTCACCACCATCGACGGCCGCGCGCTGACCCGTGGGCCCGCGGGCGCAGCCTGGCCCGACCTCGGCCAGTCGCTCCGCTACCAGCTCGAACGCAACGGCGAGGCTCTCGACGTCCCGGTCCGGATGGTGCCCACAGAGCTCGCCCCCTTGGTGAGCAGGGGGTGGGGCAACCTGCTCTTCGTCGGTGCGCTCGCCGCATTGGCCGCCGCCCTGCACCTGCGGCGTCCTGACGAGCCCTCGACGGCGCCGCTGCTGATCGCGGCCGCCTGCCTGCTCGGGAGCACCTTGCCCTTCACCACCGGTGTGCCCGCGACCGCAGCGGCGTACGGCGGGCCCGTGCTGTGGCTGTATCTGGTCAACACGATGGTGGTGTTCGTCGGTGCGTTCGGGGCGCTCGTCCTGTTTACCCTGCGCATCGGCACCCGCTGGTCCTGGGCCCGCTCACCGCGGCTGACCGGCGCGCTCTACGCCGTCGGACCGGTCGCGATGCTGGCCTGGATGGCAGTGGCGTGGCCGATCGCTGACGGCTGGACCGGCTGGGTCGCCCTGGCGGCCGTCGGCCAGACCGCATTGCAGGCAGTGTTGTCATTGGCTACCGGCGCGGTCGGCGTCATCGGGTACGTCCGTACAGCCGATCCCGTCGCCCGCAGCAGGTTGCGCTGGATCGCGGCGGGCGGCGCGGTGACGGTGGCGACGGGCCTCGCCGGGTGGCACCTGCCCAGCCTGGTGTCCGGGGCTCCGTTGCTCCCCCCGGGCGCGCTCGGGTTGTCCGGTCTGCCCTTCGTCATCGGAATCGCCGTGGCGCTGCGGCGTCACCGGCTCTTCGACATCGAGCGACTGGCGAATCGGTCGCTTGTTGCCATCGGTCTGGTAGCGACTCTCGCCGCCGGGTACGCCCTGCTGGTGGCCGCACTGGTCAGCTGGCTGAACATCTCCAGACCGCTGGCGGCGGCGATCGCGGCCGCGGCCGCCGCTCTGGCGGTCGCGCCGTTGTACGCACTCGCGCAGCGGAGCGTGAACCGGCTGATGTACGGGGACCGCGACGATCCCGCCGCCGTGCTGGCCCGACTCGGCAGTCGGCTGCAGTCGGCGATGCTGCCCGCCGACGTGCCGCCGGCCGTCGTCGACGCGATCGCTCAGTCCCTCCGGCTGCCGTACGCCGCTGTCGACCTCGCGGACGAGCGTGGCGGATTCCGGGTGGCCGCCGAACGCGGGCACCCACGCGGCCAGCTGCACGAGGAGATCCTCACCCAGCAGGGCAGCGTCGTCGGGCGGCTGCGGGTGTCCGACCGTGGCACCGACGACCCGCTCGACGCGGCGGATCTGGCCCTGATCGGCTCGCTGGCACGCGAGGTCGGGCCCGCGATCCAGGCCGTCGTCCTGCACGAGGATCTGCTGCGCTCGCGCGCGGAAGTAGTGGCCCTGCGCGAGGACGAACGGCGCCGACTCCGCCGCGATCTGCACGACGGGCTGGGACCGACACTGGCAGCCATCGGCCTCAAGGCGGCGCTCGCCGATCGCGCGTTGCCGCCGGGATCGCCTGCCCACGCACTGCTCAGTCAGATCAGCACCGAGGTCAAGGACGGACTCGAGGACATCCGCCGACTGGTCGAAGCGCTCCGGCCGCCCGCCCTCGACGAGCTCGGGGTCGGCGGTGCGCTACGCAGCCGGGCCGCCTCGCTCAGCGGCACGATGACCGTCGAAGTCCGCTGCGACGACGCCACGCGCGGGCTGCCGGCGGCGACGGAGACCGCGGCCTACCGGATCGCGGTGGAGGCGATGACAAACGCCGTCCGGCACAGCGGCGGAAGCCGCTGCGACGCGGCCATCGCCATCCGCGACGGCGCGCTGGTGCTCACGGTCCGGGACGACGGCCGCGGGCTCGCCGACAGTCGTACGCCTGGGGTGGGGCTGCGATCGATGCGGGAGCGGGCGGCCGAGGTGGGCGGAACACTGGAGGTGACCTCAGATCAGTCGGGGACTCTGGTCGCGGCGCGGCTGCCACTCGACCTGGGGGTGCCGGCATGATCCGCGTGCTGCTCGCTGACGACCATCCCGTCTTCGCGGCCGGGTTGCGGGCCGTGTTCGCCGCCGAGGAGGACATGGAGGTCTGCGCCGTGGCGGCGACCGGGGAGCAGGCGCTGGCGGAGGCGCTCCGGCACCAGCCGGACGTCGCCGTGCTCGACATCACCATGCCCGACGGCGACGGGCTGTGGGTGTGCAGCCGGCTGGCCGCGTCAGGGCTCGCCACCCGGGCGCTGATGCTGACGATGTCCGACGACGACGAGAACGTGCTGGCGGCGCTGCGGGCCGGCGCGTTCGGTTACATCCTGAAGGGAGCCAGCCCTGACGAGATCGCCGATGCGGTCCGGGCCGTGCACCGAGGTCAGGCGCTGTTCGGCGCCCGGATCGCCGCCCGCATGCTGCAGCACTTCGGACGGGTGGCCACGCGCTCGCCATTCCCCCAACTGACGGAGCGGGAGACCGAGGTCCTCGCCCTGCTGGCGGCGGGCAAGGACAACGCGGCAGTGGCCCACCGACTCGGGGTCAGCCAGAAGACCGTCCGGAACAACGTCTCCACCATCATCACCAAGCTGCAGGTCTCCGACCGCTCGGCAGCGATCATCCGGGCCAGGGACGCCGGACTGGGCCAGCCGTAGCGGGCACCCGGGTGCAATCAGTCGTCGGCTGCACGCGCGGATGAACGGTTGGCCTTCGGCCATCCCCACGGGCCGGTGCCGGACGCTAGGGTCGCCCTGTGAGTCGCAGCGTGTACGTCGCATCGCCCGAAGGCTTCACCGGCAAGTCGGCCATCGCGCTCGGCCTGCTCGACGCGCTGCTGCGCGAGGTCGGCTCCGTCGGGGTCTTCAGACCGCTGACCGCCGCCGGCCAGGACGGCGAGCTGGACCTGATCGTGGACCTACTGGTGAGCCAACCGGGCGTCCAGCAGACCTACGACGAAGCCCTCGGGGTGACCTACGAGCAGGCCCGGAACGATCCCGACGAGGCCCTGCACGTGATCGTCGAGCGCTTCGGACAGCTGACGGATCGCTTCGAGGTGATCGTCGTGCTGGGGTCGGACTACGCCGACATCTCGACCGGCACCGAGCTGTCGTTCAACGCGAAGATCGCCGCCAACCTCGGATCGCCGGTCGTGCTGGTCGTGCACGGACGAGAGCGCACGCCGGAGCAGATCCGGTCGGCCGCCGACGCCGCCATCGTCGAGCTGCGCGCGAACCACGCTCAGATCGTCGCGGTGATCGCGAACCGGGTGGACGACGCCGCGGTCGCCGACGTGAAGGCAGTGCTGAGCGGCTTCGAGGGGTTGGTCACCGCGGCGGTGCCGGAAAGCCCGATGCTCTCGGCGCCCACCTTCCGGGCCCTGGTGGAAGCCGCCGACGGCAAGCTGGTGCTGGGCAGTGAGACCTGGATGGACCGCGAGGCGCTCAACCTGATCGTCGCCGCGATGAGCCTGCCGAACGTGCTGACCCGGCTGGAACCCGATGTCGCGGTGATCGCGCCGAGCGACCGGACCGACCTCATTCCTGGCCTGATGCTGGCCCACCAGTCCGGCACCTTCCCGGCGTTGACCGGCATCCTGCTCACCGGCGGCTACCCGATGCCGGACTCGATCCGCCGGCTCTCCGAGGGCGTCCAGTCCGACCTGCCGATCGCGCTGACCGAACTGGGCACGTTCACCACTGCGGAACGGCTCACCCGGGTACGCGGTCCGCTCACCAAGCACTCCACCCGCAAGATCGAGGTCGCGCGGCGGCTGTTCGCCGAGCAGGTCGACCAGGCTGCGCTGCTGAACGCGATCGACGTGTCCGCCTCTGATGTCCGCACCCCCCTGATGTTCGAGTACCAGCTGATGGAGCGGGCCCGCGCCCAGCGCAAGCGGATCGTGCTGCCGGAGGCGACCGACGACCGGATCCTGGAGGCGTCGGCGATCCTGATCCGCCGCGGTGTCGCGGATCTGGTGCTGCTCGGCGAGGAGAACAAGATCCGCGCCCGGGCCTCCGCACTGGGCCTGGATCTGGACGCCGCCGAGATCGTCAGCCCGCATGACCCGGAGCTGGTCGAGCGGTTCGCGGCGGCGTACGCGGAGGCCCGCAAGAAGAAGGGGATGACGGTCGAGCAGGCACGCGGCATCGTCACCGACATCTCCTACTTCGGGACGATGATGGTGCACCTCGGGCTGGCCGACGGCATGGTCTCCGGCGCAGTGAACACGACCGCCCACACGATCCGACCGGCGCTGCAGTTCGTGAAGACCAAGCCGGGCGTGAACACCGTCTCCAGCGTCTTCCTGATGTGCCTGGCCGACCGGGTGCTCGTCTACGGCGACTGCGCGGTGATCCCGGAGCCGACGACCGAGCAATTGGCCGACATCGCCATCTCCTCGGCCGAGACCGCTGCCCAGTTCGGCGTCGATCCGCGGGTGGCGATGCTGTCGTACTCGACCGGGTCGTCCGGCTCCGGGGCCGACGTCGAGAAGGTGCGCGCCGCCACGGCGCTGGTCGCCGAGCGAGCGCCGGATCTCGCTCTGGAGGGACCCATTCAGTACGACGCGGCGATCGATCCTGAGGTGGCCCGGACGAAGCTGCCGGACTCGGCCGTGGCGGGCAAGGCGACGGTCTTCATCTTCCCTGACCTGAACACCGGCAACAACACGTACAAGGCCGTGCAACGCAGTGCCCACGCGATCGCCATCGGGCCGGTCTTGCAGGGTCTGCGCAAGCCGGTCAACGACCTGTCCCGAGGAGCGCTGGTGGAAGACATCGTCAATACCGTCGCGATCACCGCGGTGCAGGCGCAGGGGACCGCGTCGTGACCGCCGGCCCGGTGCTGGTGCTGAACGCCGGCTCGTCCTCGCTGAAGTACCAGTTGGTGGTCCCGGAGACTGCCGACGTGCGGGCGAAGGGGCTGGTCGAGCGGATCGGCGAGGACGGTGGCGTCGCCGACCACGCTGCGGCGATGCGGGCGATGGCGACGGAGCTCAGCGCGGACGGCATCGACCTGCAGGACGTGGGCCTGCGCGCCGTGGGCCACCGGGTCGTGCACGGTGGCCCGGACTTCTCCGACCCGACTGTCATCGACGACGCGGTGATCGCCGAGATCAAGGACCTGATCCCCCTCGCACCGCTGCACAACCCCGGCGCAGTTGCCGGCATCGAGGCGGCACGCGCGGAGTTCGACGTGCCGCATGTGGCGATCTTCGACACGGCATTCTTCGCCAGTCTGCCCCGGGCCGCGTCGACGTACGCGATCCCCCGTGACCTGGCCGAGCGCTACCGGATCCGCCGGTACGGGTTCCACGGCACCTCGCACCGATTCGTCTCGCGCGCCGCCGCGGAGCTCGTCGGCGGCGACATCGGCGAGCTCAACCAGATCGTGCTGCACCTCGGCAACGGCTGCTCCGCCTCAGCCGTGCGCGGCGGCGTTGCGGTCGAGGCGTCGATGGGTCTGACCCCGCTGCAGGGCCTGGTGATGGGCACCCGTTCGGGTGACGTCGACCCTGGGCTGCATACGTTCCTGCACAACGAGCTGGGGATGTCGGTCGGCGACATCGACACCCTGCTGAACAAGCAGTCGGGGCTGAAGGGCCTGGCCGGGGTGAACGACTTCCGCGAGCTCGAGCAACGCCGCGCCGCCGGCGACGACGCCGCGCAGCTCGCCTTCGAGGTGTACGTGCACCGACTCAAGCACTACGTCGGCGCATACCTGGCCGTGCTCGGCGGGGTCGATGTGCTCACCTTCACCGCTGGTGTCGGGGAGAACAACGCCGCTGTGCGGGCGGCGACGGTGGCCGGGATGGAGCGCCTCGGTTTCGCGGTGGACGACGCGCGCAACACGGCAGCTTCCCGCAGCGCGCGGGTGATCTCACCGGACGGATCGGCCGTTACCGTCGCCGTCGTGCCGACCAACGAGGAACTGGCGATCGCCCGGGAGACGGCGGCGTTGCTGGCGGTCCCGACTGACTGAGCGGGCGGGCGACTGAGCGGCTACAGCCCGGCCTGGAGAGCGAGTCCCGCAAGGAGCAGGTCGAGTCCGGCTCGGAACTGAACGGCGTCATCGTGCGTCGCGAACTCGTCGACGATGAAGTGGATGAAGGGGTAGCTCTCGACGTCCAGTCGGCGCCACTCGTCCGCGTGCCGGGCCAGGTAGTCCGCTCGGCTGATCCGCCCGTCCGTCACCTCTTCCGGCGGCTGTTGGCCGAGGTCGGCGGCGGTACCGACGACGAAGCCGACGACCGCCGAGACCGCGTGGAAGCTCTCGAGCGGCGGAAGGCTGAGCCGCATCACCTGCTGGCCGAACCGTTCATAGAGCAGTAGCCCGTGCGGCTGGGTAGCGGTGTTTCGCATGAAGTACGCGCCGAGCCACGGGCGGTCCACCACGGCGCTGAACAGCGCAACGGCCATCGCCCGTAGATCCGCGAGCGGGTCGTCGGTTTCGGCGTGCTGCTCGATTCCCGCGAGCACTCCGGCCAGGACGTGATCGGTGGCCCGATCGAGCAGCTCCTCCTTGCTCGAGACGTACCAGTAGATGCTGCCCACGCCGCCGCCCAGCCGCGCGGCAAGTGCGCGGAACGTCAGCGCGGACTCGCCCGCCTCATCGAGCAATGCCACCGCCTCGGCGGTCAGCGCCTCCATTGAGTGCGATGCGCGACGCCGGGTTGTCATGACTCTCATCCCACCACAGATTTGCGGCCAATCGAACGATGTTCTATCGTACCGAACGTCGTTCGATCACCGAACGTCGTTCGATAGGAGTCCGACGTGACCGTTGCCCAGACCAGCGCATCTCGCACCTACCCGACGCTGCGCGCTGCCCTGATCCCGCTGGCCGCGCTGTGCCTGGCGTTCTTCGTCGAGATGGTGGACAACACGCTGCTGACGATCGCGTTGCCGACGATCGGCCGCGAGCTCGGTGGCGGCACCACGGCGCTGCAGTGGGTCAGCGGCGCGTACGCGTTGACCTTCGGCGGCTTGCTGCTCACGGCCGGATCGATCGCCGACAGGTTCGGTCGGCGCCGAGTGCTGCTGATCGGCCTCGCTGCCTTCGGGCTGCTCAGCCTCGCTGTTGTCGCCGTCGACACCATCGGCGCGCTGATCGCGCTGCGGGCGGCTCTGGGCGTGGCCGCAGCTGCGATGGCGCCGATCACCAACTCGCTCGTCTTCCGGCTCTTCGACGACCAGACGCTGCGAATGCGGGCCATCACGGTGATGATCGTGGTCGGCATGAGCGGCTTCATCCTCGGCCCGCTCATCGGCGGCACGGCGCTCGCCCATCTGGGCTGGCAGTGGCTGCTCATCGTGAACGCCCCGATCGCCCTCCTCGCCTGGATCGGGGTGCGGCTCGGCGTACCGGCTGATCGCCCCGACGACCTGACCCAGGATGCCCTCGACCTACCAGGCACGGCGATGAGTATCGCGGCGATTGGGCTCGCCTGCTACTCGCTGACCAGCGGCGTCGAGCGTGGCTGGCTGTCCCCGGTCACGGCGCTTTGCGTGCTCGGTGCGGCGCTGGCGCTGCTCGCCTTCATCTGGCACGAACGGCGCACGGCACAGCCCATGCTGGATCTCAGCCTGTTCGGCAACGGGACGGTCCGAGGCGCCACTGTTGCCCAGGCGGGTACCTCGATCGCGATGGCAGGCGTGATGTTCGGCCTCATCCTGCACTTCCAGTACGCCTTCGGCTGGAGCCCGATGCGAGCCGGGCTCGCCAACCTGCCGCTGATCGTGATGATGATCGGCGCGACCCCGATCTCCGAGGCGCTGGTACGACGACTCGGCCACCGCCTCAGCTGCCTCATCGGAGCAGCCCTACTCGCCGCCTCGCTCGCCGGGATGGCCTGGGGTGTCACCCACAGCTACCTCCCGGTTGCCGTCTCCATGGCGACGTTCGCGGTCGGCCTGCGCACCGTGATGACGATCTCTGCGGTCGCGCTGATCGATGCCATGCCGTCCAACCGGACGTCCCTCGGCGCAGCCCTCAACGACACCGCACAAGAGGTCGGGACCAGCGTCGGCACCGCCATCGTCGGCACGCTGATCGCCTCTCTGGTCACCGCGACCCTGCCGGCAGGGGTGTGGAGCAGCGATCTGGTCGACGCGTTCTTCCGCGGCGAACGGATCATCTACGCCGTCCTCGCCGTGCTGGTCGCGCTGGTCGGCGGCTGGGGCGCACTGACCCTCACCGACTCGCGTTCCACCGACGAGCAGCACTGATCACGGCGCCGTCGGGTCCGTACTCCTCCGTGCCCTCACCCGGACCGATGTGAACCCCGTTGGCGGCGACGGCCGCGCACCACGAGCAGACCCGAGACTCCCATGCAACTGAGCCCGACCACGATCACCAGGAGTGCGACATTGCTCCCGGCTGGCCACACCCGGAGCGCTGCTGACCGCGATACCGGTTGACCCGCCGCATCGAGGCCGACCACCGTCAGGACGTGCCGCCCAGTCGGGAGGCGGTCGGGCAACGTGACCGTTGTGGCGATGTGCCCCCGATCGTCTGCTGTTGCCGTGCCGACGATTACCGGCTGCGAGCGGATCAACACCACCGAGACCGAGCCTGGCCGGAACCCGTCGCAGCCCTGCTCGATCAGCCGGCAGAGCGGGCTCGAACTGCCCGGTTCGATCAGGCCGAGCTGAACGTTGGAGACCAAGCCGTCGAATGCGTCGAGCTTGGCATCGGTCGGTGGCGCCGCCGGGGCGTTCAGCGGCTCGACTCCGGGTTGGCGCGACCAGTCAGCCAGCGTTCGGGCGATGGCCGCATGGCCCTCAGCCGTCGGATGCAACCGCTCCTGATCCTCGGTCTTGTTGGTCGACCCGTCGAAGCGCTGGAAGACCCCGTAGGACGCACTGCGCTCGCAGAGCGTGTGGTCAGGCTGGAAGGCTCGTTCCACCGGGCCGGCAAAGTGGAACGGCCGACCCGACGCCCGGAGGCGACCCACCTCCGCCTCGAGGGTGGCGTTCAGATCGCGGAGGAAGTTGTCCAGCAGCCACACCTCTGAGGCGGAGAATCCGACGAAGCAGGAGTTGGTCCCGACGAAGCGGATCGTCTTGCCGTCGGACTTCACGGCGGCATCAGGAAGCAGCTGAACGTACGGGAGGACGACGATATTGGCGGTGCGGCCGTTCCGCTTCGCCAGTGCCTCAGGGCTGTTGACCACGCTGTCGACGTCTTCGTACGCCCGATACATCGTGTTGCCGAATGCCCGCGGGATGTCGAACTTCTCGAATGTGGTCTCGAACCAACCGAGACAGTACTGGCCCAACGCACAGTCCCGAGCGATGTCGGCGAAGCCCAGGTCGTTGCCGCCGAGAGTCATCAACACCAGGTCGGGAGGTTCACTCCCGCGGACGAGCTCGCGCAACGCGACCAGCTGAGGCTCGATGACGTATCGCGTCTGCTTCCCCTGGGGTTCGATCTGAACGGTGGTCCGGGACTGCCGAAGGTGTTTGGACTCCGAACCAGAACACGCCACGACCGCCGCATCAGTCGAGAGGAGCGGTCCATATCCCCGGCGCGAACGGTGGCAGTTCGACGTCGACGTCGTACTGCTGGCCTCGTACCAACCCGCACCCTCGCCGGAGGAGTACGAGTCTCCGACCACCACGACGTGCTGCGCCGTGGCGAGCAGCGGTCCAGCCGACCTCGCATCAAAGTCAGCGGTGATCTCGCTGGTCCCACCGACAGTGGTCGCGCCTTTCGTGCCGTAGGTGGCGGTCACCGACCAGGTCACCGCGCCCACATCGCGCGACCCCGGTCTGATCTCGAAGGGGATGACCTGCTCGGGCCGATCAGGACTGATGTTCCCGAGATAGCGGAGCGGCCGCGGGACCAGGATCGACCCGAACTGTCCGTCGGCTCGAGCGACCTCCATGTGGAGCCGCACGTCCTTGGCCGCGGCCGCCCCGGTGGCGCTCACATGCACCCGCGCGAGCCCGCCGGTCGAACCTCCGGTGACGACGGACAGGGTCGAGGGCATGTCGACCGACAGCGCGAGTTGCGGCTTTGTCGCTTCGACCAATCGCTTGCCGATGTCGCCGCTGGTCGCTTCAAAGAAGCGCCCATTCGTCGCGTCCGCAACGCATGCGAGTTCGGCGTTGCCCTCCTCACTGTTGTCCAGACCCACCGTGTTGATCGTCAGACCGATTCCCTGCTGGGCGTAGCGCTTGGCCACGTCGCACGCCTTGAGGCCGTCGCAGTTCTCCTCGCCGTCGCTGACCAGGACGACCAGCGCCTGGCTCAGCCGATCGGTCTTGACTATCTGGTCGAGCAGCCCCTGCAGTGCAGGCCCGGTCGGGGTGTCACCGTTCGTCGTGATTCCGCGGATCTGGACGGCTGCCTCCTGCTTGGAGACCGTCTCCAAGGGCAGGATCCGGCGGGCCGTGCTGCAGTTGGCGATCTGCTTCGCGCCGCCCGGATAGGCGTACATCGCGAACTTCTGCTGATCGTCGAGTTCGTCGACCACGGCGAGCGCCGCCTGCTGAGCTGCCTCGATGCGGGTCGCGCTCGGGCCGTTCTGCTCCGACATCGAGCTACTGGTATCCATCAGCAGATAGACGGGAGTGAACTGGCCCGCCGGATCAGCCGCCAAGTCGGCAGCCGCCGGCGAACCCGTTGCCAGGGACAGCGCCACGACGACCGTCGCCAGGATCCAGCGCCAGCCGCGCATCGTCGTTTCCCGCTTCAGCACCCTCACGGCGATCTACTGGGTAGGAATCTGGTCGATATCGGCGGGCTGGCCGATCAGCCGTGCATTGCCGAGCACCACTTCCGGTTCGCTCCCCGTCGCGGCCGACTTCACCTCGATCCGCAGCCGCAAGACCCCCTTGACGCTGATGCGGACTGACTTCGGCTGCCCGAGGCCGACCTCCACCCGCCGGAGCAGCTTGCCCTTCTCGTTGAGGATCCGGATGGTCGCCGACCCCCTGCCCTCGGCATCGTTGGTGCCGAATCGCCCTTGCAGAAAGAGCGCATGCCGACCGAGCACGTACTCGACGTGTGCACCGTCGGAACTCCAGGACGACGGTGTACACGACGGCGACTTCCCCACGGTCTTGCCGTTGACGGTGACGCTCTCGCTCGTTCCGCAGCTACTCCCGTCGGCCGGGGGCAAATCCGCGAGTGGCAGTACCGCCCCGCCGTCGGCGACCACCAGCGTCACCTGACTCGGCGCAGCCGTACCTGCCGCTGGCTCGGTAGCGAGTACCGTCCCCGCCTCGGCGCGACCATCGACCACCGGGCGGACCAACGGGACGGCACCGATCTGCTCCAGGGCTCGGCGAGCATCGGCCAGCCGCCTGCCCTGCAGGTTCGGCATGGTCGCTGGCGTAGAGATCGTCAGCGCGAACCGATCGAGACCCCCCGCCACGTCCGGCTCGGTTCCGGCTTCGGGACGTTGATCCAGCACCAGGCCCGCTGGCCCGGCCGCTGCTCTCCCTGTCTGATCGATCTCGACGACGTAGCCAGCGTCTGCAAATGCGGCTTCGGCCACTGCAAGCGGGAGGCCAGCCACGTCTGGAACGCTGCGTCGATCTCGTGACTCTCCATCACTACCGCTGCTGACCGGAGCGTTCGCGCTGACCTGCTCCACGACCGTGCGCCCAGGGAGCACGATGCGCCCCAGCCCGGCACCGACGAGGAGCAGCCCGAGTACGGCGAGCCCGTAGATCACCATCCTCCGGCCACGAGACGTCACCCGGGACGGCCGAGGCGCCCCTGAAGGAGCCTGCCCGGGCGCCTCTTCCGTCATCTCAGCCGAACTGCAGCGAATAGCGGACCGTGGCGAAGTAGGGACTGGTGCCCCCGTCGAAGACCACGCGCACGTCGAAGTACTCGGCGTCATCCGGGACCCGCACGGTCTTCTTCTTCCCCGTCGACGGGACGAACGACGTCTTCTCATCACCGGCGTAGACCGTCAGCCTCGTACCGGTCCCGTCGGCCTGGTCGATCTGGGCGAGCAGCTTGCGTGAGGCGCCGTCGGGCACCCGCACTCGATACGTCGCCTCGCTCGTGTAGTAGCTGAGCGTGCCCTCCACCGTCTCGTACTCCCCGTAGTCGTCGGAGAACGTGGACGGCAAGACATGTCGCGCGACTGCGACGGATGCCGACATGGTGGCGGCATTCCCGTCGGCGGTCAGCCGCTCGTCGAATGCCGGGTCGGCCCAAACAACGACCTTGTAGTCACCCGGCGCGAGTTGCGCGGCCTCAGCGGTTCGCTCCCAGGTGGTGGCGCGTTCCTCGCCGCCCTCCCATGAGTAGATCGTGAAGGAGTGCGCACTCTTCCCATCCACGTTGACCGTGTAGAGACCGGCGTCGGTGACGGTGAAACGCCGTACGGCGTAGCCAGCCGCGTTGAAGACCACCTCAGACGCCTTGTCCACGACCAGCCCACCCGCGGGCTCCTCACCCTTGGTCGCGCGGACGAGTGCGATCGCCTGCTCCCTCGTCAGCGTGCCGAGCCAGTTCACGACCCCGTCCACGACCGTGTCCATCACGCTGATCTTCCAGCTGCCTTCCTCCTCGACGGCCGTCAGCCCAAAGGCTCCGTCACGGGCGAAGAACTGGGCAGGGTTGGGCAGCGGAACTCCGCCGGGGTAGCTGTAGCCGCTCTTGCCGACGCAGTGCTTTTCCGCGCCTGATTCGACGCACGAGGGCGTGACGACGACCGACTCACTCTCTGCCCGAAGACTGAGGCGTTTGACCTGGATGGCTTGCCGATCGCCGTCCCGCTCTCCTTCGGTGAACTCCGCCCCATCCAGCGAGACCGAGGTATCAACGGCGGCGTCGACCGCGGTGTTCGCGCTGTCGCCATAGAGGTAGAGGGCGAGAGCCTCGGTCTTCGCCAGCCGCGGCGCGAGTTCGCTCGCCGTGCGATCGTTGACCGCATTCACCGCCGCAGCCACCGCAAGCGATGCGGCCTCGACCCCGGAGTCGCTACCCTCCGGCAGCTGCGCTGGGACGTTCCCACGGGCGATCGGCTGGTCGGTGCCCGCAGCACTCGACGCGGATCCGGCCTCCAGGCCGCTGAGCAGCGGGCTTAGATACCAGCGGCCGCCCGCCTGTATCGCCACCAGACAGATTCCCTGCCCATCGGGGCCGAGTTCCGCCAGCGGCGATGACTTGGTGAGTGGCTTGGTGACCTTCATCGCATCCAGCCACGTCCGCAGCAGGCCCCGGGTAGCGGCGGGGTCAACCGACAGCCGCGCCTCGCCGGTCTTGAAGCGCAGCAGTGCGACATCTTCGGACAGCTGTTCGACTTCCGGCGAGGCACCCGAGATCGAGAGCTGGACGCCGTCCAGACTGAACTCGGTGCCGCCGCTGCCCGCGTCGCGATCGGCTGAGCGCGCTAGCACGTCGCCAACCCCGAGGCGCGTGATCTGCTCTGACACGGCTGCTGCGAGTCGACGTGCGGCCTCGCGTTCACTCGGGTTCACCAGGCCGTACGCCTTGATCAGGCTTCGCTCGTTGATCGCGGCAACGGCCCGTTCGCCGACAACCTCCGGGGAGCGCGCGCCGCCGCGGAGCAAGGACAACGCGAAGAACGCGCCGGCCGCCAAGACAGCGACGAGTGCCGCGGCAACGACGATCAGCACCACGGCGCGCCGCGGGCGGCGACGCTTGACCGACCTGGCCGGGCCAGCAGGCACCGCTGACGGAGACGAGCCGGACGTCGCGGGGCGGGCGGGCCCGAGATAGACGCCGTTCTCGTCGTAATCGAAGCGATAGCCGCTCGGGTCGACGGGCCCACCCTCGCCCGGGACGTCTGTCACCGCAACCCCTTCATCTCCGCCACGATCCTGGCCTGCTGAAGATCCGGCGCGGCGCGCGTCCCCTCTCGCGAGCTCGTGACGCTCGCGACCCAGTACCCGGACTTGACCACCTTCAGGCAGGAGACGTACGCGTAGTCCGACTCCGAATCCTGCGGGTAGCAGCTGATGTCCTTGGCGACGGCCACCCGGCTATCGCCCATCACCGTCTCGACCAGCCGCTGTTGCACGTATGGCTGCCACAGGTCCTTGTCGACGGCGTAGCGCGTGAGGCGGATGTCGACGTCACCGCCGCGGTCATACCGCCCCACAAGCAGACCTGTCGGCTGCACCGGAAGAGCAGGCCCCTCCTCGGACGGCGGCGGAGGCATCGACTCCCGGTGCTTGCGGTAGTCCTTCGGCTTGCCCGGGTACTCCCGCGCGGCGGGATCACCGTCGGCAAGATCCCGCGCGTACTGCTCCGTCGACGACAAGAGCTTGCCGCCGGCGAACGCCTGCGGCAACTGCGGGCCGCGGAGACCGATCATGAAGAGCAGCCCACCGACGATCAACGCGATTCCAGCGATCACGACCGCACCCACCACGATCGCGACCCGGCGACGATCGGTGGTGCTCCCCGGTGGAGCCCCGGCGGCGGCTCGAGTCACCGGGAATACGTCCGACGGAGAAGGTGGCCCCCACTGCGCGGCCGGGTCCGGTGCCGACGGCACGTGCATCGTCGCGTTCGCCACTTCCGAGCCCGCCGCCGGATCGGACGGCCTCGGTGAACTCGCGTTGCGATACCACTGCCCGGGATTCCAGGCGCCCGTCGGGGCACTCGCGCCGAATCCGGCGTCGTCGACATAGAACGCCCAGCCGCTCGGCGGTAACGGCCACGACGGGTCTGGCTCCCACTCGGCTGGAGGTACCGCCACACCCATGGGCTGACCCCAGCCCGGCGGGGGATTGAAACGTGGCGAAGCGGTCACAGCAGCGCTGTCGTCCAAAGCGAGCCTCCGCAGGATTCGAGTCTTCGATTGGTTGCACCCGCCGAGTTCGATCACGGCCCCGAAGCGCCTGACGAACCCCGCGGCCGCGAGTTCACTTCTGGTGCGCCGCCGTTGGCATGGCAATCCTCGACCACTGGCGACGGTTCGGACAGGCTCGGGCGGCGCCTGTCCTCCTTTGGGGGGACATTTGTGCGGCCGTGCACTGATCTCGACTCCTCGCAGAACCCAGCGGTCGACGGAGGACGGCCAGCAGACCAGGCCCTAGGGTGAGCGCATGACGACGGCGCTGATCACCGGCGGCACCTCGGGCATCGGCGCGGCGTTTGCGCGAGCCTTGGCGGGCCGCGGTGACGATCTCGTTCTGGTGGCGCGAGACGCCGACCGCCTGGCGCGGACGGCCTCGACACTGACGGAGACGTTCGGGGTGTCGGTCGAGACCGTGTCCGCCGATCTCAGCGATCGCGGCGACGTGCAGCGGGTCGCGGAGCGGATCGCGAGCGCCGAGCGACCGATCGACATCCTGGTCAACAATGCCGGCTTCGGCGTGCGTACCAGGCTGGTCGCGGAGGATCTGAGTCCGTACGACGCCGCCATCGACGTGATGGTCCGGGCGGTCCTCGTCCTCGCCGGCACGGCCGGTCGGGTGATGAGCGCGCGCGGCACCGGCACGATCATCAACGTCTCGTCCACTGCCGGGTTCACCACGATGGGCGGCTACTCCGCCATCAAGACCTGGGCCACCGCGTACACCGAGGCCCTCGCCAGCCAATTGCGGGGCACCGGCGTCACCGTGACGGCGCTCTGTCCCGGCTGGGTCCGCACCGAATTCCACCAGCGGGCCGCGATCGACTCCAGCAAGATCCCCGATCCGATGTGGGTCGACGTCGACGAGGTTGTCGAGGGCTGCCTCGCCGACGTCGCGAAGGGCAAGGTCATCTCGATTCCGACCGGGCGGTACAAGGGCTTGATCTTCCTGGCTCGGCACGCTCCGCGCGGCGCCATCCGCGCCGTCTCGCGCAAGCTGTCCTCAGGGCGCCACTAGCCGCGAGTCGGCGCGAAGAGCTGCGCGTCAGTGCGTGCAGGTGTCGCCTTCGTCGTGGGCGGCGTCCGGATGCCGGTTCGGCTAGGCTGAGGCCGTGTCGAGCCGCAGCCGCTACACCTCCCCCGTACACGCGGGCGCGCGGTTCGTAGCGCAGCGCGGACTGTTGAAGCCGCTGATCTGGCGGCTGGCCACGGTC
>JBGAIX010000031.1:0-13314 GCA_044225235.1 Propionibacteriaceae bacterium | reverse complement strand
CCCGTCGTCCACGACGTACGTGCGTCGTGCGACAAGATGCGGGTGCTGAGCTGCTTCGTCGGGGCGCAGCACAGGGCTGACGCAGGCGTCGGTGCCCTCGAAGACCGCCATCCATGCCGCACGGCTGCGCTCGCGGATCCGGGACGCGAATCGTGCGCGCGTCGCCGGCCAGCGGGACCGATCGTCCTGCTCGCCCAGCGCAAATTCGCCTGACAGTCCCAGTCCTTCCACAAGCTTTGCGTAGAAACGTGTCTCGATCGCCCCGACGGCGATCCAGCCGCCGTCGGCGGTCTCGTAGACCCCGTAGTAGGGCGCACCGCCGTCAAAGAGGTTGGCCCCGCGGGGGCCGGACCATTCCCCCGCTGCTCGCATCGAGTGCAACATCGCCGTCAGCAGAGCCGTGCCGTCGACGATCGAGGCGTCGACGACCTGCCCGACGCCGGTGCGCGCGACGTGCCACAGTGCCGCCAGGACACCACTGACCAGCAGCATCCCGCCACCGCCGAAGTCGCCGAGCATGTTCAGCGGTGGGGTCGGCGAAAGGTCCTTGCCGGCAAGCGGCTCCAGCGCCCCGGCGAGCGCGATGTAATTGATGTCGTGTCCGGCCGCGCCGGCCAGTGGACCGTCCTGGCCCCACCCGGTCATCCGTCCGTAGACCAGGCGCGGGTTGCGCCGCAGCAGGACGTCGGGACCGAGCCCGAGCCGTTCCATGACCCCGGGCCGGAATCCTTCGATGAGCACGTCGTACTCCGAAACGAGGTCGCGCACCTCGTTTCGGGTGCCCACATCCTTCAGGTCGCGCACGAGGACCCGGCGCCCGCGAAGCAGGATCCGGTGCGTGGCCAGGTCGGTGGGCGCGTTCGGCCGCTCGACCCTGGTGACCTCGGCGCCCAGGTCTGCCAGCAGCATCCCGGCGAACGGGCCCGGCCCGATGCCGCCGATCTCCAGGACGCGCAACCCGGCGAGTGGACCGGAGGTCATCGACCGACCCACCGCGGCTGCCGCTTCTCGGCAAAGGCCCGTGACCCCTCGAGCGCGTCGGCGCTGACGAAGACGGCATGGGTGGCCTCGTCGTTGACCTCCCACGGGTCCTCCCCCACCCAGTCGCCATCCCAGTCCGAGGGTCCGGTCGCCGTCCGGTGGACCATCCGCTTGGTGTGTTGCAGCGACAGGGGCGCGTTCACCGCGATTCGACCGGCCAACGCGAGTGCTTCGTCCAGGACTCGCTCAACCGGGACCACCTTATTGACCAGACCCCACGCCTGCGCGGTCGCAGCGTCGATCCCGTCACCGGTCAGCGTGAGTTCGAGCGCCCGCTTCAGAGGCACCTGACGCTGCAGCCGCACGACGCCGCCGGCCGCGGCAATGAGGCCGCGCTTGACCTCGGGAAGCCCGAACGTCGCCGTCTGCGCTGCGACCACCAGGTCGCAGGCGAGCGCGATCTCCGTCCCGCCACCCATCGCGACACCGTTGACGGCCGCGACGAGCGGCTTGTCGATCCAGTGCCGGATCAGGCCGGCAAAGCCCCACTCGGGGTGGCCCACCGCGTCCACCGGCCTTCGCTGTGCGATGTCCTTGAGGTCGGCGCCGGCGCAGAATGCGCGGCCGGTGCCGGTGATCACCACGACGCGCACGTCCTCGTCCGCCACGGCGCGTTCCAGACCCTCGCCCACCGCCGTCGACAGCGCCGCATTGACGGCGTTCAGGGCCGACGGGCGGTTGAGCGTGATCACCGCGACGCCGTCCCGGACCGCATAGAGAGCCGCCGGCTCCGAATCCTCTTGTGCCATCACCGAACTCCAGGAACGTCGCCGGTGAGTGTGGTGAGCCGGCCGAAAAGCGCCCGGGGCACATACAGATCGAGCATGTCAGAGCCTTTCGATGATCGTCGCGTTGGCCATGCCGGCGCCCTCGCACATGGTCTGCAAGCCGTACCGGCCGCCGGTCGCCTCCAGGTGGTTCAGCAACGTGGCCAGCAGGCGCACGCCCGATCCGCCGAGCGGATGACCCAGGGCAATCGCGCCACCACGCGGGTTCAGCTTCACCGGGTCCGCGTCGAACTCGGCCGCCCATGCCATCGGCACGGGCGCGAAGGCCTCGTTGACCTCGTACGCGTCGAGGTCCGCGAAGCTCAGGCCGCCTTTCGCGAGGACCTTCTGCGTCGCCGGGATCGGGCCGGTCAGCATGATTTCCGGGTCGGAGCCGACCACCGCGAAGCTGTGCAGGCGAGCGCGCGGCATCAGCCCCAGCTCTGCCGCACGCGCGTCGCTCATGATGAGCGCCGCCGACGCGCCGTCGGCCAGCGGTGACGAGTTGCCCGGCGTGATCGACCAGTCGATCTCGGGGTAGCGCGTCGAGAACTCCTCGGTTCGGAAGACCGCCGGGAGCGATGCCAACCCCTGCGCCGTCGTGGCAGGGCGGACCGTCTCATCGACGGTGTGCAGCGAGCCGTCCGGAAGCGTCACCGGGACGATCTCGCCGGCGAAACCGCCCGACGCTGCGGTCGTCGCCGCCCGCTGGTGCGACATCGCGGAGAACTCGTCGAGTTGGTCCCGGCGCAGCTTCCACCGCGCTGCGACGAGCTCCGCACCGATGCCCTGATGAGGCAGGCTCGCGAAGCGTGACCTGAGCGGAGCGTGCGGGTTGCCGCCGGAAATCGCGCTACCCATCGGAACGCGACTCATCGACTCCACGCCGCATGCGATGGCCACGTCGTAGGCGCCGGCGATCACCCCTTGCGCCGCGAAGTGCACTGCCTGCTGGCTGGACCCGCACTGGCGGTCGATCGTCGTGCCGGGCACCGATACCGGAAACCCTGCGTTGAGCGCGGCGGTTCGCCCGATGTTGGCGGCCTGGTCGCCCGCCTGACCGACGCAGCCGGCGATCACGTCATCGATGGTCGCCGGGTCGACGCCGGTCCGGTCGATGAGCGCGGTGAGCACGGTCGCGAGCAGGTCGGCAGGATGGACGCCGGACAGCGCTCCCCCGGGTTTTCCCTTGCCGGAAGCGCTGCGGACGACGTCGATGATGACAGCGTTGGTCATGCCGAATCCCTCCTACGGTTCAAGGTCTTGGCGGGCCCGCAAGCCCGGCGGATCGTTGTGCACCGACTCGGCGCACCGCTCGCGGCTCAGCGTGGCGCGGCGTCGAACCTCGGTCGGCGGCGCTCCCGAAAAGCGGCGACACCTTCGCGGAACTCCCAGCTTTCCAGCCGCGACACCTGCTCGCGGGACTCCCTGGCCAGGGCGGCCTCGAAGCCGGCCAGCGCATTCGCGTTGATCAATGCCTTCGTGCCGGCGAATGCGGCGGCGGGCACGGCGGCCAGCGCATCCGCCGCGGCCTCGACCCGTCCGTCGAGGTCGTCCGGCTCACAGACCTGCGCGATCAGCCCGGCGTCGAATGCGTCGGACGCCGACAGCCGCTCGCCCAGCAGGGCCAGGCGCATCGCTCGCGCTCTGCCGGCCGAGGACGCGATGGTCAGCGTCGCCCCACCGTCCGGCACAAGGCCCAGGCCGAGGAACGGCAGCGAGAAGTACGACGAGCTGCTGGCGAACACCAGGTCGCAGGCGAAGGCTATGGAGGCGCCGACCCCGACGGCCGCGCCCTCGACCTTGGCGATCACCGGGAGCGGCAGCCCGACCAGGCCGGTGATCAGACGAGTCACCGCGGCCATCATCTCGGGCCCGGGCAGATCCTCGCCGCCTTCGGGCAGGTCGGCGCCGGCACTGAACGTTCGCCCGGCCCCTGCGATCACCAGGCAGCGGACGTTCCCGGCAACGCTGAACTCATCGATGTGATCTGCCAGCAGTTGCGCGGCCGGGAGATCGAGCGCGTTGCGACGCGACGGCCTGTCCAGGATCAGCGTGACGATCGATCCGGCGCGCTCGACTCGGATCACGCCGACCACCTCACCGAGGACGAGAGCCGCGACGTGATGAGCGCGGCCGCCTGCTCGGTCATGCGGTCGAGCAGCGCGGCGACCGTCGGTATGTCATCGATGAGGCCCTGGCACTGCCCGACGGTCCAGATGCCCGCCTCTATGTCGCCGAAGTCGAACACCTTTCGCCCGCGAGCGCCGGCGACGAGTTCGCGCACATCGGCAAAGCCGGCACCGGCGCTCAGGCGTGCGACGACCTCACGGCTGACGCCGTTGCTCGCCACCCGGGCGGTGTTGCGGAGCGGACGGAAGATCAGCTCGGTGTCCCGCTCGGACTGGGCGACGATGCGCTGTTTGACCTCCTCGTGGACCGGCGCCTCCTGGGTGCACAGGAACCGTGTGCCCATGTTGACTCCGTCCGCCCCGAGTGCCAGTGCGGCGACAAGCCCGCGGGCATCGGCGATCCCGCCGCTGGCGATGATCGGGATGTCGACGGCCGCCGCGGCGGCCGGCAACAGGATCAGGCCGGGCACGTCGTCTTCACCAGGATGCCCCGCGCACTCGAACCCGTCGATGCTCACGACGTCGACGCCCTCGGCCTGGGCGCGCACGGCGTGCCGCACGCTGGTGCACTTGTGGATGACCGTCACGTCCGCCGCCTTGAACGCGGGCATGTGGTCGCGCGGGTTCGACCCGGCGGTCTCGACGATGGTGACGCCGGAGTCGATGATCGCGTCGCGGTACTCGGCGTAGGGCGGCGGGGTGATCGTCGGCAGCACGGTGAGGTTCACCCCGAACGGCTTGTCGGTCAACGAGCGGCAGCGGTCGATCTCGCGCGCCAGTGCCTCGGGAGTCGGTTGGGTGAGCGCGGTCAGGATCCCGAGCCCGCCGGCGTTGGACACCGCCGACGCCAGCTCGGCACGACCCACCCACTGCATGCCGCCCTGGACGATGGGGCGCTCGATGCCCAGCAGTTCGGTGACGCGGGTGCGGAGGCGGACCCGGTCGTCGCTCATCGCGGAGCCATCCGGATCGCTCCGTCGAGGCGGATCGTCTCGCCGTTGAGCATCGGATTTTCGACAATGGAGTGCACCAGCGCCGCGAACTCCTCGGGCGCGCCCAAGCGACTCGGGTGCGGCACTTGCGCGCCGAGCGAGGCGCGAGCCTCCTCGGGCAACGTCTGCAGGAGCGGGGTCGCGAACAGCCCGGGCGCGATGGTCATGACCCGGATCTTCAGCGCAGCAAGATCGCGCGCGATCGGCAGCGTCATTCCCACCACGCCCCCCTTGGACGCCGAATAGGCCGCCTGGCCGATCTGGCCGTCGAAGGCCGCCACCGACGCCGTGTTGACGATGACGCCGCGTTCGCCGTCGGTCTCGTCGTTGGACGCCATGGCGGCCGCGGCGAGTCTGATGACGTTGAAGGTGCCGATCAGATTGACCGTGACAATCCTGCTGAAGTCGGCCAGCGGGAACGGCCCGTCCTTCCCGACGGTCTTGATCGCGTTGCCGATACCGGCGCAGCTGACGGTGACCGCAAGGTCCCCGCGGTCGTTCGCCTGGGCGACGGCCTGGGCGACAGCGTCCTGGTTCGTGACGTCCGCGGCGACGAACTTCACGCGTTCGCCGAGCGCGTCCAGGGCAGCGGCGTCGGCGTTGGGAAGATCGACAGCGAGGAGCCGCGCCCCGGCGGCGGCGAGTCGCCGCACGGTGGCCAGTCCGAGCCCGGACGCGCCGCCCGTGACCAGCGCGGTCTTCGTCCGAATGTCCATTGTTACCTTCTTTCTCAGGTGAACTGCCGAGCCGCCCGATGCGGTCGGAGCGAACGCTCGCTCATCGCCGGTACGATGGCCGCGATCAGGAGGTGGGCATGATGCAGGCACGGTCGGCCAAGTCAGTCGAATCCGCGGCGACCGGAGGCTGGCGCCACTTTCCGCGCCTGAATCTTTCGCGGATTCTCGAGGTGGCCCTCGCCCAGTTCGTGGAGCACGGGTACGACGCGACGAGCGTGCGCGTCATCGCCCAGAAGGTCGGCGTGACCGTGCCGGCACTCTACTACCACCACGAGAACAAGCAGGCGCTCCTCGTCGCGCTGTTGGACCACGGAATGGAACTCGTCGGCTCGCACGTCGACGCCGCACTCGCCGAGGCCGGCGACGATCCGGCCGCTCGCCTCAGCGCCATGGTCGAGGCCATTTCGCTGTATTCGGCGCACCACCGGGACCTGGCATTCCTGGACTCCGAGCGCCGCTCGCTGACCAGCGAGAACCTCAGGCGTTACATCGACCGGCGTGACGCCATCGACCGGCGACTGCGGGTCGTCATCGAGGACGGCGTCGCGGCAGGGGTATTCCGCACGACGGTTCCCGATGAGGTGCACAGGGCGATATTGGTCATGTGCCAGGGCATTTCGGGGTGGTTCCGGGAGGACGGGCCGAAGACCGCCGAGGAGACCGCCGAGACGTACGTGCAGATCACACTTGCCGCGGTGCAATACACGCCGCACTGACGTCAGTCGGGTGGTGCCCGGACAGGTGGTGCGTGTACTCATGTGCGGATGGCCGGACGTGCTTCGTCGGACATCCAGTGAGCGAGTTTCCTCTTGAGGACCTTCCCGCTGGCGTTCTTGGGCAAGTCGTCGACGACGCGAACCTGACGGGGAACCTTGTAGCCGCCGAGCCGCTCACGACAATGGGAGATCAGCTCTGCCGGATCGGGCAAGTCCGTACCGCTCGGGACCACCGCGGCCACGACGATCTCGCCCCAGTGCTGGTCAGGCAGGCCGAAGACGGCGACGTCGCCGACCCGAGGATGGCGCGCCAGCACGTCCTCGACCTCGCGGCAGTAGACGTTCTCGCCGCCGGTCACGATCATGTCCTTCTTGCGATCGACCACGTAGACGACGCCTTCGGCATCGACCTTCGCGAGATCGCCGGTGCGCAGCCAGCCGTCGGTGACGGTCTGTGCCGTGCTCTCGGGATTGCGCCAGTACCCGCGCATGACCTGATCGCCCTTGACGACGATCTCACCGACCTCACCGACCCGCACGTCCGTGAGGTCATCGCGGACGATGCGAACACTTGACAGGGTCATCCGCCGGCCGGTGGCGGTCAGCAGGTGGTGTTCGCCCCGCAGGGCCCTCAGGTGGAACGAGTGATCCAGATACAGGACGTTCCCGGACGCCTCCGACTGCCCGTACCCCTGTCCGAACTCCACGTTCTGGAACCGCCGCAGCGCCGCCGCGAGCAGCTCCTGGGTGATCGTTGAGGCACCGTAGTTGATCAGCCGAAGCGAGGAGAGATCGAACTCGTCGATCTTGGGATGCCTCAGCAGCATGCTCATCATCGTCGGCGCGAGAGCCGTACAGGTGACCCGCAACTCATCGACCGTGGTCATGAACTCCTCCGGTTCGAACCTGCGTCGCACCACGATCGACGAACCACGCAGGAGATAACCGAAGACGATGAAGACGGCGATGTGGCAGTACGGGAAGGGGTGCAGCAGCACGTCCTCCCGCGTGGGACGGACGTCGTGCGCCCAGCTCAGCGACGAAGCGAGGACGCTCGCGTGAGTGATCATCACCCCCTTGGGGCGACCGGTGGTTCCACTCGTGTAGACGAGCCAGGCGACGTCATCCGGGTTCGCCGCGGGCACCGCCGACTGGCCGGCGCCGGTGAGGAAGTCGTCCCAGGCCTGCTCGTCGGAACCGAGAACGATCACCTTCCTGACCGATTCGGGCAGCGCATCGATCAACGACTCGAGCCGCGACTCGACGACCACCACGGCGGGCTCGCAATCCCGCAGGATCGCGGCCACCTCGGGCGCACTGAGCCGGTAGTTGATGTGCGCGAGGACCATCCCGGCCGCGGGCACGGCGAAGAGGAGTTCGAAGTACTCAACCCGGTTCTCGCTGAGCACGGCGACCCGTTCCCCCGGGCCGGCCAGGGTGGCGAGAGCAGAAGCGGCGCGTGCCACCTCGTCCCGGAGTCGGACGAAGCTCAGCGTTCGGTGTGGCGCGTGGATGGCGACATCGTCGCCGTAGGCGATGGCAGCCTGGTCGAGCACGTCGGCGAGCAACACGGCAGATCTCCAGTCGCGGGTGAGGTTTCGGTCATCGACCTTGGAATGACGGCGATCGCTTCTCGAGGAACGCGGCCACCGACTCGGCATGGTCGCTCGTCATCATCAGTTCGGCGTTCCGCGCCAGACTCCAGCTGCCGAGCTCGACCAGGCCGGCGGTCCTGGCCAGGGACAGCCCTTGTTTGATGATCGCGACCGACTGCGGCGGCCGGTCGGCAAACTGTTCGGCGAAGGCCAATGCGGTGTCGAGCAGGTCATCAGGCTCGACGACCCGCGACACCAGCCCTATCCGCAGCGCTTCGTCCGCGTCGATGACGGTCCCGAGCATGAGCAGTTCCGATGCCTTCTCCAGTCCCACGAGTTGGCTCAGCCTGGCCAGTCCACCCGCGTCGGGGCACATGTTGCGGAGCACGAACAACTCGCCGAACCGAGCGGCTGCCGAAGCGAAACGGAAGTCGGCGAAGAGGCTGAGTTCCATTCCCCAACCCACGGCCGGTCCGTTCACCGCCGCGATGACGGGCAGCGCAGACTCGATCAAGGTTCTGGTCAGCGGCCAGATGCCGACCTCGAGCATTCGTTCGCGGAGGTGGTTACGGTTGGCCGAGAACCACTTCTGGTCGTCGCCGCTACAGAAGGCACTTCCGCGGCCGGTGAGCACGATCGCTCGCGCGGTGCTCTCGATGACGGCCGTGTTCAAATCGTCGTATGTCGCCTGCCGCAGGCCGTTGCGCGCCGCCGGGCGTTCGATGGTGACGAGATCCACGGGGCCGTGGCGCACGACCGAGATGTCCGTGTACATGGGATTCCTCCACGCCTTCGTGGTGTGAGTCGTGAGCTCTCGGACTCTTTAGTTAGCGATCGCTAAGCTAGCGTACAGTAACCCGCATCGGGCGACCTTGTCAATAATGACGGGGAACGCCGGAGCACTACGATGGGCGGATGTCCGAACCGTCGACGCTGACCCGCCGGGAGCGGCGAACGGTCGACAGCCGGGCGCGCATCCTGCAGGCGGCCGTCGAGTGCCTGGTCGAGCAGGGGTACAGCGGCGCGACGACGTTGGCCATCCAGGCCCGGGCCGGAGTGTCCCGTGGCCGGCTGCTGCACCACTTCCCGTCCCGCCAAGAGCTGCTGGTCGCCGCCGCCGAACACCTCGCGGCCGAGCGGGTGCGCGACACCACCGAACGGATTACCGGCGACCTGCCCGGGTCGGCGGCGTCGCCGGAGCGCATCCGGCAGGTGGTCGAGTTCATGTGGCTGACCTTTCACGAACCGCACTTCTGGGCCGCCGTCGAGCTGTGGGCGGCGTCCCGGACCGATGACGTGCTCGCCGGCGCGCTGCTGCCCGAAGAACGCAAGCTCGGCGGTGTCATCCGCGCCGCGGTGGATGGCATGTGGGGCCCCGAATTCGTCGGGCATCCGCGATATCCGCAGGTGCGCGAATTGCTGCTGACAAGCATGCGGGGGGTCGCGCTGACCTACTCGTTCGATCGGCGAGACCCTCACCGGGACCCGCACATCGCCCAATGGGTCGACACGGCACGGATCCTGCTCGACTGCTGACCGACAAGCAGTCAACATTGACTTGTTGCCGCCACGGGTCCTATTCTGGCATCGCCCCCGCAGCGTGCGCCATCCGCCCGATCGCAGGCGACACGGCAGCAGTTGGCGTCCTCCCATGCTCAATCGGATGCTGCGCGCGCAGCACCGACATGGGCGGAACGACGACGGAGGAACGCACTGATGCCGACCACCACCAGACGACTGACCGCGCACGACTCAGTGTTCCTGGACTGGGAGCGCCCCGAACAGCCGATGCACGTCGCCGAGTGCATGATCTACGACGGACGACTGACCGCCGACGACATCGTCCGAATGATCAGGGAGCGGATCCATCTGCTGCCCCGGTACCGGCAGCGGCTCGTCCCGGCGCCGCTCGGTCTGTCCCGGCCTACCTGGGAGGACGACCCGGAGTTCGACGTCGGCCGGCACGTTCACGAGCAGACGCTGCAGGACGCCGACGACCGAACGCTGTCCCGCGTCTGCGGAGAACTATTCTGCCGGCTGCTGGACCGCGCCGCCCCGCCCTGGCACCTGACCGTGTTGCACGGGTACCGGAAGGGCACCGTGGTGTTCCTCAAGTTGCACCACGCGATGGTCGACGGGGTGTCCAGCGTCGAACTGATCGAGGTGCTGCACGCGACCGAACGGGGCCTGGCGCCGCCGGCGGCCTCGGTCGAGCAATGGCGGCCCCGGCCGGTACCGGGTCCGATCGGCCGCCTGCGCGACGCGGTCGCCGACCACGCCGATGCCGGCCTGGACGGAGCCCGCGCGTTGATCGATCTCATCCGCCCCGGAGCGGTGGGTGCGCTGGCCGGCCGGCTCGGCACACTCGCCCGGGCCACCGTCGACACGGGGCCGCTGATCCTGCGCAGGCTTCCGCCGACACCCTTCAACGGTGCGATCCACTCGGACCGTGACTTCGCTTGGGTCGAGCTGCCCCTGGACGAGACCAAACAGGTTCGCAAGGTCCTCGGCGGCACGGTCAACGACCTGGTGCTCACCGTGCTCAGCGGCGCCATGGGCCGGTACATGCGGCGACACGGCCACCCGACGGACGGCCGCGAGCTGCAGGCCCTGTGCCCGGTCAGCGTGCGCGGCACGGACGGATCCGGTGCGCTGGGCAACCAGATCTCGATGGTGGTGGCACCGCTGCACGTGGGGGTGCAGGACCCGCGGGATCGGCTGGAGTGTGTGCGATCGGCCATGACCGAACTCAAGCGCCGGGGCCAGGCGCAGGGCATCCACGAGGTGATCGCCGCCGCCGACTGGTTGCCGGCGCCGATGTACCGGCTGGTATGGAAGCTGTGGCCGCGCGGCTGGTTCCCGCTGCACATCACGTCCACCAACGTGCCCGGCCCCCGGCAGCCGCTTTACCTCGGCGAGCACGAGCTGCTGCACTGGTACCCGTTCGGTGTGCAGTGGACCAACAACGCGCTGTTCATGTGCACACTGAGCTACCGGGAGCACCTGGTGCTCGGCCCGGTGGCCGACCCGCAGCTCGTCGACGTGTGGGAGTTCGCCGACGATCTGCGCGCCGCCTACGACGACATGCGCCGGGCTGCCGGCATTCTCGTTGCGGACGGCGAATCGCACCAGCCGGCCGGTGCACTGGGCGGGCGGGCGGCCGCGGCGGGGTGATGCGCTCCGCGCGACCGGATCCGGAAGTGCGCCGGCTGCTGTGCCAACTGGCGCTGGCACCCTCGGCGGACCCGGCTCGCACCCTCACTCCGGCGGCGGCCCGCCGGCGGTGGCAGCTGGCCGTGAAGGCATTCGCGTCACGGGAGCCGGTGGCCGCGGTCACCGACCACGAGATCGCCGGCCCTGGCGGCGTGATCCGGCTGCGGGCCTACCGGCCGGAAGGCGTGGGTCCGTTCGGCGTACTGGTGTGGCTGCACGGCGGGGGCTTCGTGGTCGGCGACCTGTACACCGCGGGGGCGACGGCCCGCGCGCTGGCCAACCGCAGCGGGGCCGTGGTGGTCGCCGTGCAGTACCGGCTCGTCCCCGAGAATTCCTTGGACGCTGGGTACGCCGACTGCCTGACGGCGGTGGAGTGGGCGGCTGGGCACGCCGTCGAGCTTGGCGGTACTCCCGGCAGGCTGGCCGTCGGCGGCGACTCGGCCGGTGGCGGGTTCGCCGCACTGGTTGCCCAGGAGTGCCTTCGCCGCGGCATTCCGCTGGCCGCGCAGCTGTTGGTGTATCCGGCCACCGACCTGACCGGGTCGACCCAGTCGACCGCTGAGACCATGCCCGGTCCCTTGAGCCTCGCCTGGTTGGACTGGCTGCGCGGCCAGATCCGTTCCGTGTCAGATCTTTTCGACCCGAAGTGGTCCGCGTTGCGGGCGGCCGACCTGGCCGGAGTGGCCCCCGCGGTCGTGCTCACCGCCGGGTTCGACCCGCTGCGCGACGAAGGAATTGCCTACGCGCGGGCGCTGGCCGCGGCCGGGGTCCAGGTCCGGCATCTGCATTACCCGGGGCAGATCCATGGGTTCGTCGCGCTCGACCGTGTCCTGACCGGCGGCCGGGACGCCCTGGACCGGCTCGGCGCCGAGCTGGGACTGGCCCTGACCGGAGGCCCGATCGGCGGCGTCGACCTCGATCTGCCGCCGGGGCGCGACGTCGACCGGCTGTTGTGGCTCTCGCCCCGGCAACGGTGGCACGAGCTCATCGTCGCCGCCGTGCTGGTGCGCGACCGGTTGGGCGCGGTCCGGGGCCGGAAGGGCCGTTCCGACCAGGGATCTGCGGCGATCAGAGCGGTTGACGGAGCCGGTCGCGTGTGTAAGAGTCAGAACTGACTGCTAGCGGCCCGTCCGACCCGGCCGCCCTCGCGTAAGGCAAGGATCAAACCACATGGACATCAACGGAGCGGTGGCGATCGTCATCGGCGGGTCCCCCGGGCCCGGCACCGTCGTCATCCTCGAGCTCCCCCGGTAGGCACCGATGCGACGCACGCTCTACGAGCAGGAGCACGAAAGCTTCCGGGACTCCTTCCGCACCTTCGTTGACACCGAAATCGTTCCGTTACAATGGGAATGGGACAACGCCGGCATCGTGCCCCGCGAGCTGTTCAGCACCGCCGGCAAGTTCGGCTTCCTGGGCATGGAGATCCCCGAGGATCTGGGTGGCGGCGGAGTCGCCGACTACCGGTTCAACGCGATCATCGGCGAGGAGGTCATGCGGGTCGGCGCCGCCGGTGCCGGGCTGGGCCTGACCCTGCACAACGACATCTGCCTGCCGTACTTCCTGCGCTACGCCAACGACGAGCAACGGCACCGGTGGCTGCCCGGCATCGCCGCCGGCGAGCTGATCACCGCGATCGCGATGACCGAGCCCGACATCGGATCGGACCTGGCTTCGATGTCGACCACGGCGATCCGGGACGGCGACCACTACCTGGTCAACGGCTCGAAGACGTTCATCACCAACGGGATCAATGCCGACCTGGTGATCACCGCGGTAAAGACCGACCCGACCCAGCGGCACGGGGGCATGTCGCTGATCGTGCTGGAACGGGGCATGCCCGGCTTCGAGCGGGGCCGCAATCTGGACAAGCTGGGCCAGCATGCGCAGGACACCGCGGAGCTGTTCTTCTCGGATGTGCGCGTGCCGGTGGCCAACCTGCTCGGGCCGGCCGAGGGCGATGGCTTCCTCCAATTGGTCTCCAACCTGCCTCGGGAAAGGCTGTCGATCGCGCTCGCGGGGGTGGCCGGCGCCCGCGCCGCGCTGGATCTCACGCTGCGGTACGTCACCGAGCGCCGGGCGTTCGGCAAGCCCGTCGGCTCGTTCCAGAACTCACGGTTC
>JBGAIX010000030.1:0-15267 GCA_044225235.1 Propionibacteriaceae bacterium | reverse complement strand
GCCGTCCGGCTGATCTCGGAGTCTCGGCGGCCGGTGCTCTACGTCGGCGGCGGCGTCGTCAAGGCGGCGGCGTGGGACGAGCTGAAGGAACTCGCCGAACTGACAGGCATTCCGGTGGTCACGACGTTGATGGCGCGGGGGGTCTTCCCCGACAGCCACCCACAGAACCTCGGGATGCCGGGCATGCACGGCACGGTCGCGGCGGTCGGAGGGCTGCAGCGCAGTGACCTGCTGATCGCGCTGGGCACCCGTTTCGACGATCGGGTGACCGGGCAGCTCTCCTCGTTCGCCCCGCTGGCGAAGGTCATCCACGCCGACATCGATCCGGCCGAGATCTCCAAGAACCGGGTCGCCGACGTGCCGATCGTGGGCGACTGCAAAGAGGTCATCGCCGAACTGACCGCGCTGCTGCGCAGTGGCGGGCGGCTGCCCGAGATCGATGACTGGGTTCGCTACGTGCGGGATCTGAAGCGTCGGTACCCGACCGGCTACGACCTGCCGGAGAACGGCGAATTGTCGCCGCAGCAGGTGATCCAGCGGATCGGGGAGATCACCGGCCCCGATGCGTACTACGCCGCGGGCGTCGGACAGCACCAGATGTGGGCCGCGCACTTCCTGCCGTGGGAGCGTCCCGGCCGGTGGCTGAACTCGGGCGGCCTGGGAACGATGGGGTACTGCGTTCCCGCGGCGATGGGCGCCAAGGTGGGTCGGCCGGACAAGGTGGTCTGGGGGATCGACGGCGACGGCTGCTTCCAGATGACCAATCAGGAGCTGGTCACCTGCGCGTTGGAGGGGATCCCGGTGAAGATCGCCGTGATCAACAATCAAAGCCTCGGCATGGTGCGGCAGTGGCAGACGCTGTTCTACCAGGGCCGCTACTCCAACACCGACCTGAAGACGAACCGCATTCCGGACTTCCCCAAGCTCGCCGAGGCGATGGGTTGTGTGGGGCTGCGCGCCGAGGAGCCGGACGACGTCGACTCGGTGATCGAGAAGGCGCTGTCCATCAACGACGTCCCGGTGGTCGTCGAGTTCGTGGTGCACAAGGACGCGATGGTGTGGCCGATGGTCGCGGCCGGCACGAGCAACGACGAGATCAAGGTCGCTCGCGACATGGCCCCAGCCTGGGAAGAGGAGGAGCTGTGACAGCGGCATCCGCAACCAGCAGCGCAACGTCGTCGCGAAGCGAGGGGAGCAGCCGATGAAGACGCACACGCTCAGCGTGTTGGTGCAGAACCGGCCGGGGGTGCTCGCCAGAGTGGCCGGGCTCATCTCGCGCCGCGGCTACAACATCGAGTCGCTCGCGGTCGGCCCGACCGAGTCGCCGGAGATGTCCCGGATCACGCTGCAGGTGAACGTCGACGAGGTCGTGCTGGAGCAGATCACCAAGCAGTTGAACAAGCTGCTCGAGGTGCTCAAGATCGTCGAACTCGAGGAGAGCGCGGTGCGCCGCGAACTGGTTCTGGTCAAGGTGAAGGCCACTGCTGAGACCCGCGGTCAGCTGATCGAGATCATCGGCCTGTTCGGCGCGAAGGCGGTTGACCTGACCGCTGAGGTGATCACGGTCGAGGCGACCGGTAGTCCGGCCAAGCTGGAGGCCCTGCTGGATCTGTTCGAGCCGTACGGGATCCGCGAACTGGTCCAGTCCGGCCTGGTCGCCCTCGGCCGCGGCAATCGCTCGCTGACCGACCGCACCGCCCGCGGCGAGCGGCGCCCGACCCGGCTGAAGCCCGTCGTCACCTCCTAGCCGCCACCCCGCCCGGCTGGTCGCCGCATCGGCGGCCTGTCCGCTACCTTGACCAGCACCACCCGATCACAGGAAGAAGTACGCCGTGCCAGCTCAGATGTTCTACGACTCCGACGCCGACCTCTCGCTGATCCAGGGGCGCAATGTCGCCGTCCTCGGCTTCGGCAGCCAGGGCCACGCGCACGCGCTCTCGCTGCGTGACTCCGGAGTCGACGTCCGGGTCGGTCTGCCCGAGGGCAGCAGGAGCCGGGCCAAGGCGGAGGCGCAGGGCCTGCGGGTGCTCACCCCGTACGAGGCGTGCGAGGAAGCCGACCTGATCATGGTGCTGACCCCTGACCCGTCCCAGCGCAAGCTCTACGCCGAGGCGATCGAGCCGAACCTGGTCCCGGGCGACGCGGTCTTCTTCGCACATGGCTTCAACATCCGCTTCGGGTACATCACCCCGCCCGAGGGCGTCGACATCGCACTGGTCGCGCCGAAGGGTCCCGGCCACCTGGTCCGCCGCGAGTACTCCGAAGGCCGCGGCGTCCCGGTTCTGGTTGCGGTCGAGCAGGACGCCAGCGGCAAGGCCTGGGACCTGGCGCTGTCGTACGCGAAGGCGATCGGCGGCCTGCGCGCGGGCGGGATCAAGACCACCTTCACCGAGGAGACCGAGACCGACCTGTTCGGTGAGCAGGCCGTCCTCTGCGGCGGGGCTTCTGCGCTGATCCAGGCCGGCTTCGAGACGTTGACCGAAGCTGGCTACCAGCCTGAGGTCGCCTACTTCGAGTGCCTGCACGAGCTCAAGCTGATCGTGGACCTGATGTACGAGGGCGGTATCGCCAAGCAGCGCTGGAGCGTCTCCGACACCGCCGAGTACGGCGACTACGTCTCCGGCCCGCGGGTGATCGACGCACGCGTGAAGGAGAACATGAAGGCTGTTCTCGGTGACATCCAGAGTGGCGCCTTCGCCGAGCGCTTCATCGACGACCAGGATGCCGGCGCGCCGGAGTTCACCGCGATGCGGGAGGCGGCCGCGAAGCATCCGATCGAAGCCGTCGGGCATGATCTGCGTGGGCTGATGGCCTGGGTGAAGAGCCACGACGACGACTACATCGAGGGAAGCGCCGCCCGCTGACGCGTTCGGACAGATCGAGGGAAGCGCCGCCCGCTGACGCGTCCGGACAGATCGAGGGAAGCGCCGCCCGCTGACGCGTCCGGACAGATCGAGGGAAGCGCCGCCCGCTGACGCGGCCGGCGCTTTCCGTTGTCGGCTCGGCGGATTGCCGAGCCGTCAACGGGAGCGAACGTTCAGTTGGGTGACCCGATCGCCATTCGGTCGGAGAGCTGTTCCGACGGTGTAGACCCGACTCGTGGGCTCGTGCGTCTCGGGGTCAGTGTCCGGATTGACGATCGTGCAGCGCTTCTTCAAGCCGGTCTCGGTCAGCGGAGACGGCCGGTCCTTCTCGCATTCGCCGAAGGACTCGGTCAGCCCCGCGAGGGCTGCGGCCGCGCGCGCCTTCGGGGTGACGAGATACGCCTGGAGTTCGTAGTCGTGGGTGGAGCGGTAGCGGCTGGACAAAACGCCGGTGTCGTCGGGCAGGTCCACGTCGCCGAAGAACTCGATGTCAGCCAACGTCATCGGCGTGCAGGTATATCCCGTCAGGTCGTTCCTGCAGTTGGACCCCCGCTCGGTCGTCCAGGAGAAATAGGGCACCCCCCAGCCGCCGGCGTAGCGGAACAGGACGGCGAGCGCCGCTGCCAGGAAGCCGGCCATCAAGGTGATCCCGACCAGTACCCGGAGGACTTTCCAACGACGTCGCGTGGCCACCCGCCCAAGCATGCCGGACGCCCCGCCGACCGAGCCGGGTGAGTACCCGACGTCCCGGTCTACTTCTTGACGGCGATCACGACGGAGGTGTCGTCGGCGACCATCACGTCGACGCTGGTGTACCGGTCATCGGACAACCAGTCGTAGCGGAGCGTGTCGACGCGACCACGGGTCAGCGGCGGCCAGGTGGGACAGGGCGTGAAGTCGTCGAGCACGATCATCCCGCCTTCCTCGAGCAACTCGCTGATCTCCTCGCGCGGCCAGGTCTTCGCGCTCGTCGCATCCATGAAGATGAGGGAGAACGGACCGTGGGCCGCGAGGGTCCGCCAGTCCGCGTTCATGACGTCGATGTCGTCCTGAGCGAACATCTCCATCACCCCGTGGGCCAATTCGGGATCGAGCTCGGCGGTGATCACCCGGGTGGACTTCGGTGCTCCGCTGCGCAACCAGGCCGCGCCGACCCCGCATCCGGTCCCGCACTCGGCGATCACCCCGCTGCGGGTTGCAGCGAGCGTCGCGAGGAGGCGCCCCGTCTCGGTCCGTGATGCCTGCACGTAGCCGCGTTGCAGGGACATCCGCAACGCGCGGACGACCAGGTCAGGAAGGTCGGGCGGGCCGGTCACCCCAGAAGTGTGTCAAGAACCCCTGAGCGGTCCCGTCGTTCCACGATGTGGACCGGAGCGGAATTGGCCGGGCATCCGATAGTCGGATGTCCTACTATTTCGACGTCCGCTTCACCCGAGACCCTGGGAAGAATCATGTACGAGATGTATCCGGATGCGTGGCCGGTCTCCGATGACCGCCAGTCGCAGACCGCGGGGCACCGTCCTCGCCGTCGCGCCCGCAAGGAGCACTCGGTAGTACCGGCGATTCTCCTCGGCTCGGTCGACGCGTCGAAGGGCTCGAGCGCAAGCTGACCTCGGCGCGCCGCCCTGGGGCTCAGACCGCGGCGGCGATCGCATCCCCGATCTCGGCGGTGCTTCTCCTGTGCTGATTCGTCCTGCCGCTGATGTCAGCCACGACAGCGCGCTCGATTCGCTCCGCTTCGGCGGTCAGACCGAGATGGTCCAGCATCAGCGCGACCGACAAGATCGTCGCAGTCGGGTCGGCCTTGCCGGTCCCGGCGATGTCAGGAGCAGACCCATGGACCGGCTCGAACATCGAGGGATAGCTGCCGCTCGGGTTGACGTTGCCACTCGCGGCGAGGCCGATCCCACCGGTGACCGCGGCGGCGAGGTCGGTGAGGATGTCACCGAAAAGGTTGTCGGTGACGATGACGTCGAAGCGCGCCGGGTCGGTGGCCAGGAAGATCGTCGCCGCGTCGACGTGCAGGTAGTCGGTGCTCACCTCGGGGAACTCGGTCGCCACCTGCTGGAAGACGCGGTTCCAGAGCCCGCCGGCGTTGACCAGCACGTTGTGCTTGTGAACGAGGGTGAGCTTCCCGCGGCGACGCTGTGCACGGGTGAACGCATCGCGTACGACGCGCTCGACTCCGTACGCGGTGTTCACGCTCACCTCGGTGGCGATCTCGTGCGGAGTTCCGGTGCGAACGGTGCCGCCGTTGCCGCAATAGAGGCCCTCGGTGCCTTCGCGGACGACCACGAAGTCCACCTCGCGGTCGGCTACCACGCTGGCTGCGAGTGGGGTGGGGACGCCGGGGTAGAGCCGGCTCGGTCTCAGGTTGACGTAGTGGTCGAACGCGAACCTCAGCTTGAGCAACAGGCCACGTTCCAGCAGGCCGCTGGGCACCTCGGTGGCGCCCGGTGCCGCGCCGACCGCCCCGAGCAGGATCGCGTCCGCCCCGGCAAGCTCCTCCAGTACGGAGTCGGGCAGCACCTCACCGGTGCGCTGCCAGCGACTCGCCCCAAGGTCGTAGCTGGCGATGTCGAACGCGCCTTCGCCAGCAACCGCACCGAGGACCTTCAGGCCTTCGGCCACCACCTCCGGGCCGATGCCGTCTCCGCCGATGACGGCGAGCCGACGGGCTACGCCGTGGGCCGGTGGCTGCGGGGTGGGTCCAGTCGGGGTGGCGTCTGTCACCGCCGAATCGTAACGGTGCCGTGTCGGCCGGCGGGCCGACAGTCTCAGCGACGCCCAGCTTCCGCCGGCCGCGGCCGGCCGCACAGATGCACTAGCGTCAACAGTCGAATCCAGTGAAAGTGATCATGGTGAGCCTCCCCTTCGAACTCCGCCCCAACCCGCACCCCCGCAGTGACAGCGATCGGCGGGCCGTCCTCGCCGATCCCGGCTTCGGGATGAACTTCACCGACCACATGGCGGTTGCGACCTGGACCGAGGCCGACGGGTGGCACGACTCGGCGATCGTTCCCTACGGCCCGTTCCAACTGGACCCGGCCACTGCCGTACTGCATTACGCGCAGGAGATCTTCGAGGGTCTCAAGGCGTACCGGCATGCCGATGGCAGCATCTGGATGTTCCGTCCGGAGCGGAATGCCGAGCGGCTGGCGCGCTCCTCGCGGCGGCTTGCCCTGCCCGCGCTGTCGACCGAGGACTTCCTCGCCAGCTTGGACGGGCTGGTCGCGGCCGACAAGGCTTGGGTGGCGGCGGGGACGGCCGATGCGGAGCGCAGCTTGTACCTGCGGCCGTTCATGTTCGCCTCCGAGGTGTTCCTCGGCGTACGGCCGGCCAAACGGGTCACCTACTGCTGCATCGCCAGCCCTGCAGGCCCGTACTTCGCCTCGGGGGTGAAGCCTGTGTCGATCTGGATCTCGACCACCTACACCCGGGCAGCGCCGGGCGGCACCGGCGCGGCCAAGTGCGGCGGTAACTACGCCGCCAGCCTGGTGGCGCAGCAGGAGGCGGCGGCCAACGGCTGCGATCAGGTCATGTTCGCTGACGCCGCGGAGCATTCGTGGCTCGAGGAACTCGGCGGGATGAACGTCTACCTGCTGTCCAAGGACGGGGAGTTGATCACTCCCGAGTTGACCGGATCGATCCTCGAAGGGGTCACCCGGGACTCGATCCTGACGCTTGCCAGGGAGTTCGGACTCACCCCGGTCGAACGCCGGATCTCCCTGGCCGAGTTGATCGACGGGATCGCCAGCGGTCAGCTGACCGAGGTCTTCGCCTGCGGCACTGCCGCGGTGATCACACCTATCGGCCGGCTCAAGGACGAGCAAGGGACCTACACCGTCGGCTCCGGCGGGACGGGCGCTGCGACTGCCGCGCTGCGCACCCGGCTGCTCGACATCCAGTACGGCCGGGCGGCCGATGAGCACCGGTGGTTGCGGCGCGTCGTGTGATCGACATCGGCAGGCGTGCCGACGTGGTCGGCACGCCTGCTGTCGGCAACCCCGTGCCTGGTGGGGCGGCCTTTTCCGGCCTGCGCGTAGGGGTGGTTTTTCGGCGGCCGATGGGTCACACTGTCTGCATGCATCGTGCGACGGTGATTATTCGCTGAGCGCGCTGAGAATTCGTCAGCGCGCAACCTCCGGTCTTCCGACACGGAGGTTTTTTCATGCCACCGCGCCGACCCTGACCAAAGGATCCCGATGTTCTCCCAGCTCAAGCCAAAGCCGGCCGAGTTCCACGTCTTCGACACCACCCTGCGGGACGGGTCGCAGCAGGAGGGCCTCAACCTCTCGGTGAACGACAAGCTCGCCATCGCGGCGCTGCTGGACGAGCTGGGGATGGGCTTCATCGAGGGCGGGTGGCCGGGAGCGAATCCCAATGACACCGCCTTCTTCGCCCGGATGGCCGATGGTGCGCTCACGCTCCGCAACGCCGAGCTCGTGGCCTTCGGCTTCACCCGCCGGGTGGGCATGAAGGCGGCTGACGATCCGTTGACCGCCGCACTGCGGGACTCGCACGCGCCGATTGCGTGCATCGTGGCCAAGAGCCACGACCGGCACGTCGAGCAGGCTCTGCGGACCACCCTCGACGAGAACCTCGCGATGATCCGCGACACCGTCAGTCACCTGCGCGCCGAGGGCCAGCGCGTCTTCGTCGACTGCGAGCACTTCTTCGACGGCTACCGGGAGAACCGCCCGTATGCACTTGAGGCGGTCCGGGCCGCTGCCGAGGCGGGCGCCGAGGTCGTCGTTCTCTGCGATACCAATGGCGGGATGTTGCCCCCGTGGGTGGGTGAGATCGTGGCCGACGCGGCTGAGGTCGGCGTCAATCTCGGCATCCACGCCCACAACGACTCGGGCTGCGCGGTCGCCAACACGCTGGCCGCCGTCGATGCCGGCGCGATGCATGTCCAGGGCACCGTGAACGGGTACGGCGAGCGCACCGGCAACGCCGAGCTGATCTCGGTGATCGCGAATCTGGAACTCAAGTACGGCTGGCCGCTTCTTCCGGCCGGCTCGCTGCGGGAGGCCACTCGCCTCGCGCATGCGATCGCAGAGGTGACGAACGTGCCATCCAGCGCTCGTCAGCCCTATGTTGGCTTGTCCGCGTTCGCCCACAAGGCGGGCCTGCACGCCAGCGCGATCAAGGTCGACGCCAACCTCTACCAGCACATCGACCCGTCTCTGGTCGGCAACGACATGCGGATGCTCGTTTCCGACATGGCGGGACGGGCCAACATCCAGCTCAAGGGTGAGGAGTTGGGGTTCGATCTCTCCGACCGGGATCTCGCTGCCCGGATTACCGATCGGGTGAAGGAGGCGGAGGCCGCCGGGTACGCCTACGAGGCGGCCGACGCCAGTTTCGAACTGCTGCTGCGCCGGGAGCTGAACCAGCTGCCGGAGTTCTTCTCGGTCCAGTCCTGGCGCGTCTTCACCCAGGGATTCCCGAAGGGCTCCGGCGAGCCCGGTGGCGAGACCGACACCGAGTGCACGGTGCGCGTCACGGCGAAGGGTGAGAGCCACCGGGTGGTAGGGGAGGGCAACGGTCCCGTCAACGCGCTCGACCATGCGGTACGCAACGCGTTGCTTCCGGCGTACCCGGCTGTGGACCGGTTCGAGCTCATCGACTACAAGGTGCGCATCCTCGATCAAGGGCACGGAACCGATGCCACGGTCCGCGTCCTTATCCAGACCACGGACGGGCTGCGCGGCTGGACGACCGTCGGCGTCGGTCAGAACATCATCGAGGCGTCGTGGGAGGCGCTCAACGACGCCTACCTGTACGGCTTGATTCACTCGGCGACGTCAGTGCAGCCGAAGGAAGCGGCGCAGCGGTTCGTCGCCGGCAACCTCGACCGGGTCGCCGCGGACGAAGTCGCCCGCGTCCAGGACGAGGCGTTGGCCAACCGCTGATTCCCCGAGCCGGGCGCGGCGCTGCTGGCCGTCCGGGCGGTACCCGAGCTTGCGGCTGACAGCCAGCGAGGCGGGGTTGTCGAGGAAGGCCTCGGAGGTCACCTGCGTCGCTCCGAGCCGGTCGATCAAGAACGTGCAGACGATGCGCCGCATCCGCGTCCCGATGCCCTGATTCTGATGGCGGAGGGCGAGCCAGGAGCCAGTTCCCGCCGTCCGGGTGACGGCGAAATCGCGTAGCTGGAACCCTTGGACGCCGACCAGAACGCCGCCCTTCCGCACCGTCAGGTCGAGGTCCAGGTGCTCGGGTCGGCAGTGCGTCCGTTGGCTCCAGTGGAACTGGGCGAAGAGGCGAGGAAAGTCTTCGGGCGATGCGAGCGTCCACGGGACGCCGAACGGCATGAAACTGTCGGCGTGAATGCCGGAGCGGGCCAGATCGACGAGTTCGCACAGGTCCGCGTCACAAGCCGGAGTGAGCGTCAGGTCGCCGCTACTGAGGCGAAGCCCGAACGCCGGCCACAGCTCGGCAGGGGTGCACGCTGGCATTCCGATCACCCTCCCAGTCGTACCGCCGAGGGTGCCCCGCCGCCACTGGTTAACCGGAGGCGGCGATCCTGTCGAGCACCGGTTGGTGAGGAGGTGGTGCGTCGTCGCCGACGGTCCAGGAGTCCGCCAGCGCCTCGCGGGCTCGGGCAAACCGGTCGGGATCGTCGCTGTGCAGGGTGAGTAGCGGGTCCCCGGCTCGTACCTGGTCGCCGGGTTTGGCGTGGAGTACAACGCCGGCGCCCGCCTGGACCGCGTCGCCGGGTCGTGCCCGGCCGGCGCCGAGTCGCCAGGCTGCGACTCCGACGGCAAATGCGTCCAGCCGCTGCAGCACCCCGTCCCGGTCGGCGGTGACGACATCGTGCTCGCGGGCCTCCGGCAGGGCCGCCTCCGGGTCTCCGCCCTGCGCCCGGATCATCGCCCGCCACGCGTCCATGGCGCGGCCGTCGGCGAGGGCGTCCGCCGGGTCGGTGCCTTCGACCCCTGCGGCCGAGAGCATCTCCCGTGCGAGGGCCAGGGTCAGTTCCACGACGTCGGCGGGGCCGCCGCCCTCCAGCACCTGCACCGATTCGGCGACCTCGAGGGCGTTGCCAGCGGTGAGACCGAGGGGTGTGGACATCTCGGTGAGCAGCGCGACGGTGCGGACTCCGGCGGCCTCGCCGAGCCCGACCATCGTCTCGGCCAGTCGACGGGCGTCCGCCTCGGTCTTCATGAACGCTCCGGTCCCAACCTTGACGTCGAGCACCAGCGCGCCGGTGCCCTCGGCGATCTTCTTGCTCATGATCGAGGAGGCGATCAGCGGGATCGACTCGACCGTGCCGGTGACGTCGCGCAGGGCGTACAGCTTCTTGTCCGCGGGGGCGAGTCCCGACCCGGCGGCGCAGATGACTGCGCCGACCTCGTCGAGCTGACGCACCATGGCCGCGTTGTCGAGCGCGGCGCGCCAGCCCGGGATCGACTCGAGCTTGTCCAGCGTGCCCCCGGTGTGCCCGAGGCCGCGGCCGGAGAGCTGGGGCACCGCGACCCCGCACGCGGCGACCAACGGCGCCAGTGGGAGGGTGATCTTGTCCCCGACGCCGCCGGTGGAGTGTTTGTCGGCGGTCGGGCGGCTCAGTCCGGAAAAGTCCAGCCGCTCGCCGGAGGCGATCATCGCTGCCGTCCAGGCGTTGAGCTCCCGGGCGCTCAATCCCCTGAGGAAGATGGCCATGGCGAGCGCCGACATCTGTTCGTCGGCGACCTCGTCGGCGGTATACGCAGCGATCACCCAGCCGATCTCGGCGTCGCTGAGTTCACCGCCGTCACGCTTGCGTCGGATCACATCGACTGCGTCGAACCTGCGCTGGCTCACGTCCTGAGTATGCCCGGGCGGGCCAGCCATCTCGACGCGCACCAGCCAGTCGGGCCGCCGCTAGGCTTTGCCGGTGCGCATCGCTCGTTTCGCCGCCGGTGGCGACCCGCAGTATGGGGTGGTCGAGCTGGCCGAGGACGGCGGCCGCTACCCCGGCACCGTCTCGGTGCTCACCGGGGATCCGCTGGCTTCCTCCGTGCAATACACCGGCGAGCGCAAGGAACTCGACGCCGTACGCCTGCTCGCGCCCGTCATCCCGCGCAGCAAGGTGGTGGCGGTGGGGCGCAACTACGCCGCCCACGCGGCTGAGATGGGCGGCGAGGTGCCGTCGACACCACTGACGTTCTTCAAGCCCAACACCTCGGTGATCGGGCCCGGGGAGCCGATCGTCTCTCCCGTGACGACACATCACCTCAGCTACGAGGGCGAACTCGCGGTCGTCATCGGACGGATCTGCCGCGACGTGCCGGTGCGGCGCGCCCGCGACGTCATTTTCGGCTTCACCGTCGCCAACGACGTGACGGCGCGCGACCTGCAGAGCACCGACGGGCAATGGGCGCGCGCCAAGGGCTACGACACGTTCTGCCCGCTGGGACCCTGGATCACCACGCACCACAGCCTCGATGAGGTGGCCGCGCTGCGGATCCGCACCTTCCTCGACGGCGAGCTGAAGCAGGACGCGAGCACCGCCGAGATGGTGCGCAGTGTCGCCGACCTGGTGGCGTACGTCAGCTCCTACACCACGCTGCTGCCTGGGGATGTGATTCTGACCGGCACGCCGGAAGGCGTCGGCCCGATGCTTCCGGGGCAGGAAGTGAGCGTGGAGATCTCCGATATCGGCACGCTGACCAACCCGGTCGTCAGCGCCGACTCTCCTACGACCACCGCTGAGGACGCACGCTCGTGAGCAGCCCTTCGACCATCGACCCTTCTCCGATCGACCCCGATCCGAATCAGTCTGGCCACGCCTCTGAGTCCAGCGACCCCGTGCTCGGGGACCTGGCACCTGAACAGGTTCGGGTCCGCTTCCCGCCGTCACCCACCGGCAACCTGCATGTCGGGAACGTCCGAAGCGCGCTCTTCAACTGGGTGTTCGCCCGCCATTTCGGCGGCACCTTCGTGCTGCGGGTCGAGGACACCGATGCTGGCCGCAACCTCACCGAGTCCTACCAGGGTCTCTATGATGCGCTGACCTGGCTCGGGCTCGGCTGGGACGAGGGGCCCGGCGTGGACGGCCCGTACGGCCCCTATATCCAGTCCGAGCGCGGCGAGATCTACCGGGACGTGGTCGGCAAGCTGCTCGACGCGCGGCTCGCGTACCGGTGCTACTGCTCGCGCGAGGAGATCGAGGCCAGAGAAGCCGCCAGGCCAGCCGGGGCTCCGTCGGGATACGACGGGTTCTGTCGCGACCTGAGCGCCGAGCGGATCGCGGCGCTGGAGTCCGCGGACGCCCCGTCGGTGGTGCGGATGCGGGTGCCCGACGCCGACATCGTCTTCGAGGATCTTGTCCGCGGCACCGTCCGGTTCGGATCGGCGCACGTGCCCGACTTTGTCATCGTCCGGGCGAACGGACACCCCCTGTACACCCTGGTAAACCCGGTCGACGACTCGCTGATGCGGATCACTCACGTGCTCCGGGGCGAGGATCTGTTGCCCTCGACGCCGCGCCAGATCGTCCTGTACGACGCACTCCGCACCATCGGTGTGGGAAGTGGGCGAATCCCGGCATTCGGGCATCTGCCGACCGTGCTCGGCGAAGGCAACCGCCGCCTCTCCAAGCGCGATCACGGATCGGGGCTGCAGGAATATCAGGCCAAGGGCTACCTGCCTGAGGCGCTGCTGAACTATCTCGCGCTGCTGGGATGGGCGATTGCCGAGGATCGCGACGTCTTTGCCCTCGAGGAAATGGTCGCCGCCTTCGACATCAGACGCGTGAACGCGAACCCGGCGCGCTTCGACGCGAAGAAGGCCGAGGCTATCAACGCAGCCCATATTCGTCTGCTGCCGACGGCGGAGCTCACCGATCAGTTGATCCCGTTTCTGGCGGCGGCCGGGCTGGTCGCAGACCCGCCGACGCCAGAGCAGCGTGCGCGGGTGGCCGCCGCCGCTCCACTGGTTCAGGAGCGGATCAACACCCTGTCCGAAGCCGTCGATCTGCTCGCGTTCCTCTTCATCCACGACGACGAGCTCTCCATCGAACCCGATGCGGGGCTCAAGGCCGACGCACTCCCGGCTCTGACTGCGGCCAGCGAGGCGCTCGCCGGGCTCGATACGTTCGAGGCGGCATCGATCGAGGCCTCGCTGCGATCGGCCCTGATTGACCAGCTGGGTCTCAAGCCGCGGTTCGCGTTCGGTCCGGTTCGCGCCGCAGTGAGTGGACGCCGGATCTCCCCGCCGCTGTTCGAGTCACTCGAACTGCTCGGTCGAGACTCGTCGTTGGCGCGGCTCAGCGCCGCTGCAGACCTCGTTCGCAGCCTGGCACCCGCGGAACGATGATGGCGAAGCGCAAGGGCGGCAGCCGACGGCCGACACAGCGCGCTTCGGCGACCAAACCGACGATTGCCCCTGTCGCGGCCGCGCAACCCGTCATCGACGGCGCGCTTCCGGCAGATGGCGCCAGCTATACCCAGATCCTGCGCGGGGAGGGCTATGCCTGGTGGCGGTCGCTGCTCGGCGCCTTGTTCGGCCTTTCGCTGTTTGCGCTGCTGACTCCGGTGGTGAGTCAGGCGCTGGTGACCGTGTTCTGGGCGATCACCGCCGCAGACCAGCCGTACAAGACCTACTACGAGAGCGCGTTCGCGTTCGAGCGGCCTGGCGGCATGCTGGCGACCAATCTCGGGATTGCGGCACTGATTCCGATCAGCTGGGTCCTGATGGCGACGGTGCACCACATGCGTCCGCGCTGGCTGTCCTCGGTCCGGCCGCGGCTGCGGTGGCGGTATCTGCTCGTCTGCCTAGCGATCGCTGCTGTCGCGCTGAACGGCGTCATGCTCCTTTCGACCTGGACCCGAGAGCCGGTGACCGTCGACCCCCAAGCCGGGTTCTGGGCGTTCGCGCTGGTCATCCTGCTGACCTCACCGATCCAGGCGGCGGCAGAGGAGATCTTCTTTCGTGGCTACCTGATGCAGGCACTGGGCAGCCTGGTGGCCAAGCAGTGGTTCGGCGTCGTCGTGTCGTCGCTGGTGTTCGCCCTGCTGCACGGCACGCAGAACCTGCCGCTGTTCATCGACAGGCTTGCCTTCGGGTTGCTGGCCGGGCTGCTCGTGCTGCGCACCGGCGGCATCGAGGCGGGTATCGCGGCACACGTGGTCAACAACGTCTTCGCCTACGGGATTGCCGGGCTGACTGGGTCGGTGGCCGAACTGAAGGCCTTGCAGCAGATCTCGTGGAGCGACGCGGCGTTCGATGTCGGTGGCTTCGCCCTGTTCGCAGCACTGGCCTTTGTCGCCGCCCGAAAGATGCGCCTGCGTACCCAGGTCGATCTGTCGGCTGCCGGTGAGACCCGCGTGGGGAACGCCCCGGCGAGTGCAGTTTGAGCCACCACCCGTCTCTGGCGTAGAGTTCATCCTCGTGCCACGTGCGGCCCAGCGCCGTACAGGGTACCCCGGTGGGGTATAGGGTAATTGGCAGCCCGACTGATTCTGGTTCAGTTAGTCTAGGTTCGAGTCCTAGTACCCCAGCGAACGCGAAGTGTCCAATTCGCCCTGGCAACAGGCGCCTTGGTAGGCTTCCGCGGTCTGGTCGGCCGGGTCCGACCACGCTAGGGCCCCGTTGTGTAGCGGCCTAGCACGCCGCCCTCTCAAGGCGGTAGCGCGGGTTCGAATCCCGTCGGGGCTACAGGTCTGAAACGTGGTTTGACCAGGTGATACGCCGGTCCCTCGTGATCTTGATTCGGCTGTCGTGATGGCTCCAGGGAGCAACAAGGGAGCAAGGGCTTTCAGCCGAGCAGTTGGTCGAGCCGGTCGACGGCCTTGTCCGTCCCCTCGTCGAACAGCCCGCCGTAGCGCGTCAGCGTGAACGCGACGCTGTTGTGTCCGGCCCACTCGGAAACCTCTCGGACGTTGCAACCGGCGGCAACAAGAATGGCGACGAAGCTGTGACGCAGGGTATGGAAAGTGACGCCTGAGAGGTTGGCCTCCCTGGCTGCTGGTCTCCAGACGTCACGCGAGAAGGTGCTGCGGAACAGGGGGCCGCCCTGGGGCGCCGTAAAGACCAACGCATCGCCCTCGGGACGGACGTACGTCGCCAGGTGGTCGTCGATGCTCCCCATGACTGACCGGGCGATCGGCACAGTGCGTTTCGACCTCTTGGTCTTCGGCTCGTTGCCGAGCGTGATCTTCCCGGCAAGCTCGACCGCCGTGCTGGTGACGATGAGACAGGAACGGCGGACGTCGACGTGTGATCGGGTGAGCCCGACTGCCTCCCCCCATCGCAGTCCTCCGTAGGCACCAACCAAGACGAGTGCTCGGTACCGATCCGGCATGGCATCGACCAGTCTGGTGACCTCGACCTGGGAGAGGAACCGGGGTGGCTTGGCGCGCTCTGAGGGCAACGGGACGCCGGTCGCCGGATTGCGCGTGAGCCTGCCGTCATCCAC
>JBGAIX010000002.1:0-341945 GCA_044225235.1 Propionibacteriaceae bacterium | reverse complement strand
TCCGTCGATTCGCGTGAGCCCCAGCATCGTCCGTCCCTCTGGGGCCGCATCGTTGCCATCGACTTCCTGCACTGCAGGCGCTAACGCGGCACGCCACGCAGCGATATCAGAACGCCGCCACATTGCAATGCGAGTCACAGCCGGCGGTCGACACGCGGAGGGCCGACTCACCGAATCTCCCACCGAAACCGATTCTGGCCGGAACCGGGCCTGTACCGTTTTTGGTGAGTAGACCGACACCGAGGAGAGGGGGTCCGCCGTGACCAGCCAGTCGACCGACGAACCGGGCACCCCGAACGCCGATGCGCAGGGTCGAGTGTTCTTTCGCGATGTGAAGCCGTACGCGATCGTCGACGACCTGGATCAGCTGCGCGGTCCTGCCGGCGGTGTGGTTGAGCTGTCGCATTCGGTGTTGTGGGCGCCGGGCGGCCCGTACGTCGACCTGGATGAGCCTGGCGGCCGCGGCCTGGCCTACCGTGCGGTGCTGGCCGAGGGGACTGTGGAGGACCTGGTGCGGATCCTTCACCGTGATCAGTTGATCGCCGTCTGGCCGGAGCTGCTGCTGCCGCGCCGGGTACGGGCGATGTGGGAGGCCCGATTCGCCGAGCTCCGGCCGGTCCCGGCCACGCCGGCGGCGTAGGACGGCCCTGGTGAGCCCTGACAGTCTCGACCGCGACCAAGACGTCGCTGTGCAGCGTGAGGTCGCCCGGATCGCACTCGCCGGCGTCGACGGGTTCGCCTTGGCTGGCTCTGGTGCGATCCGTGAGCACGGCATGATCGACCGGCCGACCGAGGATGTCGATCTGTTCACCACGAGCCAGGACGTGAGCGAGTTCAGCGCCGCGGTCGACCAGGTGACCGAGCAGCTGCGGGGGAGCGGTTTCACCGTTGATCAGGTCCGCCGGGCCGCACAGTTCGCCCGGCTGCATGTGGCCACTAGCGACGGCCGTCAGCTCGACGTCGACCTGGGCGTGGACTGGCGCCAGGACGATCCGGTGCGCCTCGACGTCGGCCCGGTGCTGTCTCTGGCCGATGCTGTCGGCAATAAGGTCTCCGCCCTGTACAGCCGCGGCGAGGCCCGCGACTACCTTGACGTGGACGCCATCCGCCGATCGGGGCGGTTCAGCGACGCCGAGCTGGTCACCGCGGCCGCCGAACGCGATGCCGGTTTCGAGGTCGGCATGTTCGCCCAGCAGCTCGCCGGCGTCGGCCGGCTCACCCTGCGCGATGTCCGCGGCTACGGCGTCACCGCCGAGGACCTGGAGGGGGTCAAGACCCGCTGCACGCGGTGGGCTGACACCCTCCTGCAGCAGCGCGCCAGTGAATCGCGCGGAGGCATCGGCGGCGGACTGAGCAGTGAGGAGCTACGCGGTCTGGTGGAGCGCCGCCAGGTCGGCTTCCCGACGTCGGCCGCCGATGCGACCCGACGACCGTCCGGCCAGTCCGCCCAACGGTCTAGTCGACCAGCCAACCCAGATCGGGAGATCGAACGTTGACCATCGTCGGGTATGCGCGGGTGTCGACCCGGGACCAGGAGCCGGGTTCGCAGGAGCGTGAGCTGACGGCGGCCGGTGCTGCTCGGGTGTTTGTTGACCATGGGGAGTCGAGCCGTCTCCGGGATCGGCCGCAGTGGCTTGCGTGTCTGGACTATCTCCGAGACGGCGACACCTTGGTCGTGCGTGCGCTGGACCGGATCGCCGGGACGACGACGATCGCGATCGAGACGATTTCCGTGCTGCACGACCGCGGGATCAACATCAAGAGTCTGACCGAGCCCGACATCGACACCACTTCCCCGACGGGTCGCCCGCGCCAACGGTCGGGTCGGCGGCCGCCCCACGGTGATGACCGAGGAACGGATTACCGCCGCGGTGCAGCTCCGCGACGCGGGCAACAGCACCAGCGCGATCGCCCGTCAGCTCGGTGTCGGCGCCTCGTCGGTCACCCGTGCGCTGACCCGCCACGATCAGGTCGGCGAGCTGAGAGTGATGACCGAGGACTGAGTCTGGCGGCGCCGTCGGCCAGGCAACTGCGGCGTCGTGAGGCGTGCGGCCTCCGCAAGGAACTGGGGAGACTTGAGTCGCAAACCTGCGCTGACCAGGAATTTCGGGTGGGCGATACTGGGTTCGAACCAGTGACCTCTTCGGTGTGAACGAAGCGCGCTACCACTGCGCCAATCGCCCGGTGCCCCGCGGGGCGACGCCAACCATATCCCATCCGTCGATGGCATCCGTCGCGTCGACGTGTGCTGGGCGGCGGCTTCGCGGCGTTCCGGTTGCAACGACTTCCCGCGCCTCGCCTTGACCCCGTCCCGCTCTTACGATCGATAGATTCTCGCGATGCAGGGGGCGATCTCATGGAAAAGTTCCTGTCCTCGGTGGTCTTGAGCCGCGGCGTCCGATGGATCGCTGCGCTCGCGCTCGGCCCGCTGGTCGCCGCGGGCGCGGTGACGCAGCCAGCAGCGGCGGCGTCCACTCCCTGCTGGCCGGACGCGCTCAGTGACGTCGACGGAGGCGGGCCGGACGCGATCGTGGGAATGCCGTCCTACGACCTCCCCGGCAAGCCGGACGCAGGTGCGATCGTCGTCTACTCCAACGTCGGGGCCGCGAACACGAACACGCCGAAGGCGCCGGCGGCGAGACGGCTGCTGACCGCAGACGACTTCGACGGGCTGGCCGCGCAGGCAGGCGCGCGCTTCGGGGCCTCGGTCCTGGTCTGGGGGCGTGAGCTCGGCGACCCGGACAACTGCGCAGACCTACTGGTTGGGGCCCCAGGCCAGAACGTCGCGGGCAAGGCATCGGCAGGGCGTGCCTACTTCCTGCACGGCTCGCCGGACGGCCTGGGCGGGGTCCGAGGCACCTTCGATGAAGCCACCCTCCCGAACACCGGCGGCGCCGAGGCCGGCGCCCAGTTCGGCGCGGCGATGGCGGCACAGAGTTCGGGAATCCTCGTGATCGGTGCGCCCGGGGCGGATCGGGGTTCGGTCGTCGACGCCGGTGAGGTGGTGGTGTTGGACTACTCGAGCCCGGACCCAGCGCCCGCTGTCTCGGTCCTCGTGCAGGGCCTCTCTGGCGCAGGTCTCCCGGAGGTCGGTGACCGATTCGGCGAGGCGCTCGAGGTCATCGCTACCGGTGGCGGCGACGTCATCGTCGTCGGGGTCCCGCACGAGGATGTCGGCAGCAAGGTGGACGCCGGTGCGGTGGCGTACTTCCCACCGGGCGGCCCGCTCAGCATGGTGACGCAGGACTCGCCCGGTGCTGGTGGCGTCGCAGAAGCCGGCGACAGGTACGGCGCAGACCTCGACGTCTACGGCAGATTCACTACCCATCCCGTGGGACAGGTGGTGATCGGGGTTCCGGGCGAGGACGTCGGATCGCGCCAGGACGCCGGTGCGATCGCGTTCGCCTCGTTCGACTTCGACCTGGAGGCCGCACCGGATTTCGACCCGATTGTCGGCAATGCGCTCGTGCTGACCCAGGATTCCGCGGGCATACCCGGCTCGGTCGAGACCGGTGACGCCTTCGGGGCGTCAATCGTCACGGCTGAACTCGGCAACGACGATGGTGTGCAGAAAATCGCCGCTGGGTCCCCTGGCGAAGATCTCGGCAAAGCTGACGGTGGCATGGTCACGATGACCCGGGTCGAGGAGGACGGGACGCCACGCGCCGGAACCCAGCCGGGTCCGTGGTCCCAGGACGCCTCCGGCGTGAGCGGCGTCGTGGAGACGGGCGACCGCTTCGGCAGCCGGATGAATTGGCTTCAGTTGGCTCGGCCCGACGACGACTTCGACTTGGTCTTCTCGATCCTCTTTGTGACGGTGCCGGGCGAGGATCTGTCGGGCGTTCGCGACGCTGGGACGGCCTACCTCGGAGCTCCGCCGGGCCGCGCCTCGATCGCTCTCACGCCGCCGGTCTTGCAGGCCGGCGCCGGCACCGGAATGGTGCCGATGGCGCTCGCGACCGGCGAGGGCTGAGCCCCCGGCTCGCGAATCCTGCATGCCCCACGGGCTACCCGGGTCTAGGCTTTGCCGAGCCGCAGGCAGAATTGCCTGCCGCGTCAGTCGAAGGGAAAGCCGTGTCCACCAGCTCGATCACCGTTGTCCGCGATGGCGTCAGCGAGCAGGTGACCGAGGGCACGACGACCGGTCTGGGCCTCTTCGGCGAGGACCGCACGATCGTGGCGATGCGGGTCAACGGAGAGCTGCGGGACCTGAGTCGCGAGCTGGAGCCGGGCGACCAGGTTGAGCCGGTGAGCATCGACAGCCCGGAGGGCTTGGACATCCTGCGGCACTCGACCGCGCACGTCGCCGCGCAGGCGGTGCAGAGCCTGCGCTCCACCGCCAGGCTCGGCATCGGTCCGCCGATCACCGACGGCTTCTACTACGACTTCGACGTCCACGAGCCGTTCACCCCGGCGGACCTCAATGAGCTCGAGAAGCGGATGATCCGCATCGTCAAGGAGCGTCAGCGGTTCCGCCGTCGCGAGGTGAGCGACGCCGAAGCGGCCGATGAACTCGCCGCGGAGCCGTACAAGCTGGAACTGATCGCGGACAAGAGCCGCGTGCAGACCGAGCAGCACGAAGTGGATGGGTCGGGCGACGCGGCCGGAGTCGAGGTTGGCGCCGGGCAGCTGACGATCTACGACAACCTGCGGCGCGACGGGTCGGTCGCCTGGAAGGACCTCTGCCGCGGTCCGCATGTGCCGCACACCGGGTACATCCCGGCGTTCGCGCTGACCCGCAGTTCGGCCGCGTACTGGCGCGGCAACCAGGCCAACGCCAGCCTGCAGCGGCTCTACGGCACCGCCTGGCCCAGCCGCGAGGCGCTGAAGGCGCATCAGCTGCGGCTGGAGGAAGCGGCCAAGCGCGATCACCGCAAGCTCGGTGCCGAACTCGACCTGTTCAGCTTCCCCGAGGAACTGGGGTCGGGCCTCGCGGTGTTCCACCCCAAGGGCGGGATCATCCGGCGCGAGATGGAGGCGTACGCGCGCCAGCGGCACGCCGACGAGGGCTTCTCCTTCGTCAACACCCCGCACATCACCAAGGGCGCCCTGTTCGAGACCTCAGGTCACCTTCCCTACTACGCGGACACGATGTTCCCGCCGATGGAGTTCGAGGGTTCGAACTACTACCTCAAGGCGATGAACTGCCCGATGCACAACCTGATCTTCAGGTCGCGCGGCCGGTCCTACCGCGAGCTGCCGCTACGGCTGTACGAGACCGGGACCGTGTATCGGTATGAGCGCTCCGGCGTCGTGCACGGGCTCACCCGAGTCCGCGGTCTCACCATGGACGATTCGCACTCCTACTGCACGCCGGAACAGGCTCCCGCGGAGATCGCCAAGCTGCTGGAGTTCATCCTCGGCCTGCTCGGCGACTACGGCCTCAACGACTTCTATCTCGAACTTTCGACTCGTGATGCAGACTCGAGCAAGTTCATCGGAAGCGACGAGGAGTGGGAGATCGCGACCGAGATCCTGCGGACGACCGCCGAGGCATCCGGGCTCCAGTTGGTACCTGATCCCGGCGGCGCGGCGTTCTACGGGCCGAAGATCTCGGTGCAGGCGCGCGACGCGATCGGGCGCACCTGGCAGATGTCGACGATCCAGTACGACTTCAACCAGCCGGCCCGGTTCGGGCTGGAGTATCAGGCGGCCGACGGCACCCGGCAGCGCCCGGTGATGATCCACTCCGCGAAGTTCGGCTCGGTCGAGCGCTTCCTGGGGGTGTTGACCGAGCATTACGCCGGGGCCTTCCCGCCCTGGCTCGCACCGGTCCAGGTGGTCGCCGTTCCGGTCGCTGCGGACTACCAGGCGCACCTGGAGGACGTCGCCGGTCGACTGCGCGCAGTGGGGGTTCGAGTCGAGGTCGACAGCAGCGGTGACCGGATGCAGAAGAAGATCCGGAACGCCGAACTGCAGAAGGTGCCCTACATCCTGATCGCCGGCGCCGACGACGTAGCTGCCGGTGCTGTCTCGTTCCGGTACCGCGACCGCTCGCAGAAGAACGGCGTGCCGGTCGCGGACGCGATCGACGAAATCGTCGGCTCGATCGCCGAGCGGCGGCAGGTCTGACCCGACGTTTGTCAGACTGTCCCCACAACCGGCGGGGGATTGGCTGGCGCGTCGCATCGAGAGGGGCTCCCAGCCGGTGCGCCGGCGAGCAGAAAGGGGTGCGGTGAGCCGCGAATTCCAGCCGACCGCTGATCCGGACGGCGATGCAGCGATCACGACGGCTGACGCCTCCTCGGCTGTCGGCGTTCCCGACGAGCCGCAGCATCCTGGTACGCCGGACGGGTTCGAGCGGCTGTGGACGCCGCACCGGATGGTGTACATCAAGGGCGAGAACAAGCCCGCCGATCAGACTGCCGCGAGTTGCCCGTTCTGTGCCATCCAGCAGGGTGATGACCGGACGGGCCTGATCGTCCACCGGGGCGAACTCGCGTTCGCCGTACTCAACCTCTATCCCTACTCGCCCGGTCACCTGCTGGTGTGCCCGTACCGGCACGTCGCCGATCTCACCGACCTGACACCCGACGAACTGATCGCGGTCGGCGAACTCACGCAACGGGCGATGCGTGTGGTGCGCAGCGCGAGTGCGCCGCACGGGTTCAATCTCGGGATCAATCAGGGTGCCGTCGCCGGGGCGGGCATCGCCGGCCATCTGCACCAGCACGTGGTGCCGAGATGGTCGGGCGACGCCAACTTCCTCCCGGTGGTGGCGCAGACGAAGGCGCTGCCGCAGCTGCTCGACCAGACCTGGCAGGTGATTCAGTCGCACTGGGCCGGCGACGGCACCGGTCGCGCCTGATCGGGGGTCGTCCCGGTGCTGGAGCGGTTCAGAGGCTTCGCGGCGTGGTTGCTGATGCCGGTGGCTCGGATGCTCCTCCGGCGAGGCGTCTCGCCGGACGTGGTCACCATTGCGGGCACCGCAGGCGTCGTCGTCGGAGCGCTGGTCTGTTTCCCGCAGGGCTGGCTCTGGCAGGGCGTTCTGGTCGTGACCGTGTTCGTCCTCTCGGACATGATCGACGGTCTGATGGCGAAGGAACTGCACGCGCAGACGAGCTGGGGTGCGTTCCTCGACTCAACTTCTGATCGCCTCGGAGACGCAGCGGTGTTCGGCGGCATCGTGCTGTACTACGTCGCCTACGACCGCTCGGTGCTCTGGGCCGGCCTCGCCCTCGCGGGGTTGGTGTTCGGCCAGTGGACCTCCTACGTCAAGGCCCGGGCGGAGAGCCTCGGCTTCACCTGCACCGGCGGGCTGGCGGCGCGGGCCGACCGACTCGTGATCATCCTGGCCGGTGCGCTGGTCACCGGACTCGGCGTGCCCTACGTGCTCGAAATCGCCGTCGCCCTGCTGGCGGCAACGAGCATGGTCACGGTGATGCAGCGCATCCTGCAGGTACGTCGCCAGGCGAAGCCGGGCAATGCCGCCGCCTGACCGTGTCCCCGGAACGCGGCAGGAGCGTCCGCAGCGTGGGAGCCGTTTGGTCCGTGGGATCTATGGCGTCGGCTGGCGCCTCGGCTCGCGGATGCCGGGCTGGCTCGTCCGCGCGCTGATCCGCCTCGCAAGCCGGCTGGCGCAGCGCCGCAACGGTCGTCACGTGCGCACCCTGCGGGAGAACCTGCACGCCGCCACCGGCGAAGCGCCCACGCCGGCCCTCGTCCGCGCAGCCCTTGCCTCCTACCTGCGCACCTTCGCGGAGGTGCTCGCACTCCCGGGGTGGACGCGCGCGCAGGTCCTGGAGCGCGTCCGGGTCGTGGAGGAGCAGTCGGTTCGGGACGCGTTCGAGGGGACCGGCGCGGTCGTCGCGTTGCCGCACAGCGGCAATTGGGATCTTGCCGGCGCCTGGGCCTGCTACGCCGGGATGCCGGTCACGACCGTCGCCGAGCAGCTCGGGGACGCAGAGTTCGCCGCCTTTCTGGCCTTCCGTGAACGGTTGGGCATGGAGGTTCTCTCGCACCGCGACCCGGCCGCCATCCCGGCCCTCATCGGCGCGATTCGCCGCCGCCGAGTGGTCTGTCTGATCGCCGACCGCGATCTCGGGGGTAGCGGGGTTCCCGTTCAGTGGGCCGGCCACCCCGTCACAGCACCTGCGGGACCGGCTCTGGTCGCACGGAGGACGGGCGCTCGGCTGCTTCCGGCGGTGTGCCAGTACGAGGGGGAGCGGATGATCGTCCGAGTCGGGCCACCGGTCCCGCACCAGCCCGGCCGGGCCGGCCTGATCGCGATGACGCAGCAGGTGATCGACTACTTCGCCGACGCGATCGCCCGCCAGCCTGAAGACTGGCACCTGATGCAGCCGTTCTTCCCTTCCGTCAGCCCGTCCGCCACTGAGCCGACGCAGCCAGCAGGGAACGGCGGGTGAGCGGTCACGGGCGGAGGCTCCGGGTCGGTCTGGTCTGTCCCTACTCCTTCGAAGCACCTGGCGGCGTGCAGAACCACGTCCTCGGCCTGGCCCGCCACCTCCGCGAGTCAGGCCATCGTCCTGCCCTGCTGGCGCCCGGCGATGCCGCGGCGGCCGAGGCCGCCGGACTGGGATCAATCTTCACCAGCGCGGGCGCCGCCGTGCCGGTGCGCTACAACGGCTCGACCGCGCGGGTGAACTTCGGGCCGCTGACGGCTGCGCGGGTCCGGCGCTGGATGCGCGACGGCGGTTTCGATCTCGTCCACGTCCATGAGCCGGTGACGCCCAGCATCGCGCTGCTCGCACTGCAGGCGGCCGACGTACCGGTGGTGGCGACGTTCCACACCGCCACGCCGCGGTCCCGCTCGATGCAACTGGCGCGGGCGGTGCTGGGTCCGCTGGTGGCCAAGGTCGCCGCCGGGATTGCGGTGTCGGAGACGGCTCGGGACGTCGTGGTGCATCATCTCGGCGGCGATCCGGTGGTGATCGGCAACGGCATCCGCTACGACGACTTCGCCGTCGACGGTCTCGATTCGTCCCGGCCGGGCGTCACCCGACCGGTGCGGATCGTCTACGTCGGCCGCGACGAGCCACGCAAGGGCTTGGACGTCCTCCTCGATGCGTTGCCGTCGCTTCGCCGCGAACTCGGTGCAGTGCAGGTCCTCGTGGTCGGCCGGTCCGGTCGCGCTCTGCCCGCGGACTGCATCAGCCTCGGCATGTTGACTGAGCACGAGAAGGCGGAGGTGTTGCGCTCGGCGGACGTCTTCGTCGCCCCGCACCGTGCTCGGGAGAGCTTCGGGATCGTGGTGGTGGAAGCGATGGCCAGTGGTGTGCCGGTGGTGGCCTCTGCACTGCCGGCGTTCCGCGACCTGCTCAGCCCGCCGGATGCCCCAGCACTGGGTGAACTCGTGCCGCCCGGAGATCCGGGCGCGCTGTCCGCTGCCGTGGTGCAGGCGCTGCGGGAGCCCGATCCGGGTCGGCGGGCGAAGGCGCGCGCCGCCGCGGCTCGCTTCGACTGGGCCGTGGTCGGCCGGCGGATCGTCGACGTCTACGGCACGGCAATCGGGTCAGGCCGGGCCGCCCCGGGCGCTCAGCCGACGGGCCAGTGGCCCGCTCTGGATGCAGCACTCGTGCGTCGCGCTCAGGCCGCGCTGCAGACGGCCGGTGCGCCGGGCACCGATCCGGCGACAGCGCTGCTGCTGATCGACGCCGCCGGCGCCGCACTGGCCCCCGGGCTGGACTGGCAGGAGCGCGAACGGGCGGAGAACGAGCTGAGCCTGGTGCTCGGGTCGGTCCTGCCCGCGCTTGCAGGCCATGCCGACGAACTGCATGCGGCGCATGCGGCCGCCGAGTTGCAGCGACGGGTGCACAACGACGCGGTCGGTCGCCGAGCCGGGGGACGACGGCCCGGCCGCCAGAATCACCGAGGACACGCGGATGCGCGCGGAGCCTTCGAGACGGCGGCGGGCGCCGAACTAGTCTGGCCGTGTGACGCGGAGCCAGCGGCCGGTGGTCGCCGGCGAGCAGGGCCGGGATCACGCACCTGAGGAGCCGGCCACGCCGACCTGGGAGACCGACCGGATCGGCACCCTTCCGAATGCGCTGAGCCTGCTCCGGCTGACCGGCGTCCCGCTCTTCCTCTGGCTGGTGCTGGCGGTGCGGGCCGACGGCTGGGCCGTCCTCGTGCTCGCGCTCGGCGGGGTCACCGACTGGCTCGACGGCTTCCTGGCCCGCAGGTGGCACCAGACGTCCAGACTCGGTCGGTTGCTCGACCCGATCGCCGATCGCCTGTACATCCTCGCGGTGCTGCTCGGCCTCGCGTTCCGCGACATCATCCCGTGGTGGCTCGCCGCGCTCGTCGTCGGGCGTGACGTGATGATCGCGCTGCTGCTCCCGCCGCTCCGCGCGCGCGGCTATTGGGCGCTGCCGGTGAACCTGCTCGGCAAGGCTGCGACCTTCTGCCTGCTGTACGCCTTCCCGCTGGTGCTGCTCGGCGCCGATTCCGAGGGTTGGCTCAGGTCCGCCAGTGTGTTGGGCTGGACGCTGGCCATCGGCGGGACCGTCCTCTACTGGTACGCGGGTGTGGTGTACCTCCGGCAGGGAATCCGCCTCATGCGCACCGAGGCTCCGCGCGCTCGGGTACGACCGCGGTGACCGAGCCCTCAGCAGGAACGGTCACACCGCCGACGGCGCCGACCCCCCCGCCACCGGCGACACCGACGACACCGGCGACACCGGCGACTCGGCCGCGCGGTGCGCCCGACGCGAGCATGGATCTGCTGAACGAGATCCTGCGTCAGCCGATCGATCCCGACTATGCCCGGGTCGCCGCGGGCGGTGTGCCACCCCAGCGCCACCGGTGGGCGCTCGCCGTCGTGACAGCGCTCTGCGGTGCGCTCGTGGCCGTGGCTGCCCTGCAGACCACTCGGTCGGCGCCGGCGATCGAGACCGAGCGCGCCGAGTTGATCAGCCGCATCCAGGCAGCGGAACAGGAGCAGGACGAGTTGCGCTCGAAGGCAGAAGACCTCGGGCGTGAGATCCGCGTGCTCCGCGCGGCGGCCCTGGACGGCGACGCCGACGCAGGAGCCACGGTTTCGCGGATCAATCGTCTGGAGCCCATCGTCGGCACCGTCGCGGTCGCCGGACCGGGGGTCGTCGTGACGGTGGACGACGCGCCGTCGGCCAGTGACGGCGCCCGCGACCGGGTCCTCGACGTCGATCTCCAGGTGCTGGCAAACGGGCTGTGGCAGGCGGGCGCCGAGGCCGTTGCCATCAACGGGCATCGCCTGTCGGTGCTGACAGCCATCCGCGGCGCGGGCGACGCGGTGACGGTCGACTATCGATCGCTGCAGGGGCCGTACCGGGTCGAAGCCATCGGTGACCCGCGGACGCTGAGCTCGCGCTTTGTAGAGTCTCCCGCGGGCGTCTGGTGGAACGACCTCGCTCAGAACCGACGGATGCGATACGAGGTCACGGAGATGGCGCAACTGCGGCTGGGGCCGGACCCGGGCATGGCGCTGCGCTACGCCAAGGTGGGCGGCCGATGATCCCGGCGCTCGGCCTGGTGGCGGGCATCGTGATCGGCCTGCTGCTCGAGCCGACCATCCCGCAGCTGCTTCAGCCGTACCTGCCGATCGCCATCGTGGCCGCGATGGATGCCCTCTTCGGAGCGTTCCGCGCCTACCTGGAGGGGACGTTCACCGACCGCGTCTTCGTGGTGTCGTTCCTGTCCAATGTGCTGATCGCGGCGGCGATCGTCTACGTCGGGGACCAGATCGGCGTCGGCTCGCAGCTGGCGACGGGGGTTGTGGTGGTGCTCGGGATCCGCATTTTCACCAACGCCGCCGCCATCCGACGGGCGCTGATCGGTGCCTGAACCGGACGAGGTCACTCGACCGGGGGAGCCCTCCGAGGACGTCGCGGCCGGCGTCCCGAGGTCAGCCGCAGCCGCCGGCCCGCTTCGCGGCTCGCGGCGACTCGGCTCGTTGCGCCGCAGCGCTCAACGGCAGCCGGGCACGGCGGGCCAGCCACGCCGGACGCCGCGCGGCGGCGCACGGATCTCCTACGACGTACCCGACGGCCGTCCGCATCAGCCACGGCCGGCCGCCGAGGTGAGGGCCGCGTTGCGCCGTTCGCTGCTGCACCCGGGCCGGGGCCAGCTGATTGCGGCGGCGCTGTTGCTGGTGGTGGGCATCGCCGGGGCGATGCAGGTGCGGATGAACTCTGCGGATGAGGCCTACCGCACGGCGCGACGCGAGGACCTCGTCCAGTTGCTGGACGGGCTCGGAGAGGAGACTCGGCGGCTGGAGAGCGAGATCGCCGAACTGCAGCAGACCAAGAGCCAGCTGCAGTCGGGTGCTGACAGCCAGCGCGTCGCGCGCGAGGCCGCCCAGCGGCGTGCCGACGATCTCGCCATCCTCGCGGGCACCGCGCCCGCGGTCGGCCCGGGCATCCGGATGCGGATCGCCGACCCGGCGGGGAAGGTCACCGGCGACGTCCTGCTCGACGCCGTGGAGGAGATGCGCGATGCGGGTGCCGAAGCGATGGAGGTCAACGATCGGGTGCGCGTCGTCGGGTCGAGCTGGTTCGGCACGGTAGCCGGGCGGATCGTCATCTCCGGCGTCGAGGTCGAGCGGCCGATCACCATCGACGTTATCGGCGACCCGCACAGCCTGGAGGAGGCTGCCCGTTTCCGCGGCGGCATCGTCTCCGAGATCGCCGGGCCGAAGATCGGCGGACAGGTCCAGGTGGAGCAGTTGCCGAGGGTGGTGGTGGAGTCGCTGAACGCGCCGGGAGAGAATCAGTTCGCCCGCCCGGCATCGCCAACGGCGAGTCCGAGGTAGTCGATCACGAGGAGATGTGGTGTCGGAATTACCCGAGGAGTTGCGGTACTCCACCGAGCATGAGTGGGTTCGCAGTGGCAACGCGGACATTGTCCGGATCGGCATCACCGAGTACGCCGCCGAGCAGCTCGGAGACATCGTGTTCGTCGCCCTGCCCGAGGTGGGGGAGCAGATCTCCGCGGGCGATGCGTGCGGCGAGCTGGAGTCCACCAAGAGCGTCTCCGACATCTTCGCCCCCGTGTCGGGCGTTGTCTCTGGCCGCAACGCTGTGCTGGAGACCAGCCCGGAGACGGTCAATCTTGACCCCTACGGCGACGGGTGGCTCTTCGAGGTGGAGATTTCCGAGGCGAGCGACCTGGACGATCTGCTCGACGCGGACGCCTACGCCGCTGTGATCGAGAGCTGACGTCACCAGGTCCGAACGGGGTGAAGCGGCGGCCTGGGCGCCGCCGCGGATGCGAGGTTGTGGTCGGCTGACCCGTAGGCTCTGCGGGTGAACGAGAGCGTGGCGGGTGCCACCGAGGACGACGCCGGCCAAGCGGAGGCGACCTTCAGCGGTCTCGGCATCGGTGAGCGGTTGCTGAAGGCGCTGCACGACGTCGGGTACGAGAGTCCGTCAGCCATCCAGGCGGCGACCATTCCCCATCTGTTGGCCGGGCGCGATGTGCTGGGCTTGGCGCAGACCGGGACGGGGAAGACGGCCGCGTTCGCGCTGCCACTCCTGGAGCGGATCGACCTGCACCAGAAGGCCCCGCAGGCCCTGGTGCTCGCGCCGACCCGGGAGCTGGCGCTCCAGGTGTGTGAGGCGTTCGAGCGCTACGCCGCGCATCTCCGCGGCGTCCACGTGTTGCCGGTCTACGGAGGCCAGGGCTACGGCGTCCAGCTGTCAGCGCTGCGTCGCGGCGTCCACGTGGTTGTCGGAACGCCCGGCCGGATCATGGACCACCTCGAGCGCGGCACGCTCGACCTGTCCCAGTTGCGCTACCTCGTTCTCGACGAGGCGGACGAGATGCTGACGATGGGCTTCGCCGAGGATGTCGAGACGATCCTCGCCGACACACCGGAGGACAAGCAGGTCGCGCTGTTCTCCGCCACGATGCCGGAGAGCATCCGTCGGCTCTCCGAGCGCTACCTGAAGGATCCGGTCAACGTCGCGGTGCGCGGCCGGACGACGACCGCGGCGACTGTCTCGCAGCGCTACCTGATCGTGTCGTCGCCGCAGAAGGTCGATGCGCTCACCCGGATCCTCGAGGTGGAGGCGTTCGAGGGGATGATCGTCTTCGTCCGCACCAAGAACGAGACCGAGACGCTGGCCGAGCAGTTGCGCGCCCGCGGCTTCAGCGCCGACGCCATCAACGGCGACATCGCCCAGCAGCAGCGCGAGCGCACTGTGAACCGGCTTCGCGACGGTCGTCTGGACATCCTGGTCGCGACGGACGTGGCAGCTCGCGGTCTCGACGTGGAGCGCGTCAGTCACGTTGTCAACTACGACATCCCCACCGACACCGAGTCCTACGTGCACCGGGTCGGGCGCACCGGTCGGGCCGGCCGCAGTGGCGCAGCGATCTCGTTCGTCACGCCGCGTGAACGCTACCTGTTGCGCCATATCGAACGGGCCACCAAGCAACCGCTGACCGAGATGGCGATGCCGTCAGTCGATGAGGTCAACACCACGCGGCTCGCCCGTTTCGACGATCAGATCAGCGCGGCACTCGCCGCGCCGCAGCACGGGTTCTTCCGCGACGTCGTCACGCACTACGTCCGGGAGCACGACGTACCTGAGGTGGATGTCGCCGCAGCCCTCGCGCTGGCGCTGCAGGGGGACAAGCCGCTCCTGTTGGAGGCCGATCCCGAGCCGCCTCGCCGGGCCCGGCCCGACTCCTCCGTCAGGTCGGAGCAGGATCGGGGCAAGCCCCGCGACCGTGACCCGGACTGGACGGCCGGGACCGGCAGGCATGGGCGACGGGGCAGCGATGCCGATGGTCGCGGCGAGCACCGAGAAGGGCGCAGGCCGGGTCTGCGCAGCGACCTCGCGACGTATCGGATCGCCGTCGGTCGTCGACAGCGCGTGGAGCCGAGGCAGATCGTCGGGGCGCTGGCCAACGAGGGTGGGCTGCGGCGCGAGGACTTCGGCCAGATCACGATCCGGCCGGATCACTCCTTGATCGAGCTGCCCGCCGATCTCCCTCGAGATGTACGCGACCGGCTGGCGCGCACGCGCATCTCCGGTGTGCTGATCGACCTGCGCAGCGAGTCTGGCCCGAAACGCGGGCGACGGCCGCGGTAGCCCAGCGGCTCGGATCGGGTGGCCTGCCGGGTCGGTCCACCACCGGTGGGCATATGCCGAATCCGGTTCGGAACGCTACTCTTGGTGCTTTGGCCCAGGCCTGAACTCTCGCTCTACGCTCAAGCCTTCGCGCACTCATCGAAAGCCCGGATCCGCGATGCCTTTCTGTACCAACTGCGGTCACGACAACCCCGAGGGAAGCAACTTCTGCGCGCAGTGCGGCACGGCGTTGGCCCAACCCACCCGGCCTGAGACCTCCGAGCGGACTCCGTCCGGCGACACCACCAAGACCATGCCCGCGATGACGGCTGCTCCCGAGGAACGCGACCGGGAGGCGCTGACCGCCGAGGACGAGGCCGCCGTGAGCGCGCTGCCTCAGGGCTCGGCCCTGCTGATCGTGCAGCGCGGCTCCAACGCCGGCAGCCGCTTCCTGCTCAACACCGATGTCGCGACGGTGGGCCGCCATCAAGACTCCGACATCTTCCTCGACGACATCTCGGTGTCGCGGCGGCATGCGGTCTTCCGTCGTACCCACGAAGGAATCGTCGTCAAGGACATGGGCAGCCTGAACGGCACCTACGTGAATCGCGAACTTGTGGACGAATGCCTGCTGCGTCACGGCGACGAGGTCCAGGTCGGCAAGTTCCGGCTGGTGTTCTTCGCCAGCGCGCAGGACGCCGCCTGAGCGCGTGCAGCTGGCATGACGACGTCCACGCCGCTCCCCGGACCTAGCGCGCCGCGATCGGCGCGGGGTGGCACGCGCAGCATCGGACAGGTGCTGGCGGGTCTGAAGTCGGATTTCCCCGACATCAGCATCTCCAAGATCCGCTTCCTGGAGTCGGAGGGACTGATCACTCCGCAGCGCGCACCCTCGGGGTACCGCCGCTACGTCGATGCCGACGTCGAGCGGCTGCGCTACATCCTCTCCGTGCAGCGGGACCACTACCTCCCGTTGAAGGTCATCAGGGAGCACCTCGACCGGATCGATCGCGGACTTCCCCCGCCGTCGCTCGGCCCGGGTCGTGGCGAACAGAGCGAGACCGGGGAATCCCCGGGGACGGCCGACGCATCGGCGACGGGCGCCCCCGGCGCTCAGGCCGGTCAGACTGGCAGCGCACCGCAGACCCCACCCCGACAGCCCATCCGACTCTCCCGGGCGCAGTTGCTCGAAGCGAGTGGACTGACCGAGTCCGCGCTCACCGAACTCGAGCGCACCCAGATCGTGATGCCGAGGCGCGGCAGCACGCACTACGGACGGGACGAATTGACGCTCGCGATCGCCGCCCGCCGGATGGCGGAGTACGGCATCGATGGCCGCCATCTCCGGGTCTTCAAGATGTCGGCCGACCGCGAGGTCGGGCTCGTCGAGCAGGCGATCGCGCCCTACCTGCGGCGTTCCGGCGGTCGGGACGTCTCCGGCGAGGTGACCCAGCTGGTCGTCAGCTTCCATGCCGCCCTGGTGCGAACGGCGATGGAACGCTGACCGACCCCGCGCTCGGCGCCGGCTAGGGCCAGAGTTGGTGAGCCCCAGCCGACGCGCTGCCGTCGAGCAGTTGCGGCTCGCGCCAGCCACGTGCGGCGAACGCCTCGCGCACAGCTTCCTGGACCGCGATGGCGCGTGCTGCCGGGACCAACGCGATGGCCGAGCCGCCGAAGCCGCCGCCGGTCATCCGTGCGCCGAGCGCTCCCGCACCGAGCGCAGCCTCGACGGTGGCGTCGAGCTCTGGGCACGACACCTCGAAGTCGTCGCGGAGCGAACGATGCGAGGCAGTGAAGAGCGCCCCGACCTCGGCGAAGGACCGGTGTTCCAGGAGTGCGACGACTTCTCCTACCCGAGCGATCTCGGTGACCACGTGGTGGCTTCGGCGGCGTAGCCGATCGTCGGCGAGAACGCCGAGGTCGTCGACGGTCTGCACAGATCGCAGCGTGTCGACGCCAAGGGCAGCGGCGGCCGCCTCGCAGTCCGCGCGCCTCGCCGCGTAGCCACCGTCGGTCAATTCGTGTCGCGCTCGCGTGTCAACGACCACCAGCTGCAGGCCGTCCGCAACTGGGTCCCAGCTGAGTGGCGTGCGTGAGCCCGAGCCGAAGTCAAGCAGCAGCGCTTCGCCAGAGCGTGCGAACAACGAGATGGTCTGATCCATCCCTCCGGTCGGCGCACCGGCGACCTCAGCCTCTGCTCGCATGCATGCAGTGACCAGGTCGGCCCGTGTGGCCTCGTCGACGCTCACCCCTGCGGCGGCGCAGCAGGCCAAGGCCACCGCGCATTCGAGAGCGGCCGAACTCGACAGCCCGGCGCCCTGGGGGACGGCGCTGTCGATCAGCAGGTCGACTCCCGGGACCTCGATCGCAGCCTCTCGAAGGGCCCAGATGACGCCGGCCACGTAGCTGGGCCAGCCGGATACGTGCTCCGGGCCGAGGGCGTCGAGGGTTCCGGTGAAGGACGACGCTTGCTGGCGGCTGACGATCCGCACACTAGAGTCGGCGTTCCGTGCCACGGCGACAAACGTGTTGTAGGGAAGCGCGATCGGCAGGCACAGCCCGCCGTTGTAGTCGGTGTGTTCGCCGATCAGGTTCACCCGGCCGGGTGCAGCGAACACCCCTTCGGCTGTGCGATCGAACGTGGATCGGAAGACTCCGGACACGTCTCGGGCGCGGGCGCCCGGTTCGTCCGGAGCGAGGGGGGACGCGCTGGTGAGCAACGGTTGCACTCCTTCGGGCGCTGGATTCGGCCGATCGCATCGGGTGCGCTGGCACGCTACCACCGTCACACCGGGTGGCCGACGGCTGCTGACGCTCGGGGCAGCTCGCGGGCGCTCCTTACTCTCAAGTAAAGATTGAGATGCCGCGTTGGGAGCGGGTCGGGGCGGCCGGGCTGCTACGCGTGGGCACGGTGGTGTTGTTGAGCCGCGTCCACAGTCAGGGCCGCGCTTCGCCAGCCGCCAGCACCCTGCCCACCAACGCGGCCGCGAAGTAGTGTGGAGGCATGCGTGAGCTGGATGTGGTGGGCGTGCGGGTGGAGATGCCCTCGAACGCTCCGATGGTGCTGCTGCGCGAGGTGGGTGGAAGTCGCTACCTACCGATCTGGATCGGCGCCAGCGAGGCATCAGCCATCGCCAACGCGCAAGAGGGTGTGGTGCCGCCCCGACCGCTTACCCACGACCTGATGGTCGACACGCTGAGTAGCCTCGGGCACCGCCTGACCGAGGTGCACATCACCGAACTCCAGGGCGGCACGTTCTACGCGATCCTCCTCGTCGACGGCGTTGAGGTGAGCGCACGGCCCTCGGACGCCATCGCGTTGGCGCTCCGAGTCGGCTCGGAGATCTACTGCGCGGAAGAGGTCTTGGACGAGGCAGGCATCGAGATCCCCGAGGCCGAAGACGACGAAGTTGAGAAATTCCGAGAGTTCCTCGACCAGGTCAACCCGGACGACTTCGTCACCGGCGAAGAGCCAAAGCCCTAGTCAGGGGCAACCTCAAGGCTTGGATGAGACCGGAACCGCGCGTTTGTGGCCAGACCGGTTGGGCCACACACCTGAAAGTCTCATGAAGGAATCGAGAGTTCTATCGCCGGTGCGTGGGTCTGCGGCGTGTCGTTGACCCTGGCGCAGCCCGCGTCGTAGCGTTCGCAAGGTAATCCCGCATTTGGAATTACGCACGGGGAACTCACGGCAGAGGTTTCCGCCGTGGCAGCCCGTCCGACGGAGGCACATGTGAGCAGCAGCGAGACATCCGCGTCAACCGGGTCGTCGGCCGCAGCCAGCGGTGCCGAGGCGCCGGAGAACCGGACGCAGGGCCTGCTCTTCGAGGGCGATTACGCTCCGCTCCCATCCGACCTGGGCTTCCGCGGTCCGGTCGCCTGCAGCGCCGCGGGCATCACGTATCGGCAACTCGACTACTGGGCGCGGACCGGGCTGGTGGTTCCCGAGATCCGGGGTGCTTCCGGATCAGGCTCGCAGCGCCTGTACAGCTTCCGCGACATCTTGATCCTCAAGGTGATCAAGCGGCTGATCGACGCCGGCATCTCGCTCCAGCAGATCCGCACCGCCATCGAGCACTTGCGTGCCCGCGGCGTCCAGGACCTGACCCAGGTCACCCTGATGAGTGACGGCATCTCGGTCTTCGAGTGCACCTCCGACGACGAGGTCATCGATCTGCTGCGCGGCGGGCAAGGTGTGTTCGGCATCGCGCTCGGTGGGGTCTGGCGGAGCATCGAGGGTACCCTCTCCGAGCTCCCCGCCGAGCGTGCCGTGGAGGAAACCCCCGCGGAGGAAGCTCCGACCGGACACGATGAACTGGCTCGGCGGCGGCGCGCGCGGTCTGTCGGCTGACGAAGCCGGCACGGTAGCCTGACCCTGCTATATCGGCGGCGCGGGAGAGTCCGCTGCCCTGCGACGACGCGGGGCTGGTGGCGCCGAAGGGGCAAGAAACCTCCCCGGAACCTCTCAGGCATCCAGACCGCGCTCGCATGGCAACTCTGAAGCCGCTGGGCGACAGAGGGGGAGCGACCTTCGGACGAGGCGGTGCGCGCAGTATCGCAGCCCTCGACCGCGAGAGGGACGACGCCATGACCGACACCGTGATCGACCGCCGCAGCGTCTCCGCGCCGGCAACGGATGAGCGCTTTGCTCGGCGCCACATAGGACCCGAAGCGCACGAACGCGACCAGATGCTCGCGACGCTCGGGCTGGAGACGCTGGAGGAGATGGTCGACGAAGCACTGCCTCGCGCGATCCGCCGGACAACGCCGCTCGATCTGCCGCCGGCGCTGTCCGAGACCGAACTGCGTAGCCGGCTGCGCTCACTGGCTGAGCGAAACGAGCCCGGGCGCGCGATGATCGGTCTGGGCTACCACGGGACGGTGACCCCGGCCGTGATCCGGCGCAACGTCCTCGAATCGCCGGCCTGGTACACCGCCTATACCCCGTACCAGCCGGAGATCAGCCAAGGCCGACTGGAGGCACTGCTCAACTTCCAGACGATGGTGTCGGATCTGACCGGCCTGCCGACGGCGGGGGCAAGTCTGCTGGACGAGGCGACGGCTGTCGCCGAGGCGGTGGCCCTCGCCCGCCGCAGCGTCCGCGGCGGCTCGGTCGTGGTGATGGACTCCGACACCCTCCCGCAGACACTCTCGGTGGTTCGGACCCGTGCGGCCGCACTCGGGATCGAGGTCATCGTCGCCGCAGGTGACCTGGCCCAGACCGTGGCCGAGGTCGATCCCTTCGCCGTCGTCGTCCAGACGCCGGGCGCGAGCGGTCGGCTGCCTTCGGCCGAGGACCTTGATGCCGTCGTGGCCGCGGCGCGCGCGAAGAATGCCGTCGTGATCGCGGGTTGCGACCTGTTGGCGCTGACCTTGGTCAGGCCGCCCGGAGAGTGGGGCGCCGATATTGCGGTCGGGTCAAGTCAACGGTTCGGTGTGCCGCTGTTCTACGGCGGCCCGCACGCGGCGTTCATCGCCGTGCGGGCCGGCCTGGAGCGCTCGCTGCCGGGCCGCCTGGTCGGCGTGTCCAAGGACGTGCACGGTGCGGCGGCGTTCCGGCTCGCTTTGCAGACCCGTGAGCAGCACATCCGCCGGGAGAAGGCCACCTCTAACATCTGTACGGCTCAGGTACTCCTTGCCGTGGTCGCAAGCATGTACGCGGTCTACCACGGTCCCCGCGGTCTGCACCGGATCGCGGGCAGCGTGCACCGCTCCGCGACCCAGGTCGCGGGAGCGCTGGACGCCGCGGGCGTCCACGTCGTTCACCGGACCTTCTTCGACACACTGCTGCTGGACGTGCCCGGGCGCGCCGCCGAGATCGTTGCCCGCGCGCGCCGATCGGGGCTGCACCTCCGCCAGGTTGGCGAGAACCAGGTCGGAGTGGCGATCGGGGAGGACGCGACCGCAGCCGACCTGGTCAGCGTGTGCGACGCGTTCGGGGCCGCTTTTCCGGCAGCAGGCGAATACGGGGAGTTGGCCGGGGGAGCGCGAACCACGCCGTTCTTGACCCACCCGGTGTTCAACACCCACCACAGCGAGACGGCGCTACTGCGCTACCTGCGGGCGCTGTCCGATCGCGATTTCGCGCTCGACCGCGGCATGATCCCGCTCGGCTCGTGCACGATGAAGCTCAATGCGACGACCGAACTGGAGCCGATCTCCCTCCCGGGCTTCGCCGACCTGCACCCGTTCGTGCCGGCTCCGGACGCCGCCGGCTATCGCGAACTGATCGACGAACTGGAGCACTGGCTCGCGGAGCTCACCGGCTACGCGGCCGTGTCGGTGCAGCCGAATGCCGGGAGTCAGGGGGAGCTCGCGGGTTTGTTGGCGATCTCGGCGTATCACCGTTCACAGGGCCAGCCCGAGCGACAGATCTGCTTGATCCCGTCCTCGGCGCACGGCACCAACGCCGCGTCGGCGGTGATGGCGGGCATGCGGGTGGTGGTGGTTCGGGCAGCGCCGGACGGGTCGGTGGACCTGGACGATCTGCGCGCCAAACTCGATGCCCACTCCGGACAGGTGGCAGCGGCGATGGTCACGTACCCGTCCACCCACGGCGTCTTCGAGGAGGGCATTGCCGATCTCTGCACTCTGGTTCACGCGGCCGGAGGCCAGGTCTACGTCGACGGGGCGAACCTCAACGCACTGTTGGGGCTTGCCCAGCCCGGAGCGTTCGGCGCCGATGTCAGCCACCTCAACCTCCACAAGACCTTTTGCATCCCGCACGGAGGTGGCGGGCCGGGTGTCGGCCCGGTCGCCGTCGCCGCACACCTGGCGCCGTACCTGCCCACGCGCGACGTCCTCACCCCAGCTGACTCGGCCGGCGTCGGACCTGTGTCCGCTGCTCCCTACGGCTCCGCCGGCATCCTGCCGATCAGCTACGCCTACATCGCGATGATGGGGTCGGAGGGGCTGACTGAGGCCACCCAGCACGCCTTGCTCGCGGCCAACTATGTGGCCGAGCGGCTACGGCCCTCCTACCCGGTGCTGTACTCCGGGCGGGCGGGCCGGGTCGCCCATGAATGCATCCTCGATCTCCGCCCGATCACCAAGGCGACCGGCATCACCGTCGACGACGTGGCGAAGCGTCTCATCGACTACGGCTTCCACGCGCCGACGATGAGTTTTCCCGTGGCCGGAACACTGATGATCGAGCCGACCGAATCAGAGAATCTCGAGGAGATCGATCGGTTCTGCACAGCCATGATCCAGATCCGGGACGAGATCAGCCGGGTCGAGGCAGGGGAGTGGCCGTCGGACGACAACCCGCTGGTGAATGCTCCGCATACCCACGTTCACCTGACCGACGACGAGTGGACCCACCCCTACGGTCGAAGGGTGGCCGCGTTCCCCGCCGGGTTGCATACAGGTCCGCTCTACGCCGACGGCTTCGACAAGTACTGGCCGCCGGTCGGCCGCATCGACGGGGCCTTCGGGGACCGGAACCTCGTCTGTACCTGCCCGCCGGTCGACTCGTACGCCTGAGGGTCACCCGCCGAGGGCCGAGATCCGGTGCGCGAGCTCGATGTCGAGTTGCGTCAACCCGCCCTCGGAATGCGTGGCAAGCACCAGGGTGACGGTGTTCCAGCGGATGTCGATGTCCGGGTGGTGGTTCATCTCCTCGGCTTCGCGACCGACGCCGTTCACGAAGTCCAGCGCGGCGGCGAAGTCCGCCAACTCGTAGGTCGCGGTGATCGCCGGCTCGTCGCCGTCCACCCGGTGCCACGTCGGGAGTGCCGCCAGCTGCCGGGAAACCTCGTCGTCGGTGAGCACTCGGGTCATGCGAGCCAGCCAAGGCGCGGCAGGACGCAATGTCAAGGGCGGCCCGACGAGGCGGCTTCCCGCGGCCACCGGGTCTGCAGCCGGTCGTAGGGTTGGGGCCCATGCACTGGGGGGAACTCGCCGGGCGGGTGCTGCCCATCCTGGGGTTCTTGGTGTGCATCACCGTGGTGGCGGACCTTGCGGACCGAATCGGTGTGTTCGAGGTGATCGCCCACGCGGCAGCCAGGGCGGCCCGTGGGTCGGTACTCGTGTTGTGGCTCCTCGTCGTCGCGGTTGCGGTCGCGTCGACCGCGGTGCTCTCGATCGACACCACCGCGGTGCTGCTGACGCCGGTGGTCCTTGCGCTCGCAACTCAGCTGGGGCTGGACAAGGCCCTGTTCGCGTACACCGCCGTCTGGCTGGCCAACGCGGCCTCACTGTGGCTGCCGGTGTCGAACCTGACCAATCTGCTCGCACTCGGGGTACTTCCCCCTGAACATGTCAGCGGCTTCTTCGCGCTGCTCTGGCCGGCGGCGTCGGTTTGCACTCTCGGCACTGTCGCTGTGCTGGCCCTCCTGTTCCGTCGCTCCCTGCGAGGTCGCTACCAGCGAGCCGAACGGCAGCCGGTTCGCCACCGCGGCCTGTTCGTGCTGGCCTTGCTGGTGTGCTGCGCACTCGGGCCGGCGTTCGCGGCCGGCGCGGATCCGCTCGCCGCATCGTCGGTGGCGGCCGCGGTGTTGGTGATCGGCTGCGTGGTGGCTTGTCGGGACGCGCTGGGGTGGTACCTGCTGCCCTGGAAGCTGGTCGTCGGCGTCAGCGTGCTCTTCGTCGTCGTCCAGGTCGCCCACGATCGAGGGCTCACCGATCTGCTCGCGCCGCTCGCCGCCGGCGGGCGATCGCTGGGGGCGCTGCTGGCCCTGGGCGGGGTTGCCGCGGTGGCCGCCAACGCTGTCGACAACCTGCCGGCGTACCTCGCGGTCGAGCCGGCGGCGGGGTCACCGATCCGAGTCGCCGCACTCTTGGTGGGAGTCAACGCCGGTGCTCTGGTGACCCCATGGGCAAGCCTGGCGACGTTGCTCTGGGCCACCCGGTGCCGGGCCGCGGGGGTCGAGGTGTCGTGGCGACGCTTTGCGTGGCGTGGGCTGCTGCTGACCGTGGTCCTGGTTCCCGCCGCGGTCACGGCGCTGTGGCTACGGGGCTGACGGTCTCGCGCTGGTCGTCGGATAGCGTCGGGCCCACCGCTCGGGGCAGCGGCCGGTCCATCGAGTGAAGGAAAGGGCACATGAAGGAATGGCTGGAGCGACAGAAGCAGCGGCCCTGGATCGCTCACCTGCTCCGTGCCGTCGCGCGCTTCACCGCCCGCCTGGGTGCGGAGTTCGGAGCGGCGATCACATACTTCTCCGTACTGGCACTGGTGCCCCTGCTGATGGTGACCTTCGCGATCGCCGGCTTCGTGCTGACGACCCTGCGCCCCGACCTTCTCGCCCAGTTCGCTGATCGGGTCGCCAGCGTCTTCGGCGAGGTGGATGCCGGCACCAAAGAGCGGGTGCTTGCGCTGCTGAACGATGCGCTCGGGGGCTACACGCTCGTCGGCCTGGTCGGGCTCCTCTCGGCGCTCTACAGCGGCGCCGGGTGGATGAAGAACCTGAAGAACGCCGTCCGAGCCCAATGGCGTCCGACGTTCGACCTGCAGCCCGTGAAGTCGGGCATCGTGCGCGACACAGCGACCAATCTGGTCACTTTGCTGGGCCTGGTGGCCGGGATCCTGGTCTCCTTCGCCGCCGCCGGTTTCGTGACCTCGCTCGGCTCTGCGGTGATCGCCGGACTCGGGCTCGACGCGGTCGGGTGGCTGGTGCCGGTGCTACGGGTGGTGCCGATCGGCCTGTCGCTCGCGGTCGGATGGCTGCTCTTCATGTACCTGTTCGCCGTGCTGCCGGAGACCCGTGAACCCTGGCCGCTGGTCCGGCGCGGGGCGCTGATCGGGGCGATTGGACTCGGTGCGCTGCAATACCTGGCGAGCTTCCTGATCGACCTCTTCAGCGGACGCGCGGCTGCGGCACTGTTCGGCCCGGTCATTGTGCTGATGCTGTTCTTCGACCTGTTCGCGCAGCTCATCCTGTTTGTCGCGGCCTGGATCGCCACTGCCGAGCACGACGTCGCCGAGGCGCCCGCGGACGAGCAGAAGGTGCGGTTTGCGTTGACCCCCGAGGGGGCACCGGCGGAGGCCGTGATGGTGAGTCAGGACGTCGCAGCCCGCGGAGTACGCGTGGGCCTCGGGGCCGGGTACCTCACCGGTGCGGCGACCGGCGCAGGCCTCGGGGCAACCCTCGCGTACCTCGCGTCGCGGCTGGCCCGCCGTCGCGGGAACCGCTGAGGCGCATCAATCCCAGCCGCCGGGTCGGTCGCGCCTGCCGTGTCGGTGCCGCCGCTCAGTGCGCGTCAGCCGGCTCAGCCTGCGGCTGGCCGATCCCGTCGAGCAGGTCGCGATACCACTGGACGCCGATGTCGAATGGCTTGCCACCCTTGATCCGCTCGAACTCGATCGCCCGCAGTTCGTCGCCACGCTCCTCGTCATGGCCGATCACGCCCGGCTCGCCGCGCAGGGCGCACTCGACCGCGAGGTCGGTCATCGACCGGATCAGATCGAGGTCCTGCTGATTGGCCGCAGCCGACCGCGAGTAGTACCCCGACTTCTGCACCATCACCTTCTGGGCGTCGAGTAGCTCCGCAAACTTGCTCGCGAACCAGGCGCCGGGGTTGATCTTGTCCAGCTTCACGTGGCCGAACGGGTCTCGGGGCACCTCCGCGCCAGAGGACTCCATCTCCTCGACGATCGTCGACATGCCCGCACCCTCGGACAGGAAGAGGGTGACCGATCCGACCTCGTCCATCACCGCTCGGAGGCGCTTCGCCTCGGCCTCCAGGTCGAAGTGCGCCTCCGGGACGAAGATGCCGTGCACGTCCCACGCTTCGCGGCTGAGGCCGATCTCGGGCAGCCACTCCCGGGAGTCAAGCCACTCCCGGTACGCCTGGGCGGTGGCTGCGGTCAGCCAGCCGCAGTGCCGCCCCATCACCTCGTGCACGATCAGCATCCGGGAGCCCGAATTGTGTTCGCCGACGACGTTCTGAGCGAACCGCGCGCCCTGCTCGGCGGCGGTCCACGCGCCGAGAGACTGGCGGATCGGGATCACGTCGTTGTCGATGGTCTTGGGCAGCCCGACGACGGTCAGGTCGTAGTCATTGCGGGCCAGGAACGCTGCCAGGTCTGCTGCAGTGGTGTTGGTGTCATCGCCGCCGATCGTGTGCAGAACATCGACCCCATCGGCGGTCAGCTGGTCCGCCGCGGCCTGCAGCGGGTCCACGCCCTCAGCGACCAACCCCCGCTTGACCAGGTCGGCGGCATTGGTGAGCTTGACCCGGGAGTTGCCGATCGGCGAGCCACCGAAGCCGTGCAGCCGGGCTGCGTGCTGACGCACCGTGTCGGACACGGTGAGGTAGTCGCCTTGCAACAAGCCCTGATAGCCGTACCGGTAGGCGATGATCTCGACCTCCGGCGCGAGCTCGGTGTACCGCTCGATCAGACCGCCGACGGCGGAGGAGAGACACGGGGCGAACCCGCCCGCAGTGAGCAGTGCGACCTTGGTGACCATGCTCGGTAACTTATCTGAAACGTAGCGGGCGCGGCCGGATGCGTCCGAAGCGGCTAGTCGCCGGCGGGTTCTAGGTATACAGCGCCCGGCCCACGCGGCGCCGCCTGGTCGTCGCGATTCTGGAGCTGGCACCGTTTCAGGCTCAGGCAGCCGCAACCGATACAGCCGTCGAGCCGATCGCGGAGGCGCTCCAGTCGCTCGATCTGCTCGTCAAGACGCCCCCGCCACTGGTGCGACAGCCGACTCCAGTCCGCCTTCGTCGGCGTCCGGCCGTTGGGCAAGCTGCCCAGTGCCGCGGAGATCTCCTCCAGGCTCAGGCCCACCTGTTGCGCGGACCGGACGAAGGCGAGCCTGCGCAGCGTCGCGCGCGGGTAGCGACGCTGATTGCCCGCGGTACGCGTGGCGGTGATCAACCCTTGTGCCTCGTAGTAGCGGAGGGCTGACGCAGCGAAGCCCGACCGGCTGGCGAGTTCGCCGATGGTCAGCAGATCCGTTGCGAGCACGCGGCGATGGTAGCTCGTACGTGAATGGAGCTTCAGGTTTGCGGAGGGCTGCCAACGCAACCCGTGCGCCGACCGCGGACGGCGAAACGCGGCACTACCCTCGGTGCGTGGCGCGGTATCTGGATGTGCACCCCGACGATCCCCAACCGCGGCTGATTGCTGCCGCGGTGGACGTCATCGGCGGCGGTGGGGTAGTCGCGTATCCGACGGACTCCTGTTTCGCGATCGGCTGCGCCCTCGGAAATGCTGCCGGTCTCGATCGGATCAGGGCGATCCGGCGGCTCGACCGGCACCATCAGTTCACCCTGGTGTGCCGCGACTTCGCCCAGTTGGGCCAGTTCGTGCATCTCGACAACGCCACGTTCCGCCAGGTCAAGGCGGCGACGCCGGGGCAGTACACCTTCGTGTTGCCCGCGACCCGAGAGGTTCCTCGTCGGATGCTTCACCCGAAGCGACGCACCGTCGGCGTGCGGATCCCCGACCATCGGGTAGCGCAAGCGCTGCTGGCTGCCCTGGGTGAGCCGCTCGTCTCGAGCACGCTGCTGCTGCCCGACGAGGAGACGCCGATGACGGAGGGGTGGGAGATCAAGGACCGCCTCGACCACCAACTCGATGCGGTGCTGGCGGGGGAGTGTGGTGATACCCCGACCACCGTGGTGGACTTCTCTGAAGTCGATGCGCGCATCGTCAGGCTCGGGGCCGGGGATCCTGTCCGCTTCGTCGGACGCGTCGAGTAAGGAGTTCGGTGGACAATCTCGCCGGCGGCGCCACACCCGCTGCAGAGTCGGAGCTGACCCTGGTCGGGCGGCTGATGGCGAGCCGATTCGCGGTCAGAGCGCTGTCGGCGCTGCCGATGCCGCTCTGGGTGATGCGTGCGGTGTTGCGCCGGGACAACACCTGCGAAAACGAGCGCGACAGCTGGGATCGGCTGCGCAGCAGCGAGGAGCAGGCCCGGTACGACGCCGTGCGTGCCGTCACCGAGGACTTCGCTGCGGACGGGTTCGTCCTCGATATCGGCTGCTCGCAGGGCATCCTGCAGGAAGGCCTGCGGTATCGCCGCTACCTCGGCGTAGACAGCGCGCCAGCCTCGATCGCGCTTGCCCAAACCAAGGCGAACGCATCGACCTCGTTCATCTGCGCCGATGGAGCCACCTTCGTCTCGGACGAGTCACCGGACGCCATCGTCTTCAACGAGACCGTCTACTACCTCGACCGGCCGCTGGCAGCGATCGATCACCATGCGCGTGCGCTCGCGCCAGGTGGTGTGCTGGTGATCTCGCTGTTCGCGCGCACCTGGGCGTCGCGCCGGCTGATGCGGCAGATCGGTCGGCGGCTTGAGGTCGTCCAGGCATCGCTGATCCGGTCCGGCCACCTCGCCTGGACCGTCGCGGCGTTCCGGCCTCGAGCCTGACGCCCATCGAAAGGAGCGGCGTGCACCATCATCACGACCTCGACCCGACCACGCACACCGTAGAGATGGTGCAGATCACCGAGCTGAACGCCGCTCTCCGCGAGCATCGCGGCCGCCCCGTCACCGCTGGCGACATCGGTATCGACGGGGGAACGGTGAATGCCGACGACCAGCTGTTCCGGATCTGCTGGGACGGGCCGCCCGACTTCCCCTACATCCACGCCCACGTCGGTGCCGACCACGGGTCGCCCGGATCGCGGACCGTAGAACTCCACACCGCGTCGCTGCGCGCACTCAGTCACGCGCTCGGGCTCCGCCACCTCTGGGGAGCCGGATCCGCCTGAGTCAGCGGGTGTCGGCGCGCGGCCGAGGCCGCCATCGCCTCCAGACGGCGCGCGCGGTTGCACGCGGCTTGTCTTCCCACCACAGCTGTGCGTCGATCTGGAGTGCCTCGTCCGAGGCGTCGACGACCTGCGCGCGTAGCTGGACCGACTCGGTCAGCGGGGCTGGGCGGAGGTAGCGCACGTCAAGCTGGGCTGTGACGTAGTGCAGCGTGCCGTCGGCGGGCAGTCCACGTGCAGCCGACTCCACCACCATCGCCGCGGCGCTGTGGCAGTCCAGCAGGGTGGAGATGATCCCCCCGTTGAGGTAGCCGAGCCCGTTGTCGTGTTCGGGCCAGGGCAGGAAGGTCGCGAACACCTCGCCGTCCGCGCCGTCAAAGCTCTTCAACTGCAGGCCGCGGGCGTTCGCCGGCCCGCACCCGAAGCAGGTCATGCCACTGAAGTACCGATCCTGGATGCTTGTCCCGCCCGCGCTGTGCGTCATCTCCGCATCCTCTCGCCCCGCCGGACGGCGAGCCGCTCAGTGCGGATCGAGCGAGGACTCCTTGTGGGCGGCCTGGGCCCCCGTCTTGTCGGATTCGACGATCCAGTACGGGTCGTCCTCGCTGGCCTTGAAGGTCTGCCCGGCAAAGGTGAATTCACGAGTGCGCCGATCGACGGCCTTACCATGCGTCACACCCTGCGAGGTGTTCCAGGACACAGCGTCCCCGGACCTGATCGCCATCTGCCGACTGTAGTCCGCGCCCCGCGGACGAACTGAGCAAGATTCGACCCTCTGCGTGCGGATGTGCCCGGCCAGACTTCCGGCATGACGAGTTCACCCGCCGGCGTCGAGTCGCCGGCGACCAACCCACCCCTCTCGACGTTCGACCTCGTCGCGATGTGTGGCGACGTCCCGATCGCGGTCCGCGTCCACCGAGCCGCCGACGCCGGCCTTTCTCGCCAGCCGGCAGTTCTGTGCACCGGGTCGTGGTTGACCGTGAAGGAGCAGATGCCGGATGTCTATGCGTCGGCGCTCGCCGCGCGCGGCTACACCGCGGTCACCTTCGACTTCTCTGGATTCGGCGCCAGCGGCGGCACCCTGCGCCAGACCGAGGTTCCGGTGCGAAGATCGCCGATCTGGCCGCGGTGGTCGACTTCGTGCGGACCCTGTCCATCGTCGATCCCGACCGGCTGGGCGTGCTGGCGATCTGCGCCAGTGCCCAGTACGCCCTGGCGGCGCTGGGTCGAGGTCTGCCCGTCGCCGCGTTCGTCTCCGTAGCCGGGTGGTTTCACGACACCGAGTCCGTCTCTCCGTTCTACGGCGGCGAGGCGGGTGTGGCGGACCGGCTCGAACGGTCGGCAGAGGCCGCCCGCGTCTTCAGCGCGACCGGCACGCCACCGCTCGTGCGCGCGTATCGGGAGGGCGATCAGCGCGCCGCGATGTCGATTCCGATGGACTACTACGCCGATCCGCATCGTGGTGCGGTGCCGACGTGGCGCAACGACATGACCGAGCTGTCGTGGGCTCACTGGCTGCTCTTCGACGCGTTCAGCACCGCGAGCAGGGTCAGCACGCCCACCCTCCTTGTGCACAGTGAGCAGGCAGTCTTGCCGAACAACGTCCGCAGGCTTGCCGAGTTGCTGCCCGCCGCCACGGTGGAGTGGACCAGCGGCGAGCAGACGGACTTCTACGACCAGCCAGAGCAGGTCGGGAAGGCGGTCGAACTCGCAGCCGCGTTCCTCGGTGACCACCTCGCACCATCCTGAGGGATCACCACCCGGAGATCTCGACGAAAGGGAGACAGTGATGACGGAATCAACGGCCGCGTGGGCCGAGGCGCATGCTGTCGGACGGTTCTTCCGTGCGGTGGACACCCGGGAGTGGCCGGTGGTGGAGGCCTTGCTGGCTTCGACGGTGACGACTGACTACACCTCGCTCTTCGGCGGCGAGGTGGAGACGTTGCGGCGGGCAGATCTGGTGGGCCGCTGGCGTGGGCTTCTGCCCGGCTTCGACGCCACCCAGCACCTGCTCGGCCCACTGTTGCCGACCGGCGCTGGCGTCTGGGAGTGCAACGTCCGGGCCCACCACTACCTCGATGGCGAGGAGTGGATGGTCGCCGGCTGGTACGTGCTGGGCCTCCACGCAGTCGGACCCGACGGATCGCCGCTGGTGGCGGCCATCACGCTGCAAGCGACCCAAGAGACCGGATCTCGCGGCCTCGTTGAGCGCGCTGTCGCCCGCGCCGCGGGATGAGCTGCGCAGGTGGCCACGCCTCCACGCGCGGGAGTCAGCCGGCCACGGGGACTGGTGCGGTCGCTTGCCGGTAGGCACCTGGGCCGATGCCCACGTGAGCATGAAAGACGCGGCGGAAGTGACTGATGTTGCTGAATCCCACTGCCTGCGCGACCGCGTCGACGGGCTGGCCAGTCGTGCGGAGCAGGTGGCGGGCGCGATCGATTCGGCGCCCGGTCACATAGCGGTGTGGCGGCTCGCCGGTCGTCGCGGTGAAGCAGCGCGCGAAGTGGAACGGGCTGAGGTGGGCGGCAGCGCTGAGCTCCGGAAGGGTCAAGGGCCCGGCAAGGTCATCCTCGATCAGGTCGTGAACGCGAACGAGCGCGGCAAGGGAGAGCCGAGTAGGGCGGCTGACGTCAGGCTTGATGCCGGCGTAGCGGGCCAGTACGTGGCGCGCGAGGACGTGTGCGAGCGAACTGGCCGCTGTCTCGCCCACGTAGCGCCCGGTCGTGTGTGCCTGCCTCAGCCGGGCCGCGATCGAGAGGACCACGGGGTCCGCGAGCCCGACCGCGGCGCGCTGGATCGGCCACGGCCAATCCGAGTCCGGCGCGCCGAGCGAGCGCAACAGCTCGGGCTCGGGGTAGATCTCGAGTGCCTCGGTCGGATCACGGACGTCAGACCAGACGATCTCGTCCGAGCCGGAGCAGATCACCGATCCGCCGGGGTACGTCGCCCGCTGGTGCCGACCGCCCGAGACGTACGAGACCTCGCGGTGCGCGCTGAACGCGACGCCGATCTGGCCGGGCCCGGTGCGGGTCTCGCCCTCGTGCGGGGTGAGCGTGGCGTAGTAGCTCCGCATCCCCGGCCAGGCGAACTCACTTGTGTGCGGGACCGGGTGCGCCGCCGGCTGGACCGGCTCGGGCGACTGGTCGGGCAGCCCTCCGGCGACCGCTTCCCCGGCGTCCATGGAACCAGCCTGCCAGCGGCCTGGGACGCCGCAGCAGCTGGCTACCAACCGTCGACGGGACGGGTCGGGCGCGGAGCGACGGTGAGGGCCAGCAAGACTGCTGGCATGGACTACACCTCCTTGGGGCGGAGCGGTCTGAGCGTCTCCCGGCTCTGCCTGGGCACGATGAACTTCGGTCCGCACACCGACGAATCCGACAGCCATACGATCATGGACGCCGCTCTCGACGCCGGCATCAACTTCTTCGACACCGCCAACGTCTACGGGTGGGGCGAGAATCGCGGTCGCACCGAGGAGATCGTCGGTTCGTGGTTTGCCCGAGGTGGCGGTCGCCGCGACCGGACCGTGCTCGCCACGAAGCTGTACGGCGACATGCCCGGTCCGGACGGCGGCCGCTGGCCGAACTACGGCAAGCTGTCGGCGCTGAACATCCGCCGCGCCCTGGACGCGAGTTTGCGCCGGCTGCAGACCGACTACATCGACCTCTACCAGATGCACCACATCGACCGGGCCACGCCGTGGGAGGAGATCTGGCAGGCGATGGAGACCGCCGTTGCGCAGGGCAAGGTCTTGTACGTCGGCAGCAGCAACTTCGCCGGCTGGCACATTGCCCAGGCACAGGAGGCCGCGGCGGCCCGGCACTTCACCGGCCTGGTCAGCGAGCAGTCCCTCTACAACCTGATCGTTCGCGACATCGAGCGCGAGGTCATCCCGGCGGCCCAGCACTACGGTCTGGGCATCATCCCGTGGTCCCCATTGCAGGGTGGCTTGCTCGGCGGCGTGCTGGGCAAGGGCGATGCGGGGGTGCGCAGGCTCGACGGCCGGTCAAGGGGGTCGCTGGACGCGCATCGAGACGCCATCCAGTCCTACGAAGACCTCGCGGCCGAATTGGGCGCCTCACCAGCCCAGCTGGGGCTCGCCTGGCTGCTGCACCAGGAGGCTGTGTCCGCGCCGATCATCGGGCCGCGTGTGGTCGATCAGCTCGCCAGTGCGCTCGCGGCGGCCGAGATGGAACTGGATCCGTCGACTCTCGCGCGACTGGACAGTCTGTTCCCCGGCTACCGGACTGCGCCGGAGGACTACGCGTGGTAGCCGTGGAGCACTTCGGGTGAGCAGCCGGCCGAGCGCGGTGGCGCTGGTCACCGGCGCCAATCGTGGAATCGGTCGCGAGGTCTGTCGCCAACTCGCGGCGCGCGGTTGTGAGGTCGTGGTGACGGCGCGAGCTGCCGAGGCCGCACGACGCACTGCCGAGGCGCTCGGGAGCGGCAGCCAAGCGGCGCGCGCCCACCAGCTCGACGTCACCGACCCGGCGAGTGTGCGACGACTGGCCGACTGGCTCGGGGAGGAGGTCGGGCGCCTCGACATCCTGGTCAACAACGCGGCCATCTCCTACGACTCGGGGGCACGAGCCTCCTCGGCGGACCTCGATGCCGTCGAGGAGGCCTTCGGCACCAATCTCTTCGGCGCCTGGCGGGTCACCCTGGCCCTGCTGCCGTTGCTGCGTCAGAGTCCGCATCCGCGGATCGTGAACGTGTCGAGCGAGGCGGGTGCCATCAGCGAGATGGCTGGCGGCATTCCCGCCTATGCGACGTCCAAGGCCGCACTGAACGCGCTCACCCGCCTGCTCGCCGGAGAGCTGCGCCAGGAAGGGTTCCTGGTGAACGCGATCTGCCCCGGATGGACCGACACGGACATGGGCCAGGGCGGCCGCCCGGTCGAGCGCGGAGCGGCTGGTGTCACCTGGGCGGCACTCCTGGGCGACGACGGCCCGACGGGTGGCTTCTTCCGCGACGGTCGGGCCCTTCCCTGGTGATGACTTGAAAAAATCAAGTAAATAGACGCGAAATTCAAGTACGGGGTGCTACTGTCGTCACGTGAAGTCGTACCGGCAGTACTGCGCGGCAGCCCGAGCGCTGGACGTGGTCGGGGACCGTTGGACGATGCTGCTGATCCGCGAACTCCTGGCCAACGGTCCGTCGCGCTACAGCGACCTGCGCGACGGACTGCCCGGTGTCGCAACCAACCTGCTCGCGGAGCGCCTCCGAGATCTCGAGGCGCACGGGGTCATCCGGAGCTATGAGGCGCCGCCACCGGTCGCGACCCGACTCTTCGAACTGACCGAGCGCGGCACGGCGCTGGAGCCGGTGTTGGACGCGTTGGCACGGTGGGGCGGGCCGCTGATGGCGCAGCAGAGGGCCGACGACGCGTTTCGGAGTCATTGGCTGTTGCTGCCGGCCCGGCTGCGACTGGGCGACAACACGCCGACCGAGCCTGCTGCCTGCCTCGAAGTGAGGACCGGGGAGCGCCCGCTCACCGTCACCGTCGCCGCGGGCCGCGTCGCCGCCGAGATGGGAGCGCACCCGGACCCCGACGCGGTCGTCGCCGGACCGCCGGACGTCGTTCTCGCTCTGCTGCTCGGCCGCCTCGATCTGAACGTCGCCGAGCAGCGCGGCGTGACCTACCAGGGCCCGGAGGCCCTGCTTGCCCGTCTTCGACCACCCTCGGGCGCACTGGCCGACCCGGCCCGAGCGCCGCTCCCCACACCTGAAAGGACTTGACCATGCGCGTTCTCGCTCAAGCCACCCACGTCCCTCGGCCCGAGCACCGCGACGACCTGCTCGACGCGATGCGCCGGATGAACGCCGCCGCGGACGGTCTCGACGGGCTCGACGCGATCGGTGCCTTCGAGGATGTCGAGACCGGTCGACTGGTCGCGATTTCCCTCTGGCAGTCGGCCGACGCAATGCAGGTTGGCCTGCAGGCGCTCGGTGCGGTCGTGGCCTCGGTGCCGTTCTCGGAGTGGGAGAGCGAACCGCCGACGTTCGTCGTGCTCCCGGAGGTCGCGGTGGAGGCTCGCCTCTGATTCTGGCGGGCTGAAGCTGACGGTGCCCTCAGCGCGCCGCGTCCCGGCGCTTGAACCCCAGGAAGGCCGCGAGGAAGAGCATCGCCGCTACCGCCGTCAGCCCAAGCAGATGCAACGCGTCAGGCTCGTCGACGAACGGGGCTGGCAGCCAGAAGAACGGCGACACCCAGTTGGTCCAGTGGGGCAGATCCAACAGCGCTCCAAACATGCCGACGACGAAGGTGTACGCCACCATCAGCCACGCCAGAGCGGTGGCCCGTGGCAGCCAGCCGAACAGGGCGGCCGTCACGCCCAGGTACACCGCCAGTGCCGGCAGCTGCGTGCCGACCACCACGCTGTAGTCCCCAAGTGTCTGCTCCGTCCAGCCGATGGAGAGCGCCCCGAGCCAGAAGGCGTACACACTCGTCGCAAGCAGAATGGCAGTCCCCAGCCCGGACACCGCCACCTGTGCGGCGAGCCATCGCGTCCGCGACACGGGCAGTGAGAGGGCGAGCTCGACTCGCCCGGACGACTCCTCTGTCTTGGCCCGCGAGCCCATGACCACCGCGTACGCGGCGCAGCACAACGCCGCATACAAGATCATGATGCGCAGGAAGCTCAGACTCAGGGCGGCCGGATCCGCGCCGAACATCTGCTGGGCGACGGGGTTCGACGCGACCACGTCGCCGATCATCGTCGAGATCTGTGGCATCAGGGTGCCCGAAGCGAACCACATCAGGCCTAGTCCGAGGCTGCTCCAGAGCAGCGCGCTGCGCTGCTGAAGCCACGCCAGTGCGACTGGCCCGGCCAGCGAGGCTCGCGCGTCGGCCCGGCCGGCTCGGGTGGCGACGAGACCCCCGCCGAAGTCCCGACGCGTGGCGAGTGTGGCGCCGAGCCACAGCAGTGCGCCGAGCGCGGCGACCGACAGCAGCGCGGGCCACCAGCGCAGGTCGACGAAGGCTCGTTGTTGCTGGGCCCAGCCGATCGGGGAGAACCACGAGAGCGCGCCACCGCCCCGCTGCTGGATGTCTCCGGCCGCCCGCAGCACGAAGGCGACGCCGAACACGGCCAGACTCGCACCGATCGCTGCGCGACCGTGCTCGGTGATCTGGCACATCACCACCGCCACGCCTGCGAAGACCATCGCGCTGAGGCCCGATCCGACGGTCATCCCCAGTGCGTTCACCAGATCGAGCGCGCCCCCGCTGACGCCGACCATCGCCAGTGCTGAGAGGACGGCGATCGCGGCGTTGATCAGCAACAGGGTCAGCAGCGCCGCGAGAGCGGGTGCATGGCGTCCGACCGCGGCGGCTCGGACCAGCTCGGACCGGCCGCTCTCCTCCTCGGCCCGGGTGTGCCGAACGACGTGGAGGATGGCGAGGATCGCGAGCGCGAGCACCACCCAGGTGATGCCTTCGTTGGCCATCGCGACCCCGGTCGTGTAGTCGTCGAGGCCGTAGCCTGGCCCGCCCATGACGATGCCGGCGGGCGTCTCCATCACCGCCGCGCGCCCCTGCCGTGCCGCCTCGTCGGCGAAGACGGTGTCCAGAGCGACGGTGAAGTACGCGTAGAACGCGACCATCGACGCGGCCCAGACCCCCAGTCGCACCCGATCGCGACGCAGGATGAGGCGCACCAGGCGACCCGTGCCAGAAAGCCCGGTGTTCGCTTCCGTACGGGCAATCGCTGCGACTGCCATGCTCGTCACCGCGCACCTGCAGCGGGCTCGGCGGCGAGCTGGTCGCCGTAGTGCCGCATGAAGAGCTCTTCCAACGACGGCGGTGTCGCGGTGAACGCGCGCACGTCCAGGGAGGCCAGAGTCGCCAGCACGTGTCCCATCGAGTCGTTGTCGACGTCGAAGGTGACCCGCGTGGTGCCCTCGCCGTTCTGCTGGGCGTCGATGTGGTGGAGGCCGGGTAGCTCGTGCAGCGCGGACGGATCAGCCGCGATGACTGTCGTCACGTTCGATCGGGTCAGGTGTCGCAGCTCGTCAAGCGTGCCGGACTCGACGGACCGCCCGGCACGGATGATCGTGACCGTGTCGCACACCTTCTCCACCTCGTGCAGGATGTGGCTGCTCAGGAGCACCGAGGTGCCGTGGCGTTTCGCGTCGCGGAGGTAGTCGGTGAAGACGGCCTCCATCAAGGGGTCGAGCCCCGAGGTCGGCTCGTCGAGCACCAGCAGGTCGACCTCGGACGCGAAGGCTGCCACCAGGGCGACCTTCTGCCTGTTTCCCTTGGAGTACGCCCGGGTCTTCTTGGTCGGGTCCAGGTCGAACCGTTCGAGCAGTTCGTCCCTGCGTCGCTTGTCGGGCTTTCCGCGCAGTCGGGTCAGGTAGTCGATCGCCTCACCGCCGGTCAGGTTGGGCCAGAGCGACACCTCCCCGGGCACGTACGCGAGCCGACGATGCAGAGCGACGGCGTCGTCCCAGGGGTCGCCGCCAAGCAGCTGGAGGTTGCCGGAGTCGGCGCGCAACAGGCCGAGCAGCACGCGGATGGTGGTGGACTTGCCAGCGCCGTTGGGCCCGAGGAACCCGGCCACCTGGCCGTGCTCGACGGTCAGGTTCAATCCGTTCAGCGCGCGGACGGCGCCGAAGTTCTTGCGGAGATCGCGAATCGCGATCGCGGGCGCGCTTGCCGGGCGCCCGGTGGAAGGTGTGGTCATCAGAAGCCTCGTCGTTCACGATCGGACGTCGGGCAGGGTCGGCCGCCCGACGGGAGCCAAAAACGGAAACGTGTGCGAACAGTCAGGCGGCAGAGCCGTCGGCGGTTGCGCCGGGGGTGTCGGGCGGGTCGCCGACGTACACGAGGTAGTCGTCGAGCATCCTCCGGCTCGTCAGGAAGCCGTCGGTGAACAACTCGAGCATGGGTAGGTACTGGCTCGTCACGAAGGTCCGCAGGACCGCGCTCAGATCTTCCGGATCGTCCGGGGGGTCGAGTGTGATCGCGAGCAGCAGCGACCCGAGGGACGACTGAACGAGGTACCGCACCCGCGCCCGTTCGTCTCGGCTGGGCTTGGCGATGCCGGACCGAACTGCTTCGGCGGTGTACTCCTCGGCATCGGCGATCATGTGCTCGACGAACGCCTTGCCGACTGCGCCGCCGGCCTGCAGCGACCGGAGCACGTATCCGACGAGGGGGGCGAAGTCGTCTGCCTCATCAAGGATGGCGAAGAGCCCGCCGGACGTGGCCGGCCCCATGTTCTTTCGCTTGGAATCCGCGATCCATGCCAGCACGTGCTCGTCGCAGGCCCGGTGCAGGGCATCCTTCGAGCCGAAGTGATGGATCACCAGGCCTGGGCTGACGCCGGCATCGGCGGCGATGGTGCGCACCGAGGCGTTGAAGCCTGTCCGCGCGAAGCGCAGCACCGCGGCGTCGCGGATCCGCGCCCGGGTGGAGAGGTCGGCCGCAACAGTCGACCCGCCGGATGCTGAACGCATGTTCAATATGCTATACACGCGTTCAGTCCGGGGGCAATGGGAGCCCGAATGGGTTGCCGCTACGCGGCAGCCCGAGCGGGTTGCCGCTAGGCGGATGTGCCGCCGTTGCTGCCGAGCAGAGCGACGAGCAGCCGAATGCGCTCGGCATCGTGGCCGGGCCGGAGTCTCTGGTTGCGCGCCAAGGTCGCAAGGCCGTGAAGTGCTCCCCAGAGCACCTCGGTGATGGTGTCGACCTCGTCGTCTGTGCAACACGGCCTTGCAACCCGGACCTAGGTCCGGGTTTAGCGTCAACGCATGTCCATCCAGCTCCCGTTCGATCCGTCGTCGGTCCCGGCGGCCTGCACGCTGCCGAGCCCGGAACAGCCACTGCGAGTCGCGGAGTTCGACGAGCTGTTCGCGCTCGTCATCGACCACCGCCGACCCCAGCCGACCCAACTCGATCTCACCCTGCCCGCCGTCCCGGCGGTCGCCGCACGGGTGGCGGACCTGGCCGTTCGCGAGACGCAGTGCTGCAGCTTCTACACCTTCACCTTGTCGGTGCGATCGCCCGAACTGCGGCTCATCGTCGAGGCGCCGCCCGCCCAGTCGGGCGTTCTCGACACGCTGAGCGCCCGCGCCGCAGCGGCGTCCGGCTAGTGACGCTGCGGATGGGGGAGCTGGCCGCCGCAGCCGGCGTTTCCATCGACACACTCCGGTACTACGAACGGCGCGGCTTGTTGCCGACCCCGGACCGGACCCTGGGCGGTCACCGGCAATATCCGCCAGACGCCGTTGCCGCGGTGCGGATCGTGAAGGCCCTGCAGAGGCTCGGCTTCACCTTGGACGAGATCGCCGACCTGCTCCGCTCCGGGCGCCATCGGCATCGCACGCGGGACGTCTCCCTGCAACGGGCGATCGCTGCCAAGGTTCTCGACATCGATCGGCGCATCGCCGATCTGGAAACGGTCCGAGCGGCGCTGCTCGCCGCGATCTCGGCCGGGTGCGAGGACCTGACTGTCTGTGCGGGCACCACAGGCTGCCCGCTGCCCTTCTCCGACCTGGCCCGGCGGGATCGACCCGCGGCCGCGCCGTAGCGTCTGCACATGATCGTGCTGCGCTCGCTCGCGCTGTTCCTGCTGGCGGCGCTCGCCGAGATCGGCGGAAGCTGGCTGATCTGGGAGGGAGTGCGGGAACGCAAGGGCCTGATCTGGATCGGTGCCGGCGTGGTCGCGCTCGGCATCTACGGCTTCGTCGCTACCCTCCAGCCTGACCCGCACTTCGGCCGTATCCTCGCCGCCTACGGGGGAGTCTTCATTGCGGGGTCTCTGGCCTGGGGCGTCGTCGTCGACGGCTATCGTCCGGACCGTTTCGATCTGATCGGGGCAGTGATGTGCCTGGTCGGGGTCGCCGTCATCATGTACGCCCGGGGTGCGCAGACTAGGTAGGGCTCAGGGCCGCAAGCCTGCAATCGAGGGCGGACCGGGTAGGGAGGGGGAGCGATGGAGCCGTGGCCGCGGAACGGTCCAGGTGTCGTCGTGCTCCCTTCAGGCCGCCGGGTGCGCGGTCGCGGGCTACGCCGGCCGATGCCTGCCGGGCTGTCGCCGACGCTCGCAGTGCAGTTGTCCGGCCGCCGTCCGCCGCCGACGGCCTGGGAGCAGCGCTGGATCGTCTGGCCCGATTTCTGGCTGCCCTCGGATTACGCCACGGCCGAACGCGTGCTGCACGAGGCCTACCTCAGGGCTGGCGCCGAGCGCGTCGAGATCGCCTGCGGTGGCGGGCTCGGTCGGACCGGCACCGCGCTCGCGGCGTGGGCCGTCTTCGACGGCTTCTCGCCCCGCGATGCGGTCGCCTGGACGCAGCGTCACTACCACCCGCGGGCCGTCGAAGTCCCCTGGCAGCGCCACTTTCTGCGGTCGCTGGCCTGAGCGCGGAGGGAAAGATGTTCCCCTGCTGTGGTCAGACGCCGAGCAGCTGATCGACCTGGGTCTGCACGAGGGCGCGCCGTCCGTCGTTCGAGCCGTCCTTCACGATCGGCCCGGTCGGCACCAGGATCTGCAGGCCGCCTGCGGCGGTGGTGAGCACGTCGATGACGAAAATCTGGCCGTCGCCGGTCTGATCCGCGAGTGTCGGGATCTCGGCGACGAACACCGATCCGTCGCCCACCTCCGGTCGCGCCGGATCTGGACCGCCGCGGTGGAACGCCCCCCAGATGCCGTCCCGGACGCCGTCGGCGATCTCCTGGGTGAACAGGCCCGAGGCGTGGACGCGGATGCTGTTCAGGGTCGCCACCAGCGTCTTGTTCGTCGGGAACCGCGCCTGTGGCACCCAGGTCAGCCCGAAGCGCAGCCGGAGTTCGGCGGTGAACTCGGTGTCCGGTAGGCGCCAGTTGTCGTGCCAGCCGTAGAGGCGGACGCCGATCTCTCGGGGGACCGACGCGTACAGCCCGTACCCCCAGCCTGTGGTCTCGAGCGCGTCGGTCTGCGGATGGAATCCCAGCGCCAGGCCCTTCGGAGTGCTGTGGGCGACCGTCGAGAGCCGCTCGCGGAGCAACCGGCGGAGATCGCCGGAGCTGATGTCGACCGCCAACGCCGGACCGGTAGCAAGCGGTGCCTCGGCGACGGCGCCGTTTTCGAAGAGGGACCAGCCCACTTTGGGGTGGTCGGCGGCGGTGAGCCCGGGCAGCCAATAGCTGTCGGTCACTGGGTAGCCGAGCCACGACCGCTCCCACCCGAGCGCTGCCCACTGATCCCGCAACACCCCGCGTACGGCCATCGGTCCGGTCTGCGGCGTCCAGTAGATCGACCCGTATTGGAAATGGCTGTACCAGCCGCGACCATCGGGCGTGCGCAGCCCGTCCGTCGACGGGAATCCGAGCACCCCGGTGGCGCCGCCGAGGATGTCGTACTTCTCCCGCAGGTGCCGCGGGACACAGAAGGCCCCGCCTGGCCCGACGTAGATGTCGCAGTTCTCGTAGTGCTGCACCCAGCCGGCGCCGACCTGGGCGAACCCCCGGGTCGCGCCGGGCACGATGTCGATGCGTGCCAGCACGGCGGCGATCGCGGCGTTCACCTCGATCATCTCCCGCACCTGCCCCGGGTTGACCGGCCCGCCCGCACGCTCGTGACGCCGTTGCCAGGCCAGCAGTTCCTCGATGCCGGCGGGTGGATCGTCGACAAGCCGGCGCTGGCGCCCGCGTCCGAGGACATCGTCGAGATCGAGGTGCCGCTCAGACAAGATCTCGCGTCCCGGCATCGCAGGGTCCTCTCGTCGCGTCGTTCGGCACCGAGCGTCTTGCCCTGACCGATCGAAACACGCTAGCGCCGCAGTGGATCCGGGACGACCTGGCTGGCCCTACCGCGAGGGCAGGGATGGCCCTCGTCCGGCCCGATACGCCGCGAGGAGAGCGGGCACCCCGCCTCGCCAGGGAGCGCCGTGGCCGGGCAGCACCCAGTCCACCGCGAGGGGCTCCAGACGCGCGAGCGATTCGGCGGCTCCCGCCGGATCGTCGGTGAACGGCGCCGGCTGCGGACCCTGCACGCCCGTCAAGACGTGTCGGGTGGTCAGCGCGTCGCCGACGAAGAGCGCGGACACCGCCGGCACGTGGACGGCGATGCTGCCAGGGGAGTGACCCGGCAGTCCGATGATCTCCGGCGAACCGGGCAGGTCAAGGGTCTGGCCGTCGGTCATCTCCTGCACCTCGGTGAGCCAGGCGGTGCGCAGACCGCCCTTGCGCAGTCCGTAGCCGAAGAATCGCGCCGTCGGGATGAGGCGCATCGGGCCCATTGCCGGCTTCGTCGACTCCTCGCCGCGGGCTCGTGCTGCGTCGGCGGCGTGCACGAACACCGGTACGCCGTGCTCGGCGCGGAGTCGCTCAGCGAAGCCGACGTGGTCGCTGTCGCCGTGCGTGAGGACGACCCCGCGTACGTCGGCTGGGCCGCGGCCGATCGCCTCCAGTTCGCGCCGAAGGTCAGACCAATGGCCGCGAAGCCCGGCGTCGATGACGGTGATGCCCGCGTCGGTGACGATCAGGTGGGCCGCGACGATGTCGTTGCCGATGCGGCGAAGATGAGGCGCCAATTCCATGATGGCTACGATACGTAGCCTTCATGGCTACTGCTAATAGCTATACTCACGCCATGCCCACTCCCGAGCGCACCACCCTCGGCGACATCGTCGCCGCAGGCACGTCCCTCCTCGAGGCCGACGGCCTCGCCGCCGTGACGATGGCGGCCGTGGCAGGCCGGGTGGGCGTACGCCCGCCGTCGCTGTACAAGAGGGTGCGGAGTCGGGACGACCTGATCCGGCTGCTCGCCGCGGCGGAGCTGGTCGAGCTGCGTAGGCGGCTGGATGCGGTCGACCAGGGAGCCGCGCCGCGGGATCGACTGGAGGGCTTGGCGACGGCGATCCGCGCCTATGCCCATGCCCGTCCCGCTGGCTACCGGCTGATCTTCTCGCCGGGGGAGGTGCTGCTGGACCGCGACCAGATCGAAGCGGCGAGCGCGCCGCTGATCGACGTGGTGGCCCGGCTCGCCGGCGACGACCACGCGCTGGAGGCGGCACGCACCGTGACCGCGTGGGCCACCGGCTTCATCGCGATGGAACTCGGCGGAGCGTTCCGACTCGGCGGAGACGTCGATGCCGCCTTCGCATATGGCGTTCGGACGCTCGCGGACGCGATCGCGAAAGACTGACCTACACCCCGGGGAGCAGGCGTTGCACCCACGTGACGTCGTGCCAGCGGCCGAACTTCCAGCCGACCTCACGGTACGTGCCGACAGGAGTGAAGCCGCATCGCTGGTGCAGCGCCATGCTCGCCGGATTGGGTTGGGTGATGCCGGCGAAGACGGCGTGAAAGCCACCGGTTGCGAGATTCTCGAACAGGCGCTGATAGAGCATGGAACCGATGCCTTGGCCTTGCCGGTGGGGATCGACGTACACCGAGACGTCACAGGCGTAGCGGTAGGCGTCGCGAGTGGCATGGGGACCGCCGTACGCGTACCCGACAACATCGTCGCCGGCGGTCGCCACCAGCCACGCGTGCGCCGCACCGATACGCCGCGCTATCTCTGCGACGTCAGGTGGCGTCGTCTCGAAGGACACCGGTGTATCGGCGACGTAGGGGGCGTAGATCTCGGCGCAACGGGCAGCATCCTGAGCGGTCGCCGGTCGCACGATCAGGGTCACCGGCGCAGGATATGCAACGCCTTCGGACGCTGAGGGCGTCGCCGGGGCAGCAGAGGTGGCGAGCCGTCGACCGCTCAGATGGCGAAGGCGAACTCAGGCCCGACGGTCTGATTGGTTGCCGCCCACAGCGCGCGGGCCAATTCGGCGTCACGTGCGGTCCGGGAGGCCTCGCCGACCTTCGGGTGTCCCTTGATGCTCATCGGGCCGTCCGGTCCCACGTACGCCCCACCGGCGACGTTCTCGGTGGCGGCGAAGAGGGTAGGGAGGGCGCCGTGGTCGACGTCGTTGAGCAGCGGTCCGAGGTAGTTGATCCGGCCTGTCAGCCCGCCCGCATGGGTGGCCAGCGTGGTGCGCGCGATCCCTGGGTGCGCGACGATCGAGCGGACCGAGCTGCCCGTCGCAGCGAGCCGGCGTTGGAGTTCGTTCGAGAACAGGACGATGGCCAGCTTGGAGTCGCGGTAGGGCGCGAGGTCGTTGTAGGCGCGGGTTCGCCAGTTGAGGTCGTCGAGGTGGATCTTGCCGAGCCGGTGGAGTTGGGATGACAGCGAGACCACGCGGTCGCGGACGTGCGGGAGCAGCAGGCTGGTGAGGGCGAACGGCCCGAAATAGTTGGTTGGCTGCTTCAGTGGTGGGGTGTCGCGCCTTCTAGTTGACATAATGTCGCTTATCGGACCAGCGGAACGTCTCGACCTCACCATCCGGCAGTCTGAAAAACTCCCCGGGTGTCCACTTTCCTGCGCTGGCCACTGCTCGCCGGTGCACTCTGCCTGGTCATGGCCATCGCTGGCATCGTGGGTCTGGACCGCTCCCGCCGTAGATTGCGGGTGGTTCGCCTACACGCCGAGTCCGGCGCTGTACGTGTCCAGTTCGACCCACTCGCCGCGCGAAGTCGTGGGTTTGCTGATCGCCGGGCTTGGGCTCGCGGGCGCGTCGGCTACGGCCGGATACCTCTCGGTCGCCGGACGAGTCGTCGACCGCGGGATTGACCGGCGGCCCGCTCGACTCAGATGCGCGGAGCTCGTGCCCACGCCAGGCAATAGAGCCCGAAAGAGGCGATGCCGAGGGCGAACACGACCAATAGCGCGGGCCCGAATGGCTGATCGCGGAGCGCGGCCAGCGCCTGATCGGTGCCGCCGGCCTTTTTCGGGTCAAACGTCACCGCAGCCCAGCCGAACAGGACGCCGATCAGAATGATGGAAACGCCCTTGGCGATCCAGCCAACCGTGCCCAGCCGCCGGACGGCCACATGGACATTCTCCGCGAGATCTTCGACGAATTTCTGGCGAACGCCTTTGACAACCTGCGAAATGCCCACCGCAATGACAATGGCGGCGAGAATTCCGACCAGCAACGGTCCGGCAGGGAGGCCGAGCAGCCTGGCTGTGATCGTCTCCTCGCTTTTACCGGACTCGGCCTTGCCGCCCAGGACGATGCGAATCGCCAGGATGCCGAGGCCGAGGTAGACCACGGCGCGGCCGACTGACGATATCCGCTTCCGGATCCGCCGCCAGTTGTCTGAGCCGCCGATCCCGATCACCGCCGACGTCGCCTGCCAGACCGTGAGCGCGAAGAAGCCGATGGCGATGATCCACAGCAGCACCCCGCCGAGCGGTGTCCGGGCAAGTTGGCGGAGCGCGCCGGCGCTGGACGCGTCGCTCTCGTCGCCGAGTGCCACCTGGACAGCGATCCAGGCCAACACGAGATGGACCACCCCGTAGCTGACCAGGCCCGTGCCGACGAGCACCCGATAGCCGCGGCTCTGCCTGATCTCGTCGAGGTTCATGGATTTGATCCTGACATGCGGCTCGCCAGCGCGTGGCTCGTCGGTGAGAGTCGACCCACCCGGGCGCGGTCTATTCCGTTCACCTACTGTTCACTCAACAGATCATGCCCGGGCCCGTGGGGCCGGGAGATCGTGTGGGTGCACTCCTGAACACCTGCCCCCGATCGGAGTTCCACATGTCACTCACCCGCCGTCAACTTCTCAACCGTGGTGGCATAGCCGGTGCGGCGGCGGTCGGCGCCGGGCTGCTGGGCGCAGTCCCCGCAGAGGCCCACGACCGCTCCCCTGCGCACGGCAAGGCCGCGAAGCTCTTCCCGCCGTTGGAGTCCGCGTCCGGCGACAAGCTCGCCCTCCCTCCTGGGTTCTCCTACGAGGTGGTTGCGGAGAGCGGCGCGACTGACGTCCACGACGGGACTGGAGCCATCGTCGGCAAGACCCCGGAACGTCCTGACGGAACCCTCGTCGTGCGGAGCCGTGGTGGCTATCGGCTGATCCAGAACCACGAAGGCGGCAAGACCAGTCCGCAGCCGGTTCCGCACGTTCCGGGCGTGGTGTACGACCCCGGCGTTCTCGGCGGCGGCTGCACCGTCATCGAGGTCAATCGCGCCGGTGAGCGCGTCTCGCAGTGGGTCGGTTTGGCCGGGACCATCAGCAACTGTGCCGGTGGGCCCACACCGTGGGGCAGCTGGCTGACCTGCGAGGAGAACGAGGACAAGGCCGGCACCGGGACCCTCACCAAAGACCACGGCTACGTCTTCGAGGTCTTCTCCGGCAACCCTGCTGATCAGTCACCCGAACCGATCAAGGCATGGGGACGAGCACCGCACGAGGCAGTCGTGGTCGAGCCGAGCCTGCGTCGCGTCTACCTGACCGAGGACGCCAGCTCACCCACCGGCTTGCTCTACCGATGGACCGCACCGGACGGCGTGAAGCTGAAGCCCTACATCGCCAAGGCGCTCGGCCCTGATGACGGACTTCTGCAGGCGCTCGCAGTGCTCACTCCCGACGGCAGCGTGCTGCCCGATCTTGCTTACGTCACGTCCGCGCAGATCGGCCGGCCGTTCGCCACGAAGTGGGTGGACGTCCCCGACCGGCACGCCGCCGCGACATCACTGCGCAAGCAGTTCGGCGCGGGTCAGGTGACTCACTCCAAGAAGCTCGAGGGCGCCTGGGGCGACGAGAGTGGGATGTACTTCGTGGCGAGCTTTGCTTTCACGATCCCTGCGGACCTGCCTGCGAACGCGACGAAGCACGACGGTCAGCTCTGGTTCTACGACTACCGCCGCAAGACGCTCACGCTGGTGGCGTACTTCCCGTACAACGAGAAGCTTCACCAGGAGCCGGCCGGGTGGGAAGGCACCTTCGGACCCTCGCTCGACCTGGCATTCGACGGCCCGGACGGCTGCCACGTCTCCCCCTACGGCAGCCTCATCCTGACCGAGGACGGTGCGACCGCCCAACACGTGCTGAGTTGGTCGCGCGAGACGGGGGCGCAGGCGATCGCGCGCAACCTCGTCGTCCAGGAGCAGAACAGCGGCGGCGGGAACGTCTACAGCGAGATGACCGGGCCGTGCTTCAGCCCTGACGGGCGGATCCTGTTCGCGAACATCCAGGAGCCTGGCCTCACCTTCGCCATTCGAGGTCCCTGGCGGGAGTATCTGGGCTGAGGCGGGGTCACGACGCGGAAGCAGCGGCCTTCTTCTGCTTCTTGTAGTCGCGGACCTTCTGCAGCGACTCGGCGTCGACGACGTCGGCGACCGACCGGTAGCCGTCCAGTGCGTAGTCTCCGGCGGCGTCCTGCCAGCCGTCGGGACGGACGCCGAGTTGCTTGCCGAGCAGGGCGACGAAGATCTGCGCCTTCTGCCGCCCGAAGCCTGGCAGTGTCTGCACCCGCGCGAGCAGTTCATCGCCGCTTCCGGCCTCGGTCCACAACCGGGTCACGTCTCCGCCGTAGGTCGATTCGACCAGCGCCGCCAGCTCCTGAAGCCGAGTAGCCATGGACCCAGGAAACCGGTGGATGGCCGGAGGCGTGCTGCAGAGGGCCTTGAAGGCCTGCGGGTCGGCTGCGGCGACGGCGCCCGGGTCGAGCGTCCCGAAACGGCTCAGCACCTTCCAGCCGCCGCGGAAGGCGTGCTCCATGCCGTACTGCTGATCGAGCATCATCCCGACCACGACGGCGAACGGATAGCGGTCGAGGACCTCGTCAGCTTCCGGTATCCCGGCGATCTGGAACGGCATGCTCGCATCATCTCGCACCACCGGCGCAGTCGGCCCTGGCTGCTGGCGCCTCGGCATCTCGAAGCGGTCGCAATCAGACGTCGGGCCTATCGGATCGGACGGGCCTCGCATTAGCCTCGAACCGGAGGTGTTCAATGCGGATCTACCAACTGCTCCGGGCGAAGGGGTACGCGATCGTCACGGTCACGCCGGAGACGACCGTCTCCGACGCCATCCGGACCCTCAAGGAGTACAACCTGGGCGCCGTCGTGGTCTCGTCCGACGGCCGCCGGCCGGTGGGGATCATGACCGAGCGGGATGTGGTCCGCTGGCTCGCCGACGGCGTGGAATTCCTGTCCGGACCCGTCTCCGCGATCATGACCACCGATCTGGTGACCTGCATGGAGGACGAGTCCGTTCAGTCGCTGATGTCGACGATGACCGAACGCCGGATTCGGCACCTCCCGGTGGTCGAGGACGACGGCGGGATGGCTGGCATTGTCAGCATCGGTGACGTGGTCAAGTCCTACATCTCCGAGCTTGAGTTCGAACGAGATCAGCTCGAAGGATACGTTTCGCAATAGTTTCGGCGCTGGCCGGAGCGCCGGGCTCCGAGGTGTAGCGTGGCCGCCATGCCGGCCAGGGTGCTACCGACGCTGGAGTCAGTAGCGGCCGAAGCAGGAGTCAGTCGCTCCACCGTTTCCCGCGTGATCAACGCCTCACCGAATGTGCGGCCGGAGGTCGTGGAGGCCGTCAACGCAGCCATCAGCCGGCTGAATTACGTTCCCAATCGCGCGGCCCGATCGCTCGCCAGCAACCGAACCTTCGCCGTGGCCCTGCTGGTGTCGGAGGACACCACACGATTCTTCGGCGACCCTTTCTTCGCCTCTGTGGTCCGCGGAATCACCGAGGCGCTGGAGCCGAGTGAATACATCCTGAACCTCTTGGTAACCAGCGACGACCCGAACGGGAAAACCCGGCGCTATTTGCAGGGCGGCAACGTCGACGGAGCGCTGGTGGTTTCCCATCACGCTGGCAATACCGACCTGGTCGCATTGAACGACGCTATGCCGGTGGTCTTCGGCGGACGCCCTGTCGTGCCACGGATGGGTCCGTGCTTCTACGTCGACGTCGACAACGTCGACGGGGCTGCGCAGGCGACGCGGCACCTACTCGCCCGAGGGTGCCGTCGAATCGGCACGATCGCGGGACCGGCGGACATGACCGCCGCCGTCGATCGGCTGCGCGGGTGGCGCGACTCGTTGGCGGAGGCCGGCCTACCGACCGATGCGGTCATCCATGGCGATTTCTTGGAGGCCAGCGGCGCGGCCGCGATGCAGCGCCTGCTCAGCGTGCACGGCGACCTCGACGGGGTGTTCGTCGCCAGCGACGCGATGGCGCGCGGCGCGCTGACCTCGCTGAGCCAGCAGGGGTTGTCGGTCCCGGGTGATATTGCGGTGGTCGGCTTCGACGACAGCCCCGTAGCGACGTCGGTCTCCCCCGCGCTGACGACGGTGAGTCAGCCCTCCACCCAGATGGGCGCGATGATGGCGCGGCTGCTGCTGCAGCGGCTGTCCGGTGAACAGCCGCCGACGGCTGTGCTGCTCCCCGCCAGGCTGGTCATCCGAGACACGGCGTAGGCCGGCCAGATCTGCCGCCTGCTTGACGTCGTTTCCAGCCGGACCATAGCGTGTGAGCGCTCCCACCCTTGAAAGGACAAACGTGGCCCTGGACTCTGCGGCACCGTCGCCGTCGATTCGGAATTTTGATCCGTCGTTCGTGTTCGGTGCCGCGACGGCCGCGTTCCAGATCGAGGGTGCAATACACGAAGACGGACGAACCGACTCGATCTGGGACGCGTTCTGTCGAGTCCCCGGCGCGGTGATCAATGGTGACGATGGCTCCACCGCGTGCGACCACTATCACCGCTACGCCAGTGACGTCGCGTTGATGGCTGACCTGGGCGTCCAGAGCTACCGGTTCTCCACGTCGTGGTGCCGAGTGCGACCCGATGGTGGTCCGGTGAACCCGGCGGGGCTGGACTTCTACTCGCGGTTGGTGGACAGCCTTCTCGAGGCCGGGATCATGCCCTGGCTCACGCTCTACCACTGGGATCTGCCCCAGGCGCTGGAGGAAACCGGTGGCTGGCGCAACCGGGACACCGCGTATCGCTTCGTCGACTACGCCATGGACGTGCACGGCGCGCTCGGTGACCGTGTTCCGGTGTGGACGACGCTCAACGAGCCGTGGTGCGCGGCATTCGTGAGTCACATCGCCGGCGCGCACGCCCCTGGGCTGCAGGATCCAGCTGCTGGGCTCGCAGCGATGCATCACCTGTTGCTCGGCCATGGCCTGGTGGTGAACGCGTTGCGTGAGGCAGATCCGAGCCTCAAGCTCGGCCTCACCGTCAACCTCACCGTGGCCAAGCCCGCCAACCCGGAGCGGGCCGGTGACCTCGACGCTGCCCGGCGGGTCGACGGGCAGGCCAATCGCGTCTTTCTCGATCCGATCTTCCGAGGCGAGTACCCGAGCGACGTTCTTGAGGACGTCGCGGGTCTCGGGCTGGACGAGACCGTGCAGCCGGGTGACCTCGACATCATTTCGGCCCCGATCGACGTGCTCGGCGTGAACTACTACCACGGCCAGACGGTGAGCGACCTGGCGCCCGAGGTGGAGTTGGCCACCGAAGCGCCGACCGACCGCCCTGTCAGGTCGCCGCATCCGGCGGCCGACGGCGTTCACGTGCACCCGCAGGGCCTGCCGACGACCGGAATGGGCTGGGAGATCCAGCCGCACGGACTGCGCGAACTCCTCCGACGCGTGGACCGCGAGTACACCGGTCCGGCGGAAGTCGAGTTGTGGGTGACCGAGAACGGCGCCGCGTTCGACGACACTGTCGCCGAGGATGGGAGCGTGCCCGACGTCGGCCGGACCGCCTTCCTCGACGCACACCTCAACGCCGTCCTCGATGCCGTCGAGGATGGCGTGCCAGTGCGCGGCTACTTCTACTGGTCGCTGATGGACAACTTCGAGTGGGCGTGGGGATACGCGAAGCGTTTCGGTCTGGTGCGGGTCGACTACGAGACCCAACAACGGACCGTCAAGCAGTCCGGCCACCGCTACGCCGAGGTGATCGCCGCCCGCGGACTGTGACCGCGCAGCGGCGCCCGATCAGAAGTTGATCATGTGGCCGGAAATCCCGTGGGCCACTTCCTTCAGCGTTTCTGACAGCGTCGGGTGGGCATGCACGTTGCGCGCCACTTCCTCGGCGGTGAGGTCCCACAGTTGTGCCAGGGTCAGCTCGGGCAGCAGTTCGGTGACATCTGGCCCGATCATGTGCACGCCGAGGATCTCCCCGTACTTGGCGTCGGCGACGAGCTTGACGAATCCGGTCGCCTCGCCGAGGCCGTGCGCCTTGCCGTTCGCGGTGAAGGGGAACTTGGCGATCTTGACGTCGTAACCACGGTCTTTCGCCTGCCGCTCGGTGTAGCCGAACGAGCCGATCTGCGGCTGGCAGTAGGTGGCCCTGGGGATCATGTCGTAGTTGACCGGCATCGTCTCGGCACCGGCGATGGTCTCGGCGGCGACGATCCCCTGCGCCTCGGCGGTGTGGGCCAGCAGCAGCTTGCCGGTGCAGTCACCGATGGCGTAGATGTGGGGGACGTTGGTGCGCATGTAGTCGTCGATCTCGATGGCGCCGCGCTCGGTCAGCTTCACGCCGCTGTTCTCCAGCCCGTATCCCGTCGTGCGCGGCGCGAACCCGATCGCCTGCATGACCTTGTCGGCTTCCAGGACCTTCGACTCCCCACCGTTCGCGGGGCTGACGGTGACCTTCACCTTGTCGCCGGAGTCGTCGATGGTCTCCACCTTGGTGCCGGTCAGCACCGTCACGCCGAGCTTCTTGTACGCCTTGGCCAACTCGGCCGAGACTTCCTTCTCCTCCAGCGGGACCATCCGGTCCAGGAACTCCACGATGGTGACGTCCACGCCGTAGTTCGCCATCACGTAGGCGAACTCCACCCCGATCGCGCCGGCGCCGGCGATGATGATCGATCCCGGCAGGTTGTCGGTCATGATCTGCTCTTCGTAGGTCACCACCCGGTCGCTCAGCGACGTCCCGGGCAGCAGCCGCGTCGTGGCGCCGGCGGCGATGATCAGGTTGTCGAACGTGACCGTCTCGGTGCCGCCCTTGTTCAGCTCGACACTGAAGGTGTGGTCGTCGACGAAGGTGGCCCAGCCGTCGATCTCGGTGATCTTGTTCTTCTTCATCAGGTAGTGCACGCCCTTGGCCATCCGGTCGGCCGTCGCGCGGCTGCGCTTCCAGGCAGCGCCGAAGTCGAAGGTGGCGTTGCCGCCGATCCCGAACGTCGCGGCCTCGTGATTGAAGATGTGGGCGATCTCGGCGTTGCGGAGCAACGACTTGGTCGGGATGCATCCGACGTTGTTGCACACCCCGCCCCAGTACTTGAGCTCGATGATCCCGGTCTTCAGTCCCAGCTGGGCCGAACGCACGGCGGCCACGTAGCCACCAGGCCCGGCACCGAGCACGACGACGTCAAAGTGTGCGGTCATGGCCACACTGTAGGGGTCCCGGTTTCCCAGCGACCAGAGGCTTCCCGCCGCCCGGAAGGGTGTCTCGAACTCTCAACGTGAGCAAGGTCCCAGCTGCGACGCGCCGACGTGCTTGCGGGAAAATCTCACATATGAGTTAGGGTGCGTAACGTGACGGAAACCTATCTTGATCGTATTGGCGGCCTCATTCGCGACGCGCGCAAGCACCGCGGGCTGACCCAGACACAGCTGGCAGCTGTGCTCGGCACCAGTCAGAGTGCGGTCCACCGGATCGAGGCAGGCAATCAGAACCTCAGCCTCGAGATGGTCAACCGCATCGCTGAGGCGCTCGATTCGCCGCTCATCTCGGTGGGTGCTGGCACGCCGCAGCACTTGCGGGTCCAGGGCGGAGCCAAGCTGAGCGGGGCGATCGACGTCCGGTCGTCGAAGAACGCGGCGGTGGCGCTGCTGTGTGCCAGCCTGCTCAACCGCGGCCGCACCGTCATCCGCGGCATCGCGCGGATCGAGGAGGTCAATCGGATCCTCGAGGTGCTGACCAGCATCGGGGTCCGCGCCACCTGGTCGGCCGATGGCAGTGATCTCGAACTGGTTCGCCCCGAGCACCTCGACCTCGCCTCGATGGATGTCGAAGCCGCCCGGCGGACGCGCTCGGTGATCATGTTCCTCGGCCCGCTGCTGCACTCCTACTCCGATTTCGCCCTCCCGTACGCCGGTGGCTGCGACCTCGGCGCGCGCACCATCGAGCCGCACCTGCAGGTGCTTCGCCGCTTCGGCTTGGACGTGCTGGCCACCGATGGCTACTACCGCTGCTCCGTCGACGAATCGGTGGAGCCCACCCGGCCCATCACCCTCACCGAGCGCGGCGACACGGTGACCGAGAACGCGCTGCTGGCCGCTGCCCTGTCCCCCGGTGTCACGGTGCTGCGCAACGCCAGCCCCAACTACATGGTCCAGGACTTGTGCGTGTTCCTGACCCACCTCGGTGTGGAGATCGACGGCATCGGCACCACCACCCTGCGGGTGCACGGCGTCGACAGCATCAACACCGACGTCGAGTTCGCACCGTCGGAGGACCCGATCGAGGCGATGAGCCTGCTCACCGCGGCGATCGTCACGCAGTCGGAGATCACGATCCGGCGTGCGCCGATCGAGTTCCTGGAGATCGAGCTCGCCATCTTGGAGGAGATGGGCCTGGACTTCTCGCTCAGCGACGAGTACGTCGCGGCGAACGGTCACACCCGGCTCGTCGATGTCACGGTGCGGCCGTCCCAGCTCCGCTCGCCGATCGACAAGATCCACCCGATGCCGTTCCCTGGTCTGAACATCGACAACCTGCCGTTCTTCGCGGTGATCGCGGCGACCGCAGAGGGCAAGACGATCATCCACGACTGGGTCTACGAGAACCGGGCGATCTACCTCACCGAGCTCAACCGGCTCGGTGCGCGTGTTCAGCTGCTCGACCCGCACCGGGTGATCGTGGAGGGCCCGACGCGCTGGCGCGGCCACCAGGTCGTCTGCCCCCCAGCGCTGCGGCCGGCGGTCTGCATTCTGCTCGGCATGCTCGCAGCTCGCGGCGAATCAGTGCTGCGCGACGTCTACGTCATCAACCGCGGCTACGAGGATCTCGCCAACCGGCTGAACGCCCTGGGCGCGAACATCGAGGTTTTTCGGGACTGAGCGCGTCGCAACGGGCGCCGTGGTCGCGCGGCGCCCGTTGCGCCGTCACCTCTCGGCCGCGGATCATGCCTGATCTGATCCGCCGCGCGCGTCCGACGTCGGCCGGGTCAGCATCCGCTCCCCGATCGCCACGGCCGCCTGCAGGCCGAGGCTGACGGCCGGTGAGTGGGGTGGTCGACCGAGGGTGCAGGCGTAGATCGTTCGCGCCTGTGAGACCACCGGAAACCGTGCTACCCCGGCGTTCGCGTGAGCCTTGAGGGCCAGGCCGGGTAGCAGCGTGACGCCGCGGTGCGCCGCCACCAACGCCTGGACGGCCAGGTAGTCGTCGCTCGCGAATCCGAGCGTCGGGCTGAACCCTGCCTCCGCACAGGCGGCGAGGAGGTGGCCGCGGCATCGCGGGCATCCGGCGATCCAGGTCTCCTCGCGATATCGGGCGAGCTCGGCGACTCCGATCGCTGCCCCACGTTCACCCGGAGCCGGAAGAGTCCCCGGCGAGGCCGATGTGACGAGGAACAAGGGATCCTGACCCAGGGCGACACGGTCCAGGTCGTCTTCGGTCGGGCCGTTGGGGTAGCTGAAGGTCAGTGCGAAGTCCGCGTCGGAGCTACGCACCAGAGCGGCCGCCTCGGCCGGTTCGGCGTCGGTGATGTCGACCGACAGGCCTGGGGCGTGCACCGCGAGTTCGTCGAGGAGGGCTGGGACCAGCGTGGCTACGGCTGACGGGAAGGCGGCCAGCCGCAGAACGCCGGTCTCCATCGCGGCCATGGCACGGATCTCTCGCTCCGCCTGGTCGAGGGCCGCGATGATGCCGGCGCCGCGTCGGGCGAGATGGCGACCCTCCTGGGTCAAGTGGAGGCGCCGTCCAACCGGTGTCACGAGGAGGACCCCCGTCTCGGCCTGGAGTCGCTGCAGGTGGTGGGAGACCGTGGGCTGACCGAGGCCCAGCCGCAGAGCGGTCTCGGTCATGGTGCCGGCCTGCGCAAGGGTGACGAGGACGCGGAGTCGCTGAGCATCGAGCACGTGGCCATGTTATTGATGCAGTCGATTGAATGCGTCGAAAATGTCGAATAGACCGATGAATACTCCCTGGGTCACACTCATCGAATGACACGGGACACGCCCAGTTCGCCGAGCCACGACCTGCCGACCTGGGCAGGCGTGCTGCGTGCCGCCGAGGCAATCTCGGCAGTACTGCCACCCACGCCTGCCTGGAGCTACCCCATGCTCGACGCGGCGGCTCGGTGCGAAGTCGTGCTCAAGCACGAGAACGTGCAGCCGACCGGCGCCTTCAAGGTGCGGGGTGGGCTGGCATTGGCGGCCGAACTCGGCCCGGACACCACCGGCCTGGTGACAGCATCGACGGGGAACCACGCGCAATCCATTGCCTACGCGGCGCGTCGGCGTGGCATCGCAGCGACAGTGGTGATGCCGACCACCGCGCCGCCGAACAAGGTGGCCGCAACAGAGGCCCTGGGCGCGCGGGTGATCAGGTACGGCCTCTCGATGACCGAGGCCATGGAGCGCTCCCGCCAGCTGGCGAGGGAGCGCGATTGGCGCCACGTCGATCCCGGCGAGCGCGTGATCGTCGAAGGACACGCCACCGTCACTCTCGAGTTGCTTCGCTCCCGCCCCGACCTGCAGGCGATCTACGTCCCGGTCGGCAGCGGCACGGGCGCAGCCGGTGCGTGCCTGGTTCGCGATGCGATCGCTCCTGCCTGCCGCGTCGTCGCGGTGCAGTCGGCGCAGGCCCCGGCCGCGTTCGATACCTGGCGCGCGGGCGTTCCGCGCACCGCCCCCTGCGCCACCCGCGTCAGCGGGCTGGCGACGTCAGCGCCCTTCCCGCTGCCGCAACTGCTGCTGCGCGACGGGCTGGACGACTTTGTCCTGGTGGAAGACGACGACATCGATGCCGCCCGGCGGTTGCTGGCGACTCACGCTCACACGCTCGCCGAGTCGGCGGGCGCAGCCGGGCTTGCCGCGCTTCTGGCGGACATGGATCGGCCGTCGCGCTGCGCCGTCGTGGTCAGCGGCGGCAATGCCGATCAACGCGAGTTGGCCACGCTGACCTGGCAAGCCTAGGGCGCAGGCTGGCCTTCGCGTTCGGAGCCGCTGATCCGAACGGCCTGGCAACGATAGGTCGGCGCGACCAGTTCCTGCTGCGCGTCGACGAGGGCGAGTTCGCGCCGGTCCGCGGTGCGGAGCAGCACGCCGTACGTCGCCGCCGCGGTCAGCTCCAGCGCGTCCGGCGCCGCCATCCCAGACAGCAACCGGGCCAGGAACACGGCGGTGGACAGGTCCCCCGCGCCGGCGAAAGTGCGGTCCAGTCTGGGCGTCGTGGCCAGCCAGCTCGCGTCCTGGGTGACGACGGCGGTGCCGATGCCGGGTCGTTCGGCGTCCTGGGCACGCACGCTGGTGACGAGCACGCTGCGGGGGCCGGTGCGGCGCATAACGTGGGCCGCCGCCACGACCTCGGCCACCGTCTCGGTCGGTGCGTCAGCGAACAGGCCGAGCTCGAACCGGTTCGGCGTGGCCAGGTCAGCTACCGGGAGCAGAAGGTTCCGGATCAGTTCGGCAATCCCGGGGCGGACGAAGACCCCGGTGCCCTCGTCGCCGACCACGGGGTCGCAGCAATACCACGCAGCGGGATTCCGCTGCCGAACCGTGGCAACTGTCGTTGCGACCTCGTTGACCAGTGCCTCATCCCCGAGATATCCGGTGACGACCGCGTCCACCGTGGACAGCACACCGAGTTCGTCGAGGCCGAGGACCAGTTCGCGCAGCACCGTCACCGGGGTCGACCTGCCGCGCCAGCGGCCGTAGCCGGTGTGATTGGAGAACAGCACCGTCGGTATCGACACTGCCTCGACGCCGAGCCGCATCAACGCGAACGTTGCCGCGCTGTTTCCGACGTGCCCGTAGCTGACCGACGACTGGAGCGTGAGCACGGTGGGCACACGTCATTGTCGCCATGTCGGTGCGGGTGGCGCGTCCTGGCGCTCCGGTTGGCGCGGTTCCCCGCACTTGCCCCGGACCCTAGAGTGGGCACATGTCGGCCGACGTCGAAGACAGCGAGTCCGTCGACGTTGAACATCCCACCGCAACCATGGATCACACGATCGGCCCCCAGACTGGCGGCGCCCGCCACAGTGCCGGGAACCCGGACGATCCGGCCGGTGGCGTCAGGGCCGCCGAGCCGAGCGCATCGCACGAGAACCCGCACCACCACATCCTGATCGAGCCGGCCGAGGACCGGTGGGCCTGGCGGCGCCGGATCCGGCAGCGGCCGCGCACCCTCGCCGTCTACCGGGTCGGGGTGGGAATCGCTGGATTGTTGCTGATCGGTCTCGGCTTCGTCAGCGGGCCGCTGCCTGGGCCGGGCGGCATTCCGCTGGTGCTCCTCGGCCTTGCCATCTGGTCCAGTGAATTCGAATGGGCCCATCGGGTGATGGTCTGGTTCAAGGAGCAGCTGCGTCGTTTCCGGGCTTTGAGCACCCCTAGACAAGCGCTGGTGTGGGTGGCCTTCTTCGCTGCCTGCGGCTGCGTCGGCTACCTGTACCTCGTCGGCATCGGGCTGCCGGGCTGGCTGCCGCAAGACGTCTCCACGCTGCTCCAGCGTTTGCCGGGCGTCGGCGGCTGACCGGCACCCGGGCGACACGAGCGGCGCGCTGGGGTCTGCTGCCGACGCGACGGCAGAATGAACCGCGTGCAGGCCGCCGCATACCCGTACTTCGACGAGCCCTTCGCCGCGTACGCCCATCGCGGCGGCGCGCTGTATCCGCCCAACGTCGGCCGTGAGAACAGCCTGTACGCGTTCCAGCAGGCAGTGTCCCTCGGCTATCGCTATCTCGAGACCGACGTGCATGCGACGGCGGACGGAGTGCTGGTGGCGTTCCACGACCGCGAGCTCTCGCGAGTGACCGACCGTAGCGGCCTCATCGGCGAGCTGAGCTGGGCGGAGGTCTCGGAGGCGCGCATCCACGGAACCGAACCGATTCCTCGCTTCGACGACCTGCTGACCGCGTTTCCGGTGGCGCGATTCAACATCGACGCCAAGTCTCCGGCGGCGGTCCGGCTGTTGGCCAGCACCATCACCGAGCACGACGCTGCTGCGCGGGTGTGTGTGAGTTCATTCGGATTCCGTCGTGTCCACGCGCTCCGGCGCCAGCTCGGGCGCAGTGTGGCGTCCGCGGCCAGCCCTGTTGGCGTCGCCGTCAACCGCTTCACGCCGTGGCTGACGCGCGCTCTGAACAGCCCAGCACCCGTCCTTCAGCTACCCGTCCGCCAGCTCGTCCGCGGTCGAATGGTCGAGGTTGTGACGCCGCGGCTGATACAGGCAGCACATCGGGCGGGCAAACGGGTTCAGGTCTGGACGGTGGATGATCCGGCCGAAATGCAACGGCTGATCGAGCTAGGTGCCGACGGCATCTTCACCGATCGCATCGACCTCCTCAAAGAGGTCCTGCAGGCGCGCGGAATGTGGGTGTGACCCGATGGACGAGGGAGAACGCGTGAAGACGAATCAACCGCCGCCGGCGCCAGCGGGGCGCCGGATGATCTTCTCCTGGGCGCTGTGGGACTGGGGCTCGGCCGCGTTCCAGGCAGTCATCACCACCTTCGTCTTCGGCCCCTACCTGGTGAGGGGGGTGGTGGGCGAAGGCGAGCGAGTCGCCGGCCTGACGGCGAACACCTGGCTGGGTATCTCGAGCGCGGCGGCTGGTCTGGTCATCGCGCTGATTGCGCCGATCACCGGCCAACGGGCGGACGCGGCAGGGCGGCGGAAGCGCAGTCTGGCGCTCTGGTCGGCCACGGTGATGCTGGTGATGGTGGCGATGTTCTGGGTGCGGAACGACCCCTCGTACCTGTGGCTGGGCCTCGCGCTGCTCGCGGCCGGATCGATCTTCCAGGAGTTCGCCCTCGTCTCGTACAACGCGATGCTGCACCAGGTATCGACGCCGCGGAACGTCGGCCGCGTCTCAGGTTTCGGCTGGATGATGGGCTACTTCGGCGGGATCTTCTTGCTGTTGATCTGTTTCGTCGGATTCCTGCAGCCAGGTGGTGGGCTGTTCGGCGTCACCACCGAGGGAGCGCTGAACGTGCGCTCTGTGACCTTGCTCAGCGCGCTCTGGTTCGCGGTCTTCGCCATCCCGGTCCTGGTCGCGGTGCCGGAGACTCCTCCCGGACCGGCCCGCCGCCGAATCGGCTTCTTCCGCTCGTACCCACTGCTGGTCCGCGACATCAAGCAGCTCTGGTCCGGTGACCGCAACGCGGTCTACTTCCTGATCGCCTCGGCGCTGTACCGGGACGGGCTGGTCGCGGTGTTCTCGTTCGGAGCCATCCTGGCGGTGAGCGTCTACGGGCTGGACCAGTCCGAGGTGCTGATCTTCGGAATCGTCGCCAGCCTGGTCGCCGGCGCCGGCTCTTTCATCTTCGGCCGGCTGGAGGACCGGATCGGGCCCAAGCGGGTCATCATGATCTCTCTGATCGGCTTGATCAGCACCGCGCTGATCCTGCTGGTGTTCGTCCACTCCAGCCAGTTGTTCTGGGTGTTCGGGCTGCTCCTGACGCTGTGGGTGGGCCCGGCACAGGGCAGCTCCCGCTCCTTCCTCGCTCGGATCGCACCCGAGGGGCGGGAGGGTGAGATGTTCGGTTTGTACGCCACCACCGGCCGCGCCGCATCCTTCCTCGCTCCGGGACTTTTCGCCGTCTTCTCAGGAATCTTCAACGACCGCGTCGGTATCGTGGGCATCGCGCTGGTCCTGCTCGCTGGGGCCTTGGCGCTGGCCAAGGTGAAGTCACCAGCAGTTCCGGGCATCCAAATCGCTCGTGACCTCGAACACATTGGGGAATAGCGCGGAACATTGCGGGCGGATCGCGAGTTTCACCGTTCGGGGGTACGGGAAGCGGAATCTCTAGACGGAGGTAGCAGACATGGCTGATCGTTCACTCAAAGGCACGGGCCTGGGGGCCAAGAGCTTTGAGGACGAGGCTGGCGTGGAATTCGCTGCCCGTCAGGAAATCGCGTACGACTGCCCACGAGACCACCACTTCAGCCTGGTATTCGCGGCCGACGCCGACATCCCGGCGTTGTGGGAGTGCCCACGTTGCGGGGCCGAGTCGCTCCGCGCTGATGGGGAGCGGCCGGCGGCAAAGGAAGAGAAGCCGGCGCGTACCCACTGGGACATGCTGCGCGAGCGCCGCTCGATCGCCGAACTCGAGGATCTGCTGGCCGAGCGGCTCGAGTTGCTGCGTGCTGGTGAGCTGGGTTCCACGGCGTTCTCGCGTGATGTCCGGCCGAAGAAGACTGCCTGAGCGACGGGTTCGCCCAGGCGTCAACCGTCATATCCGCCGCCGCTGACCGTTCTCGGTCAGCGGCGGTCTGGGTTGTCGAGTTCGCCCTCGATGATGAGGGGTTGCGCGGATTCTTCGGGCGCCGCCTGGGCGGCGCCAGCGCCGGTCCCCGTCGGAGTCTCGACGGTCTCGCCCTCGATGACCACGCCCCTCTGATCGAACGGCCCCGCCGGTCCGGAGGCTGACCGGAGACCGGCCGAGACGAGCCGGCTCGCGGCCCGGGCGACTAGCCGACGGGTTCCCGGAATCAGCGCGCCTGCGGCCGCGACATCGGTCAAGAAGCCCGGCAGCATCAGCAGCGCGCCACCCAGCAGAACCCAGGACGCCCGGCCGACGTCCGTGCTCGGCAGCTGACCGGTGCGATAGGCCTCGTTCACGGACTGCCAGGCCCGCCTGCCGGTGCGGCGTATCAGCCAGCCGCCCAGCACTGCCTGGCCCACAAGAATCAGCACGGTCGGCAGCGCGCCGATGGCGCGTCCCACTTCGATCAACAGCCACAACTCGGTGAGCGGCACCAGCACCGCAAGGGCCGCCGCGGCAAGGCGCGGCCACCCGCGGCGAAGTCTCATGCTCGGGTCAGCGAGCGCCGCTTCGTCAGTCGACGCCGGACCTGACCGCCGCGATGGGCAATGCCCCAGGCGGTCGTCCGCAGCAACGCCTCGACGACGATGCGCTGATTCATCTTCGAGTCGCCGAACTCCCGCTCGATGAATTCGATGGGCACCTCGACGACGCGGAACCCGGCCTTGACCGCTCGCCACGCGAGGTCGACCTGGAAGCAGTAGCCGGCCGAGGCGACCTCATCCAGGCCGATGCCGAGGAGCGTCTCGCGGCGGAAGGCCCGGAATCCGCCGGTGGCGTCGCGCAGCGGCACTCCGAGCACGAGGCGGGTCCACGCGTTTCCGCCGCGGGACAAGATCTCTCGCGATCGAGGCCAGTTCACCACGCTGCCGCCCTTGACCCACCGAGATCCGAGGACGAGGTCGGCGTCCGCCAGGGCAGTGAGCAGGTCGGGTAGCTGTTCGGGCTGATGCGAGCCGTCGGCATCCATCTCGACGAGGACGTCGTAGCCGTTCTCGATTCCCCACTGGAAGCCCGCGAGGTAGGCCGCGCCCAGGCCTTCCTTCCCCAGTCGGTGCATCACGTGGACATGGTCGTCGTTGGCAGCGAGCTGGTCGGCGATCTGACCCGTCCCGTCGGGCGACTTGTCGTCGGCGACCAGGATGTCGGCGCTGGGCACGGCGGAACGGCAGCGACCGACGATCCGGGTGATGTTCTCGGCTTCGTTGTAGGTCGGAATGATGATCACCGTGCGGCCGATGTCGGTCACAGCTGGTCCTCCTGCTTCGTCCCAGGGCCGGTGCCGGTCACCGACGCGTTCTCGGGGCCAATCGTGGCCGATGCGCGGCCCGGGCCACGGCGCCGGGCGATGACCGACATCACTACCAGCAGCACAGCCCCAGCCGCCAGCCCCCGATCGATCCACGGCGCGATCGTCAGCGCCGGAGTCAGGGCTGACCGCAGCGGCAGCTCGGCAACCAGGCTGGCGGCGGTGAACTCCTCGGTCCGTCGGACTACTCTGCCGTCGCGGTCGACGAGGCCGGAGACGCTGTTGGTCGTCGCCACGGCGATCTCGCGGCGCGCCTCCATGGCGCGCGCCCTGGTGATGGCGAACTGCTGCTCGATCTGTCCGGTGCCGCCGTAGGTCGCGTTGTTGCTCTGCACCACCAGCAGCTGAGACCCGCGGACGGCCTCGTAGACCGTGCGGTCGTACGCGAGTTCGAAGCAGATCACATCGCCGACGGCGACCTCCCTTCCGGCGGCGCGGACGTGCAAGACCCCTGGCTCGGAGCCCGGCACCGACTGGGCCCCCACCTGCTTGAGGATGGGAACGAAGGGCAGAAGCTGGGCGCGAAAGGGAATCCACTCACCGAACGGCACCAGATTCCGCTTGTCGTACCGGGCCGATACGCCGTCACGGTCCCACCAGAGCGCGGACGTCTGGCGCTCGTCCGGGCCGGGGCCACGCACCACGGCACCCACCAGGATCGGCCGATCGGCGACTTCCACAGCGGCCTCGACGGTGGCCCTGGTGATCGGATCGGTGAGCGGATCGATGTCGGTGGAGTTCTCCGGCCAGAGCACGAAGTCGGGCATCGGCACCCGTCCGAGCCGTGCCTCGCTGATCAGCGTGATCGTCTCGGCCAGGTGGTTGTTCGTCACCGAGCGGGCCCGACCCATCGCCTCGATGCCGCGTCCTGGGACGTTGCCCTGAACGATGCCGACGGCGATCCGTCCGGCGGGCGACTGCACCGGCTCGACCTGAAAGAGCCGCAGCGCGGTGCCGGCCGCGGTCATCATCACGAGTCCGGCCGCCGCCGCAAGCCCGGCCCGTACGGCGCGGCGCCGGCCCGCACGTAGCGCGACGAGGGCATAGGCCACCAGCTGGCCGGAGAGGGCGACCGCGAACGACACCCCCGCGACGCCGACAATCGGATAGAGCCCGGCCAGTGGGGAATCGACCGCGGCGTAGCCGAGACGGACCCAGCCGAAGCCACCGAACGGCACATGCGCGTACGCGAACTCCGTCGCGGTCCAGCAGCACGCCGCGGCCACCGGCCAGCCCGGTAGCCGGGTGACCAGCGCCAACGCACCGCCGAGGAGCGCGAAGAAGGCCGCTTCGAACAGGATCAGCAGTGCGGCCACCCAGGCGCCGAGCACGCTCACCCACGGGATCGTCACCGTGAGCAGAGCCAGCCCGAACAGGTAGCCGAGCAGCAGCCCGCTGCGAGCGCTCAGCCCGCGCACGGCCAGCGTGAACGCCGGCAACGCGACCAGCGATAGCCCCCAGAGGCCGTACGGCTGCCAGCACAGCCCAAGGGTCGCCCCGGCAACTACGGCCAGGATCGCACGTAGCCCGCGAGTCGTCCGAGGTGTCGGGGAGACGGCTCTGACCGTAGGGCGACCCCGCGCGACTGCTGGGGCCGTAGGCACGCGCAGAGCCTACTCGGCGGTTCCGATGGCAGCCTCTCGGAGCCAATCGGCGCCGAAGACGACGCGACCCTCGACCACGGTCGCCACACAGTGCGGCAGTGGATCGCCTGGGGCGAGAGTCGGCAGCCCGTCCGCGGCGGCCTCGCCGCGCACCTCCCAGACGGCGAAGCTGGCCGGAGCGCCGCGGCGGAGCCGGCCGGCGTGATCCCGACGCGCCGCCCAGTGCCCGCCTGCGGTCGCCGCCTCCAGCGCCGCCGCTGTCGACAGCCGCTGATCGGCTCGCCAATGCCGCGTCGCGTCGCGCACCATCCCCCAACCGGTGATAGCCGTCACCGGCGCATCGGTGCCGAACGCCAGCCTCACACCACCCCGGTGAAGCGCGCCGAACGGGTTCATCGCGGTTGCCCGCTCCGCACCGAGGCGCTGCTGGTAGAGCCCTCCGGGTCCGCCCCAGGCGGCGTCGAAGGCGGGTTGGACACTGGCGGCGACGCCGAGGTCGGCGAGGGTGGCGACGTCCTCGGCCGCGATCATCTCCAGGTGCTCCAGCCGGTGCCGAGCGGCTCGGATCCGGCTGGCGCCGAGGGCCTCGGCGGCGCGCCGGAGCCCGCGGACCGCAGCGCTCACCGCGCGGTCGCCGATGCAGTGGAAACCGGCCTGCAGCCCGGCGCCGGTACACGCCTGGACGTGTTCGGCGATCTCCTCGTCGCTCAGGTAGCGCAGTCCCCGACCGTCGCGGTCGACGTAGTCCGCCTCGAGCGCTGCCGTATGCGAGCCGATCGCGCCGTCGATGCAGAGATCGCCCGCCAGACCACGCAGACCGAGTTCCCTGACCAGATCGACAGCTACGGGAGATGCGAGTTCGCCCCAGTACAGCTCGGCTGACATGCCCAACGCCGCAGCAGCGTCCCGGACGCGGCCGAGGTCCTCGACAGGTCCGAGGTGAGGGCCACCGAGCTCGTGCACCGCACCCACACCCTTGCGGGCCGCCTGCTCCAGGCTCACTCGCGCCCACCTGCGCCGATCGCCGTCCTCGGTCATGGCGTTGAAGCGGCCGCGGCACAGGTGGTGCGCGTCGCCGGTGAGCAGCCCGTCGGTGCGAAAGCCTGCGGCGCCTGCAATGCCGGGTACGCGATCCAGCAACGCGGTCGAGGCGACTGCCGAGTGAACGTCGATGCGGGCGAGGTAGGCGCAGCGGCCTGGCGCGGCCCGGTCAAGCTCACTCCGCAGCGGCGGCCGTGGATCGGGCCACAGCCGCTCGTCCCAGCCGTGTCCGAAGATCAGCAGGCGTTCGCGGTGCGTCGCGGCGAACTCGGTCAGCCGCGACAACAGCGTCGCCCGATCCGGTACGCCGTTCAGATCGAGCCCGTCGCCGGCCTGCCCGGCCTGCACGGCATGCAGATGCGCGTCCACGAATGCGGGGGTCACCAGGCGGCCCCGCAGACCGATGACGGCCCCGCCGGCCGCCGCCGCTCCCCCATCCGGGCCGACGTAGCTGATCGTGCCCGCGCGGATCCCGAGCGCCGTCGCGCCGGAGATGTGCGGAGCCCAGACCCGACCGCCGATCAGGAGCACGGACGAACGATCAGATCGGCGGGCGGTTCTCGTACGGGATCGACAGCACGGTGGTGGTGTGGGTCGAGACCTTGCCGTCGGCGCGAATCCGGGCCAGCAGCCGCTCGAGCTCGGCCATCGTGGTGGTGCGCACCTTGAGCAGGTAGCTCGGGTCGCCCGCGACCGAGTAGCAGGAGATGATCTCGGGAATGTGCTGCAGGCGATCCGGCAGGTCGTCGGGTTCGCTCGGGTCAAACGGCTTGATCGCGACGAACGCCGTGACGAGCAGATCCAGGTCGGTCGGGTTGAGGTCCGCAGCGTAGCCACGGATCACGCCCCGCTGTTCCAGCCTGCGGACTCGCTGCTGGGCGGCGGAGGTAGAGAGCCCGGTCAACTTGCCGATCTCGGTGTAGGACATCCGGCCGTCGCGCGCGAGTAGCCCGAGGATCTGGCGGTCGAGCTTCTCCATGGCCGTATCGTGCCAGGATTCACCTGTGCCCTCCGACCGAATAATGCTTTTGGACACCGCCTCCCTCTATTTCCGTGCATTCTTCGGCGTTCCCGATTCATTTCGCGGACCCGACGGAACTCCGGTGAACGCAGTCCGCGGACTGCTCGATTTCATCAGCCGCCTCGTCTCTCAGTACCGCCCGAGTCACCTGGTGTGCTGTTGGGACAACGACTGGCGTCCGGCCTGGCGTGCCGAGCTCATCCCCTCCTACAAGGCGCACCGCGTCGCTGCCCCGGGAGACGCGGTGGTGCCCGCGATGGCGCAGTCGGCGACGACGGCAGCCGAGCAGGCTCCCGACGACCTCGCGGTCCAGATTCCCTATATTCAGGCCGCGCTCCGGATGGTCGGAATCGCCGTGGTCGGCAAAGACGGGTACGAGGCCGACGACGTGATCGGCACGCTTGCCGCGACCGCCCCGATGCCGGTGGATGTGGTGACCGGGGATCGCGACCTGTTTCAGACCGTCGACGACGAGCGCCAGGTCCGCGTGCTGTACATCGCCCGCGGTGTCGGGCGGCACGCCATCGTCGACGACGCCTGGGTGCAAGCCAAGTACGGGGTCCCGGCTGCCGCGTATGCCGACTACGCGACCTTGAAGGGCGACGCCTCCGATGGGTTGCCCGGAGTGCCCGGAATCGGCGCCAAGAGCGCGGCGAACCTGCTGACCCGGCACGGCAGTCTGGCCGGTCTGCTGGAAGCCGCCAGCACCTCCGGCGGTGGCGTCGGCGGCGGGGTCCGCTCCAAGCTGCACGCTGCCATCGACTACCTGGCAGTCGCGCCGACTGTGGTGTCGGTGGTCCGAGACCTCGACCTGGGGGTGACCTGGGACGACCTGAAGACGCCGACCACGCCGGCCGATCCGGAGGGCTTCACCGAATTGACCGAGCTCCTCGGGCTCGGCGGCAGTGCGGAACGGCTGGTCGAGACGCTCGCCGACGGTCGCTAGGTCATGCCCGCCCGACTCGGCAATGGGCAAGGCCGGGCGGATACCGGCACGCCCGTGGCTTCGGCGGTTGCTGCTGCTCCGCCCCGTGCTCAGCAGGGCGTCTTCGAATCCGTTCTGGTCCGCCGCGGGCGTCCGATCCTGCTCGGACCACACCTGGATCGGCTGGCCGCGAGCTGTCGGGAGCTCTTCGGCGCCGACCCGCCACCGGAGGCGTCCGAGACGGTGGCGGCGCTCGTTGCCGCGTCGGGCACGGACCCGGCCGAGCATCCGGATCGGGCCGTTCTCCGGGTGCTGATACGGCCGGCGCCGGAGGATGCAGGCTCCGGCGTGATCGGGCGCGCCTGGCTCACCGAGCTTGGCGCGCGAGTCGAGGCGACAGCGCTCCGGCTGGCGTCGCGTCCTGGCCACAGGTGGGAACACAAGTGGGTGGACAGGACGGCACTGAGCGAAGCGGAGCGCCTCACCTCGCCGGCGCTGCCCTACTTCCTCGACGCGCGCGGGCTGCTGGCCGAGATGTCCCGCGGCAATCTGTTCTTCGTCGATGCGGACGGAGCCTGGGCGACTCCGGCCCTCGGACCGGAACTGCTTCCCGGCGTGACGCGACGCGTCGTACTCGGCCTGCTACACGAGTGGCGCATCGGGGTGGTCGAGCGTGCGTGTGAGGTCGAGGAATTCCGGGCCGCTCCCGCGGCGTTCTGGACCAGCAGTTCCAGTGGCGCGGTGCTGATCACCGAGGTTGACCGACATCCGCTCGGTGGCGCCGAGGTCGAGAAGTCCGTCGCTGACCTCGTCCCACGGCTCAACGCGGCCCTCGGCGTCGGTTGACCTGCGCCGCCCCGCGCTGGGTCGCGCCCAGAGCGTCAGGCGCGATCGATCACCCGGCGGGCGGCAGTCAGGAACCCGTCGGCGTAGCGCTCCTCGTCGAAGTCACCGAGGTAGTAGATCCGCGTCTGCTGGCGGGTGCCGGCCAGCGGGTCGGTGCGCAGCAACTGCTCGCAGACGTCATCGAGGTTCGACAGGTCCTCGCGCAGGACGTAGGCGGCGGCGGCCGCTGGTGCCTCCTCCTCCAGCTGGGCCGGGGAGCGTCCCATCGACACCATGGCGAACGGCTTGCCGGAGTGGAGATAGTCCGACACCACGGCCGAGACGTCACTGACCATCGCATCAGAGGTGTTGAAGCAGTCCTCGACACTCATCTGCTGCTCGGCGGCGGGTCCCCAGACATGCCGCCGTCCGGTGGCCTTGCTGTCGGCGTCCAGCATCGCGCCGATTCTCTCGATGAAGCCGACGGCATCGCGGTACCGATAGTTGAACGGGTGCGCTCGGAACACCACCGTCGCTCCGTTGTCCAACAGCCGGCGGACGATCTGCTCGCCGATCGGCAGCGAGTAGACGCGGCTGTCGGCGAACGGGCCGCGCCAGGTCGGTGCGTACAGCACCGTCGGAGCGGGATTGGCCGCGATCGGTGCCTGCGCGCGATGGATCTGCTCCACCTGTGGACGCCCGACCACCTGGAACTTCTCCCGCGGGATCTGTACGCCGTGGCGGGCGTAGCGGTCGATGCCAGCTTGACCGGCCGCAAAGATGAGGTCGTAGATCGCATGCACCGGGTTGAAGCAGGCGGGCTTCTCGGAGTCGCCGTGGTTGAGCCAGACATGGGTCAACTCGCGCCGCTCGACGAGGTGGGTATTGCGCGGCGCATTGTTGACGTAGAACGCCGTCGTCATCGTCGGCACGACCATTTCCTCGACGCTGCGCAGCGTCGGCCGGTAGATGATCGGGACCTCGACCTGCCGCTCCGCGCAGAGCCGGTCGATCTGGTTGAACATCGGCACCGTCCGGGTGACGATGACGAATCGACGCTCCAGCCGCTGGAAGTACGGCAGCCACATCCCGACCTGGTAGTAGGCGCCGACCGTTGACGCGAAGTAGACGACGAACTCGGGGGCGTAGGCACGGAGGGCCATCGGAAGCCTGTGCTCTGCGGCCTCCACGGCCACAGCCCGAGTGATTGCCACCACGCCGATCACGGCCGCGGCGACGAAGACGACCAGCGAGCCCACCACGAGCGGGAGCGCGAGCACGCTCGCCGCAGCCAGCACCAGACCGACCAAGGTGACCAGCGTCCCGGCCAGCGGCAGTGCCCCGCGCGGGACTCGCTCCAATGAATCGGGCACCGCATCCGGGAGATTGCGCACCAGTAGCCCGGCCGTCCAGGAGGCCCGGATCTCAGCCTCCGCGGCGACCGCCATCGCCAACAGCCACGCAGCGAGGGCGTACGGCCATTGCAGTCCGGGGCTCGAGGTGGCCAGCCCGACGAGGACGAACGCGAGTACGGTCCGCGTCAACTGGCCGCGGGTGAGCAGCGCGGGCCAGCTGCTGTACGTGCGCAGCCGCCGCCACGCGGTCCAGAAGGTGGCGACGACGCCGGCGACCGCGAGGCCGACGACAAGTCCGCCGGGCCACCGGGCGAGGGCTCCGGCGAAGGCGACCAGGACCAGTCCGGCGCCCGCGATGTCGAGTCCGACCGCGCGCAGGATGCGCAGGTAGCCGCCCCAGTTGCGGGTACTGGCCGACGCGTCCTCGTCCGCCTCCGGTGCTGCGGCAGCACCCGCGGGTGCCGGGGTCGGCTCGGCCGCGGCATCCGGGGCTCCGTTGGGGTCTGCGGCCGGATCGGGTGCAGCGGCACGGGAGGCGGCGATCGGAGCTCGGTCCGCGCCGTCGGACAGCGCAGCTGGTTCGTCGGCCCCGGCCTCGTCCGGGTCGTCCAGATCGGTGTCGGGCGCCAGCTTGCCCGACAGTGCCTGGACTGCGGCGACGAAGGCCGAGGCGTAGCCCGCCGCCGGGAAGTCTCCGAGGTAGTCCACCCGGATCGCGGTACGCCGCTCGGCGAGCGGATCGGCCCCCAGCATCTGTGCCAACTGGGCGTCGAGGTCGGCCAGATCGCGGCGAACGACATAGGACGCCTGCGCGATGGGGTACTCGTCGATGAACTGCTCCGGCGCCGACGGCACCGCGATCATGGCGAACGGCTTGCCCGAGAACAGGTAGTCCGAGACCACGCTGGAGACGTCGGACACCATCGCATCGGAGGCGTTGATGCAGTCGAGGATGCCCCGGTCCTTCTCCGCCGCAGGCCCCCACAGGTGCTCGCGCCCGCTTGCAGCCGCGTCGGCCTCCAGCAGCGCCTGGATTCGGGCGATGACGGCGGCGTCGTCGGGGAAGTCGTAGCTGAACGGGTGCGGCCGGAAGATGACCGTCGCGCCGCGAGCGATCAGCGCGGCGACGATCTGCTCGCCGGTCGGCAGCGAGTAGAGCATCGTCTCCTCGACGTGGCCGCGCCAGGTCGGGGCGTAGAGCACCGTCGGGTGCGCGATCTCGGCGATCGGCTGAGCCGCGGGCCGCACGTCCTCGACCTGGGGACGCCCGACGATGCGGAACTTCTCGGCCGGGATGCGCACGCCGTGGGCGGCATACCGCCGCGTCGCAGCGGCGCCCGCAGCGAAGATCTGGTCGTACATGGCGTGGGTGGGGTTGTAGGACGGCGGCTTGTCGGAGTCGCCGTGTCCCAGGTAGACGTGGCTGAGGTGCTGGAAGCGGACCAGCTGTCCGTTGCCGGACGAGGCATTGACGTAGAACGCGGCCTTGAGCGAGGGGACGACGAGCGCGTCCAGGTCGGTCATCGAGCGCGCCTCGACCACCGGCACGTCGGTCAGCGCGGCGAGCGCGGCGGCCGGCTCCGGGTTGCGGACCACGACGAGGAAGCGGCGGCCCGCTCGCTTCAGGTACGGCAGCCACATCATCACCTGGTACGACGCGTCGTCGGGTCGAGCCGTGTAGACCACGAAGTCGGGCGCGTAGGACGCCACTGCCGCCGGCACCTCCGCCCGCCGACGGCGGGCGAACACGATCTTCGCGCGGCCGTCGGCGGCCAGCACCGCCATCGGGATCACCGCCAGTGCCGCCGCAAGCACCCACCACCAGGGCGACGCGCCACCGGCGGCGAGCACGGGCCCGGCTGCGGTCCCGACCAGGCTGGCCGCCACCGCCGGGGTCGCGATCGGTGGAAGGCTCCGCCGGTCACTGATGCCGGGGAGCCGCGCGGCGAGCGGAACAGTGAAGCGTGTCGCGCGGGCGACGTACGGCTCGATCGCGATCGAACCGATCAGTATCGCGGCCGCGATTCCGGCTACCAGCCCTGAGGAGGAGGTGCGCCCGGACTCGGCGAGCGCGATCGCGGCGGCGCAGGCGGCGGCAGCACGGGCGACGACTGCACGCCCGAGCGGCTGCCACCCCGGTGCCGCGGCCCGACGCAGCTGAAGCAACCGCACCGCTGCAGCGGTGATGGCCGCCAGCGTCAGCAATGCTCCCCAGAGTGGGCTGACCGAGGCAGCGGCGGCGGAGATCACCGCGAGGGTGACCACTCCCGCGTCGGCGGTCAGCGCGATGACACGTGGGGAGAGCGCCACCGAGCCCGCGCCGCCGTCGTCGTCCGCCTCGGTCGTCGCCTCCGAGTCGTGGTCCGCAGAAGCCATCGACCGCCCTCACTGCTGGATCGCCGTTCCGGTGTCAGCGCCTGTGACAAACCAGGCCCGGGCCGCAGCGTACTCGGAGAGCTTCGGGTTGGTCCTGCGGCGCGGGCTCGGCAGCGGGGTCAGACCGGCGCCGGACGATAGGGTCGCCGGATGAGCAGGTTGCGCAACGTCGCGGTGGTGCTGGCGGGAGGCACTGGGACCCGGGTCGGGCTGAGCATTCCGAAACAGCTGATCAAGATCGCCGGCAAGCCGATCATCGAGCACACGATCGCGGCGATGCAGCAGTCGCCGCTGGTGGACGAGATCCTGGTGCTGATGACTCCCGGGTACCTCGACGAGGTGCGCGCGATCGTGCGATCCGGGGGCTACGACAAGGTGACCCAGATCCTGGAGGGCGCCGGCACGCGCAATGACACCACCGCGACGGCGCTGGCAGCGCTGGGGGACGAGGAGTGCAACGTGCTGCTGCACGACGCGGTCCGACCGCTGGTCTCTCAGACGATCATCGCCGCGAATGTCGAAGCGCTGCAGACCCACCTCGCGGTCGATACCGCCATCCCCTCGGCGGACACGGTCATCCAGGTGCACGAGTCCGACGCGTCCATCGCAGACGTGCTCCCCCGGCACCTGCTCCGACGCGGCCAGACCCCCCAGTCGTTCCGCCTGTCGACGATCCGGGACGCGTACGCGCGGGCACGACAGGACCCGAACTTCACCGCCACCGATGACTGCACCGTGGTGCTGCGCTATCTGCCCGAGGTGCCGATCGCGGTGGTCCCCGGACACGAGCGCAACATGAAGGTCACCGAGCCGATCGACGTCTACATCGCCGACAAGCTGTTTCAGTTGACCTCCGCCGATCGGCCGGCGCCGCTGTCGGACGAGGAATACCGCGAGCGGCTGGCCGGCAAGACCCTGGTCGTGTTCGGCGGGTCGTACGGAATCGGCGGCGACATCGCCGCGCTCGCCGAGGCGCACGGGGCGACCGTCCGGACGTTCTCACGGTCGAGCACCGACACCCACGTCGAGCGCCGCCAGGATCTGACCCGCGCTGCAGAGCAGGTGCTGGCCGAGACGGGCCGGATCGACTTCGTGGTGAACACGGCAGGGGTGCTGGTCCGAGGCGAACTGGCGGAGACCTCGGAGGAGACGGTGTACTCCTCCACCGATGTCAACTACCTGGCGCCGATCTTCGTGGCCCAGGAGTTCTACCCGCACCTGGCGAGCACCCGCGGCTCGCTGCTGCTCTTCACCTCGTCCTCGTACACCCGCGGCCGGTCGGGCTACTCGCTCTACTCCTCGGCGAAGGCCGCCGCGGTGAACCTGACTCAGGCGTTGGCCGATGAGTGGGCGGCGGCTGGGGTACGCGTGAACTGCGTCAACCCCGAGCGCACCAGCACTCCGATGCGGACGAAGGCCTTCGGCCAGGAGCCGGCCGGAACCCTCCTCAGTTCGGAGGAAGTGGCCCGGCGCTCGCTGGACGTGCTGCTCTCAGGCCAGACCGGCCACATCATCGACGTGCGTCGAGACGAGGGGCCGGCGGCCCTGGGCAACGGCTGACCCCCGCCGAGGTCCCGAGGATCCGGTCAGAGCACCAGATCGGCGACGAGCATGTTGTGGTCGGACGGTCGGGTCGAGTCGACGACGTCCAGAACGTTCTCCCAGCGAGAGGCCCCGCGCGACCCCTTCACCATGATGGCGTCGAGTCGCACTCCGTAGCCCTGGGCGCCTGCCTTCTGCGTCGTGGTGAAGTGGTTCACCGTCGGGTACTGGATGTTGATCTTGGTGAGCGCGGAGGCGGCGTCGTAGAAGCCGTTGGCGCTCAGGTAGTCGTGCGGAGCGTTGCTGACGGCCTTCTGCTGCCAGGAGTTCAAGTCGCCGGCGAGGATGATCTCCTGTGAACCCGCGATCGCGTGGACCTTCGCGTAGACAGCGGCCACCTGACGCTCGCGCAGGTTGTCGTAGACGCGTTCGGTCGCCTTGTTGCCGCTGTGCCGATCGTCGAGGTGCACCGAGACCACATAGAAGCGCTCACCGGTCGAGCGATCCTTGAGCTCAGCCCAGGCGGCGCTTCGCCTCTTCTTCTCACTGTCAGAGGCCAGCTTCGGCATGTTCATGCTGCAGGTCGAGCTGTAGTTGCGCTTGCCGGTCGATTCGCGGCAGTCGCTGACGACCGAGTACTTCCGCGTGTTGTAGAGGATGCGGGTGCCCTGGGTGCCGTGGGTTGTCCCCGGCGCCACGTACGGGGTGGTGCGGACGAGCTTGTAGCGGCCGGCCCCGATGGCGCTGAGCTCGTTCTCCAGGCTTGTGGTCTGCCGTAGGTGCCCCGTGGTGCTTCCGGTCTTCCCGTCCGCCCGGCCCGGACCAAGCTCCTGGATGGCGACCACGCCGGGGTTGCGGCTGCTGATCACCTGGGCCACCTCGTCGGCCCTGCTCAGCCAGCTCCGGCCCTTGGACACGCGCGCGCTCAGCACATTGAAGGAGGCCACCCGCACGTGCGTCCCCTTGGATTTCGGCGCGACCGCCCGTGGCATCGCTGCGCGGAGGTACGGGTACCAGCGCGTCGCGGTGCCGGCTCCGTTGGTGTTGATCGCATAGAGCCGGAAGTAGAGGTAGTTGCCCGTCTCAGGCGCCGCGCCGGCGGCGCGGACCTGAGCCGCGCTCAGGGTGATCCGATGGCGCTTCCCCGGAAAGGTGAAGATCTTCGCGTTTCGGCCGTCCCTGGGCAGCGATCCGGAGCCGGTCCGGGAGAAGGTCGATAGCCCGGTCTTGACCGCGAACCCGGTGGTGTTGGCGCCGCTCTGATTCCAGCTGATGGTGATCTCGCCCGCGTGCGGTCCTGGCCCTGCGGTGACCCCGGTGATCCGGGCCGGAGTGCTGGCGCCGATGGCAGGGATTGCGACCAAACCGGCCATCGCCAGGGTTACTGCTCCGGAGGTCACGAGGAGATGACGAGCGCGCATGGGGAAGCTCCTTAACGGTGGACGGGGTGCCAACGTGTGGCACCCCCCGACAGCAGCCCGCTAACGCAGCCCGAAGGCGCTAGTGGTCAGGCGCGATGCTAAGCAGCGCGGTCGGCTGCAGCAACCGGGCCGATCTTCCGGTTCGCACGGCAGACGTGGATCCGCGGCTCAGTCTGCGCTCATCTGAGTCGAGGCCGCCGTCATCGTCAAGTGATCAATGTGACGAACATCACAGCACGACGTCTCGAATTGTGACCGGTCTCACGGCGTGTCGACTAGTGGTCGAGCTGCAGCCGACCCCATGCCGCCAAGGTGAGTCCGGCAAAGATCGCCGCGACCGGGAACACCAGTGCAAGCTGCACCGCGCTGACTCCGGCGTTCACGGCCCATAGGGCGGGCGCGGCGAAGGTGAACCAGGCGTCCGCGCCGAGCACCACAGCGATCTGTGAGACCGCGGCGAGGCCCGCCATCAGGGCGACACCGGCGAGCACTGTTCGCCCGAGCGTCGCGACCAGGGCGGCCGGCACGGTGAGGATGGCCGTGAGTACGCCGAGGATGGCCTGTCGTGCGAGGGCCAACCCGGCGTCGGTCGCGGGCCAGCCGAACCCGAGCGCCATTCCGGCGCCGAGAAGCGCCGCGGCCAAGCCAACGCTCACAGCCGCCGACCAGACCACGAAAACCACCAGCTTGGCGAGCGCGACATCGGTGCGCCCGATCGGCCCACCGTAGAAGCCGGTCACGGTGCCATCGGTGAACTCTCTGCCGAAGAGCCAGGCCACGGTGATCCCGAAGCCCAGCATCGCCGCGACCGCGGTGATCTGCGCGGCCGCGCCCAACAGCGCGGGCCAGTCGCCGGCCGCCAGCAGTGGCCCGAATTTCGCCGCGACTGCCGGATCCCCGGACTGCCCCGCCCGCACCATCGCTGCGCTCATCCCCGCGATGCCGACCACGAGCATCGCTGCAGTGACCGCGGGGACTCGCGCCCGAACGAAGATGGTCGTTTCGGATCGAACCGCCACCGCGAGCTGGTCCAGACGTGTCATGCAGCACCTCCGAGTCGGGCCGCCTCGCGCTCGGCATCGGCGTAGACGAGGTCGAAGAACGCCCGCTCCAGGTCCTGCCCGGTCGGATCCAGCGAGCCCACGACGCGGCCGTCGTTGATCACGGTGACGCGGTCGGCGATCCGAGCGACCTCGTCCAGATGGTGGCTCGAGACCAACAAGCCCGCTCCGGCTGCCGCGCGGTGCCGGAGTGCGTCGCGCAGCAGCAGCACAGCCCGCGGGTCGAGGCCGTTGGTCGGCTCGTCCAACACGGCCAGTCGCGGGTGGTGCTGGAGCGCGGCGGCCAGCCCCAGCTTCTGCCGGTTCCCCAGAGACAGCCTCCGGCTTCGCACCGTCGCGTAGCGCTGGAGTGCGAACTCCGCGAGTGCCGCTGAGACGGTCGGTGCCGCGTCGGTCGTCGGCACGCCGTGGCGACGGGCGGCGAGGTCGAGATTCTGTCGGGTGGTGAGTTCGGGGTAGGCCAGCGGATACTCGATCAGGTGTCCGACCGACCCGGCGACTGTTCGCGCGGTGGCGGGGCGCCCACAGGCCAGGACTGATCCCGCGTCGGGCCGGAGCATCCCGAGCGCGAGTTTCATCACGGTCGTCTTGCCGGCGCCATTCAGCCCGACGAGCGCGTGGATTTCTCCGGGGTCGACCGTCAAGTCGATCCCGGCGACGCCGGCGCCACCGCGGAACCGTCTGGTTGCGCCGCGCAGCTCCAGAACCGGGCCGGACGGTGTGCTCGGGTCAGACATCGACTGCGACCTTTCCCGTCGCGCCGACCGGGTCGAAGAGTTCCAGCGCGCGCTCGACATAGGCCTGCAGACCGCCACCCAAGCGGTCGCTCTCCTCGGCGGCCTCGGGACGGTCGCCACTCTGCGCCCACTCCATCAAGGCGACGGCGCTGGCAGCCAGCACGGCGGCCGCTGCCGCCTTGGCTCTCAGTGGGTCGCACCCGTCGGCGCTGAGCGCAGCCGTGACGACCGCCTCCGTCTCGCCCATGGCGCGCCAGGTCGCTGCGCGAAGCGCCGGCGTCCTGGCGACGATCGCGACCCGGGTGCGGACGACCTCGACCGCGTCCTCGGGCATCGCGGTGAGGAGTTCGCGCATGGCCCGGACGATTCTGACCACCGGCCCCAGCTCGCGGGGCTGGCGAGCGGCCGCTTCGGCCAGCACGGGGTCGTACGGGTCGGCGATGACGGTGTCTTCTTTGCTCGGGAAGTAGCGAAAGAACGTCATCTCGCTCACCCCCGCCCGCTGAGCGATCTGGGTGACCGTGGTCGCGTCGTACCCCTGGCTGTCGAACAGTGAGATGGCGGCCGTCAGCAGGCGATCTCGGGTGCGTTCGGTGCGACTGCTCACGGGCGAAATGTTAGTCACTAACATTTATCATCGCAAGGCCCCACTACTGCGTGCCGGTGTACGTCTCCGCGCCGGTGGGGTTCCAGACCGCGCGTGCCCCGAGATCACCGACCCGGACGACCCACACCATGGCGAGCGCCGTGACCGCGACCATGGCGATCGGAAGCACGACATTCGCCAGCGCGCGGCGGCTGCCACCGGCTCGGGCCGAGCGTCGGGAGGCCAGCGCTGCGACGACCCCAATGGCCGCGGCCACCATCATCATCAGCGCCAACTGGTCGGCGAGTGCCGAGTGCTGTGCGATCAGGTCGCCGACCGGATTGCCCGGTCTGATGCCGCGATTCCGCTGCAGCGCCTCCCCGCTCTCCTTGGCGACGAAGGTCGCGCCAGCGGCTCCGACGGCGGCGAGCGCCATCGGCCAGCGCGCCCAGTTCCTGGTCCGCGGGAAAGCGAAGAGCAGGGCCAACAGGAGGGTCAGCGGGATGCCGATGACGGCCGCATGGATGGCGAGCGGGTGCATCGGGAGCGGCCCGACAGTGTCAAACACAGAGGCTCCTCGGAACGACGGATCGGAAACTATTCGTTCATACGAGGTACCGACACCGATGGTTCGCCCCGTCAGGGAGCTGGGACGTTCCGCCTCCGTGCCCTGCCCAGGGTCAGCTGGTCAGGCCGTCCCCGACCGAGCCGGCCCAGTCGCCGCCGCTGCTGCCGTGCTGTTGTCCTTCCAGCTTGATGACGTGCAGGACGGCGTTGATGAGTGCGAGGTGGGTGAAGGCTTGCGGGAAGTTGCCGAGGTGCGCGCCGCTGTGCGGGTCGATTTCCTCGGCGTAGAGCTCGAGCGGGCCGGCGAAGGAGAGCAGTTTGGTGCAGAGTTTCCGCGCCCGCTGGTATTCGCCGATCTCGCAGAGTGCCGACACCAGCCAGAAGGAGCAGATGGTGAAGCTGCCCTCCTCGCCGCTGAAGCCGTCGTCGGTCTCGTCGACCTTGTAGCGCAGCACCAGCCCCGAGACGGTGAGTTCGTCGGCGATGGCGAGCACCGTGCTGCGGATGACCGGGTGGTCCGGAGGGAGGAACCGGACCAGCGGCGCGAGGAGCAGTGACGCGTCGAGAGCTTTAGTGCCGTAGTACTGGGTGAGGACGCCGCGGTCGTCGACGCCGTTGGCGAGGATGTCGGCCTTGATCTCGTCGGCGGCCAGTTCCCATTCAGAGGCCTTGCCGTCCTCGCCGGTGAGCCGGGCGATCTTGGCTCCGCGGTCGACCGCGACCCAGCACATGATCTTGGACGAGGTGAAGTGCTGGAGCTGGCCGCGGACTTCCCAGATGCCGGCATCGGGTTCGCGCCAGGCTTTCAGTGCGGCGTTCACCTGCTTGTCGAGGATCGACCAGATCCGGTTGTCGAGCCGGTTGGCGTTCTTGAAGTGCAGGTAGACCGAGTCGAGCAACGCGCCCCAGACGTCGTGCTGCTTCTGCGCGTAGGCGGCGTTCCCGACCCGGACCGGGCGCGAGTTCGCGTAGCCGGGCAGGTGGTCGAGCTCGTACTCGGTGAGCTGCTTCTCCCCGCCGATGCCGTACATGATCTGGATGTCGTCCTCGCCCTCGACCAGGTCGGCGATGAAGGAGAAGAAGTCGATCGCCTCCCAGTCCAGGCCCAGCGAGTAGAGGCCCCACAGGGCGAAGGTCGAGTCGCGGATCCAGGTGTAGCGGTAGTCGTAATTGCGGCCGCCGCCAGGGGTCTCGGGCAATGACGTGGTCCCTGCCGCCGCGATCGCGCCCGTCGGACCGTAGGTGAGGCCTTTGAGGGTGAGTGCGCTGCGCTGGAGCACGGTCCGCCACGGATGGTCCGGGAACGATCCGCGGGCCAGCCAATGCTGCCAGTGGTGCGCGGTCCACACCTGTCGCTTGTACGCGTCGGCGTAGTCGCGCGGCGGTACCGCACCACCCCAGGACAGCGCGACAAAACGCACATCGCCCTCGCGGAGCAGCGTGCGGGCGCTGGCCTGGCCGCCCTCGAACCCGATCCGCAGGTCGGACGTCAGAGTGACCCGCATGTCGCTGTCAGGGTTCGTCGCGACCGCCTGGTGATAGCTGTCGCCGGTGTATTCCCAGCGCACAAACTTCTGGCCGTACTCGAAGACCGGCTCGCAGTCCATGATCGTCTGCACCTCACCCGACGCGCAGCGGATCGTGCGGAGCAGGATGTGCTCGGCCTCGTAGTCGTTCGGCGTGCGCCGGTACGTCTTGGAGCGGTCGCTCTCGTGGTGCCACGGCCCGATCAGCAGCGCGTCCCGGACGATGATCCAGCCGGTGGGCGTCCCCCAGCTCGTCTCGAGGATCATCGTGCCCGGCAGGTACCGCCTATCCGCCGGCACCGACACGTCGTCCGGGGCTATCCGGAACGACCCTGCGTGCCGGCCGAGCATGCTGCCGAACACGCTCGGCGAATCGAAGCGCGGCACGCACATCCACTCCACTGCACCGTTCGGCGACACCAAGGCGTTGACCTCACCGTCGCTGAGGAACCCGTAGTCCCCGATCGGTGTCGACCGCAAATGCGAAGAAGGAGCACTGATCTGCCCCCCACCGCGAGCATGTTGCGTCTGCTGTGCCTTGGCGTCAAGTTTTGCCATGTACTGAGCATTCCCGTCGGTCCGACACCTGGCAACCCCTTCCGGCGGACACCGGATGAAACCTCCAGTCACGCTGCAGCGACGGTTAGCCGCGGTTGCCGAACATGTAACTACTCAGTTACGCTTCGGCGATGGATGCGGTGGCCTCGGCGATCGCCGACCCGGTTCGACGCGAGATCCTCGTCCGGCTGCGCGGGCGGCCGCTCAGCGCTGGGACGATCGCCGAGCGCTTTCCAATCAGCCGTCCCGCCATCAGCAGGCACCTCCGGGTGCTCCGCGAGTCGGGCCTGGTCCGAGACACCGTGGCCGGGCGCCAGCGACTGTACGAGGTCGACCCGGCGGCATTCGCCGAACTGCGCGAGTGGCTGGATCTGTTCGCCGCCGCAGGTCCGTGGGATCGCCACCTCGACGCACTCGAAACCGAGGTGTTCCGCACCCGCCGCGAGCGTCGTCAGGACCGGGCCGTGATCGCCGGTCGCCCACCGAGATCCGGGGACCCCCTACAGGAGAAGACGTCATGACCAATCCACCCAGAGGGCGGCTGTCGGCGGCGCGTGACGGCTCGGAGCTGATCGTGTCGCGCACGTTCAACGCCCCGATCGAGGATGTCTGGGCCAGCGTCACCGAACCGGAGCGCACCGCTCGCTGGTTCGGGCCGTGGCAGGGTGAGCCGGGTCAGGGGCGGACCATTCGGATGCAGATGGCGTACGAGGAACAGCAGCCGTGGTTCGACGTGCTGATCGAGGTCTGTGAGGCCCCGCGGCACCTCGCCGTGTCGACGGGTGACGACTCCGGCGGCTGGCGGCTCGAGCTCCGGCTGTCCCAGGTCGGCGACCACACAGAACTGTTGCTGGTTCACCACCTCGCCGATACCGAGCAGGTCGGAGAATTCGGACCGGGGTGGGAGTACTACCTCGATCTCTTGGTGTCGGCGCGCGACGGTTCCGCCGCGCCGAACTTCTCCGACTACTACCCGTCGATGAGGCCCTACTACGCGGGGCTGGCGCTGGATCGGCCAGCGAGCTGAGGCCTTCGCGTGCCCACGCTGCTGGCTGTCACCCCGGACCGCTACCTCTGATGATCTTGGTCGCGGCCGTCACGTACGCTCGGGGCAACGTCGGTGGCTCCGGGAGGGGTGGCGATGGACGACGGCTGGAGCGGCGAGTCGATCGTGGTCGGTATCGACGACACACTGGCCAGTCGCGCGGCGATGCTCTGGGCCGCCCGCTACGCCCGGATGGTCGCGGGGACGCTCCGAGCGGTGCACGTCGTCGAACGCGACGTGATGGCGCCGGCCAGGGTGATGGGCAACGTCGGACCGTCGGTCGCAGGCCTCCAGCCGCCCAGGATCGGCATGCTCACCGCTACCGTCCGCGAGATCTACGAGTCGGTCAGCCCCGCGCCCGACTGGAGCTTCGAGCTGATCCTCGGCGGGGCGGCCGCCGAACTGGTGGCGATCTCCCGTGGGGCGTCGCTGCTGGTCGTGGGCACGGGCGAGCACCGCGGCATCGATCGACTGCTGCACGGCTCGGTCAGCCACTACTGCCTCTCGCACAGCAGCTGCCCGGTCACTGCGGTTCCCGCCCGGCTCTGGGTGGAGTAGCCAGGGCTGCCGCCCCTACTGGCGGGAGAACTCCGATGCCTGGGAGACCTGGTCGGGGGTAATCGGCACGCCGGTGTACCGCTCGAACTGGCGCGCGGCCTGGAGCGCGATGACCTCCGCCCCGGTGATCACCTGCTTGCCGGCCGCGCGTCCGGCGGTGATGAGCGGAGTCTCGGCGGGGAAGGCGACGACGTCGAAGACGACCTCGGCGGCGGCGATCTGAGCGTCGGAGAACGCCTGCTGCTGGGCGTCGGCGCCACTCATTCCGATCGGGGTGACGTTGACGACGACGGCGGCGCCGGGCTCCGGGTCGACGGGCACCCAGCGGTAGCCGTACTTCTCGGCCAGTGCCGGGCCCGCGTCGGCGTTGCGCGCGAGCACGGTGAGATCCTCGAATCCCGCCCCGCGGAACGCCGCCACGACGGCCTTCGCCATCCCGCCCGAGCCGCGGACGAGCACGGAGAGGTCGCGATCGAGCGCATGCTCGTCCAGCAACTGGGCGACCGCCTCGTAGTCGGTGTTGGACGCCGACAGCCGGCCGTCGTCGTTGACGATCGTGTTGACCGACTCGATCGCCGCCGCGGAGTCCTCCAGCACGTCGACCAGCGGGATGACGGCCTCCTTGAACGGCATCGACACCGAGCAGCCGCGGATCCCTAGCGCCCTGACCCCGCGGATCGCGCCGTCGATGTCGCCGGTCGTGAACGCCTTGTAGATGAAGTTCAGGCCGAGCTGGTCGTAGAGGAAGTTGTGGAACCGGGTTCCGAGGTTGGACGGCCGGCCGGCGAGCGAGATGCAGAGGGTCATGTCCTTGTTCAGGATGGGCATGGCGTCAGTCTGGCGCGTGCCCGGCCCGCCCGCAGCAGCACGAGCGCATTGCCGTGGTGCACCGGGCGTTCTGAGCCCGAACGAGCGCGCAGGAGATGATGGCGGGGTGACAGCCCCGCCGACCACGCGCCCCAGCCGGCGCCAGATTCGCCGGTGGCGCGGCTACCTCGCCGACGAGCGGGCAGAGGCTGCGGTGTACCGGGCGCTCGCCGAGCGCAAGGACGGTGCTGAGCACCAGATCCTGTCCGCACTCGCCGAGGCCGAACGCCGACACGAGTCCCATTGGCTCGAGCTGCTCGGCCCTGCGGCCGAACCTCCGCCCCGGACCAGTCTGCGGACCCGGCTGCTGGTCTTCCTCGCCGCCCGGCTGGGAAGTCTGTTCGTGCTCGCGCTGATGCAGCGCGCGGAAGGACGGACGCCGTACGCCGACGACGTCGACGCTACCGACCGGATGGCCGCCGACGAACGGATCCACGGCGAGGTCCTGCGCGGGCTGGCGGCGCGCGGACGGGAACAGCTGTCGGGGTCCTTCCGCGCCGCAGTCTTCGGCGCGAATGACGGCCTGGTCTCGAACCTCGCGCTGGTGCTCGGTATCGGTGCCACCGGGGTGTCGAACCAGACGGTGCTCTTCGCCGGGATCGCCGGCCTGCTGGCGGGGGCGCTCTCGATGGGCGCGGGCGAGTACGTCTCGGTCCGCTCGCAGCGGGAACTGCTGGGCTCCACCCGGCCCGACCCCGACGCGCAGTCGGCGCTCCCCCACTTGGACCTGGATGCCAACGAGTTGGAACTCGTCTACCGCGCCCGCGGGATGGATCCGGCCGAGGCGGCCGAGCGCGCCGCGGCCGTGCTGCTCACGCAGGAACTCGACGCCGACTCTCCCGAGGCCGCGGGTGTCGATCTGCACGAGGCGGTCGGCTCGGCGTGGGGCGCGGCGATCTCGAGCTTCTGCTTCTTCGCCTCCGGCGCGCTGATCCCAGTGCTCCCGTACCTGTTCGGCGCGAGCGGATTGACCGCGGTGGTGGTCGCGTCGGCCCTGGTGGGTCTGGCCCTGCTGGCAACCGGTGCCGTGGTGGGCATGCTGTCGGGCGCGTCGCCGCTGAAGCGGGCGTTGCGCCAGCTCGCGATCGGCTACGGGGCCGCGGCTGCGACGTACGTCCTGGGCCTGCTGTTCGGGGCCACCGTCAGCTGACCTCCGCCGGCCGATCGACCCAGCGGTCACCTGTTTGCCACGGCTCCGCTGATCGGCTGGCTCCGCGCCGACGAGCGGCCGTACGGTGTCGGTGGAGGGTTTCGGATGTCGCGACGACAGCATCGCGTCGGCCCTGCTCAGGGCGCGGCGGGGCGGTCGGCGCACGCGGCGGATGGGTGGGCGCGCGTCGGTCGGCGTGCCGGCGTGGTCGCTGGCGTCGCCCTGCTGCTGCAGACAGTCCTCTTTCTCCTGGACGTGACCGGTGTCCTCGTTCCGCGCGTCGTGTATCGCACCACCGCTCGCGGGGTGCAGCAGGACCTGATCGACTACTACGTCGCGGTCAACGAGCGGATGCACCTGCTGTGGTGGGACGTCGCCGCGCGCGACGTCGCCGGGCCGGTCGGCTACCTCGCGCTGATGGTCCTGATCGCGGCATCGGTACGCGTGGTCGGAACGGACCGTCCACGGCCGCGGCTCGGCGGCGCGGCGACGCTGATCGGCGCCGGGGCTGCGGCGCTCTCGGATCTGATGTTCTTGAGCCACCTCACCTGGTGGCGGCCCGGTGGATTCCAGCCGACCGCCGACATCGTTGCCTTCGGGCGGGCCGGTGAGGTGATGGACAGCGTCGGCAGCACGCTACAGACGTTCGGCCACGTGATGCTGGCGGTCGGACTGGTTGCGCTCGCCCCGACGGTGGCGGCCGTGGATCGCCGGCTGGGCTGGTTGGCCTACGCCCAGGCGGCGCTCCTGGCGGTGGTGGTGCTGGCACGGATCGTCGGCGCCGATCCGATCGCGCTGGCCGGCTCGATCGCTTCCGGCCTCGTCGTTTCCCCTGCCCTCGCGGTGCTCCTGGGGCTCGCCCTGGGGCGCCGTGGCGGGCGGACCCGCGGGCCGGCCGACCCGGGTTAGAACCCACCCAAGCCGGGGCCAAGACTGCCCCAAGCAGCGGACGAGAGCGTCAGTCGCATCAACTTCGTCCGAAAGGCACGCATCATGCGCACCGTCTACCGCATCCTCGCCATCGCCATCTGCGCGCTGATCGCCCTGCAGGCCGCGTTCCATGCCTGGGGCTCAGCCGGTATGGGTGTCTGGATCGACCAGGGCGGCGTCCTCGACAAGGCGGCCGGGGAGGCGATCGGGGCCGGCGACCGACCGTGGCCCGAACTCACTGGCCTCATCCTGCACGGGATGTCGGGCATGTTCGTCATCCCCAGCGTCGCGCTCGCGTTGCTGGTCGTCGGGTTGCTGGCCCGGTTTCCCCGGGCCGTGCCGCGGGCGGCGCTCGTTCTCGGGCTCGTCGTGTTGCAGGTCACCTTCGGACTGCTCGGGCACGGCCTGCCGGCGCTCGCCTTCCTGCACGGCGTGAACGCGCTGGTGCTGTTCGCTGCCGCGTTCACCGCCCAGCGCGCCGCCGCAGCCCGGCCCACCCCGACCGAGGTCGTCCCGCCGCAGGTGTCGGATGCGGTCCACTAGGCGGCTGGTCGGCCCCGCTGCCGCCGTGCTGATCGTCGGTGCGGTGGCGGCGTGGTGGCTGCTCAGCCTGACTCCGAGCAGCTACTCGGTGACCTCGATGGGCCACGGGCATTCCGGCGGCGCCCATGGCGCGCATCCGGGTGCGCCGCACCCGGACAGGCCACGGATATCGGTCGAGGACCTGCGCACCGACCGCGCCGCCACGCCCGATGTCCGCGTCCAGCTGACGGCGCAGACCGGCCTGATCACGCTGGCGGGCGGCCAGCAGGTGTCGGGCTACCTGGTCAACGGGACCTCACCAGGCCCGACCATCGAAGCGGTCGCCGGTCAGCTCGTCGAGGTGGTGCTGCGCAATGCCGACGTCGCCGGCGGCGTCACGCTGCACTGGCACGGCATGGACGTGCCCAACGCCGAGGACGGGGTGGCGGGAATCACCCAGGACGCGGTGCCGCCGGGCGGCGAGCACACCTACCGCTGGCGGATCCCGCACGGCGGCACGTACTGGTACCACTCCCACCAGGTCTCGCACGAGCAGGTCATCGGCGGACTGCTCGGCGCCGTCGTCATTCACGATCGCGGGCCGTCCGACAACGTGGACGTCACGGCGCTGCTGCACACCTACGCGGGCCGACGCACGATCGCCGGACAGGTCGGCGAAACCCAACGGGAGGCCGCGCCCGGACGTCGGGTGCGGGTCCGTCTGATCAACACCGACAACGGTGCGACGACAGCGTGGGTGGCCGGGGCCTCGTACCGCGTCGTCGCGGTGGACGGGAATCCGGTGCACGATCCTGGTCTGGTCGGCGGCCAGGGGGTAGAGGTGCCGGCCGGCGGCCGCATCGACCTCGAGGTGGCGACGCCCCCCGACGGCGCGCTGCGGGTGCAGGTGCCGGGCGCCTCGCTGGTGATCGGGCCGAGCGGCGCATCGGCGCCGGAGGATCGGCCGCCGTCGGCACGGGTGGATCTGCTCGGCTACGGCACCCCAGCCGATCTCGGTGGGCGCGATCGCACCCCGGATCGGGTCTTCGACTACACCATCGGTCGCCGTTTCGGGATCGCCGACGGGCGGGTCGGCTTGCAGTGGACGATGAACGGCAAGCTCTTCCCGAACGTGCCGATGTTCCCGGTGGCACGTGGCGACGTGGTCCGGATGCGACTGTCCAACACCAGCGGGGACGCCCACCCGATGCACCTGCACGGTCACCACGTGCTGGTGCTGTCGCGGGACGGCGTCGCCGCCACCGGCAGCCCGTGGCTGGTGGATTCACTGACCGTCGAGGACGGCCAGCGCTACGAGGTCGCCTTCATCGCCGACAATCCGGGCATCTGGACCGACCACTGCCACAACCTCCGGCACGCTGCCGAGGGCCTGATGGCGCATGTGATGTACGAGGGCATCGACACCCCGTTCCGGCTGGGTCGGGCCACGGCGAACCATCCGGACTGACGCCGGGGGCGCCACCCGAAGCACCTGGGGAGGCGCTCGGCGCGCCTGGCTAGCATGCCCGGGTGAAACTGCGCGTGCTCGGCAGCACGTCCGTGATCTTCGCGGACGAGCCGGTCGCGCTGCCCGCACGCAAACCCCGCAGCATTTTGGCCGCGCTTGCGATGACCCCCGGTGCGACCGTCAGCGCGGACCGGTTGGTCGACCTGGTCTGGGGCGACGAACCACCCGTCGGGGCGCACGGCACCCTGCATGCCTACCTCTCCGGCCTCCGGCGGGTCCTGGAACCGGACCTCGCACCGCGAGCACGTCCGACGGTCCTGGTGACCACCGACCACGGCTACCGGCTCAACGTGGATCCGGTCGACATCGACGCCGCGGTCTTCGCCCGCGGCGTACGCAGCCGGCATTCCGCGCTCGCCCCGTTGTGGTCGCAGCTGACCACCGGTCCCGGAGCCGACTGGCCGGACCGGGAGGCCGTCACCGAGCACGTCGAGACTCTGGAGGGTCTGCTCCGGCTGTGGGGCGGCACGGCGTACGCCGATCTGGGCGATCATCCGGACGTCCTCGCCGACCGGGCGTCGCTGGAGGAATTGCGGGCCACCGCCGAGGAGGACACCGCGCTGGGGCTGCTGGCGCTGGGTGAGCACGCCGCTGTGCTCGCTGCCACCCAGCTGGCCGGCGCCCGCCATCCGCTGCGGGAACGCACCCGATCCCTGCAGGCGCTGGCGCTGGTCCGCTCCGGCCGCCAGGTCGAGGCGCTGGAGGTGCTGCGCGCGTACCGCGAGCTGCTCGCCGAGGAGCTCGGCCTGGACCCGAGCCCCGAGGTGCGGATGCTCGAGCAGGCGGTGCTGCGGCAGGACCCGGCGCTGAGCGGCTGGCTGCGGCCGCCCGTTGCGGCGACTGGGGTGGGCGAGACGCGGCCTTCAGCAGCTGCTGCGGCCGGGGACCCGTCGCCGGGTGTGCCGCCCCGGCCAGCGGGCCGGCTATCGACGAGTTGGCCCATCGTCGGCCGCGACGCCGAGCGCTCCGCCCTCGCGGGCCTGATCGCCGCCGCGGCGGAGGGCTCGCCCGGGGTGGCGCTCGTGGTCGGCGAGCCGGGCACCGGCAAGACGCGGGTGGCCGATGAGGCATTGCAGCGAGCCGCGGAGGACGGATTCGCCGCTGCGGTGGGGCGCTGCTCGGCGGACGACGGCGCTCCCCCACTCTGGCCCTGGTACGCGCTGCTCGAAGGCCTCGGACTGGAACAGCCTGACGCGCTCGGCCGCGGCGCCAGCGAACTCGACGCCGAGGGCGCGTTCGTCGTGCAGGACGCTTTGGCCCGAGCCGTCCGGCAGCAGGCGCAGCAGCGTCCGGTGCTGCTCGTGGTCGAGGACCTGCACTGGGCGGATACGAGGACGCTGCGTGCGCTTGCCCACCTGGTCGACACCTGGCGCCCGGGCGACCGGGTTGCGCTGCTGACGACCCGGCGCCCGCGCCCACAGCCTGCGGGTGCACTCGCCGACTTCCTGGTGACCGCGGTTCGGCACGGCGCGAGCAGGTTCGAGTTCGGCGCGCTGGACCAGCCTGACGCCGCACGACTGGTCTCGGCAGTCACCGGCGCGAGCAGTGACCAGGCTCGGGAGTGGCGCGCCCGGTCCGGTGGCAACCCGTTCTTCCTGGTCGAGCTGGCGCGGCTGGCAGCCAGCAACGGCGGGCTTGCCGCCGAGGTTCCGGAGTCGGTGCAGTCGGTCGTCGCCCGGCGGATGCAGGAGCTGCCCGAGGCGACCCGGGACGTCCTGCTCGTCTCGGCCGCGCTCGGCCGCGAACACTCGGCGCTGGCGCTCGCCCAGGCGGGCGGCTGGTCCGCGGCGGACGTCGCTGATCGGTTGGAACCGGCGCAGGACGCGGGGCTGCTGCACGTCCGACCGGATGGCCGGCTGGCCTTCGAGCACGCGCTCACCCGGGACGCGGTGCTGGCAGCCAGTTCGCCCGCCACCGTCGCCCGGACCCACGCCCGGATCGCCCACGCCCTGGATGGCGGGACCACCGGCACGCAAGCTACGGCCGAGCGTGCGTACGATCTCGCGCGCCACTGGCTGGCCGCGGGTCCCGTCTACGCGCCGCAGGCGTGGCGGGCGGCCGCGGCGGCTGCCGGCGAGGCGCATCGCGCGTTCGCCAACCCCGAGGCAGCCGAGCTGTACGCGGCCGCGCTCAATGCCCACGCGCTCGATCCCGACGGTAGTCGCGAGGATCGATACGGCCTGCTGCTCTCCTTCGCTGAGGCTGCGGCCTGGGCGGCCAAGTGGCGTCCCGTCGTGCAGGCCGTGGTCGAGGCGGTCGCGCTGGCCCGTGCGGACGCCGATCCGGATCGGATGGCCCGGGCCGTCGCGGAGCTGACCCGCTATTCGGTGTGGCTGCCGCAGGAGTATCTCGAGGTCGACGACGACCTGGTCGAGGACCTCCGGAGCGCCTTGGACGGGCTGACCCACCACGACTCGCCGGTGCGCTGCACCCTGATGCTGGCGCTGGCGATGCAGCTCTACTACCGCGCCGGATCCCGGCCCGAGATCGAGGCCCTGGTGGACGAAGGCCTCGCGGTCGCGCGACGGCTCGGCGACCCGGTACTGCGCGGGTGGGCTGCACGGACGGCGTGGCTTGCGCTCTGGCGGAGCGCGGATGCGCATCGTCGTCGCGAGCTGGGTCTGGAAGAGGTGGCGGCCGCCCAGGAATCCGGGGACCAGGCAGCCGAGGCCGTGGCCCATGTCGGAGCCGCCGGGACCGCCGTCGAGTTGGGGGATCTGCAGGCCTGGCAGGAACACTCAGCTGCCGCGAGCGCCATCGCCCGCCGACGACGGCTCAGCTACGTCGAATTCGTGCTGCATCTCGTGCGGCTGAACCTGAGCTGCCTCGCCGATGCGCAGCAGGCTGCCGACGCCGAGGCGGAGCTGGCGCGAGCGATGAGCCGGGAGGCGGCCACTCCGGCCCAGGAGTGGACCGAATTCGGCATCAACTACATCCAAGCGCTGTGGCGGCCGGACCTGCTCGCGCCGATGGCGGAGGCGATGCTCGCGTTCTTCCTTGCCACGCCGGAGGAAATGGGCAGGACGCCGGTACTCCACGTCCTGGCGCTGGCTGGGCGGGTGGACGACTTGCGAGCCGAACTGGACCGGGCACCGCTGACGCCGCTCATCGATTCCTGGGACTACACCGGTGACGGTGCGGTGTGGGCCCTCGTCGCGGCCACGCTCGGCGACCCCCACGTCGCGCGCCGCTCGCTTGACGTGCTGCGACCCGTGAGCGGACGGATGGCGGTGTCCGGCATCGCACTTGTCCTCGGCCCGGTCGACGGATTCTTGGCCGCAGCTCTGGCGGTGCTCGGCGAGCGCGCCGAGGCGAGTCAGCTGGCCGACCGTGCGGTCGCGTTGGCCACCCGCTGGACGATGCCGGCCTACCTGCGCTGGCTGGGTGACCTGCGCGACCGACTCGGCTTCTAGTCGAGCGGGGCGGCGTGCCGGTCAGGCGGGACCGGTCAGGGCGACGCCATCGCTGTATCGGAACGCGCGACGCTCGGCCCGCTCGAAGCGTCCGCGCAGCAGCAGGTAGAGCACCAGGTACGGCCGGCCGGCCAACGCGACCATCCGATCCTGGGCCACACGGGGAAGTCCCTGCATCACCCAGGCGATCATGAACGGCACCGATCGCAGGGGATACGCCTGCCCGATGGCCCGGTCAACGTCCCGGAACTCCTCCGCAGTCATGACTCGCTGGACCAGCGGCAGCACCACGGTCTCCTCGTGCCGAAGGTGCTCGCCCAGGAGTTCGCGCAGCCCGGCGAGGCGGATGTCGAGCGCATTCCGATGCTCGGCGCAGGGGTGCGTCACCATAGCGGCGAACGCGTCGGCGCAGACCGCGACCTGAGGATCGATCGCGCTGTGCTCGTCCTCCATCGCGGCGACCTCAGCGCGGTCGCTGCTGCTGCCCCGAAGCTCGACCGCCTGAGCCAGCACCGGCCAGTAGTGCTCGTCCTCGGCGTGGTGATGGTGGTGGAGGGCCTCGGCGAAACACGTCCAGCGGCGGCGCAGCGCCGCCCATGTGCTGGCATCGCCGAGCGGGGTCGCCCCGACGGCCGAGGCGAACGCGGCCAGGTCTCGGCGGAACGCGTGGTGCATGACGTACATCCCGGTGTGGTCGTGCGGCCCGTCGGCGACGCAGGCCTGGCCGGGCAGATTGAGCTGCTCGGTGGTGGATCCGCTGCTGGTCATGGTGCTCCTCTCCATCACCTCACCGTGCCGCCCGCCACTTGGGTGCGGCTTGGTTCGCTCGCCCAAGCCGGTGTCAAGGAGCGCCAGCGACTCTGATCAGGTCAGCCAGCGACCCGAAGGAGACTCCCGTGTCCCACACCACCGAACCACCCGCCGGCGGCCGCACGATCCTGGTGCTCGGCAGCACCGGACTGGTCGGCCGTGAGGTGCTCGCCGCCCTGGCCCGGCGGGGCGTCCGACCCCGGGTACTGGTCCGCGATCCGGCCCGGCTGTCCGAGCCCGATGGCCTCGATGTCCGGGTGGGCGACCTGCGTGATCCGGCGTCGCTGCGCGCGGCCGTCGATGGCGTCGACGTGGTCTTTCACATCTCTCCGCACGAGGCGGACGAGGTCGCGTTGACCCGCGCCGTGATCGAGGCGTGCGAAGCTGCGGGCGCCCGGCTGGTCTTCGCGGGGGTGCACGTCTGGGGGCGGAACCGCTTGGCCAGCTGGCTGATGCGCCGGCTGTACGGGATGCTCCTCCCCCGCTACCGGGGCAAACTGGCCATCGGCCATCTGGTGGAGACGTCCGCAACCGACCCGGTGGTCCTCTGCCCCAGCAACTTCATGCAGAACGACGAGGTGCTCCTCGACACCATCCTGGACGGCGAGTTCGTCCACCCCTGCAGCCCCAAGGGCCTCAATCGCGTCGACCTGCGCGACGTCGGCGATGTCGCCGCGCGGGTGCTGCTCGATCCCGACTTTCCCTCCGGCGCCTACGCGGTGGTGGGACCGCGCTCTCTGACGGGCCCGGAATGCGCCCAGGCGTGGGCAGACGCACTGGGGCGCCCGGTGCGCTACGCCGGCGATGACGACGCAGCGTTGGACCGGGCGCTGGCCCGGCACTTGACCGGGCAACGCCGGGCGGACTGGTCGTCGTCGCTCCGGATGCTGCGGAACTTCGCGGTGCACGCATCGGCGGCCGAACTCGCCGAGACCGAGCGACTGCTGGGCCGGCCACCGACAGACTTCGCTACGTTCGTCAGGCGGGTTGTGGCGGAGCACGGTCTGGTGCCGACCCGTTCTGCGTGACGGGCGACCCGTGGATCGGAGGGAACGCCTCAGGCAAGCGGCACCTGCAGCGCCCGCTAGCCGCGTGGCATCAAGACGACGGGGACGGGCTTGCCTGCTGACTGCGGGACGCAGCAGCTGAGATCCGGGCGGCACTCGGAGCGAGGCGACTCGCCTTCGAGTGCGCGTCCCACGTCCTCGAGCTGGCCCAAGAACTGCTCGAGTTCAGCGATGCGCTCGACGATCTCCGCCCGCTTGGCCTCAATCAGCCGGCCGACCCTCTCTCGAGCTCCTCCGCAGTTGGTGCCGGCCCAGACGGGGAGCAGGGAACTGATCTGCTCACAGCTGAGCCCCATCCGTCTCGCGCGGGTGATGAAGAGCAGCCGAGCCGCGGCGTCCTCGCCGTAGTCGCGGTAGCCGGAGAGCGAACGGGAGGGGCTGGCCAACAGTCCGACGCGCTCGTAATAGCGAACCGTGGACGTCGGGACGCCCGCGGTCTCGGCGAGATCGGAGATCCGCATCTGTTCACGATAGACCGCGCGGCAGGGTTGCGGAGGGCTTGACCTTGAACCCGAGTTCAAGGTCTACGGTCAGCCCCAAACGATCCGGCCTTGGACGAAGGAGGCACCGAAATGGGGACATTCACCCGCGCCAACACCGAGCTCGCTGTCGACGTCGAAGGAGCTGGGCAGCAGTACCGTGCGAGCGCCGGCGGCATGACGATCGCCCTCGAGCGCTGGAGGGCCGGGCTCGACACCGCAGAGTGGTTCGCCGAGCTCCCAGGTGGTGCGTGCCAAGAACCGCACTGGGGCTACTGCCTCAAGGGCCAGCTGACGATGCGGTACGCCGACGGTGAGACCGATGTGATCTCGGCCGGCGACAGCTACTACCTCCGCCCGGGCCACAACGCGCACATCGACGAGGACGCCGAACTTGTCGAGTTCACCCCGGCAGAAACGGCACCCGGAATCAACACCGTCGCGTTGGACACGAACGAGCGGGCGGTGGCGCGCTGAACCCATGGTGCAACGCGGCACCCGCACTGCTCGGCGCGGGCCGTCACGTACGTTTCTCGCGTGGGTTTCGACTGGAAGAAGCTCGAACGAGAGGACGCTGAGCGCAGCGAACGTGTGTCGCTGCATCTGGGCCTCGTCTATGCCGCGCTCGCCGTGGTTGGTCTGGTGTTCACACTCGTCACCGGGAGCGATCGGGTGCTCGGCTCGTTGGTCGTCTGGGTCTGCTTGGGTGGTGTGCTGCTGGGCGGCACCCTCGGTCGGCGGCGCCGGAAGGGCTGACACCGAGCCCGACGCGTCGGCTCGGCGCCGGTCGACATGATCCTCAGCGTGATGCGGCCGGCCGGAGACTTCGAGCGGTCATTCTCATCGAACGCGCGTTCGACACAGCCGGTCCGCGTAGGTTCGCCCAGCGCCGCGGCCCGCGCCGATCAGCTGCGCGACGACCAGCCCGTACGCCGCGGCGGCGAGCACCCCGCCCGAGACCTTGCGCTCGTCGCGTAGCAGCCAGACGGCCTGGTGACCGATCTCCCACGGCACGGCCGTCTTCAGCAGCGACCGCCCGATCGCGGACGACCAGGAGACCTCGTCGGCAGCCGAGCCGGGCTCCGCCGCCCCCAGCCTCAGCCCGACCAGCCGTTTGCCGGGGCTCGCTCCGGAGTGCTCGGCGGCGGCGAGGGCAAGCGCGGCCGGCAGGGTGATCAGAACGGGTATCCGGAGCCGCAGGAGCCGTGGTGCGGTCAGAGCCGTCCGCCGCCGCCGGGCGACGGCCAGGTTGGCGACCAGCCAGGCGGCGAGCGGCACCGCAAGAAGGCTGTCATCGACGAGGGTGGCCAGCCCCCGGCGCAGGATCGACGGACGCGCGTTGGTCACCGTCGGTCCGCCGCCCGCCGGGACCGCCACGGCAGTGCACCGCCGACCAGCGCCGTGACCACTACCAGCGCGACCAGCACCGAGAGCACCCCGAGGAACCGCATTTCCGCCGCCAGCGCATTCCGCCATCCTGCCGCAGGCCCGAACCAGAACAGAGCAGCGAAACCCGCGCGAGCGACGAGAGGCGACACATGCCTCAGACCTCGGGCGGCGGCCGCCGTAGGAGACACAGGCGAGGGCGGCCCTGCGGGGCTGGCAGTTGCGCTCGCCGAGCCGGCCCCGAACCGATGCTGTACTCCATTCCGATCTCCCCAACGACTGCCGTGCGCAAACGAACGCTTCTGTGGGCCGGACGCGGAAGTGGGTTTGAGTAGCGGTGTTGGTCACGACGTGGACGGAGTGGGGCCGTCGACAACTGCCGGTACCACGCGGATCTGCGACCGCTCCCGCGGCCCGGGGAGGCTGAGCCAGGCTCTCTCGTCGGGGACGCTCAACGGTTGTCATGCCGGCAGCGCCACACCATGCCCGAGCCCTTTCCGGTCCGCGACCTACCTACGCGCCGCCCACACCACGATGGCTGGACCAGGCCACTTCAGGCGTATGGGTCGGTAATCTCCCTGAGTTTGAGTAGTCCCTCCCGCAGCTGGCCGGCCAGCTCGGGACCGAGGTGCTCGGTCCACTCCTGCTCGACGCCGATCACGACGTGCATCGCCTGCGTCGCGACCTCCCGCCCACGCGCGGACAGGCGGATGAGTCGCGCCCGCCCGTCGCTCGGGTCGGGCACCCGCTCGACCAGGCCTTCCCGCTCCAGCGCCGCGACCAGCACGCTCGCGGTCTGCTTCGTCACCTGCGCCCGGTCGGCCAGCTCGGTCAGCCGCGACCCCTCGTCGGCGATCCGCTGCGCGAGCCGCGACTGCGCAACGGTGACGTCGTAACCCGCCTCTCGCATCGCGCGTTGCACGCGTTCGTCCATCGACCGGTACGAGACGAACATGAGCGTCGCGAGGTCCATCGCATCCCTTGACGTAGTCAGCCTCGCTGACCATTATGGTCAGCATAACTGACGATCATACAGGAGGCGACCCATGACCCGACTTCCCCCCGTGCGCGTTGCGCGCGTGGCCACGGGCGTCCGCACCGCAATCCAGGGCCTCGCCCGACGGATGGTGCCGCCCGAGGTGGGCGTCCTCGAGCTCGGCTCGGCGTTCATGGCGACGCATGCGGCGTACGCCGTTGCGCGGCTGGGCATCGCCGACGCCCTCGCCTCCGGGGCGCGGACCGCGGAGGAGGTCGCCGCCGACCTCGGGACGGACCCCGACGCGACCTTCCGCCTCCTGCGCGCCAGCGCGGCGTACGGCATCGTCCGCCACGTCGGCGACCGGTTCGACCTGACGGCCGTCGGTCGCACGCTCCGCTCCGACTCGCCGGACTCGATGCGGTCGGTGGTGCTGATGATCGGCGACCCGCGCTACCAGGCGGTGTGGGGCCAGCTCCCCGAGGCGGTCACCACCGGTGACCCGCAGACGGAGGCGGTGCACGGTGTCCCGCTGTGGGACCTGCTCGACCGCGACGCCGACTACGCCGCGACGTTCAACGACGCGATGGGCCGGCTGACCGCGCTCGACTGGCCGACGGTCGCGGCGGCCTACGACTTCACGCCGTTCGGCACGATCGTCGACGTAGGCGGCGGGTACGGGCAGCTGCTCGCGCTGATGCTCGGCGCAGCGCCGGCCGCGGACGGCGTACTCCTGGAGCAGCCGAGCATGATCGGACCGGCCGAGAAGCACCTCGGCGAGGCGGGCGTGCTCGACCGCTGCCGGCTCGTCGGTGGGTCGTTCTTCGACACGGCGCCCGACGACGGCGACCTCTACGTCCTGCGACGCGTCGTGCACGACTTCGGCGACGACCAGGCGGTCGCGCTGCTGACCAACCTCCGTCGCCACATGCCGTCTGGCGCGACCCTCCTGCTGCTCGAGAGCGTCGTGCCTACCGGCAACGAGCCGCACCTCGCCAAGTCGGTCGACCTCGACATGCTGCTTTTCGTCGGGGGTCGCGAGCGCACCGAGGCGGAGTTCGCGTCGCTGCTCGAGCGCAGCGGCTTCGAGATGACCCGGGTCGTACCCACCATCTCGTCCATCTCGCTCATCGAAGCCCGGCCGGTGGCGTGACATGGACACCCTCGCGCAGGTCTGCACCGCGGTCGCCGCGGTCGTCCTGATCGGCGTCTTCCCGTTGGAAGCCTTCCTCATCAACCGGCGGTGGGTGCAGAGCTTTCTCGGCATCGAGCCGCACGGCATCGCCAACGTCCACCTCTGGTCGTTCTGCATCGGCGTCCGCAACGCTCTGGCCGGCATCGGCGGGCTCGCCGGCCTCTGGATCCTCCACAACCGCGACGAGTCGACCGGGGCAACCGTCGTGGTCGTGTCCCTGCTCTACATGCTGCTCTCGTCCCTCGCGATGGGCGTCGCCGACCTCCTCGGCTTCTGGCGCCCCCGCGGCGGCAGCGTCCGCGGAACGGTGGCCTCGTGTGTCCTGCCGGCGATCGCACTCGTGGTGATCGCGGTCTGAGGTCGGCCTTGACGTCGCCCTGACGATTCCTTCCCCAGTGGTCAAACGCACGCTCGCGACCTCGCGCTGCCTCACGTGGCGGCGCTGCAGCTGCTTGCCACCCGGGTGGTGTGGCGGCCGGGGAGCACCAGTCCTGGGGTGCGTGGTGAGGCACGGACTGCGGCACACGGCGTTGACGTGGATGGCTGATGCGGGGCTGGACCTGCACATCATTCAGCGGTTGGCGGGGCACCAGGATCGGCCGGGACGGCGCGGTACCTGCACCCGGACGTGCAGGCGATGATCCAGGCTGGAGCGGCTTCTCGGCCTGGTGGTCCAAGACTGGTCCCAAGTCCCTGACGCCTGACCGTGCTGGAAGATGGTCGCGCGAGGGATGAAAGAGGGGCTCCGACCAGGTGTTCTGGCCGGAGCCTTCGCGGTCGGGCTGACAGGATTTGAACCTGCGACCCCTTGACCCCCAGTCAAGTGCGCTACCAAGCTGCGCCACAGCCCGTGGCTCCCGCCTCGGCGGGAGTCGCAAGCATAGCCGCCGGGTAGCTGACCGCTCCGCAGGTTCCACTGTGGCGTCAGGCATCCGGGTGCACCGGAACGGGCCGGCTGTCACCGCCGCCTCCTAGAGTGACCGACGTGACTCAGCTTGTTGCGCCGACGTCCGAAGACGATCCCGGCGGCGCCCACCCGGCAGACGACCACCGCGTGATCCGCGTCCGCGGTGCCCGGGAGAACAACCTGCGCGGCATCGACGTGGACATCCCCAAGCGTCGCCTGACCGTCTTCACCGGCGTCTCGGGATCGGGCAAGAGTTCGCTGGTCTTCGGCACCATCGCGGCCGAGTCGCAGCGGCTGATCAACGAGACGTACAGCAGCTTCGTGCAGGGGTTCATGCCGAGCCTCGCACGGCCCGATGTCGACATGCTCGACGGAATCAGCGCGGCGATCATCGTCGACCAGGAACGGATGGGCGCCAATTCGCGCTCGACGGTCGGCACCGCGACCGATGCCAACGCGCTGCTCCGGATCCTGTTCAGCCGCCTCGGGCAGCCGCAGATCGGGTCAGCGAAGGCGTTCGTCTTCAACATCCCGTCCCTCACCGGCAAGGGCGCGGTGACCGTCGAGCGCGGCGACGGAGAGACCGAGGAGCGAAGCTTTTCCCTGCAGGGCGGGATGTGTCCCCGCTGCGAGGGCATGGGCACCGTGTCCGATATCGACCTCACCGAGCTGGTGGACGAGTCGAAGTCGCTGGCTGAAGGGGCCATCAAGGTTCCTGGCTACACCGCCGACGGCTGGATGGTCAGGGTCTTCACTGGCGTCGTGCCGGCCGACGTGCCGATCCGCAGTTTCACCGAGCAGCAGCGGCACGACTTCCTCTACGGCGAACCGCGCAAGGTGCGGCTGGAGAACATCAACCTCAGCTACGAGGGCCTGGTGCCGAAGATCCAGAAGTCCATGCTCAGCAAGGACGTCGACGCGATGCAGCCCCACATCCGCGCCTTCGTCGAGCGGGCGGTGACCTTCGCAGCCTGCCCGTCCTGCCAGGGCACCCGGCTGAACGAGACGGCGCGGTCGTCGAGGATCGGCGGCGTCAACATCGCCGACGCCTGCGCGATGCAGATCAGCGACCTGGCGGAGTGGGTCCGCGGCATCGCCGACCCGTCCGTGGCGCCGCTGGTGGCCACCCTGGTGCAGACCCTTGACTCGTTCGTCGAGATCGGTCTCGGCTATCTGAGCCTGGAGCGACCGTCGGGGACGCTTTCCGGCGGCGAGGCCCAGCGCACCAAGATGATCCGGCACCTCGGCTCCAGCCTGACTGACATCTCCTACGTGTTCGACGAGCCCACCCTGGGCCTGCACCCGCACGACATCCAGCGGATGAACGGGCTGCTGCTGCGGCTCCGCGACAAGGGCAACACCGTGCTCGTGGTCGAGCACAAGCCGGAGACGATCGAGATCGCCGACCACGTCGTGGATCTCGGTCCCGGTGCCGGTGCTCAGGGGGGTTCCGTGCAATACACCGGCTCGGTGTCGGGACTCCGTGCCAGTGGCACTCTCACGGGTCGCCACCTTGACGACCGAGCGCGACTCAAGTCAGCCGTGCGGAAACCGAAGGGGCAGCTCGAGATCCGCGGCGCAACCGCCAACAATCTCCGCGACGTCGATGTCGACATCCCGCTCGGCGTGCTCACCGTCGTGACGGGCGTTGCCGGGTCGGGCAAGAGTTCCCTCATCCACGGCTCGCTGCCCGGTGGGTCGGGGGTGGTGTCGATCGACCAATCGGCCATCCGCGGCTCCCGGCGGAGCAACCCTGCGACGTACACCGGCGCACTGGACCCGATTCGGTCCGCGTTCGCCAAGGCGAACGGGGTCAAGCCGGCGTTGTTCAGCGCGAACTCTGCGGGTGCCTGCCCGACCTGCAACGGCCTCGGCGTCATCTACACCGACCTCGCCATGATGGCCGGGGTCGCCACGGTCTGCGAAGACTGCAACGGCCGCCGGTTCACCGATGAGGTGCTGGGGTACACCCTCGACGGCAAGAGCATCGCAGACGTCTATGCGATGCCGGTCGAGGATGCTCATCGCTTCTTCCGCACCGGTCCGGCGCATGCGGTTCTCGGGCGGATGGTCGATGTCGGCCTGGGCTACCTGAGCCTGGGTCAGCCGCTCAGCACGTTGTCCGGCGGCGAACGTCAGCGGCTCAAGCTCGCCACGAATCTGGCCACCAAGGGCGGCATCTACGTGCTCGACGAGCCGACCACCGGGCTCCACCTCGCCGACGTCGAGCAGCTACTCGGACTCCTCGACCGGCTCGTCGACGGCGGGACCTCGGTGATCGTCATCGAGCACCATCAGGCGGTGATGGCGCATGCCGACTGGATCATCGATCTCGGCCCCGGCGCCGGCCACGACGGCGGCCGGATCGTCTTCGAGGGGACGCCGCACGACCTGGTCGCCGACCGTTCCACCCTGACGGGCCAGCATCTCGCCGAGTATCTGGGCTGAGATTCAGCGATCGCGGCGCTTCTCCCGCGCCCGCACCTCGACGTGCACCGGCGTGCCGACGAAACCGAACTCCTCGCGCAGCCGACGTTCGACGAACCGGAGATAGCCGTCTTCGAGCTTCCCCGACGTGAAGAGGACGAACGTGGGCGGCCCGACCTTGGCCTGAGTGCCGAACAGGATGCGAGGTTGCTTTCCGCCGCGTACGGGGTGTGGGTGCGCCGCGACGACGCGTCCCAGGAACGCGTTCAACCGGCCGGTCGAGACCCGGGTCTCCCAGCCCGCCAGCGCCGCCTCGATGGCCGCGCCGAGGCGATCGACGTGCCGACCGGTGGCCGCCGACAGGTTCACCTGTGCGGCCCAACTGAACTGATGCAAGTCGAGCTCGATCTCGCGACCGAGGTAGTGGCGGCGCTCGTCGTCGGTGAGATCCCACTTGTTGAACGCGATCACCATAGCGCGGCCGGCTTCCTCTACCGAGGAGAGGATTCGGACGTCCTGCTCGCTCAACGTCTCACTCGAATCGAGAACCACCACGCACACCTCGGCGCGCTCGATGGCTCCGTGGGTGCGCAGGCTCGCGTAGTACTCGTGCCCGGACGCCTCCTTGACCCGCCGTCGGATGCCGGCGGTGTCCACGAAGCGGTAGGTGGTTCCGGCGACCTCGACCAGTTCGTCAACCGGATCTACGGTCGTGCCGGCGACGTCGTCCACCACTGAGCGCTGCCGGCCGGACAAGGCGTTCAGCAGGCTCGACTTGCCGACGTTCGGGCGGCCGACGATCGCCACCCGGCGCGGACCGCCCTCGGTCTCGTGACGATCCGCCGGCGCCTCGGGCAGGGCGTCGAGGATCGCGTCCAACAGATCGCCGCTCCCCCGTCCATGCAGCGCCGACACCGGGAACGGCTCGCCGAGGCCGAGGTTCCACATCGCGGCCGCCTCGGCCTCGCTGCGCTGGTCGTCGACCTTGTTCGCCGCGAGGACGACGGGCTTTCCGCTCTTCCGCAGCACCCGGACCACGGCCTCGTCCACGTCCTGGGTGCCAACGGTCGCGTCGACCACGAACACCACCGCGTCCGCGGCTGCGATGGCGAGTTCAGCCTGTTCGGCGACCTGCGCGGCCAGGCCCTTCGCGTCCGGCGCCCAGCCACCGGTGTCGACGAGGACGAACCGGCGGCCGTTCCAGTTCGCGTCGTAGGACACGCGGTCGCGGGTGACGCCGGGCACGTCCTGCACCACCGCCTCGCGGCGGCCCAGGATGCGGTTCACCAGGGTGGACTTGCCCACGTTGGGACGTCCCACCACGGCCACAACCGGGGGGACGATCGTGTCGTCGTCGTCGGGGTCAGCCATCTCGGCCCAGCCTTCTCTTGGGATTGCAGCGCCTCAGCAACGACCGGACGCGACCACCTTCTTCCCACCAGCGCACCTTCGGTGCCTTTGGGCGGGGCGGTGGGGGCGGTCCGGGCAGCGCCATCCCGGTCAGCTGCTGTGCGTCGGCGACGTGCGCAGCCAACACCTGTCGCAGCCGCTCGGTCCACTCGCGGACCTCGGCCTTGCGGCGCGGCCAATCCCGCTGCGGGATCGTGATCGGCGGACCGTAGACGACGTGAATCGAGCCACCGCGCCTGGGCAGCGCATCGCGATCGGCCCCCGGCTCGCGGGTGCCGATCACCGCCACCGGGACGATCGGCGCGCCGGAGATCATCGCGAGGTACACGGCGCCGCCACGTGCCCAGTGCAGTTCGCCACCGGTGCGGACGCCCTCCGGGAAGACCGCGAGCGCCTTGCCGGCACGCAGCACCTGGACCGCGCGGCTGATGGCGCGGGTATCGACAGCGTGCCGGTCCAGGGAGATCTGACCCAGCTGGGCGAGCACCCGGCCGGTTGCCCCGACGAACAGCTCGCGCTTGGCCATCGCGAACGTGAGCCGCGGGGTAAATGCGACGACGACCGGGCCGTCGAGCAGCGCGATGTGATTGGCCGCCAGAATGACCGGGCCGCTGGCTGGGACGTGCCGCGCCCCGTGGACGCTGACCCGCCAGTAGCGGCGGACCACGGCGGCGACCAGTGGCTTCACAAGGCGCGTCGACCATTCGGTCGGCGCGGGCAGGTGACCGGTGTGCGGCAGGTCGGGGCTGACCCCTGTGATCACCTGACCAGGGGCTGATGGATCGTCGATCACGACCCCGCGTTCACTCGCGCAGGCACCAGGGCGCAGATCGCCTCGATCACCTCATCGAGGCTGAGGAACGTCGAATCGATCACCGTCACCCCGGGCGCGGCCGACTCGAACTGCGCGACGGTCGCATCGTCGCGATCGCGCCGGATCACCTGGTCGGTCACGGCGGCGGAGTCGACCCGCTCCCCCAGCTCGGCATGGCGGCGTGCCACTCGAGCAGCCGGGTCGGCGACCAGCAGCACGCGCACCTGGGCATCCGGAGCGACGACCGTCGTGATGTCGCGTCCCTCGGCCACGATGCCGCTGGAGGCGGCCGCGATCAGCGCCTGCTGGCGTGCGACCAGATCCTCACGCACGGTCAAGTTGGTGGCAATGGAGCTCACTGCGGCGGAGACCTCCGGGGCCCTGATCGCCTCGGTGACGTCCTGGTTCTCGATCGCGATGGTCGGGTTGGTCGGATCCAAGCCGATCTCCAGCGACGCGCAGAGGGCGAGATCGGCAACTGCCGCGGCGTCACTGCGGTCGATGTCGCGTTGCAACGCCAGCCACGTGACGGCCCGGTACATCGCGCCGGTGTCGAGGTAGTCCAAGCTCAGCCGGGCCGCGACCCCGCGAGACGTGCTCGACTTGCCGGAGCCACTGGGGCCGTCGATGGCGATCACCAACGGTCCGTCGGGGGGCGATGAGGTGGCGGCGCTGCCATTCACTGGGTCGGACACGTGCCACAGCGTACCGATCCTGGCGTCAGGAGACCTGCCAACCGCGATCGACCATCGTCCGCATCAGCTCGTCGGCCCGGTCCGGTGCCACCGAGAGGGCAAGGTAGCCGACCTCGCGGACCGGATCGTGCTCGATGGCGATGTCCTCGACGTTGACACCCGCAGCCCCGACATCCGCGAACAACCGCGCCAGCGCGCCGGGCTCGTCCGGAATCGCGACCACCACAGGGGTGTAGCGGGCTGCGGCCGCCCCGTGCTTGCCCGGGATACGGCGGGTGCCCTCGACTCCGCGCTGCAGGTGGTCGCGCAACTCGGAGGTGTCGGGCGTGGTCTCGACCGCCTTGACGAGCAGATCGAGCTGATCTCGCACCGCCCGCAGCTCGCGCAACACCGCATCGGCGTTCGCGCTGACGATCTGCTCCCACAGCCCGGGGTCGGAGCCGGCAATCCGCGTCACATCGCGCAACCCCTGACCCGCGAGCGTCATGTCGGTGTCGGCAACGCCGGTCAGGTGCCCGGCAGTCAACACCGACATCAGGTGTGGCAGGTGCGAGACGCGGGCGACTGCGGCGTCGTGGTCGTCGACGTCCATCGTCACCTGCCGGGCGCCGCAGGCCGCCACCAATCGACTCACCTCGGCGATCGCTTCCGCCGTCGAGCGGCGATGCGGTGTGACGACCCAGCTTCGGTCGACGAACAGGTCGGCGCGCGCGGTCAGTGGCCCCGAATGCTGGGAGCCGGCCATCGGGTGCGAACCGACATACCGGGTGAGGTCGACCTCCCGGCGCCAGATGGCGTCGAGCACGCCGGCCTTGACCGATCCGACGTCGGTGACGGCGGCATGCGGGTAGATCTCGAGGCTGTGGACGACGATGTCGGCGATGGCGCTCGGCGGCACCGCCACGACGACGAGGTCGACCTCGGCCGACACGGGCGGGTCGACCGTACCGGCGCCCAGGCCGGCCGCGACCCTGGCGTGACTGACCTTGTGATCGCGGAGATGGACGCGGTACCCGGAGGCCACCATCGCGCACCCGATGGACGCCCCGATCAGTCCCGCGCCGATCACCACGGCCACGGGGGCGCCCTGATGACTCACGAGTCGGGCTCGCCGGCGGGCTCTGCGGCGAGCAGGCCCTGCAGCCGGGACCCGGTGATCCGCCGGAACTTCCGGGGCAGTGCCCGGGTCCGGTCGAGGACGGCGACCTCCAGCGCATCGACGCCGAGGCTGCGCGCCGGACTCCGCGGACCGCCGTCGGCGCCAAGCGCGCGGACCGCGAGGCCGGTCGCGGCAGCGAGACCGAGTTCGGGTTCGTATCCGCTCCGGACGACCTCGGCGATGACGTCGGCGGAGCCGCCCATCACGGCGAATCCTGACTCGTCAGCCACCGAGCCGTCGTAGGTGAGCCGGTAGATCTGATCGAGCGCTGCCGTCTGGCCGAGTTCGGCGACGATGATCTCCACCTCGTACGGCTTCTCGCCGCCGGAGGAGAAGATCGTGCCGAGCAACTGCGCGTAGGCGTTTGCCAGCCCGCGACCGGTGACGTCGGTGCGGTCGTAGCTGTACCCGCGGAGGTCGGCATACCGGATGCCTGCGGTGCGCAGATTCTCGAATTCGTTGTACCGGCCGACAGCGGCGAACCCGATCCGGTCGTAGATCTCGCTCACCTTGTGGAGTGCCTGGGAGCGGTTCTCGGCGACGAACACGATGCCGTCGACGTACCTCATCACCACGACCGACCTCCCGCGCGCGATGCCCTTCCGGGCGAAGTCGGCGCGGTCTTTCATCTGCTGCTCGGGGGCGACGTAGAACGGCATGCTCATCGGCGAACACTCCTGGCTGATCCCCCGGCTGCCGCCTGGGGGTGGGTACGGGGCTCAGACAAGCGGTGCCCCTGGGCCATCGGGCCGCTCACGGCGAGCAGCGACCATGGTGTCGACCATCTCCGCGATCCGCGCCTCGGGAACCCGCTGCACTCCCTCTCCGGTAGCGATCAGCACCACCGGGAAGATGCGCCGGGTCAGATCGGGCCCGCCGGTGGCGGAGTCGTCGTCGGCAGCGTCGTAGAGCGCCTGGATCGCCGCGATCGTCGCCTGGTCGGAACTGAGGTCAGGCCGGTACAGCTTCTTCAGCGAGCCGCGCGCGAAGACCGAGCCGCTGCCGACAGAGAAGAACGAATGCTCCTCGTAGCGACCGCCGGTGGCGTCGTAGGAGAAGATCCGGCCTTCGCCGGTGGTCGGATCCCAGCCCGCGAAGAGCGGAATCACGACCAACCCCTGCATGGCCAAACCGAGATTCTGGCGAATCATCATGGCCAGCCGGTTCGCCTTGCCGACCAGCGACAGCGGCGCGCCCTCGATCTTCTCGTAGTGCTCCAGCTCGACCTGGAACAGCCCGACCAGCTCGACCGCGATCCCGGCCGCACCGGCGATGCCGATGATGGAGAACTCGTCAGCCGGGAAGACTTTCTCGATGTCGCGCTGAGCGATGACGTTGCCCATGGTGGCCCGCCGGTCCCCCGCAACCACCACGCCTCCGGGGAAGGTAGCGGCGACGATCGTCGTGCCGTGAGGGCTCAGTTCACCGATGCCGGCGGCTACGTGACGCGCCGTCGGCAGGGCGCTCGGCGCGACGCGGCTGACGAAATCGGCAAACGAGGATGACCCCACCCGGAAGTACTCAGCAGTCAGCTCGCCGACACCGGGTCGGTCCGTCACTGCCCGCCTTTCTGCACGAACGATCGGACGAACTCCTCGGCATTCACCTCGAGGACGTCGTCGATCTCGTCCAGGAGCGAGTCGACCTCCGAATCCAACTCGGCCTTGTGGGACGAGTCAGCAGGGGCAAGCTCTTCCAGGTCGCGGTCGTCATCGCGACGCACCTTGCGCTGGCTCTGCTCAGATTCCGGCATCGATGTGCTCCTCGGCTCGTGCTGGCTCCAGCCTAACCAACCACACTGACAGCCGGCCGAACGATGCTGCGCGCCGCCTCGTCAGCGACCGAGAGCCGCGAAGAGATCTGCGACCGTGCGACAGCGCTCGATCATGGTGCCGACCTGCTCGCGGGTGCCACGGAGCGGATCGAGCAGCGGCACCCGTTGCAGAGCGGGACGATCGGGCACGTCGAAGATCACCGAATCCCACGACGCCGCCACCACGGCGCCACCGAACCGCTTCATCACTTGGCCGCGGAAGAAGGCCCGAGTGTCCTCCGGCGGGTCGGTGCGGGCCCGCTCGACTTCCTCGTCGGTCACCAACCGACGCATCCGGCCCTTCGCGATCAGAGCGGCGTGCAGGCTGCGACGGGGGTCGACATCGGCGTACTGCAGGTCGATCAGTGCCAACTTCGGTGAGTCCCAACCGAGACCGTCGCGCTCTCGATAGGACTCCATCAGCTTGAGCTTCGCCACCCAGTCCAGCTGGTCGGCCAAGTCGAAAGGGTCGCTGCGCAGTGTGTCGAGGCACTCCTGCCAGCGGGTGAAGACGTCCTTCGCCTCGATCCGCGCCGGCTCGGCGAGGTCGTCGGCGATCCGCTCGTAGTGCGCCCGGCACGCCTCCAGGTAGAGCTCCTGTACGTCGACCGCGGTGACGCTGCGCTGATCCTGCAGTCGCAGCAGTCGACGGCAGCTCGGGTCGTGGCTGACCGCGCGCATCGCGCCGACCGGGCCGTCCAGCCGGATCTCGCCGTCCAACTCGCCCGCCTCGATCACCCGGAGGACCCAGGAGGCCGTCCCCACCTTGAGGTACGTCGAGATCTCCGACAGGTTTGCGTCGCCGGTGATGACATGCAGCCTGCGGTGTCGGGACGCGTCGGCGTGCGGCTCGTCGCGGGTGTTGATGATGGGGCGATTCAGCGTCGTCTCGAGCCCGACCTCGGCTTCGAAGAAGTCGGCCCGCTGGCTGATCTGGAACCCAGGCGTCTGGCTGTTCTGCCCGATGCCGACGCGGCCGGCACCGGTCAGCACCTGGCGCGACACCAGGAACGCCGTGAACTGGGAGACCACCCGATCGAACGGGGTGCTCCGCTTGAGCAGGTAGTTCTCGTGGGTGCCGTACGAGGCGCCCTTGCCGTCGGTGTTGTTCTTGTAGAGCCGGACGGACCGCCCCAGCGACTGACTGGCGCGCTGTGCAGCCATCGCCATCACCGCGTCGCCCGCCTTGTCGTACCGGACGGCGTCGAGGGCGTTCGTCACCTCGGGCCCGGAGTACTCCGGGTGGGCATGATCGACGTACAGCCGGGCACCGTTGGTCAGGATGACATTTGCCATCCCGAGGTCGCTGTCGGTCAGCTGGTCCGGGTGAGCGGCGGAACGGGAGAGCTCGTACCCGCGGATGTCGCGAAGCGGCGTCTCCGTCTCGTAGTCCCACCCCGCCGGCTGACCGGCGACCGAGGCGCCGTACGCCTTCACCACGTGGTTGGACAACTGCATCGGGTGCAGGTCGTCGTCCGCGAGTCCGCGGGTGCGCCGGCCCGCGAGGTCGGCTGCGGGCGCCAGAGCGCTGATGCCGTACTCAGTCTCGATACCCATCACGCGCAGCGTCGCAGTCGAGCTCTTCTCTGCATCGCCGGTGGCGGACATGGCTTCAGCGTAGTGTGGCGGCCGTGAAACTCGGGCCGGCGCTGGCGACCGACGTCGCCTGTGTGCTGGTCTTCGCGATTGTCGGACGCAGCTCACACGGCGAAATGAACGATCTCGTCGGGGTGGCGTGGACGGCCTGGCCGTTCCTGGTGGGGCTGATGATCGGTGCGCTCGCCGGCAGGGCGTGGCGACGGCCGCTCGCGGTCGGGACCGGCGGCTGGGTCTGGGCAGGGGCGTGGCTGATCGGCATGCTGCTCCGCGCGCTCACCGGCGCCGGAACTGCCCCGTCCTTCATCGTGGTGGCCGCCATCGCGCTCGGTGTGCTGCTGATCGGATGGCGAGCCGGATTGCGGACGGTCCGACACGCGCGGGCGCGGCGCCACCGATTGGCCGCCTAGGCCGCGCGGGCGGCCAGAGGTGGCTACAGGTACTGACCGGTGTTGGTCACCGTGTCGATCGACCGTCCCGGCTGAGTCCCCTTGTTGGAGGAGATCAGGGTCCGGATGAACACGATCCGCTCCCCCTTCTTGCCCGAGATCTTCGCCCAGTCATCCGGGTTGGTGGTGTTGGGCAGATCCTCGTTCTCGGCGAACTCGTCGAGGCAGGCCTGCAGCAGGTGCCCGATCCGCAGTCCCTTCACCCCGGTGTCCAGGTAGTCCTTGATGGCGGTCTTCTTGGCCCGGTCGACGATGTTCTGGATCATCGCGCCTGAGTTGAAGTCCTTGAAGTAGAGGATCTCCTTGTCGCCTCCGGCGTAAGTGACCTCGAGGAACTGGTTCTCCTCGGACTCCTCGTACATCCGGCCGACGGTCCGCTCGATCATCGCCTGCGCTGTCGCGTGCGGGTCGCCGCCGAACTCGGCCAGATCCTCCCGATGCAACGGCAGCGTCGGGGTCAGGTACTTGCTGAAGATCTCCCGCGCCGCCTCGGCATCCGGGCGTTCGATCTTGATCTTGACGTCGAGCCGGCCGGGCCGCAGGATCGCAGGATCGATCATGTCCTCGCGGTTCGAGGCGCCGATGATGATGACGTTGTCCAGGCCCTCCACACCGTCGATCTCGCTCAGGAGCTGGGGCACGATCGTATTTTCGACGTCGGAGGAGACGCCGGATCCGCGGGTGCGGAACAGCGAGTCCATCTCGTCGAAGAAGACGATCACCGGCATGCCGTCGCTGGCCTTGTCCCGGGCGCGTTGGAAGACCAGCCGGATGTGCCGCTCGGTCTCGCCGACGTACTTGTTGAGCAGCTCCGGGCCCTTGATGTTCAGGAAGAAGCTGCGGCCTTCTTCGCCGGTCCGCTCGGTCACCTTCTTGGCCAGGGAGTTGGCGACGGCCTTGGCGATCAGCGTCTTGCCACAGCCGGGCGGCCCGTAGAGCAGGATTCCCTTCGGCGCCTTCAACTCGTGTTCGGCAAACAGTTCCTTGTGCAGGAACGGCAACTCGACCGCGTCCCGGATCGCCTCGATCTGGCGGCTGAGGCCGCCGATCACGGAGTAGTCGATATCCGGCACTTCTTCCAGCACCAGCTCTTCGACGTCCAGCTTCGGGATCCGCTCATACGCGAAGTGCACCCGACGGTCGATCAGCAGCGAGTCGCCGGAGCGCAGATGCTGGTCACGCAACCGGTATGCGAGCCGCACCACGCTTTCCTCATCGCCGTGGCCGACCACCAGCGCACGGTCGCCGCCCTCCAGCAACTCCTTGATCAGCACCACCTCGCCGACCTCGTCGAAGCCGAGCACGTCGACGACGTTCATTGCCTCGTTGACCATCACCTCTTTGCCTGGCGTCAGTGCCTCGACGTCCACGTCCGGACTGACACTGACCCGCATCTTGCGGCCCGAGGTGTAGATGTCGGCGGTGTGCTCCTCGTGGCCGGCCAGGTAGACGCCGAAGCTCGCCGGCGGCTGGGCCAGCCGGTCGACCTCGCTCTTCAACGCGACGATCTGGTCCCTCGCCTCACGCAGGGTGGCCGCGAGACGCTCGTTGTTGGCGGCGGTGGTGCGGGCATCGCTGCGGGCGTCGGCGAGCCGGCGCTCCAGCATCGCGATGTCGTGCGGATGGGAGGCGACGCGGTCGCGCAACCGTTCGAGTTCGGTGCGCAGAGCGTTGACCTGAGCCAGCAGGGCCTCGCGGTCCTCGCTCAAGCCGCGCTCGTGGAAGCCTCCGGACATCACCCACCTCCTCGTGGTCGACCCTACCCGCGCGCTGCTCAGGGCCCGAGCGAATTGCCGCCGTACGCGCCGAGCCGCCGAGTCGTTACCCAACTTTCATCAAGGACGGCCAGGTCAGGGCGTCGTCGGCCTGGGGCCCTGGTAGTCGTCCCCGTACGCGCCGGGCGCCGGACGGCGCTTCCGCAGCGGCGGGGACACCCCGGGCGCGAGTCGCCTGCTCGTGATGAGGAAGCCGGTGTGCCCGACCATGTCGTGGCGCGGCCGCACGGCCAGGCCCTCCGCGTGCCAGGCCCTGAGCAGAGTCTCGGAGGCGTCCGGCTCGGTGAAGCCTCCGTGCACGCGGAGCGTCTCCACCATCCGGGCCAGCTGAGTGGTGGTCGCGACGTAGGCGCAGAGCACCCCTCCCGGCACCAGCGCCTCGGCGAGCGCGTCCACGCATTCCCACGGGGCCAGCATGTCCAGCAGAGCTCGATGCACCTGCTCGCCGCCGAGGGTCGCGTCGAGGGAGGCGACCAGGTCGCCCACCGTGAGCTGCCACGTCGGGGGCGCTGCGCCGAAGAACGCCGACACGTTCCGCTGGGCGATGGCGGCGAAGTCATCCCGCCGCTCGAACGAGTACAGCCGTCCCGCCGGCCCGATGGCTCGGAGCAGATTGCAGGTGAGTGCGCCTGAGCCTGCGCCGGCTTCGACCACCCGCGCGCCGGGAAAGATGTCGGCCCCCATCAGGATCTGGGCGGCATCCTTCGGGTACACCACCGCCGCCCCGCGGGGCATCGTCACCGTGAACTCGTTCAGCAGCGGCCGCATCGCCAGGAACTCCGCGCCACCCGTGGTCGTCACCACGATCCCCTCCGGCTGCCCGATCAGGTCGTCGTGCTCAACCGCACCCTTGGTGGTGTGGAACCGGCCGCCGGAGGCCAGCAGCACGGAGTGGCGGCGTCCCTTGGAGCCGGTCAGGGTGATCCGCTCGCCTGGTTGGAAAGCGCCGATCCGCACCCCTGACCACTGCCGATCGGGCGTCGGCTCAGCCACCGCTGATGCCGAACAGGCCGAGCTGCCAGCCGGGGCCCCAGGAGCCGCCGTTCATCTCCACCCCGCCGCGCAGGTAGAGGTACTCGTCGGACTGGCTGATGGGGAGCACGGTCGCGTCGGCTGCGGCCTGCCGTTGCAGCGTGCCGACGATCGCCCGCGCAGCGGCGTCGTCCACCGTGCGCCGGAACTGCACCGTGAGCGCCTCGACTGTCGTCGCGGAGCCGGCAAGGGGGTGGTCGGTGTAGGGCTGCAGCCAGGCGACGGCGGTCGGCGTCCACGCCTTCCGATCGACCAGGGCGAGGTCTGCCCCGTGATCGCCACGGCGCAACTGGACGCTCAAACCGCCGGTGAGCTCAAGTCGGCTCCGGATCTGCGCCGCGATGTCGCCGGCATTCGGGGCCGTCGGGTCGTAACTCAACGTCAACTTCACCCGGTTCTTCCAGGTCACCTTCGGAGTCGCCTTGCCGCCCGCGGGGAACGCGGCGATGTGTCCGGGCACGCCCGCCGGCACCACGGAGTCCGAGGTCCGGTCGCCTTGAAGTGCGACCGCGACGGCCTGGCGTAGCCGCTTGCGCGCCCGCATCGGCGACGACGGGTTCCACAGCAACTGCTGCACCCGGGTGCCACCGATGATCCGCTGGAAGTAGCCGGAATCGGTCTGTGCGCTCCCGTTCACCCGAACCTGGTTGCTGAGCCGGGTGACCGCGGCGGCGTCGAGCCCGCGCCAGACAACGTCCACCGCGCGCCGGCTGATCGCGTCCTCCACTGTCGCCGAATCGGGGGCGACCCGATACACCAGCGATCCGAGTCCTGCCGGCGTCCGGCCGACGTAGTCCTCGAACCTGACCAGGTCGAGTTCGCTGCCCGTGAAGCGGGCCACTTCGAACGGCCCCGAGCCGACGGCACTCTCCTTGGGGTCGCGTACGACATCGGCGTCGTAGACCTCCTCGTCGACGATGGAGGCCGCTGGTGCCGCGAGCGCCCAGCCGAACTGGGTGTCGGGTCGGCTCAACTGGAAGCGGACCGTCAGCGGATCGGGGGTGTCGATCCGGCGCAGCGACGACAGCAGCGCGCCCGAGGTTTCGGGGACGTCGAGCCGGGTCGCCCGCTCGATGCTGAACTTGACGTCCGACGACGTCAGCGGATGCCCGTTGTGGAAGAACAGGTCCTTGTTCAGCGTGCACGTGTACGTCGTTGCTGCGGTGAACAGGCAATCGCGCGCCGCGTCGGGCTTCAGCACCGAACCGCCGGGATCGGCGGTCATCAGGCGCTGGAAGACGTTGAGCGACATCACCGTCGAGGCGTTGTCGGTGATCGCGGCCGGGTCGGTGACCCGGATTGGGTCGGTACTCATCACCGTGAACGGCCGCGGCGTCGGGCTCGGCGACGGGGTGGGCGTGACATTGCTGGGCGTACCACACGCAGCGACGACCGCCGCCGTTCCCAACGCCACGCCGGCGCCGAGCACGCGTCGCCATACCCGCACGGCGCGATGCTGCCGTGTCGCATCAGTGGACATCGACTGACTCCCTCAGCCGCTCCAGCCCGGCCAGGTCGATCTCGGTCAGCGAACCGAGGTGCAGGCGCCGCGGCGCCGGTGGCACCGGAATCCGGTTGTGTACCGCGAGCACCAGCGCCCCAGCAGCATTGCCCGCTCGCGCGCCGGTCTCGGAGTCTTCGATCACCACGCAGGACCGGGCGTCGACGCCGAGCGCCGTGCAGGCGCGTTCGTACGGTTCGGGGTGGGGCTTCCCGTTGGCCACCTCGTCCCCGGCAACGGAGGTGGCGAAAGTGCCGCTCGGCAGGTTGCCGATGGCGACATCGAGCATCACCCGGTACGAGGCCGAGACGAGCGCACACGGAACGCCCGCCGCACGCAACTCGGCGAGCAACTCGACCGCTCCGGGCCGCCAGGCGACCTCTCCGGCGCGCAGCGCGTCGAGCACCCGCGCCATCAGCTGGTCGACCACCCAGGCCGGATCGAGATCGTGTCGCCCGAGGTAGTTGAGGATGTAGGCGCCCGAGTCGAGCAGGGAGCACCCGATCAGCTGCTCGGCCTGCTCTTCGGACCAGCTCCCGCCCAGTCCGCCGATCAGTTCGTACTCGGCGGCGATCCACATCGGTTCGGTGTCTGCCAGGGTGCCGTCGAAGTCCCACAGGACTGCGGCGAGCGGCGGCAAGGCGGTGTCACTCATGGCGCGGTCATTCTCCCAGCCGGGCGGGCGATTGGCGCAATCCGAGCCGGGTCCACCCTGCGTTGACGAACTCAACGCGCGTTGAAGTACTTGGCCTCGGGGTGGTGCACGATCAGCGCGTCGGTCGACTGCTCCGGATGCAACTGCAGCTCCTCGCTCAACTCGACCCCGATCCGTTCCGGGCGGAGCAGCGTGACCAACCTCGCGCGGTCCTCCAGGTCCGGACAGGCGGGGTAGCCGAAGGAGTAGCGGGAGCCGCGGTACGCCTGGTCGCGGATCATGGCCTCCACCGCCCCGTCGTCGCCGGTGAAGCCGAGATCGGCCCGCACCCGCGCGTGCCACATCTCCGCGAGTGCCTCCGTGAGCTGAACGCTCAACCCGTGCAGCTCCAGGTAGTCGCGGTAGGCGTTCTCTTCGAACAACTGGGCTGTCACCTTGGCGACCTGTGCGCCCATCGTGACCAGGTGGAACGCGATGACGTCCGGTCCGCGCTGTGCAGCGAGCTCGCGGTCGCGGAAGAAGTCCGCGAGACAGAGGTGCCGGTCGCGGGTCTGGCGAGGGAACGTGAAGCGTTGCACCTCGGCCGCCGGGTCGGCGACCTCGCCCCCGGGTCGGAGCACCACCACGGTGTTCCCGTCGCTGTAGCAGGGCCAGTACCCGTAGACGACGGCGAACTCGGAGATCCCGTCGGTCTGGATGCGGTCCAGCCAGGCCCGCAGCCGCGGCCGCCCCTCGGTGGCGACCAGTTCCTCGTACGACGGCCCCGTACGGGAGCCCTTCAGCCCCCACTGACCCATGAACGTCGCACGCTCATCGAGGTAGGACGCGACCTCGGCAAGCGCGATCCCCTTCACGATCCGGTCCCCCCAGAACGGCGGGGACGGCACGTCGACGTCACGGGCGACGTCGCTGCGCACCGCGACGGGGCCGGGATCGGACTCGCTGATCGGTCGAGCGACCGCGCGCACGCGCCGCTCGCGTGGCGCCGGCAGCGCCGCGCCCTCGTCGCCGCGCTTGACGGCCATCAACGCGTCCATCAGCCGCAGTCCCTCGAACGCGTCCCGGGCGTAGCGCACCTCACCGGCGAAGATCTCGCGGAGGTCCTGTTCGACGTAGGCGCGGGTGAGTGCCGCCCCGCCCAGGAACACCGGGAAGGCGGTGGCAAGCCCGCGGCGATTCAGTTCCTCCAGGTTTTCCTTCATCACGACCGTCGACTTCACCAGCAGGCCCGACATCCCGATCGCGTCGGCGCGGTGCTGTTCGGCCGCCTCGATGATCGTCCCGATCGGTTGTTTGATGCCGAGGTTCACGACCGTGTACCCGTTGTTGGTCAAGATGATGTCGACCAGGTTCTTGCCGATGTCGTGCACATCGCCCTTCACCGTGGCCAGCACGATCGTGCCCTTGCCCTGGGTATCGGTCTTCTCCAGGTGCGGCTCGAGATAGGCCACCGCGGACTTCATCACCTCTGCCGACTGCAGCACGAACGGCAGCTGCATCTGGCCGGAGCCGAACAGCTCCCCGACCACGCGCATCCCCGCCAGGAGATCACTGTTGATGATCTCCATCGCGGGCTTTCCCTCGGCCAGGGCCTGCTCCAGGTCCTCGGCGAGACCCTTGCCCTCGCCGTCCACGATGCGCCGTTGCAGTCGCTCCGAGACCGGCAGCAGGGCCAACTCGGCGGCGCGCTCGGCGCGGGTGTCGGCGCTGGTCACGCCCTCGAATAACTCGAGGAACCGCTGCAGCGGGTCGTAGCCCGGCTCATCTGCGGTGGCCGCGCGGCGCCGGTCGTAGATCATGTCGAGGGCGACCTGGCGCTGCTCCTCCGGGATCCGCGCCATCGGAACGATCTTGGCGGCGTGCACGATGGCCGAGTCCAGGCCGGCTCGCACACACTCGTGCAGGAACACCGAATTCAGCACGACCCTCGCCGCGGGGTTGAGGCCGAACGAGATGTTGGACAGACCGAGGGTCGTCTGCACCTCGGGGAAACGGCGTTTCACCTCGGCAATCGCGTCGATGGTCGCGATTCCGTCGCGCCGGGTCTCCTCCTGCCCGGTCGCGATCGGGAAGGTCAGGCAGTCGATGATGATGTCGCTCGGCCGCATCCCCCAGTTCTCCGAGAGGTCGCGGATCAGGCGCTCGGCGACGCGCACCTTCCACTCGGCCGTCCGAGCTTGACCTTCCTCGTCGATGGTCAGACCCATCACAGCCGCCCCGTGCTCGGCGACCAGCCGCATGATCCGACTGAAACGGGAGTCGGGCCCGTCGCCGTCCTCGTAGTTGACCGAGTTGACCACCGCGCGGCCGCCGAGGCACTCCAGACCCGCCTCCAGCACGGCTGGCTCGGTCGAGTCCAGCACGATCGGCAGCGTGGATGCCGTGGCGAGGCGGGACGCGACGGCGCGCATGTCCGCCGCCCCGTCCCTGCCGACGTAGTCGACGTTCAGGTCGAGCAGGTGCGCCCCGTCGCGGATCTGGGCGCGAGCGATCTCGATGCAGTCATCCCAGTGCTCCGCGAGCAACGCCTCGCGGAAGGCCTTCGACCCGTTGGCGTTCGTCCGCTCCCCGATCGAGAGGTAGCTGGTGTCCTGCCGGAACGGCACCTCGGCGTACAGCGATGAGGCCGCCGGTACGTGGCTGGGCGCCCTGACGGGCACCGGTCGGGTGCCGAGCCGTTGCACCACCTGGCGTAGGTGCTCTGGGCCGGTGCCGCAGCAGCCCCCGACCAGGCCGAGCCCGAACTCTGCGACGAACTGCTCGAGCGCGTCGGCCAGCTGGGGCGGCGTCAGCGGATAGAACGCGCCCGCCGCCGTGAGCTGGGGAAGCCCTGCGTTCGGCATGCAGCTGACGCCGATCTGGGCGTGCCGGGAGAGATGGCGCAGGTGCTCGCTCATCTCGGCCGGGCCGGTGGCGCAGTTGAGCCCGATCAGGTCGATACCGAGCGGCTCGAGCGCAGTGAGCGCGGCGCCGATCTCGGTGCCGAGCAGCATCGTGCCGGTCGTCTCGACCGTGACGTGAACGATCACCGGGATATCCCGGCCGGCATGCGCGAGCGCCCGCTTGGCGCCGAGTGTCGCCGCGCGCGTCTGCAGCAGGTCCTGCGAGGTCTCGACCAGCACCGCGTCGATGCCGCCGGCGAGCATGCCTTCGACCTGCTGCTGGTACGCCTCGCGCAACTGCCGGAAGGTGACGTGACCGAGGGTCGGCAGCTTGGTGCCTGGCCCGACGCTGCCCAGCACCCATCGCTGCCGCTCCGGCGTGCTGTGCGCATCTGCGGAGGCCCGCGCAATCCGTGCGCCCGCTTCCGACAGCTCACCGATGCGGTCGGCGATCTCGTACTCCCCCAGCGCGGAGAGGTTCGCGCCGAACGTGTTGGTCTCCACGGCGTCGACGCCGGCGTCGAAGTACGCATCGTGAATGGCGCGCACGACATCGGGCCGGGTGACGTTCAGGATCTCGTTGCAACCCTCGAGCTGGTCGAAATCCGCGAGCCCGAGGTCGTAGCCCTGGAGCATCGTGCCCATCGCCCCGTCCGCGATGACCACGCGTCGGATCAGGGCAGAACGCAGGTCCTCAGGCACCCTTGGACAATAGTCGCGGGGCCCGACAGGGCCCGTCCGTTTACCACGATCCGGCGTGGTGAGAAGGACCCGGGGACGCGCGAGGGCGCCGGTTACAGTGAGCGCATGTCAGACCCAGCACTGCCCCGTGACCTGCGCGATCTCGACGATCCGGTGGTCGTGGTGGCGTTCGGAGGCTGGAACGACGCGGGCAATGCAGCGACCGGTGCGATCGACCACCTGACCGAGGCGTACGGCGCCGAGTCGGCGTTCTCGCTGGATCCGGACGACTTCTACGACTTTCAGGTCAACCGGCCGCAGGTGTCGTTGAACGATGACGAGGAATGGGACATCACCTGGCCCACCACCGAGTTCAAAATCTCCCAGCTGCCCGACGGTCGGGATCTGGTCCTCGTCCTGGGGCTCGAACCGAACCTGCGGTGGCGTCAGTTCACCACCGTGGTGGCCTCGGCGCTGACGGCGGCGCGCGCCAAGCGGGTCCACCTGCTCGGCGCGCTGCTGGCCGACACGCCGCACACCCGACCCATCCCGGTCTCGGTGTCGACGAGCAATCGCGACCTCGAGCAGCGGCTCGGCCTCGCGCCCTCGACCTACGAGGGTCCGACAGGAATCGTCGGGGTGCTCAGCGACACCTTGAAGCGGGCCGGGGTCGAGGTGTTGATGCTGTGGGCGGCCATCCCGCACTACGTTTCGCACCCGTCCTGCCCCAAGGCGACGCTGGCACTGCTCTCCCAATTGGAGAGCCTGCTCGACGTGTCGCTGGAGCTGGGCGAGCTGCCCGAACTCTCCCGGGCCTGGGAACGAGGGGTGGACGAACTCGCCGCCGAGGACACCGAGGTCGCGGAGTACGTGGCCTCCCTGGAGCAGCAGCAGGACGCCACCGATCTACCGGAGGCGAGCGGTGACGCCATCGCCGCCGAATTCGAGCGGTACCTGAGGCGGCGTCAGGGGAACTGAGCCGGGCTCAGGAGGCCGCTGCCGCGGCCAGGTCGCGCAGCTGATTGACCATCGCGTCCGGATCAGCCGCCCCGAAGACCGACGACCCGGCGACGAAGGAGTCCACGCCGGCCTCCGCGCAGCGCTCGATGGTCTGCTGGGAGACCCCGCCGTCGATCTGCAGCCAGATGTCCCCACCGCTTCGGTCGATCAGTTCGCGCGTGCGGCGGATCTTGGGCAGGCAGAGGTCGAGGAAGGCCTGGCCGCCGAAGCCCGGTTCCACCGTCATGATCAGCACCATGTCCAGTTCGGGCAGCAGATCGGCGTAGGGCTCGATCGGGGTGGCCGGCTTGAGGGCCATCGAGGCCCGAGAGCCGAGTCGGCGCAACTCGCGGGCGAGGCGCACCGGGGCGCCGGCAGCCTCGACGTGGAAGGTGACCGACTCTGCGCCGGCCTCGGCGTACGCGGGCGCCCAGCGGTCCGGGTTCTCGATCATCAGGTGGATGTCGAGCATCGTGCTTGTCGCCGCGCGGAGCGCCTCCACCACCGGCAGCCCCAGCGTGAGATTCGGCACGAAGTGGTTGTCCATCACGTCGACGTGCAGAGCGTCGCAACTCGGCACCGACTCGATGGCGGTTTGCAGATTGGCGAAGTCCGCCGAGAGCAGGCTCGGCATGATGCGGTGCGGCACGGGGCGACTGTAGTGCGCGGGACCGCGGCGGGTCACTAGCTGTGCGCGACCCGGAGTAGTCGGGCGTTCTCGTGGTTGTCAGCGCGTCCTGCGGAGGTACGCGGCGAACATTGCGTCGGTTCCGTGTCGATGCGGCCAGAGCTGGAGATGCTCCCCGGCAGCGGCGTCGGGCACCTCCGGCAATAGCTCGCTTGCCGGAATCACCTGCAACTCCGGGTGCTGGGCGCACACCTCATCGACGACCTCAACCGTCTCGCGCCGGTGCGGTGAGCAGGTGACGTAGGCGATCACCCCGCCCGGGGCAACGCTGGTGACCGCGACCTCGAGCAGCCGCTTCTGCAGCGGGTGAAGGTGATCGACCTGGCTCGGCCCGCGCCGCCAGCGGGCCTCCGGCCTGCGGCGCAGCGCTCCCAGACCGGTGCAGGGAGTGTCCACCAGCACGCGGGTGAACGTCCCCGGCTGCCATGACGGCTCGGTGCCGTCGGCGATCAGCACCGCCGGGCGTTGCCGTGGCGGATAGGCACGGACGGCCTTCGCGACCAACTCCGCGCGGTGCGGCTGGATCTCGACCGCGACAAGCTCGCTGCGCTGCTGGGCAGCCAGGCCCGTGAGCAGTGCGGTCTTGCCTCCCGGACCGGCGCAGAGGTCGAGCCATCGCCCGGGCTCGGCGGTGGCTCGGGTAAGCCCCCAGGCGACCAACTGAGACCCCTCGTCCTGCACCCCGACCCGGCCCTTCCGGACGTGCGCGAGGTCACCGGGGTTGCCCGTCATCAGGGCGGCGAACGGCGAATACCGGCCCGGGCGTGCGCCGGCACGGTGCAGCTCGCTGACGTCGGCGAGGCCCGGGCGTACGGCGAGGTTCACCGGCGGCACGATGTTGTCCGCGGTCAGCGCCGGCTCCAGCTCTGCGGGCGGCAGAAGGTCGGCGAAAGCGTCGACGATCCAGCGCGGATGGGCGGTCCGCAAGGCCAGGCTGTCCAGCGGTCCGAGACCTCGGGTGATCCGCTCCAGCCACGTCTGGAGGTCCTCGCCCGCGATCCGCCGCAGCACGGCGTTGGTCAGCCCGCTGACCCGCTCCCCCACCATCGCGACGGCGAGGTCGACGGTTGCTGCGACGGCTGCGTGCGGCGGAGTGCGCATCCCGAGGGCCTGGTGGACGCCGAGTCGGAGCAGATCCTGGACCTCAGGTTGCAGGCTCTCGGTCGGCCGATCCGCCGCGATCGCGATGATCGCGTCGTAGGTCCCCTGCCAGCGACAGCTGCCGGCAACCAGTTCGGTCACGAACGCCGCGTCGCGCGCGTTCAGGTGCCGCTCGCGCAGCAGCCGCGGCAGCAGGAGATTCGCGTACGCGCCCTCGGAGCTGATCATCCGGAGTGCGTCGTACGCGGTCCGGCGGGCCCGGTCCGGCGGTGGACGGCGGCGTGTTGCTTTCATGCTGCGAAGTGGTCAGGCGCCCAGACTCGCCGCTCCGTCGAAGCTGACGCCCCGAGCCCAGTCAGCCGCGGCCATCGGCCGCTTGCCTTGGGCCTGGACCTCGCCGAGCTCGATCGCTCGGGTACCGGTGCCCACCTGGACCGAGCGCTTCGTCACCTCGAGCTGGCCCGGCTCCAAGACATTGCCGGCCAGGCGTGCGGAGGCCACCTTGAACCGCTCGCCGCGAAACGTCGTCCAGGCACCCGGCGCCGGCGAACACGCCCGGATCAGCCGGTCGACGGAGTCGGCCGACTGGGTCCAGTCGATCCGGCCGTCCTCCACCGAGAGCTTGCTCGCGTAGCTGGTGGCGCCCTCCGGCTGCGGTACTGCCTGCAGGCTGCCGTCTTCGATGCCGTCGAGGGTCGCGACCAGCAGCCCGGCGCCGGCGCTGGCGAGGCGGTTCAGCAGCGCGCCGGACGTGTCGTCGGGTCGGATCTCCTCGGTAATCGTGGCGAAAGTCGGCCCGGCGTCCAGTTCCAGAACGATCCTGAACGTCGTGGCGCCGGTGATCCGGTCGCCAGCGAGGACAGCCCGCTGGACCGGGGCGGCGCCCCGCCACGCGGGCAGCAGCGAGAAGTGCAGATTGACCCACCCGTTGGGAGGAATGTCCAGCAGCGACTGCGGGAGCAGTGCCCCGTAGGCGACCACCGGACAGCATTCCGGCGCCAACTCGGTGAGTCGGGCCAGAAACTCCGGGTCCTTGGCCCGCGCCGGCTTCAGCGTTTCCACGCCCAGCTCGGCCGCGCGCTCGGCCACCGGGCTCGGCGTGAGGCGCTTGCCGCGGCCGCTTGGCGCATCGGGGCGGGTGACGACCGCGAGCAGTTCGTGCCGGGAGGACGCGAGCGCGTCCAGGGATTTCAGCCGATCGCGACCGGATCGACCGCGATTCTGAGGGTGCGATCGCGCTTGCGAGCGCTGCGGATCGCGAGGACATCCTTGGCGGCACGCACCAGCGCCGCACCGTCGGCCGGGGGGCACCGGAGGGTCAGCCGTTGCAACAGCAGTTCGGTTCCCTCCGCTGCCGGCAGATCGACCGGGCCGAGCTGTTCCGCGGAGGCCGGCAGGCGGGCGAGCTCGCTGAACTCGGCGAGTGCCTCGCTTTCACCGTCTACCGCGACGACCTTGGCCGCCGGAGGAAAGTGTGCGTCGGCGCGATCCTGAAGTTCACGGTGCGCGAACCCCCTCGGATCGAGCCGTACCAGCGCCTGAAGCGCGCGACTCGAGCTCTCGCCGACGACGATGACCGAGCCACCGTCGGCGCCGCCGCGGACCAGGGCGACGGCATTCAGCCAGCGTCGGAGGGCCTCCTCGGAAGCGCGCAGGTCGGGCCGGAGCAGCAACGCGTCGGCGTCCAGCAGGACAGCGCCCGCGTAGCCGGCTTCCGCCTGCGGTTCGGCGCCCGGAGTGGCGACCACGATCGCCGGCTCAGGTGAGATGCGCGATGCCCGCCGGCCGCCGACGGAGCGCTTGACAGGGGTGTTCGGGAACGCCTTGCCGAGTTCCTCGGCCGTCCTTTCGGCACCCACCGACGGCGCACGGACCGTTGCCGAGCCGCAGATCTCACACTCCCACTCCGTTTGCGGCCGACCGCACCACCCACAGTCGCGGCTCGGCTCGGCACCTGGCGCCCGGGGAGCCTCGACTCGCAATGGTCCGTGGCAGGTGCGGCACCGAGCCGGCTCCCGGCACTCCGCGCAGACCAGGGCCACCAGATAGCCCGCCCGTGGAACCTGCACCAGCACCGGACCCTGCGGGAGGGTCGCGCGCATCAGCTCGAAGACGTCGTGCGGCAGCCGGGCAGTCCGTGCCGCTGGATCCCGCGCCATCGCGTAGACCGAGTCGTCAGCGACTCTGACCCGCGGTGCGGCGTGCCGCACCACTCCGCGATCGGCAGCGAGTTCGCGTAGCCAGCCCCGGTCCAGCAGTGCCTGGATCTCGCAACTGCGGCCATACGAGGCGAACAGTGCCGCCGCATGGCTGAGCCCGGCGCGGAGCGCGAGCACCTCGCGTACGTGCGGATACGGAGCCCGACGCTCGGCGAGCAGGTCGTCTCCGTCGTCCCAGAGCGCTACCAGCCCGAGGTCGGCGACCGGCGCATACGAGGCTGCCCGGTTCCCGATGACGACGGCGACGTCGCCCCGCAGGGCGGCGAGGAATGCCCGATAGCGCGCGGCTGGGCCCTGCTCGGCGGTCAGGATTGCGAAGCCTGCCGGCCCGAGCGTCCGGCGACACGCCTGCGCCAGCCGTTCGACGTCGCGCCGGTCCGGCGCGACGAGGACCGCCCCCCGCCCACTGTCGACGCAGGCGCGGGCGGCGACGGCGAAGCCCTCCGCCCAGTCACCGATCGCGCTCGCGCTGGGCACCACCTGCCACGCGGCTCTCGGCGACCGACCGGCAGCCAGCGCGTTCATCAGTTCCGGCCCGTTCGGGTACTCCGCGTAGGGCCCGTGGCCGGGCGGGCGCTCGGGCAGGGCGTCGGGCGGCCTTCGCTCCGCCTGCTCGGTGGTCGCGTGCCGGGGCGGCACCGCCAGCCTCAGGACGTCGGCAAAGGTGCCGCCGTAGTGGTCGGCAACCCGACGGATCAGCGTCGCCACCTCGGCCGTCAGCACAGGCTCGGCGGAGATCACCCGCTGCAGCGGGCTCAACGGGCGGTCGGACTCGCTGACCAGTGGTCGGGCCAGGATCACCCCGTCCCGCAGCCGACCCGCGAAGCGCACCCGCACCCGGCTGCCTGGAACTGCCTCTGCCTCCATCGTCGGCGGGACCGCGTAGTCGAACGGGCGATCCAGATGACTCAGCGGGACGTCGACCGCGACCTGGGCGACGCCGGGAGCCGCAGGCGTAGCGTCCGACACGCGCTGATGATAGGCAGTGCGGTCCGACAGTTTCCGATCCGGCGATGTCGGAGGTCGGCCGGCCCCCGGCGCAGGGGGTAGCCGGTGGGTCAGCCGCGAACCGCGGCTGCCAGCGCTTCTGCGCGGGAGGGAATCTCCCAATTCGCGCCGGGAAGCTGGCGGCCGAAGTGGCCGTACACCGCGGTCTGGGCGTAGATCGGGCGCTTCAGGTCCAGCGCCGCGATGATCGCCGCGGGACGCAGGTCGAAGACCTCCAGCACCGCTGCCTGGATCTGCGTCACCGGCACCCGCTCCGTGCCGAAGGTCTCGACGTAGAAGCCGACCGGCTGTGCCTTCCCGATCGCATAGGCGACCTGCACCTCACAGCGCTCGGCAAGGCCTGCTGCCACGACGTTCTTGGCGACCCAGCGCATCGCGTACGCCGCGGACCGGTCTACCTTCGACGGGTCCTTGCCGGAGAACGCTCCGCCACCGTGCCGGGCCATCCCGCCGTAGGTGTCCACGATCACCTTGCGGCCGGTGAGGCCGGCGTCACCCATCGGGCCACCGATCTCGAATCGGCCGGTGGGATTCACCAGCAGCCGGTAGTCCGAGCCGTCGAGGTCGTAGCGCTCGAGCACCGGGTCGACGACGTGCTTGCGCACATCGGGCGCGAGCAGGGCGTCGAGATCGATGTCGGCAGCGTGCTGGCTCGACACCACCACCGTGTCCAACCGGACCGGCCGATCGTCCTCGTACTCGACCGTGACCTGAGTCTTGCCGTCGGGCCGCAGGTAGGGCATCGCGCCGTCGCGCCGGACCGCTGAGAGTTGCTCGGCGAGCCGGTGCGCGAGTTCGATCGGAAGCGGCATCAGCCCCGGCGTCTCCGTGCAGGCGTAGCCGAACATGAGGCCCTGGTCGCCCGCTCCCTGCAGGTCGAACGGGTCGGCCGCGGCACCGGTTCGCTGCTCGACGGCTGTGTCGACGCCCTGAGCGATGTCAGGCGACTGCTGCCCGATCGCGACAGTGACACCGCACGAGGCGCCGTCAAACCCTTTGGTCGAGGAGTCGTAGCCGATATCGAGGACGCGCTGCCGGACCAATCGAGGGATCTCGACGTAGGAGTCGGTGGTGACTTCGCCCGCCACCACGACCAGACCGGTGGTGACCAGGCATTCCACCGCGACCCGACTGTCAGGATCCTGCGCGAGCATCGCGTCCAGAACGGTGTCGCTGATCTGGTCGGCGATCTTGTCCGGGTGCCCTTCGGTCACGGACTCGGAGGTGAACAGCCTCCGCCCCATGGGCCCTACCTCTTCCTTCGCTGAGTTGCGCCGATGCGTCCTCCAAAACGGCCGCAACGCACCGCCACGCTACCCGTGGTCGTACTGCTCCCTGGCGTGGTCCCAGATGCGATGCGCGAGGACGTCCTTGCTGCCGCGGATCGGCGCTGATGCGCTGCGAGCGGTCAGCAAGATGATGTCGTTGTCCGGCTGCCCGAACACCCGGTCCCGCCCGACCGCATTGAGCACGAGCAGATCGCACCCTTTCCGCGCCAGTTTGGCGCGCCCCAGGTCGAGCAGTGAGTGCTCATTGTCGGGGGTTTCGGCCGCGAAGCCGACCAACACCTGGCCCGGGTCGGTTCGCGCGGCGACCAAGCCGGCAAGCACGTCGACTGTCTGGGTGAGTTCCATCGACAGCCCTGATCCGCCCTGCTTCTTGATCTTGGCCTGGCTGGTGGTGGCCGGAGTGAAATCCGCCGGCGCCGCAGCCATCACGGCGATGTCGACGTCTTTCGCAGCCCGGAACATCGCCTCGGCCAATTCGGCGGTCGAGGTCACCGATTCGACCTCCACCCCTGGCGGCGGTGGCGACCCGACGTTGGCTGCGACCAGACGCACCTCAGCACCGCGCAACGCTGCGGCGCGAGCGAGGGCCCAGCCCATCAGACCCGACGACGAGTTGCCGAGGAAGCGGACCGGGTCCAGGTGTTCGCGGGTGCCGCCGGCGCTGACCGCGACCTTGACGCCAGCCAGGTCCTGCGCTGCGGCGCGGGCGGCAATGCCCGGCTCGGCGAGCACCGCGGCAGCAACTGCCGCGATCTCGCTCGGCTCCGGTAGTCGGCCAGTGCCGACGTCCGGTCCCGTGAGGCGTCCGGAGTCGGGACCGACCACCACCGCGCCCCGCGCCCGGAGGGTCGCGACGTTCGCCGCGGTCGCCGGGTGCTGCCACATCTCGGTGTGCATCGCGGGCGCGAGCACGATCGGGGCCCGCGTGGTCAGCAAGACGTTGGTCAGCAGGTCGTCGGCGCGACCGGTGGCGGCGCGGGCCAGCAGGTCGGCAGTGGCCGGAGCGACCACCACGAGATCGGCCTGCTGGCCGATGGCCACGTGCGGGACCAGGTGGGCGTCGTCCCAGACCTCGGTGCGGACGGGCTTGCCGGAGAGGGCCGCCCAGGTCGCCGCACCGACGAACTGCAGCGCCGACGGTGTCGGAACGACAGTGACGTCGTGGCCGGCGGCCTGCAGTCGGCGCAGCAGCTCGCAGGCCTTGTACGCAGCGATCCCCCCGGCGACGCCGAGTACCACGCTGCTCATCGCGTCCGCCTGACGCCCGGTCGCGTCATCGCCGCGGACTCAGGTCAGGCGGGATCGGCAAAGCTGGAGTCGGAGTCCTCGTCGTCAGCTGCCTCCGGGTCGATATCGATGCAGAGGAGTTTGCCGGCGTTCACCTCGCGCAGCGCGATCGAGAGCGGCTTCTCCTGCACGGTGGTGTCGACCAGCGGGCCGACGTGGTCGAGCAGACCCTCGCCGAGTTGGGAGTAGTAGGCATTGATCTGACGGGCGCGCTTGGCTGCGAACAGCACCAGCTTGTACTTCGAGTCGGACTGCAGAAGCAGCTCATCGATGGGCGGGTTGGTGATGCCCTCGGCGACCAGGGGGTGTGCAGACACAGTGAACCTTTGCGGTTGGGAACCTTTGCGGTATGCAGGAGCGGACCGGTCACGCGCAGCACCCGGATCCGGGACGAACTCCAACGTCCGGGCGGACCGGTGCTGGACATGCGTAAAGGGTCTGCGGCTTACAGACGCACCAAGGCTACCAAGTCGGCGACGGCCTGACCTACTTCGTGGTTCACCACGACGTGGTCGAATTCCTCAGCGGAGGCAAGTTCTTCGCGCGCGGTCCGCAGCCGGCGCTGCTGCTGCTCGGCTGACTCGGTGCCGCGGTCGACCAGCCGGCGAACGAGTTCGTCCCACGACGGCGGAGCCAGGAACACGAAGACCGCCGGTGGCGTGCCGGGCTCCTCAACTCGGGCCCGCTGCCAGCGCTCGCGGACCTGTCGGGCGCCCTGCAGGTCGATTTCCAGCAGCGTGGGTTGTCCCTCCTGGAGGGCCGCCAGCAGCGGCGCCCGGGGGGTCCCGTAGCGATGGGTGCCGTGTACGACGGCCCATTCCAGCAGCGCCCCGTCGGCCACCATCGCATCGAACTCGGCAGCCGAGACGAAGTGGTAGTGGGTGCCGTCGATCTCCCCGGGCCGCGGCGGCCGAGTGGTCGCCGAGACGGAGACGTAGATCTCCGGGTGCCGGCGCGCCAGTTCGCTGACCACCGTGCCCTTGCCGACGGCAGTCGGACCGGACACCACCGTCAGATGCGGTGCGTCGTGCCCGTCGCCGGCAGACGGATCGCCGGAGAGCTGTGCGCCGCCGCTCACCGGGACGGCGTCGGCCGGTGGGCGAACTCGACCGCCAGCGCGGCTGTCTGATGCTTGCCGAGGCCGCGGAGCCGCCGGTTCGGAGCGATGTCCAGCCGCTCCATCACCCGGGTGGCGCGCACCGTCCCGACACGCGGCAACGCGCGCAGGACGTCGATCACCTTGGTGTGGGCGACGACGTCGTCGTTCTCGGCCAGGGTCAGGACCTCGGCCAGTGTGGTCTCGCCCGTACGAAGGGCCTGTTTGATGTCTGCGCGACGCCGCCGTGCCTCGGTCGCCGCCAGTCGTGCCTGCTGACGCTGCTCGTCACTCAGCGGGGGAATCGTCACGGCGGTGCGTCCTCATCTTGCCTATCAGAATGGGCTCACCCACCCGGGGAGAGCCGTTGCAGGTCTGGAAACTTACCCCACCCGAAGGGTTGCTTTCATCTCGGCCACCACTCGTGTCGCGGCGGCTCGGAGGCCGGTCGCCGAAGGCCCTGCTCCCATCACTTCGCGGCTGGTCGACGGCAGCACCCAGCGGCGCGCGGCGCCGAAGACCTCGACCAGATCCGCCGCAGTTCCGCCCTGTGCGCCGATGCCCGGGGCGAGGATGGAACCGTTCAACCGGCTGAAATCGGTCCCCGTCCTGCCGATGGTCGCGCCGGCGACGACGCCGACATCGCCGAGCTGACCTGCGGCGCCCGCAGCGGCGTTCAGGGCCGCGGCTTCGTCGACGATCAGCTGTCCGAGAGTGCGGCCGTCAGGGGTGCGCGCGTGCTGAACCTGCGGTCCCTCCGGGTTCGAGGTGAGGGCCAGCACGTAGACGCCGCGGCCGCCGGAGCGCGCCAACTCGATGGCGGCGGACAACGACCCGAAGCCGAGGAAAGGGCTGAGGGTGACCGCGTCCGCAGCGAGTGGCGAACCGTCGCTGAGGTAGGCAGCGGCGTACGCGTCCATGGTGGAGCCGATGTCGCCGCGCTTGACGTCGAGCAGGGCCAGCGCGCCATGGGCGCGGATGTCGACCACGGTGCGCTCCAGCACGGCGATCCCAGCCGACCCGTAGGCCTCGAAGAATGCCGACTGCGGCTTGAACACGGCGACCTGGTCGCCGATGGCCTCCACCAGCCCGCGCGCGCAGCGCTCCAGCCCCTGGGCGTCGGTAGACAGTCCCCAACGGACGAGCAGCGACGGGTGCGGGTCGACGCCGACGCAGAGCGGCCCACGCGCCTCGATGGCGTCGGTCAGCCGGACACCGAAGCTGGTCACGCTCGCTCCTGCAGAGCTGTCCCGGCCGCAGGCAGCCGGTTGAGACCGGCGACCAATGCGGGGCCGGCGTAGACGTAGCCGGTGTAGACCTGAATCAGCCGCGCCCCGGCATCGAACAGGGCCTTGCCGTCGTCCACCGACATCACCCCACCCGCCCCGATCACCGGCAACGACGTCCGCGCGGTCAGGAAACTCACCACCGCTCGAGCTCGACGGGTCAGCGGCGCTCCGGACAATCCGCCCGCCTCCGCGGCCAGCCGCTCGTCTGCCGGATCGACGCCGTCGCGCGAGAGCGTCGTATTGGTCGCGATCAGGCCCTCGGCCCCGGCTTCGCTGCAGACCGCGACCGCCTGCTCCAGCGCCGATTCGGACAGATCGGGCGCGAGCTTCACGAAGATGGGAACCGGTGCCCGAGAGCCAGCCAGCGCTGTCGCCTCCCGGACAAGCGCACCGATCAACTCCGCCAAGGCGGCGGAATCCTGCAGATCGCGGAGATTCGGCGTGTTGGGACTCGACACGTTCACCGCGATGTAGTCCGCGTACGGGGCCAACAGTCGCAACGAGTGGAGATAGTCCTCGGTCGCATCGGCGAGTGGCGTCACCTTGGTCTTTCCGATCGAGATCCCCAGCGGAATGCCGGCCACGCCGTTCCCGCGCGCGATGCCGACCGCAGCGAGCCGTCCGGCCAGCGCGGCGGCGCCGTCGTTGTTGAATCCCATCCGGTTCACCAGTGCCCGGCTGCGCGGCAGCCGGAACAGCCGCGGCCGGTCGTTGCCCGGTTGGGCGTGGGCGGTGACCGTGCCCAGCTCGGCGAACCCGAAGCCCAGCGGACCCCAACTGCGCGCCGCTATCCCGTTCTTGTCCATCCCCGCGGCGAGCCCGATCCGGCCGGGGAAGGCGATCCCCGCCACCGTCGTCGGCGTTCGCTGCGTGCCTGCTGCCAGTGCGGTGAGCCCGCGCAGCCCTCGCACGCGTCCGCAGGCGGCGACAGCGGCCAGCGTGCGTTCGTGCACCCGCTCAGGGTCGCCGTGGTAGGCCCGGAAGAGGACCGGGCGGATCAGCCGGCGGTATCCGAGATCGCGAAGCATCGACGGTCAGGCGCCGGAGTCACGCGACCACGACTGCAACGACCGGACCCCCACATTGCCGGCGCGGATCGACTCGATCCCTTGGACTGCCGCAGCCAACCCCTGCGCCGTGGTCACGCAGGGCACGTTGCGCAGCACCGCCGCGGTCCGGATCTCGTAGCCGTCGAAGCGAGGTCGCCCGTCCGGGCTCAGCCCGTGCGGGGTGTTGAAGATGAGATCCACCTCGCCGTCCAGAATCGCCTGGACGATCGTCTTCTCCCCCTCCGGTCCGACGCCCTGGCTGTACTTGCGCACTGTGGTGACGACCACGCCGTGCCGCCTGAGCATGGACGCCGTCCCCGCCGTGGCGAGAATCTCGAAGCCGAGGTCGGCCAGCCGCTTGACGGGGAAGATGATGAAGCGCTTGTCGCGGTTGGCGACCGAGACGAACACGGTGCCCTTGGTCGGCAGCGGGCCGAAGCCGGCGACCTGGCTCTTGGCGAATGCCGTTCCGAAGCCGACGTCCAGGCCCATCACCTCGCCGGTCGACTTCATCTCCGGGCCGAGGATGGTGTCCACCGAGCTGCCGTCCACCGTGCGGAACCGGTTGAACGGCATCACGGCCTCCTTGACCGCGATCGGCGCGTGCGGCCGCTCGACCGTCCCGTCGCCGTCGGCCCGCAACAGCCCTTCGGAGCGGAGCTCGGCGATGCTGCTACCGAGCATCACCCGGGCCGCCGCCTTGGCGAGCTGGGTCCCGGTCGCCTTCGACACGAACGGCACCGTCCGGGAGGCGCGCGGGTTGGCCTCGAGCACGTACAAGGTGTCGCCGGCCAGCGCGAACTGGATGTTGATCAGCCCCTGGACTCCGACGCCGCGGGCAATCGCCTCGGTGGAAGTGCGGATCCGCTCCACCACCTCAGCTCCCAGCGTGATCGGAGGCAGCGCGCAGGCCGAGTCGCCCGAGTGGATGCCGGCCTCCTCGATGTGCTCCATCACGCCGCCGAGGTACAGCTCGGAGCCGTCGAACAGCGCGTCGACATCGATCTCGACGGCATCGTCGAGGAACCGGTCGACCAGCACCGGATGTGCCGGCGAGACTTCGGTCGCCCGCTCGATGTAGGAGGACAGGCTGCCCTCGTCGTAGACGATCTCCATGCCCCGTCCGCCGAGCACGTACGACGGGCGCACCAGGACGGGGTAGCCGATCTCGTCGGCGATCCGCTTCGCCTCGGTGAACGACCTGGCCAGACCGTGCTTGGGCGCCGGCAACGAGGCTTCCGCCAGGACCTGCCCGAAGGCGCCGCGCTCCTCCGCGAGGTGGATCGCCTCCGGACTGGTGCCGACGATCGGAACCCCGGCGTCCTTGAGCGCCTGGGCCAACCGCAGCGGCGTCTGCCCGCCCAGCTGGACGATCACGCCGGCGACCGGGCCGGCGGCGCGCTCGGCGTGCACGACTTCGAGGACATCCTCCAGCGTCAGCGGCTCGAAGTAGAGCCGGTCGGCGGTGTCGTAGTCGGTGGACACGGTCTCGGGGTTGCAGTTGACCATCACGGTCTCGTAGCCCGCGCGCGACAGCGCCATCGCCGCGTGCACGCAGGAGTAGTCGAACTCGATGCCCTGGCCGATCCGGTTCGGTCCGCTGCCGAGGATCAGCACGGCCGGCTTGGTCCGCTCGGCGACCTCGGTCTCGGAGTCGTAGGAGCTGTAGTGGTACGGGGTCCGAGCAGCGAACTCGGCGGCGCAGGTATCGACGGTCTTGTAGACCGGTCGGACGCCGAGCGCCCAGCGCACGCCGCGAACGACGTCCTCGCTGAGATTGCGCAGCCCGGCGATCTGCGCGTCCGACAGACCGTGCCGCTTCGCCTGCTGCAGCAGGTCGCGGGTCAGTTCGGGCGCATCGCGGACGGTGTCGGCGACCTCGCTGATCAGCAGCAGTTGGTCGACGAACCAGGGGTCGATCTTGGTGGCCTCGTGCACCTGGGCCGGGGTCGCGCCGGCGCGCAACGCCCGCATCACCACTCCCAGTCGCCCGTCGTGCGGGCGGGAGGCGCGGGCGAGCAGGGTGTCGACGTCGTCCGGCGCCTGGTCGCGGCTGAGCGCGAACGGAGCCTTCGCATCCTCCAGGCTACGAAGCGCCTTGCCGAGCGCCTCGGTGAAGTTGCGGCCGATCGCCATCGCCTCACCGACGCTCTTCATGTGAGTCGTCAGACCGGGATCGGCGGCGGGGAACTTCTCGAACGCGAACCGGGGGACCTTCACCACGACGTAGTCCAACGTCGGCTCGAAGCTGGCGGGCGTCTCCGCGGTGATGTCGTTCGGGATCTCATCGAGGGTGTACCCGATCGCCACCTTGGCGGCGATCTTGGCGATCGGGAACCCCGTCGCCTTGGACGCCAGCGCAGAGGACCGCGACACCCGCGGGTTCATCTCGATCACGATCATCCGGCCGTCGGCCGGGTTGATCGCGAACTGGATGTTGCAGCCGCCGGTGTCCACCCCGACCGCGCGGATGATCCCGATCGCGACGTCGCGCATCCGCTGGTACTCGCGGTCGGTGAGCGTCATCGCGGGCGCGACCGTGATCGAGTCGCCGGTGTGCACGCCCATCGGGTCGAGGTTCTCGATGCTGCAGACGATGACGACGTTGTCGGCCTTGTCGCGCATCACCTCCAGCTCGTACTCCTTCCAGCCGAGGATCGATTCCTCGATCAACACCTCAGTGGTCGGACTGGCGGCCAGGCCGGCGCCGGCGATCCGGCGCAGGTCGGTCTCGTCGTGGGCGAACCCGGAGCCGACCCCGCCCATCGTGAAGCTGGGTCGCACCACCAGTGGATAGCCGAGCACCTCGGCGGCCGCAAGGACGTCGGTCATCGAGTGGCAGATCTGGCTCCTGGCCACCTCAGCGGCACCGCCCGGCACGTCGTGCAGGTGCTCCACGATGGCCTTGAACTGCTCGCGGTTCTCGCCGCGCTGGATCGCCTCGATCGAGGCGCCGATCAGCTCGACGCCGTACCGCTCCAGTACGCCGTTCTCGTGCAGCGCGACCGCCGTGTTCAGCGCGGTCTGTCCGCCCAACGTCGCCAGCAGCGCGTCGGGCCGCTCCTTGGCGATGACGAGTTCGACGAATTCAGGGGTGATCGGTTCGACGTACGTCGCGTCGGCGAACTCGGGGTCGGTCATGATCGTCGCCGGGTTGGAGTTGACCAGGATCACCCGGAAGCCTTCGGCGCGCAGCACCCGGCACGCCTGGGTGCCGGAGTAGTCGAACTCGCAGGCCTGTCCGATCACGATCGGCCCGGAGCCGATCACGAGGATCGAGGAGATGTCGTCGCGGCGGGGCATCAGGCGCGCACCTCGGTCTCGTGGGCGGCCGCGAGCATCGCGCCGAACCGGTCGAACAGATAGCTGGCGTCGTGCGGACCTGCAGCCGCCTCCGGGTGGTACTGGACCGAGAACCCGACCAGGCGCCCGTCCGGCGCATGCAGCTGGAGGCCCTCCACGACGTCGTCGTTGAGACAGACGTGACTCACCTCGGCGACGCCGTACGGGGTCTGGTGGCGCACGCCTGCCGCCGCATCCACCGCGAACCCGTGGTTGTGTGCGGTGACCTCCACCTTGCGTGTGGTCAGGTCCATCACCGGTTGGTTGATGCCGCGGTGCCCGTAGCCGAGCTTGAAGGTCCCGAAGCCGAGCGCACGGCCGAAGAGCTGATTGCCGAAACAGATGCCGAAGTACGGGATTTGTGCCGCAAGGACCTGGCGAAGCAGGTCGATCGCGCCGACGGCGGCTTCGGGGTCACCCGGGCCGTTGGAGAAGAAGACTCCGTCCGGCTCCAGGGCGGCGAGTTCCTCGAAGGTGATCGTCGAGGGCACCACGTGCACGTCCATCCCGCGCTCGGCCATCCGGGCCGGGGTCATCGACTTGATCCCGAGATCGACCGCGACCACTCGATGCCGCCGCTCACCCTGGGCCGGCACCAGATAGGGCGCTGACGTGCTGACCTGGTCGGCGAGATGCGCTCCCACCATCGACGGCTGTTCCAGCACGCGTTTCAGCAGGGCCTGGGGATCGGACTCGACGCTGGACACTCCGACCCGCATCGCCCCGCGCTCGCGCAGATGGCGGGTCAGCGCGCGGGTGTCGACGTCGCACATGCCGACAACTCCCTGAGCGGCCAGCGCATCGTCGAGGCTGCGTCGGGAGCGCCAGTTGGACGGCACTCGGGCGGCGTCCCGGACGACATAGCCCGCGACCCAGATGCGCGAGGACTCGTCGTCCTCGTCGTTCCAGCCGGTGTTGCCGATGTGCGGCGCGGTCGCCACCACCACCTGTCGGTGGTAGCTCGGATCGGTGAGCGTTTCCTGGTAGCCCGTCATCGCCGTGGCGAAGACCGCCTCGCCGAACGTCTCTCCGACGGCGCCGAACGCATGCCCGGTGAAGGTACGGCCGTCCTCGAGAACCAGCAGCGCGGGGGTCTGACGGGTGGAAACGGGACGCGCGAGCGGGCTCGAATCGGCTGCGAACATAACCGTCCTTTCCTGCCTCACGGGACAGGACTTAAAGGGTGGCTGGTCGGAGTAGAGGGTAGCAGCCACGCCGGGTGCACCCTGGCCGGCGAACGAGGGCGGTCAGTGCGCCGGTCAGGGCAGCGGTCAGGGCGCGAGGAACTGGCCGATCGCGGCAGCCGTCCGGCCGGCGTTCTCGCCGAGCCAGAGCAGGTGGGTCGGCGTCCCGACCTCGACCAGCGTGGCGTGTGACAGATCGGCTGCCAGCCTGCGCGCGTGCTCGAAGCCGACCGCCGCGTCGTAGCGGGTGCCGAGCACGAGGACAGGTTGACGCACCGCTTCGGTGACGTCGCGGGCGAGCGTCATGTCGTTGCGGTAGCCGCGCCCCGACCGACAGGCCAGCAGGAAGTCGACCAGTCGCTGCCGGTCGTCGCCGAGGCGGCGAACTGCCTCCGGCCCGGGCAGCGTCGAGAGCCGCCGGACAAGGGCGGGCAGGTAGCGCGCCGGATCCCGGCGCAGTAGTCGATGTACCACCGACCAGGCGAGGCGTTCCACCGGCGGGGAGTAGGCGACCGTGCTCAGCCGACTGCGTGGGTGCGGCCAAGGGGCGAAGCTGACCGGGCAGAGCAGGACAACGCGGTCGACCAGCTGGGGGTGTCCGGCGGCGAGTGCGAGCGCCGTCCGAGCGCCGATCGACACACCCGCCGCACTGACTCGGCTGATCTCGAGCTCCCGGCAGAGCCGGGCGAGCCGCGGGAGAAACTCCGGGATCGTCGGGCCTGCGTCGAGCGGCGTCTGCCCGTACCCGGGTCGCGACACCACCAACACGCCGTGCCCGGCGGAATTGAAGCTCTCCTCGCCGAACCGGCACGCCGCCGGCATGTGGCTTCCGGGCAGCACCAGGACCGCGTGTCCGCTGGTACCCGGGCGGTAGCGGTACTCGACCTCGATCTGACCGAGGCGAGCGATCTCGGTCTCGGGCAGCGCGGAGGTCACAGGCTGATTCTGGCCGAGAGGCCCGGGTCAGGCGACGGCGGTGCCGGCGACGGAGCGCAGCACGCCGTTGACGAATGCCGGTGACTCGTCGGTAGACAGCTGGCTGACGAGTTGCACCGCCTCGGAGACGGCGACAGCATTCGGGACGGCTGTGTAATCGATCTCGTAGACCGCGAGCCGGAGCGCATTCCGGTCCACTCTCGGCAACCGCGCGAGGGTCCAGCCGGAGGCGAGCGCCGCGGCGATCCGGGTGTCGATCGCCTCCCGGTGGGCGACCACACCCCGGACGAGTTCGGCGGTGTACTCACGCACCGGCGGGTCGGCGTCCTTGGTCCGCTCCGTCAGCGTGTCGAGCATGTCAGTTCCGCGCAGCTCGGCTTCGAAGACGATGTCGAGTGCGCGCTTGCGGGACTTGTGCCGGGTCGAACTCGTTCGTGCCGCGTGGGCAGCGGGCCCCTCGGCCGGCGCGGACTCACCGACCGGATCAGACACGGCCGAGGTACTCCCCCGTCCGGGTGTCGACCTTGACCTTCTCGCCGGTGGTGATGAACAGCGGGACCTGGATCTGCAGCCCCGTCTCGACCGTGGCCGGCTTGGTGCCGCCGGTGCTGCGGTCACCTTGCAGCCCAGGCTCGGTGTAGGTGATCTCCAGTTCGACCGACGCCGGCATGTCCACGTACAGCGGCGTCCCCTCATGGATCGCCACTGTGGCCACCTGCTCCTCGAGCAGATAGTTCCGCGCATCCCCCACGACGTCGTCGCCGATGCTGAGCTGGTCGTAGCTGGTGGTGTCCATGAAGACGAAGCCGGAGCCGTCGTGGTACAGGTACTGCATGTCGCGGCGGTCGACGTTGGCAGTGTCGACCTTGGTGTCGGAGTTGAACGTCCGGTCCACGACCTTGCCCGACAGCACGTGCTTCAGCTTCGTGCGCACCACCGTGTTGCCCTTGCCGGGCTTGTGGTGCTGGAACCAGATGACCGACCACAGCTGGCCGTCCAGGTCCAAGACCATGCCGTTCTTCAGATCGTTCGTCGACGTCACGCGTTGCTACCTTCCACTCCACCGCCCGGCTCCGAGCAGCCGCTCAGTCTAGACCACCTGGAACCCGGCCAAGACGCGATCACGTCACCGAGAAGCGCGCCGGCAGTCGCCCCCGCCCGGTCAGCGCGCGCAGGACAGGGAGCCCGCGACCGGTGTAGGCAGCCGCCCCGGCAGCGATCGCGGCCACCTCCGCAAGCAGTTCGGGACCGAAGTCGGGCGCGCGCACCCCGACCGCCTTGCTGAGGTCCAGCGAGTGCACCACCAGTTCGAAGCTGCGCGTCGGCAGGTAGTTGCGCAGCCACATTCCTCCGCAGACGGTGTTGATCAGCGGATCGCCAGCCTCGGCCACCAGCGGCAGGACACGGGCCACCAGCGCGTCCACAGCGGTACTTGGATCCAAGCCCAACGCGAGGCCGGCTTGCCGGCCGCGCTCCGCGACCTGCTCATGGTCCACGCCCACCGCCGCCGCGAAGTACGCCGCCGCCGAGGTGACCTGCTCCTCCGTCGCGGGCTGGAACAGGTAGTTCTCCACCGTCAGCAGCGCCCGCGAGGTGTGTCCGACGAGGGAGCGGATGTCCCAGCTGCCGAGGGCGGGTGCGTTCCACTGGTCCGGCCCGATCCGTCGGGTCATCCGGGCGAACAGGGTCGCTGCGGTGGTGAATCCACGCACCGAACGCTGCAGCGAGTCTTCGTTCACTCGTCGTTCCTTCCAGGTCTGGGCGGCGCATCCAGGTCGGTCGACTCCCCGTCGCTGCCCGGAGAGCCTGCATAGTCGCGGATGAGCCCGGCCGGGACTCGCGGAGCGCTCTGGGAGCGCCGTGGCCCTGGCCGCGCAGCTGCACCACCCGGCAGTGCGGAAGATTAGCGGCCAGTGCGGCGGCGCGTTGCCGCAGGTGGTCAGGGCTCGCTCGCCCTGGCACCGGGAGATCCAGGTCAGGGGGTCCGTGCGATCCGGTCCCGTGGTCCCGGTGTCAGCGGCGAGGTCGCGCCGACGTAGTCGGCGAAGACCTCCGAGTCGACGGCGCCGCTGAAGCGGTTGGTGCCGCTGCGCAGGATGGTGAAGTTGTCGCCGCCGTCGGCGAGGAAGCTGTTGACGGTGATGCGGTACGACGCGCTCGGGTCGATGGGCGCACCGTTCAGCGTGATGCTCGACGGGTCGACCTTGCTGCCGGTCGGCGCGCTCGCACTCCACGTGTAGCCGAATCCCTGCGAGACCTGCAGGATGCGGTTCTGGCCCGCCGCGGGATTGGCGAACTGCTGCTCCAGCAGGGTGTCGATCTGCGCCCCGGTCAGGTTCATCGTGACGAGGGTGTTCTGGAAGGGCTGCACCGCGAACACCTCGCCGAAGGTCACCTCGCCCGGCGCTTCTCCGGCGTCGGTACGGTCATAGATGAGGTCGTTTCTAATCCCGCCCGGGTTCATGAAGGCGATCTGAGCGCCTTGGACGTCGCTGGTGGCGTCGAGTTGGGCGTCAGCGATCCGGTCGCCCAGCGCCGATTCTCCAGCGTCCGACGGCGATCGGGTGATATCGCCGGTGATGGTGCCGACCACCCGGTCGGAGACCTCGTCGGCGAACTGTCGCCAGTGGCTGATCAGGCGCGTCTGCGCGGGGTCGGGGGCGACGTCGCGGGTGACCAGCCGGTTGTCGATGGAAATCGCGATCGGCTCCTTGGTGGCCCGGCTGAGGGTCAGGTCGATGTCGGTCAGCATCCCGCCGTACTGGTACGCGCTGGTGACGGGGCGGTTGTCGATCACGCAGTTGTAGGCCTGATGCGTGTGGCCGGTGATGAACAGATCAACCTCGTCGCTGGTGCGCTCCACGATGTCGACGATCGGTCCGGAGATGCCGGGGCAGGAGTTGTCGAACGCACTCGGGAACCCGCCTTCGTGGACGAGGACGACGATCGTCTCGACCCCCTGCCGCTTCAGCCTGGGTACCAGCGCATTCACGGTATCGGCCTCGTCGGCGAAGTCGACGGTGCGGATTCCGGACGGCGACACGATCGACGGAGTCCCCTCCAGTGTCATGCCGATCAGCGCCATCTTCACGCCGTTGAAGTGGACGATCTTGTACGGCGGGAAGATCGTGCCGCTGCCGTCCTTGTAGGACACGTTGGCCGCGAGGAAGGAGAAGTCCGCCCCGCCGAACGGCGTACCGTCCTGACAGCCGTCGACCGGGTGGCAACCACCCTGCTGCATCCTGAGCAGCTCGTCGACACCCTCGTCGAACTCGTGGTTACCCACCGCGTTCATGTCCAGGCCGAAGAGGTTCGCGGCCTCGATCGTGGGCTCGTCGTGGAACAGGCCGGAGAGGAGGGGACTGGCGCCGATCAGGTCACCGGCCGAGACGACCAGGGTGTTGGGGTTGGTCGCTTCGAGGTTCTTGATGTGCCGAGAGAGATACTCCGCGCCGCCGATCAGGGTGCCCGTCGGGCGGAGGAACGGCGGCTCCAGGTTGCCGTGGAAGTCGTTGATCGCCAGCAATTGGACGTCAGTGGTCGCTGCCTTGTCGGGCCTGCCCTTCGCCGCGTGCCCGCCGCCCGGATCGGCCAGACTGGTCGGGCTGGTCAGCACGACGAGCGCGACGGCGGCGGTCGCGATAGCCAACAGCTTTTTCACAGCGCACTCCCGAGTCGGGCTGATCCCCTGCCCCGCTGCTCCGCGAGGTGCTGTCGTCAGAGTCACCGACGCACGGTGCGCATGTCAATAAGTGCGCCCATACGAGGAATTGCGGTGTCTCGGGTTCCCGTCGGTCAGTCCGCGGCGATGGCCTCGTATGCGCGGGACAGCAGCGCCGGCTCCGGTGCCGCCAGGATCTCAGCGCTGGCCAGGGCGTTGAGGACGACGAAGCGGAGCGTCGCACCACGGGTCTTCTTGTCCAGGCCCATGATCGCGGTCAGCTCTGGCAGTGCCCCTGAACGATAGGAAACCGGGAGACCGAGTCCGTGCAGCAGTGAGCGGTGCCGGTCGGCCAGGTCATCGGCGAGGATGCCGGCGTGCCGAGCCAGTTCCGCGGCGAAGACCATTCCGATGCTGATCGCCTCGCCGTGGCGCCAGCGGTACCCCTCGCGGCGCTCGATCGCGTGGCCGAGCGTGTGGCCGTAGTTCAGCAGCTCACGCCCGACGCGGGTGCCCACCGATGTCGCTTCGCGCAGATCGGCGCTGACAACGCGCGCCTTCACCGCGACTGAGCGCTCCACCAGGACGCGCAGCGGAAGCGACTGTGCCGGTGGCCGCCCCCTGTCGCGCCCGTCGAGGACGGTGAGGATCTCCGGATCGGCGATGAAGCCGCACTTGACCACCTCCGCCAGACCCGCGATCAGGTCCGGCTCGGGCACCGAGCGCAGTACGTCGAGGTCACAGACGACCGCGCGGGGCTCCCAGAAGCACCCGACCAGGTTCTTGCCCTCGCCGGTGTTGATGCCGGTCTTGCCGCCGACGGCGGCGTCCACCATCGCCAACAGGGTGGTCGGGACGCTGACCAGGCCGACGCCGCGCAGCCAGGTCGCGGCGACGAAGCCGGCCAGGTCGGTGGTCGCGCCCCCACCGAGGCCGACCACGGCGTCCGACCGGGTGAAACCGTTGTGTCCGAGGATCGCCCAGCACCGTTCGGCGACCGCGACGCTCTTGGCCGCCTCGCCGTCGGGCAGGTCGACCCGTACGACGTCCAGCCCGGCGGTGCCCAGCAGCGTGGCGACTCGAGCAGCCAGCGCCGCCAGGGTGGGCGGATGCAGCAGTGCGACCCGACGGACATCGGGGCCGAGCAGCGCGGGCAGTTCCCCGAGCAGCCCGTTGCCGACCAGGACGTCATACGGCTGCTCGGCGCTGACGGTGATCCGGGTCGGGTCAGCCATGCCGGTCTCCTTCGAGGATCCGCGCCACCACCGCGGGCGCATCGAGATCGTCGGTGTCCACGACATCGGTGGCGACTTCGGCGTACAGAGCCGCCCGCTCTGTCATCAGCCTCAGCAGCTGTCCCCGGACGTTGCCCAGCAGCAGCGGCCGGGCGGTATCCAGCCCGACCCGGCGGACCGCCGCGGCCAGCCCGACCCGCAGCCAGATCACCCGATGCCCGGACAGGGACGACCGGACCTCCGCCGATGTGACGGCTCCCCCGCCCAGGGCCACCACCCCGGTCGACTCCAGTGCCGCGGTGGTGTACGCGCGTTCCAGCGCGCGGAACGCAGGTTCGCCCTGGTCGGCGAAGATCTCCGCGATGGTGGTCCCGGTCTCGGCCTCGATCAGCGCGTCCACGTCGACGAAGTCCAGCCGCAGCCGTCGGGCCAGCTGCCGCCCGACGGTCGACTTGCCCGCACCGGGCGCTCCGATCAGGACGATCGAGCGTCCGGAGTCGGGCGAGCCCGGCCGGCCATCAGGTGTGTGCGTCACGACGGACTGCCCCTCAACTGGGCTGGACGTGCAGGCCTCGCTCAGCAACGTCGGCGAGGTAGCTGCGGTGGTTCCGGCTGGTTTCGGCCACCGAGTCGCCGCCGAACTTCTCCAGCGCCGCGTTGGCCAGCACCAGGGCGACCATGGCCTCGGCCACCACGCCCGCCGCCGGCACCGCACACACGTCGGACCGCTGATGGTGGGCGACCGCTGCCTGACCGGTGCTGACGTCGACAGTCCGCAGGGCGCGAGGCACCGTGGCGATCGGTTTCATCGCTGCCCGCACCCGCAGCACCTCGCCGGTGCTCATCCCGCCCTCGGTGCCGCCAGCCCGGTGCGACGCGCGAGCGATGCCGTCCGGGCCGGCGACGATCCCGTCGTGGGCGGCCGACCCCCGGCTGCGGGCGAGCTCGAATCCGTCGCCGACCTCGACACCCTTGATCGCCTGGATGCCCATCAAGGCGGCCGCCAGCTGCGCGTCCAACCGACGATCCCAGTGGACGTGCGACCCGAGCCCCGGGGGAAGGCCCCAGACCACCACTTCGACGACGCCGCCGAGCGTGTCACCGTCCTTCTGTGCCGCCTCGACCTCGGCGATCATCGCCGCACTGGTCGCGGCGTCGAAGCAGCGCACCGGGTCGGCGTCGATAGCCGTCAGATCGTCGGCGCCGGGCAGCACCCCAGCGGGCGCACGCACGGTGCCGAGCTCGACGACGTGGCTGAGCAGGCGCACGCCGTAGGCCTGCTCGAGGAACTCGGTGGCCACCCGGCCCAGCGCGACCCTGGCGGCCGTCTCCCGCGCGCTCGCGCGCTCCAGGATCGGCCGCGCCTCGTCGAAGTCATACTTCTGCATCCCGACCAGATCGGCGTGGCCCGGCCGTGGCCGGGTCAGCGGCGCATTGCGCGCCTGGCCCTGCAGCACCTCCGCGTCCACCGGGTCGGCGGCCATCACGGTCTGCCACTTCGGCCACTCGGTGTTGCCGACCTGGATCGCGACCGGACCGCCCTGCGTCTCCCCGTGCCGGATCCCGCCCAGGATGCTCACCGCGTCGGCCTCGAACTTCATCCGCGCGCCGCGGCCGAAACCAAGCCGACGCCGCGCCAGCGCATCCGCGATGTCGTCGGAGGTGACCCGGACGTGCGCCGGAAGCCCCTCCAGGATCGCGACCAGCGCCGGCCCGTGGGACTCCCCGGCGGTGAGCCATCTGAGCATGCGGCGAGTCTGTCACGCGCGACGGACGACTCTTTCGGGCGTCTCGCCCCGCCGGCCCGGGTGCCCCTGGTGGTCATGGGCGTTGCCGAGCGGCAGCCGCTCAACTCAGCCCGGCAGCGCGTCGAAGAGGACCTCGGACGGGACGGAACGCTCGGTCATCAACTCGATCTGCAGCAGCGCCTGGCCGACCAGCAACTCCCGGCCGCTCACCACGACCGCGTCGGCCAGCTCGGCTGCCTCGGCGAGCTTGGTCGGCCAGGGTGCGTAGCTCGCGTCGAACACCACCGGCGCCGACATCGCTGCAGGCACGGCCAGCGGGTCCGCGGCGCCCGCCGGCATGGCGGACAACAGCACGTCGGAAGGCGGCACCGAGGCCGCCGCGATCGTGTCGGCCCAGCGGCGAATCTCCAGGCCGACGCCTCGCTGCTCGGCGAGCTCCACCAGCCGCTCCGCGTTCGACGCAGTCCGGGCGACGGCGGTGAGCTGGCGCGCGCCCAACTCGACGGCCGCCAGCAGCGCTGAGCGTGCGGTCGCCCCGGCGCCGAGGATCGTCGCGGTCCGGATCGGGGCGGTCACCCGACGCTGGATGGCCCAGCGCAGGCCGCCGACGTCGGTGTTGTACACCCGCCGGTGGGTGCCCTCGATGACCACCGTGTTCCCGGCACCGGCGAGTCGGGCCACGTCGTCGGCCTCGCCGAGGGTGAGCGCGGCTTCCTTGAGCGGCATCGTCAGACTGAGGCCGCGCCAGGTGTGATCGAGGCTGTCGACGAAGCCGCGTAGCTGGTCCGCGGTCAGCTCGACGCGCTGGTAGCTCCAGTTCAGGCCGAGATGCTCGTACGCCGCGCGGTGCAGGGCCGGCGACAGCGAGTGGTCGATCGGTGATCCGAGCACAGCGCAGCTGCGCGGGATCTCTGCTGCGTCCGGGGTCACGGTCAGCTGTCGCAGCGGCCCGGGTTGGATTGGCACCAGGCAACGAACTCGAGCCGGATCTTCTCGAACTCAGCGGCATTGCTGGCGAACTTGGTCTCGCCGGTGTCGAAGTTGACCGTCACGAAGTACAGCCACTTGCCCTTTTCGGGATTCACCGCCGCCTCCAGGGCGGCCTTCCCCGGCGCCGAGATCGGGCCGGGCGGGAGACCCTTGTAACGGTAGGTGTTGTACTTCGACGTGCTGGCCCGATCTTTCGGCGTCGTGGTGTTGGTCTTCAGCTTCTCCGCGTAGATGACGGTGGAGTCAAGGCCGAGCGGCATGCCCTTGTCGAGGCGGTTGTAGAGCACCCGGGCAACCTTGGCCCGATACTCGTCCCGACCGACCTCGCGTTCGATGATGCTGGCGACGATGAGTGCGTCGTACGGCTTCTCTTTGATCTTCTTCGCCGCGGCGTCGAAGCCGATCTCGCGGGTCACCGACTTGTACTGGCCGACCATCTGCTTGAGGGTCGAGGTCGCTGTCGACTCCGCCGTCGTCTCGTAGGTGTCGGGGAAGAGGAACCCCTCGGGGCGGTCCTTGGCGTACTTGGGCAGGCCGAGCTTCTCCGGCTTCTTCAAGGCCGCTTGAAACTCCGACTTCTTGATCTTGGTGCCCTTCACCAGGGCGTCGACCTGATCGGTCAGCCGCAGGCCCTCGGGGATGGTGAACTGGAGCCTGATCTTGGAACTACCCGGGTTAATCAGCAGGCGCAGCGCCTCGATGGCCGGCATCTGCTTCTGCATGATGTAGCTGCCGGCCTGCACGCTCGTCGCCCGATCCTCCGAGCGGACGGCCTTGTCCCAGGCGCGGCTGGATTTGATCACGTCGTTGTCGACCAGGATGCCGCCGATCACGTCGAGCGAGGAGCCCTCGGGAATCGCGACGGTCACCTTCCCGGTCCCAGGTCCCGGGTAGTCGGGCACGTCGCCGATGCCGGACAGGAAGCCGCCGACTCTGTCCCACACGACGTACCCGCCGACGACCAGGATGGCCGCGGCGACGAGCACAGCGAGGCAGCCCTTGCCGCGGTGCACGATCTCCTTCGCAGCACTCGGCTTGGTCTCCGGGTCGAGCATGGTGGACACGCTGGCTGGCTCCCTGGGCTGTCCGGTCGGATCTAGGCGGGTGGCCGCGGAGTTGGGCCCGTTCGGGACCGCGCCCGCGCGCCGTCAGGCACGGCTCGTTTCGCCTGGTCCGTGCGATAGTAGCTCCCCCGGCGGGAAACCCTGGGAACGTTCAGCGGCGAGGGCGTGCTCCAAGATGGCCACCGCCGCAGCCGCGTCGATGGCAGCCCGTTGGTCGCGGGCTCGCCGTCCTGCGGCCCTCAGCTGGCGAGCCGCCGACACCGTGGTCAACCGCTCGTCCACCAACCGCACCGGGACGGCTACGGTGTCCGACAGCCGGGCCGCGCGCTCTCGCGCGAGCTGGGCGGCAGGACCGTCGGTGCCCCGCAGGGTCTTCGGCAGCCCGACGTAGACCTCGAACGCGGCGGCCTCCTCGATCACCGCTCGGACCGCGGTCAGCTCGTCCGGCCCGGCCAGGATGGTCGAGAGCGGGAACGCCAGCAGACCCTCCGGGTCGCTCGCGGCGACGCCGATCCGAGCATTGCCCCAGTCCAGGGCGATCCGAACGCCGCGGCGCACTACCGGCCGGCCCGTCCCGCCACGGTCACGAGGACCCCAGTGCGGCGACGATGCCGTCGCGCACCGCGCGTAGCGCCTCCGCCGCGCGGCTGCCGTCGGTGCCACCACCCTGTGCGATGTCGTCCTTGCCGCCACCGCGTCCGCCCAGGGCGGCCGTCGCCGGGCCGATCAACGCCCCGGCCCGGAGGCCCCGCGCGCGAGCGCCCTCATCGGTCACCACGACCACCGACGGCTTGTCGGCCGACCCACCGAGCACCGCAACCACGGCCGCCGGCTGCGCGATCCGGTTGCGGATCTCGATGGCCAACGTCCGCAGGTCGTTTCCGGAGGCGCCCTCAGCGTGGTGGCCGACGTAGCCGACACCGTCGAGGTCGACACTGGCCGCCGCCAGGCTGCCGACATCGGAGAGCACCTGCGCCGACTTCAGCTCCGCGATCTGCCGCTCGGCCGCCTTGAGCTGCGCGACCAGCTTGGTGACGCGATCAGTCAGCTGATCCGGCTGCACCTTCAGCACGTCGGTCAGTCCGAGGACCAGCGCGCGTTCCTTCGCGAGATAGCGGAACGCCTCGATCCCGACGAACGCCTCCACCCGGCGGACGCCCGAGCCGACCGACGACTCGCCGGTGATGGTGACCAGCCCGATCTGCGATGAGTGCTGGACGTGCGTGCCGCCGCAGAGCTCGCGCGACCACGGCCCGCCCATCTCGACGACCCTCACCTCTTCGTCATAGGTCTCACCGAACAGCGCGAGCGCGCCGATCTCCCGCGCGTTCGCCAGCGGCATGTACGTCGCGGAGACGTTCAAATCGGCCCTGATCGCCTGATTGGCGGCCTCCTCGACATCGGAGCGCACCGCCTGCGAGAGCCCGCTCTGCCAGGCGAAGTCCAGCCGCAGGTACCCCGGCTTGTTGTACGAGCCGCTCTGCAGCGCCGTCGGGCCGAGGATCTGCCGGAGGGCTGCGTGCATGACGTGGGTACCGGAGTGTGCCTGGCAGGCTCCGAGCCGCCACTCGCCGTCGACCTGGGCCAGCACCGGCGCGCCGCGCCGCAGCTCGCCCTTGATGACTCGCACCCGGTGCACGATCAGGCCCTTCACCGGGCGCTGCACATCCACCACGTCCAGTTCCACGCCGTCTCCGGTGATCCGGCCGGCGTCGGAATCCTGACCACCCGACTCGGCGTAGAACGGGGTGCGGTCGAGCACCACCTCGACCAGGTCGCCCTCCCGCGCTGCCTCAGCGGGCTCGCCGTCGACGACGATGCCGCGGACGGCCGACTCGGTGCTCAGCTCGGCGTACCCGGTGAACGGGGTCGGCCCGGCAGCACGCAGCTCGCGGTACACCTCGACCGCCTGTGCGCCCGCCTTCTTGGCCTTGGCGTCGGCCTTGGCGCGTGCCTTCTGTTCGGCCATCAGGGCGTGGAAGCCCTCGGCGTCGACAGCGAGGCCCTGCTCGGCCGCCATCTCCAGCGTCAGGTCGATCGGGAAGCCGTACGTGTCGTGCAGCTGGAACGCCCGATCACCGCTCAGGGTGGAGGCTCCAGCGGCCTTGGCGGCGCCCACAGCGACGTCGAAGATCTGGGTGCCGGTCGTCAGCGTGCGGCGGAACGCGTCCTCCTCGGCGTACGCGATCTGGCTGATCCGCTGCCAGTCGGTCGCAACCTCCGGATAGGTCGCCGCCATCAGATCACGGCTCACCGGAAGCAGCTCGGGCAGCACGGGATCGGCCACTCCGAGCAGGCGCATCATCCGGACGACCCGGCGCAACAGCCGTCGCAGTACGTAGCCGCGCGCCTCGTTGCCGGGGGTGACACCGTCGGTGATGAGCATCAGACCGGCCCGGATGTGGTCCCCGACGACCCGCATCCGTACGTCGTCGGCCGCATCGGCGCCGTAGCGCCGGCCGGCGAGTTCGCCTGCGCGCAGCACCACCGGCAGCGACTCGTCGATTTCGTACAGGTTGCCGACACCCTGCAGCACGCTCGCCACCCGCTCGAGCCCCATGCCGGTGTCGATGTTCTTTCGCGGCAGGTCACGCAGAACGTCGAAGTCGTCCTTCTTGCGGACGACGCTCAGCTCCTCCTGCATGAAGACGAGGTTCCAGATCTCGAGGAAGCGGTCCTCGTCGACGATCGGGCCACCGTCGCGGCCGAAGTCGGGGCCGCGGTCGTAGTAGATCTCGCTGCAGGGGCCGCCCGGGCCAGGGATGCCCATGTTCCAGTAGTTGTCCAGCAGACCGCGGCGCTGGATCCGGTGCGGCGGCAGGCCCGCGATGCTCTCCCAGAGCGCGGCGGCCTCGTCGTCGGAGTGCAGCACGGTGACCCAGATCCGGTGCGGGTCGAGGCCGTAGCCACCGCCGTCAGTCGAGCCGGTGACCAGCTCCCAGGCGAACCGGATGGCCTCCGCCTTGAAGTAGTCGCCGAAGGAGAAGTTGCCGTTCATCTGGAAGAACGTCGCGTGCCGGGTGGTCTTGCCGACCTCGTCGATGTCGAGGGTGCGAACACACTTCTGCACACTGGTCGCCCGCTCGAACGGCGGAGTCTCTGCGCCGGTGAAGTAGGGCTTGAACGGGACCATCCCGGCGTTGACGAACAGCAGGGTCGGGTCGTTGTAGAGCAGCGGGGCGGACGGAACGACCTCGTGTCCACGGGCGACGAAGAAGTCCAGGAAACGGCGCCGGATCTCGGCGGTTCTCATGCGGTGTGTCCTTCGGGTCGAGGCGTTCCGGGCGACTGGGGCGACAAGAGTCGGCGCCCAGAGCGGCGGTGGGCTGAACTAGTCGGCGGACTGGGCTCGTCGGTCGACCGGGCTAGTCGGCCGACTGGATGGCACGGCCGGCGGAGCCTGGCTCACCTACGGTCTCGCGCAACTCGGCCTCCCGCTCGGCCATCCCGGAACGAACCCGGTCGACGAAGTCCTGCATCCGGTCACCGACCCCGCCGGCAGACTCGACGACGCGATGGGCGATCGACTCCGGACTGGCCTTGCGCCAGTACTCCCGCACCTTCGTGTAGGCGTAGACGGCCACGCCGGCCCCGACGGCGAACCAGAAGACGCGCCCGAGCATCACTTGCTCCGCTTCGCCCGGCGGGCCTCGCCGCCGCCTCGGATCGCCTTGCGGACGCCGTAGCTGAAGGCAGCGGTCTTCACCAGCGGACCGCCCAGGGTCGCGGAGAACAGGCTGGTCAGTTGGGCCGCGTTCTCGCTGACCACGGTCGCGTTGCGGCTGACCTTCGCGACGTCCTCGGTCACCACCCCGAGCTTGTCGAGCTCGTCATTGGTGGCGCGTACAGTGCCCCGCAATTCGGTGAGGATCGGCACTGACTCGTGTCCGATGTCGCGCACGGCGAGCCGCACCTCCTCGAGCACGCGCCCGAGCTTGAGCAGCGGGACGGCCGTCAAGGCCACCAGTGCGACGAAGGCAATGGCGGCGATCAGGCCGGCGATCTCCCCAGCGGACATCTGTGTACCTCGTGGTCATGTCGGCTTCGCGGTCGCGCCGGTCGGCGCGCCGCACCAGACCTTACCGCGCGTCCCGGAGGGCATCGGCCGACGTTCTCTCCCCGCCAGGGGTGGGATGGCGTCGGGTCAGCGTCGCTCCGGTGCGGACGGACCCGCGACCGACGAGCCTGACTCCGGCAACGCGCGCCGGGATCGCCCTGCCCGGACGGTTGCGGCGCGACTGATCAGGTAGGTCCGCTCCGGCACGCTGCGGGCGCGGTCGGCCGCGCGCGCGTACTCGGACGCAGCAGCTGCCAGGTCACCGGCGAGTTCGAACAGGTAGCCGCGAACCGCCGGCACCCGGTGGCTGGAGCGGATCGTCGGCGCCTGCTCGACCACCCGGTCGACCTCGTGCTGCCCGGCTTCCGGGCCGTGCACGTGACCCACCGCGACGGCGCGGCTGAGCGCTGCGGCCGGGTCGTCGCGGTATGGCTCGGTCTGACCGGCCAGCAGGTCGTCGTACCACTGGAGGATCTGCGGCCAATCCGTCTCAGCGGCGGTCGCCGCATCGTCATGGAGGGCGGCGATGGCGGCTTGCAGCTGATACCTGCCCGGTCGCACGCCGGCGAGCGCGGCCCCCGGGATCGGCTCGCGCGCGAGCGCGGCCCGCAGGATGGTGACGCCTTCGGCGATCTCCGCGCCGTTCCAGCGGCGCCGGTCCTGCTCGTCCAGGGGCACCAGCTGCCCACGATCGTCGAAGCGCGCCGGCAGCCGGGCATGGTGCAACAGCATCAGTGCCAGCAGGCCGGCGGCCTCGGGGTCATCGGTCACCGTGGTCAGCTGCCGGACCAGCCGGATCGCCTCCTCCGCGAGGTCGACCCGTCCTGCGTGCCCGGCACCGTAGATGAGGTAGAGCACGTTCAGGACCAGCGGCAGGTTGCCCGGCCGGTCGAGCGGCTGTCCCCGCAGGGTGGCCTTCGCCCGCGAGATGCGCTGCGCCATCGTGGCCTCGGGTACCAGGAACGCCGCCGCGATCTCGGCCGTGGTCAGCCCGGCCACCGCGCGCAACGTGAGCGCCACCGCGGAGGCCGCGGTGAGCGCAGGGTGGCAGCACCGGAACAACAGCAACAAGGTGTCGTCGACCTGCTCGGTGGCGCCGGCCGGCGCCTGCTGCCCGAGAGCCTGCTCCCCGAGAGCCTGCTCGCGGCGACGCCGGGCCGACTCGCTGCGGCGGACGTCGACCAGGCGTCTGGTCGCCACCGTGGTCAACCAGGCGCGGGCGTCCCGTGGCGGTTGGCCCCGCCAGGTCCGGAGTGCCTCGATGAGCGCCTCCTGGAGCGCATCCTCGGCGGCCTCGAAATCCTCCCCGCGACGTAGCAAGGTGGCCAGCACCTGGGGAACGAGCAGCCGAACCTGCTCGTCCCCCAAGGCGCTCTGCGCGGGCGGAGTCGACCGGGAGGAATCGCTCATTCCGCCGCGTCGGGACTGGCGGACATCACCTCGCGGATCTGGATCCACTCGTACAGCGGTCGTCCGCCGGGTCCGGGCTCGGAGGAGACGTGCGCGGCCAGCTCGACTGCCCGTTCGTAGGAGTCGACGTCGATCATGTACCAACCTGCTACCAGGTCGTTGGTCTCCGGGTGCGGGCCATCGGTGGTCACCGGCGCCTTGCCCGGACCCCCGTAGCGAACGAAGACCGAGTCCTGGGTGAGTGCCTGGGCGTCGACGTACTCGCCGCTCGCCCGCAGCATCTCGCTCACCTCGTTGAGGAAGTCCATGTGGGCAGCGATGTCCTCCGGATCCCACTCGTTCATCGGCGGGACCGGCGTGGGCAGCTCGGGGCCGCCGCGGTAGTGCTTCAGCAGCAGGTACCTGGTCATCGGATTCTCCTGTCTCGTTCGGCGTCTCACTGGGATCGGCCGCAGGGTGCGGGTTGCGCCCTCTCACCTGTAGAGCGGAGCCGTCGCAGCATTCTCGACATCGATCGGATTCCCGCTCGCCGGAGGTCCCCGAGCCGGCCGCCTCCGGTCATCGCAAGGGACGGCCCAGCAGCTCCTCGATCCGCGCCAGGCGTTGTTTTATGGCTGCTTCCGCCCCATGGTCGGTCGGCTCGTAGTAGTGCGCGCCGATCAGTTCGTCGGGCAGGTACTGCTGCGCAGCGATGGCGTGCGGCTCGTCGTGGGCGTACCGGTACGTCTTGCCGTGTCCCAGCCGCGCCGCACCCGGGTAGTGCGCGTCGCGCAAATGGGGCGCGACGGTCCCGATCCTGCCGGCGCCGACGTCGGCGAGAGCGGCGTCGATCGCCACGATCACGGCGTTCGACTTCGGCGCCACGGCGAGAGCGACGACAGCTTGGGCGAGGTTGATCCGCGCCTCCGGCAGACCGATCAGCTGCACGGCCTGCGCGGCGGCTACCGCGGTCGGCAGCGCCGTCGGATCTGCCAGTCCGATGTCTTCGGAGGCCAAGATCACCAGCCGCCGAGCGATGAACCTCGGATCCTCGCCGGCGGCGATCATCCGGGCCAGGTAGTGCAGCGCGGCCTGGACGTCGGAGCCTCGGATGGACTTGATGAACGCGCTGATCACGTCGTAGTGCTGGTCGCCGTCGCGGTCGTACCGAACGGCTGCGCGATCAACGGCGCGCTCCACCGCAGCGGCGTCGACACGCTCCTGGCCCAGCGCGACGGCGACCGCCGCTGCCTCCTCGAGGTAGGTCAATGCGCGCCGCGCGTCGCCGCCGGCCAGTCGCAGGATCGCCGCCCGGGCCTCGTCTGCGAGGTCCACCCTGCCGCCGAGACCACGGTCGTCGACGAGCGCGCGATCCAGCAGGGTGGAGACATCGCTGTCGGTCAACGGCTTCAGGGTCAGCAGCAGCGAACGTGAGAGCAGCGGCGAAACAACCGAGAAGCTCGGGTTCTCGGTGGTCGCCGCGATCAGCGTCACCAGGCGGTTCTCCACTGCTGGCAGCAGCACGTCCTGCTGGGTCTTGGAGAACCGGTGCACCTCGTCGACGAACAGCACCGTCCGCTCCCCCGCCGCGAGCGCGCGCGATGCCTGGTCCAGCACGGCCCGCACCTCCCGGACGCCGGCCGACACCGCGGAGATCTCGACGAACCGCGCCCCCGACTGGCGGGAGACGACCGAGGCGATGGTGGTCTTGCCGACCCCGGGGGGACCCCACAGAAACACCGACATCGGCTCTCCGGAGGCGAGCCGGCGCAGCGGCGATCCCGCACCCAGCAGGTGCTGCTGGCCGAGCAGGTCCTCGAGTGCACGCGGGCGCATCCGGACCGCAAGGGGCAGGTCGGCGCGATGCGAGTCCGCAAGGCTGCCGCCGGTGGCAGGCGGACCGACTCCGCCGATGCTTCCGAACAGGTCCTCGGTCATGGCTTGCCCAGCCTACGAGCCGAGCCCGTCCGGCTCAGCGGTCCTCGATCTTGTCCCGCACCGTGAGGGCCCGGTCCAACTGGTCGGCGATCGGCTCGGCGCCGAGCCGGTTGTCGATCTCCAGGTGCGGGGCAGGCGGCGGTTCGTCGGGACGCATCCGCGCGAGGAACGCGTCGAAGTCGGCGAGCTTGCCGGTGTCGCGCGCGGAGCCTCGCTGCCGCAGCCGCTGCCGCAGTGTTGCTCGGTCGCTCCGTACCCAGATCAGCCGCACCGGGTCACCGCCGAGATCGGCCACCCACGGCTGCCACGCTCCGGCGTCGCGGATCTGATGGGTGAACGGGCCAGACAGGACGATCGGGCACCCATGCCCGCGGACCTCCCGGGCGGCCGCTGCGAGTCCTGCGTACTCGTGCACCTTGACGTGTGCGTCGTACCACGCACCCTCGCGCTCCCCGGGCGACCGGCCCGCTGCGGAAAGGGTTGCCGCGACGAACGAACCGAACAGGGTGTCCTTGTCGAGCAAGGCCGGCACGGGGTTCAGCCGCGCGAGGAGTTGCTCGGTCACGGTCGTCTTGCCGGCCCCGGGGGCGCCGGCCACGACCCAAGCGGTCGGGGCGATCATCGGGCTCAGCCTAGGGCCGGCTCCACCGTTGGTGGAGGCTCGTGTCCTGTACTCAGGACGTGACCTTCCACCTTCTGAGCCGTCCGCTCCCGCTACGCCCGTGGCGCGGCGTCGACGCCGGCCTCCTTGCGCTGTTGCGCCGTGATGGGCGCCGGGGCGTCCGTCAGTGGGTCCACGCCACCGCCGGATTTCGGGAAGGCGATCACGTCGCGGATCGAGTCGCTGCCCGACAGCAGGGCACAGATCCGGTCCCAGCCGAAGGCGATGCCGCCATGGGGCGGCGGACCGTAGTCGAACGCGTCGAGCAGGAAGCCGAACTTCGCCCGCGCCTCCGCCCGCGACAACCCCATCACCTCGAAGACGCGCTCCTGGACATCGCGCCGATGGATACGGATCGACCCACCGCCGATCTCGTTTCCGTTGCAGACCAGGTCGTACGCCCACGCCAACGCGTTGCCGGGGTCGATGTCGAACGAGTCGAGGTCCTGCGGGGAGGTGAAGGCATGGTGCACCGCGGTCCAAGCGCCCCCGCCGACAGCGACGTCGCCGGCGGCGACGGCCTTGTCAGCCGGTTCGAACAGCGGCGCATCGACGACCCAGCAGAACGACCACGCATCCGAGTGCACCGCGTCGGTCCGCCGGGCGATCTCCAGCCGCGTGGCCCCGAGCAGCGCCTGTGCCTGCGATCGAGGGCCTGCAGCGAAGAAGATGCAGTCCCCCGGCTCGGCGCCGACCGCTTCGACCAGGCCTGCGCGCTCGACGTCGCTCAGGTTCTTCGCAACCGGCCCGCCGAGCTCCCCATTTTCATCGATCAGTACGTAGGCAAGTCCACGGTGGCCCCGTTGCCGCGCGAATTCCTGCCAGCCGTCCAGCGTGCGCCGCGGCTGCGACCCGCCACCCGGCATCACCACGGCACCGACGTAGTCGGCCTGGAACACCCGGAACGGCGTCTCGGCGAAGTAGTCGGTGAGTTCCACCAGTTCGATCCGGAATCGGAGGTCGGGTTTGTCCGTCCCGTAGCGGTCCATCGCCTCGGCGTAGCTGAGGCGCGGAATCGGCGTGGCTACCGGGACGTCGATCAAACCCCAGATCGCCGAGACGAGCGCCTCGGTCAGTTCGATGATGTCGTCCTGCTCGACGAAGCTCATCTCGATGTCGAGCTGGGTGAACTCCGGCTGCCGGTCGGCGCGGAAGTCCTCGTCCCGGTAGCAACGCGCGATCTGGTAGTAGCGCTCCAGTCCGGCGACCATCAGCAGCTGCTTGAACAGCTGGGGGCTCTGCGGCAGGGCGTACCAACTGCCGGGTCGCAGTCGCGCCGGCACCAGGAAGTCGCGGGCGCCCTCCGGCGTGCTGCGGGTGAGGGTCGGCGTCTCGACCTCGACGAAGCCACGATCGCCGAGCAGCGCTCGGGCGACCCGGTTGACCTCGCTGCGCAGCCGGATCGCTGCGGCGGGCCCGGGCCGGCGCAGATCCAGGTACCGGTACTTGAGCCGGGCTTCCTCGCCGACGCTGACCCGCTCGTCGATCTGGAACGGCAATGGTGCTGACGGGCTGAGCACGTGCAGGTCTTCGACGACCACTTCGACGTCGCCGGTCGGCAGGTCCGGGTTCGCGTTCCCCTCCGGTCGCAGCGACACCTCGCCGGTGACGCGGATGCAGAACTCGTTGCGCAGGTCGTGCGCGCCGGACGCCTCCAGCATCTCGTCCCGAACCACCACCTGAACGACGCCCGACGCCTCCCGGAGATCGAGGAAGGCCACGCCGCCATGGTCACGTCGGCGACCGACCCAGCCGGCGAGGGTAACGGTGGTACCGGCGTGCTCGGCGCGCAGAGCGCCGGCACCGTGCGTGCGCATCACGGCGAGAGTCCTTTGGATCGGGTTTCGGCAGGTCGGTGGAGCAGCATCCGATCCTACGGGGCCAGGTCGGCGTGCCCGGCCGCTCGTACCCTCACGGGCGACCGCGTTCGCCGGGTCAGCCAGGTCGGAAGACCGACCGTCGCCGACTCATCGCGCCCTTCAGCACCGGCAGCCGGCCGGATTTGGCCGCCGCCACGAACTTGGCGTGGTCGGATTCGGTCTGGTCGGCGTACAGCCGGGCGAAGGTCGCCATCGCGCGGCCGACCCGGTCCGAGGCGCCGAGGTAGCCAGCGATCATGGAGGCACCACTGGTCCTGGCGTGGCCCTTCGCGAGCAGATGCCCGACGATCCCGGCGTAGTCGGTCAGCGCGGCCGCATCGATCGCGTTCAGCGGGATGGTGCCCTTCATGTTCCGGAACTGGCGCACGTAGTACTGCCGGCCCTGGGCCGACGTCCAGCCGAGCAACGGGTCGCTCACGGTCTGCAGCGCCTGCTGGTACTCGACGACCCGCTGGCCCTGGTGGGCGTGCCAGGCGGAGTCGCCGTGCACGTACTTCGCCAGCACCGATCGGCGCGCCTGCTTCATCTGGAGGAACACCACGTCCTCGGGCGAACTGCCTTGCAGCAGCGCGACGTAGGCGCGGAGGCCGACACTGCCGACGCCAACAACCTTGTGCGCGATGTCGATCAGGGTGTAGCCCCCGATCGCGCGCCGCCAGTGCGGCGCAAGGGTGCCGAGGTAGTGATCCAGGGCGGCCGACACCGCGCGGTACTCCGTCGTGCTGATCCGGGTGATCAGCGGGGGCTCGTGCACGATCGTGCGGCGGCCGTCCTGCTCCGCGGTCAGCTTCGGCAGCGCACGGTCGCTCGTCCGCGACCGGGCCCGCTTGGCCGAGCGTTCGATCTCATCCCGGAGCGACTTCTCCGTCGCCGTCTCGTGCAGCCGGTTGACGTCCAGCCGGTTGTAGCTGCGCATCAGCAGTGGTTGGTCGGCGAGATACCGCAACTCGTCGCGGTAGGCGGCGACACAGGTCTGCACCGAAGTCTCGCACTGGTCCTCGGTCGAGCCGGTCTCCCGGCCGGCCACCCAGATGCTCGCCACCAACCGGCGCAGATCCCATTCCCAGGCGCCCGGATGTGCCTCGTCGAAATCGTTGAGGTCGATCACCAGCTCGCCTTCGGGCGAGGCGTAGAACCCGAAGTTGCCCAGGTGGGCGTCGCCGCAGACCACGGGGGTGATGCCCGTCGAGGGGAGTTTGGCGACGTCCTCGGCCATCACCACCGCCGAGCCACGGAGGAAGCCGTACGGCGACCCGACCATCCGGGCGACCCGCACCGGGATCAGCCGGGCTACTCGGCCCTCGTGTGAGGCGGTGATCAGGTCGATCGGGTCGGGTCGGTCGTCGGGGGGCGCCCACTCGGCCAGTCGACGGCGAGGCACCTGCTTGCGCAGCGACTTTCCGAGTGCGTAGCGCTCGGCGCGACTGGAGGCCTGCTTGCGCAGGGACGCGAAGACCTCGCTGTCCGCCGAGGCCAGAACGGTGTGGCCGGCTGTTTGCACGGTCGCTCGCCCTCCTCATTGAGTGGCTCGGGGTTGAGTGGCTCCGGGTTGGGAGGCTCGGGTTTGCTTGGCTCCGGGCTGGTTGGCTGCGGCTCACCATACCCATCGTGATCTTCGGCGTCAGCCGTCAGAGCGAAGGTTTGCGCTCGGCTGATGAGCCGTCCGCAGGCCGGCTGGGCCGCTGTCGCGGCCGTTCAGCCCGGCAGCACCCGGGGCCGCAGGTCTGATTCGGGCGGGCACCAGGCATCGGCCTCGGCGGCGATCTGGATGCCGCTGCGGATGTCCTTGACTTCACCGTCGCTGCCGCCGAACCAGACGAACGGGATCTGCCGCCGGTCGGCGTAGCGGATCTGCCGGCCGAACCGGTCGGCCTTCGGTGCCACTTCGGTCGCGATGCCGCGCGCTCGCAGGGCCGCAGCGACCGCCATCGCCTCAGGTCTGGACTCCTCGTTGTCCACGGCGACCAGGACCGCTGTCGGCACCGGCCGGGAGGCCCGGATGACGCCGCTGGTGAGCAGCGGTGTGAGCAGTCTGGTGACGCCGATCGACAGTCCGACGCCCGGGTACGTCGTCCGCCCGTCGCTCGCCAGTGCCTCGTAGCGGCCCCCGGAGGAGATGGAGCCGCGGGACTCGAAGCCGACCAGCTCCGTCTCATAGACGGTCCCGGTGTAGTAGTCCAGGCCGCGGGCGATCTTGAGGTCGGCGATCAGCCGACCCGGCACGTACCGGCCAGCGGCGTCGACCACCTCGGCCAGCAACTCCAGGCCCTCGTCCAGCAGTTCGTGTCGCACGCCGAGGTCGCGTACAGCCCTGACAAAGGAGGTGTCGGCCGCCGAGATGCTGGCCAGCGCGACGCACGCATCCGCCTGCTGCTGGGTCAGCCCGGTGTCGGACATCAGCAGTGCCGCGACCCGTCCGGGGCCGATCTTGTCGATCTTGTCGACCTGTCGGAGCACGGCGGCTGGATCCTCGATGCCCAGGCCGAGGTAGAAACCCTGCGCCAACTTGCGGTTGTTCACCCGCATCAGCACCGGCGGCAACCCGAGCTCGGTGTGCAGGCGTTCCAACGCCGCGAGCGTGACCAGCGGCAGCTCGACATCGTGATGCGCCGCAAGCGTGTTCGCGTCGACGATGTCCACGTCCGCCTGGGTGAACTCGCGGTACCGACCCTCCTGCGGGCGCTCGCCGCGCCACACCTTCTGGATCTGGTAGCGCCGGAACGGGAAGGCCAGCAGGTGCGCGTTCTCCAGCACGTACCGCGCGAACGGCACGGTGAGGTCGAAGTGCAGCCCGAGTTCCACCGGGCTGCCCGGCGCGGCATGCAGCCGCTGGACCGCGTACACCTCTTTGTCGATCTCACCCTGCTTCGCGAGCCGATCCAGTGGCTCGACCGCTCTGGTCTCGATCGGCGCGAAGCCGTACAACTCGAAGGTCTCCCGGAGCCGGTCGAGCACGAACTGCTCGACGATGCGCTGGTCGGGCGTCAGTTCGGGGAAGCCCGACAGGGGCTTGGGACGGGCAACGGGGCCGCGGCTCACGATGACGATGTACTCCTAGCCGGTGCGGGCGGCCGCCTGAGGTAGGGATTGGTGGCACGTTCCCGGCCGATGGTGGTCTGTGCGCCGTGTCCGGGCAGCACCACGGCGGAGTCCGGCAACGGCAGCACCTTGGTGCGCAGGCTGTTCAGCATGGCGACGTGGTCGCCGCCGGGCAAGTCCGTACGCCCGATCGAGCCGGCGAACAGCACGTCGCCGGAGAACACCACCGAATCCACGTCGGGATCGGGGTAGGGGCTCCTGAACATGGTCGACCCAGGCGTGTGCCCCGGCGTGTGCAGAGCCGAGAACTGCAGGCCGGCGATCTCGACCAGCGCCCCGTCGGCGAGTTCGCGGACATCCTCCGGCTCGACAAAGGTCTGAGCGCCGCCGAGCCGCTGCAACATCAGCCGCGTCTCGGGGCTCACCGCCCGCAACGGGTCGGCCAGCAGCGCGCGGTCGTCGGGGTGCACCCAGCAGGACGCGGCAGCGGATCTGCACAGCGGAGCGACCGCGAACATGTGATCAAGGTGTCCGTGCGTCAGCAGGGCAGCGACCGGTTTCAGCCGATGCTCCGCGGCCAGCGCGGTGATCCCCTCGAGCGCGTCCATGCCCGGGTCCACCACCACCGCTTCGGCGCCCGGTTGCGTTGCCACCACGTAACAGTTGGCTTGCCACGGGCCCGCAGGAAACGAGGCGATGAACACGTACCGGAGACTATCGGGCAGGATGGTCGCATGACTGATCGCGCGCTCGGGGAGCCGGCCAGCCCCGCCGCGTACGGACGGGTGGACGCAGACGGCAACGTCTACGTCCGGACCGCTGACGGTGAGCGACATGTCGGCCAGGTGCCCGACGTGACCCCCGACGAGGCGCTCGCCTTCTTCACCCGACGGTACGAGGCGCTCGACCTCGAGGTTTCCCTGCTGGAACGGCGGATCCACACCGGAGCGCTCGGACCGGACGATGCCGTCTCGTCGGTGAAGACCGTGCGGGACGTGGTCGCGGATGCGCATGCGGTCGGCGATCTCGACGGCCTGGCGGCCCGGCTCGACGCGCTGAATCCGGTCATCGACCAGCAGCGGTCCGCGCGTCGGATCGAGCGGTCCCGCCGCCAGGAAGAGACCCGGGCGGCGAAGGAACGCTTCGTGGCCGAGGCCGAGGAGTTGGCCGCAGGCACCGACTGGCGGGGCGGCGTCAACCGATTCCGAGCGCTGCTGGACGACTGGAAGAGCCTGCCGCGGCTGGACCGCGCCACCGACGATGCGTTGTGGCACCGGTTCTCCAGCGCGCGGACGACGTACACCCGTCGGCGCAAGGCGCAGTTCGCCCAGTTGAGTGAGGCACGGGAGTCCGCCCGAGTCACCAAGGAACGTCTCGTCGCCGAGGCGGAGGCGATCGCGGGTTCGACCGATTGGGCAGCGACCGCGGCGGCCTACCGCGACCTGATGGCGCGCTGGCGCGCCGCCGGCGCGGCGCCTCGAGGCGTCGACGACGAGCTGTGGAAGCGCTTCCGTGCGGCCCAGGACGAGTTTTTTGCGGCCCGACACAGCACGCTGTCAGAGCAGGACGCGGAGTTCCGCGCGAATGCCGACGCGAAGGAGGCGCTGCTGGTCGAGGCGGAGGCCCTGCTTCCGGTCCGCGATCCGGTACCGGCGCGTGCGGCGTACCGCGAGCTTGTGGACCGGTGGGCTGCGGTCGGCAAGGTGCCGCGGGAGGCGGTCCGTGGGCTCGAATCCCGCCTCCGTGCGGTCGACTCGGCGATCCGCGAAGCAGAGGACGAGCGGTGGCGCCGCACCAACCCCGAAACCCGGGCGCGCGCCGAGGACACTGCAGCAAAGCTGCTGGCTCAGATCTCCAGCCTGGAAGAACGCGCTGCTCGCGCCGAGGCGCGTGGCGATCACCGCACGGCTCGGGACGCGGCCAACTCGGCGGCGACGTACCGGGAGTGGTTGGCGCAAGCCCAGCGCGCGGTCGACGACTACACCGAATAGGGCGGCGACCGCGACCGTCCCCGGACCCGCCGCGGCTGCCGGACCGGCGTCTACTGGTTGATCCGGTAGACGTCGTAGACGGCCGGAACTCCACGGACGGCGTTCAGCACGTGGTCCAGGTGCATCGGATCCGCCGTCTCGAACGTGAACCTCGCCTTGCAGATGCGGTCCTTCGTCGTGTTCAGCGCCGCGGACAAGATGTTCACGTGCTGGTCGGCGAGCGCCCGGGTGATGTCGGAGAGCAGCCGGCTGCGGTCCAGTGCCTCGACCTGGATCGCCACCAGGAAGGAGCTCTTGGCGGTCGGAGCCCACTGCACCTCGATCAGCCGCTCCGGCGTGTCCCGGAGGTTGGTCGCATTGGCGCAGTCCACCCGATGCACCGAGACCCCTGAACCGCGGGTGACGAAGCCCATGATCGCGTCGCCGGGCACCGGTGTGCAGCAGCGCGCCAGCTTCACCCAGAGATCGGTTGCCCCGACGACGTGGATACCGGTGTCGTCGCTACCGCTGGTCGCCCGGCGCCGCCCGGTGACCACCCGATCCTCGCTGGTTTCGTCGGCGACCATGTCGTCGCCACCCTCTACCGTGATCAGTCGGTTCAGTACCGCCTGGGCCCCGACGGTGCCCTCGCCCACCGCGGCGTACAGCGTCGAGACGTCGGTGAACTTGAAGTAGCCGGCGACCGCGGTGAGGTGCTCCAGCGTCAGCAGCCGCTGCAGCGGGAGGCCCGCCTTCCGCAGCTGCCGGGCAAGGGCCTCCTTGCCGTTCTCGATGGACTCTTCGCGACGTTCGCGGGTGAAGAAGTGCCGGATCTTGTTGCGGGCGCGTGGGCTCTTGACGAAGGAGAGCCAGTCCCGGCTGGGTCCGGCGTTCTGGGACTTCGAGACGAAGATCTCCACCACGTCACCGTTGCCGAGCGCCGACTCCAGCGGCACCAGCCGGCCGTTGACCCGGGCCCCGATCGTCTTGTGCCCCACTTCGGTGTGAATCGCATACGCGAAGTCCACCGGGGTGGAGCCCTGCGGCAGCGAGATCACGTCACCCTTCGGGGTGAAGGCGTAGACCTCGGTCGAATTGATCTCGAAGCGCAGCGAGTCCAAGAACTCGCCGGGGTCGGCCGTCTCACGCTGCCAGTCCAGCAACTGGCGCACCCAGACCAGATCGCCGGCGTCCTCGCCGCCCTTCGCGGGGACCGGGAGGCCCTTGCCTTCCTTGTACTTCCAGTGCGCGGCAACGCCGTACTCGGCCCGCCGGTGCATCTCCTCGGTGCGAATCTGCAGTTCGACCGGGCGGCCTTCCGGCCCCAGCACCGTGGTGTGCAGCGACTGGTACATGTTGAACTTCGGCATCGCGATGTAGTCCTTGAACCGGCCTGGCAGCGGGTTCCATCGGACGTGCAAGACACCAAGCGCGGCGTAGCAGTCGCGGTTCTCCTCGACCAGCACCCGCAGTCCGACCAGGTCATAGATGTCCTGGAAGTCGCGGCCGCGGACGACCATCTTCTGGTAGATCGAGTAGTAGTGCTTCGGCCGTCCCGTCACGGTCGCCCGGATCCGCGCCGCCCGGAGATCGGTCTGGACCAGGTCGATCACCCGGCGCAGGTACTCGTCGCGGCTCGGGGCCGCCTCGGCGACCAGCCGCACCACCTCGTCGTAGACCTTCGGATGCATGGTCGCGAACGAGAGGTCCTCCAGTTCCCACTTGATCGCGTTCATGCCGAGCCGGTGGGCCAGCGGGGCGAAGATCTCCAGGGTCTCCGAGGCGATCCGGGACTGCTTGTCGGGGCGCAGGTAGTGCAACGTCCGCATGTTGTGCAGCCGGTCGGCCAGCTTGATCACCAGCACCCGGATGTCGCGGCTCATCGCCACGATCATCTTGCGGATGGTCTCGGACTTCGCCGATTCGCCGTAGGTGACCTTGTCCAGCTTGGTGCACCCGTCGACCAGCAGCGCAACCTCCTCACCGAAGTCACGGGTGAGCTGGCTGAGCGTGTACTCGGTGTCCTCGACGGTGTCGTGCAGCAAGGCAGCGCACAGGGTGGGCTCGTTCATCCCGAGTTCGGCCAGGATCGTGGTCACCGCGAGCGGGTGAGTGATGTAAGCGTCACCGCTCTTGCGTTGCTGGCCCGCGTGCAGCCGCTCCGCCGTCCGGTAGGCGCGCTCGATCAGTGCGAGATCGGCCTTCGGGTGGTTGGCGCGGATGACGTGGAACAGGGGGTCGAGCGCGGGCGTCCCTTGAGGTCGGGCGGTCCCGAATCGCGCGATTCGCTGGCGCATGCGTACCCGCGGTTGCTCTGGCGGCAGCACCGTCCGTGGGCTCCCGGCTGGCGAGGTGGGCGGCGCCTCCTCAGCCGCGCTGCGGAGGGGATCCGGTGAGACCGGGCTCCGCGGCAGCACTCGCGCGGGAGTCTGCGTCGGCCCCACCTGGTCGGTCATGGCGTTACGTTCCTCCTCGCGCAGGCGACCAGTCTAGGGTCTGGCCGGCCGACGGCCACCCGGCGGCGGCCCCGCGGGACCTCGCCAACCCCCGGCGTCCGGCTCAGTCTTCGATCGCCTTCCGCACGACGACCACCTGGTCACCGGGCTCGAGCTTGGCGACGGTCGGGTCGTAGAAGCGTCGCAGCGTCTTGTTCCGGACCACGGCGATGACGCGTTCGCCCGCCACGTCCCCCGGGGCGAATCCGGCCTCCTCCCGGGTGACCGGACGCTCCCCCACCTCCAGGCCTTCCCGGCTGGACAGCAGGTCCTCGATCACCGTGCCAAGATGGGGGCTCACGGCCGAGAGCCCCAGCAGCCGGCCCACCGCCTCGGAGGAGGTCACCACGGCGTTCGCGCCCGACTGCCGGAGCAGGGAGGCGTTGTCGTCCTCGCGCACGGCGACGACGACGTGTGCGCTCGGATTCAGCTGCCGCACGGTGAGCATCGTCAGGATCGCCGAGTCGTCGCGATCCAGGGTGATCACGACCTGGCGGGCCTTGATGATCTCGGCGCGCCGCAGGATCTCCCGCCGCGTCCCGTCGCCCTCGATCGCGGCGTACCCGCGCAGGTTCGCATCGGTGATCGACGCCGGGCGACTGTCGATCACGACGATCTGGGTGGGGTTGGCACCGTTGTTGCGCAGCGTTTCGACCGCGCTCTTGCCCTTGGTACCGAAGCCCACGACGACGATGTGGTTGCGCATTCTTCTCCTCCACCGGATGTCGGTGAACATGCGACGACCCTCGTTGGCCAGCACCTCGATCGTCGTGCCGACCAGCAGGACCAGGAACGCGATTCGCAATGGGGTCACCACGACGGCGTTCAGCACCCGGGCGTGCGGTGCGGCCGGGGTGATGTCCCCGTAGCCGGTGGTGGTGATGGTGACCGTTGCGTAGTAGATGGCGTCGATCAGCGACACCCCGTCGCCGTTGGCGTCGCGGTATGCATCGCGGTCGACCCAGACCAGCGCGACCACGATCGCCAGCAGCAGCAGTGCTAGCAGCGCCCGGCGCGCCAACTGGATGGCGGGGCTCGCCCTGCGGACCGGCAGGCTCACCAGCGCCTGACGGCTCCAACTCCGGCTCCGCCGGCTGGCTCCGCCGGGCTGGACGAGACTCACCGAACTACTTCTTACGCTGGCTGCGCGACTTGTGCTGGGGCTGGGGACGCTTCGCCGCTCCATCGCTGAGCGGTCGGGTGCTGCGACCGGCACTGCCCCAGTCGACCGAAACACTGCGCAGCGCCGTCGGCGACATGCCGTCCAGCGTCGGGGTGCCGGGCTCCTCGGTCGGCTCGTCGTCGGCGTCCTCGGGTTGGTCCAGCGCCTGGGTGAGCGCGACGGCGCCACCCGCGGCCGAGGCCCCCGAGCTGCTGGCGGTCGCTACCGTCCGGCTCGCTACGGCACCGGGCCCGCGTGCTTCCTTCGCACGGCGCGCCTCCACCCTCGCCCGCAGCTTGCGCATTTCCGGCGTCCGCTCCCGGAGCTGGGCCAACAGCGGCACGGCGATGAAGATCGAGGAGTAGGCGCCGGAGACCATGCCGATGAACAGCGCGAGGGCGAGGTCCTTCAGCGGGCCTTCGCCGAGGATGACGGCTCCGGCGAAGAGCAGCGCCGCGACCGGCAGCACGCCGATCACCGTGGTGTTGATCGACCGCACCAGAACCTGGTTCAGCGCGAGATTTGCGGCCTCGGAGTAGGTGCGGGTCGTGCTCGACTTCAGGTCGCGGACGTTTTCGCGGACCTTGTCGAACACCACCACCGTGTCGTACAGCGAGTACCCCAGGATGGTCAGCACGCCGATCAGCGTCGCCGGCGTCACGGTGAACCCGACCAGTGCGTAGATCCCGATGGTCAAGATGAGGTCGTGACCGAGCGCCACCAGGGCCGCCACAGACATCGTCGCGTTCCGGAAGTAGGCCCAGATGACCAAGCCGACGAGCACCAGGAACACCACCAGCGCGATCAGCGCCCGCTCGGTGATCTGTCCGCCCCAGGATGCGCCGATCAGGCTGTACGCGACCTGGTCGGGGTTGATCCCGACCTCGTCCGCGATCGCCGCCCGGACCTTCGGCACCTCGGCGGTGGGGTCGAGCGTTCGGGTCTGGACCCGCACCTGGTCGTTGCCGATGGTGTTGACGACCGATTCACCGAGGTCAGGAACACCGGAGGCCTCGAGCGCCGCCCGCATGTCGGGAACCGTCTGAGACGTGACGGTGGTCGGTGCCTTGAAGTCGGCGCCACCACTGAACTCGATGCCGAAGGTGAGGCCCCGGAAGACCAGCGCCAGCAGTGACACGGCCACCAGGATCGCGGAGACCGTGTACCAGCGGCGCCGCCGGCTGACGAAGTCGTAGGAGACCTCCCCGGTGTAGAGCTGGTGGCCGATCCGACCGAGTCGCGACATCAGGCCTCCGTCTCTGCAGCGACCGCGCTACCCCGGCGGAGGCGTGCGCCGGGCAGCGCCGAAACTCCCAGGTGGGCAGGATCCAGTCCCGACAGCTTGTGGCCGCCACCGTAGAACCGGGTCCTGGCCAGCAGCGTGAGCAGGGGCTTGGTGAACATGAACACCACGATCACGTCGATCACCGTGGTCAGGCCGAGGGTGAAGGCGAAGCCCTTGACCGCTCCGATCGCCAGCGCGAACAGCACCAGTGCGGACAGCATCGAGACGGCGTCCGCGATGAGGATCGTCTGTCGGGCGCGGCGCCAGCCGGTCTCGACTGCGGTTCGCAGGCTGCGGCCCTCGCGGACCTCGTCACGAATCCGCTCGAAGAACACGACGAAGCTATCCGCCGTGATGCCGATCGCCACGATGGCGCCGGCGATGCCAGGCAGGTTGAGGGCGAATCCCACCGAGGTGCCGAGCAGGACCATGCAGGAGTAGGTGAGGACGGCAGCGATCGCCAGGGACGCGACGACCACCAGGCCGAGCCCGCGGTAGTACAGCAGGCAGAATCCGACCACCAGGACGAGCCCGATGATGCCGGCGATGATGCCGGCGCGCAGCTGGTCGGCTCCCAGCGTCGCCGACACGTTGCTGACCTCAGAGACGTCGAAGGCGAGTGGCAGCGCGCCGTACTTGAGCACGTTCGCGAGTTCGGTCGCGCTCTTCTGGGTGAAGTTGCCGCTGATCTCCGCCCGCCCGCCGGGAATCGGCTCGTTCACCGTCGGGGCCGAGATCGACGCGCCGTCGAGCACGATCGCGAACCGGTTCTCCGGCTCACTGCGCTGCGAGAGCTCACGCGTCGCCTGGTCGAAGATGGCGGTCGCCTCCGCGTTGAACTCGAGATTCACCACCCAGCTCACGTTGTTCTGCGGGATGCCCGCCGTCGCTGACGTGAGCTGCTTGCCCTCGATCAGCGTCGGACCGAGCAGCAGTTTCTCGGTTTTCTCGCGGTCGCAGGCGAACACAGGCTGGTCGGCGACGTCCTCCATCCGGGTGTCGCAGGTGAACTCTGCGAACGCCGCCTGGCAGGTCTCTGAGGGCTGCCAGTCCATCGCCTTGTCCGGCGGTATGCCTTGACCGTCAGCGGACTTGCACGCGTCCCCGACGGGCTTCGGCGGGGCGGTCGGCAACGCCGGCAGCGGCTTGTTGTTGCCTGTCGGGCTCGGCGCTGCGGTGGCGCCATCGGACGGCTCGGTGCTCGCGCTCCCGGATGGCTCCTCGCTGGGCACCGGAGTGGGCGGGGCTACCTGCTCAGCCGCGTAGACCACGCGGAAGCGGAGCACCGCGGTCTGGCCGACCAGGCGAACCAGCTCGTCCTGCTGAACGTTCGGGACGCTGACGACGATCTGGTTGTCGCCCGCGGTCCGTACCTCCGACTCGCCGACGCCGAGGCTGTCGACCCGGCTCTGAATGATCGTGCGCGCGAGCTGCAGGCTGTTCGGATCGACGTTGCCCGTGCCGGTGGTGTTCTGGGCCGTCAGCGTGATCGTCGTGCCGCCGCGCAGGTCCAAGCCGAGCTTCGGTGTCCAGGTGTGGCTGACCGCCATCAAGGCGATCAGGCCCGCGACCAGGACCGCCAGGGCGATCAGGGTCCGTCCGGGGTGCCCGGTGGAAGTTGCCACGTCTGCGCCGTCTCCTGGCTAGCGCTGTCAGCGCGTGGTCGGAGTGCTGTCGCCGGGCCGGCCGTCGGCGTCGTCGGACTCGGTCGATGCAGGAGCCGTCGACGACTCCGCGGGCCAGCTGTGCGTGTCAGGCTCCGCCGGCGCAGCGGAGCCGAGGCTCCCGCCGTCGTTGGCGCTGGCATCGGCCTCACGCGCCTCGGCCTCGACATCGGCGTCGTCCTCGTCGGCGAAGGTGACGTACTCGCTGTCCTCGTCGTCGTCCGAGACGACCCGGGAGACAGCCTGCTTGAGCACCGTGAGCTCGACGCCGTCGGAGATCTCGAGCACGATCTGCTTCTCGCCGACGCCCACAACGGTGCCGAAGACGCCGCTACCGAGCATCACCCGCGCGCCCGGCTGGAGGTCGTTGAGCAGCCGCTGAGCCTCCTGCTGGCGTTTGCGCTGCGGGCGCATGATCAGGAAATAGAACGCCACCACCATCAAGGCGACGAGGAACAACGTCGAGTACTGCTGCATGGCTCCGAGATCTTGTCTGGGTGGCTGACGCGCGGCTGCGGCGTAGCGAGAGTGATGCGATGCTGTGCACCGGCGCGTCACTCTACCTAACAATCCAAGCGAGCCCGGCCGGTGCGCGGTGATCTGGCCAGGTGTGTTCCTCGTTCAGCCGAACAGATCGGGGTCTGGGGTTGTCGCTGGATCGGTGGCCGGAGGCTGCAGGCCGAGGTGCTGCCACCCGGCACGGGTGGCGACCCGACCCCGCTGTGTTCTCATCATGAATCCCTGGCGTACCAGGAACGGCTCGGCCACTTCTTCGACCGTCTCGCGCTCCTCTCCTACTGAGATGGCGAGCGTCGACAGTCCTACCGGGCCGCCGCCGAAGCGTCGACAGAGCGCGTCGAGCACCGCGCGGTCCAGCCGGTCGAGGCCAAGCCGATCCACCTCGTAGAGCTCGAGCGCGGAGCGGGCCAGATCGCGCGTGATCCGGCCGTCGGAACGCACCTGCGCGTAGTCGCGCACCCGGCGCAACAGGCGGTTCGCGATCCGAGGCGTGCCGCGGGAACGCCGCGCGATCTCGTCGGCGCCGCTGATGTCCACCGTCGCGCTGAGCAGCGACGCGGACCTCAGCACGATCCGCCGTAGCGTCTCCGTGTCGTAGTAGTCCAGCTGTGCGGTGAAGCCGAAGCGATCCCGCAAGGGTCCCGGTAGCAGTCCGGCGCGCGTGGTGGCCCCGACCAGGGTGAACCGGGGAATCTCCAGCGGGATCGCGGTCGCACCCGGACCCTTGCCGACGACGACGTCGACGCGGTAGTCCTCCATCGCCAGGTAGAGCATCTCTTCGGCAGGCCGGGACATCCGATGGATCTCGTCGAGGAAGAACACCTCGCCCTCGACGAGCCCGGACAGGATCGCCGCGAGGTCTCCGGCGTGCTGGATGGCGGGCCCGCTCGAGATCCGCAGCGGCGCCGTCATCTCGCTTGCGATGATCATCGCCAAGGTCGTCTTGCCGAGCCCGGGTGGACCGCTCAACAGGACGTGGTCGGGCACGCTGCCGCGGTGCCGTGCCGCCTCCAGCACCAGGCCCAGCTGGTCGCTGACCCGTCGTTGCCCGTCGAACTCAGCGAGGGTTCCCGGACGCAGGGCCACGTCGGCCGCCCGGTCGTCGGGGTCGGCGGCGCCGCTGACCAGGTCAGCCAGTTCCTGGTCGGTCAGATCGCCGTCCGTGACACGATCCGCATCGAGTTCGCGCACCCGGCTACCTCCGAGCCAGCGATTGCAGTGCTGCCCGCATCAGTACCGCGACACTGAGTTGCGGGTCCTCCTCCGCGAGTGGAGAGACGTCGTCACACGCCCGATCCGCGTCGCGCGCCGACCAACCCAGCCCCTGCAGTCCCTGTGCGACCTGGTCTCGCCAACCGTCGGACCGCAGCGGGGCCGACGCTGTCTCCTCGGCGACGGGCGCGGGGCCGACCTTGTCCTTCAACTCGATCACGATTCGCTGCGCGCCCTTGCTGCCGATGCCGGGCACCTTGCACAGCACGACGAGGTTGTCGGTCGCGATCGCCCGTCGCAACTCATCGGGGGTGAGGACCGCGAGCGCGGCCTGCGCCAACTTGGGGCCGACGCCGGTGGCGGTCAGCAGCAGTTCGAAGAAGTCGCGCTCCTCGGCGCTGGCGAAGCCGTACAGCGTCAGCGAGTCCTCTCGGACGACCAGCGACGTACTCAGCGTGCTGCGCTGGCCGAGTCTCAGCCCGGCGACCGTGTTCGGGCTGCAGAGCGCGAGCACGCCGAATCCCCCCAGCTCCAGCACCGCGGAGGTCGGACCGATCTGAACGACGGTGCCGGTCAGCTGGGCGATCATGCGGAGGCCTGCCGACGCGCCGCGTAGCCGCCGCGCGGGCCCCGGCGGGCCGCTTCCTCCATGGCGGCGTTGAGCCGGGCCGTGGTGCCGCCGCGCCAGACATGGCAGATGGCCAGCGCGAGCGCATCGGCCGCGTCGGCGGGGGTTGGTGCCTGGTCGAGTCGCAGCACCCGCGCGACCATCGCCCCCACCTGGTCCTTGGACGCCCGGCCTGAGCCGGTCACCGCGGCCTTGACCTCACTCGGGGTGTGCAGGGCGACCGGAATGCCACGCCTCGCCGCCACCAGCATCGCCACTCCGGCCGCCTGGGCCGTTCCCATCACGGTCTGGGTGTTGTGCTGGGCGAAGACACGCTCGACGGCAACGGTGGTCGGGCGGTATCGGGCGACCCATTCCTCCACCCGCTCCTCGATCGCCACCAGGCGGCGCGCGATCTCCAGCTCGCTCGGCGTCCGGACCACGTCGACGGCCACCAACTGCGGCTGCCGGCCGGGCACCCCGTCCACCACACCGAGGCCGCAACGGGTCAGCCCGGGATCGATCCCCAGGACGCGCACACGACCTCCCGCGAAGTCAGAAACGAACAGACGTTCGGTAGCCTACGACGTCTGCGCGGGTCGGCTGTCGCGACACGCTCCCGTCTAGCCGATCGTGGCCAGGACCTCTTCGGAGGCATCGAAGTTCGCGTACACGTTCTGGACGTCGTCGGAGTCCTCCAGCGCATCGATGATCTTCATCAGCTTCTCGGCGGTCGGGGCATCGACTTCCTGGGTGTACTGGGGGACGAACGAGACCTCGGCTGAGTCGTAGTCCAAGCCGGCGTCCTGGACAGCGCGGCGGACGGCCACGACAGCACTCGGGTCGCTGACGATCTCGTACGAGTCGCCCAGGTCGTTGATCTCCTCCGGGTCGGCGTCCAACGTCGCCTCCAGCAGGTCGTCCTCGGAGACGGCACGGCCCTCCTGCTGCTTCGCGACGACCACCACGCCCTTGCGACTGAACATCCGAGCGGTCGACCCGGCGTCTGCCATCGTGCCGCCGTTGCGGGTGACGGCCACGCGCACCTCGGACGCGGACCGGTTGCGGTTGTCGGTCAGGCACTCGATCAGCAGCGCGATCCCGGCCGGGCCATACGCCTCGTACATCAGCGTCTCGTAGTCGGCGCCGCCACCTTCAGCGCCCGAGCCCCGCTTGACCGCACGATCGATGTTGTCGTTCGGGACCGAGCTCTTCTTCGCCTTCTGGATCGCGTCGTAGAGGGTCGGGTTACCCGCCGGGTCGCCGCCGCCGACCCGCGCGGCGACCTCGATGTTCTTGATCAGCTTGGCGAACAGCTTGCCGCGGCGAGCGTCGATGACCGCCTTCTTGTGCTTGGTGGTTGCCCACTTGGAGTGACCCGACATGCGCCCGATCCTAGTCAGCCGTGTCGGCCGCGCCGCACACTCGCCACCGGCCGGCGCTACTTCGGCAGTGACCAGCGCGGCGCGCTGGGCTTCACCTTCCACTCGACGATGGACCACTGGTGACGTCCGGCGGCGCGCATCAGCGAGATGTCCGGGCTGACCGCGACCGCGTTGCCCACCACCGAGAGCATCGGCAGGTCGGAGTGGGAGTCGGCGTAGGCGTAGCTGCGGCTGAGGTCGGTGCCGTGCAAGCTGGCGTAGTGGGTGATCCATGCGGCTCGCGACTCGCCGACGAGCGGCGGGCTGGTCAGGAAGCCGGTGCAGCGGCCGTCCGGGCCGACCTCGAGGTCGGCGGCGACGATGACGTCGAACAGATGCCGCAGCGGTCGGGTGAACGGTCGCACCACGCCGGTGATCAGGATCGTGGTGTGTCCTGCGGCACGATGCTCGTCGATCCGCTGCAGCGCCTCGGGCGACACCCTGCTGAGGATGTGGGCGGTCATCGTGGTGTCGATCCGGCGCTCGAGTTCGGCCAACTCGAGTCCCTTGTAGCGGCGGTAGACCGCGCGCAGGAAGCTGCCCCGGTCACGCCGCTCCGCCATCAGATAGCCGGGAAGCCGACGGGCCACCTCGACCACTTCGGTCAGCTGAGCGGCCGGCCCGTTGTCCGGCAACCGCGCCCAGAGGTACTGCTCGATCACATTGGTCGACATGATCGTGCCGTCCAGATCGAAGATCGCGACCGCGCTCGCCGCGGCCGTGTCCTTGCTCAGGTCGCGCATCGTGGTCGGCCGGCTGCCCCGCTTGCTGCGCAGCGCGTCCATCCGGCGGACCGTTGTCGTCACCGAGGGGCAGTGCACGTCCTCGATGTAGCTCTTCCAGTCGAAGACCGCCGTGTCGAAGGCGAACGCGTCCTGGTCGTCGGTGTCGAGGGCCCGGGTCAACGCCAGCGTGTTGTCGTCGACGAAGTGCAGTTCCGACTGCGCGTACTCGGTGTAGAGCGCGTGGTAGCGGCGGAGGAAGTCCAGCTTGCCCTTCGCCTTGTCCAGGGTGCGGGCGTACTGACGGGTCCGGTCGGACCGCGGCGCCTGTGACACCAGCCAGTCAGCGACGGTGTAGAGGCGCTGCGACCGGTTCATCACCCGCTCGACCGCCCGCGGGCCGGGGAAGTCCCATTCAGGCAGGTCGGTGATCGGGCCCTTCGGTCCCTCCAACGGGTGCGCGGTGAAGTACTGGCGAATGTGCCGGTACACCTCATTGAAGGTGAGCGGATTCCGTGCGCCGGAGTTGACGTGGTAGTACGCCGGCTCGCCGGGCGTCGGTGCGGTGGCGCAGACGGTGATGATCGCGTTCACCACGTGGTCGCACGGCACGATGTCCAGCACCGAGTCCGGAGAGGCCGGGAACTCGGGCAGCTCGCCGCGCCCGTACGCCAGGATCAGCGGCTCAGCCATCTTGAAGCCCTCGATCCAGCCCGGGTACGGGTGCTTCCAGGACGACTCGACGATCGCCGGGCGCACGATCGAGACGTGGATCTGGCTGCCGACCTCGGCCACCACCCGCTCGCCGAGGGCCTTGGTGAAGGTGTACACGTCTGTCCAGCCCAGCGACCGGGCCCGTTCGGTACCGGCCTTCACCAACTGCTCCTGCACCCAGGCGACCCGCCGCCGCTCGGTGTCTGCGGCGGTAGTCAGGAATCCGGCCCGGCGATGCCGGCGCTCGGCTTGCTTGCGCAGCTTCGTCAGCCGCTCCGGAGTGCGTGACTCAGCCTCGATGAGCTGCCGCATCTCAAGGCCGGCAGCGGTCTCGGCCTCGTAGTCGATGTCGTGGGCGTGCGGGCCCTCGGGGATCGCGCCGCGGCGCCGCCCTGCGGTGTACGCGGTGGAGATGTGCACGTAGTGCGGGACCTTGCGGAGACTGCCGTCGGGCTCGCGCAGCGCCTCCAGCATCCGGTCCATCAAGACCTTGGTGCCGACCACGTTGGTGGTGAACGCCTGGTCGATTGGCGGGTCGAACGACACGTCGCCGGCGCAGTGCACGACCACGTCGAGATCACCGGGGAGCGGAGGCACGTTGGGCAGGTCGCCTTCCAGCACCTCGATCCGGCTGTCGAGGAGCTCCTTCGCACCGCCTGCCTGCTCCCGGGCCTCGGCGAAGATCGGCTTCTTCACCACCGCGAGGACCCGGTCGTACGCGCTCGCGGACCCCTTGCGACGGACCAGCAGCGACGGCCGGGTGTCGGGCAGCTCGGTGAGGATCTTCCAGAGCAACTGCTCGCCGATGAAGCCGGTGACCCCGGTCATCACGATCTTCTTGCCGGCGAGCAGGTCGCGCAGGCGGCCGTCCAGCCGCTGCGCCGAGCTGCTCGCAGGCTGGTCGCCGTCGCGGCGGAAGGTGTCGGCCGGGGCGGTGCTCATGCTTGGTCGCTTTCTGAGGTCGGGGCACTGGCCGCCGCCAGCGCCTCCTGCAGGGAGAAGTTGCCCACGTAGAGCGCGGTGCCGATGATGGCGCCCTCGACGCCGACGGGCACCAGCTCGCGGAGGGCAATGACGTCTTCGAGGGTGCTGACTCCCCCGCTGGCGACGACGGGCTTGTCCGTCGCGTCGCAGACCGCTCGCAACAGCTCCAGGTTGGGCCCGCGAAGCATCCCGTCCGAGGCGACGTCGGTGACGACGAACCGCGCACAGCCCGCTTGGTCGAGCCGGCCGAGCGTCTCGTACAGGTCCCCGCCGTCGCGGGTCCAGCCACGCGCGGCCAAGGTTCGCCCCCGTACGTCCAGGCCGATGGCGATCCGGTCCCCGTAGCGGTCGATGATCTCCTCGCACCACTCCGGTCGTTCCAGCGCGGCTGTGCCGATGTTCACCCGACGGCACCCGGTCGCCAGCGCCCGCTCCAGCGTCTCGTCGTCCCGGATCCCGCCGGAGAGCTCCACCGAGATCGACATCCGGCCGACCACCTCGGCGATCAGTTCCGCGTTGTCGCCGCGCCCGAAAGCGGCGTCGAGGTCGACCAGGTGCAGCCATTCCGCGCCCGCACTCTGCCATCGCTGGGCCGCGGCCACCGGATCGCCGAAACGTTTCTCGGTGCCGGCCACCCCCTGCACCAGTTGCACCGCTTGTCCGCCGGCGACGTCCACGGCCGGCAGCAGCTGAAGCGGTGGCGGGGCGGGCACGCGATGACCCTACCGGAGGATGTGGCGTCCCTCCGGCGCTCGTGCGGCGCTGCGGGACGTCGCAGCGCCCGCAGCGCTAGCCGGGTCGCTGCGCGCGCGGCAGTTTCGCGACCACCATGGCGTAGGAGGCGTCGATCAACTCGGCCACCTCGTCGTCGGGGATCGTCTCGTCGAGAGTGATCGAGTTCCAGCCGTAGCGGCCGATGTAGGCCATCGGCCGCACCGAGCCGGCGTACCGGTCCACCAGCAGGTCGGCCTGCTCCCGAGTGCCGCACTTCAACCCGATCGATGCGCCGCCGCTGAGGAAGGCGAAGATCTTCTCGCCGACCTTCGCCACCTGGTCGCCCTCCCAGGGCTCATCTGCCCAGGCGCCAGGCTTGGCCAAGCAGTACTCCGTCCAGCGGCTCACGCGTTCACGCTAGCGCCCCCGGCGTACAGCCGCCGCACGCGCCGGAGGGAATCCGCGAGCAGTGGCGGGAGCAGCGCCCGAGCGGCGCGGCGACCGATCGAGGGCGTTGTCGGGGTCGCGCTGGCAGCACGCTCCAGCGCAGCCGCCAGCTGCCGGAGGGCGACCTCGGCGCTGCGGAAGTACTCGCTCGCCCAGACTTCCCGGGACGGTCGTTGGCCGGTGGCCCTGAGGTGTTCGATCCGGTCCACCAGTGACTCGGTCGGCGTACGCCCGGACTGGCCCTCGGGTGGGAAGAAGTACTCGGACAGCCATCCCGGCTCCGGAGCGCCGGTCTGGTCCGCTGCGAGTTGCTGCCAGGTGCGCAGCAGCCCACTGTGCAGGAAGACCTGGTTGCCCAGCCGCTCGTGGACGCCGAGATCCAGCACCAGCCCGACCCGACAGCCGCGATCGAGTGCTTCCAGGGACGCCGTCGAGGAGATCGTCAGCAGCAGGTCGGTCACCGGAAGCAGATCCTGGATCGAGGTGTAGTCGATGCGGAAGTTGGTCGGCAGGTCGATGCCGTGCAAGAGCGTCTCGGGATGGTGGCGCATCCGATGGAAGGTGCCCTCCTCCGGCCGGTGCCGTGGCTTCAGCACGACATCGCGCTCTGGGTGGGCGCGCGCATAGTCGACCAGTCCCGTGTAGAGCAGCAGCCGCTCCTCGGCCCGAGCCGGGACGGTCGGCTGGTCGGCGAAGACGACGCGCCGGATCGGACCGGAGCGTTGTGGGGCGGGGGTGCGGCCGAGAAACGGCAGTCCGGTCAGCTGCAGGTTGGGAGCAGGGATGCCCAGCGCGATCGCCGCCGACTGGAACTGGGCGAGATCGGCGCGAGAGTTCACCGCGATCACATCCGAACCGCAGCGGTCCAGATAGCCGGCGATGGCCTTCTCGATGATCACGCCCACCCACCCGGTCACCACGACCGGCCCGCTCGCGTCGGTGCCGGCCAGATCGCGTGCCAGGTCGACGATGAACGCCCGCGTCTGCGGTCCGGAGAGTGCGCAGACCACGACGTCGGCGGCGACGGCGGACGCCACCGCCTCGGCCCAGCTGGCCCGCTCCACCACGGCCACGCCGGCGGCGGCGATCTGCTCGTCGGAGAGCGCTGAGCGACCGTCGGGCACGATGAATCGCGGCTGAAGCCCGCGCGCCGCGAGCTCGGTCGCGATGCGCGCGCACCACTTGAGTTGCGAGTCGAAGGCGGCCAGAAGCACCGCGGTGCCACGGGCGGTATCGGGCGAGCGGTCGACGAGGGTCATCGCATCGACGCTAGGCCGATCACGTGAACGGGCGATGACGCCCACCGCGGCCGGACATGTCGGCGAAGTGACGGATCGCCCGTCTACAGCACGAGTGCCGGCCATTCCGAGCCGGGACCCGGACATAGGCGCTGCAGTCCCGGGAACGCGACCACCTCCGAGGCACGCTCCCGGGCCCGCTTTCCGCCGACCCTGACACCCTCGGGCGACGACGGCTCGCACACAGGTGTTCGAGCCGCGTGCCCGGCTCGAGCCGTCGCGCCGATCGGCACAACGGCTCGACGCTGCTCAGAGCGTACCGATCCAATTCGCGATCAGGGTCGCCCCGGCGTCACCAGATTTCTCCGGATGGAACTGCGTCGACCACAACGGGCCGTCTTCCACTGCGGCGACGAATCGATCTCCGCCGTGCTCGCCCCAACTGACCACCCGCCCGGGCGCATCCGGCAGCTCGCGGACGCCGTAGCTGTGCACGAAGTAGAAGCGCTCGTCGTGAACGCCCGCGAACAGCGCACTGTGCGGCGGTGCCGCTACCACGTTCCAGCCCATGTGTGGCAGCCGGTCGGCGCGTAGCCGCTCGACGACACCTGGCCAGATCCCGCAGCCGGTCGCACGCTCGCCGTGCTCGATGCCCTCGTCGAAGAGCACCTGATGACCGACGCAGATCGCCAGGATCGGTCGCCGAGCAGCCAGCCGGGCCTCCAGGATGGCTGGGCCTTGAGCCTGCTGCAGACCGGCCATGCAGGCAGCGAATGCCCCGACGCCGGGGACCACCAGGCCGTCGGCCTGCACCGCGGCAGCGGCATCGGCGGTCACCGTCACCGTCGCGCCGGCCCTGGCGATGGCGCGCTCGGCCGAGCGAATGTTGCCCGAGCCGTAGTCCAGCACCACCACCGAAGGGCGGCTCACTCCTGGTCCCGCCGACGACGAGCCGGAGTCACAGTGCACCCTTGGTGCTCGGTACGCCCAACACCCGCGGATCGACCGCGATGGCGTCGCGCAGTGCGCGTGCGACCGCCTTGAACTGCGCCTCGACGATGTGGTGGGGGTCACGGCCGGCGATCACTGTCACGTGCAGGCACAGGTGCGCGTGGAAGGCCAGGGTCTCCAGCACGTGCCTGGTGAGCGCGCCCGCATACGGGACGCTGGCACGACCTTGACCGTCGCTGGCGCCGCCGCCGATCAGAGCGTACGCCTGCCCTTCCGGCTCGCCCGTGTGCACGCAGTACGGCCGGCCCGACACGTCGACGACCGCCTGCGCGAGGGCCTCGTCCAGAGGGATCAGCGCATCGCCGAAGCGTCGGATCCCGGTCTTGTCGCCGAGCGCGGCGCGGATCGCCTGGCCGAGCACGATCGCGGTGTCCTCGACCGTGTGGTGCGCGTCGATGTGCCAGTCCCCGGTCGCCTGGACCTCGAGGTCGATCAGGGAGTGCCGGGCGAACGCTGTGAGCATGTGGTCGTAGAACCCCACCCCGGTCGAGATGGAGGAGTCGCCGCGGCCGTCAAGATCGAGCCGCAGGGTGATCGTCGACTCCGAGGTCACCCGCTCCAGGGTCGCTGTCCGTGTGCTCATGGTTCTCCCGTCAGGTGGTTCGTCGTGGCTCGGCGAGCCTGGGGTGATCTGGCAGCACCTCGCTGAGCGCCGTTCGGAACGCCGCCATCTCCTCGGGGCGGCCTGCCGACACTCTGAGCCAGCCCGCCGGGCCGACCTCTCGGATCAGCACTCCGCGGTCGAGCAGCGCCTGCCAGACAGCGTGCCGATCGGCGAAGCGTCCGAACAAGACGAAGTTGGCGTCGGAGTCGGCCACCTGCAGCCCGGCGTCCCGCAGCCAGGCTGCGGCGGCGTCGCGCTCGGCACGCAGCGCGTGCACCGCAGCAAGCATCTCCTCGGCGTGAGCGAGGGCGACCCGGGCGACCGCCTGAGTCACCGAGGAGAGGTGGTACGGCAGCCGGACGACCCGGAGGGCGTCGACGAACGCGGGGGCCGCGGCGAGGTATCCCAGCCGGCCGCCCGCGAACGCGAACGCCTTGGACATGGTGCGGCTGACGGCGAGCCTCGGGTACCGGGGCAGCAGCTCGAGGGCGCTTGGCGTGCCTGCACGCGCGAACTCGTAGTACGCCTCGTCGACCACCACCACGCCGGGCGCTGCGTCGCAGATCGCCGCGATGACCTCCAGGTCGAGCGCGGTGCCGGTCGGGTTGTTCGGGCTGGCGAGCAGGATGACGTCCGGCTGGGAAGCGGCGATCGCTGCCAGCGCGGCCTCCGGGTCGATCTGGAAGCTCTCTCCCCGCGGGAAGGTGACCCAGCCACTGTGGGTGTCGCGCGCGTACTCCGGATACATCGAGTAGGTCGGCGCGAACGACAGCACCGACCGCCCCGGCCCGGCGAACGCCTGCAAGACGTGCAGCATCACCTCGTTGCTGCCGTTGGCCGCCCACACCTGTTCGGCGGCCAGTCCGTGACCGAGGTAGCGGGCCAGGTCTTCCCGCAACGCCAGGGCATCCCGCTCGGGGTACCGGTTCATCGAGCGCGCTGCATCGGCGACTGCGGCGGCGATCTCGCCGACGACCCGCTCGCTCGGCGGATACGGGTTCTCGTTGACGTTCAGGCACACCGGCACGTCCAGCTGCGGTGCTCCGTACGGCTGCTCACCGACCAGTTCCGGGCGCACCGGAAGCTCGGCCAGTGTCGGCATCGCGGTGCCGGTCACCGGGCGCACGGTGGTCATCGGGTACCGAAGCGGCGCGTGACGGCGGCGCCGTGCGCGGGCAGATCCTCGGCGTCGGCGAACACCTCGACCGCGCGAGCGACCGCTGACAGGCCTGCACGGTCGTAGGCGACGACGTTCACCTGCTTCAGGAAGGTCGTCACGTTCAACCCCGACGAGTGGCAGGCGCAGCCCGCTGTGGGCAACACGTGGGTGCTGCCCGCGCAGTAGTCGCCGAGGGACACCGGCGACCACGGCCCGACGAAGATGGCGCCGGCGTTCACGATCCGGGCGGCGACCTGGTCGGCCTCGGCGGTCTGGATCTCCAGGTGCTCGGCGGCGTACGCGTTGACCACCTGCACCCCCTGGTCGATGTCGTCGACCAGAACGATCCCGGACTGGCGGCCGGCAAGCGCGACCCCGATGCGCTCGCTGTGCTTGGTCGCCGCCACCTGCGCCGGCAGTTCTGCCTGTACGGCGTCGGCGAGGTCGGACGAGTCGGTCACCAGTACCGCTGCCGCGAGCGGATCGTGCTCTGCCTGTGAGATCAGGTCGGCCGCGACGTGGGTCGGGTCGGCGGTGCGATCGGCGAGCACGGCGATCTCGGTCGGTCCGGCCTCGGAGTCGATGTTGACTCGGCCCTTCAGCAGCCGCTTGGCCGCGACGACGTAGATATTGCCCGGACCGGTGATCAAGTCCACCCGAGGGCACAGTCCGGGCACGCCGTACCCGAACATCGCCACCGCCTGGGCGCCGCCGACCGCGTAGACCTCGTCGACACCGAGCATCGCGCAGACCGCCAGCACGCTCGGGTGAGGCAGCCCGCCGAACTCTCGTTGCGGCGGCGATGCCAGCGCGATCGACGAGACGCCGGCGACCTGGGCGGGAACCACGTTCATGATCACGCTCGATGCCAGCGGCGCGAGGCCGCCGGGGACGTACAAGCCGACCCGTCCGACCGGGATCCGGCGCTGCTGCACGACCGCCCCCGGCGCCAGGGTCACCTCGGTGATCGTGGTACCGAGTTCGGCCTCGCTCACCGTCCGTCGCCGCTCGATGGCCACCTCGAACGCCGCGCGCAGGTCGGGTGCCAGCGCGTCCGCGGCCCGGTCCAGCGCGCTCTGCGGAACCCGGAAGGAATCGGGCACCACCCGGTCGAACCGCTCGGACAGCTCCCGGAGGGCGACCTCGCCACGGCTGGCGACATCGGCGCACAGGGGCCTGACGACCTCCACCGCAGCGTCCACGTCGAACTCGGCGCGCGGCACCACCGCGGCATAGTCCAGCCGCTCGCCGGCCGCTCGCCGGCCGCGAAGGTCGATCACCCCAAGCACGGGCCGAATTCTACGTACCGGCGCCTCTCGGGCCCGAAAATATCCAGGCGAGGCGGCGGAGGGCGCGTTGCTAGAGTCCGCAGGCATGTTCCCCGGGTTCGGCACAGTGGTGAACGTCGCCGCCGTGGTCGCCGGTTCGGGGATCGGGCTGGCGCTCGGTCACCGGTTGCCGGTGCGGACGCGGGAGACGACGATCAGCGCACTCGGCCTCGTCACCGTGTTGATCGGCGGGCTCGGAGCGACCCGGGTGACGTCGCCGCGACTCGCGGACGCCGTCGGCTCGGCGGCGCCGGTGCTGATCGTCCTCGGTGCGATGGTGCTCGGCGGCATCGTCGGCTCAGTCATCGATATCGAGGGGCGACTGGACGACCTCGGCGGCTGGCTGCGTACACGACTCTCCGGCGCCGACGGATCAGAGAGCGCGCGGGCGCGCTTCGTCGAGGGGTTCGTCACCGCCTCGTTGGTCTTCTGTACCGGTCCGCTGACCGTGATGGGCTCGCTCAGCGATGGTCTCGGGCTGGGCGCCGACCAACTGCTGCTCAAGTCCGCGCTGGACGGCTTCGCCGCCATCGCCTTCGCCGCGGCGCTCGGAGTGGGAGTGCTCGCGTCAGCGCTCGCGGTCGCTGTGGTCCAGGGCGGGCTCACCGTCGTGGGCCTGCTGGCCGGGGGTGTGCTGCCGGCGCCGCACCTGGACGCGGTCACCGCGACCGGTGGGCTGCTCCTGCTCGGGGTTGCGGTCCGGCTGCTGGACCTGAAACCGATCCCGGTTGCGAATCTGCTGCCCGCGCTGGCGGTCGCCCCACTGCTGGTGCAGCTGGTGGTGGTGTTGCGATGAGCGGACCAGAACCGGGCGACCCGGACGGGAGCGCCGAGATGGAGATGAGGGCCGGCGATTCGACGAGCGGCGACGCGCCGGCTGACTCGGCGGTACCACGTGCACAGATCGTGCGTGCGGCGGTCGGGATCGGGCTCTACGCGGCCGCGTTCGGGGCCGCGTTCGGAGCGGTGTCGGCTGGCAGCGGACTCACGGTCGTGCAGACGATGGTGCTCAGCCTGGTGATGTTCAGCGGAGCCTCGCAGTTCGCGTTCGTCGGTGTCGCTGCGGCCGGCTCGCCGCTGGCAGCCGTCACCGCTGCTCTGCTTCTCGGTGTCCGGAACGCCTTCTACGGCGTCACGATCTCAGAGATCATGCGGCCGCACGGCATCCGGCGGCTGGCCACGGCCCACTTCGTCATCGACGAGACGACCGCGATGGCCGTCAACGCCGCGACGCCCGCGGCGAAGCGCTACGCCTTTTGGTCCACCGGGCTCGTCCTCTGCGTCGCGTGGTGTGGCGGAACGCTGGTCGGCTCGCTCGTCGGGGGCGTCTTCGACCCGGCCGACCTCGGTCTGTCGGCGGCTGCGCCGGCGGTGTTCCTGGCGCTGATCTGGCCGCGGCTGGGCGGCCGTGATGCGAAGATCGTGGCCGTCGCGGGAGCCGCGGTGGCGCTGCTGCTGGTCCCCTTGACCCCTCCCGGGATCCCGGTCATCGCGTCGGCAGCCGTTGCTCTGGTCGCCGGGCTGAGGAGCGGCGCTGCTGCCGCGCCAGCCGAGGATCCGGCCGGGATCGGGCTGACGACTGACCGGGAGACACCGTGACAGCACTCTGGATCGCGGTGATTCTCGGATCGCTCGGCAGCTATGCGTTGAAACTGGCCGGAATGTCCCTGCCGGACTCGGTACTGAGCGCGCCGCGGGTGCAGCGGGTTGCCGGCTACCTGCCGATCGCGATGCTGTCTGCGCTGGTCGCGGTGCAGCTGTTCGATGGCGGTGGGCACTACGCCGTCGACTGGCGCACCGGATTCGTGGTGGTGTTCCTGCTCGCGGCAGGCGTCACGGCACTGCTGCGCTGGCTCACCTGAGTGCCTCAGCCGCGCTGCTCCACCGCGGTCACCGGCTCGGGCTCGGCTGCATCCGGTTCGCGGCCGAGTGAGGAGGCCAGCAGCACCGGCAGGACGGCGAAGAACGGCCAGCTGAGCAGTGAGGCCTTGGCCCGCAGGGTCAGCTCGATCGGAACCAGATCACCCGGTGAGGCCACCGCGATCCGTGGCGAAAAGTCGCCGGGGCCGAGTTGGTAGCCGACCCACCAACACACCAGCGCTGCGCCGAGCGAGCAGATCACCACCAGCGGCACCAGAGACCAACCGAGGCTCTGCAGCACTCTCCAGCCCACGATGCCGATCGCCAGCCCGACCACCAGTCCGATCGCGCAGAAGTACGCGTCGCCAGCGATCATCCCGGCCAGACCCCGTTCGGTCGTGGCCGACTTTCCATCCCCTCCGACGCGATAGGTCGACAGCGGGACCAGGAGCCACCAGACCACCCCTGCGGCGGCGCCGAGCCCTGTCGAGAGCGCGATCAACAGGAACTGCCTGACCGCCTGCCCCACACCTGACCGGCCACGGGCGGCGTCTCCGTGGAGGACGCGCACCGCTGCAGTGTACGGGCGGCGACGGCTCAGGAGGCGAGACAGGACGGTCCGAGGAGCGCCTTGAGATCGGCCATCAACGGGGCTGATGGAGTCACCCGCAGACCTGCGTCCAGCCGCATCAGCGTGCTCCGTCCCGACGAGTGGAGCCGCAGCCGCACCTCCGTCATTCCCGGGTGCGCGGCGAGGACGTCCCGCAGCTGCTGCACCACCGGAGGCGTGCAGCGAACGGCGGGGAGCGAGATGACCACCGGTCCGTCGGGGGTCTCGCTGATGTCGGGCAACGTCAGCTCGGACGCGTTGACCGAGACCGCGTCGTCGTCGACCTTCACCCTCCCCTTCACCTTCACCACCGTGTCGGTGGCGAGCACGGTCGAGACCAGCTCGTACGCCTTCGGGAACAGCAGCACCTCCACCGAGGCCTCCAGGTCCTCGACCGTGATCACGGCCCACAGATCGCCCCGGCGCGTCGTCTTGCGGACCACGCTGGTGATCATCCCGGCGATGGTCACCATCCCCTCGCGCGGACCGTCCTCGGCCAGCAGCTGCCCGATGCTGACGTCGCGTTCCGCGGCGAGTACGTGTTCCAGGCCCTGCAGCGGGTGGTCGCTGACGTAGAGACCTAACATCTCCCGCTCGAAGGCGAGCTTGGTCCGCTTGTCCCAGTCCGGCAGCTCCGGCACGGTGCCGAGGGGCATCACGTCCACCGGCGCGTCGTCGCCGAAGCCCCAGTCGCCGAAGAGGTCGCCCTGCCCGTGAGCTTCGTTCCGCTTCAGGTCGGTGACCCCGTCGACGGCACTTTCGTAGACGCTCATCAGGGCGCGGCGGGTATGACCCATGGACTCGAAGGCCCCGGCCTTGATCAGTGACTCGATCACCCGCTTGTTGCACACCACCAGCGGCACCTGGTCGAGGAAGCCGTGGAAGTTGGCAGCCTTGCCGTGCTCCTCGCGGGCTCCGACGATCGCGTCCACCACGTTGTGGCCGACGTTGCGCACCGCACTCAGCCCGAACCTGATGTCGGTACCGACCGGGGTGAAGTTCGCCGCCGACTCGTTCACGTCCGGCGGGAGCACCTGCAGGCCCATCCGGCGGCACTCGCTGAGGTAGACCGCCATCTTGTCCTTGTCGTCAGCCACCGACGTGAGCAGCGCGGCCATGAACTCTGCCGGGAAGTTGGCCTTCAGGTACGCGGTCCAGTACGAGACCAGCCCGTAGGCGGCGGTGTGCGCCTTGTTGAATGCGTAGTCCGAGAACGGCACCAGCACGTCCCAGAGCGCCTGGATCGCGGCGGCTGAGTAGCCATTGGCGCGCATGCCGTCGGAGAACGGCACGAACTCCGCGTCCAGGATCTCCTTCTTCTTCTTGCCCATGGCACGACGCAGCAGGTCGGCTTGGCCGAGGGAGTACCCGGCCACCTTCTGGGCGATCGCCATCACCTGTTCCTGGTAGACGATCAGGCCGTACGTGGTGCCGAGGATCTCGGCCAGCGGCTCGGCCAACTCCGGGTGGATCGCGGTGATCTCCTGGCGCCCGTTCTTGCGCAGGGCGTAGTTCGTGTGGCTGTCTGCGCCCATCGGTCCGGGGCGGTACAGCGCCAGCACCGCAGAGATGTCCTCGAAGTTGTCCGGGCGCATCAGCCGGAGCAGCGAGCGCATCGGCCCGCCGTCGAGCTGGAAGACCCCGAGCGTGTCCCCGCGGCCGAGCAGCGCGTACGCCGGCGCGTCGTCCAACTGGAGGCTCTCCAGTTCCAGGTCGAAGCCGCGGTTCATGGTGATGTTGGCGACCGCATCGTCCAGCACGGTGAGGTTCCGCAGGCCCAGGAAGTCCATCTTGATCAGGCCCAGCGACTCACACGTCGGGTAGTCGAACTGGGTGATGATCGCGCCGTCCTGCTCCCGGCGCATGATCGGGATGATGTCGACCAGAGGCTCGGAGGACATGATCACCCCGGCCGCGTGCACGCCCCACTGGCGCTTCAGCCCCTCGAGGTCCTTGGCCGTGTCGACGACGGTCTTGACGTCGGCGTCGGACTCGTAGAGCGACCGGAACTCCCCGCCCTCGCCGTACCGCGGGTGCTCGCGGTCGAACAGCTTGGCGAGCGGGACGTCCTTGCCCATCACGGGCGGTGGCATCGCCTTGGTGATCCGCTCGCCGACGCCGAACGGGTAGCCCAGCACCCGAGAGGCGTCCTTCACCGCCTGCTTGGCCTTGATGGTGCCGTAGGTGACGATCTGGCTGACCCGGTCCTCGCCGTAGCGATCGGTGACGTAACGGATCACCTCGCCCCGCCGACGCTCGTCGAAGTCGATGTCGAAGTCCGGCATCGAGACTCGATCGGGATTGAGGAACCGTTCGAAGATCAGGCCGTGCTGGAGCGGGTCGAGGTCGGTGATCCGCATCGCATATGCGGCAATCGACCCGGCGCCGGAGCCGCGCCCGGGGCCGACCCGGATGCCGTGCTCCTTGGCCCAGGTGATGAAGTCCGCCACCACCAGGAAGTAGCCGGCGAAGCCCATCGAGATGATGACCTCGGTCTCGAAGGTCGCCTGCCTGCGGACCTCGTCCGGAATCCCCGTCGGGTAGCGGCGACGGAGGCCCGTCTCGACCTCCTTGACGAACCACGAGTCCTCGGTCTCGCCCGGCGGGCACGGGAACCGCGGCATGTAGGTGCCGCTGCCCTCGGTGAAGGAGATGTCGCAACGTTCGGCGATTGCCAGCGTGTTGTCGCAGGCCTCCGGGAGGTCGGCGAACAGGGCGCGCATCTCCGCCGGTGACTTGAGGTAGTAGCCGTCGCCGTCGAACGCGAACCGGTTCGGATCGGCCATCGTGGAGCCGGACTGCACGCACAGCAGGACCCCGTGCGCCGCGGCGTCGGCCTGATGGGCATAGTGCAGGTCGTTGGTGGCCACCAGGGGGAGGCGAAGGTCGCGGGCGATCTTCAGCAGGTCATCACGGACGCGGTTCTCGATGCTGAGCCCGTGATCCATCAACTCGACGAAGTAGTTGTCGGCGCCGAAAATGTCCCGGAACTCGGCCGCGCTCGCCAGTGCGTCGTCGTAGCGGCCCAGCCGGAGATAGGTCTGTACCTCACCGCTCGGGCAGCCGGTGGTGGCGATCAGGCCGGAGGCGTAGGTCTGCAAGAGCTCGCGGTCCATCCGCGGCTTGTAGAAGTAGCCCTCCAGCGATGCCAGCGAACTGAGCCGGAACAGGTTGTGCATCCCGGCGGTGTTCTCCGCCCACATCGTCAGGTGGGTGTAGGCGCCGCCACCGGAAACGTCGTCGGAACTGGATGCCTTCGCATCACCCCAGCGGACGCGCTTGCGCTCGCTGCGGTGGGTCTTCGGGGTCAGGTAGGCCTCGATCCCGACGATCGGCTTCACGCCGGTCGACTTCGATGCCTTGTAGAACTCGTAGGCGCCGAACGTGTTGCCGTGGTCGGTGACGGCGATCGCCGGCATGCCCTCCCGCTGGCAGCCGGCGAACAGGTCCGCGACCCGCGCTGCTCCATCCAGCATGGAGTACTCCGAATGCACGTGCAGGTGCACGAACGAGTCGTTGTTGCTCCCCGGCATCGCCTCTTGCCAGCCTCCCTCCACGAGCCGTCCCAGAGTAATCCCGGCCAACGACAGGCCCCGCACGCCACGCGTGCGGCGGTCAGGCCGCCCGGGCTGCGTCCCGCCGGAAGACGCGGCGCACCGCGTGCCCGTGTTGCGTATCGCTGCGGTGCCACGTTGAATGGGCGGCGCGGGGGCCTCGGTGCAGGAAGGACGGTGCGATGCGCGCCAGGACACGCTGGGCGGTCCCGCTGGCGGCAGCGGTGGTCTGCCTGCTCGCCGGGTGCGCCCAACCAGCGGCGACCCCCGCGCCGTCGTCGCGGCCCGGTCCGCACGCGACACAGAGTGCGCCGGACCACATCGTCGTCGTGGTGATGGAGAACAAGGACCGAACAAGCGTGCTGGGCAGCCGCTCTGCCCCGTATCTGACAGCACTGGCGGGTCAGGGCGCGAACATGGTCGAGTCGTACGGGGTCACCCACCCGAGCCAGCCGAACTACCTGGCACTCTTTTCCGGTTCCCAACAGGGGGTCACGTCCAACACCTGCCCGCTGAAGTTCCCGACCGCGCCGAACCTCGGCCGCCAGCTGCTGGACAGCGGTCGGACGTTCGTCGGGTACTCCGAGTCGCTACCGGGCGTCGGCTTCACCGGATGCACGGCCGCCTCGGACACCTACCGCCGCAAGCACAGCCCCTGGGTGAACTTCGGGAACCTGCCCGCAGCGGTCAATCAGCCGTTCAGCGCCTTCCCCAGCGACTACACGACGTTGCCCACGGTGGCCTTCGTCACGCCCAACATGTGCCACGACATGCACGACTGCTCGGTGGCGACCGGAGATGCGTGGGTGCGGGATCAGCTCGACGGATATGCCCAGTGGGCGAAGACGCACAACAGCTGGCTCGTCGTGACCTTCGACGAGAACGCCGGTGGCACGGTGAACCAGATCGCCACCCTGCTGGTCGGTGAGGGCATCAAGCCCGGTGTCTACACCGAGCAACTGAATCACTACGGCCTGCTGCGGACGATCGAGGACGTGTACGGGCTACCCCCGCTGGGGCACGCGGCAGAGGCGCGTTCGCTGCAGACGATCTGGACGGGCTCGGCGCCCCGGGCGCCCACGGGGGTGGTGAATTCCTCGTTTGAACGAGGGCTGTCGGACTGGGTCCGCGAAGGTTCGACAGCCGCCACCCGGAGTTCGCGGCACGGCGGGACCCTGGTGGGACGGACAGGGAGCGCGAAAGCCAGACGCGGCTACTCAGTGCTGAGTCAGACCTTCGTCGCGCCCGTCGGGAGTTCTCAGGTGCGCGTCTCCTGGCTCGGCCGCTGCCGGGACACGGTCGACAAGGCCTGGGCCACCATCCTCTTGCGTCACGACGCCTCGAACCAGGTCGTCAGGATGCTCAAGCGCACCTGTGTCGCCGGCGGTAGCTGGCGCACCGTCAGCGCCCCACTCACCGAAGGGCACTCGTACACGCTGATCCTGGTCAGCCGAGACGACGGGAAGAAGGCAACGCCCAACCGCACCTACTTCGACGATGTCGTGATCAGCTGAGTGGCGGTCGCATCGACCTTCGTCCCGGTCGGCGCGTGACCAGACGACTCGGGTCCCGGGTGCCGGGTCGTCGTGAGGTGAGGTTCGCCGATGTACCTCGCTGAGTTCCGCGGCGCCGTCAGGCTGAGTCGCGAGGCACTGCGCCGGATCGCCGTCGGCAATGTGCTCGCGCTCGGCACGGTCAGCCTGTTGACCGACATCTCGGCGGAGATGGTCACCGCTGTCCTGCCGGCCTACCTCGTCCTCGGGCTGCACCTGAGCCTGGTTCAGTACGGTGTCCTCGACGGGATCTACACGGGCGCGACAGCGGTGACCCGGCTGGTCGGCGGCTACCTGGCCGACCGCTGGCGCCGCCGGAAGGCGGTCGCCGGCGTGGGCTACGCGCTCTCCGCTCTGGCCAAGGTCGGGCTGCTGACCGCCCCCGCGGCTCCGGCTGCCCTTGGGACCGTGATCGCCCTGGACCGTACCGGCAAAGGTCTCCGGACCGCCCCCCGGGACGCCCTGATCGCCTCGGCGGTCCCCGGGCGCGACCTCGGAGCGGCATTCGGGCTGCACCGGGCGATGGATGGCACCGGTGCGTTCCTAGGCCCGCTGGTCGCGCTGGGTTTGCTGCTGCTCGCCGGCACCCAGGCCTACGACACCGTCTTCGTCGGCAGTCTCTGCGCGGCCACTCTGGGCCTTCTGGTCCTGGTCCTGTTCGTCCGGGAACGCCAGCAGCCGGACCCGGCGGTCGCCGTCACGCCGCCGGCGACGCTGCGCGGGCGGGAGCTGCTGGCGAACCGCGGTCTGCAGCGGCTGTGCGTCGTCGCCGCGCTCCTCGGCCTGGTGACGATCGGCGACGGATTCGTGTTTCTGATGCTGCAGGACCGCCACGACCTGCCGGTGGTGGCCTTTCCGCTGCTGGCTGTCGGCACCAGCCTGGCGTATCTGCTGCTCGCGATTCCGCTGGGCCGAGCCGCCGACCGCGCCGGCCGGTGGAAGGTGGTAGTCGGGGGCTATGGCTGTCTGGTGGCGGTCTATCTGCTCCTCGCGATCCCCGCCGCGCCCGTCGTGGTGGTGGTCGTGCTGTACGGGGCCTTCTACGCAGCCACGGACGGCGTCCTCGCTGCTCTGGTGGTGCCGCTGCTGCCCGCCGGCCTGACCACCACCGGCCTGGCGCTGGTACAGACCGGGCAAGCACTGGCCTATCTCGTGTCGTCGGTCCTGTTCGGGCTGCTCTGGTCGCGGGTCGGTGCGACGCAGGCTGCACTGCTGGCGGCGCTGGCGGCTGCGCTCCTGCTCCCGCTCGCGGCATCGATGCTGCGCCGCGCCCCGGCGGCGGTCCGACCATGAGTGGCGACGGCGGTACAGCCCGGCGACGGGTTCTGTTCATCGCGGCTGTCGCCCTGGTGATGATTGCGGTCACCGTGGGCTGGGCGCTCAGCCGCCGGCCCGCGCCCGTCGACGTCGACCAGACGGCGGCGCAACTCGCCGACCCGGGTGCTCTGCTCGTCCGCGACACCCGCACCGGGCAGGTGGCGGTCGTCCACGCCGACGGAAGTCGCACCCAGACGGGGGTCCGCTGCGCCCGCGTCTTCGCAGCGGGGTCCGTCGCCTTGTGCCTGCGCCCTGACCCGGCGACCGTGAACACGTTCCAACTAGCGGTGCTCGACGCGAATCTCGCCGAGCTGCGGACCGTGCCGCTGAACGGGGTACCGACCCGGGCCCGGGTCTCCGCCGACGGTCGGATGCTCGCCTGGACGATGTTCGTCTCCGGTGACTCCTATCTCAGTTCGGGATTCTCGACCCGTACCGGGATTCTCGACCGAGACACCGGAGTGCTGGTGTCGACGCTCGAGGACTTCATCCTCGACGGCCGCAGACTCGCGAGTGACGCCAACATCTGGGGTGTCAGCTTCGCCGCCGACGACACCACCTTCTACGCCACCATGGCGACTGGTCGGCACCTGTACCTGGTCCGTGGAGACGTCGCCACCCAGACGCTCAGCGTGCTCGCCGACGGCGTCGAATGTCCGTCCCTCTCCCCCGACGGCAGCCGGCTGGTCTACAAGAGACGGCTGCCCGACCGCAGCTGGGAGTTGTGGGTCTACCAACTCGACTCCGGTCAGCGCACCCGCCTCGCCGAACCGGGTTCGGTCGACGACCAGGCTGTCTGGCTGGACGACACGACCGTGGCGTACGGGAAGGTCCGGGCCGACCGCGGGGTCGACGTCTGGTCGGTGCCCGCGGACGGATCCGGCGCTCCGACGGTGCTGGCGGAGAACGCCGAGTCGCCGTCCCCGCTCGGCTGAGGGCGTCGCCTCAGCGGTACTCCTTGGGTAGCGGCCGCGCATACTCCGACCGGGTGCTCGTCTTCAGGCCCAGCCGAACCATGCCCTCGACGAGCACCACGGCTGCCGTCACGCCGTCGATCACCGGTACCCCTACCTGCTCGGAGACATCCCGGCAGAAGTCGGCCATGCCGGCGCACCCCAGCACGACCGAGTCCGCTTCGTCGTACTCGACGGCTCGCCGGCAGTAGTCGATGACCAGCTTGCGTGCACCGCTGGCCGGATTCTCCAGATCCAGCACCGGGACCTCGCAAGCATAGATGCTGCGGCACTTCGCGGCGTACCCGTAGCGCTGCACCAGGTGCTCGGCCTGGCCGATGGTGCGACCGAGTGTGGTCACGATGCTGAACGAGCGACCGAGCATCGTCGCCAGGTGCATCCCCGCTTCGGCGATGCCGACCACTGGTCCGCCGGCCAGTTCGCGGGCGGCGTCCAGACCGGGATCCCCGAAACACGCGATGACGAAGCCGTCGATGCCGGCGGCGTCTGCTGCGGCGACCTCAGCCAGCAGCCCGGGTACGGCCATCGCCTCGTCATAGTGGCTCTCGATGGAGGCCGGTCCGGACGCGTTGGTGATCGCCACGAGTTCGGTCGTCGGGTCGATCACCGGGCGAGCACACGCGGTCATCGTCTCGGTCATCGACGCCGTGGTGTTCGGGTTGATGATCGCGATGCGCCGCGTGCTCGCGGGTGGGCTCGTCATGGTGTCAGCTACTTTCCGGCCCCGTCAGCGGCCAGTTCGACCTCGGAGTCCAGCTTGCCGATCATCGGCTGCCGGCGCTCCAGGGCGGTGAAGGCGAGGAATCCGAGCCCGCAGCCGAGGAACCAGCTGTACGAGCCGAGCCAGGTCGCGTCGACAGTCGTCGCGCCGAGGTCGAGCAACAGTTTCGGCAGCACGACCGAGACGATCGCCGGCACACCGGCGATCAGCGTGGCCAGCACGGCGTTCGGGTTGTACCCGTTGCGGAACCAGTAGCGACCTTCCGGGCTCATCGTGAACATGTCGTCGACCCAGATGCGCTGCTTGCTGATCGTGTAGTAGCCCGCGATCAGGATGCCGAACAGCGGCCCGATCAGGGCGCCGAGGATGCCTAGCGTGTAGTGGATGGCGTCGTCGTTGCTGTACCAGTTCCACGGGGTCAACAACACCGAGCCGACAGCGGCGATCATGCCGCCCATCCGCCAGGAGATCTTCTTCGGCGCGACGTTGGAGAAGTCGAACGCCGGGGAGATGAAGTTGGCCACGATGTTGATGCCGATGGTGGCGATCACGAACGTCAGCCCGCCGAGCAGGATGGCGAACACCGTGTCGATCCGCTCCACCGTGTGGATCGGGTCGGTGATGAGCTCGCCGAACACCGGCACGGTCGCCGACGCCGTGATCACGGTCAGCAGCGAGAAGAACAGGAAGTTGATCGGCAGGCCGAGGAAGTTCCCGCGGCGAACCGCCTTGAAGGAGCGGCCGTACCGGGCGAAGTCGCCGAAGTTCAGCATCGGACCGGAGAAGTACGACACCACCAGCGCGATCGCGTTGATCATCACCGGGATCGACTGGGCGAAGGTGAGCTGCTTCTCCGACAGGTTCAGGCTGATGTTGCCGATTCCCGCCTTCGCGACGAGGTAGACGCAGAGCACGATCATCACGACGTAGACGGCCGGGCCGGCCCAGTCGATGAACTTGCGGATGGCTTCCATGCCTCGCCAGAACACCAGCGCCTGGGCGACCCAGAGGATGGCGTAGCAGAGGTAGCCGAGCGGTGAGAGGCCGAGGAAGGTGGAGTCGTTCAAACCGGCCGACCAGGTCGGGAAGAACTTCATGAAGATGATCATGAGCGACGTCGCTGCGAGGTAGGTCTGCACGCCGTACCAGGCGATCGCGATCGAGCCGCGGATGATGGCCGGGATGTTGGCCCCACGGACGCCGAAGATCGCGCGGTTGATCACCGGGTACGGCACCCCGGTGATCTGGCTGGGCTTGGCGACCAGGTTGCAGAAGACGTTGACGATGGCGATGCCGACGATCAGGGCGATCAGCACCTGCCAGCTGGCGATACCGAGGGCGAACAGGCTGCCGGCCGTGACATATCCGCCGACGCTGTGCACGTCGGACATCCAGAAGGCGAAGATGTTGTACGAGGACCAGCTCTGCTTCGTCAGCGGTGCAAGATCGGAGTTCGCCAGCCGGTCGTCGTAGTCAGGCTTGATCAGCGCGTCTCCGGCCGGGTGGCCCGGAGTGTCTTCGAAGTCGCTGTGCTCGGTGTCCGGGCGCACGGTGTCAGTCATCGGGGGCTCCTCGTCGGGGGTGGTGGGAGCGCGGGCCGCGCGCATCGATGGGCGGACTTCCGCTGACGCCACGCTCGCACCAGGCCGTTGCGTAGGCGTAACCGCTTGTGACAGCCCTGTAGCCAAGCCCTCACGCCGCAGCGGCCGTGGCTCACCGCGGATTTGCGGTGTCGGTCCCTGACGGACGAATGGCGCGGAAAATCGATCAAGAACGCGATTCTCTACAACGTTGGATCCAACGTTGTACATCGTAGAGTGAAGCATGACCATCGGGCTGAAGGACGTCGCCGCACGGGCTGGGGTCTCGATCAAGACGGTGTCCAACGTCGTCAACGGCCAACGGGTCCTGCCGGAGACGCAGCGACGAGTCCAGGAAGCCATTGACCACCTCGGCTACCGGCCGAACCTGTCGGCTCGCAGTCTGCGCCAAGGGCGCACCGGCGTCATCGCGCTCGCCATTCCTGATCTTGCCTCGCCGTACTTCGCCGACGTGGCGACCAGCGTGATCAGCGCTGCCGATGCCCGCGGCTGGACGGTGTTGGTCGACGAGACCGGGGGCAATCGCGAGCGCGAGTTGCTCGTACTGGAGGGCATCCGGTCACCGCTGATCGACGGGGCGATCTTCAGTCCACTGGTGCTCGGCAGCGACGACCTGGCGGCCCGAAACCGCCAGGTGCCGCTGGTGCTGATCGGCGAGCGGCTCCCCGCGGACGCGGTGGACCATGTCACGATCGACAACGTCGCCGCGGCTGCGACGGCGGTCGAGCACCTGCTGGCTGGCGGCCGTCGGCGGGTGGCACTGATCGGGGCACAACCTCCGACAAGCGCCACAGCCCGGCTCCGGCTCGACGGTTGGCGTCAGGCGCTGCGGGCAGCGGGACTGCCCGAGGAGCCCACGTTGATCCAGCCTGAAGACACCTGGACCCGACTCGGCGGCTATACGGCGGCCAGGGAATTGTTGGCCCGCGACGCCCGCCCGGACGCCCTGTTCTGCTGCAACGACCTGCTGGCGGTCGGTGCGTTGCGCGCGCTGCGCGAGGCCGGTCTGCGGGTACCGGACGATGTCGCCGTCGTCGGCGTCGACGACATCGAGGAAACCCGGTTCACCGCCCCGCCGCTGACGACCATCGCGCCGGACAAGTCCCGCATTGCCACCCGGAGCGTCGACCTGCTGGCGCTCCGGATCGATGAAGCGCGCGCACGCCCGGCCGGCGGCGAGGCCGCCGGGCCGCACGCCGAATTGGTCGACTTCTCCTTGGTCGTGCGCGGCAGCAGCTGACAGCCGCCGGTGCTGGCGGCGGTTCGGCGCTGCGTGTCAGTGTCCGACCAGGTCGAGCACCTTCTGCGCGGTCCGGATGGTCCGCACCGTCGTGCTCACGCCGACGGTGGCACTGAAGCGCGACGCGAGCTTGCTCCGGGCCTGACCGTCCCCGTACAGCACGTAGATCTCACGGCCCGCGAAGCGCCATGGCTCGGCGGCGGTCGCCAGCGCCGCCACCCGGTGCTCCGCCTCGGCGGGAGCCTCGCCGGCCAGGAAGGCCACGGTCACCTGGCTGGGGTTCGCCTCGGAAAAGGGATTGCCCTGCACCACCGCGTAGAGCTCGGGACCCGTACGCACCATCACGTCGACGCTGTACCCGAACCTGTCGCCTAGTGCCGTGGCCAGCCGCGCTTCGACCTGCTCGGCGACATCGTCGCAGGAGAGCACCAGATTGCCGCTCCGCACGTACGTCGCCACGTCGGCGAAGCCGAGGTCTTCGGCGACCTTGCGCAGTTCGGGCATCCCCATCGCACGATTGCCGAGATTGATTCCGCGCAGGAAGGCGGCGAACCGGGTCACCGCGCCATTCTGACGCGGTCGGGAGGCGTCACCCGGTCCGGGGCAGCAGGCGGCTGTCAGCAGACGGCTCGGGCCGGCAGCGGGAAACAGTCCCTGCTGCCGGCCCGACGACTCTGCACTCGCTCACACCGTGACGATCAACTCGTCGTCCTCGATCCGGACCGGATAGCTGGTCAGCGGGGGCGCTCCGGTGGTCGAGCAGCCGGTGTCCAGGTCGAAGGCGTGCATGTGCAACGGGCACAGCACGACCGTGGCATCGATCTGACCGTCGGCGATCGGACCACCCTTGTGCGGACACACCGCAGACACGGCGCGGAAGCTGCCGTCGCGACGGTGGAACACCGCCACCTGGTGCCCACCCAACTCGAAGGTGCGGCCTTCGCCGACAGGGACCTGCGCGGACGAACCGATCCGGTGCTCCGCGCCGGCGGTGACCGCCGGCTCGGTGACGGCGCTCACCACGGTCCGCCGAGCAGCTCGGCTGCCCGCCCGGATGGCACCCGCGGCAGCACCTCCAGCGGCAGCGAACTACGGAACTGGCCCGGGCTGACGGGGTCCTTGCCCTGGGTCCACGGATCCACGTAGGTGTCGGCGTGCTTCTGCACCTCGGCGTCCAGCCGCTCCGCGATGCCCTCGCTGTCCTCGACGACGATGGAACGGATCGTCTCCAGCCCGACCCGTGGCACGAACGCGTACGTGCGCTCAAGCCACTTGGCGTTCTCCCGGTAGTACTGCATGAACCGCCCGGTCAGCGTCTTGGCTTCCTCCGCGCTGTCGACGGTGCAGAGCAGATCGCCCTTGCGGATGTGGGCACCGGCCGCGCCACCGATGTAGATCTCCCACTTGCCGCCTTCGATGGCGACGATGCCGACGTCCTTGACGTAGGACTCCGCGCAGTTGCGCGGGCAACCGGAGACCGCGAGCTTCATCTTCGCCGGGCTCTCCATGCCCTGCAGCCGGGTCTCCAACTCGACTCCGAGCTTGGTCGAATCCCCGGTGCCGAAGCGGCAGAACTCCTGTCCGACGCAGGTCTTCACGGTGCGCATCGACTTGCCGTACGCGTACCCCGACGGCATGTCGAGATCGGACCAGACCTTGGGCAGATCCTCCTTCTTCACCCCCAGCAGGTCGATCCGCTGACCGCCGGTGAGTTTCACCATCGGAACGGCGTACTTCTCCGCGACGTCGGCGATCCGGCGCAGCTGCTCGGGGGTGGTGACGCCGCCGCGCATCTGCGGAACCACCGAGAAGGTGCCGTCCTTCTGGATGTTGGCGTGCACCCGGTCGTTGATGAACCGACCCTCGCGGTCGTCCGGCGCCTCGGCGCCCCAGATCATCTTCAGCAGCGACGCCAGGCCCATCTTCGACTTCGCGTCCTCGGCGCCTTCCGGCGCGAGCGCAGCGAAGACTTGGGCCACCGAGCGCAGGTCCTGCTCGCGGATGGCCTCGACGAGTGCCGGCTTGTCCATCGGGATGCCCGGGACGTAGTAGTGCACCGAGGGATCCTCGGCGACGGCTCCACCGGCAGCGAACTCGACCACCTGCTTGACCAGCAGCTTGCAGGAGCCACAGCCCTTGCCGGCCCGGGTCTTGTCCATCACCGCGTTGACGGTCTTGCAGCCACCCTTGACGGCGCCACAGATGTCTCCCTTGGAGACGCCGTTGCAGTTGCAGATCTGGGCGTCGTCAGCCAGTTCGGCCACACCGACCTCTTCGGTCGGGCCGCCCAGGTCGAACAGCAGCGAGACCCGCTCCTCAGGGAGCGGCAGGCCGCGGTCGAATGCCTGGGTGAGGAACGCGACCTTCTTGGTGTCGCCGACCAGCGTGGCGCCCACCACCTTGTCGTCGCGGATCACCACCGACTTGAACACGCCGCGCTTGGGCTCGGTGAACACCACGTGCTCGTCGTCGTCGTTCTCTGGCCCCTGGACGCCCATCGAGGCGACCTCGACCCCGGCCACCTTGAGCTTGGTCGCCGTGCGGGAGCCCACGTAGGCGTTGGTCACGTCGGCGCCGGTCACCTGGTCCGCCAGCACGACGGCCTGCTCCCACAGGGGCGCGACCAAGCCGTACACCTCGCCGCGGTGCTGCACGCACTCCCCCACCGCGTAGACGTCCTCGTCGTCCACGGTCCGCATCGAATCGTCCACCACGATGGCCCGCTCCACGGTGAATCCGCTGGTCAGCGCGACATCCACATTCGGCCGGATGCCCGCGGCGATGACGACCATGTCGCAGGCGATCTCGCCGGCGCCGCGCAGCTTGATGCCGGTGACCTTGTCCTCACCGGTCAGCCCGGTCGTTCGCGCGACGGTGTGCACCTTGATGCCCAGCGACTCGATCCGCCGCTGGATGATCAGGCCTGCCTGCGGGCCCACCTGGGCGTTCATCAGGTGGCCTGCCGCGTGCACCACGTCGACCGCGAGGCCGAAGCGTTGCAGACCGCGGGCCGCTTCCAGGCCGAGCAAGCCCCCACCGATCACCACGGCCTTGATGTGGTCCTCACGGTCGGCGTGCTCGATCATGGCCCGGGTGTCGTCCAGCGTCCGGAAGGCGAACACGCCCGGGAGCAAGCTGCCGTCCTCGCGGTAGAGGTTGTCCATCGGCGGCAGGAACGAGCGGCTGCCGGTGGCAATGATCAGCTTGTCGTACGGCGTCACCTGGCCGTCGTCGGAGAAGACCACCTTGGCGAACCGGTCGATCCGGGTGACCCGGACGCCCGCGTGCAGGGTGATGTCGTTCTCCTCGTACCAGGCCATGCTGTTGAGGAAGATCTGGTCGTCGGTCTCCTCACCTGACAGCACGTGGGAGAGCAAAATGCGGTTGTAGTTGCCGTAGGGCTCGTCGCCGAACATGGTGATGCTGAACAGGTCCGCTCCGCCGCGGGCGAGGATCTCCTCGACCGCCCGGGCGCCGGCCATGCCGTTGCCGATCACCACGAGGCGGGCCCGCGGGTCGAGGTCGTCGACCCTTTCGCGTGGTCGCTCGAGGACGGTCATGTCAGTGCTCCACCAGGCCCAGGTCGACGACGACGTTGCCGGTCAGACCGATCGGCGCGGCCAGCTGCAGCTCGATCACCGAGCCACCTTCGATGTCCTCGACGACTCGCAGCGGGACGTGGACGTCGCTGCGGGCGCCGATCGGGAAGTAGCGCATCGGAACGCCGTCGCGCAGCAGCACCACCACGATCAGTTCGTCGCTGGAGTTGCCGCCGCGGAAGTACAGCGCCTGGCTGATCACGCCGTCGGGCACCACGTGGCTGAGCTCGGCCGAGATCGGGACCGGCTTCTCCAAACCTGCCCCCTCGAACGGGTAGACACCTTGCAGGAAACGGTTCTGGGTGAGCATCGGGAGGTCCTTCCGTCGCGCTGGCTGTAGCAGCTGATTCAGGGTCGGGCGGGCCGTGTGAGCGGCGTGCTTGCCATGCCGCGGCGGTGCGGCGAGGAGATGAACGTCATCGGGTGAGCCGATCCGGGCCAGATCGACGGCGCAGACCTTGAAGGCCGGCATCCGCGAGTAGCGGTCCAGGACGGGGTTGGTCAGGGCGTTGGCGGCCGACGCCCCGCCCCAGTGGAACGGGACGAAGACGACGCCGGGAAGGATGTCGTCGTTGACCTTGGCGCGAAAGGCTGCGGTGCCTCGCCTGCTGGTGAGTTGAACGATGTCGCCGCGGCCGATGTCGAGCCGTCGGGCGAGGTCGGAGTGCAGTTGGACCTCCGGCTGGGCCTGCGACTGGGACGGGGCGTTGACCCGCCGGGTCTGGGTTCCGCTCTGGTACTGGGCCATCAGTCGACCGGTGGTCAGCACGTAGGGGAACGCGGCGTCGGGGCGCTCGTCAGGCTCCTTGTACTCGACCCTGATGAAGGCGGCCCGGCCGTCGGCGGTGGCAAAGCGGTCGGCGAACAGTCGTGGAGTCCCCGGGTGCGGCTCGGCGTCCTCAGGCGTTGCCGGACACGGCCAGAACACGCCCTTCTCCGCCTCGATCCGCTCGTAGCTGATGCCCGAGTAGTCGGCGATGCCCCCCGCCGATGCACGCCGAAGTTCCTCGAAGACCTCGCGGGGATCGGCCGAGAAGTACCGGCCGCGGCCGAGTCGATCGGCCAGTTCCTTCATCAGCTGGAGGTCGTCGAGTACTCCGGCGGGCGGTCGGAGCGCTTGGCGCCGCCGGATCACCCGGCCTTCGAGGTTGGTCATGGTGCCCTCCTCCTCCGCCCACTGGGCGGTCGGCAGCACCACATCAGCAAGTTCGGCGGTCTCGGAGAGGAAGATGTCCGAGACGACCAGGAAGTCGAGGGCGTTCAGCCGGGAAACGACACGGTTCACGTCCGGCGTGGAAACGGCGATGTTCGAGGCCAGCACCATCAGCGCACGGACACCACCGTCGGTGCCCATCCGGTCGAGCATCTCGTACGCGGACAGGCCCGGCTGCGGCAGTTCGGAGGGATCGATCCCCCAGACCGCGGCCACGTGCGCCCGGTCGGCCGGGTCGGCCAGTTTCCGGTACCCCGGCAATTGGTCGGCCTTCTGGCCGTGCTCGCGACCGCCCTGGCCGTTGCCCTGGCCGGTGATCGTGCCGTAGCCGGATCCGGGACGGCCCGGCAGGCCGAGCGCGAGGGCCAGGTTGATCCACGCCTGCGCCGTGTCGGTACCCGTGCTGTGTTGTTCGGTCCCGCGGGCGGTCAGGATCATCGCGGGCTCGGCCGTTGCCAGCGCTTCGATGGTGGCGCGCAGCTGCTCGACGGGCACCCCGGTGATCCGCTCCACCCGGTCCGGCCAGTAGAAGCTGACGCCCGCGCGGACCGCGGCGAACCCCTTGGTCCGGGTCCGCACGTACTCCTCGTCGACGTAGCCCTCCTTCACCGCGAGGTGCAGCAGACCGTTGGCCAGCGCCAGATCGGTTCCGGGCAGCGGGGCGAGGTGAAGCCACGAGCCGTCTGCCGTGGCGGTCCGGCGCGGATCCACCACGATGTGCTTGGCGCCGGCAGCCCGACCGGTGTCGAAGAACTGCATCGCGGGCGGCATCGTGGCCGCCGGGTTGGAGCCGACCAACAGGATCGTCTGTGCCTCGGCGACATCGGCAAGGGGAAAGGGCAGCCCGCGATCGATCCCGAACGCGCGGTTCTGCGCCGTGGCGGCCGAAGACATACAGAACCGGCCGTTGTAGTCGATCATCGCCGTGCGCAGCGCTACCCGGGCGAACTTCCCGAAGGCGTAGGCCTTCTCGTTCGTCAGGCCGCCACCACCGAAACACCCGACGGCGTCGCGGCCGTAGGTCTGCTGAGCCTGGCTGAATGCGGCGACGATGGCGTCGAGCGCCTCGTCCCACGTCGCGACACGGAAGTCACTGTCGCGATCTCCAGGCACGCTGCGGACCAGCGGCGAGAGCAACCGCTGCGGGTGGTCGAGCAAGCTGTTCGCGGTCCAGCCCTTAGAACACAGTCCGCCGAGGTTGGTCGGGAAGTCGGGCTGGGGTTGCAGAGTTGCGGGACGATCTCCCGCAACCATGGAGATGCCGCACTGCAGAGAGCAGTACGGACAGTGGGTCAGGGTGGGCAGAGCGCTCACACCAAAATGGTTCGCTGCGCCTGTTACGGCAGACGTCGGAATGCGTTACGGCAACTTCACCAATGCCTCACACCTGGGCGGGAATCCCGTGAGGGTTAGGAATCCCGCCGTCGAAGCTGCCGAGTGTCGGTGGTGTAACGAACGCCTCACTCCGTCGGCCCATCGGCGGCATTGCCGCTGACACGGTTACGCGGAGGAAACCGACGAGTAATGATCACCGCCTAGTGTCGAGATCAATCGCGCGCCGCTGGGTCGCGCGGTCACGCCCGACGAAGGACAGCCGAGGAGATCACTGGCATGCAGGTCGAGCTCGATCCGCGGGGCCGCAAGGTGGTCATCTTCGGCGATCCGATTGCCGCGCGACAAGTCGTGCGGCGCTACGTCGACGCGGGCGCCACCGTCACCCTCGTCACTGATGGCCCGCTGCCGAGCCGCGCCGAACGCACCAGCACAGTGCGGTACGCCGCGCTTCCGAGCACCGCAGACCGTGCCGGACTGCTGCGCCTGATCGGTCCCGCCTGGCTGATCGTCGACGTCACCTTGGTCGGTGTGCTCCGGGAGCGGGTCGCCGAACTCGCCGGGCACCTGCACGTCCTCCTGGTCCGGGAGGACCCGGCGCCCTCGGACGGACAGGTGACCTTGGTCGGCGGCGGTCCGGGCCGTACGTCGCTGCTGACACTCGAGGCCTGCGCGGCGCTGAGATCGGCCGACGTCGTCTTCTACGACCGGCTCGCACCGACCGATGAACTGCGACGTCTGGCCCCGGGTGCGGAGTTGATCGACGTCGGCAAGTCCCCGTACCACCACCCCGTGTCTCAGACCTCGATCGAAGAACTGATGGTGATGCGGGCTCGGCGCGGCGACGCCGTCGTCAGGTTGAAGGGTGGCGACCCGTTCGTCTTCGGACGCGGTGGGGAGGAAATGCAGGCGTGCCTGCGGGCGGGCGTACCGGTCCGGGTGGTTCCGGGGGTATCCAGTGCGCTGTCGGTTCCGGCGGCCAGCGGGGTGCCGGTGACCCACCGAGGCATCGCAAAGGCGTTCACCGTCATCTCCGGACACATCCCCCCGGAGGCGCACGAGCTGGAGTCGCTGGCCCGGCTCGGCGGCACGATCGTCATCTTGATGGGGATGAACACCCTCGCCCACATCGTCATCGGACTGGCACGGGCGGGCCTGTCACTCGACACACCGGCCGCGGTGTTCGAACGCGGATATTCCGATCAGGAGCGGCGTTGCTTCACGACCATGGGCTCGCTGCTCGCCGATGTCGGCCGGCTGGGCCTCGGCTCGCCGGCGGTCGTCGTGATCGGAGACGTGGTGTCGGTATCACCACACCTCGCCGCGGCCGATGTCGCGCAGGTTGGTGGTCGTTGGGTGCTGAGTCCGAGGGCGCGAGCGTCCTGAGTGCCTGAATCCCGGCGTACGTCCGGCCCCGTCGCGGAGGTGCTGCGGGGCTTCCGGATCGGAGTGACCTCCGATCGTCGGTCCTCTGACCTGATCGCTGCGCTGGAACGACGGGGCGCCAACGTGCTGCACGCTCCGGCGCTGATGATCGCGCCGAACGACCACGACAGCGTGCTCGTCGCGGAGACCCGCGAGGTGATCGATGCCCGGCCCGAGGCGATCCTGATCACGACCGGCTACGGCATGCGGCGCTGGTTCGAGGTGGCCGACGCCGCCGGAATGGGCGCAGAGCTCACCGCCGCCCTGGAGGAGTCACGGATCTTCGCCCGCGGGCCGAAGGCGCAAGGCGCGGTGCGCGCTGCCGGGTTGCTGGAGAATCAGGATCACCAACTCGACACCACCGCCTCACTGGTCGACGCCGTCGGCTCGGCCGGACTGTCCGGCCGGACCGTCGCGATCCAATTGCACGGGTACACCGACGTCGACGCGCTCGACCGGCTGCGTCGCAACAGCGGCCGGGTCCTGACGGTCACCCCGTACCGGTGGGTCCCGCCCAACGTCCAGGACCGGCTCACTCGGCTGATCCGGGCCGCCGCTCTGCGCCAACTGGACGCGGTGACCTTCACCAGCGCTCCCGCCGCCGCCGCAACGCTCGAGGCGGCCTCAGCCGCCGGGCTGGGCGCCCAGTTCGTCCGGGCGCTCAGTGGGCCGGTGGCTGCTGTGGCTGTCGGCCCCGTCACGGCTGAACCTCTTCGGGACGCCGGAGTCGACCCGATCATGCCCGACCGATTCCGGCTCGGCGCGATGATCCGCCTGGTCACCGAGGAACTGAGCGAGCGTCGGATCCGCCGCTATCGCAGCGGCGCGGTGGTGATCGAGGTCCGCGGTCGGATCGTGTCGGTGAACGGATCCGAACTGACTCTCGGTCCGAATGCGCTCGCGCTGCTGTGCACGCTCGCCGACACCAGCGCCGTCGTCTCCCGCCAGGAACTCATCGACTGCCTGCCCGACGAACTCGACGACCACGCCCTCGAGGTGGCGATGAGCCGGCTGCGTCGTGCGCTCGGCGTGCCCGGCGTGATCACCACGGTGGTCAAGCGCGGCTACCGGTTCAACGGCGAGCGCATCGACTGATCACCGCCGGCCGGCCCGCTGGGCCGGCCGGGCCGGCGGTCACCATCGCGGAGGGTCAGACCATCATCTGCCGCGCCGTCGGCGGAATCGGCCGAGGCAGCTTCGTCGATCCGGCCAGGAAGGCGTCCACCCCGGCCGCGCACGCGCGACCCTCGGCAATGGCCCAGACGATCAGCGACTGGCCCCGCCCGGCGTCGCCGCAGGCGAACACCCCATCCACGTTCGTGGCGTAGTTCTTGTCGCGAACGACGTTCCCGCGCTCGTCGAGGGTGATGTTCAGTTGAGCCAGCACGGTGTCGCGCTCCGGCCCGACGAAACCCATCGCCAGCAGCACCAGGTCCGCCTGGATTTCCTTCTCGGTGCCCGGGACTGCGACCAGCTTGCCGCCCTCGAACCTCACCTCCGCGAGTCTGAGGGCGCGCACGTTTCCGTCCTCCGTGCCGAGGAACTCCGACGTGGAGACCGAGTAGACCCGCTCCCCCGCCTCCTCATGAGCCGAGGAAACCCGATAGATCATCGGGTACGTCGGCCACGGCTGATGGGCGGGGCGCTCATCGGGCGGCGTGGGCAGGATCTCCAGCTGGGTGATCGATGCCGCCTTCTGGCGGATCGCGGTGCCCAGGCAGTCCGCGCCGGTGTCACCGCCACCGATGATGACGACGTGCTTTCCGGTGGCGGTGATCTGATCCTCCACCGCTCGACCCCGAGCGACCCGGTTGGCCTGCGGCAGGTACTCCATGGCCTGGTAGATGCCACCCAGCTGCCGGCCGGGAACCGGCAGGTCGCGCCCGATCGTCGATCCGGTCGCGATGACCACGGCGTCGTAGCGCTCCTTGAGCTGCTGACCGGTGATCTTCACCCCGATCTCGACGCCGCAGCGGAAGTTGGTGCCCTCGTTCCTCATCTGCCGGATCCGACGGTCGAGGACCTTCTTCTCCATCTTGAACTCGGGGATGCCGTAGCGCAGCAAGCCGCCCGGCTCATCGGCACGCTCGAACACCGCGACCGTGTGACCCGCGCGGGTGAGCTGCTGAGCGGCGGCGAGGCCCGCCGGACCGGAGCCGACGATGGCAACCGTCTTGCCCGTGTGCCACTCGGGTGGCTGGGGCCGCACTCGCTTCTCGTCCCAGGCCTTGTCGATGATCGAGACCTCGACGTTCTTGATGGTCACAGGATCCCGGTTGATCCCGACCACACACGCGGTCTCGCACGGGGCCGGGCAGAGCCGTCCGGTGAATTCGGGGAAGTTGTTCGTCGCGTGCAGCCGCTCCAGCGCCTCTTCCCAGTCGTTCCGCCAGACCAGGTCGTTCCACTCCGGGATCAGGTTGCCCAGCGGGCACCCGGTGTGGCAGAACGGGATCCCGCAGTCCATGCACCGGCCTGCCTGCGCAGAGATGATCGGCAGCAGGGCCCGGCCCGGCGTGCCTGGGTAGACCTCTTTCCAGTCGTGGATGCGCTCGGCCACCGGTCGGCGCTCGGCCACCTGGCGGGGCGTCGTCATGAACCCCCGAGGGTCAGCCATGGTGGCTCCTTTCGGCCCGGAGGAATCCCCGGGACTGGGCGAGATGAGCGTGTGCGCTGCGCCGCGCGGCCACCGCGCCGCGGCGATCAGCGATCGGGAGCGGGTGGCCAGTGCCTGAGCGTGGACGGGCCTGGCGGGAGTGCGAGCCCGCGAGCGCGGATGGCTGCGACGGCGCAGTCCGCCCGCTCACGATCTCGGTACGCAACGAGGTCATCCTCGTGCGGCTTCCATCATCTTGGTGGTCAACGCCTCGTCGTCGAGCCCGTCCGCAGTGGCCTGCTCGCGCGCTGCGACCACGCGGGCGTAGTCGCGCGGCAGCACCTTGGTGAAGCGACTTCCCGACTCGGACCAATCGGCGAGCAGCGCACCGGCCACGTCCGATTCGGTCTCCTCGAAGTGGCGCGTGACCAGCTGTTGCAGCAACTCCAGGTCAGCGGCGGAGAGCGGCAGTGCGTCGACCATCTCGGTGTTCAGCAGGTCGGTGTCCAGGTCGAGGAAGTAGCCGATGCCACCCGACATGCCCGCCGCGACGTTGCGCCCGGTGGCACCGAGAACGACCGCGATGCCGCCGGTCATGTACTCGCAGCCGTGGTCACCGAGGCCCTCCACCACTGCTGTCGCGCCGGAGTTCCGGACGCAGAAGCGCTCGCCCACCTGGCCGCGGATGAAGATCTCCCCGCTGGTCGCGCCGTACCCGATGACGTTGCCGGCGATGATGTTGCTCGCCGCCTCGAACGTCGCAGCGCGGTCCGGGCGCAGCACCAGTCGACCGCCCGACAAGCCCTTGCCGAGGTAGTCGTTCGCGTCTCCCTCGAGCCGGAGGGTGACACCCGCCGGGAGGAACGCCCCAAAGCTCTGGCCCGCCGATCCCGCGAAGGTGATGTCGATCGTGCCATCCGGCAGCCCTTCACCCCGGGTCGCCTTGGTCACTTCGTGACCAAGGATGGTGCCCACGGTGCGGTGCACGTTGCGGATCGCCAGCGAGGCGCGGACCGCCTCACCCGACTCCAGCGCCGGACGGCAGAGCTCGATCAGCTCCACATCCAACGCGGTGTCGAGGCCGTGATCCTGCACGGTGACGTTGTGCAGCGCGGTGCCCTCGGGCAGTTCGGGCTTGTGCAGGATCGGGCGGAGGTCGAGACCGCGCGCCTTCCAGTGGTTCTCCGCCGGTGTGGTGTCGAGCACCTCGACGTGTCCGATCGCCTCGTCGAGGCTTCGGAATCCCAGCGCGGCAAGATGCTCCCGCACTTCCTCGGCGATGAACTCGAAGAAGTTGACGACGAACTCCGGCTTGCCGGAGAACTTCTTGCGCAACTCCGCATTCTGGGTGGCCACGCCGACCGGGCAGGTGTCGAGGTGGCAGACCCGCATCATGATGCAGCCGCTGACCACCAGCGGCGCCGTGGCGAACCCGAACTCCTCCGCGCCCAACAGGGCACCGATGATGACGTCGCGTCCGGTCTTGAGCTGGCCGTCGACCTGCACGACGATCCGGTCCCGGAGCCCGTTCAGCAGCAGGGTCTGCTGAGTCTCGGCAAGGCCGAGTTCCCAGGGACCGCCGGCATGCTTCAGCGAGGTCAGCGGTGCGGCACCCGTGCCGCCGTCGTGGCCGGAGATCAGCACGACGTCGGCCTTGGCCTTGGACACTCCGGCAGCCACCGTGCCGACGCCGACCTCAGCAACGAGCTTCACGTGCACCCGCGCGGCGGGGTTGGCGCACTTGAGGTCGTGGATGAGCTGCTTGAGATCCTCGATCGAGTAGATGTCGTGGTGCGGCGGCGGCGAGATCAGCCCGACGCCCGGGGTGGAGTGCCGGGTCTTCGCCACCCAGGGATAGACCTTCTGGCCGGGCAGCTGCCCACCCTCGCCGGGCTTCGCCCCTTGAGCCATCTTGATCTGGATGTCGGTGGCGTTGGTCAGGTAGTCGGAGGTGACGCCGAAGCGGCCCGAGGCCACCTGCTTGATCGCGCTGCGCCGGGCCGGGTCGTAGAGGCGTTCCTTGTCCTCGCCGCCCTCGCCGGTGTTGGACTTCCCGCCCAACCGGTTCATCGCGATCGCCAGCGTCTCGTGGGCCTCGGCACTGATCGAGCCGTACGACATCGCCCCGGTGGAGAACCGCTTGACGATCTCGCTGACGGGCTCGACCTCCTCGATCGGCACCGCAGGCCGGTCGGAGTTGAACTTCAGCAGCCCACGCAGCGTCATCAGCCGCTCGGACTGGCTGTCGATGTGGTGGGTGTACTGCTTGAAGATGTCGTAGCGACCGGACCTGGTCGAGTGCTGCAGCCGGAACACGGTCTCAGGGTCGAACAGGTGTGGCTCGCCCTCGCGGCGCCACTGGTACTCCCCGCCGACGGGAAGCAGCCGGTGCGCAAGCGGAATGCCGTCGGCCGGGTAGGCCGTCTCGTGCCGCTGCCGCACCTCCTCGGCGATCTGATCGAGGGTGACGCCGCCCAGCTTGCTGGTGGTCCCGGTGAAGTAGCGGTCCACGACCTCGCGGGACAGGCCGAGCGCCTCGAAGATCTGAGCTCCGGTGTAGGACGCGACCGTGGACACGCCCATCTTGCTCATCACCTTCAGGACGCCCTTGCCGAGCGCCTTGACCACGTTCACGACGGCCTTCTCCGGCTCGACGCTGGTGTAGACCTCGTGCCGAGCCAGGTCCTCGACGCTCTCGATGGCCAGATACGGGTTGACCGCGGCTGCGCCGTAGCCGATCAGCAACGCGACGTGGTGCACCTCGCGGACGTCGCCCGCTTCCACCACCAGACCTACCTGGGTGCGGCTCTTCTGACGCACCAGGTGGTGGTGCACCGCGGCGGTGAACAGCAGGGACGGGATCGGCGCCAGTTCGGCGTTGGAGTGCCGGTCGGAGAGCAGGATGATCCGCGCGCCCCCCTCGATCGCCGCGGAGATCTCGGCGCAGAGCTGGTCGAGTTTCGCCACCAGCGCCTCAGCCCCGCCGCTGACCTCGTACAGGCCGCGCGCGACGTAGGTCTGGTAGCCGGGAAGGTCGCCTTCGCGGTTGATCCGGACGATCTTTGCCAGGTCGTCGTTGTTCAGCACGGGGAACGGCAGGACCAGTCGCCGACAGGACGCAGGCCCGGGCTCCAGCACGTTCCGTTCCGCGCCGATGGTGTTGTAGAGCGAGGTGACCAGCTCTTCGCGGATGGCATCGAGCGGAGGGTTGGTGACCTGCGCAAACAACTGCGAGAAGTAGTCGAACAGCAGGCGCGGCTTCTCGCTCAGCGCGGCGAGGGGCGTATCGGTCCCCATCGAACCGATCGGCTCCGCCCCGTTGGACGCCATCGGCGCGAGGATGAGGCGGAGTTCCTCCTCGGTGTAGCCGAACACCTGCTGTCGGCGGGATACCGACGCGTGCGTGTGTACGACGTGCTCGCGCTCGGGCAGGTCACCCAACAGGATTCGGCCCGCCGTCAGCCACTCGCCGTACGGCGCGGCGCTGGCGAGCCCGCTCTTCACCTCCTGGTCAGAGATCAGCCGGTGCTGGCCGAGATCGGCCAGGAACATCCGGCCGGGCTGCAGCCGACCCTTCTGGACGACCTTGGCCTGGTCGATCTCCAGCACGCCGGCCTCGGAGGCCAGCACCACCAAGCCGTCATCGGTGACCCAGTACCGGCCAGGGCGCAGGCCGTTGCGGTCCAGCACCGCGCCGACCACGGTGCCGTCGGTGAACACGACACCCGCCGGCCCGTCCCAGGGCTCCATCAGGCAGGAATGGAAGGCGTAGAACTCGCGTCGCTTCTGGTCCATCCGCGGGTTGTTCTCCCACGCTTCCGGAATCATCATCAGCATCGCGTGCGGCAGTGACCGGCCGCCCAGGTGCAGCAACTCGACCACCTCGTCGAACGAGGCAGAGTCGGAGGCATCAGGGGTACAGATCGGGAACAGCCGCTCCAGATCGCCCGGGATGACGTCACTGGCGAGCAGCGCCTCCCGTGCCCGCATCCAGTTCCGGTTGCCCTTGACGGTGTTGATCTCGCCGTTGTGGGCGATCATCCGGAAGGGGTGGGCCAGCTCCCACGCCGGGAACGTGTTGGTGGAGAACCGGGAGTGCACGACGGCGAGCGCGCTCGCCATCCGCTGATCGGTCAGCTCGGGGAAGACCAGCTCCAACTGCTCGGTGGTGAGCATGCCCTTGTACACCAGCGTCCGGCAGGACAGCGAGGCGAAGTACACCCCGGTCTCGTGCTGGGCGCGGCGGCGCAGGCAGTAGGCCAACCGGTCCAGCGCGATCCCCATCAGCGGCACGCCCTTCGCGGTCACGAAGAGTTGCTCGAAGTACGGCATGTTCGACCGGGTCAGATCACTGAGCGAGTCGTCCTCGGTCGGTACGACCCGCCATCCGAGGACGACCAACTGCTCCTCGGCGGCGATCTGCTCGATGGTCGCCTTGGCCTTCGCGGCCAACTCCGGATCGGTCGGCAGGAAGGCGTTGCCCACGGCGTACGATCCGGCCCGCGGCAGGCTGAAATCGACCGCCTCGCGGAGGTAGCCGTCGGGCACTTGGAGCAGGATTCCGGCACCGTCTCCGGTGCGAGGGTCGGCACCGGTGGCGCCGCGGTGATCCAGGTTGCGCAGCGCCTCGAGGCCCTTCGCCACGATGTCGTGACTGGGTACGCCGGTCAGTGTCGCGACGAAGGCGACGCCGCACGCATCGTGCTCGAAGGCCGGGTCGTACAGCCCTTCGCTCGACGGACGCAGCTGCGGCGCGGCGCGACCGTCGAGGTGATAGGCGGGATGAGCTGTCATGGAACACACTCCCGTCGTCGGAGCCGGGTCGTGGGACGTGCCGGATCTCACGAGTCGGTTTCGGCTGAGCGGCACATCTTCCGGGCAAAGGGGGCGCGCTGCACGAGGTCCCCGGGACGTCGTTGGCCCAGAATCGAGGAACAGGTTAACGCACGCGACGCACGTCTGATCTCGTCCGTCTTGCGCCCGTGCACGAACCCGTCCGGCGAGCGTCCTCACGCGCAGCTGGACCGTACGTCACCGGATCGATCCTGCTGCGCGACAGCCTAGTCTGCGGCGCCCTCACCGTGCGCGCCGCTTTCCGGCGACGGACTGGATTCGGCAGCTATCGAGGGCATCGATGGCGCGTCTGGCGCGGGTCCCTCGACGACCTCCTCGCGCCCGGGCCGGTTGCGCACGAGCCAGCTGAACCATCCGACGGCGACGAGGAAGACCACCACCGAGGTGATGTCGTTCAAACGGACTCCGCCGACCGTGTTGACCACGTCGATACGCAGCGCCTCGATCCACGCCCGTCCGGCGGTGTACAGCATGACGTAGAGGGCGAAGACCTTGCCGTGCCCGAGCCGGAACCGCCGGTCCAGCAGCACCAGCACCGCCGCGGCGGCGAGGTTCCAGAGCATCTCGTACAGAAACGTGGGGTGGAATGTGGCGAACTCGGCGAACCCTGGCGGCCGATGGTCAACCGGGATCTGGAGTGCCCACGGCAGGGTGGTCGGCCGGCCGAACAGTTCGGCGTTGAACCAGTTGCCAAGTCGACCGATGGCCTGCGCGACGAGCAGTCCGGGCGCGGCCGCGTCCAGCAGTGCGGGGAAGCTCATCCCGCGTCGCCGGGCGACGACGTACGCGCCGAGTACGCCGAATGCGACCGCACCCCAGATGCCGAGGCCGCCATTCCAGATCTTCAGTGCGTCGAACGGGTTGCGCCCCGGCCCGAAGTAGAGCTGATAGTCGGTGATCACGTGGTAGAGCCGCGCGCCGACGATGCCGCACGGAACCGCGACCACGACGACAGCTTCCACGCTGTCGCTGCTGCCGCCGCGAGCGCGCCAACGCCTGGTGGTGATCACCATGCCGATGACGATCCCGGAGATGATGCAGAGCGCGTACGCCCGCAGCGGGAAAGCGCCGATGTACCAGGTGTTCGCCGTCGGGGTCGGGATGAAGAGGAGGGCGGAGAGCGGGGCGGTCATCGAGCGGCACCCTGTTGGGTGAGAAGTTGAGTCAGCGCCTGCGGCGTCAGCTTCGCGACGCCGACCTCGAGGTCGTCGATGAACAGGGTGGGGGTGCTCTTCACCCCTTTGGCGTCGGCGGCCGCATTGATCGACTCCACCCAACCCCCGTGGCGCTTGGTCGTGACGCAGCTGCGGAAGTCGTCGGTAGCAGTACCGCCGACCTTCCCGGCGAGATCGATCAACTGCTCGTCGTTCCATTGCAGCGTGCGGTTGGCGAACAGGCCCCGGTAGTACGCAGCGCCGAATCCCGCCTCGGCCGCACAGGCCATGCCGTTCGCAGCCGTCGCCGACCCCGCGTCGATGAAGGACATCGGATACAGCTGGACGGTAGCGATGCCGTCGGCAATCGCGCCGTCCAGCGTCGAACCGTAGGTTTCCTCGAACTCGGCGCAGTGCGGGCAGTGGAAGTCTTCGTACAGACCGACGATCCGTGGGCCACTCCCAAAGGTGAGTGGCTGGCCGTCGACGATCGTCGCCCTCGCTGAGCCTGTCGCCGCCGGCGTCGGGACCGCCGACGGGGCGCGGCTGGTCCGATACGCCTGGATGCCCATCCCGGCAGCGACCACGGCGACGACGAAGCCGACGACGATCGCGATCAGCAGCCGACGGTCACGACGGCGGCGAGCCTCCTGCTCAGCTGCCAGCCGAGCACGTTCACGTGCATTCGGTGCCATGACGCCTCAATCCACCTCTTCCGTTGTCCTGCCACCGGGTCCCTCGAGCACCCCGTCCAGCCCGAGCCGGGAGCGCGGGACCGCCACCAGCCAGCCGGCGAGCACCAGTAGGCAGAGGTCGCGAACGACCTCGGCCGCGTAGGCCGTCTGATCCGGCGCGACGGGTCCGCCGCCGCCGAAGCACCCGCAGTCGATGCTCAGCCCCCGTGCAGCCGCGGACGCGACGCCCACGATGAACACCACCAGCAACGCACCCGCTGCAATCGCCGCCACCCGGACCCCGAGCCCGACGACGAGCAACACCCCGATGGCGATCTCGGCGAACGGGAGTCCCCAACCCATCGGCGTCTCCAGCCAGGACGGTAACAACTCGTACGCGCGAACAGCGGCAACCGACGCTTGCGGGTCCGCAGCCTTCAGCGCGCCAGCAACGACCAGCACGCCGCCGAGCAGCAGCCGGGCGATCGTGGACGGCCAGCCGCTCCGAGCGGTGCGGCGAAAACGGCTCGGCTGCGCAGGGCTGTGGGCCATGGTCTGCGCGGCGCCGGGAGTGCCGCTCACCGGGCCCGCTCGACCAACAGCGCAAGGTCGTGAGCGAGATCGCCCACTGCCGTTCCCGGGGTCCAGATGACGACTCCGGCCTGGTGGTCGAAGCCGATCAACTGGGCCGAATGACCCACGTCGTAGCCTCCGCTCGGCAGCGTGCGCCCGGCCTCGATCTCGACGCCGACGGACCGCGCGACCTTGCTGATGGTCGGCAGCGCACCGGTGAGGCCGATGAACGCCGGGTCGAACCGGTCGAGGTAGCGCCGCAGCACGGCGGGGTTGTCGCGAGCCGGGTCGGTGGTCACGAAGACGACCTGGATCTGTTCGCGGACGGTGGGGTCGACGCGTTGCAGGGCCAGCGCGACGTCACCCAGCACCGCGACACACACGTCGGGGCAGTGCGAATAGCCGAAGAACAGCAGGGTGACGGGTTGATCGGTGCTGGTCGCGAGGTCACGAATGGCGCCCGTGCTGTCGGTGAGGGAGGCCGCAGGCAGCCGGTACGGGTTCGGCAGCGACGTTCCGCCGATGTAGCCGTCGCCGTCAGCGTCGGCAGTGGGCGTCGACGACGGTGTGCACCCCCAGCCGACCAGAAGCAGCAGCGCCATCACAGGTGCCACCACAAGGGGCGCCAACCGGACGGGTGTCCGCCCGGCAGGAGCCGCGCTCAGCCTCGGTCGCAGCGCGCGGGTCACGCCCCGCCTAACCCCGACCGGCAGCGGGAAGTTCCCCGGCGACGCCGGCCGCCAGGTCCCGGACGGCAGCACGCAGCCCGCTCAGATCGTCTGCGTGCCCGGCCGCCTCGGCGTCGAGCAGCGTGCGGACCAGTGCCGAGCCAACGATCACCGCGTCGGCGTACTCGGTCACCGCGCGAGCCTGAGCGCCATTGGACACCCCCAGGCCGACACCGACCGCTGCAGTCGGATGAACCTGACGGATCCGGCCGACGAGTTCTGGTGCAGCGGCCGAGGTCTGTGCCCGCGCGCCGGTCACCCCCATCACCGAGGTCGCGTAGACCCAACCGCGGCAAGCGCCGATGGTCGAGGCCAGCCGCTCGTCGGTGGACGAGGGCGAGACCAGGAAGATGCGGTCCAGTCCGTACGCGTCCGAGACCGCCAACCACTCGGCCGCCTCGTCCGGCGTCAGGTCAGGCGTGATCGCACCGGAGCCGCCGGCAGACACAAGATCGCGGGCGAACCGTTCCGGCCCGTAGCGCTCGATCAGATTCCAGTACGTCATTACCACGGCTTGAGTGCCAGCATCCGCGACGGCTTGGACCGCCGCGAACCCGTCCCGGGTGCGGACACCGCGCTCCAGCGCGCGGGTGCCCGAGCGCTGGATGGTGACCCCGTCCATCATCGGGTCGCTGTACGGCATCCCCACCTCGACCAGGTCGACCCCAGGTTCGCGACCTTCACCGGTGAGGGCGCGGAGAGCGCGCAGGGAGATCTCCACGTCCGGGTATCCGACGTGCAGGAAACCGACCAGGGCCCCGCGACCCTGCGCGCGGATGTCAGCGAACAGCCGCCCGCTGCGGCCCAGGTCGAACGTCGGTGCCCCGCCGACGACCTCGCCGGCGATCCCCGGCGCGGTCATCGGCCGCCGCCCTCGCTCGCGGTTCCCGACGTGTCCAGGCCGAACCAGCGGATGGCCGTGTCGACGTCCTTGTCGCCCCGTCCGGAGAGGCTGACCAGGATCAGCGGCGGCTGGCCGTCCGGTCGGGCCGGGAGCCGTCGACCCAGCTTGAGGGCGCCGGCCAGGGCGTGCGCGGACTCGATCGCCGGCACGATGCCTTCGGTACGGGCCAGCAAGCCGAATGCGTCCATCGCCTCGGCGTCGGTGATCGGCTCGTACTGCGCCCGGCCCTGGTCTGCCAGCCAGGAGTGCTCCGGCCCGACTCCCGGGTAGTCCAGGCCGGCGGAGATCGAGTGCGACTCGCGAGTCTGACCGTCCTCGTCCTGCAACACGAAGGTCCGCATCCCGTGCAGCACCCCGACCTCCCCGGCGGAGATGGTCGCCGCGTGACGGCCCGTCTCCACCCCGTCACCGCCGGCCTCGAAGCCGAACAGCTCCACCGATGCGTCCGGGATGAAATCGGCGAAGATGCCGAGCGCGTTGGACCCGCCTCCGACGCAGGCGGCCACCGCCTCTGGCAGCTGGCCGTAGCGAGCAAGCAGCTGGGCGCGGGCCTCGGTGCTGATCACCCGCTGAAACTCCCGCACCAGCATCGGGAACGGGTGCGGTCCGGCCACGGTCCCGATCAGATAGTGCGTGTGGTCGACCGAGGCCACCCAGTCACGCATCGCGTCATTCATCGCGTCCTTGAGCGTCTGGGTGCCAGACTCGACCGCGATGACCTCTGCGCCGAGCAGCCGCATCCGCGCGACGTTGAGAGCCTGGCGTTCGGTGTCCACCTTGCCCATGTAGACGGTGCAATCGAGTCCGAAGAGTGCCGCGGCGGTCGCGGTGGCGACGCCATGCTGGCCGGCGCCCGTCTCGGCGATGACGCGCGTCTTTCCCATCCGTCTGGTCAGTAGGGCCTGGCCGAGCACGTTGTTGATCTTGTGTGAACCGGTGTGGTTGAGATCCTCACGCTTCAGCACGATCCGCGCGCCGCCGGCATGCGCGGCGAACCGAGGAACCTCGGTGATGGGGCTCGGGCGGCCGGTGTAGTCCGCGAGCAGCGCCTGAAGCTCGGCATGGAACCCGGGATCGGCGAGCGCCGCGGTGAACTCCCGCTCCAACTGGTTGAGCGCGGCGTACAGGGCCTCGGGAACGAACTTCCCACCGAACCGATCGAAGTGGCCGCTCGCATCCGGGAGCAGTCTGGCCTGGGCATCGGTCTCGGGGACGGAGCCGCCACCCCGTTGCTGAGTGGTCACCGGACCGAGCCTCCGTGTGCTGATGTGACCGCGACGGGTCAGGACTTGTGGACCGCCGGGTGTGCCCCGGCGGCAACCAGGTCCGCGACACCGCTACGGGGATCACGACCGGTCACCAGCGCCTCACCGACCAGGACGACGTCGGCGCCAGCGCGCGCCAAGTCGATCACATCGTGCGGTCCGCGCACCCCTGACTCCGCGATCCGGACGATGCCGTCGGGGATCGACGGCGCCAGCCGGGCGAAGGTTGCGGGTTCGACGGCCAGCGTCCGCAGGTTGCGCGCATTCACGCCGATGATGCGCGCGCCGGCATCCACTGCGCGGGCGATTTCATCCTCGGTGTGCACCTCGACCAGCGGTGTCAGCCCGATCGACTCGGCCCGTTCAACCAGTGACACGAGCTGCGGGTCGGTCAGCGCGGAGACGATGAGCAGCACCATGTCCGCACCGGCTGCGCGCGCCTCGAAGAGCTGGTACGCGCTGATGATGAAGTCTTTGCGCAGCACCGGCACCGATACCGCACATCGGACCCGGACCAGATCGTCCAGAGTGCCTGAGAAGCGTCGCTGCTCGGTGAGGACCGAGATGGCCGCAGCTCCGCCCGCCTCGTACTCGGCAGCCAGGGCGGCTGGATCCGGGATATCGGCCAGGGCTCCCTTGCTGGGGCTGGACCGCTTGACCTCAGCGATCACCGCGACGCCCGGGCCCCTGAACCGCGGCATCGGGTCAAGCGCGGGGTCGATGTGGGCGCACCGCTCCTTCAGGCGGTCCAACGGCACCCGGGACTGCCTGTCAGCGAGGTCCTCCCGGACCCCGGCGATGATTTCCTCTAGCGCACCCACGTCTGGTGTACCGGCTTAGTAGGCCCCGTGGCCCATCTTCTGCAGGATCTTGCCGATGATGGGGGCGGCGATCAGCATCACGACGGCGATCCAGAACAGCGGCCAAGCCGCGATGATCAGCGCGACTCCGCCGACGACAAAGGCCAGCGTGGCGATCATGGCTCCAACCCAGGCGGCGACGGTACGGCCGTGGTGGACGTGCTTTCGCGGCCGCTCCGAGGTGTCGGTCGCCACGCTGCTCTGCGTCGTTGATGCCATGAATCCCTCGCTTCTCGTCTATCCCTGGTCGGAATTACGGGAGGACCGGAGCCACCCGGAGGCCGGTGATCACCCCATTGTGTCGTGTGTCGCGCCGTTTGGCACATCGGGGGGCGACTCGGCTGTGGTGCCGTTCTGGCGGGGTGCCTGGTCGGCCGAACTGGGACCGCTCCCACTCCCGATCGGCTCGTCGTCCGTCGGATCGCCACCGGCGTCCATCGCGCGCCAGAGCGCGCCCGGATCGGCGCTGTCCAGATCTCGCGTCTCGATCTCCGGGTTGGCCGGGGCGTACGAGGCGCCCGCCTGGAACCGGCTCCCGCGGCCGCGCCAGCGGTGCGCGGTGCGGACGACGACAACCCCGCCCGCCGCGATCGCAACGCCGGCGGCGGCGTAGAACCACGGCCAGGCGGTCGCGGTCACCGCGAACTGATCCGCGAGGCTGACGGCACGCACCTCGGTCCGCACCAACCCCGGCGCCGGCCGGGGATGCGCGGCTCCCAGACTCGTCGCTGCTCCGCCGGCCAGCGCAAGCAGCACCCCGACAATGCGGCGGCCGCGGCGGCCGAGCACCAGCAGCAGGGCGGTGCCCGCCGCGGCCACGATGGCCAATGCCTGGCACAGGCCGCCGGTGGCAGCGGTGCCCGCGATCCCGACATCCACGCCGTCACCTCTCGCTCGCCACCACGGCTGGGCGCCCGCGACGAGCGCCGCCGCGGAGCCGGCGATCAGCAGGGCCGCCGCGACCGTCGCCGCGCGGTGGGCGTCCGCGGGTCGAGGCCGCGCCGCCGGCGCGTCGCGCAGGTGATCGGCGCCGCTCACCCAGCCGCCGTCGTGAGAGCCTCGGCGACTCCGATCGCCCTGATGATGGCGGCCGCCTTGTTCTGCGACTCCTGGTCCTCCGTGGCCGGGTCGGAGTCGGCCACGATGCCGGCGCCGGCCTGCACGTAGGCGGTGCCGTCGCGCAGCAACGCCGTCCGGATGGCAATGGCGGCGTCGGCGTCACCGGCGAAATCCAGGTAGCCGACCACCCCGGCGTAGAGGCCTCGACGCGACACTTCGAGCCCGTCGATGATCTCCATCGCTCGAACCTTCGGGGCGCCCGACAAGGTGCCCGCCGGGAACGCCGCCAGCACGACGTCCAACGAGGAGTGCCCCGGCGCGATCCGGCCGGTCACGGTGGACTCCAGGTGCATGATGTGGCTGTAGCGGCGGACCTCCATGAACTCCACCACCTCCACCGTTCCCGGCACGCACACGCGCCCAAGATCGTTGCGGCCGAGGTCGACCAGCATGACGTGTTCGGCGCGTTCCTTGGGATCGCCGAGGAGCTCCACTTCGAGTGCCTGGTCCTCTGCCGGGGTTGCACCCCGCGGCTTCGAACCCGCGATCGGATGGGTGATCGCGGCGCCGTCCTGGACGGTGATCAGCGCCTCGGGACTCGAGCCCACAATGTCGAAGGCGCCGAGGCGGAGCAGATACATATAGGGGCTCGGGTTGGAGAGCCTCAGGACCCGGTAGATGTCGAGCGGGTCGGCAGTGGTGTCGACGTCGAACCGCTGGCTGACGACGATCTGAAACGCCTCGCCCGCCTTGATCTCCTCGACGGCCGCGCGGACCGCGTCCTGGTACTGCTGCGGCGTGCGCTGGCGCCGGACGACGGGTCCGGGACCGGCGTCGTCAGGGACGGCTGCCCGGGCCTGCCCGGGCGCTGACTCGACCAGACGCTCGGTCATCGCGGTGACACGTTCGACGGCGTCGAGCCACGCCTCGTCCACCCGCTCGTCGGTGCCGTCGAGGTTGATCGCGTTGGCCACCAGCCACACCTCACCGGTGTGGTGATCCAGGACGGCCAGATCCGACGCCAGCAGGAAGGTGAGCTCCGGAACCTGGAGGTCATCGGGATTCTGGTCCGGTAGCCGCTCGAGTCGCCGAACGACGTCGTAGCTGAGGAAACCCACCAGGCCTGAGGTGAATGGAGGCAGGCCTTCGCCGCGCTCGGTGTGCAGCAGGCGCAGCGTCTCGCGCACCGCGACGAGCGGGTCACCGTCCAGCGGCACCCCTGCCGGCGCCTGTCCGGTCCAGACGGCTTCGCCGCCGACGGCGGTGAGAGTGGCGGCGGCGCGTACCCCGACGAAGGAGTAGCGCGACCAGACGCCCTGCTCCGCCGATTCCAGCAAGTAGGTGCCTGGCCGGTCCTCGGCGAGCCGCCGGTACAACCCGATTGCCGTCTCTGTATCGGCGAGCAGACGGCGGTAGACGGGAATGACCCGCCGCTCGGCGGCCAGGAGGCGGAAGGTCTCGAGCGAGGGGACGATGCCCGCGGATCGATCCTCGATGCCGATCGGGTCGGCGGCTGAATCGCTCACGACACGCCCTTCCCCGACAGCTCGATCACCTCGCCGGGTGCCCCGAGCGCGGCCGGCAGGACTGCGGCATCGAAACAGCTGCGGGTCCCGGTGTGACACGCGGGCCCCTCCTGGATGACCTTCACCAGAAGGGCGTCGCCGTCGCAGTCGAGCCGCACTTCACGTACCCACTGCCGGTTTCCGCTGGTGTCGCCCTTGACCCAGTACTCCTGGCGGCTCCGCGAATAGAACGTGGAGCGGCCCGTCGTCAAGGTCCGATGCAGAGCCTCGTCGTCCATCCACCCGACCATCAGCACCTCGGCTGTCTGCACGTCCTGAACGACGGCGGCAACCAGCCCGGCGCCGTCGCGCTTCAGCCGGGAAGCGACAGCGGGGTCGAGAGCCGAGTGCTCGGCGCCGGCGGGAGCCGTGGCGGGCGCGACCGGGTCAGCGGCCGGTGCTGGCGATGCGGGACTGGGTGCGCTCACCGGCCCATTGTGACGGTCGGCACCACCGCCCGACGCGAGATTTCCGCTTGCTGGAGCCCCACGCCATGCGCTCCGGACGCCCCGGCTGCGGGCGGCGCGGTCGTGCGGTGCACCTCGCGGCTGGCGAACGCCCAGGTCGGTAGCACTATCATGGTCGTCCGTGACGTTTGCCAAGTCCGAACGGGCCGCGCTGTGCGACCTGCTGGACCAGGTCGGACCGGACGCTCCGACGCTGTGCGAGGGCTGGGATGCGCACGACCTCGCGGCCCATCTGTGGGTGCGCGAGAACGACCCGATCGGCGCCAGTGGCATGGTCGCCAAGCCCCTGGTCGGTCTGTACGAGCGTCGAATGGCAGAGGTCAAGCAGCGCTGGCCGTTCACCGAGCTGGTGACCCGGCTCCGCAGTGGCCCGGCACGTTTCTCGGTGTTCGCCATTCCGGGTGTCGACGAGGGCGCGAACACCACCGAATTCTTCGTCCACCACGAGGACGTGCGTCGTGCCGGGGATGCGCCGCACACGTCCCGCGACCTCGGAGCCGAGGTCGAGGAGTGGATGTGGCGCCGGTTGAAGCTGCTGGCGCGCGCGTGGTTCCGTCGCGCTCAGGTCGGGGTGGTGCTGGAGCGCCTCGGGTCGGCGGCGCCGGACAGCGAACCGGAGACGATCCGGGCCGTCGGTGGCAACACCATCGTGACGCTGGTCGGGCTGCCCAGCGAGATCATGCTGTACGCGCACGGCCGGACCGGCGTCGCCGAGATCAAGTTGGTCGGGGAGCCGGAGGCGATCGACCTGCTGAACGCGACCGATCTGAGCGTCTGATCGCGCGGCGGATGGCGCCCGGGGCGGTCCAGCGGAGCGGCGGGGCAGCCACTGCGACCCCGCTCGACCTGGTCGGTCGCCGTGGCGTCCTGCTCGCCGCAGTACTGCTCAGCAGCCTTGCAGGGTGTAGCACCCCCGCAGCGGGGCCGGACCCCGCACCCATCACGTCTGGCGTGCCTCCGACGGCCTCAGCCGGCCCGTCGCAGACGCCCACTCGTACGCCGAGCGGCCAGGCACGTTCTGAGCAGACGGGCAATCCGAGCAGTGCGCGGGATCTGCTCACGGGATTGACCACCCCGTGGGGCCTGCTTCCGCTGCGTGACGGCACCCTGCTGGCGGGCGAGCGCGACACAGGCCGGATCGTGAAGGTGGCTGACGGCCGCGGGGAGCCCGTCCGCACGCTCGAGGTCGCGGCGGGCGGCGAGGGCGGGCTGCTCGGCCTGGAGGCGACGCCCGACGAGCGCACCGTCTTCGCCTACTTCACCTCAGCGCGAGACAACCGCATCGTCGCGATGAGCTGGGACGGCAGCCGGCTGGGCGATCCGCGGACGGTGCTGACCGGGATCCCGAAGGGCTACCGCCACAACGGCGGGGCGCTCTCGATCGGGCCCGACGGACTTCTCTACGTCGGCACCGGAGAAACCGGAGATACCCGGCTCGCTCAGGACCGGGCGTCGCTGGGTGGGAAGGTGCTGCGGATCACCCTCGACGGCAAGCCCGCGGCAGGCAATCCGTTCGGCAACGAGGTGTGGAGCCTCGGCCACCGCAACATCGAGGGACTTGCGTTCGACGGCGACGGCCGGCTATGGGCGAGCGAGTTCGGGGACAGTCGGTGGGACGAGCTGAACGTGATCAGCGAAGGGAACAACTACGGCTGGCCCGAAGTCGAGGGGACCGGCGGCGGAAGCCGGTTCACCGACCCGAAACGGGTCTGGCGCACCTCCGACGCGTCGCCGTCCGGCCTGGCGTACTGGCGCGGGTCACTGTGGATGGCCGCGCTGCGCGGGCAGCGGCTGTGGCGGATACCGATCGAGGGCGCCGAGGCAGGCGACCCGACCAGTCTCTACAGCGGCATGTTCGGCCGCCTCCGCAACGTCGCCGCGACAACCGACGGCGAAGCCCTGATACTGGCGACCTCGAACACTGACGGCCGTGGCGATCCACGCAACGGCGACGACCGAATCATGGAGTTGCGATAATGGCTGGCCCTCAGCAGATGGGACTGTTCTTCCTCGGCCTGGCGTCGTTGATCATGGGGCTGATGTGGGTCGGTCAGGGCACCGGCATGGTCAAGGGCAGCTTCATGACCGGAAGCTTCACCTGGCTCGCGATCGGCATCGTGGCGCTGATCGCCGGCGGCTACTTGATCTACCGCGCGCAGCGCAAGAGCCGATAGCGCCAGCCCAGCCCGGGTCCGGGATCGGCCGCGCACTAGATTGACGCGGTGATCGCCGAGCTCACCCTGGGTGCCGAAGAAGAGTTGCACCTGATCGATCTCGAGAGCCACAAGCTCTCTGCGCGCGCCCCTCAGCTCCTCAGCCGGCTCGATCCCGAGCACTACTCAGCCGAGATCCAGCGCACCACCGTCGAGACCAATACCGAGCCCGTGGACAGCCTTGATGGCCTCCGCGCAGAACTGCTCCGGCTCCGGGAGGGCCTGGTCCAGGTGGCCACGCTGGACGGGCTGGGGATCGCCGCCGTCGGCACGGCGCCGACCGCGGGGTACACCGACATGGAACGCACCTCGTCGGGGCGATTCGGCCGCATGCAGGAGCAGTACCGGCTGCTGGTGGACGAGCAACTCATCTGCGGTCTGCAGATCCATGTCGGGGTCGGTGACCGCGACCTCGCCGTCGAGATCCTGCAACGGGTCTCCCGCGACCTCCCGGTACTGCTCGCGCTATCGGCGAGTTCGCCGTACTGGAACGAGCAGGACACCGGCTACGCGAGCATCCGGTCGCTGATCTGGCAGCGCTGGCCGACCGCGGGCTCCACCGGCACGCTCGGCTCCGCGGCCGAGTACGACGCGCTGCTGGACAGCCTGATCGGCAGCGGCGTGATCGCGGACTCGAAGATGGCCTACTTCGACGTTCGCCCCTCCTCACACGCCCCGACGCTGGAACTGCGCGTCTGCGATGGCTGCCCGATCGTCGATGATGCCGTGCTGATCGCCGGGCTGTTCCGCGCCGCCGTCCTGGCTGCAGCGCAGGATGCCGTCAGTGGACGTCCCTACTCCCCCGTCCCGCCGCCACTGCACCGGGCCGCGATGTGGCAGGCCGCCAGGAGCGGCTTGAGTGGGCCGCTGCTCGATCCCGGGGCGAACACCCACCCCGAGCCGGCCAGCGTGGTGGTCCGGGGACTGGTCCGTCGGCTGCGGCCGCAGCTGGAGGAACTCGGCGACTGGAAGCAGGTCGCGCGGCTGACACGTCAGACCCTCGCCCGCGGCAACTCCGCTGATCGCCAGCGGGCCGCCTTCGCCGAGCGCGGCAGGTTGGGTGATGTGGTCGACCTCGTCGTAGCGGAGACGGGCGGTCCGGCCGGCGGTCCGGCGCCCGACACCCCGACGCTGCGCCGCTACCGGCGCCGGGCCGGCGACGAGGCGGTCGGGCCCGGCCCCCGCGCACGCCCCGCGTACGGCGAGGTGCTCGGCTACTTCCGCGACCTCAGCCGAGCGGAGCTCAACCAGCGACGCGACCGGCGGAAGCGCTTCATCGACCGACAGGGCCTCAGCTTCGGCGTCGAAGGACGACGGCGTCGGCTGGCCGTCGACCTCGTGCCAAGGATCGTCGGCCGCCACGAGTGGGACGAGCTCGCTGCCGGGCTGACCCAGCGAGCCCGTGCGCTGGAGTTGTTCCTGCGCGACGTCTACGGCTCGGCCGACGTGGTGCGCGATGGCGTGTTGAGCTCGGACCTGCTGGTGAACACGCCCGGCTGGCGCCCGGAGGCGCGCCGCCTACCCGAGGGCGTGATGCGGGCTCCGGTGGTCGGCTTCGACCTGGTGCGCGACGAATTCGGCGGCTGGCGCGTGTTGGAGGACAACCTGCGCAACCCGAGCGGCATCGCGTTCACCGTGGCGATCCGGCAGCTGATGGACGCGGCCGTTCCCGACCTGCCGCGGCCGCCTGGTCTGCTCCGGCCGGATGACGGCCTGGCCGAACTCCGTCGCTGCCTGTCGGTCGGTCCGGCCGGCGAGGGCGGCGGCGCGGTCGGGTTGTTCACCACCGGTCCGGAGAGTTCGGCGTACTTCGAGCACCGGATGCTTGCCGAGCGTGCCGGCCTGCTGCTGGTCGAGGCGGACGACCTGGAGGTGGCTGGCGAGGCGGTCCGTCACGCCGCCACCGGTGAGCGGATCGACAGCCTCTACCTGCGGCTGGACCAGGAACTCGTCGACGTGGTGCGCTCCGACGGTCGACCGATCGGCGCAGAGATCTTCGAGGTCGCCGCACGCGGCGGGGTGGGCGTCGTCAGTGCCCCCGGCAACGGCGTCGCCGACGACAAGTCGATGTACTGCTACGTGCCTGAGCTGATCGGCTACTACCTCGACGAGCGGCCGGTGCTGGAGTCGGTGCCGACGTACCGGACCCGGGATCCGGCCGAGGCGCGGATCGTGCTGGACCGGGTCGGGGAGCTGGTCACCAAGCCGGTCGACGGACATGGCGGTGCGGGGGTGGTGATCGGTCCTCGTGCCAGCGTCGCGGAGGTCGCGGCTCGCCGCGCCGAGATCGCTGCGGACCCTGCCTCCTGGGTGGCGCAGGAGGTCGTCCGGCTCTCCTCGCATCCGACCCTGTCCGGCGCCCGGTTGCACCCCCGCCATGTCGATCTGCGGGCGTTCGTCTACCTTCGTGGGGTCGGGCCCGGCGAGGCGACGCTCGCTCCGCTGGCGCTGACACGGGTGGCGCCGGAGGGCAGCCTGGTGGTCAACTCCTCGCGCGGCGGCGGTGCGAAGGACACCTGGATCGTGGCCGGCCCGGAGACCGACGACCCCGACTCGGAGAGACAGGGCGACTGACATGTGCGGACTGGCCGGCGAACTACGCTTCGACGGCCGGCTGGCCGACATCGCAGCAGTGGAGCGGATCACCGCTGCGATGACCACGCGAGGGCCGGACGGGTGCGGGCTCTGGGCGAGCGGGCCGCTGGCGCTCGGGCATCGCCGGCTCTCGATCATCGACCTGACCGTCACCGGGGCCCAGCCGATGGTGGACCCGGCACTCGGCCTCAGCGTGGTGTTCAACGGGTGCATCTACAACTACCGCGAACTCCGGGCCGAGCTGATGGCGGCCGGGTACGCGTTCTTCTCCACCTCTGACACCGAGGTCATCGGGAAGGCGTACGCGGCCTGGGGCGTCGACTGTGTCCGTCGGTTCCTCGGCATGTTCGCGTTCGCGATCTACGAACACCGCACCGGCAGAGTCGTGCTCGGCCGGGACCGGCTCGGCATCAAGCCGCTGTACGTCGACCACACCCCCGCGCGGCTGCGGTTCGCCTCGACACTGCCCGCGCTGCTCGCCGGGGGCGGCACCGACACCTCGATCGACCACACCGCGCTCGCGTTCTACCTGACCTTCCACAGCGTTGTACCGCCTCCGCACACGATCCTGAACGGGATCCGAAAGCTGCCGCCGGCCACCATCCGTGTGGTCGAAGCGAACGGGGACTACGCCGACACCCGCTACTGGGAGCCTGAGTTCGAGCGCGACCCGGCGCGGGCCGACTGGTCGGCGGAGGACTGGGAGGGAGCGCTGCTGGGGTCGTTGCGCACCGCGGTCGACCGTCGGATGGTCGCCGACGTTCCGGTCGGCGTGCTGCTCTCGGGCGGCATCGACTCGTCGCTGGTAGTGGCGCTGCTGGCCGAGGCCGGGCAGCAGAGGCTGCAGACGTTCAGCATCGGCTTCGACTCGGCCGGCGGCGAGGCAGGGGACGAGTTCGCGTACTCCACGCTGGTCGCCCAGCATTTCGGTACCGACCACCACAAGATCCCGATCGACTCCGCGCGGCTGCTGCCGGGCATCGACGGGGCGATCCGCTCGATGAGCGAGCCGATGGTGAGTCACGACTGCGTCGCGTTCTACCTGCTCAGCCAGGACGTGTCGGCGAGCGTCAAGGTGGTGCAGTCGGGGCAGGGCGCCGATGAGGTGCTCGGCGGGTACGACTGGTACCCACCGCTCGCTGCAGTACCCCGCGACGACGCTGCCGAGGCGTATGCGCAGGTGTTCTTCGACCGCCGTTGGTCGGCGATGCGCTCGGTGCTGAACCCCGAATGGCTGATCGACCGCGACGCGCCATCGGACCTCGTCGCTGCGGCCTTCGGCCGGTCGGGCGCGGAATCCGCGGTCGATGCCGCGCTGCGAAACGACACGACGGTGATGCTCGTCGACGACCCGGTCAAGCGTGTCGACAACATGACCATGGCGTGGGGACTCGAGGCGCGCGTGCCCTTCCTCGACCACGAGCTGGTCGAGCTCGCCGGGCGAATCCCACCGGAGCTGAAACTCGCCGACGGCGGCAAAGGGGTGCTGAAGCGCGCCAGCCGCGGAGTCGTCCCGGACGAGGTGATCGACCGCACCAAGGGCTACTTCCCGGTGCCGGCGATCCGCCAACTCGAAGGGCCGTACCTCGAACGCGTGCGCGAGGCGCTGACGGACCCGGCGGCGCGCCGCCGAAACCTGTTCCGAACCGATACCGTGCAGCAGATGCTGGCCGACCCGAACACCACCAGGACCACACTGGGATCGAATGCGCTCTGGCAGTTGGCGCTGCTGGAGATGTGGCTGCAGCACCACGGGGTCGGGTGAATCCCGCCGCGGACGTCCGGGCCGGTGCGTTGCCTGCACCGGACGCGGCCAGGGCGGCCGAGCAACTGGCCGCCGGCCTGGTCGCGGCTTGGGGCAGCTGGTGTCCCACCGTGTCGCCGGACTGCGACCAGGTCGCGTTCCTGAGCGACCGGGGCGGGACCCCCCAGGTCTGGTTGCAGCCGCTGCCACCGGCCGACGGCGATCAGCAGGCTCCGACCGCGCGTCCGATCCAGGTTTCGGCCGATCCGGTCATCGAGGTGAGCTGGTCGGCCGATGGGGAATGGCTGGCATGTTGCGTCGCCACGGGCGGCGGCGTCCGAACCGAGGTCTGGGCGATCCGACCCGATGGACGCGACGCCCGCCGGATCGCCGGCGGCGATGGCCGGCACGCGGAGTTGGGACCGTGGACCCGAGCAGGGCAGCGGGTCGCGGTGACCATGCCCGCCGAGCAGGCTGAGGGCGGCTCGGCGGCGTTCCTGGCCGACCCGGCGAGCGGCGCCCTGACGCCGCTGGCCGCCGGCGACCTGATCAGCGTGCTCGACCTCTCCGTCGCCGAGCAGTACGTCATCCTCAAGGACGGGCCGCGCGGCAAGCAGTTCTGCGTCGTCGTCGACCGGCAGGCCGATCAGGACCATCCGCTGCTCCCCTATCCGGCGACCGGATCGACCGACCGGGCGATCATCCGCCCGGCGCCGACGGACTCCCGCCGGCAGGAGGTGTCCGGCACCCCCTCGGAGGTCAGTGGTGAGGATCCGCCACTGGTCGCCTACCTGGCGACCGACGCCGCGCTGCCGCGTCGCCAGCTGGTCGCCGTCCCGCTGGGCCCTCGAGGCTGGCGCGGCCAGGCCGGGGTGCTGGCGCCCCGGGACGACGCGGAGTTGGAGGGGCTGGACGCCGACGACGCCGGGCGGACGCTGTTGCTGGTGTGGAACGTCGCCGGCCGGAGCGAGGTCGAACTCGTCGACGCCGCGTCCGGAGAGCGCCACCCCGTGCCCGACCTGCCCGGCACCGTCGTCTCCGGCGCGTTGATCAGCCGCGACGGCAGCACCGCACTGGTGGCCGTCGAGGGGCCCGAACGTCCGCGCGAACTCTGGGCATTGTCGGTCGCCGATCGCCGTTGGCGCCGGGTCTCAGAGGTGCCGCGGCTACCTCCCGGCCCACTCGTGACGCCGACGCTGGAGACATTCGCCGCCCGCGACGGGCTTCCGCTGACCGGCTGGCTCTATCGCCCGCCCGGCCTGAGCGGTTCCGGTCCCGCGATGCTGAGCCTGCACGGCGGGCCAGAGGCCCAGGAACGCCCCACGTTCAACCCGCAGCACCAGGCAGTGGTCGCAGCCGGCTACACGGTCTTCGCGCCGAACATCCGCGGCTCGTCCGGGTTCGGCCGGAGCTTCGTGCACGCGGACGACGTACACGGTCGCCGAGACGCGTTCGACGACGTGCTCGCCAGCCGCGACCTACTGGTCGACCGCGGCCTCGCCGACCCGGCTCGGATCGCTGTCAGCGGGCGGTCCTACGGCGGGTACCTCACCCTCGCCGCGCTCGCGTTCACCCCCGGGGAGTTTGCTGCCGGCGTCGACATCTGCGGGATGTCGGACCTGCACACGTTCTACCGCGACACCGAGCCGTGGATCGCGACGGCCGCGTACAGCAAGTACGGGCACCCGGTGCGGGACCGGACGCTGCTGCGAGCGCTCTCGCCGATCAGGTTCGCGACCAACATCTCGGTGCCGCTGCTGGTCGTGCACGGGGAGTTGGACAGCAATGTCCCGCTCGGTGAGTCGCACCAGATCGTGCACCGGCTGCGCCGGCTCGGCCGGGCGGTGCGCTACCTGGAACTCGCCGGCGAGGGCCACGAGTTCCGCCGCGCCGACTCGCGCCGTGCCCTCATCCGCGTGCTGCTGGAATTCCTCGCCGACACGCTCTGACGCGCCGGTCAGCTGCCCCGCTTCGCGCGGGCCGCCGGCTTCGCGGGCTTCGGCGGCAAGCTCCGACCGAACTCCAGCGAGCGTGCCACCCACGTAGCGGCGCCGGCCAGATCATCCCGGTACGCCGCCGGCAGCATCACGTACTCGCGCATGGGTCGCCCGGGCATCGGACTGAACGGCTCGCCGCCCTCGGCCATCAACTCCTGGCGCGCCTCCGCGTCGAGCCGGAGCGCGAGCGACGGCCCGAACAGGGCCATGAACATCGTGCCGTTCACGAAGCCGGCGAGGTTGCCGAACATCGGCCGCCTGGTCACGTCCGCATCGGGCGGCAGCAGCTCGGCGAACCACTCCCGGTCGGCGTCAGTGGGGCGCGGGATCTCTGTCGGCATGGCGGCATCGTAGGCGCGGGTTCGCGACCACGGGAGAAGATGGAGCATGGAGGTCAACGAGGTACTGCTGCCCGGTGTCGGCCTGCGCTACGAGTTCACCAACCACGAGGGCGAGCGGATCGGCCTGGTGGCTCGCCGATCGGGTGAGTTCGAGCTTGTCGTCTTCCAGCGCAAGGATCCCGACCGGGCGCTGCCAATCCTCCGCCTGAACCGCGACGAGGCCGACACGCTCGCCGAGATTCTCGGCGCACCACGGATGGCCGAACGCTTTGCCGACCTCACCAAGGAGATCCCTGGGCTGATCGCGGACCAGGTAGAAGTCCACGACGGCAGCCGGTACGCCGGCAGGCTGCTCGGAGACACGCGTGCTCGAACCCAGACCGGGGCCTCGATCGTGGCGATCGTCCGCGGTGACGACGTGATCCCCTCACCACGGCCGGCCGACGTCCTGCGTGCCGGAGACGTGCTGGTCGTGATCGGAACCCGCGAGGGTATCGCCGGAGTCCAGCGCATCATCGCGGACTGATCGTGCACACCTCCGCAGCCCTGCTCCTGGAGTTGGGGCTGATCCTCGCGGTGCTGAGTGTGCTGGGGACCCTGGCGCGGCGCCTGACGCTGTCGCCGGTACCTCTCTATCTGCTCGCCGGTCTGTTCATCGGCGAAGGCGGCTTGGCGCCGGTGCCGGCCGCTGGGGAGTTTCTGGCGACGGGCGCCACGATCGGCGTCGTGCTGTTGCTGCTCACACTCGGGCTGGAATTCTCCACCCGCGAATTCCTTGCGAGTCTGCGGCACCACATCCCCTCGGCTGCCTTCGACCTACTCAATGCCGTGCCAGGCGTCGCGGTTGCGCTGCTGCTCGGCCTGGACCTCGTCGGGGTCGTCGCCATGGCTGGGGTGACCTATGTGTCGTCGTCGGGAATCGTGGCCCGCCTGCTGTCCGATCTGCGCCGGCTAGGCAACAGGGAGACGCCGGCGGTGCTGTCGGTGCTGGTTCTGGAGGACTTCGCGATGGCGATCTACCTCCCGGTACTCGCCGTGCTCGCTGTCGGTGACAGCTGGTGGCGGGGGGTCCTCGGTGTCGCCTTCGCGCTTGCAGTGGTTGCGGTCGCGCTGGTCGTCTCTGAGCGCTGGGGACGCCGACTCAGTCACCTGGTCGCCCACCCCGACGCCGAACAACTGATGCTTCGCGTCCTCGGGATCACGCTGGTCGTCGCAGGACTCGCCGAGTTGGTGAACGTGTCCGCCGCAGTGGGAGCGTTCCTGGTCGGCCTGACCCTCAGCGGGTCCGTGGCCGAGCGAGCGCGGCAGGTGCTGAGCCCGTTGCGCGACCTCTTCGCGGCCGCCTTCTTCCTCGCGGTCGGCTACGCGGTCGGCCCGGCGGCACTGCTGCCGCTGCTGCCGCTGGCGCTCGGATTGGCGGTCGTGAGTGCCATGGTCAAGGTGGCGACCGGTTGGTTCGCCGCAGCTCGGGATGGGATCGGGCGCCGCGGCCGGCTCCGGGCGGGCACCGCTCTGATCGCGCACGGGGAGTTCTCGATCGTAGTAGTCGGCCTGATCGGGACCGGCTCCGCGACCGTCGGCCCGCTGGTCGTGGGCTATGTGTTGATTCTTGCCGTCCTCGGACCGGTGGCGACCCGATTCGCCGACACCTCGCCGCGGAGCCAGCCCGCGGCCGCCTGATCACGGCCCGCCAGCCGGAGCAGTCCCCCCGAGGTGGTCAGCTGACGCGTTCGAGGATCAGCTCTCGCACCCTCGCCGCATCGGCCTGACCGCGCATGGCCTTCATCACCTGGCCGATCAGGGCGCCCGCCGCCTGCAGCTTGCCGTCGGCGATCTTGGCGACGATGTCGGGGTTGGCCGCGACCACCTGGTCGACCGCCGCCACCAGGGCGCCGTCGTCGGAGACCAGCGCGAGACCACGCGCAGCCACGATCTGCTCGGGGGTGCCCTCGCCTGCTGCGAGCCCGTCGAAGACCTGACGCGCGCCCTTGTCGTTGATCGTCTTGGCGTCGACCAGCGCCTGGACCGCGGCGACCTGCGCTGGACTGATGCCGGTCTCGGTCAACTCCACACCGGTCTCGTTCGCGCGCCGGGCCACCTCGGTCAGCCACCACTTGCGCGCCGCCTGCGGGGTGGTCCCGGCGGCGACCGTCGCCTCGATGACATCCACCGCGCCGGCGCTGACGACGTCGCGCAACTCCAGGTCGGTGAAGCCCCACTCCGCGCTCAGCCGTGCCAGCCGGGCGGCCGGCGGCTCCGGCAGGCTTCCCCGCAGCTCGTCCACCCACGCCCGGCTCGGTGCCACCGGCACCAGGTCGGGCTCGGGGAAGTAGCGGTAGTCCTCAGCGGTCTCCTTGCTCCGGCCAGGGCTGGTGTAGCCACCGTCCTCGTGCCAGTGCCGGGTTTCCTGGGTGACCGTCCCACCGCTGGTCAGAACCGCGGCCTGACGGGTGATCTCGTAGCGGACCGCCCGCTCGACGCTGCGCAGCGAGTTGACGTTCTTCGTCTCGCTACGGGTGCCGAAGGGATCGCTCGGCGAGCGGCGCAGCGACACGTTCGCATCGCAGCGCAACGAGCCCTGCTCCATCCGCACGTCGGAGACGTCGAGAGCCCGGAGCAGGTCGCGGAGCATCGCCACGTACGCGCGAGCCACCTCGGGAGCCCGCTCCCCCGCCCCCTCGATCGGCTTGGTGACGATCTCGATCAGCGGCACGCCAGAGCGGTTGTAGTCCAACAGCGAATGGTCAGCGCCGTGGATCCGTCCGGTCGCGCCGCCGACGTGCAGCGACTTGCCGGTGTCCTCCTCCATATGGGCGCGCTCGATGCCGATCCGGAACACCTCCGGCGTGCCGTCCGAACCCGGGACGGTCACCTCGGTCCAGCCGTCGTAGGCGATCGGCTCGTCGTACTGGGAGATCTGGTAGTTCTTCGGCATGTCCGGGTAGAAGTAGTTCTTCCGGGCGAAGCGGCACCATTCCGCGATCGAGCAGTTCAGCGCCAGCCCGATCCGGATCGCCGACTCCACCGCCTTGGCGTTGACCACCGGGAGTGAGCCAGGAAGCCCTAGGCAGGTCGGGCAGGTCTGGGTGTTCGGCTCGGCGCCGAACGCGGTGGAGCAGCCGCAGAACATCTTCGACGCCGTGTTCAGCTCGACGTGCACCTCGAGTCCGAGGACGGGGTCGAACGCCGCGATCGCCTCGGCGTACGGCAGCACCGGCTCGCTCATCGCGCCACCTCCAGCTCGGGGATCTGCGCCAGCAGCGGGCCCCCCCAGCGCTCCAGCAGGGCTCGCTCGACGGCCGCGCCGACGCGGTAGAGCCGATCGTCGGCCAGCGGCGGGGCCATCACCTGAAGGCCGACGGGCAGGCCGTCCTCGGGGGCCAGCCCGATCGGGAAGGACGCCGCCGCGTTCCCGGCCAGGTTGGACGGGATGGTGCAGAGGTCGTTCATGTACATCGCCAGCGGATCGTCCACCTTCTCCCCGATCGGGAAGGCAGTCACCGGAGTAGACGGCGAGACGAGTACGTCCACCGACCCGAAAGCAGCTTCGAAGTCCCGGCTGATCAGCGTCCGTACCTTCTGCGCCTGCCCGTAATAGGCGTCGTAGTAGCCGCTGGACAGCGCGTAGGTGCCGATGATGATGCGACGCTTCACCTCCTCGCCGAAGCCGGCCTCGCGGGTAGCGGCCATCACCTGTTCGGCGCTGGCCGTGCCGTCGTCGCCGACCCGCATCCCGAATCGCATCGCGTCGAACTTGGCCAGGTTCGACGACACCTCGCTCGGCATGATCAGGTAGTACGCCGGAAGCGCGTACACGAAGTGCGGGCACGAGACCTCGACGATCTCCGCGCCCAGCCCCGCGAGCAGCTCCACCGCTTCGCTGAACCGCTGCTCGACACCTGGGGCGTAGCCCTCACCGGAGAGCTCGCGGACCACTCCGATCCGCAGCCCGGAGACGTCGCCGGAGCGAGCCGCCCCGACCACGTCCGGCACCGGTGCGTCGATCGAGGTCGAGTCGAGCGGGTCGTGGCCGGCGATCGTCGCGTGCAGCAGCGCCGCGTCGAGCACGGTGCGCGCGCAGGGACCGGCCTGGTCCAGGCTGGAGGCCATGGCGACCAGGCCGTAGCGCGACGTCCCGCCGTAGGTCGGCTTGACGCCGACGGTGCCGGTGACCGCCGCCGGCTGCCGGATCGACCCGCCGGTGTCGGTACCGATCGCCAGCGGGGCCTCGAACGCGGCCAGCGACGCCGCAGAGCCGCCGCCGGAGCCGCCCGGGATCCGGTCCAGGTCCCACGGGTTGCGGGTGGGCCCGAACGCGGAGTTCTCGGTGGATGAGCCCATCGCGAACTCGTCCATGTTCGTCTTGCCCAGGATGACGATCCCGGCGTCGATCAGCTTCCGGGTGACGGTCGCGTCGTACGGCGGGATCCAGTGCTCCAGGATCCGTGAGCCGCAGGTGGTCGGGGCGCCGCGATATGTGAGCACGTCCTTGAGCGCCAGCGGCACACCGGCCAGCGGACCCAGCGGCTCGCCGGCGGCGCGGCGCGCGTCCACCGCGGCGGCAGCAGTGAGCGCGCGCTCCCCATCGACGTGCAGGAATGCGTGGACCGCGTCGTCCACGGCCGCGATCCGGTCCAGGTGGGCCTGTGCAACCTCGGTCGCGCTCACCTGACCCGATGCGATCAGCGCTGCGAGGTCGGCCGCCGTGCTGGTGATCAGTTCGGTCATGCCTCCTCCCCCAGGATCCGCGGCACCCGGAACCGGTCCGCCTCCGCGGCCGGCGCAGCGGCCAGTACGGCGGACACCGGCAGCGACGCCGTGACGACGTCCGCGCGGTGAACATTGGTCAGCGGCAGCGCGTGCGAGGTGGGCGGGATGTCCTCGGCGGCGACGTCGGCGACATGGGCGACCGACTCCAGAATGACGTCGAGCTGCGGAGCGAGCCGCTCCAGCTCGTCCGGACTCAGGTCGATCCGGGCTAGCCGGGCGAGATCGGCGACGTCGGAGGGGCTCAGCACGATCGACCATCCTAGTGGGGCGACGACGCGCGGCCCGGCGCGCGCGCCCCGGGCACGTCCGAGACGTCCATATGCCGCCGGCCTCACAGCACGCGGTCACTCTCGGGGGCGCCGCGTGACCTCACACGCGGAACCCGTAAAGGTGACCTCACACACCTGTGAGATCGGTGAGAGGCGAAAGTTCCGACCCCGTAACCACTCGGGTCGGACCACGTAACACCCGGTTCATAGCGTGAGGACTGCTGCGACTCGAGGGCGAGTCCCCGAGCTATGACGCCGCTGAGCCGCCGGTTCGCGCGTCTGCACCCAGACCCTCTCCGCGCCGCGTGCCCGCCGCACGCCCGTTGCCGAAGGAATCCCTCATGGCTGCGCCAACCCTGGAAGTCACCTCAACTCGTCAGCGCGGCTCGCGCTGGATCGAACACTGGGACCCGGAGGACTCCACCTTCTGGGCCGAGACCGGCAAGAAGGTCGCCCGCCGCAACCTGGTGTTCTCCATCATCGCCGAGCACATCGGATTCTCGGTGTGGCTGCTGTGGAGCATCGTCGTCGTCCAGATGACCGCCAACCCGACCACCGGAGCCCCGGCCGCCACCGGCTGGGCCCTGACCGCGAGCCAGGCGCTCTGGCTCGTCGCCGTGCCGTCCGGCGTCGGCGCCTTCCTGCGCATCCCCTACACCTTCGCGGTGCCGCTGTTCGGCGGGCGCAACTGGACGATCGTGTCCGCTCTGATGCTGATCGTCCCCTGCCTCGGCCTGGCGTGGGTCGTGCGCAACCCCGACATCCCCTACGGCGTGCTGCTGCTGGTCGCGGCGACCGCGGGCTTCGGCGGTGGCAACTTCGCCTCGTCGATGGCCAACATCTCGTTCTTCTACCCGGAGAAGGAGAAGGGCTGGGCCCTGGGCCTGAACGCGGCCGGTGGCAACATCGGCGTCGCGGTGGTGCAGAAGGTCGTTCCCCTGGTCATCGTCGCCGGTGGTGGCATCGCGCTCTCCCGAGCTGGCCTGATGTACATCCCGCTGGCCATCGCCGCAGCCGCCTGCGCCGCGCTGTTCATGGACAACCTGGCTGAGGCAAAGGCCGATTTCCGGCCCGTGCTCGAGTCGACGAAGAAGATGCACACCTGGGTGATGAGCTTCCTCTACATCGGCACCTTCGGCTCGTTCATCGGCTACTCGGCCGCCTTCCCGACCCTGCTGAAGACCGCCTTCGACCGCGCTGACATCGCCCTCACCTGGGGCTTCCTCGGCGCCGGCATCGGTTCGCTGGCCCGCCCGCTCGGCGGCAAGCTGTCCGACCGCCTCGGCGGCGCGACGGTCACCGCGTCCGCCTTCCTGCTGATGATCATTGGTGCGGTGGTCGCGGTGTTCGGCGTCAAGAACCTCAACCTGCCGGTCTTCTTCGGCGCGTTCATGATCTTGTTCGTCGCCACCGGTATCGGCAACGGCGCCACCTACCGGATGATCCCGGCCATTTTCCGCTCCGAGGCTGTCGGCGCGTTCGGCGGCTTCCTGGTCCCGATCTGCTACGCCTGGTCCAAGAGCGCAACCGGCTCGATCATGCCGGCCCTGCAGTTCTACGTCGGCCTGTTCGTCGTGATGCTCGCGGTGACCTGGTTCTTCTACCTCCGCAAGGGTTCGTCGGCCAGCCAGATCGGAGCCTGACCCTCTCGGCTCCCCCACGTCAGCCCGACTCCCAGCAGGCGCGGGCCGGCACATCCCCCGGATGTGCCGGTCCGCGCTTGGGACGTCTGGCGAGGCGAACGGGCGCCTCAGCCCATCGGCCGGATCACCAGCCCGGTGCGGAGTTTTGGGGTGAAGAACGTGGACTTCGGCGGCATCAGCACTCCCTCGCGCGCGGTCCGCTCGATCTCGGCGAGGCTCACCGGGCGGATCAGCACCGCCGCCGAGGCGGCCCCGCTGCGCACCTGGGCGAGCGTGTCGTCAAGGCCGTGCTGGTAGGTCACCATCGCAGGGACGCCGGCCATCGCCGTCTCCAGCCAGGCGCCGTCGAGCTCGCGCACTCCGTGAAACCCGCCCGGGCGGGGGATGAGCCGCGAGGCTCCGGTCGCGGTCACCAGCACCAGGTAGCCCTGCTCGATCATGTCGGTCAGGGTCGCTGCGTCGGGGGCATCGGTCGGCTGCAGGTCGAAGTGCTCCGACAGCGCGGCGGACACCTCGGCCGCAGACACACCCGAATACACCCGGTGGATCGGCTCGATGCTGAGTTGATCGGAGATGAGTTCGTTCACGAACGCCAGGGTGAACTCCGCCGGTCCCGTGGCTCCGTCCCGGCTGCGGCGCTCGTCCCGATAGATCCGGCTGATGCCGTACCGGTGGTGGCCGTCGGCGATCAGCACGTCGTCGCTGGCCAGCAGCGCACGGATCGCAGCGACTCGCGCCGGGTCGTCCACCCGTTCCACCACGTGCTGAACGCCGTCGACAACCACCTCGCCGAGCAACTCGCCCGGTGCCGCCAGAAGGTCGGTCAAGCCGCGGGCGAGGCTCAGCCCCCACACCGGGGACAGGTTGGCGTCGGTGGCTCGAGTGAGATCCAGCCGGTCGGTCGAGGCCTTGGGCGTGGTCCGCTCGTGCGGCAGCACGCCACCGGCACCCTCGTCGACGACCTCGAGGCCGCCAAGCACCCCGGCGATATCGCGGTGGATCCCCCGGCTGTCGGTGAACCGCATCCGGTAGATGGTGAAGGAGGGTGTCGGATCGGCGACCAGGACCCCCTCGTCACACCAGCGCTGCAGGGTGCGGCCCGCGTCGGTGTACCGGTCCGAACCACCGCGTGGCACGTCCACCCGCACGATGTTGTGCTCCGAGCGGGCACTCAACGCATCCACATCTGCGTCGCTGAGCACGTCGTACGGGGGCGCAATGACGTCCGACAGGTCGTCCACGGCATAGCGAAGGGCCACGAAGGGCTTGAAACCAGGCATGCCTGCAGAGCCTAGTGAGGCGCCGCCTGGTCCGCTGTCGGGCAGACGGCCCGGGCCGCGCCAGCCTCGATCTTCTTGACGACGATTTCCTCGATACGGACCCGAAACATGGTGGTAATCGGCCATGGGTGAGGATGAATACCGTGTTCTTGATGCGGGTCACGCTGCCCGATCGCCCGGGTTCTCTCGGCGCTGTCGCGACCGCAATGGGCCGGGTCGGCGGTGACATCAATGCCGTGGAGATCGTCGAGAAGGCCGACGGTGTGGTCGTCGACGACTTCATCGTTGATCTGCCGCCGAATCAATTGCCGGAGAGCCTCGTCACCGCCTGCCAGCACCTCGAGGGCGTCCGGGTCGAGTGGATCTCGCGCTATCCCGAGGGAGGCGGACTGCAGTCCGACCTCGAGGCGCTGGAACGGATGACCGCCGATCCGGCCAACGCGGCCGAGACGCTGGTGTCGCTGTGCCCGGTGGTGTTCCGGTCGCACTGGGCACTGCTGCTGGACGTCACCACTGACGACGTTCGGGCCACCTCAGCCACCACGCTCGCCCCCGACGTGACCCCGACCGTGGCGGCTGCGTTCGCTCCGTTCGACGTCACCCACCGCACTGAGCTCGCATCCGGCTGGAGCCCCGGGTGGGCCGACTCGACGGCCGTCGTCACCCCGCTCACCCAGGATCGGGCGATCGTCATCGGGCGGCTCGGCGGCCCACAGTTCCTCGACTCCGAGATCGCCCGGCTGCACCACCTCGCCGCGTTGGTGAAGTAGGCCGGTCCGGCAGCAGGCCGTGGCGGTCGGCTGCCCCGGGCAGCGACCCGGCTGCCGCCCGAGAAGCCGCCGACAGGATCAGCAGCGCGACCAGCACGGCCGCCCACGAGGCGCCCTCCAGCCACAGTGGGGTCGCGGCGCCACCGGTCGGTGGCATGGTCGAGGCAGCGATGGCTGCGCCCAGTTCGGCGCGGCCGTCTGCGCCGCGAAGGCCGGACCCATCGGACTGCAACGGCCCGTCGCCCTCGACGCTCAATCGGCCAACGGAGGCCTCGCCCGCGCTCCGCACGGTCCGTGCGACGCGGTCCCTGCGGCGCGGCTCAGCCCCGGGCAGCCAGTCGGCAGGCCCGCCTGGCGCAGGAACCGAGGCGATCCAGAGCACGGCTCGGCCGTCGGCGCCGATCCGGCCCAACGCGGCAGCTGGCCGCTGCGTCTGCCGCGTCGACGAGTGCCAGGTCACGATGTCGACGGCGGCGGCCAGGTCCGGGTCGGCCGCCAGGGCGGGGTCGGCCCAGGCCACGGTGAGTGGCGCCTGGGGGGCGGCTGTCCGTGCCACCCGGAGCAGGTGCAGCGCGAACGCCGCTGCCACCGGATCGGGCACTCGGGTTGCGCCGTCGTCGGGTCGGTCGACGACGATCCAGGCCGTCACGGCGGGGTGTCCGCCGTGCCGCGCAAGGACGGCGGCGACGTGCGCTCCCCCGGCCGACCACCCGGCGGGACCGGCCTCGGCCATTCCCTGTAGCAGGGTCGGGAGCACCCGCAGACCCTGGGCCTGCGCGGCATCGAGTACCAGTCCGAGGTCGCCCAGACCCGCGTCGGTCGGGCTGCTGCCACCGATGGTCGCGAAGGGGACCGGCAGCCGGATCGCGGTGAACCCCAGCGCCCTGATCCGCGCCAGGTCGGTCGCTACCGCATCGCGGGTCAGGCTGCCCGCCCGACCCGACCAGCCAGGGGGCGCGTAGCGGGTCGCCCGGAGAGGGCCGACCGCCAGCGGGTGAGCCGTCAGCGAGCGATCCGCCAAGACCCCGACGCCGGCTTCCGCCGGGGTGACCAGCGCATCCGTCGCGGTCGCCTCCCGTCGCAGCTGCCGGACCCGCCAGTAGCCGTCCTCCAGCACCATCACCACCGCGTACCGGTCCGTGCTGGTCAGCACCGATCCGTCCGGGAGCGCACGGGCCAGCTGCGCGCTCGTGTCGGTGAGCGCAACGGTCGCACCGTCGAGGGCGTAGAACTCCAGCCGCAGCCGGTGCCGGAGCGACCAGGTGGCCGATCCCTGTCCCGGCAGGGCCAGGGCTTGGGCGCGGGCCGGGCCGCTGAACGTCTCGATCAGATCGATCGCCTCACCCGTGCTCTGGTACGCCCCGAGAGCAGCCCACGCGCGCAGATAGGCAGCCTCGAGGGCGATCCGGGTGCCCGGCTCGAGGCGACGCTCGCGCCGCCACGCGTCCGGTTCCCAGGTCACCAGGCGATCCGCATCCGGCGGCAGCTCGGCGACCACGTGCAGAGCCGTTGCCGGATCCGCACCGCTGGTCGAACGCACCACGACCCGACCGGCGAGGACGAGAGCCGCCAACGCGCCGACCAGCCCGAGCGCCAGCAGTGCATACGCGACCACACGCTTCACCGAGACGGTGCGCAGCAGCCGGTCCGACACCGATCGACGGTGTCTCGCGTCGAGGCCGGTCACGGTCATCCAGCCACCGTGGCCTCGACCCCGAGCACCTCGACGCGGGCCTGCGGCGCGCCGGCGCCGGCCGGGGTCAGCACCGTCGTCGTGGCAGATCCGTCCCGCAGCACGGCGGTTGCCCGGCTCTCCCCGCCGCTGCCACGGACCCGAATGGCGACCGGGACGCCGTCGGCGACATAGGCGCCGGTGACCAGCAGCACAGGGCCGACCTCGATCCTGAGCCCGTCGTCGGTCGGCAGCATCCGGGCGGGGATCTCGCGCACCGCGGGTCGGGCGCGAAGGCGGAGCTCTTTCCCGGTCGCAGCGCCCCGGCAGCGTGCGCGCAGCCGAAGGACTCCGGGGCGAGTCGGCGTCGGAACCCCGAAGCGCGCGACTCCGGCCACTGTCGGTGCGGTGGCCTGGCCGCGCCCGCCAGGCCCGGACCAGGTCAATTCGACCAAGGTGCCGTCGGGTTCGACGTTGCCGTACCGGTCCCGCAGCACCTTGGTGGCGACCGCTGCAAGCTGCTGCCCATCGGCGAGCAACGGTCCCGGATCTTCTCGTCGCAGCGTGACCGAAACCGGAGGCCCAGCGACCTCGTCCAGCGTCGTGGCCGGTCCGGCGGCCGCGCCGACGGTCGCCGACACCGTCCCCGTCCCGGCTCGAGTACCGGACGGCAATTCCGCCCAGGCGAGCAGGTGGTCCACGCTCCCCGGCACGACCGACGACTGCCCCGCGGGCCGGCGCCAGCGCCAGCTCACCGCGGTGCGGTCGGCGGCGGCGTTCCCGAACGCATCCAGCGGCGTCGTCACCACCATCGCCTGGTCCTGACGGTCCGCGACGATGGAACGCGCGCCCACGACTGCCGACACGGGCCCGACCGGAAGGCTCGGGACGACAGTCGTCCGAGCAACCGCTCGGGAGTCGCCGGCGCTGGCCACCAGCAGCACCATCCCCGCCTGCCGGGTGAGCGGACCGACGAGTTGGACGTGCGCGGCTCCCGCGGCGGCACGTCCGGTGGCCTCTTCGAAGCCCAGCGCGCCGGTGGCCATGAGGTGCGCAGTCGCTCCGTCGGGGAGGCCGCGCACCGTGACGGTGAGCGGCTCGCCGGCGTGCAGGGACCGCGGCGCGACCATGCTGAGCGTCTCGGCTGCCGGCTCAGCGGCGGCCGGCGGCGCTGGCGTCTGCAGTCCGACGGTGGCAGCCGCGAGTCCCGCGACGGCGGCCAGCAGCCCGATCCGGCGGCTCATCGTGCCTCCCGCCGCTGGTAGCCACTGACCGCGACGTCAACCGCAGCGAAGGCGCCGGGGACCGCGAGCGTCGCGGTGCTGCTCGGGATCGGGGTGTGCAACGGACCCGCGTACGTGCCGACCGGCGGCGCCGCCGCGCTGCCCACCGCTGTGGAGCGGAGGCGCAGCTGGAAGGGCACGCTGCGCTGCGGCGGGACGCTGTGCTCCAGATAGGCGTGGTCGACCCAGGCGAGCCGGCCGGCGGCGTCGCGGTAGCCGAAGACCAGATGCGGGATGGCGACCTCCGCCGTCCCGTCGTTGCGGACGCTTCCGACGAGGTCCTGACCCGAGACGCGTACGTCGCTGAGCTGGAGGCCGGCAGGCGGCAGCACCGGGGTGACCACGGCTTTCGCCGAGACCGCGACGGAACCGACCACGGCGCCGTCGGGAAGGACCAGTGGAGTGACCTGGCGCGGGTCGAACTCCACCGGGGCCCGGGGTTCCGGCGGAGCCGCTGCCGGTGCCGGGGCCAGGGACGCGTCGGCCGCCCCCGTCACCACGCCTCCCTCGACCTCGGTGCCATACGCGCCGGTGCCGGCTATCGACTGGAATTCCAGCCGGAACGGGGTCGACTGGCCTGGCGCGAGCTTGTGGACCATCACCTGGGAGGCGTTCCAGGTCGCCAGCAGCAGACCGTTCGGATCGCGTAGGTCCGCGGTGACGGTGACATCGGCGGGGTCGACGTCGGCGTTCAGCACCCGCCCGATCACCACCCAGCGCTGCTCGACCCGGAGTGCGCGTACCTCCGCCAGTTGCAGCTGCGGGCGGTCCAGGACGTCGGCGGTGGAGGTCGCGCCCGAGGTCAGCCGACGACGTCCCTGCGAGACATAGCCCAGCTGCGGTCGCCGGTCGAACTCCGCGACCGGGCGGACGCTCTCGGCCGGCGGCAGCACGATCAGCCAGCGCCGGTCCACCCGCCGCAACGTCACGTCCTGCTGCACGTCGTAGGCCTGCAGTGACGTCAGGTAGCTGGTGGTCACGCGGTACTGCACCCGGTTCTCCCCGACCGCGGCGGGGGCGCTGCGCACCGCATCGAGCTTGCCGTACGAGGCCACCAGCCCGCCGTCGGCCGTCTGGTCGAGCTGGTACTGCGAGCGGTCAGGCCGCGTCGCAGGGTCCAGCAGGGCGTAGGCCTCGTCGAAGCGTCGGAAGTCCAGCGCGTCGTAGTACGCCGCGATCACCTCGTCCGGCCCCGGCGCGCGGGGGCGGGCCGCGACCAGCGTCACGGTGGTGCCGACCACCACAGCGATCACCAGCACCCCTGCCGTCGCTGCTCGCCGAGCGGCGGGCGCCCGTCGCGCTGAGGCGACCGCCCAGTCACGGACCGCGGCCACCCAGGCACGGCCGGGCAGCCAGCGCAGGGTCGGTTCTGGCGAGGCGTACCGCGGCACCCGGGACGCCGATCGCGCCAGCCGCTGGTCGATCGCTTCCGTGACGGTGATCGGCAGTGTCCGGCGCCGGGCGCCGCGCGGCGGGCGTTGCGGCACCGGCATCCCGGCTGCAGTCCAGCCCAGCAGCGCCAGCGCCAGCGCGATCGACGTCGGAGGGACGACCCCCCACAGTGCGCGCTGCCAGCCCGGCGGCTCCTCGGAGAGATCGGTGGCGGGCAGTGGCGGGACGTCGGCGCGCTCCCAGACGACGATGCCGTTCTCCAGCGGACCCAGTTCGGTCCAGCCGGAGGCGTCCAGCAGCGGGTCGTAGAACCGGTCGTTGCTGAAGACGTACTTGAGTTGGTAGCGCTCGGGTACGGCGAGGAATTGCTGCAGGCTGCCGATGCCCGGCACGCCGGCGTACTTGGAGTTCTCCAGCCGTTCCACCGGGCGCGAGGTGAGTTCGGGCAGTGCCCGTGCGGAGTGGTAGTTGCCGTCGACGGTCGCCGCGGTCGTGTTGGCCGAGAGCCAGGCCATCTGGTCCCCGAAGCCGAGGGTCAGGTAGCGCCAGCGGTCGTGATCGTCCTTGGACAGGAAAGCGGTGATCGGAGCCGGATCGATGGCGGCCGGCTGGAAGGGTCGGTAGTGGGTCAGGTTGGCGGCCCAGAGCGTGAAGCAGACGTGGCCAACCACCAGGAACACGCCGAGCGCCGCCGCCCCGCCGCGTCCCAATCGGGTCACGGCCAGCCGCCGGAGCGTGCCTCCGGTGGCGGAGGCGAGGAACACACCGACCAGCGGCAGCACGCAGATGGTGGCCCAGAAGGTGAAGCGGTCCAGGGTGAGGATGTCGAACGCGCCACCCAGCAGCATCCGTGGCAGCGGGGTGGTGCCTCCCGTGCCGAGGAACGCCAGCACCGCCAGCGACGCCGCCAGCGGCCAGATGCGGGAGGCGAAGCCGCGGACCAGGGCGTACGGCAGCACCAGCAGGGTCGTCCCCCACGGCACCAGCCAGAACACCAACCCGGCGTTCAGGTTCACCAGGAAGCTGTCCCGGCTGGCGTGCGGGATGGACACCTGGGTGATCGGGTCGCTGCGGGAGTGCAACCAGTACGGCAGCACGACCCCGACCAGGGCGACCACCAGGAGTACGGCGAAGACAGTCCCACGAAGCACGGCCGGCCAGGCCCGACGGAGCCGTCTCGCGGCCAGCGGCCAGAGCAGTCCGGGCCGCACCCGAGCAGGATGCGCGGTGGGCTCGCCGGGCAGCGGGGTCCGCAACGACTCCAGCAGCGCGGCGACGAGCACCGGCCCGACGAAGAAGACCGCCCCGAACAGGGTGGTGACGTGGTGGCACGCGGTGGTCGCCATCGTGCAGCCGACGGCTGCCACCAGGTCGCGGAGGCGCCCGTCGCGGGTCCAGCGATAGGCGAACGGCAAGGCGTTCAGCAGGAAGCCGAGCGAGATCGTGGTCGGCAGCTGGCCGAACACATGCACGGTCTCGGCGATCGAGGAACAGGGGGTTCGACCCAGATGCCGGCCCAGCGGAAGACGCCGACCGTCAGCAGCAGCACGGCACCGAGTTGCACCAGCACGAACCCGGTGCGCAGCCCGACCAGCTGGCTGGCGGCGGCGACCAGCTGGTGGGCGCCCGGCGGGTAGCTGACGGTGGAGAAGCCGGTGTACCACCGGGTGTCCCAGCCGGAGAACCAGGACCGGGCGTAGTGATCGGCGAAGAAGATGTGGACGTACGCGTCATAGGTGCGCTGATAGCTACCGGAGAACAACAGGGAGCCGTGGAACACCACGACCACCAACAGCGCCAAGGCGAGGAGCCGGTGCCGGCTGGACAGGCCCCGGAACCGGTCGATCGGGCTTGTCGCTGCCGACCCGTTCGCCGCCAGATCAGCCCTGGTCACGGCGGATCAGCCGCCCTGCGGAGGACGAGGTCGGCGACCACCTTGCGGTGGTCACTGCCCGGCGTCGGCGACAGCCGCACCGCACTGACGCCGACGGCCGAACCGAGCAGGACGTGGTCGATCAAGATCAACGCGGGCAGCAGGCGGTGGCCGTGCGGCCAGCTGGAGGCGAACCCACGCCCGGCCACCGCGTAGCTGTCGCGCAGCCCGCTGTCGAGGAGCGCCCGCAGCGGGGCGTGGTCCAGGGTGCCGTTGAAGTCCCCGGCGACGACGACCGCACCGCCGGCCTCTGCGGCCAGCCGCCCGAGAATCTGCAGCTGGCGGCGCCAGCGTCCCAGTTCACCAGCCGCCACTGGGTTGACCGCGTGCACCCCGATCACCCGTAGTGGCCCACCCGGCGTCTGGACGGTGGCAGCCGTCATCGGCCGGCCGTCCAGGTCGAGCACCTCGCTGTCGGTGAGCGGCCACCGGGAGAGCAGCGCCGAACCGTGATAGCCCTCCAGGGGATCCAGCAGCTGGTACGGGTACGCCTCGGAGACCGTCTGATCGGCGAGCGCCTCGGCGAGCGCCGGCGTCACCTCCTGCAGCACGATCACGTCAGCGGCGGTCGCGAGCAGATCCGCCGGCACCGCCTCCGGCCGGTCGTTGCTGACCAGCAGGTTCGCCGTCGCCAGCCGCACCGGGTGGTCAGCGCCGGGCGCGTCGGGCGAGCCGCCGCCACGCGCGGTGGCGGTCGCGGCCAGCTGGCCGGCGGCGGCGCCGATCGCGAGTGCGGCCACCGGCCAGTCGCGGCTCCGCAGGGCCCAGACCGCCAGCGGGTACGCGGGCAGCAGGCCCCAACGCGCCAGCGCTTGCGCCCCGATCAGCGTCCAGTGCCAGTGCGGCCGAGTCAGCCAACAGACCGCGAGCCCGCCCAGACCCAGGGCGATGCCGCAGCGCAGGTAGCCGGCGACCGCCCGCGGGGCGGTCGAACCGAATGCGTCTGGGGGCTCGGGGGCGCGGTCAGCAGCGGAGAGCATGGAGCTCAGCCTGCCTGCCCTTCCGGGAGTGCGCGCAGACAGGCCGCCAGCGCCCGCGAGTCGACCGGCTTGCTGAGCCACGCGTCGGCGGCGGCCGGCCCTGCGCCGGCGGTGGGCGCGGCTCCCGGTGCGAATCGTGCGACGCCCGTGACGAGCACTCCCAGGGTCGGCGGCCGACCGCCGCGCAGGTCGGCGAGCAGTTCGGCCCCGGTCCCGTCCGGCAGGCAGTAGTCGGTGACGATCAGGTCGATCGCCGGCTCCGCCGTGGCGCACTCGCGCGCCTCCGCGAGGCTCGCTGCCTCCACCACGGCGTGCCCGAGGTTCCGGAGCATCCGCGCCAGCACGAGCCGGGACACGGCGTCGTCGTCCACCACCAGCACGGTGCGGGTCGGCTGATCCGGCGGGGCTGTGGCCATCATCGTGTCGGCGGACGCTCGGACACGTCGAACACCTGGTCGAGGCCGGTCAGCTCGAAGATCCGCCAGGCCGCCGGGGCGGCGGGACGCACCAGGATCACACCGGCCCCAGCCTCCTCCACCTGACGCCGCAGCCGGACCAGCGCCGCGAGTCCTGCACTGTCGATGAACTCGACAGCGCTGAGGTCGACCAGCACCGCAGCCCCGTCCGCGACGGCGCTCCGCGCCAGCCTCTCCAGGTCGGCCCGACGTTGCATCGCCTCCAAGGCGTCCAGCCGGCCGCGGAGGACCAGGCGAGCCGGGCCTTCGCGCCCGTCGTCGGCAGTCGCTCCGGCCTGCCTGTTCGGGGTTCCGGTGCTGGTCAGCACTGCTTGCTGAGATGCCATTGGTTGACTCCTTCTTCTCGTTCGTACCTGAGTTCGTCGACGAGTTGGCGCACGATCGCCAGCCCGTAGCCGTGAATCTGGGGGATGCCGGGCACCGGCGCAGGGGCGTCGTCGGAGACGAACCGGCGGCCGCTGTCGCTGACGCTGAAGTGCAGCCAGCCGTCCGCGCAGCTGGCGGCGATCCGCAGCGTTCCGCCGGCGCCCTCGTACGCGTGCTGCACGGCGTTGACGCACACCTCGTGCAGCGCCAGCTCGAGGCCGTCGGCCAGACCTTCGACGGCGTGGCCATCGGCGGTGTCCGCAGCAACGTCGCTCAACCATCGATCGAGCCAGGGCCTCAACCGCCGGAGTTCGAGCAGGTCGGCAGGGAGCTCGAGCTGGGCCGTCCGGGTCGGGCTCACCGGCCGGCTCCGGTACCGAGCACCAGCAAGGTCTGGTCGTCGCCGGCCGGCTGCCCGGCCGCGTGCGCCTGCACCTCTGCCAGCAGAGTGATCGCCGCATCGGCGGCGGCGCTGCCGGCGAGTTCGGCGCAGATCGCCTCGAACGCCGGGTAGCCGAGCTGGCGCCCAGCCGGGTCCGGCTGCTCGGCGAGGCCGTCGGTCCCGACCAGCAACAGTGAACCCGCTGTCAGCGGGACCCAATCCACCCGGCCGCAGCCGACCTCGATCCCGATCGGGGGCCGGCTGGGGCGCACCGCACGTGCACGTCCGGCCTCGCAGACCAGGACCGGTGAATGGCCGGCATTGCAGAGCGCGACCTCCTCCGCCCCGATCCGGTAGCGCCCGACCAGAAGCGTGAGGAACGAGCCGACGGAGCTCAGGTAGCTCCCCAGCTCGGCTCCGATGGCCTGCACGGCGCCGACCGGGTCGGCCGCGGTCAGGAACGCGACGCGTACCGCGGCAACGGCCCGGGTCATCACCATCGCCGCGGGAAGTCCCTTCCCGGCCACGTCGCCGACGGCGAACCAGACGGTCGAGCCGACCTTCTCCACCACCAGCAGGTCGCCGCCTGCGAGGTCGGCCGGGCGACAGCTGGTGAACAGCTCGACACCGTCGACCTGGGGGGTGCTCCAGGCGAGCGCGGCGTGTGCCAGTTCGGAGGCCAGCTGATGCTCCCGCTGCACCCGCGCCCGGCTCACGCCGTCGCGGTGCAGCCGATCCAGGCGGAGCAACTGGTCCAGGGCGGCGACGACCGTCTCCAGCATCCGTACGTCGCCGGTGTCGTAGGGGCTCCCGGTCCGCGCGATGCACACCGACCCGCCGACGTCGTCCGACAGCGGCAGCATGACGGTGTCTGCCATCGGCTGTTCGCTGAGCTGCCGGCGGACGCGCAGCTGGTCGTCGCTGCGGGTGGTGCGGATGCGCTCCATGGCGTTCGGCAGCATCAGCCGGACCGCGTCGGAGTCGGTCAGCTCCAGCGCCTGATCCAACGCCCGGTCGAGCAGGTCGTCGAGGTCGGACGAGGTCGCGGAGAGCCGGGTCAGGCCGGTCAGGGCCGCCAACCGATCTTGGGTGGCGACCAGTGCGCTGACCACGTCGTCGAGCAGGCTGGTGGCATCGAGGTCGGGGCTGAGGACGGTCATCGGGGCGTACCGGTGGCCGAGTCGTCGACGTCTGCGAGGCCGAGGAAGCCGGCGAGCTGGGTGAGCTCCAGGATCACCCGTACCGGGTCGGAGACGGGGGAAAGCACGAGCTCGCGGCCCGCTGCGGTGAACTCCTGGCGGGCCCGCACGAGTTCGGCGAGCGCGCTCGAGTCGAGGAAGACGACCTCGGCGAGATCGAGCTCGACGACCCTCGCCTGGTCGTGCTCGGCGAGCGCGGCGCGGAACTGATCGCACTCGTGGGCGTCGAAGCGCCCGGAGAGCCGAAGGCGGGTTGCCTGCTCGGCGATGGTGGCCTGGATCTTCACCGGGCTACCTCCGTCAGCGTGGCGGTGCGGGTCAGCTGCTGGCGCGGCTCGGCTGCCGCACGCAACCGGTAGCCGCCGCGCAGATCGAACAGTCGGATGCGGACCAGCTCGACCAGGAACTCGGCGGTCACCTTGGCGGCGTCGACGGTCGATCCCGGGGCGTCGATCCACTCGACCGGCACCTCCGCGATCGACATGCCGAGCCGATGGGCGAGGTAGAGCACCTCCAGATCGAAGGAGAATCCGTCCACCACCTGCCGGGCGAACAGCGTGCTCGCTGCCTCGGCGGTGAACAGCTTGAAACCGCACTGGGTGTCGGCGACCCGCATCCCGAACGCGACCGCGACCAGCGCTCGTAGGCCACCGCTGAGGATGCGCCGATGCAGGCTCTTGCCGTGCACACCGGCGCCGGCGGCGGCGCGCGAGCCGATCGCGACATCATGTCCGCGCTCGAGCGCAGCCAGCAATGCCGAGTACTGCTCGATCGGCGTCGACTGGTCGGCGTCGGCGAACAGCACGTACCGGCCCTGGGCGGCCTGCATGCCGCGGCGCACAGCGCTGCCTTTCCCGCCGTTGCGCTCAGCGACGAGCACCCGCAGGTTGGCCCAGCCGAGCGCCTGCAGGATCCCCACCGTGCCGTCGGTGGACCCGTCGTCGGCCACGATCAGCTCCCACGGCGTCCCGAGCGTGCTCAGGTGAGTGGCGATCGCTGCCACGGTGGGCAGGATCCGGATCTCCTCGTTGTAGGCCGGGATCACCACGGAGAGGACCGGCGGCGAGGTCAGCGGGGTGACCGCCCACGACCGGTAGGCCTGGTACGGGGTGGGTGCCGGCGCCGCCGGCGGTTCGATGGACGGGGTCACGGCGATACTCCTTGCGGGTGCGGGTGCGGGTGCGGGTGTCGGGGCGGAAGCGCGGGCCGGTCGGCGGGACCGGCCCGCGCGGACAGACGCGTGCCGGTGGCTCGCCAGCAGGACGGTGAGGAGGACGACGCCGCCGACAAGCTGGCAGCAGGCGATCTGCTGCACGGACGGGTGGTAGGCGAGCAGCACGGTCAGCTGCGCCACGGCTCCGGCCAGCATCAGGACCGACTCGCGGACCCTCCCGACCGAGAGGTGATGAGTGGCGATGAGGTTCGCCAACGCGAAGCAGGTCGCCGCGCCCGCGGCGAGGGCAAGGGGCGTGCCGAGTCCGGCATAGGCGCTGCCGAGCAGGCCCCCGATGACGGCGTCCCCGACGGCGTACACAGCGGCCGACCCGGCCGTGCCGAGCGCCAGCACGGCCACGAGCGCACCCCGCAACAGCCGCTCCGAGTCGATGCCCTCGGCGTGCCGCCGGGCCACCGCCGGGAAGACCACCGTCGCGACGGCTGCCGCGCAGAAGAACACGCCGCGCCCGACCAGCGCGACGGCCGCGTAGCGCGCAGCGTCGGGGCCCGGCAGGAACGCCTTCGCGACGAACGTGTCGGCATTGGTCAGCAGCGCCTGCGCCGCGAGCAGCACCAGCACCGCGCCGGCGTAGCGGCCGACTCCGCGCACGGGGGTGCCGACAGCCGGAGGTCGGAGCGCGCAATGGCGGCGCACCAGCAACCAGGTCGCGAGCAGCGACCCGGTCAGGCCTGCCACCGCACCGACTGCCCCGAAACCGGCGACGACCAACACGGTGCTGAGCGCGACGCGGACGACCATCTCCACCAGCAGGCTGGCAGACATCCGGGCGAAGTCCAGCCGGCCCTGCAGCACGCCACGACCGACCGACAGCAGCAGGTGGGCCGGGAGTCCCACGGCGAGCAGCACGAACACCCAGGCTGACTCGGTGTGAAAGACCCGCTGCCACAGCGGTGCGCCCGCACCGACCAGGACCGCCAGCGCGAACCCGAGCGCGGCGGCACACCGGCTGAGCCGGACGGTCAGCGCCATGGTGTCAGCTGACTCGGGGTCGCGGCCGACGTAGCGGGCGGCGACGAACTGGAGGCTGAGGGCGAGTGCCGAACAGGTCAGCCAGACCGAGGTGACGACGGTCGCGTCGGCGAAGGCCTGCGGTGTGAGCCAGCGCCCGAGGACCACGTTGACGCCGTAGTTGCCCGCGTTCGCGATCAGGCCGGCCGCGGCGAGCAGGGTTCCCCCGACCGCGAGCGCCCGGCCGCCTGCGGCCGTCGCGGTCGGGCGGCCGCCCGCGGCGGACGTCGCGGTCATGCCGCCGCTCCAGAGCCCAGCCGGGCGGCCCTAACGCCAGGCTTGCCGGACGCTGCCACGACGCTCGGTTCGGCCGTCAGCCGGCGGAGATGCAGCAGGTACCAGTGAGCAACCTCGGCGATCGGCACCCCGGCCGCGGCAGCGAGGTTGCGCCGGGCCAAGCGGAGCCGGAGGTCGTCGTCGTCCAGCACCGTACCGAGCGCGGTGGCGAGGCTGGTCGCGTCGCCGGGCGTGAAGTAGACACCGGAGAACCCCTCTTCCTCGATCACGTCGATGAGGTCCCCGATGCGGGGGAGGACGGCGGCGCGGCCGAACTCGCCGGCCTGGTGCAGGACGCCAGAGCTCCCAGTGGTCGAAGTGTAAGGGAACGCCACGACGGCAGCCGAGCGGAAGAGCGGGGCCACATCCTCCTCCGCCACGTACCCGGTCAGCACCAGTCCGGGCAGGTCGCGGTGCCGCTCGGCGACGCCGGCCATGTAGCCGGGCGAGTTCGGGCTGTCGGTCCCGGCCAGCACCAGCTCGATGTCCTCGCGCCCCTGGTCGCGCAGCCTTTGGTAGGCCTCGACCAGGACGTCCACGGTCTTGTAGGTCCCCCACTTGCCGAAGGCCATGATCCGACGCGGACCGTCGGGGATCGCGGTGTCGGAGCCGTCCGCCGCGAGCGCCAGTTCGGTGAAGGTGCCGTGCGGCGCGAGGACGACGTTGCGGGCCCGGTAGCTGCGGCGGACGTACTCGACGTAGCGCGGGATGGTCAGGGCGACCAGGTCCGCCGCGAGCAGACCCCGGGTCAGCACTCGGCCGGCGGCGCGTAGCAGCCGCGCGGCAGCCCTCCCCCGGGCGAACCCGGCGGCCTGGAAGTCGACCAGGTCCGCGAGGTTGTGCAGCAGCACCACCGACACGAACCCGAGCAGGCGGGCCACGGCGGGGGTGAACAGGCCGAGCGCACCGGGGAGGCGGCGGTCACCGAAGGTGGCGAACTGAAGGTTGAAGATGACCGCGTCCGGACGGGCCCGGTAGAGCTCGCGGATCAGCACGGGCAGGGTGCGGAGCTCGTTCATCCGCCAGCAGGGCCGCACCGCGATCGGTGCCCCGCCGGAGGTCGGCGGCGCCGCGTCAGCTCCCGGCGGCGGCACGTCGGACAGCACCACCACCTCGGCGACGTCGTGCTGCCCGGCCAGCGCGGCGACCAAGTGCACGCCGTACTCATTCAGGCTGTTGCGGCCCGGCGGGTAGGCGGTCACCACAGCCACTCGCAGCCCGGTCGTCGGGGTCGACCCGGAGGTGCCGGTACGCGTTGCGGTCGGGCGACGCGCGGCGGTGATGCGACGCGATGCGGTCATGGGGGCGTTCCTCCGGGCTCTAGGGGTGGCGGGTGCGAGGATTCTTGCAACGCCCGTTCGAACCAGGGATCAACGGCATGTCAAGATACGGTCAGGCCCGGAGGCACGCCGGAACAGGCTCAGGAGGCTGACGCGTGACCACTGGAGACAAGCCCAACGCTCTGTTGGTCGAGGACACTCCAGAGTTCGTCGCGCTTGGGCGCAGCCTGCTGGAGCGCGAGGGGTACCGCGTGCTGATCGGCGAGGACGGGCTGACCGCTGTCGAATTGGCCCGCGCGACGCCACCCGAACTCGTGCTGCTCGACGTCAGCCTGCCCGACATCAGCGGCTTCGAGGTCTGCCGCCGACTCCGCGAGTTCAGCGACGCGTACGTGATCATGGTGACGGCCCGCCACGAGGAGGTCGACCGGGTCGAGGGACTCGCGGTCGGCGCCGACGACTACGTGGTGAAGCCCTTCTCCCCGCTGGAACTGTCGTTGCGGATCCGCGCGATGCGCCGCCGACCACGCGCCGGCGCGCAGAGCAGTGTCCGCGCCTTCGGTGAGCTGGTGATCGACGTGGATTCCCGCGAGGCGCGACGCGGCGGCGAGCGGCTCGATCTGACCCGAACCGAGTTCGACCTGCTCGCGGCCCTCAGTGAGCGGCCGCGAGTCACCTTCACCCGGCGGCAGTTGATGGTGCAGATCTGGGGCGGCGAGTGGTTCGGCGACGATCATGTCGTCGACGTGCATCTGGCCAACCTCCGGCGCAAGCTCGGCGAGCGGGCCGGCGAACCGCGCCATCTGGTCACCTTGCGTGGTGTCGGCTACCGCTTCGACCCCTAGCGAGGAACGCGGCCGACGTCTCGGCGTCAGCTCGGCGAGGACAGCCAACCGTTCAGGGACGTAGCGGTGGCCTCCGCGGTCCGCTGCCACCGTGCGATCCCTCCGGGAGGCGGCTCCGGCTCGTTCTCCCAGGCGCGACAGAGTTCCCCGAGCGCCATCGCTCCCAACAGCAGGCTGGCCGATCCGAGCGCGTGCATCGCGGCCCGCAGGGCGAGGTCGTCGCCCTGGTCGGCGGCCAGTTGAACCGCGGTCCGTCTGGCCGGCAACTTCTCCAGATAGACCCCGACCAGCTCGCGCACCGCCTCCTCGTCCTCGATGTCGGCGGCCAGTTGGCGCAGCACCGAACCGTCGAGCAGCGCGGCACGCACAGGCCCGGGGGCGGACCGGAATTCCATCACGCCGTCAGTGTGCACCGGGCACTCGACCGCTCACGAGCACCCAGCCAGGACGGCACCGCCTTCTTGACCAAACCTTGACGCGGTCGAGAACGACCCTCGACATGGCGACGCTGGACTGTCGCCATGACCCGTTTCCCCCGCTTCGCCACCACCGGACCGCTCGCCGCCGCGGCGGCGCTTGCCTGCGCTGCTGCGTTGCTGCTCGGCGGCTGCGCAACCCCGAAGGCCGCCGCTGTGCCCGCCGTCGGTTCAGACGGCTGGCTTGCCCAGGGAGCGTGCCATCGGGTCGAGTCCGCCACTGGTGACGCGGCGACCAAGCAGCCGACCGTGCTGACGATCACCGGGGCCGGTTCCGACCGGACCCTCACGTTCGCCGACCTCGACCGGCTGCCGCAGGTCGAGTGCTCGGTCGACGACCGGCAGGCAGAGGGCCGGCAGGTGTCGTTCACCGGGCCGCTGCTCTCCGACGTACTCAAGACCTACGGGCCGGCGAGCGTCCAGACGATGCACGCGAGCGCGCTGAACGACTACGCGGTGGACATCCCCTTCTCCGACGTACGCGACTATCCGGTGCTGTTGGCGACGCGGCTGGAGGGACAGCGGATGAGCGTGTCCCACTACGGACCGATCCGGGTCGTCTACCCCACGACCGGCTTCGACCTCGACCCGACCGTCTACGATCCGCGCTGGATCTGGCAGCTGAAGTCACTGGACCTGGCGTGAGCGGCCTCGCGCCGCGCCCGCCGGCCCAGCGGAGACACCGGGCGGGCGTCGGATCGACGGTTGCCGCCTGGTCGATGCTTGCGGCCGCCGCCGCGATGCTCGCGGTGACGGCCGGACTGGGCTTCCTCGTCGTCGGCCAGACCCGAGCGCTCGAGGGCAACGTCGCCTACACCCAGGACATCGTGGACGCGAACGTGCGCACCCTGAGCCAGGTGCAGCGCGAGTTGCTGCGCCTGCGACTGCTGGTCGAAACGGGGCAACCGCCCCGCGACAGGATCGAGCTCCAGCTGGCGCTGGTCGACCAACGCATCCAGGAGGGGGCGCTGCCCTACCAGCGCCAGACGCTCGGATCGGATGAGCTCCTGCAGCGCTCCCGCGAACTGCGCCAGCGCTGGCTCGACAGCGTCCGTCCGCTGGCCGCGACCGCGCTCGCCAAGCCGGCACGCTCAGCCCCCGCTGATCGTGCCGCCGCGTCAGCTGCGCTGAGTGAACTCGAACAGTCGTACAACACCTTGGTCAGCGACGGTGAGATCAACCGCAAGGTGCGGGCCGGACTGGCGAACGCACAGACGCGCGACCTGCTGGCCGACGCGCGCATGCTGCTCTTCGGCCTGATCGGCACGGCAGCCACCTTCACCGCGCTGACGGCGTTCTCGGGGTTCAGCTTCTGGCGCCTGCACCGGCAGCGCGAGGCGGCCGTCGCTGAGCTCCGAGCGGTCAACGCCGAGCTTCGCACCCACGCGATGGTGGTGCGGACGACGGACAACCTGGTCGTCATCACCGACCCGGAGGGTCGTGTCGAGTGGGTCAACGATGCCCTCTGCCAGGTGACCGGGTACCGGGCTGAGGAGTTCGTCGGGCGCAAGCCCGGCGACCTGCTGCAAGGCCCTGACACCGACCCCGCCACCGTCGCCGAGATGGCCGAGGCGGTGCGTTCGCGCCGCAGTTTCTCCGTCGAAGTCCTCAACTACACCAAGGCCGGCGAGGCGTACTGGGTCGCCGTCGAAGCGCACCCGGTGTTCGACGACGACGGGGTGCCCAGCCACTTCATCGCGATCGAGTCCGTGGTGACCGAACGCCGCGCGCTGGAGGAGAACCTGCGCACGGCCCGCGACACCGCGGTCAGCCTCGCGGAGGAGAAGGCGGCCTTCCTGGCCACCATGAGCCACGAGATCCGGACTCCGCTGAACGCCGTGCTCGGCGTCACCTCGCTGCTCGCCGAGACCGAGCTGGATCCCGAGCAGGACGAATACGTGGCGACGGCCGAGCGCAGCGGCAAGCTGCTGCTCGCGCTGGTGAACGACATTCTCGACTTCTCGGCGTTGGAGTCAGGGCGGGTGGAGTTCGAGCGGCAGCCCGTCGAACTCCGCAAGCTCACCGACGATGTCGCCGGCCTGTTCGCCACCGACGCGGAACAGCGCGGCCTCCGACTCCCGGTGCGAATCGCCGACGACGTACCCGCCTGGGTGGCCACCGACTGTGGCCGGATCCGCCAGGTGCTGGTGAACCTGGTCGGGAACGGCCTGAAGTTCACCCACCACGGCGAGGTCGCCGTCGAGGTCAGCCTCGCCCCCACCGGCTCGGCAGCGGCGCCACGGATCAGGTTCACCGTCCGGGACACCGGCATCGGCATCCCGCTCGACCGCCAACAGCGGATCTTCCAGCCGTTCACCCAGGTGGACCCGTCCACCACCCGGCGCTACGGGGGCTCGGGCCTGGGATTGTCGATCTGCGCGCTGATCGCCGATCGGCTCGGCGGCACGCTGACCCTCGCGAGCGCGCCCGGCGAGGGTTCCGCCTTCGTGTTCGAGGTGCCTGTCGCGGCCGCGTCCGGCCCGGCGCCGGACGCCGAGGACCAGCGTCGGGCACCGATCCCGGCCGATCTCCGGGTGCTCATCGCCGAGGACGAGCCGGTCAACCGGATGGTGGCGCTGAAGTTGCTGCGCAAGCTCGGCGTCCAGGCCGACGTCGCCGAGGACGGCGTCGAAGCTGTGGAACTGGCCGGTCGCCAGCACTACGACATCGTCTTGATGGACGTCCACATGCCGCGCCTGGACGGCATCTCCGCCACGGCCGAACTGCGCCGTGCTGGAGCCGACGGTGCCGCCAGGCCACGGATCGTGGCGCTCACCGCGAATGCCCTGCCCGGCGACCGCGAGCGCTTCCTGCTCGCCGGAATGGACGACTACCTCAGCAAGCCGGTCACCGTGGAAGGGCTGGCCGGAGTGCTCGCGGGGACACGACCTCCCGTTGATCAGGCCTGCTGATCAGGCCTGCTGATCAGGCGCCGCCACGGCGTCGAGGATCAGCCGGACGATCCGGCCGACGTTCACCGTCCATCCCACGCCGAACACCTGGGGCCGCAGCAACCGGCTGTCCTCCGGTGCCCAGACGCGAGCGCGCAGGCGATCCACCGTCGGAATCCGGAAGTCGTACGGGATGAGGTCGGCCACCTTGCCGTGCCAGGTCCGCTCGGCCTTCGGCTTGGACAGTTCCTGGGCGATCGCGGCGACGGTCGTCGCGGCCGCCGCAAAACGGATCAGCCGGGCGAAGCCGGATTTCTGGGCGCGTCCCATCCGCACCTCCTTCGAACGCGGTCGGCGCGCGTCGCCGACCTTGCCCTCTCCAGACTGCCACCGTCGGCCCCGCTCGGGGCGGGCAGGTCGTTCGCAGTCCGGTTCAGGACTGGAGGATGCGCCGTCCCGTGACCGCGATCAGCGGCAACTGCAGCACCAAGGCATGCTGGCCGGACTTCCAGGGCTGCGGCGTCTGGCTCAGGTCGAGGACACGCAGCGTCTGCTCGTCGACAGTCTCCAGCCTGCCGGTGACCAGCACGCTCCACCCGGATTCCAGGAACTCGTCGAACAGGTCGACCTCGAACGCGACATTGGACCCGAGCGCGAGCCGGGCGGGCTCACTGGTCAGGCCGGTCCGGACCAGCAGCCGTTCGCCGGCCAGTGCGTAGTTGAGCGGGACGATCCGCAGCCCGTCGTCCTTGACGTAGCCGAGCCGACCGACGTGCGTCGACTGCAGCAGCGTGAGACATTCCGCCGCATCGAGTTCCTGGACCCGCCCGGCCCGCGCCGTCAGGTCCCACCAGCCGCGCCCGGTCATCGCGTCGACTCGGTGCGCGTCGGCGCCTCGGCTGTCCCGGCGACGCGGTCGAGGGTGATCTTGATCAGCCGGGTGGCGACGTCGGCAGGCCACAACTCCACTGCATCGACCTCGGTCCGAGCCGGATCGGCCTCGTGGGCGACCCCACTCACCCGGACGACGTCGCGGCCGCCGTCAGCTGCTCGACCGGCGACGTTGAGGGTGACCCGGCTCCGAGGGGCGTAGTGGGCGATCTCGTTGAAATCGGGGACCTGGAGGTAGACCGCCTCGATCGTCGAGCCGCGCTCGCCCCTTCCGTTCGCGCTGCCGGCGGCCTCCAGCGATGCCGCGCTGTCCCGGGCGACGCTGTAGTTCACCACCACAGCACGATGGCCGCGACCCGACTCGTACTCGAGTCGGCCCTCGTGGTGGCCGCGCAGCCACTCTCGGCATTCTCCTGGAGACAGGGCTCGTCCTTCTCGCGCATCAGGCGCGACACCGGCGGGACCGTCCTGGGTCATCCATTCTCCTTCGACTCCTGCAGCTTCGACTCTCCCAGCCTCGTGCCGTCGGTCGTCGCGGACCAGGGCCCATCAGCGTCGCGAGCAGGGACCAAGGTCCCGCGGCCCGACCGGCGAGTCGCCGTCCGTCACACCGGCTACCCTCGTGCCATGCCGCGTTCCGCTGCGATCCACGCTCACCAGCGGCCGAGGACGCGCTGATGCGGATCTTCTCGAACCTGAACCTCAACGGACCGACCCCGGCACGGGTCCAGCCGGTGCTCGGTGAATGGGGACCGAGCACTGTGCCGACGACCCGGCAGAAGAAGCGGATGCGTATCTGGGTCGGGCTGGCGCTGCTCGCCGGGATGATCGCGATCTTCCTGCTGGGCTGGTTCGTCTACCACGCGATGACCGGAAGCTGGGGTTTCGGCATCGGCGAGGAGAGCGGGATGTTCGGCTTCCTGTCCACCGTGCGCGACGCTGTCTCCTAGCCCGTCGTCGCGATCGCGCCGGCCGCCTCAGGTCCGCTGCGGAGGAGCACCTCGAACGCCTCGGCGCCGCTGAGCACCGGAACCTTCAACTCGACTGCGCGGTCGTACTTGGATCCCGGCGCATCCCCGACGACCACGAACGACGTCCGGCGGGAGACCGATCCGGCCACCTTCCCGCCGCGCGAGGTGATCGCCTCGGCAGCGCCGTCCCGGGTATAGCCGTCGAGGGATCCGGTCACCACGACCGAGATTCCGGCCAGCGTCTGGTCGCGCTGCTGCTTGGGCGCGTCGCGCATCACACACCCGGCGTCCTGCCACTTCCGGACGATCTCGCGGTGCCACTCGACGGCGAACCAGTCGACGATCGCGGTAGCGAGCGTCTGCCCGAGCCCCTCCACGGCCGCAAGTTCCTCGGGAGTCGCCGCCGCAAGCGCCTCGATGTCACCGAACGCGGCGGCTACGTCCGGCGCTACCCCCTTGCCGATATGCCGAATCGACAACGCCACCAGGAAACGCTCCAGCGGTCGGGTCTTCGCCGCCTCCAGGTTCGCCAGCAGCTTCGCCCCATTGGCCGACAGCCGACCGGCCTTGGTGGTGAAGAAGGGCACCGTCTCGAGCTTCTCAGCCGTCAGCGAGAACAGGTCGCCCTCGTCCTGCAGCAGCCCGGCATCCAGCAGGGCTTGCGCGGACTGGTACCCGAGCACCTCGATGTCGAGTGCCTGCCGACTGGCGACGTGAAAGAGACGCTCGCGCAGCTGCGCCGGACACGAGCGCGCATTGGGGCAGCGCAGGTCGGCGTCGCCTTCCTTCTCCGGTCGCAGTTCGGTGCCGCAGGCAGGGCAGTGGGTCGGCATCACGAACGCACGCTCGGTGCCGTCGCGCAGCGCGACCACCGGACCGACGATCTCCGGGATCACGTCGCCCGCCTTGCGCAGGACCACGCTGTCCCCGATCAGGACGCCCTTGCGCTTCACCTCGCTCGCGTTGTGCAAGGTGGCCATCCCGACAGTGGAACCCGCCACGAGGACCGGCTCCATCACCCCGAACGGGGTCACCCGGCCGGTCCGCCCCACGTTCACCGCGATGTCGAGCAGTCTGGTGGTGACCTCTTCCGGCGGGTACTTGTAGGCGATCGCCCAGCGGGGTGCCCGGGTCGTCGAACCCAACTGGTCCTGCACGGCCCGTTCGTCGAGCTTGACGACGACTCCGTCGATCTCGTGCTCGCTGGCGTGCCGGTGCTCGCCGTAGTACCCGACGTACTCCCAGACCTCGTCCAGGGCGCGCGCCAGCTTCCGGTACGGGCTGACCGGGATCCCCCATTGGTCGAGTGCGGCGTACGCCTCCGACAGCCGAGCGACGGGGTGAGCCCCCTCCAACACGCCGAGCCCGTGGCAGACGAAACCGAGCCGCCGCGACGCGGTCACCCGGGGATCCTTCTGCCGGAGCGAGCCGGCGGCCGCGTTGCGGGGGTTGGCGAACGGAGCCTTGCCCTCCGCGACCAGTGCCTCGTTGAGGGCGGTGAACTCGCGCACCGCGAAGTACACCTCGCCGCGGACCTCCAGCAGCTCGGGGATCTCGTCGCCGGTCAGCCTGCCGGGCACGCTGGCGATGGTCCGGACGTTTGCCGTGACGTCCTCCCCCACGCGCCCGTCGCCGCGGGTCGCCGCCCGCTCCAGCCGGCCCTGCCGGTAGACGAGATCCACCGCCAGACCGTCGACCTTGAGCTCGCACAGATACCCCGACTGCGCGACCCGCTCCGCCCCGAGTTCGCGGACCGCGCGGGCCGCCCAGCGATCGAGTTCGTCGCGGCTGAACGCGTTGTCGAGACTGAGCAGGCGTTGCAGGTGCTCGACCGGCGCGAACGTCGCCGTGGCCCCGGCCTGCTGGCGCGGCCCGACCTGCTGGGTTGGCGAATCGGGCGTCCGTAGACCGGGGAAGCGCTCCTCGAGCTGTTCGAGCTCGCGGAGCTTCGCATCGAACTCGCCATCGGCGATGGTCGGAGCGTCGAGGACGTAGTACCGCCAGCGAGCGTCGTTGATCTCTTCGGTCAGCTGGGCGTGCCGCTGGCTCTCCGCCGGTCCGGGTGCCGCCTGACCGGCGCCTGCAGCAGGGTCGGCGGGGAGATCGTCGCGTCGGTCCACCACGCCAGGCACCCTAGTCCCCGGCACTGACAGCCGACGCCGAGCGCGCCCGGGCTACCGCTTCAGGTCGTCCGCGGCCTCAGCCTCGGAATCAGCCGGATCGCTCACGGAGGAGGGCGTCTGCGCCGCCGGACCAGCCGGCTCCGATCCGGGAGCCGATGCCGATTCGACCTCAGGCGCGGACGCCGGCCGCGCCTCTGCGCCGGACTGAGCGGCCGGAGCGGACTGAGCGGCCGGAGCGGCCGGAGCGGGAGCGCGATAGCGCCACGTGTAGGAGCAGTAGGCGGTGGCGACGCAGAGGAAGAGCACGCCCACGAAGACGTGCCCACCCAGAATCCGGGCGAAGCCAAGAGTCAGCTGAGTCCCAGCGCCGACCACGAGCAGCAGCGGCAGGAAGAACACCCACGCCGGTCCGCCGGCCCGCCGGAACGAGAACCCGAACACAGCCGCCAGGACTGTCAGCACGGCGACCGCGAAGGCATTCGTGGCGTGCGCGATCAGCAGCGGGTGACCACCGTTGTCGAGGTGGTTGAGGTAGCCGGAACCGAGTCCTGCTTGGCCGACCGCGAACCCGAGCAGCACGGTGGACAGGATGCGGAGCTGCTTGATCGTCATTCGCTCATCCTGCCGCACCGGCCCACTCGACAGTCTCCGACCCGCAGTCGTGTCCCCTGGTCACCGCGTCATCGGGGAGCTGCCGCGTCAGTACGCGAACTGCTCCGCGACGATCTCGGCCGCCCTCCGGACGGTGCGCAGCGCGCGCACCGCTGCCGCCGGCCCTGCCGCGGCGAGTCCGCAGGCAGGGGTCACCAGCAGCTGCGGGGCGATGGCCGGGTCGAGGCCCAGTCGCCGCAGCGGTGTCAGGATGCGCCGGGCGACGTCGTCGGCGTTCAACCCCGAGGACGTCGGCAGCGCACCCATGCCGACGAGGAACCCGGACTCCAGCGCGGCCGCCGTCTCGTCCCAGTCAGCGCCGCCGAGCTGGTCGACGTCCAGCAGCACCCCGTCCAGGCCGGCCCGCCGGAACACCTGTACAGGCGGGCGAGCGGCACAGCAGTGCGCCACCACCTGGGTCACCGCAGCTGAGCGCAGCTGGTGCACGACGTACCCCAGCCCGGCCGAAGCATCCGGCCCGTCGACGACCCGGTGACGCGACAGTCCACTGGCGGTGGCCACCGACCCGCCGAGCACCGCCGGCAGCATCGGCTCGTCGAGCTGGACCACCCAGTCGATGTCGGGCAGCCGTCGGCGGAGCTCGTCGAGCCGGTCGGCGAGGCCCTGCGCCAGCGACTGGGTGAGATCGCGGCGCGCGCCGGGATCGCCGAGCACCCGGTCGCCGCGTGGCCGCTCGATACAGGCGGCCAGCGTCCACGGTCCGGCTGCGGAGAACTTCACCGGGCCGCTGTAGCCCTGAGCAATCTCTTCGAGCGCGTCCAGATCGGCCCGCAGGGCGGCCGCGGCACGTCGGTGGTCACGTCCCGAGGCGTCGCTGAGCCGCCAGCCGGCGGGCTGCAGGTCGACCGCCAGGCCGGCCAGCAACGCCGTGGTCCGCCCGATCAGCTGCGCTCCCGGCCCGCGGGCCGGCAGTTCGGGGACGTACGGCAGGGCCGGACACTCGGCGAACGCGATGGCGGTCGCATCCCGGATGTCAGCGCCCGGCCACGAGCCGATGCCGGTGCTGCGGACAGTGCCCGCGCCGGTCATCGTCGGCTCACCGGGTGGTGGCGGCAATCGTGCCGCTCCCGACGACGCGCGTGTCGTCGTACAGCACGATGGCCTGACCGGGCGCGACGCCCTCGACCGGCTCGGCGAGCCGGGCCAGGAATCCGTCCTCGGAGACCTCGACCGTCACCGGGCAGGCAGCGCCGTGTGCGCGGACCTGCGCGGCGCCCGACCACGCTGCTCCGGGTTGTCCGCCGAGCCAGGTGGGCCGGATCGCGCGAATGCTCCGCACCCGCAGGTCTGCCTTGCTGCCGACGGTCACCGTGTTGGTGACCGGGGAGATGTCGAGCACGAAGCGCGGCCGCCCATCCGGTGCGGGCGTGCCCAGCCGCAGCCCGCGACGCTGCCCGACGGTGTAACGGTGCGCTCCGGTGTGCTCCCCGACCTGACGTCCGGACGTGTCCAGCACCGGACCCGGCCGGCTGCCGAGCCGTTGCTCGAGGAAGCCCGCCGTGTCGCCGTCAGGGATGAAGCAGATGTCGTGGCTGTCCGGCTTGGCCGCGACCGCAAGCCCGCGCTTCGCCGCCTCGACGCGGACGTCGGACTTGAGCGACCCGCCGAGCGGGAAAAGTGCGCGGCGCAGCTGTTCTTGGGTGAGGACGCCGAGCACGTAGGACTGGTCCTTGGCGACGTCGTGGGCGCGGTGCAGGCTGACGGGTCCGTCGGGGCCACCACGTCCGTCGGGGCCATCGGGCCGGTCCAGCCGGGCGTAGTGCCCCGTACAGACCGCATCGAAGCCGAGTGCGACCGCACGATCCAGGACCGCGGCGAACTTGATCTTCTCGTTGCAGCGCAGACACGGGTTGGGGGTGCGCCCCGCGGCATACTCGGCGACGAAGTCGGCCACCACGTCGGCGGCGAACTCCTCCGACAGGTCCCAGACATAGAACGGGATGCCGATCCGGTCGGCGGCTCGGCGCGCGTCGTAGGAGTCTTCCTTCGAGCAGCAACCGCGGGCCCCGCTGCGGTACGACTGCGGATTCTTCGACAGCGCGAGGTGGACGCCGGTGACGTCGTGCCCGGCGTCGACGGCCCGAGCGGCCGCGACCGCGGAGTCCACCCCGCCGGACATCGCCGCGAGCACCCGCATCTCGCCCTCCGCTTCGTTCCTCGACCCGCGGCCCCGGAGGTCCGCGCCAGCGGCCAAGTCTGTCACGCGCGCCCGACAGCAGCGACCGCTGCGGCGGCGCGGGAACGCTCGACGGCCGCCGGCAGCGCCGCCGCCAGCGCCGCGATGTCGGCACCGCTCGAGGTCGCGCCGAGCGAGAACCGCAGTGTCGACATCGCCTCGTCGGCCGAGAGCCCGAGGGCGGTCAGGACGTGACTTGGCCGGGCGACGCCGGCGGTGCAGGCCGGACCGGCCGAGCAGTCGATGCCCTCGGCGTCCAGCAGCAGCAGCAGGGACTCCGCCGCGCAGCCGGGGAACCGCACGCAGACGATGCTCGGCAGTACCTCCACCTCGGGGCCGAGCGGTACGGCGTCCGGGACGGCGGCGAGCACCGAGTGCAGCAGCTGGGCTCGCAGTGCTCGGAGCCGACGCGACTCCTGCTCGAGCTTTCCGACCGCCACCTCGACCGCGGCAGCGAAGCCGGCGATCGCGGCGACGTCGACGGTGCCGGAGCGGATCTCGCGCTCCTGCCCCCCACCGTGCAGCAGAGCGGTCAGGCCGACCTCGCGGCGGGCGAGCAATGCGCCCACGCCGTACGGGCCGCCCAGCTTGTGCGCAGTGAAGCTGAGCAGGTCGAGCCCGCTGGCGGTGAAGTCGATCGGAACGTGTCCGACCGCCTGCACGGCATCGCTGTGCGACACAGCGCCGCAGCTGCGCGCCGCCGCGGCGACGTCGGCGACCGGCTGCAGGGCGCCGACCTCGTTGTTGGCCCACATCACGGTGGCGACAGCGGTGTCGGCGCTCACGGCGCTCCAGACATCCTCCGGGCTGACGCGGCCGCTGCTGTCCACCGAGAGATAAGAGGCGGCGGCGCCTTCGGCCGCGACCAGCCAGCCGACCGAATCGAGGACCGCGTGGTGTTCGACCGCGCTGGTCACCACGCGCCTTCGAATACCGGTGGCGCGGCTCCAGTAGGCACCCTTGACGGCCAGGTTGTCCGCTTCGGTCCCGCCGGAGGTGAAGATCACCTCCATCGGCTCGGCCCTCAGCCGCGCCGCGACCACGTCTCGGGCGTCCTCCACCACCCGCCGCGCCGCCCGCCCGGAGCCGTGCGCCGCGGAGGCGTTGCCCACCCGGGTCAGCTCGTTGGTCATCGCGCGCACCGCCTCAGGCAGCATCGGCGTGGTGGCGGCGTGGTCGAGGTAGGTACGACTCACCCGATCAGTCAACCATCCGGGACGTGTCGGAGGAGAACCTCGGCGACACCGCCGCGGCAACCACGCTGACGGCTCAGCCGCGTCGGCGGGCGATCCCGTCGACCACCGCCGGAAGCACTGTGTGCAGGTCGCCGACGACGCCGAGATCGGCGAGCGCGAAGATCGGCGCCTCCGGGTCCTTGTTCACCGCGACGATCGCCTTGGACGTCTGCATGCCGGCCCGATGCTGGATGGCCCCGGAGATGCCGGCGGCGACGTAGAGCTGTGGGGAGACCGTCTTCCCGGTCTGGCCGACCTGATAGGCGTGCGGGTACCAACCGGAATCGACAGCTGCCCGCGACGCGCCGACGGCCCCACCGAGCGCATCGGCCAGCGCCTCGACGGCAGCGAAGTCTCCGCCGGTGCCGCGTCCTCCCGACACGACCACTGAGGCCTCGGTCAGTTCAGGCCGTCCGGTCGCCGCCTTGTCCTCGCTGCGCACGATCCGGGCGCGCTTGGCTGCCGCGGAGACGGTGACGGCGTACGGCTCCGCCACCAGCGCAGCGCTGTCGGACACCGGCTCCGGCATGACGGCGTTGGGCTTGACGGTCACGATCGGTGCGCCGTGTCCAACCGCCGCTCGCACCGTCCAGTTTCCGGCGAAGACCGATTGGGTCGTGCCACCGTCGGCGTCCAGGTCGGACGCATCAGTGATCAGGCCGGACGCCAGCTTCACCGCGAGCCGCCCGGCCACCTCTTTGCCCTCGGGTGTCGAACTCAGCAGCACCGCGCGCGGCGACAACTCGATCGCTGCCTGGGCGATCGCCTCCGCCTTGGGCGCCACCAGGTACTCGGTCAGCGCGGGGTCGGAGACGACCAGCAGCCGGCTGGCACCGTGGCGGGCCAGCGTGCTGGTCGCCTCGGAGCCCGGCTCTCCGAGCGCCAGCACCACCGGCTCCCCCAGACGACGGGCCAGGGTGAGCAGTTCCAGCGCGGGCTTGCCGACGGCACCGTCGACAGGCTCTACGACGACTAAGACCTCGGACATGGCTACCGCTCCTCGGATCAGACGTACTTGTGGGCGGCCAGGAACTCCACCAGGGCAGCCGCTCCGGCACCGTCGTCGTCGGTGACCAGCTGACCGGTCTGCCGGGGCGGCCGCGGCGTGCTCGACGACACCGTGGTCCACGCTGCTGCCAGGCCGACAGCGTCGGGGGTCAGCCCGAGATCGTCGATGCTCCAGGTGTCCACCGGCTTGCGCTTGGCGGCAAGGATGCCCCGCATCGACGGGTAGCGGGCCTCGCCGGACTGGTCGGTGACGCTGACCACCGCCGGCAGCGACGCCTCAACGGTCATACTGGCGGTGTCCCCGTCGCGCCTGATCGTGACGACGTTGTCGGCGACGCTGAGTTCGGCGGCCAGGGTGGCTGCCGGCCAGTCCAGCCGCTCGGCCAGCATCGCCGGGATCACTCCCATAGCGCCGTCGGTGGAGGCCATCCCGCAGATCACCAGATCGGCACCCGCCTTGCGTACAGCGGCAGCGAGAACCGCGCTGGTCGCCACCGCATCCGACCCGTGCAGCGCATCGTCCACCACATGGATACCGGCATCGACGCCCATCTGCAGCGCTCGCTTGATCGCTGCCGCGGCATCCTCGGGCCCCATGGTGAGTGCCACCACCTCGGCTTCCGTGCCTGCCTCAACCACCTGCAGCGCCTGCTCGACGGCATACTCGTCGAGCTCGGAGAGCAGCCCGCCGACACCGTCGCGGTCCACCGTCTGGTCGGCGGCGAAGCCGCGCTCAGACGTGGCGTCGGGCACGTACTTCACCAGGACGACGATCTTCACCAGGGAATCCTCCTCGGCCGCATCGGCCTCTCAGCGCAGGGCGCAGCGACTCGCACCATATTACTCACGAGTAACAATGCTCGGGTCGAGCACGCCGAAACGCTCCACCGCCACGATGGCGCGGTACTCCTCGTCGCCGAGCGCGGTCCGGAGCGGCTCGGTCTGGCTCGTCTGCGCCGTCAACGCTGCATGCTTCAGGTCGAGCAACTCTCCCTCGATGCGGAGATCCACGCTCAGCGGCCCCGTCCACGCGATCGGCGGGTCGCCGACGATCGCGCCGAGCCGCTCGAACACCGGCAGCCGCTCTTGCAGCCACTCGGCGGTGTTGGCGACGACGTGCAACGTGCCGATACCGCTGCGGCGTACGGCCTCGGCGGTCCAGCGGTAGACGGCGATGTGATCGGGATGACCGGTCTGCCCGTCGGGCGGGAAGGTGAGAACGGTGGCCGGCCGCACTGTTTCCAGCACCTCGATGAGAGCGGACACCGCACGCTCGGGATCGACCTCCGCGCAGCCGCCGTCGGGGTAGTCCAGCCACCGGTGCTCGGTGACCCCGAGGATGGCAAGGCAGGCGGCGAGTTCGGCCGCCCGAATCTGGGCCAGCTGATCCGGCGGCCAGCGAACCGGATCGGTCACCCCCAGCTCACCCTTCGTCGCCGTCACCACGACGACCCGGGAACCCGTGCGGACAGCCGCCGCCATCACGGCGGCGCAGAGATAGGCCTCGTCGTCCGGGTGCGCCCAGACGGCCACGATGTCGCCGAGCTGGCCGATGCCAGCGGCGTCGGAGATGGTCACCCTGGAAGTGTGCTGCCCTTCGCGCAGCGCCGCCACACGTCGTGAAGGATGGGTGGTCAGCGCCCCGTGAACGGTGGCCGGCCAGGGCTGCGGGCGAGGAAATGCTGCATGCCGATGGCCTTGTCCTCGGTGTCGAACAATCCGGCGAAGTGCTCCCGCTCCAGCTCGAGTCCGGCGTCGAGTTCCAGGTCGGCGCCCCGGTCGACAACCTCCTTCGCCGCGGCCAGCGCCAGTGCCGGACCGCCGACGAACTGGGCAGCCCATCGGTGGGCTTCCGGCAGCACCTCAGCTGTCGGCAGTACCCGGTCGACCAGCCCGATCCGCAGGGCCTCGTCGGCAGCGACCTGCCGGCCGGTCAGGATCAGGTCCTTGGCCCGAGCAGGGCCGATCAGCCGAGTCAGCCGCTGGGTGCCACCAGCACCGGGAATGACGCCGATCCGCACCTCCGGCTGGCCGAACGTCGCCGCCTCCGCTGCGATCCGATGGTCGGCGCACAGCGCCAGCTCGCAGCCGCCACCGAGCGCGTAGCCGTGCACCGCGGCGACAACAGGCTTCGGGATGCCGGCGACGGCGGAAAACGCCGCCTGCAACACCCGGGAGTGCGCGCGCATCTGGTCCGCGTCCATTGCCGACATCTCCTTGATGTCCGCACCGGCCGCGAACACGCTTTCCCCGCCGGTGAGCACCACCGCGGCAATGTCGCTGCGGCGGCCGCACTCTGCTGCCGCATCGGCGATCGCCATCTGCATCGCGCGCCCCAGGACGTTCAGTGGTGGACGATCCAGCCGGAGCTCCGCAATCCCACCGGCAACCTCGAGACGGACCCGACCGGTATCGTCAGTAGCCTCACTCACGCGGGCACTGTAGCCCGGGCCAGATATGCGGACTCAGGGCCGAGCCCGCGGCTTTTGTCACCCCCCAACGATCCGGCCAACGCAGTCCATTTCGCTTTGTTGTGTGCCTCTGTTTCGCCCGAATCTGTTTCCTGACACCTCTGAGTCGCTGCGAAGGCGCGTCGGCTCCCCACCGACCGGCTGAGACGAGGTGCCCAGGTCGGCTGCGGAAAACGTAGGCACAAGGCACAATGGTCCGAGTCCAATCGAGTCCGGCGACGACCCGCACGATCTTTTAACCGCGTTGATCTGTCCATGTTGACTTCAGACGGGAACGAACCATCGATATGACTGCCACTGCCCTCCCGGTGCCTTCGGACACCACGGTGCTGGGAGCGCACGCTTACCCGGGGGGAACGTCATTCGGGCTGTGGGCTCCGCGTGCCACCCGGGTCGAACTCGCTCTCGTCGATGAGGACCGTCGCCAAACCAATCACGAGATGGAGCGTGGCGCCGACGGCGTCTGGACCGTCCGAGTTGCGCATGTCGGCGCCGAGCAGCGGTACGGCTACCGGGTGCACGGGCCGTGGGATCCGCAGGCGGGGATGCGCTTCAACCCGGCCAAGTTGCTGCTCGACCCGTACGCACGTGCGATCACCGGCGGGGTCGACTACTCCGGCCCGATCCGGGACCACACCCGCGAGTCCGACTACCTGCCGGACACGGCCGACTCCTTCGCCTCGGTGCCGCTGAGTGTGGTCGTCGCCGACTCGCCGCCGCCGCGCCCCGTCGCCCAGCGCCGCTCGATGGCCGACACGGTGATCTACGAGTTGCACGTCAAGGGGTACACCCGGTTGCACCCGTCGGTCCCTGAACACCTCCGCGGCACCTACTCCGGGTTGGCGTACCCGGCGGTGATCGAGCACCTGGTGGATCTGGGCGTCACCGCGGTCGAACTCCTCCCGGTGCACCACTTCGTGTCCGAGCCGTTTCTGATCGGCCGCGGACTGGCGAACTACTGGGGCTACAACACGCTCGGCTACTTCGCGCCGCACGCGGCCTTCGGGTCGGTAGGCACCCTCGGCCAGCAGGTCAAAGAGTTCAAGGCGATGGTGTCCGCGCTGCACGACGCCGGGATCGAGGTCATCCTCGATGTGGTCTACAACCACACCGGCGAGGGCGGTCACGAAGGCCCGACCTTGTCGTTCCGAGGCCTGGACCACCACGGCTACTACCGGCTGACCGACGACAAGCGCACCGACTACGACGTCACCGGCTGCGGCAACTCGGTGGACACCTCCGAGCCAGGCGTGTTGCGGATGGTGCTCGACTCGTTGCGCTACTGGGTAACCGAGATGGGCGTCGACGGCTTCCGGTTCGACCTGGTCAGCACGCTGCTCCGGGACGAGCGGCACCACGTTGACCAGGAACACCCGTTCAAGCAGGCGATCCGCACCGACCCGGTGCTCAGCCAGGTGAAGATGATCGCTGAGCCGTGGGACATGGGCCCGTACGGCTACCAGGTCGGCGGTTTCGGACCGGGGTGGAGCGAGTGGAACGACCGGTTCCGCAATCACATCCGCGACTTCTGGCGGGGCAACACGCACGGGGTCTCGGAACTGGCACGCCGGCTCACCGGGTCCCCCGACATCTTCGGGCAGACCGGGCGGGACTCCACCGCCAGCGTCAACTTCGTCACCGCGCACGATGGGTTCACCCTGCGCGACCTGGTGACGTACAACGTCAAGCACAACGGAGCCAATGGCGAGTCCAACCGGGACGGCTCGGACGACAACCGGTCCTGGAACTGCGGCGTCGAGGGCGAGACCGACGACGACGACATCAATGCGCTGCGCCATCGGCAGGCCCAGAATCTGATGGCCACACTCATCCTCGCCAACGGCACCCCGATGGTGACCGCCGGCGACGAGATCGGCCGGACCCAGCTCGGCAACAACAATGCGTACTGCCAGGACTCACACATCTCCTGGGTGCATTGGGACACCGAGGAAAGCTGGGGCGACCAGCGGGCGCTGACCCGCAAGCTGCTGGAGCTGCGTGCCGAACACCCGGTGTTGCGGCGTGCGGCGTACCGACACGGTGAGTTAGTGGAAGCCCTCTCCGGACGCCGGGCGGGCCGCAAGAATCTGGCCTGGTTCGGTGGCCATCGAGGCGAGATGAACGAGCACGACTGGCACGACGGCACGCGCCGCACGCTCGGCATGTACGTCGCCGACGACGACCCGGACCGGGTCACCGACGAGGCCTACCTGATCTGGTTCCATGGCGGCACCGACCCGGTCCAGGTGGAGCTGCCGGACGGCGTCTGGGCGCATACCTACACAGTCGTCGCCCACACCGGCGACGAGGGTGAGCTGCCGGCGGAAAAGATCGCGGCGGGCTCGCCTCTGCAACTGCCGGGCCGTTCCGTCGTCGTCCTCCAAGTCGACTAGGTCGGCGTCTGGTCGAGCGCCGACGCGTCCCACTGAACTCGTCGCGAACGGTCCGAGTACGACGAAACCGCCCGCCCCCGGTTGGGGGCGGGCGGTTTCGCGTGCGCTAGCGGTAGATCCCGAGTCAGCGGTACTGGTCGTACCCCTGCGTCACCGGTGCGGTGACGTGGGAGGGCAGCGCAGCCAGGCCCATCTCTGCCTGGCTGGCCAGCAGCTGGTGATGCGGAACGACGCGGACGGTGTAGCCGATCGAGCCGGCGCGGCGCGCCTCGACGGTGCCCTCGTATCGGCGCAGGCCACCTTCGACATTGACGCCCGTCGGGAACGGGTTCACCCGCGGGTCGTACAGGCGGTCGTCGTCGGCAACCCGACCCGTGACCAGCTGCACCTCGATGTCGTCGGGGGTCAACTCGCCGAGCTGCACCAACGCGCTGACGTGAATGTCCTGGCCGACCTGGACCTGGTCCCCGTCCAGCGATTCGACGTGGTCGACGACGACTCCCGGCCAGGCGGCACGCACCTTGCGCTTCCACTCGGCCAGGCCCGCGGCTCCACCGTCGGATGCGTCCAGCGCGTGGCTGGATGCGGTGGCCGGGGTGTACAGGTGCGTCACGTAGTCACGCACCATCCGCGACGCCAGCACCTTCGGGCCGAGCCCGGAGATGGTGTCCCGGATCAATTGCACCCACCGCTCAGGCACGCCGCCGCGATCGCGGTCGTAGAACCGCGGCACGATCTCGCGCTCGATGATGTCGTACAAGGACTTCGCCTCGAGGTCGTCGCGGCGGTTCGGGTCCTCGGTGTCCTCGGCGGAGGGGATCTCCCAGCCGAAGGCCGGGTCGTACCACTCGTCCCACCAGCCGTCGCGGATGGACAGGTTGGCCGCACCGTTCAGTGCTGCCTTCATGCCCGAGGTCCCACAGGCCTCGTACGGGCGCAGCGGGTTGTTCATCCAGACGTCGCAGCCCGGGTAGAGCAGCTTGGCCATCGAGATGTCGTAGTCCGGCAGGAAGACGATCCGCTCGCGCACCGCGGGGTCGTCGGCGAAGTGCACCATCTGCTGGATCAAGGCCTTGCCGCCTTCGTCCGCGGGGTGCGACTTGCCGGCGATCACGATCTGGATCGGCCGCTTCTTGTCGGTCAGCAGCGCCTTCAGCCGCTCCGGGTCGCGCAGCATCAGCGTCAACCGCTTGTACGACGGCACCCGTCGGGCGAAGCCGAAGGTGACCACGTCCGGATCGAGCACCTTCGACACCCAGTCACTCGGCATGCCGCGGTTTGCGCAGCTCTCGAGCAGGCGCTTCCGGGTCATCCCGATCAGGTCCTCACGCATCCGGCGCTTGAGCGACCAGATGGTCTTCCCCGGCACCGAGTCGAGGGCGCTCCAGTCGTAGCCGTCGATGATGGTGTCGCCGGTCCTGCCGGGCGCCTCCAACAGCTCGAGCAGTTCCCGGTTCACCCAGGTCAGGTGGTGCACGCCGTTGGTGATGGAGCTGATCGGCACCTCGCTGGTGTCGAACGCGCGCCACAGGCCCTGGAACATCTCCCGGGACACCTCGCCGTGCAGGACCGAGACCCCGTTGGCACGCTGGCCGAGCCGGAAGCCCATCACGGCCATGTTGAACTTGCCCGGGTCGCCGCCCTCGTAGTCCTCGGCACCGAGGCCGAGGACCCGGTCGAGCGGCACGTCGTCGAAGCCGCGGAACTGGTCCACGATCAGCTCGCGCGGGAAGCGGTCGATGCCTGCCGGCACCGGGGTGTGGGTGGTGAACACCGTCGCGGCGCGGTTGCGCTCGAGTGCGGTGTCGAAGTCCAGGCCCGAGCTCATCGACTCCCGGATCCGCTCCAGGCCGAGGAAGCCGGCGTGGCCTTCGTTGGTGTGGAAGACCTCGGGGGCGGGCGTGCCGGTGATCCGGCAGTACGCGCGAATGGCGCGAACGCCGCCGATCCCGAGCAGCACCTCCTGAGCCAGGCGGTGGTCGATGCCGCCACCGTAGAGACGGTCGGTCACCTCACGCTCGGCGCCGGAGTTCTGCTCGACGTCGGAGTCCATCAGCAGCAGCGGGACTCGGCCGACCTGCGCAACCCAGACCTGGGCGTGCAGAGTCCGCCCGACCAGCGGCATCTCGATCTTGACCGGGCCGTCCTCGTCGTGCAGGAGGGTGACCGGCAGCGCGTTCGGGTCCAGCAGCGGGTAGCGCTCCTGCTGCCAGCCGGCGGCGTTCAGCGACTGCCGGAAGTAGCCCTGCCGGTACAGCAGGCCGACGCCGATGATCGGGACGCCCAGATCGCTGGCGGACTTGAGGTGGTCACCGGCGAGGATGCCCAGACCACCGGAGTACTGCGGCAGCACCTCGGTGATGCCGAACTCGGGGGAGAAATACCCGATGCCCTTCGGGGCGTCGGCGTTCTCGGCGGCGTACTCCTGGAACCAGAGGTCACCGGTGAGATAGTCGGCCAGGTCGTCCTGGACGAGTCGGAGGGACTTCAGGAAGCGCTTGTCCTTGGCGAGCTCCTGCAGCCGCTCCACCGGAACCTCGGCGAGCAGGCGGACAGGATCGCCGCCGGAGGCGTCCCAGAGTTGGGGGTCAACGGACCTGAAAAGGTCTTGTGTGTCGGCATGCCAGCACCAGCGCAGGTTCCGAGCGAGGTCGCCGAGGGGCTTCAGCACCTCGGGAAGTACGGGGCGAACTGTGAAACGACGGATGGCGCGCACGCGCATAACCTAACGGCCACCGGCACACCGAAAGATGCCTGTTCCGGCACTGGTCCCATGGCCTTGAAGGGGATCGGCTATGGGCATCCAACCGCCATCTCGCGCGTCCGGCAAGGGTCTCCGCTCGCTAAATGTTCGCACAAAGATTGGTGGGCCACCCCCTGACGCTCGCGGGCTCGTGCCGATAGGTTGCAAGGGTGATGGCTACCAACGATGGCGCTTCCGCGGGCGGCCCGGCCGAGGCCGCCGACTCCTCCAGCCGCGGCCCCGCTTCGCCGGGCGATTCCCTAGCAGGACTTGGTTCCAGGATCGGTCGGATCCCGGTGACCAAGGTGTCTCCCGTCATCGAGGGTGGCGCCTACTCGAGCAAGGCAGTGGTCGGTGAAGAGGTGCCGATCCGGGCGACCGTCTTCCGCGAAGGCCACGACGCCGTCTGTGCTTCTGTGGTGCTCACCGACCCCGAGGGCAACGAGTCGACGCACCACATGCACCCGACCACGCCCGCCGGGTTCGACTGGTGGACGGCCACCGTCACTCCGGACAAGCCGGGCGCGTGGACCTTCCGGGTGGAGGGATGGAGCGACCCGTGGGAGACCTGGGTGCACAACGCCGAGATCAAGATCCCGGCGGGGATCGACGTCGCTCTCGTCTGCACCGAGGGCAAGGCGCTGTTCGACGGCGCGGCCGAGCGGGCCGCAGCTGACGGAGACCACCAGGTGGCGTCGTTGCTCCGGGGGGCATCCAAGGCGCTGGATTCGGGGCAGCAGGTCGAGGATCGGCTCGAGGTGGTGCTCGCCGACGACGTTCGTGACGCGATGCACGACTACCGCCCGCGCGAGTTGGTCTCCCCCACCCCCGACTACCCGCTCTACGTGGACCGTGCGCGCGGGCTCTTCGCGTCCTGGTACGAGTTCTTCCCCCGCTCCCAAGGGGCGAGCTTCGACGAGGAATCCGAGACCTGGACCTCGGGCACCTTCGACTCCTCCCACGATCGGCTGGAAGCGGCCGCCGCGATGGGCTTCGACGTGGTGTACCTGCCGCCGATCCACCCGATCGGGAGCACGTTCCGCAAGGGTCCGAACAACACGTTGACCCCCGGACCGCAGGATCCGGGCTCGCCCTGGGCGATCGGCAACAAGGAAGGTGGGCACGACGCGATCCACCCCGACCTCGGCGATTTCGACGCCTTCGACCGGTTCGTCGCCAAGGCCAAGTCGCTCGGCCTGGAGATCGCACTGGACTTCGCCCTGCAGGCCTCGCCGGACCACCCGTGGGTGACCGAGCACCCGGAGTGGTTCTCCAAGCGCGCCGACGGCTCGATCGCGTACGCGGAGAACCCGCCGAAGAAGTACCAGGACATCTACCCGATCAACTTCGACAACGACCGGGACGGCATCTACCAGGAGTCGCTGCGCATCATCCAACTGTGGATGAGCCACGGCGTCCGGATCTTCCGGGTCGACAACCCGCACACCAAGCCCGTCGACTTCTGGGCCTGGCTGATCGGGGAGGTCCGCAGGACCGATCCCGACGTGCTGTTCCTGGCGGAGGCCTTCACCAAGCCGGCGATGATGCACATGCTGGGCAAGGTCGGCTTCCAGCAGTCGTACACCTACTTCACGTGGCGCAACGAGAAGTGGGAGCTCGAGGAGTACATGACGGAGCTGACCACCGAGTCGGACTCCTTCTTCCGGCCGAACTTCTGGGTGAACACCCCCGACATCCTCCCCTTCTACCTGCAGTGGGGGGGCAAGACGGCCTTCACCATCCGCGCCGTGCTGGCCGCGACCCTGTCGCCCCTGTGGGGCGTCTACTCCGGCTACGAGGTATTCGAGAACGCCGCACTCGCCGCAGGACGCGAGGAGTACCTGGACTCGGAGAAGTTCCAGTACCGGCCGCGGGACTGGAAGGCCGCCGAGGCGAGCGGGGAGAACCTGAACATGCTGCTCGGTCGGCTCAACCAGATCCGCCGCGAGCACCCCGCCCTTCAGCAGCTGCGGAATCTGCACTTCCACCACGCCCCGCACGCCAGCGCGATCGTGTACTCCAAGCGCAGCGGGGACGACGTCGTGATCACCGTCGCCAGCCTCGATCCGCACAACATCGTCGAGACCGAGATCTTCCTCGACATGGAGGCGCTCGGACTGTCGCCGAAGGACGTCTACCTGGTCCACGACGAGCTCACCGGTCAGACCTGGCGCTGGGGCCAGCACGCGTTCGTCCGGTTGACCCACGACGACCCGGCGCACGTCCTGACCCTGATCCGGTACGGCTCGCGAGGCTCGGCCGGTCACTGAGGCTGTTGATGACTACGTCGGAGCCCGATCAGCAGGTCGGGGACCAGCTATTGCGCTACCTCAGCGGCGCCCGCTGGTTCGCCGGCAAAGGACGGCGAGTCGAGCTCCGCTCACTCGTCCCGCTCCCCTGGCTCACCCCGGTGGAGGAGTTCGACCAGCAAGGTCTCGCCGTCCGGATCGAGATCGTCGAGGTCGCGTATCCGGGCGAGGAGCCGGAGGCAGAGGCTGCAGCATCAGACGACGCGGCTGCGGCCGACCACGCCGAGGGTGATGTGGTCGCGCCCGAGGAGCGCGACCGCAGCGGTCCGGTGGCACCCGCGGAGCACTACCAACTGGCGGTCGCGTACCGGCCGGCACCGCGCTCGGACCTGCACCACGCCGAACTCGCCCGGCTGGTAGACCCCGACCTCGGTCAGGTGGTGGCCTACGACGCCGCCCAGGACCCGGAGGCATGTCGGGTTCTCGTCCGCTCGCTGATTGCCGGCGATCGGCTCCGGGACCGGCACGGCGAGGTGCGCTTCCACAGCACGGAGGCTGCACCCCTGCACGCCGATCTGGTGCCGAAGGTCTTCGGCGGCCAGCAGAGCAACACCTCGGTGCTGCTCGGCGACGTCGCCATCGTCAAGCTGTTCCGGCGGCTGGAACTCGGCCGAAACCTCGACATCGAGGTGCACGACGCTCTCAACCGAGCTGGGATCCACGACGTGGCGGCGCTGTACGGCTGGATCGAGGCGTCCTGGGACTCGGGACCGACCACGCTGAACGCCGACCTCGCGATGGTGGTCGAGCAGTTGAGCGGCGCCGTCGACGGGTGGGCGCTGGCGCTCACCGAGTTGCGCGCCGGGAACGACTTCTCCACCGAGGCGGCGGCGCTGGGCCGAGCACTGGCTGAGACCCATCACGCGCTGCGCGGCTCCTTCCCCGGTGGACAGGTCCCCGGCGGGCAGGTGGCGGACCTGATGAGCAGCCGACTGGATGCGGCCATCTCGGCAGCGGCGGCCCTGAAGCCGCACCGCGACGGCCTGACCGGCGCGTTCGGCGCGCTCTCCGGTCGGGACCTCGCGGTCCAGCGGGTACACGGCGACTTCCACCTCGGTCAGACGCTGCACACTCCGGACGGCTGGAAGATCATCGACTTCGAGGGTGAACCGGCCAAGACCATGGCTGAACGGCTGCTACCCGACAGCCCGTGGCGCGACATCGCCGGCATGCTGCGATCCTTCGACTACGCGGCGGCCTCGGCTCCCGGTCCCGACAGTGCGGGATGGGCGGCGGCGTGCCGCGCCGGTTTTCTCGCGGGGTACACCGGCGGCTCTCTCACAGCCGAGGATGCCGCCGTCCTGCGGGCGTACGAAGCGGACAAGGCTGTGTATGAAGTCGTCTACGAGGTCCGCAACAGGCCCGACTGGGTGGCCATTCCGCTGGCCGCCGTCGCCACCCTGGCGGCGAGCGCCGGCGGTACCCAGGGCGCAGGACCACCGGCCAATCGCGGCGACGCGTAGGCCCACAACGATCTGTCCATAGGTGAACGGAGGCAGTACGCATGAGCTACGACCCGAGCGGCGGGTTGACCGGCTGGGACCTCACGGGATTCCACGAAGGTCACGACACCGAGTGCTACAAGCGCCTGGGCGCGCACGAGGTGACGGTCCAGGACTCCGAGCGCGGTGAGATTTTCGGCACCCGGTTCTCGGTGTGGGCGCCCAACGCCCAGGCGGTACGCCTCGTCGGCGACTTCAATTACTGGAACGGCGAAAACTCCTACATGCAGCTCGTCCCGGGCTCCGGAGTCTGGGCGCTCTTCGTCGAAGGGGTGAGCACCGGGAGCCTCTACAAGTTCGAGGTGCTCGGCGCCGACGGCGTGTGGAGGCTCAAGGCCGACCCGATGGCCTACTTCTCCGAGGCTGCCCCGCACACGGCGTCGATCGTCTACAACAGCCAGTACAGCTGGGGCGACGACCAGTGGATGTGGTACCGCGGGGAGAAGAAGCACCACGCCGAGCCGATGAGCGTCTACGAGGTGCACATCGGCTCCTGGCGCAAGGGCCTCACCTACATCGAACTCGCCAAGGAACTTGTCGAGTACGTGTCCTGGCAGGGATACACCCACGTGGAGTTCCTGCCGGTGGCACAACACCCGTTCGAGGGTTCGTGGGGCTACCACGTCACCGGCTACTTCGCGCCGCAGTCGAAGTTCGGCTCCCCAGACGAGTTCCGCTACCTGGTCGATCAGCTGCACCAGGCCGGCATCGGGGTGATCGTGGACTGGGTTCCGGGCCACTTCGCCACCGACCCGTGGGCGCTGCAGCGCTTCGACGGAACCGCTCTCTACGAGCACGAGGATCCGCGGCTCGGGTGGCATCCGGACTGGGGTTCCTACATCTTCAACTTCGGCCGCAACGAGGTGAAGAGCTTCCTCATCGCCAACGCCTACTACTGGCTGCACGAGTACCACATCGACGGCTTGCGGGTCGACGCCGTCGCGTCGATGCTCTACCTCGACTACTCCCGCGAGGCCGGCCAGTGGGTACCGAACAAGTACGGCGGCAACGAGAACCTGGAAGCCATCGAGCTGATGCAGCGGACCAACGCTCACAACTACGAGCGTGAGCCCGGCACCATCATGATCGCCGAGGAGTCGACCTCCTGGCCCGGCGTTACTCGCCCGGTCGAGTACGGCGGCCTCGGCTTCGGCTTCAAGTGGAACATGGGCTGGATGAACGACTCGCTGCGCTACATGGGCCGTGAGCCGATCTACCGGCAGTACCACCACCACGAGATGACCTTCGCGATGGCGTACGCGTACAGCGAGAACTTCATCCTGCCGATCAGCCACGACGAGGTGGTGCACGGCAAGGGATCGATGTTCGAGCGCGTACCCCAGGACGACTGGCGCAAGTTCGGCACACTGCGGGCGTTCTATGCCTTCATGTGGGCCCACCCGGGCAAGAAGCTGCTGTTCATGGGTACCGAATTCGGTCAGCGGCGCGAGTTCGCCGAGTCCCGCAGCATCGACTGGTGGCAGAGCGCCGAGTGGGGTCACCGCGGTGTCCAGCGTCTGGTGAAGGACCTGAACGGGGTCTACAAGGCCCACCCGGCGCTGTGGAAGCAGGACACCGACCCGTCCGGCTTCTCCTGGATCGATGCCGACGATCAGGGCGGCAACATCTTCTCCTTCATGCGCTACGACGGTGAAGGCCAGATGATCGCCTGCCTGACCAACTTCTCCTCGGAGCCGCGACCGGACTACCGGATCGGCCTGCCGGCCGCCGGAGTCTGGAAGGAGATCCTGAACACCGACGCCGAGGTGTACGACGGCACCGGCATGATCGGGAACCTGGGCAAGGTCGTCGCGCACCCGGTCCCCTCGCACGGCTACGTGGCGTCGGCATCGGTGACGATCCCGCCGCTCGGCGCTGTCTGGCTCCGCTTCGAGGAGGAGCTCGACGAGGACCAGGACGAGGTGGACAAGGCGGTCCGCGGCATCAAGGCTGCGGCCCGGCAGGCGTCGCCTCGGGCCGCAAAGGCCGTCGAGCCGACTCGGGTCGATGACCCGATCGGTTCGGAGCACCTGCTCGGCACGACCGCCGCCAAGCCGGAGGCTGGAGCCTCCGAGCAGGCTGTGCTGCCGAAGTCGTCCAGCGCAGCATCGGCCGACTCCGCCGACTCCCCGGATTCGCCTGACTCGCCGGATTCGCCCGACTCCCCGGATTCGCCCGACTCGCCCGATTCGCCGGCATCCCCGGCAAGCGCCGACGAGCCAGCGCCCCCCGCCAGGGTCCTGTCTCTCGACGAGACCTGAGTCCTCGCGCGTCCGAACGACCCGATCGCCGGCGTCGCCGCCTACCGCGGCGGCGCCGGCGGCGCGTGTGGCCCCCTCGGGCCGCAGGTCAGAGCCTGCCGAACTCCAGCCGGACCTGCTTGAGCGTGATGATCATCGCCCGGCCATCGCACCTCACCGTTGCGCTCCCGACGGGTGCAATGACGTTCGCCACCTCGGCCATCGACAGAGTTTGCGAAGAGCCGCCCGCGCTGAGCGTCGCGTTGCCCGTGAGATCACCCACTCGGAACTGAGCGGACTCTCCTTCCGCGGTGTAGTCGCCGGCGGCGGTGCCGTCGACCAGCAGTTGCCCGCGCTGACCTGCGAGCGTCACCACGATCGGCTTCTGGCCGCGGCCGGTCAGTTCGTACGCGCCGTTGTCGAACGCGACATCGACGTCTCCGCCCTCCCCGGTGCCATAGGTGGCGTGGTCGCCAACGCCGACGAAACGGACCAGTCGGTAGCGGCCCGCCAGGCAGCCCGCGGCCGATCCCGCGGGCGTCGCCGACGGCGCATCGGCAGGCTCGGAGGTCGGTGCCGCGCTGGCCGAACCGGGTTGGTCCGCTGAGGTCGCGGGAGGACCAGGCTGCGGGCCCGAGCAGCCCGCGACGAGCAGTGATGTGGCGAGCAGAGAAGTGGTGAGAAGGGATGGGGCGACACGGGAGGCGGCCCACGCCGCGGTCCTGCCGAGGTGGCGAACCTGCGTGGTCCGTCGCTCCTCGCCGCTGCGGCGCATCTCTGTCGGCCCGGCGCTCAGAACAGTGCCGTCATCAGGTCGCGCCTCGCCTGCAACACGCGTGGATCGGCATTGCCGAGAGTCTCGAACAGCTCCAGCAGCCGTACCCGAGCCTCGTTGCGATCCGCGCCCGGGCCTTTTCGGATCACCGCCAGCAGGCGCGCGAACGCAGCCTCGGCCTGACCGGACATCACCTCGACGTCGGCCGCGTCAAGCTGGCTCTGGACGTCGGCGGATGCAGCGGCCTTGGCCAGCACGGTCGCAGCGTTCAGCGCCGTGGCACGGGCGAGCAGCCCGGCCTGGGCCTTGCCGGCGACCGCCTCGGCATCGCCGGGATTGGCCGCCAGCAGCTTGTCGAACTCGTCGCGGGCAGCAGCGAAGTCCCCGCGCTGCAACGCGGCGTCGGCCGCTGCGAAGCGCGGGTCGGCCGGCGGCTCGTCCGCTTCGGCCTGGGCGACGCCGCCGACCGGCTGCGCTCGGCCGACGATCCCGTTGGCGACCGCGGCCTTGAGCAACTGGTCGACCGCCGCGCGCACCTGGTCCGCAGGCAGGACTCCCTGGAACAGCGGCGCCAACTGGCCGCTGATCACCGCGATCACGGTGGGCACTGCCTGCAGGCCGAGCGCGGAAACGATGGTGGGCGCCGCATCGACGTTCAGCCGGGCCAGCAGGAACTTGCCGTCACTGGTGTTGGCGAGGTCGATCAGCGCATCGGAGAGCGCTTGGCCGTTCGGCACCCTCGGCGAGTAGAGCTCGACAACGACCGGGTGCTGCACCGACCTGCGGATCGTCTCGGCCTCGAAGGTCTGCTCGGTGACCTCTACGACGTAGGAGGCGCCGGGTCGCGCCGCAGGGCTGGGGCTGCTCGGCTGCTGGGCCTTCTGCTTGAGGGCAGACAGGTCCACGGCGCCGGGCCGATTGAAGGTCGACGGACTCATGCCTCCATCCTGTCAAAGGATCCGCGCGAGACCACCGCACTCCCGTGCGGATGCCCTGCGACGCGATGGCCACGATCCAGGCCATCGGGTGGACCAACTCGCGTACAGCCCCTCGCGCGTGCGAGTCGGCTATCGGCAGAATGAGGGCCATGGCTCATCCTCGCGCCGGGCAGCCGGCCCTTCCCGAAGACCTCATCGACGTCGACGCGGTTATCAGCGCCTACTACGACCTGGTGCCGGACCCGAGCAATCCTGACCAGCAGGTCGTGTTCGGCACATCCGGGCACCGTGGCTCGAGCCTCGATACCGCCTTCAACGACGCACATATCGCCGCCACCACTCAGGCGATCGTGGAGTACCGCGCCGCGCAGGGCATCACCGGCCCGCTCTACATCGGCAAAGACACCCATGCACTGTCGCGACCGGCCTGGACGACCGCCATCGAGGTGCTGCTCGCCAACGGCGTCACGGTCTGCGCGGAGGACGATGAGGCGTACACCCCGACTCCGGCCGTCTCCCGGGCGATCGTGGTCCACAACGCCAAGGCAGACGCGGCGAACACCGCGGACGGCATCGTGGTGACCCCGTCCCACAACCCGCCACGTGACGGCGGCTTCAAGTACAACCCGCCGCACGGCGGGCCGGCCGACAGCGACGCCACCAGCGTGATCGCTGCTCGTGCGAACGAGTTGCTCGGGAACGGCGGCGCCGACATCAAGCGCAAGCCATATGAGCAGGTAGTCGCCGACCTGCACCGCTTCGACTACCTCGGTGCCTACTGCGAGGACCTGGTCAACGCCTTGAACCTGCGGGCGGTGCGCGAAGCCGGCGTACGGATCGGCGCCGACCCGATGGGCGGCGCCAGCGTGCAGTATTGGGCATACATCGCCGAGAATCTCGGCATCGATCTCACCGTGGTGAACCCGGAGGTCGACCCGCGCTGGTCGTTCATGACGCTGGACACCGACGGAAAGATCCGGATGGACTGCTCCTCGCCGAACGCGATGGCCAGCCTCATCGGCAACAAGAGCGCGTACGAAATCGCCACTGGGAACGACGCGGACGCCGACCGCCACGGCATCGTCACCCCCGACTTCGGGCTGATGAACCCGAACGCCTACCTCGCCGTGGCCATCCAGTACCTCTACGCGAACCGGCCCGGTTGGCGCCCCGATGCCGGGATCGGCAAGACCCTGGTGTCCTCGTCGATGATCGACCGGGTCGCGGCCGGTCTGGGCCGCACCCTCGTCGAGGTGCCGGTCGGCTTCAAATGGTTCGTCCCGGGCCTGCGTACCGGAGAGATCGGGTTCGGCGGCGAGGAGTCCGCAGGAGCGTCCTTCCTGGCCCTGGACGGCAGCACCTGGACCACGGACAAGGACGGCATCCTGTTGGCGCTGTTGGCGAGCGAGATCAAGGCCGTCACCGGGAAGTCGCCGAGTGAGTTGTACGCCGAACTGACCGCTGAGCACGGCGCGCCGGCGTACGCCCGGGTGGACGCTCCGGCGAACCGCGAGCAGAAGGCGAAGCTCTCCAAGCTCGACCCCTCCGCCGTCACTGCCGACGAACTGGCTGGGGAGCCGATCACCCAGATCCTCACCAAGGCACCGGGAAACAACGCGGCCATCGGGGGGCTGAAGGTCGCCACCCAGTCGGCGTGGTTTGCCGCCAGGCCGTCGGGGACCGAGGACGTCTACAAGATCTACGCCGAGTCCTTCCAGGGGCCTGAGCACCTCGCCCAGGTCCAGGAGGCAGCGCGCGAGGTGGTGGCCGCAGCACTCGGCGGTTGATGCTCGCTGGAACGCGGGGTGGCCGGCCATACGGCCGGCCACTCACCCCCGGCCGCACGGCGGTTCGACACGGCGTCGCCGCGATGTCAATCCCCGCGGTGGCCAGCGAAGATGAACTCTTGTTGAACAATCGGGCGGGGGACTTTCGTCAGTAGACGCCCGGTCCTCTGCTACACCACTATTCATCCTGTGACCGAGGCGTTCTTCATCTTGGCCGTCGTCATCGTGACGGCGCTGGCGTTCGACTTCACCAATGGCTTCCATGACACCGGCAACGCGATGGCAACCTCCATCGCGACCGGGGCGCTTCGACCCAAGGTCGCGGTCGCCTTGTCCGCGCTGCTCAACCTTCTCGGCGCGTTCCTGAGCATCCAGGTCGCGCTCACGGTGAGCAACAAGGTGGTGAACATCCAGGGCTCCGACGGCAGCCCCGTCGCCGCGCTGATGGGAACGCCGATCCTCACGATCGTGTTCGCCGGTCTGGTCGGCGGCATCCTCTGGAACCTGATGACCTGGCTGCTCGGGCTGCCCTCCTCCTCGTCGCACGCCCTCTTCGGCGGACTGATCGGCGCCGCCATCGCCGCTCTCGGCATCAGCGGGGTGAAGTGGGACGGGGTGATCGGCTCGGTGGTCATCCCTGCGCTGGCCGCTCCGGTCGTCGCCGCGCTCGTCGCCGCCGTGGGTACCTGGACGATTCACAAGATCGTGGCCGCGGTACCGACCGAGAGGCGCGACCGCGGCTTCCGCTGGGGGCAGATCGGCTCGGCGTCGCTGGTGTCCCTGGCGCACGGAACGAACGACGCGCAGAAGACCATGGGCGTGATCACCCTGGCGCTGATCGCCTACGGGAGCTGGACGGACCTGCACAGCATTCCGCTCTGGGTGAAGGTCGCCTGCGCCATCGCCATCGCCAGCGGGACTTACGTCGGTGGCTGGCGTGTGATCCGGACGCTGGGCAAGGGTCTCGTCGAGATCACCTCGCCGCAGGGCATGGCTGCGGAGGCGTCCTCCGCAGCGATCATCCTCTCCTCCAGCCACCTCGGCATGGCGCTCTCCACCACTCACGTGGCCACCGGCTCCATCCTGGGGACGGGGCTGGGCAAGAAGGGGGCGGAAGTCCGCTGGGGTGTGGCCGGCCGGATGGTGGTGGCCTGGGTCATCACACTCCCGGCCGCCGGCCTGGTCGGCGCGCTCTGCTGGTTCCTGGCGCACAGCCTCGGCGGCGCCCTCGGGGTCGGCGCGGTCTTCCTGATCCTGTTGGCTGCCTCGGCCGCCATGTACCGCCGAGCGCAGCGCAGCGCGATCAATGCGAAGAACGTGAATGCCGCGTGGAAGGGTGGGCTCGCCCCCGCCGAGTCCGTCGAGCAGCCGCGTGTTCCCGCCTCGGTCTAGGGAGTAGGACGACATGGAAATTCTGGTCAAGGCACTGGGCGCCCTCTGGCAGGTGGTTCTGGTCGGCGTGCTGCTCGGCGCGGGCCTGCCCTCGCTGTTCGCACTCGGCGTTCGCTCGCTCGAGTCCGGCCGCACCGTGGTGGCGGACGGGATCAGCACCGGGAGGACGAGTCCGGCCGGGCTGGCCGGCGCGGCGGTGTGCTTCGGCATCTGCATCCTCGCGGCTCTCTTCGGCATCGTCGTCATCGTGTTCGGCAAGCAGCTCTTCGGCTGAGCATGGAAGCTCCCGCGTTCCTCGCCTCGATCCTGGGCTGGTTGCGGGCCGGCTACCCCGACGGCATCCCGAGCACCGACTACGTGCCGCTGATGCTCGTCCTGGCCAGGCGACTCAGCAGCGACGAGGTCCGCGAGATCGCTGAGGAGTTGGCCGCGAGCGGGACGCTGCCGATCGAGAATGCCGATATCGGCACCTTGATCACCAAGGTGACCGACGAACTCCCAAGCGAGGTCGACGTCGCGCGGGTGCGGGCCCGGCTCGCGCTGCACGGCTGGCCCCTCGGCGACGACTGAACTCCGCGCGGCACGGTCGGGGCCCTTCCCGCAATCAGCGCCGTGGCGGCTGCGTGGCGTCAGCGGCACGCCTGGGTGCCCGGGTGCTCCGGAGCAGTCGGGCCAGCCCTGCTCGGGTGGCGACGACAGCGAGCCGGTCGGATCCCTGCAGGCGCCTATCGCCGCGCTCCCACCGCCACTGCTGACTCCCGCTGCGCCAGGCGAGCACCCGCAGCGCTCCGGGCTCCTCCAGTTCGCGCAGCGCCCGGCCGCAGGCCGAGGCAGCCGGATCGACGGTGATCTCGGTGAACAACAACACGCGGCGGCCGATCGGCAGAATCACCTCCCGGCGGCGGCCCAGTGCGGCCGCAGCGAAGGCGGGGGCTGCCAGCATCGACACGCTCCGGGTGGCGCCGAGGGCCAGCCGGCGTTCGACCCGATTCGCCAGGTCGTGATCGAAGACTCGCGCGACCACCCGGACGCCCGGGTTCGCGTCCTGAGCGACCAGAGCGATCTCGAGGTTCGCTGCCTCATCGTCGGTGACGGCCAGCACCGCGTCAGCTCGTGCGATGCCGGCGATCTGCTGCGCCGACGGATCGGTGGCCGGTGCGATCACCACCGGGATCCGTAGCTGGCGCGCCCGCAGCACACCCGCTGCCTCTTCGTTGCGCTCGATGGCCACCACCGGAACGCCACGTGCCTTCAAGCGCACCGCGACAGCGGTTCCCACCCGCCCGAGCCCACAGACAACCACGTGGTGTCGCGGCTTGCCGCGGACACCGCCGAGCAGCGCCTCGAGGCGGGCGCTCACCAGCACATCGACGATCACGGCGGTCACGCCGGCCGACAGGACCAGGCCGAAGAGCTGGATCAACACCGCGCCGAATCGGAACCCGAACGCCAGCTCGCCCAGATCGCCGTCGCCGGTCTGCGTCGACGCCGTCAAGGCGAGGTACAGCGAGGCGAGCCAGTCCCGGCCACCGAGATGGAAGTAGAGAGTGCTGAGCACGATCAGTGCGGCGAGCCCGATCACCACCAGCCGAACCCGGCGATCGAACGCCCGGGAGAGCGCGCCGACGAGCCCACTGGTCCTGGCAGCGCTGCGAGCGCGGCCCACCAGTTCGGTACCGAGCAGGATGTCCCCATCACCGGACGGCAGGAGTGCATCCACGCCGGACCGGCCGGAGTCGCCCAGCACCGCGAGCCGTTGCCCCGCCACCCGTTCGCGCGGCCCCGCCGCCACCACCCGGCCGCCGATCTCGAACGTGAGCGTGTCTGTCGTCGCCAGTGCCGCCGCCACGAATGCAGGCGCGGCGAGTTCAGCCGAGGAGAGCAGCGTGCAATTGCCGACCAGTTCGGCAAGCCGGTTCCCGAGTCGGGGATTCGACATCTCGATGACGATCCGGGCGCGCGGCGCCAGCTCGTCGACCATCAAGGCGACCCGAAGCGCGAACACGTCGTCCTCGCCGAGCAGCACGACCGATTTCGCCCGATCAACGCCGGCGCGATGAAGTTCTGCCTCGCCCACGTGATGGCAGCTGATGAGCTGCCCGCCGAGGGACTGGATCTCGGTCACGACGGCAGCTGCGGCGTCCTGGAGAGCAAGCACCAGCACCTGTTCGCCGGAGCGAAGCAGCTCCTCGACCAGCCGCACCGTCGTCGCGCTGGCGCCGATGATCACCACGTGCTGCTGCCAACCGGCATCGCCCGGCCGATGCTGTGGTGCCTGGCCCGGCTGCGTCTGACTCATCGCGCTCCTTGAGTGGCCCCGCGCTCCATTGCCGAGCAGCATGTCAAACCCGCGGGCCGAGCGGCTCCCAAGACCCGCCGGACCGCGACGGCGGCCGGCAAGGGTCAGAACTGGGCCGGTTCGACGTACTCGCCCCAAACCGTGCGGAGGGCGCCACAGATCTCGCCCAACGTCGCTTCGGCCCGGGCCGCCGCCAGGATGGGCGGGATCAGGTTCCCCTCACCGCGCGCGACCGACGTCACCTCGCTCAATCGGCGCGCCACGGCGGCAGCGTCTCGACCGGCGCGCCGCTCCCGCAGCGTCGCGCACTGCTCCGCCTCGACCTCGTGACCGACTCGCAGGATCGGCACCGGCCCGGTCACGCTGTCCGGGTGGACGTTCACCCCCACGATCCGCTTGCGGCCCAGCTCCAGGTCTGTCTGGTAGCGAAAGGCAGAGTCGGCGATCTGAGCGGTGAACCATCCTTCCTCGATGCCTGCCAGCAGACCCGCGGTCATCCCGCCGGACTGGGTCGCTGTCCCCGACCCCGTCCCGAGCTTCTCGATCCGCGCGAAGATCGCCTCCGCTTCCTCTTCGAGCCGATCGGTGAGCGCTTCGATGTACCACGAGCCACCGAGCGGATCGGCAACATTGGCCACGCCGGTCTCCTCCGCGAGCACGTGCTGGGTGCGCAGCGCAATCTCGGCCGACTGCTCCGTCGGCAACGCCAGAGTCTCGTCGAACGCGTTGGTGTGCAGCGAGTTGGTGCCCCCGAGCACGGCCGCAAGTGCCTCGACCGCTGTACGCACGATGTTGTTGTAGGGCTGCTGCGCGGTCAGCGACACCCCCGCAGTCTGGGTGTGAAAGCGCAGCCATTGTGCTCGGGCCGTGCGTGCGCCGTAGCGATCGCGGAGCCAGCGTGCCCAGATCCGTCGGGCAGCACGGAACTTGGCGATCTCCTCGAAGAAGTCGATGTGGGCGTCGAAGAAGAAACTCAGTCCGGGCGCGAAGGCATCGATGTCGAGTCCTCGCGAGAGACCGAGTTCGACGTAGCCGAAGCCGTCGGCGAGAGTGAAGGCCAGCTCCTGCGCGGCAGTCGCCCCTGCCTCCCGGATGTGGTACCCGGACACGCTCAGTGGTTTGTAGGCCGGAGCCTCCGCCGTGCAGTACTCCATCAGATCGCCGATCAGGCGCAGGTGCGGTCGCGGGGCGAACAGCCATTCCTTCTGGGCGATGTACTCCTTGAAGATGTCGGTCTGCAGCGTGCCGTTCAGCCGCCCGACTGGGACGCCCTGTCGCTCGGCCGCAACGACGTACATGCAGAACAGGGGTATGGCGGGTCCCGAGATCGTCATGGAGGTCGTGACCGCGCCGAGGTCGATGCCATCGAAGACGACATCGAGGTCCGCAGCCGAGTCGATCGCCACGCCGCAATGGCCCACCTCGCCGAGGCTTCGGGGATCGTCGGAGTCGCGTCCCATCAGTGTCGGCATGTCGAACGCGACGCTGAGGCCGCCACCACCGGCGGCCAGGATCATCCGGAATCGCTCGTTGGTCTGGCGGGCGGTGCCGAAGCCGGCGAACTGACGAATCGTCCACGGGCGGCCGCGGTAGCCGGTCGGGTAGAGGCCGCGGGTGAAGGGAAACTCCCCTGGCCAGCCAATCCGCTCCGCGTGAGCGGCAGACTCGTCCGACGGCCCGTATGCCGGAGCTACGTCGGCTCCCGACAGCGAACTGAAATCGGCGTCGCGCAGTTCGCCCGACTGTTCGGCCCGGGCGTACGCGGCTGCCCAGCGGTGCCGTCCGCCTGCTCGGGCTTGGCCACCGGCCTCGTCACCGGCCGGGTCGCCACGTTGGTGGTCCACTGCGGTCACCTGATCACCCCCTCCACCCGATAGTAGGACGTCCTACTAAATGGAGATGAGTTCGTCGGACATCACCGGTGGTTGGGGTCAGAAGTCGCCGGCAGCCGCCCTCGGTCCGGTCAGCAGCGCGGTGAGCTGGTCACACTGCTGCTCGTCCATCGCACCGAGGGCGAAGCGGGCACTCACGATGGCCTGGGTTGCCTCGTCCAACACCGCCCGGCCGCGCGGGGTTATCGAGGCGAGAACGGCGCGACCGTCCTCCGGATGAGGCGTGCGCTGGATCAGACCCGCCGCCTCCAACCGCTTGACCAGCGGCGTCACCGAGGTGGCATGGACCTGCAGCCGCTCGCCGATCTTGCCGAGGGGTAACGCCCCCCGCCGCGAGAAGGACAGCAGTACCAGCACCTCGTAGCGGGCGAAGGTGAGTCCCAGCGGTCGAAGCAACTCGTCGAGTTCGGTGAGCACGAGTTGATGCATCCGCATCAATGAGGTGACAGCACGCATTCGCGGCATCTCCGGCCAGCGCGCCGCCCACTGCCGGGAGGCTTCCTCGATCGGGTCGAAGGGCAGCGGGTTCCGTTCGGGTGTGGTCAACGCTTCGTCCTCACGTTCCGTCGTCTGCCTGGGCCACCGGCTTCGTCGCACCGGAGTCCATCGCCAACCGAAGCACGTCCTCGCGCTCATCGATGGCCGCGACATACTCAATGACGCTCAGGCCTTGCACCTGCGCGGCCGACTCGAAAACGAAGTGTCCGTAGTCCAACCACCGTCCGAGCAGCGGCTTCTTCACGGTGATGTCCAGAATCCGGCTGAGCGGGACACTCGCCCGCGACGTACTCAGATTTCCGTGCACCCGGAAGACCCGCTGGTTGGTGATCACGAACCGGTCCCGATACTCGTCGACGAGCCGCCACAACGCCTGGATGCCGACCGCGAGACCGAGCAGGAAGAGCACCCAGAAGGTCGGTGGACCGAACGCGAAGGCCGTCACGAACACCACAGCCGCCACGATGAAGCGCACCGCCGGGAAGAAGCTCGCCGCCCAGTGCTTGCGCACCTCCAGCACGAGGTGTTCACCAGCCTGCGGAAGCACGTGCCGGTCGACGTGCGGGTCGAGCCAGTCCAGCAGGCCCGGCACGATCAGTCGGCCAGTGACGTGAAAAACGTGATGATCGACTGGAAGGCGTCGGCGAGGGCCAGGAAGACCGTCCGGACCGCTGTCGCGGCGTCCTCCGGCTGCTGCACGAGATAGAACAGGCAGAAGCCAATGATCAGGACGACCAGGATCCGCTTGATCCACTTCATCTCGGCTGCTCCCCCTCCCTGTGCACCGCCCACATTCTTACCCGCGGCGCCGCGGCGGATGCGGACGCCACGCCGGGCTCGTCACCGTGGCGGCGCGCGGTGGCCGGCCCGATCACGGCTCCGAAGTGTCGTCGCCCTTTCCGTGGCGAGCGGCGTCAAGGGCGAGCCGGGCGGCCGCGTACGGATCGAGTTCGCCCGTGCTGACGGCGACCGCGAGTCGTGGCAGTAGGTGCGCCGTCGAGCGGCGAAACTCCGACCCGAGGCTGGCCATCGCCGTCATCTGTACCTCGCGTTCGGCGCGCGCTGTCCGCCGCGCCTGCTCGCCTCCGTTGGAACGCTGATGGTGGCGAAACGTCTCCAGCGCTTCGGTCAGCGCGTCCATGCCATCGCCGGTGAGCGCCGAGACGCTGACCACCGGCGGCAGCCAACCGTCGCGCCCACCGCCCCCGAGCGCCACCATCGCGCGCAGGTCGCGGATCAGGGTGTGCGCGCCCTCGCGGTCGTTCTTGTTCACCACCAGCACGTCGGCGATCTCCAAGATCCCCGCCTTGGCTACCTGGATGCCGTCGCCCATCCCAGGAGCGAGAAGGACCATCGTGACGTCGGCGGTGGCCGCCACATCCACCTCTGATTGGCCGACGCCGACCGTCTCCACCACGACGCTGTCGAATCGCCCCGCGTCGAACACCCGCAACGCCCGGGGCACTGCTGCTGCCAGCCCGCCCAGCTGCCCGCGGGTCGCCATCGACCGGATGTAGACACCCGGATCGAGCGCATGCTCCTGCATCCGGACGCGATCACCGAGCAGGGCGCCGCCCGAGAACGGTGAGCTCGGGTCGACGGCAAGCACCCCCACCCGCTGCTGGCGCGCCCGCAATGAGCCGACCAGAGCGGACACCGTGGTGGACTTGCCGACCCCCGGGGCTCCGGTGACGCCGATCACGTAGCTGAAGCCAGTGTCCGAGGCGAGGGCTTTGACCACGTCGGGAACCGCCGGGCTGTCGTCCTCGATGGCACTGATCAGCCGACCGAGTGCGCGCGGTCGGCCGGCGCGAGCAGCGGCCACCACTGCGGCGAGTGGCTGCCCGCCGAGTCGGCTGCCTGGCGCCGGCATTCAGCTCGCGCCCGGGCCGCTGTCACCGCCGGGAACGCGGAGCACCAGGGCGTCTCCCTGGCCCCCGCCACCGCACAACGCGGCCACTGCGAGCCCTCCCCCACGTCGACTGAGTTCTGCGACCACGGTGAGCGCCAGTCGTGCCCCGGAGGCCCCGATCGGATGGCCCAGAGCGATCGCACCGCCGTTCACGTTCACCCGCTCGTCGAGGTCGTTCGCGGTCATGCCCAGGGCGCGCGAACTCGCAACGACGACGGCGGCAAACGCCTCGTTGATCTCGATGAGATCGACGGCACCGAGCCCGACACCCTCCTTGCGCAGAGCGGCCTGGACTGCCCGTGCCGGTTGCAGTTGGAGCGAAGAGTCCGGTCCGGCGACGCTCGCGTACGAGCCGATCTCAGCCAGCACCGGCGCGTTCAGCCGAGCGGCGGCCTCGCGACTCGCGACGATCACAGCAGCGGCGCCGTCGGAGATCGGGCTGGACGAGCCGGCGGTGATCGTCCCGCTCGGGTCGAAGGCCGGCGGCAACCCGGCCAGCGACTGGACCGTCACGCCATCCCGAATGCCCTCGTCCGCGCTCACGGAGACGTCCGGTCCGCGGCGCTGGGGCACGCGCACCTCGGCAATCTCGGCCGCCAGCCGCCCCTCGGTCGTCGCCGCGCGAGCACGCTGGTGCGACCGCGCCGCGAAAGCGTCCTGATCCTCCCGGCTGACCTCGTGATCGCCCAGGTTGCAGGTCTCAGTGAGAGCGCCCATGGCCTGGGAGGTGAAGACGTCCCAGAGACCGTCGTAGGCCAGATGGTCCTGCATCGTGACCGGGCCGTACGGAAAACCGAAGCGCGAGCGGGTGAGCAGGTGCGGCGCCTGCGTCATCGACTCCATCCCACCGGCGACCACCACGTCACACTCGCCCGCGCGGATCAACTGATCGGCGAGCGCGATCGCGTTGAGCCCCGACAGGCACACTTTGTTGATGGTGATCGCCGGCACCGACATCGGTACGCCGCCCTTCACCGCGGCTTGGCGGGCGGGCAGCTGCCCGACGCCGGCCTGCAACACCTGACCGAGGACGACGTAGTCGACGGCAGCGCCGGGAACTCCGGCGCGCGCCAGCGCCGAGGCGATCGCCACGCCACCCAGATCAGTCGCCGAGCGATCCCCCAGCGAGCCGCGGAACTTCCCGATCGGCGTCCTTGCCGCGCCCAGGATGACAGCTCCCATGCGCCCAGTCTGGCACCCTGGTGGCGTGCTGAACCTGACCGCGGGTGAGCTCGGTGCCGTGCCGGGCGTACTCGGGCTGGACCACGTGGGAATAGCGGTAGCCGACCTGGACGACGCCGTCGCGCTCTACGCGGGCCTCTGGGGCTTGCACATCGCCCATCGCTCCGAGAATCCCGAGCAGGGGGTCGCCGAGCTGATGCTGACCGCATCGCCCCCGCCGCCCACCGCAGCAGCGCCCGTGGCCTCCCGCCCGGTCGACGCGCCCGGCGCGACAGAAATCCAACTGCTCGCGCCGCTGACCGAGCAAAGCCCGGTCGGGCGTTTCCTGCGCCGACGAGGGCCCGGGCTGCACCATCTCGCGCTACGGGTTGAACGCGTCGACGTGGCGGCCGCGGCGCTCCACGATCGGGGCCTGCGGCTGACCTATGATGCAGCGAAAGTGGGGGCGCGCGGCTCGCTGATCAACTTCGTTTACCCGCGAGACGCCGGGGGCGTCCTTCTGGAACTGGTGCAGCCCGCTGGCTTGGTGCGGTGAGTTCACCGAGCGGATCTTGGTCCGCCCGGCTCGCGTCCCGGGGTGGTCGGCGAAGTGAGAGGTTGAGTAGTGAGTTCATCGCAGAATCCAGGGTTGGGACTCTTCGACGACGCCGCGAGCGCCGTCGGAAACTTCCCAACAGCCCTCCGCGGCTACGACCGGCAGGCGGTCGATGAGTACATCCGTTCGCTCGAGCATGCTGTGGTGGAGGCCCGGCAGCGCTCCCGCGAACTCGACCAGGAGGTAGCGACCCTCCGGGACGAGGTCCGGCACGGAGCGCCAAGCGACGCCGACTACAGCGGTCTGGGCGGGCGGGCCAACGACATCCTGCGGCTTGCGCACGAGCAGGCACGGGAACTCGTCGACAGCGCGACCGTCGACGCCGAGCGCGCCCGCGAGGAGGCCCGCCGCGACGCGGACGCCATTCGCGGCCTCGCCCAGCGGGAGGGCGATGCCATCAAGACCGGCGGGATTGCGGAGGTCGACCGGCTGCGACTCGAATTGCGGGAGACCCTGCAAGCACAGATCGACAGGTCTCGGGCCGAGGCCGAGGGCCTGGTTGCGACCGCGCGCCGGCAGGCGGAGGCGCAGCGCCGCGAGGCCGACCACGACGCGCAGTCGATCCGGCAGAACGCGCACCTGGACACCGAGAACCTGCGCCGAGCTGTGGAGCGCGAGATCGCGGACCTGCGCCAGCAGGTCGCGGTGGAGCGGGAGCAGGCGTTGGCCGAGCTGCGCGCCCAGCACGACGAGGCACAGGGGCGCACCGCGGCACTGCTCGAAGAGGCCACCCGGTTCCACGCCGAGTCCGCCGAGCGGCTCGAGGCCGAGTTGGCCGAGGCGGCGCGCGTGCGCGCAGACGCGATCGCCGAAGCCGAGCAGACCCGCCAGCGGGCCATCGACGAGGCTGACCAGCGCGTCGCGGCCGCTACCGAGCAGGCCACCGCGATCAGCGACCGCACCCAGCAGGAATTCACCTGGCGCAAGGAGCAGTTGCGGCGCGAAACCGAGTTGCTCCACCAGCGCAAGCAGGCAGTGCTCAGCCAGCTGTCGAGTCTGACCGAACTCGCCCAGCAGACTGCCAGCGCGTTCCCGGACATGGGCGAGTTGGCTACCGAGACCGGCGAGCCGACTGTGCAGGCCACTGAGAACCAGGAGACCGACACGGTTACCCCGATCGGCTCCGGATCAGGCCGCCGCCACTGAGCTGACGTCACCGGCCGTACCTGACGGGCGCTCCGAGACGGTTCCCCCCTCTCCTGCTGAAACCCCCCTCCGCGTCGGGCTCCTGCGCATCCGCGCAGGGGCCCGACGCGCGCTCGCTCAGGGGTGGCGTCCGTGCAGCGGCGCTCACGGGACCGCTACGCTGTCGAATGCTCGTACAGGGGGAGCTCGCGACAGGAGCACAAGAGTGAACGTTTCTCCAGCCGGGCCGGGCGCAGCGGATCGGTTCCCGATGGTCCGCCGGGGCTACGACCGGGACGCGGTGGAACGCTACGTCGCTGCAGCGGAGGCTCACATCGCCGAGGTCCGGCATCAGTGTGAGATCGCGGTAGCCGAGAACGGGCGACTACACCAGTCCCTCTCCGATGCTCACGCCAAGGCCAACGCGGTCGACTACAGCGGACTGGGCGGCCGCGCCCAGGAGATCCTGCGGATCGCCGAGGAGCAAGCGCAGGACATGACCGAGCGCGCCACCCGCGAAGCCGACCAGCGGGCGAGCCAGGCTGATGAGGAGGCACAGCGGCTACGCGACACGGTGCTGACCGAACTCGCGGAGGCACGGGAGGCCCAACTCGCCGAGATCGAGCGACTGCGTCGGCAGAGCGAGGCGGACGCTGCCCTCGCCATCGAGCGCGCCGAAGTCGAGGCGGAGCGAATTGTGGCCGCCGCACGTGCGCTGGCCGACAGCATTCAAGCCGAGGCCGACGCCAAGGCGGCCGGGCTGATCTCCGCAGCGGAACTGCAGACCGAGGCTCAGCGCGCCACCGCCGCACGCGAGGCTGCCGCGGCGCAGGACGAGTTGGGCGCGCTCCGCGAAACGACCTTCGCGGAGCTCGCTCGCGCCCAGCAGTCAGCCAACGAGGCCATCGACGCCCGGATGGAAAAGGCGACCACACTGCAGCGCGCCGCCAGCGCCCAGATCAAGGCGGAGAGCGAAGAGTTGACCCGGATGCGACGGGACACCGTCGCCGAGGGCGAGCGAATCCGACGCGAAGCCACCGAGGAAGCGGAGCAGATCCTCGGGCGCGCGCGCGAGCAGGCAGCCACCATCGACGAGCGCGCTCGCCAGGAGTTCGGCTGGCGCCGCCGTCAGATGCGGCAGGAGCAGGAACTGCTGACCCGCCGCAAGCAGGCCATGTTGAGTCAGCTGAGTTCGCTGAGCGCTCTCGCGGTCGAAACTGCCCAGAACATGCCCGAGGTTCCGGAGTTGGCCTTGGAGGATTTCGACGACGCGAGGTCCAGCCGGGCGACGTCCGGATCGTCGACCTCCTGATCAAGCCAGCGATCAGAACAGGCGCTCGTCGGCCTTGTCGAGCCCGCGGAGCGCGTCGTAGTCCAGCGTCAGGCAGCTGATCCCGCGGTCCGCGGCGAGCACCCGTGCCTGTGGCTTGATCTGCTGAGCCGCGAACACCCCTCGTACCTCGCCGAGCAGAGTGTCCCGTCGCAACAGTTCCAGATACCGGGTCAGCTGCTCCACCCCGTCGATCTCGCCGCGGCGCTTGACCTCGACCGCCAGGTAGGCCCCGGAGGCATCCCGGCAGAGCAGATCGACCGGTCCGATGGCGGTCGGGAACTCCCGGCGGACCAGCGCGATGCCAGCACCGAGGGTTTCCGGATGCTCGGCAAGCAACGCCTGGAGGTGTGCCTCCACCCCGTCCTTCTGCAGCCCCGGATCCACACCCAACTCGTGGGAGGAGTCGTGCAGCACCTCACCGATGGCGATGGACAGCATGTCACCGTCACGTCCACGGACCTCCCACCGGGCTGTCACCCGCTCGGGTCCGGCAGCACTCGGGAGGGTCTCGGCGAGTCCGTCGGCGACCGTCAAGGAGCACGGCGGACTCATCCAGTTCAACGGCTTGTAGGCACGGTCGTCGGCGTGGATCGACACGGAGCCATCGTTTTTCACCAGGATCAGCCGAGTCGCCATCGGAAGATGAGCGCTGAGCCTGCCGGTGTAGTCGACCTGGCAGCGCGCGATGACCAAGCGCACGACGGACAAACTACCGCGACAGCGACATCTGGTTGAATCCCGCCATGGGATCTGCGTCTGCGACGGGCCGGGACATCCGGGAGCAGTCCTAGATGCCTCGCCGGCCGAGCAAACACACCCGTCCGCCACGGCCACTCGGCAGCGGGCACGCGCAGGAAGCCATCAAGAATGACGGTCGCTGGATCGTCCGCAGCGTTCCGGGCGCCGCTGCGACGAAGTCGTATCGGTGCCCCGGGTGTCAACAGGTGATCCCGCCAGCCGTCCCGCACGTCGTGGCCTGGCCGGAGTCGCCGGCAGGGTGGACGGGAGCGGGAGTGGACGAGCGACGCCATTGGCACACCGCATGTTGGGGGCGTCGCCCGTGACGACTGAGACGCCGCAGCTGCATTTCCAGACTCGCGGCTCGGACGGACCGCGGGTCGCCTTCGTGCACGGGCTCTTCGGGCAGGGCAAGAACTGGACCGGCGTTGCGAAGTCGCTGCAAGACGCGGCGCGAGTGACGCTGATCGACCTGCCGAACCATGGCAAGTCCGCGTGGACCGAGCATTTCAGCTACCCCGACATGGCCCACGACGTCGCAGCACTTCTGGAGAACCAGGGCGGCGGTGCCTCGTACTCCGTTGTTGGCCACTCGATGGGCGGCAAGGTGGCAATGATGCTTGCGCTGCTGCGACCCGAGCTGGTGGAACGGCTCTGCGTCGTCGACGTCTCGCCCGCGCAGACCAGTCAGGTCGGCACCTTTGCCGGCTTCGTCGCTGCGATGCGCGCCATTGATCTCTCCGCACTGCCCGGTCGCGCGGAGGCGGACCGTCAACTGGCGCCGGCAGTTCCCGACCCGGGTGTTCGAAGCTTCCTCCTGCAGAACTTGCGCCGGTCCGGGAGCGGCTGGCGGTGGCAGCTGAACCTGGAGCTGCTCGGCGACAGGTTGGACGAGATGTCCAAGTGGCCCGACATGTCAGGCCACCGCTACCCGGGGCCGGTGCTCTGGATCGCAGGCTCCACGTCGGACTACGTACGACCAGAGCATGCAGCCGGGATGCGAGAGCTCTTCCCCCGCGCCCGGCTGGTGACGATCAAGAACGCGGGGCACTGGGTGCACAGCGAACAGCCGGACGTCTTCCGCTCAACCATCCGCCGCTTCCTGCATCTGGGATGACGCATGGCGTGGAACCCTGCAGAGAGGCATCCGGCCGTGCTCATCGGCTCGGCCTCATCCCCAAGGTCATCCGCGTGCCAGTGACGAGTTGCAGGCGTCCGGAGTACGGACGAGGAGGCAGATGAGCGTCATGGAGTTGCTCGTCGGGCTCGTCGGCCTGATTCCGCTCGACCTGCCAACGCCCACTCCGACGGCGCCCGGCGGTGCTGTCTATCCCCAGCAGAGTCACGGCTTCGCCGCCTCGGTGCTCGGCGGCTTCGCCGGCCTCGGCATCCTCGTGGTGGCGATGATCCTGCTGAATCTTCGGCCGCGCCGGGTCGACCGGGACCTGGGAAACTAGGCGGATCACTGGCCGGGCAGAGCCGGCAGTACGAGCAGATCCACGACCAGCGCGAGGGTGTTCGCACCCAACGCAGTCATGAATGCCCAGCCCAACCGGACCGAGCGCGTGTCCGGACCCCGTCGCGCCACCGCGGCGAAGATGATCAGGGCCTCCACCGTCGCCGCCACCAGTTCGGCAACCATCACCTGACCTTGGGTCTCCGCGCGCAGTGCGACCCACCACACCGCGGGTCCGGTGATCACGTTGACGGCGAGCGCGAGGGCGGCGGCCCGGCCAGGCGTCAACGCGGGACCGCCGCCCGGGTGGGGCCGGAACCAGCCGACGATCAGGAACGCGAGGAGGTAGACCGGGACCTCCACGAGACACGTCACCGCGAACACGGCCGGAAAGCCCTGCCACCAGGAGAGCAGTTCCTCGGCCGAGACCATCTCAGGCGCCCAGGACCGGCTGGGGATCACCGAGGAGCGGCATCATCTCTCCAGTGTGCGCGGCGTTGCGGACGCTCAATGGTCAGGACGCGCGCCGCACACTGCGGATGGCCGACGGATTGTTCGGTCGCCCGGTGCCGTCGGGATTCGAGCCGTCCTGGCCTTCCGCCGCCATTCCCGCGACGACGTCCCGCGATGCCTGACCCATCCGACCGAAGATCGTGAAGTCGGGATTCTTGTCCAGACCAGTCGAGTCGTCCCAGAACAGCAGGAACTGGGAGCCGTTGCTGTCCGGGCCGCGATTCGCCATCGCCACCACCCCGCGGGTGTAGGACTCCTTCCCGTTCAGCTCGTCGGCGAAGCGGTAACCGGGACCGCCCTTGCCAGTCGCCGTAGGGTCGCCGCACTGCAGCAGGAAGACACCCGAGTCGGCCAGCCGATGACACTTGGTGTTGTCGAAGAACCCTTGGTCGGCAAGAGAGATGAACGAGTTCACCGTGCAGGGCGCCCGTTTGCGATCCAAGGTGAGGGTGACCTTGCCATTGGTCATCGCGAGCACGTACCGCACGGTGCCGCTCTTGGGGATCGAGCGCACCTGCGGCAACTCGACAGGTCGCGCTGCGCGACCGTTCGGGAGGTAGCTGCAACCGCTCCCGCTGGCACCGCGCGGTTTGGGGGTCCCCGGCGTCGGTGAGGCCGAAGGGGTTCCGGAGCGGGGGCTCGCGGGCGCCGGGGTGGCACTCGGAGACGGGCCCGGCGATGGCGACCCAGTGCTTGGCGCGGGTGTCGGGGAATAGTCCGCCGGCACTGAGCCGCAGCTCGAGAGAGCCGCTGCGGTCAACACGACCACGGAGCCGAGCCGGCAGGCGCGCGATGATCGAGACACCCCGACACTGTGACACAGCCCCACGCCAGCGCCGTGGAGCCGGACTCGGAGTCGCGTCAGTGTCTGGACGCCGCTGACGCGACGTCGCGTCGCCGCTGGTCGGTGCACTGCATAGGGTGATTTCATGGTTCGGCTCACTCGCATCTACACACGGCTCGGCGACCAGGGTTCGACGCAGCTCTCCGACCGCTCGGAGGTGGACAAGACCGACCCCCGGGTGGCGGCGTACGGGGATGTGGACGAGGCGAATTCCTGGCTCGGGCTGGCGCTCGCGACGGCGACTCTGCCGACCGAGGTCGCCACCGTGCTGCGACATATCCAGAACGAGATGTTCGACCTCGGCGCGGATCTCTCCATGCCGCGCAGGGCCGACTCCCCCGGCCGCGACCTACGGATCACCCCCGAGTACGTCGCCCGTTTGGAGGCCTGGTGCGATCATTTCGGGGAATCGCTGCCGAGCCTGACCTCGTTCATCCTGCCCGGTGGAACGCCCGCCGGCGCCTCGCTGCACGTCGCGCGCACCGTGGTGCGGCGAGCCGAGCGGGTGGCCTGGCGGGCTGCTGAACTGTACGGCACCTCCGCAACCCGCGACTCGGAGGCGCCAGGCGGGGTCAACCCGGTGGCGCTGACCTACCTCAACCGGCTGTCGGATCTGTTGTTCATCCTGACCCGAGTGGTGAACGGCGCCTCCGGCGAGGTGCTGTGGATCCCAGGAGGAGACCGGACCGACCGCTGAGGCGGGCTGCCGCGGCGGCTTCCCGCGCATTGGGCATCACCGTTCGGCCAGGGTCGGCCGCCCAGCCCGCGCCTACTCGGCGGCCCGGACTCCCGGTGGCGCCGCCTCCAACCAGCTGAGCAGGCCCGTGATCGAGTCCGCACTCATCGCAAGATCCGACTCGATCGCGCCGTCCACCTGCAGGCGGACCACCCGCTCGTCCTCCTTGAGCGCCACTGCCTCGATCGGCTCGGGATCTCTCGTCCACACCACCCGAGCCTCGGAGCGCGGGAACACCACGCGTGGGCGCAGGGAGTAGGAGAAGAACCGGTACCACTCGAGGCTTCCCTCGTTGTAGCGGGCGACACCCAGCGCCCACCCGTAGCCCGGCCGCCTGGTCCGCAGCCGGAGGCTGCAGTCAAACGCGCCACCGAGCCGGTCCAGCCAGCGTCGCCGCACGGCGAGCAGGATCAGGGCGAGCAGCGCTGACACCACGAATGCGCCAATAGCCTCGACGGCTCCGAGCCAGCCGTGCATCCCCGTCCTCACAGTCAGGCTTCCATGGTGCCGCGTACCTCAGGGCCCGCGGCACCATGCCTGGGAGGACCCTACTGTGCTTTCTCGGCTGCGCGAAGCTGAGCGGTCGCGCGGAGGAAATGCTTGCGATCCTCATCGCTTCCGTCGCCGCTGTCCAAGGCCCGCTGGGCCTCGGCGAGTTCCTTTTCCGCCTCGCTGACGGTGACTTCGTGGGCCATCCGGGCGTACTCGCTGAGGATGGACACCCGGCCCTGGGACACCGAGATGAAGCCGCCGTCAACGGCAACGATCTCGCGCTTTCCGTTCTCGGCGAAGATCACCACCGCACTCGGCTCCAGCACCCCGAGCACCGGCTCGTGGCCGGGCAGAATGCCGATCTCGCCTTCGACAGTCTTCGCGATCACGTTCGAAGAGGTGCCGGACCAGACCACCCGGTCGGCCGCCACCACCTCCACCTGCATCGGTTCGGCCATGGCTACTGCTGCTTCTGCAGTTCGGACCAGCGCTTCTCCACGTCCTCCATGCCGCCGACGTTGAAGAATGCCTGCTCGGCGATGTGGTCCACCTTGCCGGAGCAGATCATGGCGAACGCCTCGATCGTCTCTGCCAGCGGCACTGTCGACCCGGGGATCTGGGTGAACTTGGTCGCCATATAGGTGTTCTGGGACAGGAACTGCTGAATCCGGCGCGCCCGGTTCACGACGATCTTGTCCTCTTCGGAAAGCTCGTCGACACCGAGAATCGCGATGATGTCCTGCAGTTCCTTGTTCCGCTGCAGGATCGCCTTGACCTCGATGGCGGTGTCGTAGTGGTGCCGCCCAACGAACTGCGGGTCCAAGATCCGGCTGGTCGAACTCAGCGGGTCGACGGCCGGGTACAGACCGCGGGAGGCGATTTCACGCGACAGCTCGGTGGTCGCATCGAGGTGGGCGAACGTGGTGGCCGGGGCCGGGTCGGTGTAGTCGTCGGCCGGCACGTAAATCGCCTGCATCGAGGTGATCGAGTGGCCACGTGTCGAGGTGATCCGCTCTTGCAGCTGGCCCATCTCATCGGCCAGGTTGGGCTGGTAACCCACCGCGGACGGCATTCGGCCGAGCAGCGTGGAGACCTCGGAACCGGCCTGGGTGAACCGGAAGATGTTGTCGATGAACAACAGCACGTCCTGGTTCTGCACGTCCCGGAAGTACTCCGCCATGGTCAGCGCCGACAGGGCGACCCGGAGTCGCGTGCCCGGCGGCTCGTCCATCTGCCCGAACACCAGTGCGGTGTCCCCGAAGACTCCCGCCTCGTCCATCTCGTGAATCAGGTCGTTGCCCTCACGGGTGCGCTCACCGACACCGGCGAACACCGAGGTGCCGCCGAAGTTGTGCGCGATGCGATAGATCATCTCCTGGATCAGGACCGTCTTGCCCACACCCGCGCCGCCGAAGAGTCCGATCTTGCCGCCCGTGACGTACGGGGTGAGCAAGTCCAGCACCTTGATGCCGGTCTCCAGCATCTCGGTCTTGGCCTCGAGCTGGTCGAAGGCCGGGGCCTTGCGGTGGATCGGCCAGCGTTCGGTGATCTCGATCGTGGACGGGTCGACGTCCAGCACGTCTCCGGTCACGTTCCAGACGTGGCCCTTGGTGATGTCACCCACCGGAACCGAGATCGGGGCGCCGGTGTCCCGGACCTCCGCGCCACGCTGCATGCCGTCGGTGGGCTTGAGCGCGATTGCACGCACCAAGTTGTCCCCGATGTGCAGCGCGACCTCCATGGTCATCGTCCGGGTCTCTCCGTTGACCGTGGTGTCGACCAGCAGCGCGTTGTAGATGTCGGGCATCTGGTCGACCGGGAACTCCACGTCGACCACCGGCCCGATGACGCGCGAAACGCGTCCTACCCCGCCAGCCGGGGCGTCGGACTTCTTCTCTTCAACGGTGGCAGTCATGACATCCTCACTGTGTTATTCGGCGGCTGCGGAGGCCTCGGCCAGCGCTGCCGCGCCGCCGACGATCTCAGAGATTTCCTGGGTGATTTCGGCCTGGCGGGCCTGGTTGGCCTCGCGGGTCAGCCGCTCGATCAGTTGCTGGGCGTTGTCGGTCGCGGACTTCATCGCTTTCTGTCGGCTGGCCAGCTCCGACGCGGCCGCCTGCAGCAGGCAGTAGTGAATACGGCTCGCGACGTATAGCGGGAGCAGGTTGTCCAGGACTGTCTCCGCGTCCGGCTCGAAGTCGTATAGCGGCAACAACTCCTCCGCCTCGGGCACCTCCGTCCCCTCGACCACCTCGAGCGGAAGGAGGCGGATGACCTCGACCCGCTGGGTCAGCATCGAGACGAAGCGGGTAAAGACGACATGGATCTCGTCGACGCCGCCCTCCTCGGCTGGAGTCCGGAACGCCTTGATCAAGGCATCGGCGATCTCACGTGCGTGCGCATATGTGGGCGCGTCGGAGAACCCATCCCAGCGGCCCGCGATCTCACGCCGCCGGAAGCTGTAGAACGCCCCCGCCTTGCGGCCCGACAGATAGGCGAGGGGTTCCTTGCCATTGCTGCGCAGCAGCTCGTTCAGCTGCTCCCCCTCTTTGATCACCGAGGAGGAGTAGGCGCCGGCGAGCCCTCGATCGGAGGTGATCAGCAACACCGCCGCCCGGGTGGGGTTCTCCGGCTCAGTGGTCAGCGGGTGTTCCACGTTGGAGAAGGTCGCGACCGCCGAGACCGCCCGCGTCAGCTCGCGGGCGTAGGGCGACGCGGCCTGCGCCCGCTGCTGCGCCTTGATGATCCGCGACGCCGCGATCAACTCCATCGCGCGGGTGACCTTCTTGATCGTGCTCACCGACGCACGGCGCTGCCGCAGCTCGCGGAGGCTTGCCGGCATCGTCAGCCCCGCTTCTGCTTGACGATCTGCTCCTGGGCGACGTCTTCCTCAGGCAGCGCCTCGTGCTCCTCGCGGCCGGCGAGCAGCTTCCCCTCGCCAGTCTGGAAGCCCTTCTTGAAGTCGTCGATCTGCTTGCGGAGCGCCTGCGCCGTGTCGTCGTCGAAGGCCTTCGTCTCGCGGATCGTCTTGAGCACCTCGCCGTTGTGCCGGAGGTGGTCAAGCAGTTCCTGCTCGAAACGCAGCACGTCGGCAACGGGCACCTCATCCATCAGGCCCTGGAGACCGGCCCACACCGAGACGACCTGCTCCTCGACGGGATACGGCGAGTACTGCGGCTGACGAAGCAACTCCACCAGGCGGCTACCGCGATCCAACTGACGCTTGGTGGTCGCGTCCAGATCGGAGGCGAACATCGCGAAGGCCTGCATGTCGCGGTACTGCGCCAGCTCCAGCTTCAGCGAGCCTGCGACGTTCTTCATCGCCTTGACCTGGGCGGCGCCGCCGACGCGGGAAACCGAGATCCCGACGTCGATGGCGGGGCGCTGGTTGGCGTTGAACAGGTCGGACTGCAGGAAGATCTGACCGTCGGTGATCGAGATGACGTTGGTCGGGATGTACGCCGAGACGTCGTTGGCCTTGGTCTCGATGATCGGCAGACCGGTCATCGAGCCGCCGCCCAGTTCGGCGGACAGCTTCGCGCAGCGCTCCAGCAGGCGGCTGTGGAGGTAGAAGACGTCACCGGGGTATGCCTCACGGCCCGGCGGCCGACGCAGCAGTAGCGACATCGCGCGGTACGCCTCGGCCTGCTTCGTCAGGTCGTCGAAGATGATCAGGACGTGCTTGCCCTGGTACATCCAGTGCTGTCCGATCGCGGAACCGGTGTACGGCGCGACGTACTTGTAGCCGGCGGGGTCGGAGGCGGGCGCGGCCACGATGGTCGTGTACTGCAGCGCTCCGGCTTCCTCGAGGACGCCGCGGACGGCCGCGATGGTGGAACCCTTCTGGCCGATCGCGACGTAGATGCAGCGGACCTGGGCTTCCTCGTCACCGCTCTCCCAGGCGGCCTTCTGATTGATGATCGTGTCGATCGCGATGGCGGTCTTGCCCGTCTTGCGGTCGCCGATGATCAGCTGGCGCTGGCCGCGGCCGATCGGGATCATCGCGTCGATGGCCTTGATGCCGGTCTGCAACGGCTGGCGCACCTCTTGGCGCTCCATCACCCCGGCGGCCTGGAGTTCCAGCGGACGCCGTTCGTCGATCGGGGAGATGTCACCCAAACCGTCGATCGGCCGACCGAGAGCGTCGACGGTGCGGCCCAGGTAGCCGTCGCCGACGGGCACCGACAGGATGTCGCCGGTCCGCTTGACGACCTGCCCCTCCTCGATGCCCTCCGACTCACCCATCACCACGACGCCGATCTCACGGACGTCGAGGTTCAGTGCGATGCCCAGGGTGCCGTTCTCGAACTCGAGCAACTCGTTCGCCATCGCTGACGGCAGGCCCTCCACCCGGGCGATCCCGTCACCGGAGGTGACCACGGTGCCGACTTCCTCGCGAGTGGAGGTGTCCGGCGTGTAGTTCTGGACGAAGCGGTCCAGGGCGTCCCGGATCTCCTCGGGGCGGATCGTCAGTTCTGCCATCGCGGTTGCTCTCTGCTCTCCATCTGGAAGTGTGTTGAATGTCTGTGTCGGAGTCGGCTTGGCCGATCAGCTGGCGGTCATCCGAACATCCGGCGGGCCGTCTCGAGCCGACCAGCAACAGTGCCCTCGATGACCTCGTCGCCCAGTTCCACGCGTACCCCACCCAGCAGGCCGGGCTCAACGAGTTCCTGGAGCGCCACTTCTCGGCCCACCTGACCCCGCAAGGCCGCACGCAGCCTGTCGCGTTGCTCGGTGCTGAGCGGACGCGCCACGCGAACAGTCGCGACGGCGCGCTGCTGGTGCGCCGCCGCCAAGTTCACGTAGCTCTCGATCGTGTGGGCGAAGGTGCGCTGACGCGCCACCACCGCCCGGCGTACCAATGCGATGGTCGCGGATGTGGCCTTGCCCTCCAGGAGCCCGCTGGCGAGATCCTGGCGTCCGCTGAGTGGCGCAGAGCGATCGGCCAGTGCATTCCGCAGCGCCGGGTTTGAGTCGACCACGCGGGCGAACCGGAACAACTCGTCCTCGGTGTCGTCCAACTCGCCACGCCCGGACGCTGCCGTCAGTTGGGCGCGGATCGCCTGCCGTTCCAGTGCCGCTGCGAACGTCCTGCCGCCCGGCCAGCGCTGGGCCGCAGAATCTGCAACGAGATCGGCAACGCCCGGCTCCACCTTGCCATCGAGCAGACCGTGCACCAGAGCCTTGCGCGCTCCTTCAGGGGTGCCCGGATCGGTCACCGCACGCCGAAGCGTCGCGGAGCCTTCGAGCGCGTCGACGACGGCGAACAAATCCGCCGCGAAAGCGTCTCCGACGCCGTGAGCGTCGTCAAGCGCGCGATCGAGCGAGCTCAGCCTGCTCTCGGTGGCGGTCATGACCTGCCTGCAGGCTGCGACTCGTCCTCACCCTCAAGGTCGGCGAGGAAGCGATCGACGGTACGCCGCGCCCGCTCGTCGTCCTCGAGGGACTCACCGACGATCCGGCTGGCGAGGGTGGTGGCGAGACCACCGATCTCGTTGCGCAACTGGGTCATGACCTGTGCGCGCTCGGCCTCCAACTGGGCCTCGCCCTGCGCCTTGATCCGGGCAGCCTCAGCCTGAGCCTGCTCGCGCAGCTCTGCGAGGATCTGCGCGCCCTGGGCCTTGGCATCCTCGCGGATGCGGGCGGCCTCGGTGCGCGCGTCGGCGAGCTGAGCGTTGTACTCCGCCAACGCGGCCTCCGCCGCCTGCTGCGCTTTCTCGGCCTTCTCGATGCCGCCTTGGATCGCCGCCGTGCGCTCCGCGTACGTTGCTTCGAAGCGCGGGACGACGAACTTGGCGATCACCACCGTCAGCAGCAGAGCGAAGACGACCGCGAGGATCATCTCGATCGGCGCAGGGAGGAGAGGGTTCTCCTCCAGCGGCACGAGCAGGCTGATCACGACTGGCCGGTGAAGCCGAAGACGAAGGCGAGGGCGATGCCGATGATGGCAAGCGCCTCGGTCACGGCGAAGCCGATCCACGCGGTGCCCATCATGGCGCCACGCGCCTCGGGCTGGCGGGCCGTGCCCTGGATGACGGAGGCGAAGATCAGACCGACGCCGATGCCGGGGCCGATGGCGCCGAGGCCGTAGCCAACGATGCCGAGCGATCCGACGAGTTCCATTGCAGCCGACATGTACTGCTTCCTTTCAGGGTTTCCGCTGTGGCAGTGGTTCAGTGCTCCTCGGCGGCAGCCGAGGAGATGTATTGGGCGGTCAAGACGGCGAAGATGAAGGCCTGCAGGGACTGCACGAAGATCTCCAGGCCGAAGATCGCCATGCTGAAGATCCAGGCCACCCCGCCGGCGACCTTGTTGACCACCGAGTCGGAGTGCAGCAGCAGGAACTCCCCGCCGAGCACGAAGACCAGGACGAGCAGGTGGCCGGCGAACATGTTGGCGAAGAGTCGCAGGGACAGCGTCATCGGCCGCACGATGATGTTGGAGATGAACTCCAGCGGGATGATCAGCGGCCACATGAACACCGGAACGCCGGACGGCAGCACGGTGTGCTTGATGTAGCCGAGCGGACCGTGCTTCGCGATGCCGACGCCGTTGTAGATCACCCAGATCAACGCGGCGAGACCATACGCCCAACCGACGTGGGATGCCGTCGGCAGCAGGGTGAGCGGGAAAACGCCCCACAGGTTGTTGACGAGGACGAACGAGAAGACAGCGATCAGCAGGGGCAGGTACTTCCGGAAGTCGTGCCCGATCATGTCCCGCGCGATGGTGTTGCGGATGAAGAAGTACGCGCTCTCACCGATGAACTGGCTGCGGCTCGGCACCATCTTGTTCTTGCCGGCCATGATCAGCCAGAAGGCCAGAATCACGACCACCGAGACGGTGGCCATCAAGACGTACTTGTCGAGCCAGGCGGGTGCGCCCTCCCACAGTGGCGGGAGGTCGAAGCTGTGCACTCCGGGGGCTTCGAAGGTCTCTCCGCCGGTCTCCATCGGAACCAGAGTCGCGAGCGCGCCGCTCACATCATCCCCTCTCGACCTGTATGGGACTGCTTCATGGCTCCGACCGCCACGGGGGTCTTGGCCGCGTCGTCGACCCGGCCAAAGCGGCGGATGATGACGAACACGCCCAGCGCTGCCCCCAGAACGATCCCGACGGGCAACAGAAAGCTGGTGCCGAGGAAACGGTCGCCAACCCAGCCCAACAGGCCGTAGAGCGCGACGCCGGAGATCAGGTAGGAGAGCACACGCAGCCCGAGGTTCATCCCCTCGAGCTTGTCGCTCCCTTGCGATCGCGGCTGGTGCTCTCCGGTCACATCGGATCGGGACCCACCGTGTTCCTTCATGGCGTGAGACACGCTAGCAGTGATTGTGGCGCCGGTCACGGCTCAGACACCCCGATTGGACGGCGGCTCGTACTCGGTGTCGAACGCCCCGATTCTCAAGCGAGAGAAGACAAATACCTCGACCGCGAGCCATCCGGCGACGACCGCGATGGTGGTCACGAACACAGCCATCGGGACCAGTGACGGCCAGCTCGCGTGGTACCGGTTGTAGATCACCAAGAGCAGTCCGAGGGCAACGACGCGGGCGGTGTAGCTGCTCATCGAGACCACGAGCAGGGTGCGCGCACCAGCGTCCGCGAACAGCACCATCACGTACTGCCCGACGCCGTAGAAGAACAGCACCATGCCCGCCGCAAGCAGTGCTGACAGCACCCCATCGAGGCCGTAGCCGATGCCGAACCCGACCGTGCACAGCACCGCGGCCGAGACTCCGCCGACGGCACCGCCGAGCAGGAGCTTCCGCGCCCGACGGACGTGGATGCTCGGACCACCATCCGGCTTCCTCGCCTGGACGGAATGGCTGTCGACACTCATCTGCTCGGGACGATCCTTCTGATCGGTCGTACTGATCGGTCATGGTTTCGGAGCCGGCCGGCACCCGCCGTCAGACGCGTGCCGGTCGAGAAACTTAGCACACCAGGCACCCCCACTCGCTGGATCAGGGCGCCAGGTCGGCGCTGTCCTGACGTGCGCGCACCGGTCGGCCGAGAGTCACCAGGAGCAGGAGTCCGGCGCATACAGCCGCCACGGCGACGACCGTCCACTGACGCTCGGTTCGCACCAGGCCGAGCACGATGACTCCGAAGGAGACCAGTGCAGACCAGACGTACATCAGCATCACCGCGCGGCGCTGACTGTGTCCGCGCTCGAGCAGCCGGTGATGCAGGTGCTGCTTGTCGGCAACGAACCACCACTTGCCCGCATAGGTGCGGCGGATGAAGGCGAGCGTGAGGTCGAGGAAGGGCAGCGCGAGGATCGCCAGCGGCAGCACCAGCGGCAGGATCGTCGGAATCAGCCCGCCCCGCCCGTCCTGCAATTGGGAGGTGTCGATCTGTCCGGTCAGGCTGATCGTCGACGTCGCGAGGAGCAGGCCCAGCAACATTGCGCCGGAGTCCCCCATGAACATGCGTGCCGGGAAGAAGTTGTGCGGCAGAAATCCGATGCAGGCTCCGAGCAACGCGACGGTGATGATGCTTGCCGTCGTCGCCCGGGTCAGGTCCTGCGCGACGGTCAGCAAGTAGGAATAGAGAAAGAAGGCGCCGGCACCGATCCCGACGACACCGGTGGCGAGTCCGTCGAGCCCGTCGAAGAGGTTCACCGCGTTCGAGCACAGCACGATGAAGAACACGGTGATGGCCACCGAACTGCCGTTGTCGAGCGAGACCGTCTGCCCGGGCAGCGGGATCCAGAGCATCTTGACGCCGAGTGCAACGGCGATGCCGGCCGCCAGCACCTGGCCTGCCAGCTTCGCCAGTGGCGGCAGGTCGAAGACGTCGTCCAGCGCTCCAACGAGACAGATCACGGCGGCCGCGACCAGCACACCGCGGGAGTCTTGGAGCACCGTCGGCTCCCGGCCGAGGAAGGGTAGCTGCCACGCCATCACGACCGCCGCCGCCACCCCGCCGAACATCGCGATGCCGCCGAAATACGGCATCTCGATGGTGTGCACGTCGCGGTCGCGGACCTTCGCGAGCGCCCCGATCCGCAACGCGAGCCGCCGACACAGCCCGCTCAGCAGATACGTGAAGGCGGCGCCGATCGTCATGACCAGCAGGTACTCGCGCACTCAGCGGCCGCTTTCACCGTCAGCGGCGCGGTCTGCGGACGCCCGGGAGGGGCTCCCGGCCTCGCTCGCCGATGTGTCAGTCTGCTCGACCTCAGTCTGCCCCTCGGTGACGGTGCGGTCGCGTAGACCCGGAAGGGTCTCCCTCAACACCTCGATCGTCAAGGCGCCGTGGCGGAGCAGTTCCCCTTCGCTGTGCCGGGTGAAGTCCACGATCGACGACGGCGCGCCCATGGTGCCCAGGGCGGCTCCCCCGTCGAGGTAGACCGAGACACTCTCCCCGAGCTGCTCGATCGCGTCGTCGCAGTCCAGCGCGGCGGGCTGACCGCTGACGTTCGCACTGCTCACCGCCAACGGCCCGGTCCGCCGCAGTACCGCACGCGTCAGCTCATGATCCGGCACTCGCAGTGCGATCGTCCCGGCGGCATCGCCGAGATCCATCCGCAAGCTCGGTTGAATCCGGCAGATGACCGTCAGCGCCCCCGGCCAGTGGCGCGCAACGAGGTCGCGGGCTTCGTCGGGCACGTCGACCGCGAGGGTGCGGATCAGCTTGGTGTCTCCGATCAGAACCGGCGGCGGCATGTCACGGCCGCGACGCTTCGCGTCGAGGAGCCGCTGCACCGCGGCGCCGCTGAAGGCGTCGGCCCCGATCCCGTAGACGGTGTCGGTCGGTAACACGACGCACTCTCCGCCGAGGACGGCGACCCGCGCTGCCTCGATCGCGTCAGTCCAGTCGGACTCGGCACCGCAGGTGAACCGCTGGTAGCCCGGCACACTGGAGCTCACGCCGCTCATCTTGCCAGAGCAGCGCCAGTGCTCAGTCCTGTCGCAACGGGTGTCTGCCGTGGCGCACTGCGGTCACGAACCGCGGCCGGCCGGCCAGGTCGGCGTGATCACGCACCGCACTGAAGGCCTCGGTGTCGAGAAGGACGCGCTGTACCGACTCGCCTTGGACATCGGCATGCTCAAGCGCAACCATCCCGCCGGGGCGCAGCAGCCGCTGCGCAGCAGCGGCGACCACCCTGATCGCGTCCAGCCCGTCGGCTCCGGAGAACAACGCCTCGACCGGATCGTGGTCGCGCACCTCGACCGGCACGGAGGCGAACTCCGCCAACGGGATGTAGGGCGGATTGGCGACCACCAGGTCCACCCGCCCGTCGAACTCGTGCAGCGCGGTCGCCATGTCCTCCACGTGCAGGTACACCGGGACATCGGCGAGGTTGCGCTTGGCGTATGCGGCCGCCGCAGCGGACTTCTCCACGGCATGGACGACGGTGCCGGTCAGCTCGCTCGCTATCGACAGCGCCACCGCGCCCGACCCGCTGCAGAGGTCCACCACAAGCGGCATCCGCCCACCGAACACCAACGGCCGCAGCTGCTCGATAGCCCAGCCGGTCATCACCTCAGTCTCCGGACGCGGCACGAACACCCCGGGTCCGACGACCAGCTCGTTGTACCGGAAGTACGCCCGGCCGGTCAGGTGCTGCAGCGGGACGCGATCCGCCCGGCGCGCCGCGAGCGCGGTGAACCGCTCGGCGGTGTCGTCATCGACGCCCTCCAGCAGGGGAAGCCGCAGCAGCTCGACTCCAGACGCGTGGGCCAACAGCAGCCGTGCGTCCTGCTCAGGCGACTCCACGCCGGCCGCTCGCAGTCGACTGACCGCGGCAGCGAGCAGCTCGCGCACGTCGTTCACGCGGAGCGATCGCCCAGCTGGCCGAGTCGTTCGGCCGTGTCGGCTTCCTGCAGCGCGCCGATGACGGCAGCCAGGTCGCCGTTGAGGACCTGATCGAGGTTGTAGGCCTTGAAGCCGATCCGGTGATCGGAAATACGATTCTCGGGAAAGTTGTAGGTCCGAATGCGTTCCGAGCGGTCGACGGTGCGGACCTGACTGCGCCGCGCAGCGGAGGCAGCGCTGGCTGCCTCCTCCTCGGCCGCCGCGACCAGGCGGGCGCGCAACATGCGCATCGCCTGCTCACGGTTCTGCAACTGGGACCGCTCGTTCTGGCACGACACCACGATCCCGCTCGGAAGGTGGGTGATGCGGACGGCGGAGTCGGTCGTATTCACCCCTTGGCCGCCCGGACCGGATGAGCGATACACGTCGATTCTCAGGTCGTCGTCGGAGATCTCAACCTCGGCCTGATCGGCCTCGGGCATCACCAGCACGCCAGCCGCCGAGGTGTGCACGCGGCCCTGCGACTCGGTCACCGGAACCCGTTGAACGCGATGAACCCCGCCTTCGAATTTCAGCACGCCGTAGGGCATCGCGTCGGGCTCGCCTGCGGTCGCGGCCTTGACGGCGACGGTCACCGACTTGAATCCGCCGAGATCGGTCTGCTGCGCGTCGAGAACCTCCACCTTCCAGCCGCGCGATTCGGCATACCGGGTGTACATCTTCAGCAGGTCCCCGGCGAACAGCGCGGACTCCTCGCCGCCCTCGCCGGACTTGATCTCCATCAGGGCGTCCGCCGAGTCGTTGGGGTCCCGCGGGGCGAGCAGCCGGGTCAGCCGATCACTGACCGACGCGAGTGCATCGCGTAGTTGGCTCGCCTCAGCCGCGAACGCCGCATCCTCGGCTGCCAGTTCCTCCGCGGCGATGAGGTCTTCGCCGAGTCGGTCGTACTCCTCGAGCGCGCGAACCACCGGCAGAAGCTCGGCGTAGCGACGTCCTACCCGGCGCGCCCGTGTCAGGTCGGCGTGGACGGAGGGATCGGCGAGGGCTGATTCGAGGCTCGCGAACTCCTCGCGTAGCGGGGCTGCGGTTTCGAACATCGTTCCTTCCTCGGGGGCCGGCGGGCGAGGCCGATGCCCGCCGCATCGCAGGCGATGCCTGCCCCAACTCGAGACCGGCTCGCCGAGGATCGTCGGCGAGACGACGAACGCCGGAGGGTGGGAGCAGTACTCCCGCCCTCCGGCGTCGCGGTGAAGCTAGCGGCCGGCCTTCTTCGCGGCCGGCTTGCGCCCAGCCTGTTGGCTCGCAGCGGCATAGCGCTTCTCGAACCGGGCCACCCGGCCACCGGTGTCCAGGATCTTCTGCTTGCCGGTGTAGAAGGGGTGGCAGGCCGAGCAGACGTCCGCGTGCAGCACGCCGTTCGGCGCGGTGCTGCGGGTGGTGAAGGTGTTGCCACACGTGCAGGTCACCTGGGTGACCCCGTACGCGGGATGGATGTCGGGCTTCATGATGTCTCCTTGTCTACGGCACCGGGTCGCCACGCATGACGCGCCTGTCGGCGTGAACCGGCACCAAGGGTCAAGTCTGCCAACCGTGTTCCCGGCGGCAAAATTCCCGGAACTGAGGGGCGACTCGCGCCCCTCAGCGCCGCGGTCAGCTTGGAATGGTCTTGGTGATGGCCATCAGGAACTCGGCGTTGCTCTGGGTCTTGCGCAACCGGTCGAGCAGCATCTCCAGCCCTTGCAGACTCTCCAGGCCACCCAGTACCCGGCGGAGCTTCCAGATGATCTGGAGCTCCTCCCGGCTCATCAGCAGTTCCTCGCGCCGGGTCGACGACCCGTCGACATCGATGGCCGGGAAGATCCGCTTTTCGGCGAACTCGCGGCGCAGCCGCAACTCCATGTTGCCGGTGCCCTTGAACTCCTCGAAGATCACCTCGTCCATCTTCGAGCCGGTCTCGATCAACGCCGTGGCGAGGATCGTCAACGATCCCCCGCCCTCGATGTTGCGGGCCGCTCCGAAAAAGCGCTTCGGCGGATAGAGCGCTGCGGAATCGACACCACCGGAAAGGATGCGACCGCTCGCCGGGGCGGCGAGGTTGTACGCCCGCCCGAGCCGGGTGATGCCATCGAGCAGGATCACCACGTCCTGGCCGAGTTCGACAAGCCTCTTCGCGCGCTCGATCGCCAGCTCCGCCACCGTCGTGTGGTCCTCAGCGGGGCGGTCGAACGTCGAGGCGATCACTTCGCCCCGCGTCGTGCGCTGGAAGTCGGTGACCTCCTCCGGACGCTCCGCGACGAGCACCACCATCAGGTGCACCTCGGGGTTGTTCTGCGCGATCGAGTTCGCGATCGACTGCATGATCATCGTCTTGCCGGCCTTGGCCGGGGAGACGATCAGGCCGCGCTGACCCTTGCCGACCGGCGACACCAAGTCGATGATCCGGCCGATCATGTTGGTCGGCGTGGTCTCGAGCTTGAGCCGATCCTGCGGGTAGAGCGGAGTGAGCTTGCCGAACTCGGGACGGTTGCGTGCCTGCTCCGGTTCGACACCGTTGACCGTCTCGAGCTTGACGAGGGGGTTGAACTTCTCTTTGCGCTCCCCGTCGCGCGGCTGCCGGATCACGCCGGTGACGACGTCTCCCTTGCGCAGCCCGTAGCGCTTCACCATCGAGAGGGACACGTACGCGTCGTCGGATCCGGGGAGATAGCCGCTGGTGCGGACGAACGCGTAGTTGTCCAACACGTCGAGGATGCCGCGGGCGGGTACCAGGACGTCGTCCTCGGCGACAGTCGGCTCGGAGTCGAATCGTTCGCCACCCGCGGTAGCGCGGGTGCGCCGGTTCTGCCGGTCACGGCTGCGGCGACGACGGCTCCGGCGGCTGCTCCCACCGTCGTCGTCCCAGTCACGACTGCTCTGGCCAGCGCCTTCGCGGTTCTGCTGATTGTCCCGATTCTGCTGACCATCGCGGCCTTGCTGGTTGTCGCGGGCCTGGTTCTCGCGGGCCTGGGGCTCGCGACCGCGCCGATCGCGCCGCGCACCGTCACGTCCCTGCCCACGATCGGACGACTCACCCTGGTCGCCGCCGTCGCTGGCGCCGTGTTCCTCGCCCGACGCGGCACGCGCCGCTGAGCCGGATCCCGACGGCGCGTCGGCACGGATCGGCCGCTCGGAGGGATTGTCGTCCCGGTGCTGCTGAGCCGGTGCCGTCTCGGCAGACGACGGGTTGGCTGCCGTCGCGGCGCTCTCGGCGCTGCCGTTGACGTGGCCGTTGCTGCCGTTCGTCCCGTTGCCGCTGTTGGACGCAGCGGAACGACGGGCCCCATTCGACCGGGCGGCGCCGCCGCCGGCCTGGGCCGCTTGAATGGCTTCGATCAATTGGCTCTTGCGCATCCCGGTGGTGCCCTTGAGCCCGAGGGTGCCGGCGAGTTGCTTCAACTCGGGCAGCACCATGGCGTCGAGTCCGGCGCCACGCCGACGGCGATTGCGGTCGCCGTTGGCGACCGATTCCCCGTTGGCGTGTCCGTCGCCCGCCTGAGCGGGCTGGTGGTCGACCGCGCTCGTGATTTCGGCGGTGTCTGTCAAGTGTGGTTCCTTTTCATTGCGGGCGCTGTTGCCCGGGTCCACCCGGCGGAGTGTCGTTCACCCCGCCCGACCAATCTGACTGTGACCCTGCTGTCGCCGCGCCATGCGCGGAGATGACGGCGGACGTCTCAGGGGATAGTGCGTTGCTGTGCGCCAAGCGATGCTGCGCAACGGGGTTAGGCCTCGCGGATGCGACCTGTGAGTGTGATCACTGCCGGCCGGCCGACCATGTCAGCACAGAAAGGCTAGCACCATGTCAATGCGATGTGGATCACCGATGATCTCTGTCCGAAACGTGGCGCGTCCGCGAACCGACGTTCGGCGATCGCTGAATTACGGCGTAGCCGACTCGACCGAGTCGATCCCCGCCCCATTCCCGATGCCACTGCGCACCAGGTCAAATCCCGGAACGTCCGCAGTACGCAGGTCGGCGAGCTGGGCCGCGGTCCCGAGGACAAGCAGCGACGGGCCTGCCCCGCTGACGACCGCCGCAAGACCGCGCCCGCGCAGCCTCATCAGCAGTTCGTACGTCCGTGGCATTGCCGGTTGCCGGTAGCCCTGATGCAGCCAATCCCGAGTGGCTTCGTAGAGCAGGGTCGGGTCGCTGGTGAGGGCGTGGACGAGCAGTGCCGCACGCCCCGCGTTCGCGGCAGCGTCCACGTGCGGCACGACGTCGGGCAGTAGGCCGCGGGCCGCCTTCGTCGCCACCTCGGTTGCCGGGACCAGCGCGACCACCTCGATCTCGGGGTGCACTGGCGGGGTCGCCACCGCAACCCCCGAGCGCCCTTCGTACGCGAGTGCAAACCCCCCGAAGATCGCCGCAGCCACGTTGTCCGGGTGACCCTCGATCGCCGTGGCATGCCGCAACAACCAGTCCCGATCGGGCTCAACTCCGGCAAGGCCCACGGCGGCCAGCAGGCCCGCCACGATGGCTGCCGAGGAGGAGCCGAGACCCCGGCCATGCGGGATGGTGTTCCGACTGCCGAGCCAGAGCCCCGGCGCCTCGACCCCAAGGTCGGCCAATCCGATCAGCGTCGACCGGATCACGAGATGACTCTCGTCCCGAGGTAAGTCGGCCGCGCCCTCCCCGGTGACGTCGATCCGGAAGCCGGACTCGATCGTCCGGACACGGACCCGTTCCCGCCAATCCAAGGCCAGTCCGAAGCAATCGAAGCCAGGGCCGAGATTCGCGCTGGTGGCAGGCACGGCGACGGTGACGGCACCGCCTACCGACAACTGACGAGTCACCACGGCCCTAGTCGATGAGCCCGCAGACCGCGGCGACCGCGACCAGATCCGGCGGCACCACCTCGGCGTGGATCGGGCCGCGCGCGGTCAGCGCGGTGTCCACGTCCTTGAGGCCGTGGCCGGTCACGGTGACCACCACCCGCATACCCCGGTCGAGCTCGCCGCGCTCAGCCTTGTGCAGCAGGCCGGCGACGCCCGCAGCGGACGCAGGTTCGACGAACACCCCTTCGCGGGACGCGAGCAGTGCCTGGGCGGCGAGGATCTGTTCATCCGTGACGGCCTCGATCAGTCCGCCCGAGTCGTCCCGCGCTGCCAGGGCAAGGTCCCGAGACGCCGGGTTGCCGATCCTGATCGCGGTGGCCACCGTCTCGGGTTCGAGCACCGGATGGCCCAGCACCAACGGCGCGGCGCCCGCTGCCTGAAAGCCCCACATCCGCGGTCGACGTGCTGCCCGACCCGCCTCCGCGTAGTCGCAGTAACCGCGCCAGTAGGCCGAGATATTCCCGGCGTTGCCAACCGGAAGGACGTGGACGTCCGGTGCTGTTCCGAGCGCGTCGACGATCTCGAATGCGGCGGTCTTCTGACCCTCGATTCGCGCCGGGTTGACGGAGTTCACCAGCGCGACCGGATAGTCGTCGGAGAGTTTGCGAGCCAGTTCGAGGCACGCGTCGAAGTTTCCGTCCACCTGGACAACCTTGGCGCCGTGCACGATCGCCTGAGCGAGCTTCCCGGTAGCGATCCGCCCGGCGGGCAGCAACACGATCGGCAGCATTCCGGCGCGGGAGGCGTACGCCGCGGCAGATGCCGATGTGTTTCCGGTAGAAGCGCAGACCACTGCTCGTGCGCCCTGGCCAGCCGAGACGGTCAGCGCGACCGTCATCCCACGGTCCTTGAACGACCCGGTCGGGTTCGCCCCCTCGACCTTGATCCAGACGTCGCAGTGCAGCCGCTCGGACAGGAACGGGGCTTCGACCAGGGGCGTCGATCCCTCCCCGAGGGTCACCACCGGATCGTCGTCGGCGATCGGCAGCCACTCCCGGTAGCGCGCGATGACCCCGTACGTCGGCTGGCCGCCGACAGAACGGGGCCCGCTCGACTCCCCAGGGTCGGACTGGACTGCCGTCGAGCCCGCGTTCTCCGCGATCAACGTCACTCCCCCTCGACCCGCATGACACTGGTCACCTGGCGCACGACCGGCAACGCCCGCAACGCCTGCACCGTCGCGCTCAGCGCCGAATCGAGCGCACGGTGGGTCACGATCACCAACTGCGCATCCGCATCGCGGCCCGTCTGCCGCACGGTTTGAATGGAGACCCCGTGGTCGGCGAAGACGGCGGCGATCGACGCCAGCACGCCGACGACATCAGCCACCTCCAACGACAGGTGGTAGCGCGTGACAACTTCGCCGATCGGGCTGACGGGGCGCGCCGCGTAGCTCGACTCCCCCGGGCCGACCGCCCCGCGTACTCTGTTGCGGGCCACGGTGACGAGATCGCCGAGCACCGCACTCGCCGTCGGCGAGCCGCCGGCACCCGGGCCGTAGAACATCAGCCGCCCCGCTGAGCGCGACTCCACGAATACCGCGTTGTACGCGCCGGTCACCCCCGCCAGCGGATGACTGCGCGGAATCATCGCGGGGTGCACCCGGACCGAGACGCTGCGCTCCCGGGTCGCGTCACCGGCCTCGGAGAGCTGGCAGATCGCGAGCAGCTTGACGACGCAGCCGATCTCGCGCGCGGAGGCGATGTCGGTCGAGGTCACCTCGGTGATTCCCTCCCGGTACACGTCGGAGGCGGTGACTCGGCTGTGGAACGCCAGGCTGGCCAAGATCGCGGCTTTCGCGGCGGCGTCGAAGCCTTCGATGTCGGCGGTCGGGTCGGCCTCGGCGTACCCGAGGTCCTGGGCCTCGGTGAGCGTCTCGGCGAAGCCAGCGCCGCCACCGTCCATCTTGTCCAGGATGTAGTTCGTCGTGCCGTTGACGATCCCGATAACGGCAGTGATCTCGTCGCCGACGAGGGATTCCCGGAGGGGTCGGATGATCGGGATCGCTCCCGCCACCGCCGCCTCGAAGTAGAGATCGGCCCCCGCCTTCTCGGCTGCGGCGAACAGGGTGGCACCATCCTGGGCCAGCAACGCCTTGTTGGCGGTGACGACCGAGGCACCGTGGGTGAGCGCGGAGAGGATGAGCGATCGGGCGGGTTCGATCCCACCGATGACCTCGATCACCAGATCGACGTCGCTGCGCTTGACCAGCGATTCGGCATCAGCGGTGAACAACGCCGGATCCAGACCCGGTCGCGGACGATCGGGACGGCGCACCGCGATTCCCACCAGTTCCAGCGACCGGCCGACCCGATGCGCCAGGTCCTCCGACTGCTCGATCAACAGCCGCGCGACCTCGGAGCCCACCACACCGCAACCGAGCAGCGCCACCCGAAGCGTCCCGGACGAGGGTGCGCCGAGCGCCTGCGTCACCTGCACGCTGGTGAGTGTCACAGCCTCGTCTCTCATTCGTTCGACAACGTCGCGGACCGCTGCCGCGCGTTCATTCTTCCCCATTTCTTCCGGCGCTCTCGCATCAAGCCACGAAGGTTTCGGCCGACCGGGCCCGAGGCGACCCAAGGTGTCGACCCAAGGGAGGACGCTCCGCCGCGGCCGCGCGAGCGATCCCTCCCTCACCCCACGTCGAGCGCCAGCAGGTCCTCGATGGTCTCGCGGCGCACCAGGGTGGTGATCACGCCGTCCCGCACCGACACCACCGGCGGTCGCGGGACGTGGTTGTAGTTGCTTGCCATCGATCGGCTGTACGCGCCCGAGGCGGGGACGGCCAACAGATCGCCCGGCGCAATGTCCGCCGGCAGGAACTCGTCGCGAACGAGGATGTCGCCTCCTTCGCAGTGCTTTCCGACCACCCGGGAGAGGGTCGGCGGGGCTTGCGAGGCGCGGGAGGCGAGCGTTGCGGAGTATTCGGCAGCGTAGAGCGCGGTCCTGATGTTGTCGCTCATGCCGCCGTCGACGGCGACGTACAGCCGGCTGGCTCCGCCGTCGAGGGCGACCCGCTTGACGGTCCCGACCCGGTAGAGGGCAAACGCGCTGGGACCACTGATCGCACGACCAGGCTCGATCGACAGGTGTGGGACTGCGATGCCGAGCACGCGGCACTCCTCCTGCAGGATCGCGTGCATCGCCGCTGCAAGCGCCTCCGGCGTGGAGGGTGAGTCTGCTGTGGTGTACGCGATGCCGAACCCGCCACCGAGATCCAGTTCCGGCAGCTCGACGCCCGTGGCGTGTGCGAACTCAGCGTGCAGCCGCAGGGCGCGGCGCGCGGCGACCTGGAAACCCTCGGCGTCGAAGATCTGCGAGCCGATGTGGGAATGCAAGCCGACGAGGTCGAGCGCCGGGTCGGCGTGACATGCCTGGAGGGCGCTCGCGGCGTCGCCGCTGGCAATGGAGAAGCCGAACTTCTGGTCCTCGTGCGCGGTCGCGATGTATTCGTGGGTATGGGCCTCGACCCCGGTGGTCACCCGCACCATCACCGGAGCGCGGACACCGAGTTTGTTGGCCAGCGCACCCAGTCGGCCGATCTCGTCGAAGGAGTCGACGATGATCCGGCCGACACCGGCCTCCAGCCCCTGCCGTAGTTCGAGCATGCTCTTGTTGTTTCCGTGCAGCCCGACCGTGCTCAGGTCCACCCCTGCGCGCTGCACGACCGCTAGCTCGCCCCCGGTGCAGACATCGATGCCGAGCCCTTCTGCGCTGACCCAGCGGGCGACCGCGGCACAGATGAACGACTTCGCGGCGTAGTAGACCGACCCGCCGCCGAACGCCTCCCGGAATCCGCGGGCGCGCGCCCGCAGGTCGTCTTCATCGATCACGTAGGCCGGCGTCCCGACCTCGTCCGCGATCCGATCCACGCTCACCCCAGCCACCCCGAGCACGCCTGCCGCGTCCTTGCTCGTCTGGGCGCTCCAGAGCCTCGGCTCCAAGGCGTTCACGTCGGCCGGCGGGCGCAGCCAGCCGGGGGCGCGCGCGGCGACGTCGGCGTGAATGGCGCCGGCGACGTGGGAGTGGGTCACGCGACGACTGTGCCAGACCTGCCCCTCGGGCCACGGGTTGATCATCCACCGGACATCTCGCTCGGGACCGCATCCCAAACGAAACCTGGGATGCGGGCGAGGCCTGCGCTGGTACTCTGCTCTCCGGCTCGTTCGCGCGCGAGCCCCCGTAGCTCAGGGGATAGAGCACCGCCCTCCGGAGGCGGGAGCGCAGGTTCGAATCCTGCCGGGGGCGCCAGGGTCTACCCAGCTGGATGGAGTATCCGCGCAGCTTCGCGGGATCATCCGCGCAGCTTCGCCAGGCGCCGTGTTCGGGAGGCCGGATCTGGCGGGGCCGGAAAGACTTCTCAGCCGGGCAGATGATCACTGACCGCGAACATCTGCGCAGCGCGTGATGTCGAATCCGTCGAGCAGATTCGGATAGTTTTCCTGCCGTGCATCCGGCCTGCTGCCCCTCGACGGCGTCCCCCGCGCGCGGATCGGGCGGAGGTCGGCGATGTCTTCTACTACTGGCGCAAGATCGCGGCCCTGTTCACCGTAGGTCTGGACGACACGCTGTACGAGTACCCCACCCCTGTCGTCTGGATCCTCTGGCTCCCGTACGGCGCATCCTTCGGGTCCAGGGCGGGCTACCTGATCGGGTTCATGGTCGTCATGCTGCTGCTCGACGCGGCCTTCACCTACCTGATCTGGCGGGCGGACGGTCGGCACCACGGTGCCGGGGTGGACTTTTGGCTCGCTTTCGTGCTCCTGGTCGGCGCCCTGGCCTACCTGCGTTTCGACCTGATCCCGGCCGTGCTCGCCGGCGCGGGCGTGTTGGCGGCGCGACGGAGGCCCGGGATTGCCGGCGCGCTCACGGCGGTCGGCGCCGCCATCAAGCTCTGGCCGGCGCTGCTGATCGGGCCCCTGCTGGCGCCCCGCCGCGGGCGAGGGCCGATGGCGCTCACCTTCGTCGGTGTCGGGTTCGGCTTGGCGCTGGTCAGCCTGCTGCTCGGCGGCTGGACCCGTCTGCTGTCGCCGCTGACCTGGCAGTCTGACCGGGACCTGCAGATCGAGTCGGTGTGGGCCACTCCACTGCTGCTGGCGCGGATCGTCCGCCCGTCCGGCTGGAGCGTTGCGATGTCTCGGTACCAGGCGTACGAGATCTTCGGCCCGGGTACCGGAGTGCTGGTCACTCTGAGCACCCTCGCCACCCTGCTCGGGATCGCCGTCATCGTCGCGCTGACGATCCGCGGGTTCCGCCACCAGCCAGACCCGATCGGCGTCGGTTTCGCGGTGTTGGCTGTCGTCGCCGTGATGATCGTGACGAACAAGACGCTGAGCCCTCAGTACCTGCTCTGGCTCGGCGGACCGATGGCGGCGCTGCTGGTGCTTGCCCCCCGTGCCCCGGGCGAGGAGCGGGCTGCGGTGCGTCGGGTGACCATCCAGCTGCTGCTGCTCGCGGGGCTGACCCAGCTGGTCTATCCCCTGCTGTACGACGGCCTGCTCGGCCACCGCGGGACGGCCATGGTCGTCATCGCGACCCTCGTGACCGCCGCCCGCAACATCGCTCTCGTCGTCTTCACCGTCGAGATCTGCCGGCTGGCCTGGCGATTCGCGAAGCCACCCGCACGGAGCACGGCGGCCCGTACGGCGTGAACACGTCGGCGGGCCGACTTGCCGGTGCGGCAGCGCGCCGCTTGGGTAACGTTGGGATCAACGAAGGGCAGCGCTCAGCGCGCCCGCCGCGGGGATCGATCCCGCGACGTGAGGACGAGGAAGAAGGCGACCGTGGCCAGCGTGCCAAACTCCAGCTCGAGCAATACCGCTGAGGAATCGGACTTCGGCGCGAACGACTGGCTCGTAGCCGAGATGTTCGAGCAGTACACCACCGATCCCTCCTCCGTCGACGAGAGCTGGGCAACCTACTTCCGCGTCCACACCCCAGAGGCCCGGCGCAACGGCGGCACCAGCGCCCCGGCGGGGCCGAGCAACGGGTCGGCCCGCGCCACCACCCGGCGGCCGGACGCCGACCGTCCGACCCAGTCCCGACCGGGCGGCGCGAACCCGTCCGCAAGCACCCCGCCGGCTGCGGCCTCATCCGCGCCTGCTCCGTCTGCGCCTGCTCCCCAGTCCCGGCAGCAGAGTCGCGGATCCGAGGCTGCACCGGCCGCCCCGACACCGACGCCAAGGCGGACCCCGACGGTCGAACGCCAGCCCGCTACCCGAGATCCCCGCCCCAGCGAGCCGGGCACCCGGGGCGGCGTACCCGCGGACCCGCCGAACCCGCTGATGCGCCCCGACGTCGCGTTGGAGCGCCCCGTCCGCACGGTCCTTCGCGGCGCGCCGGCCCGGACGGCGAAGAACATGGACAACTCCGTCAGCATCCCGACCGCGACCAGCGTCCGCTCGCTGCCGGTGAAGCTGCTGATCGATCAGCGCGTCGTGATCAACAATCACCTCCGCCGAGCCCGCGGCGGCAAGGTCTCCTACACCCATCTGATCGGCTACGCGATGGTGCGCGCCCTCGAGGCCGTGCCGGCGATGAACAACAGCTACGACGTCGTCGACGGGAAGCCGACCCTGGTCACGCCGGTTCACGTGAACCTGGGCCTCGCCATCGACCTGCCGAAGGCCGACGGGACCCGTCAATTGCTCGTGCCGAGCATCAAGAGTTGCGAGACGCTCGATTTCGCGCAGTTCTGGGCGGCGTACGAGTACGTCGTCAAGCGCGCCCGGGCCGGCACACTCACCGTCGAGGACTTCGCCGACACCACCATCACCCTGACCAACCCCGGCACGATCGGCACCAACCATTCGGTGCCGCGGCTGATGCATGGACAGGGCTGCATCATCGGCGTCGGCTCGATGGAGTACCCGCCCGAGTTCCAGGGCTCCGATCCCGACAAGCTGTCGCTGATGAGCGTGTCGAAGATCATGACGCTCACCTCGACGTACGACCACCGGGTGATCCAGGGCGCACAGTCGGGTGCGTATCTCGCCCGCCTGCACTCCCTGCTCCTCGGCGAGGACGGCTTCTACGACGACGTCTTCAGCGCGCTGCGCATCCCGTACGAGCCGATCCGCTGGGCCCAGGACATCACCAGCGACCACGAGGACCAGATCCCCAAGCAGGCCCGGATCATGGAGATGATCAATGCCTACCGGGTCCGTGGGCACCTGATGGCCGACACCGACCCCCTCGAGTACCGCCAGCGGCGGCACCACGACCTGGACGTCCAGACGCACGGGCTGACCCTGTGGGACCTCGACCGCGAGTTCGCCACCGGATCCTTCGGCGGCGGTCAGGGCTTGATGAAGATGCGCAAGATTCTCGGCATCCTGCGCGACTCTTACTGCCGCACGATCGGCATTGAGTACATGCACATCTCCGAGCCGGCGCAGCGGAAGTGGATCCAGGACCGGATCGAGCGGCCGCACGAGTCGCTCCCTCGTGAGGAGCACCTCCGGATCCTCGACAAGCTCAACGAGGCCGAGATCTTCGAGACATTCCTGCAGACCAAGTTCGTCGGCCAGAAGCGCTTCTCCCTGGAGGGCGGCGAGTCCGGGATCGTGCTGCTGGACGAGGTATGCGAGCAAGCGGCCGACGCCGGCCTCACCGAGGTCTGCATCGGGATGCCGCACCGCGGCCGCCTCAACGTGCTGGCCAACATCGTCGGCAAGTCCTACGCCCAGATCTTCCGCGAGTTCGAGGGCAACATCGACCCCCGGACGGTCCAGGGCTCGGGAGATGTGAAGTACCACCTCGGTTCGGAAGGCAAGTTCACCGCACTGAACGGCGCCACGGTGAAGGTGTCGGTCGCAGCGAACCCGAGCCACCTGGAAGCGGTGAACCCGGTCCTGGAGGGGATAGCACGCGCCAAACAGGACATCCTGGATCGTGGCGAGGAGTTCCCCGTATTGCCGGTGCTGCTGCACGGCGACGCCGCGTTCGCCGGCCAGGGCGTGGTCGCCGAAACCCTCAACCTCAGCCAGCTTCGCGGGTACCGCACCGGTGGGACGGTGCACATCATCGTCAACAACCAGGTCGGCTTCACCACCTCGCCGACCGAATCACGCTCCTCCATCTACTGCACCGATGTGGCCCGGATGATCGCGGCGCCGATCTTCCACGTGAACGGCGACGACCCCGAGGCCTGCATCCGAGTGGCCCGGCTCGCCTTCGCGTTCCGCCAGGAGTTCAACAAGGACGTGGTCATCGATCTGATCTGCTACCGCCGGCGGGGACACAACGAGGGTGACGACCCGAGCTTCACTCAGCCGCGGATGTACGACCTGATCGAGAAGAAGCGCTCGGTCCGCAAGCTCTACACCGAAGCCCTGATCGGCCGCGGCGACATCACCGTCGAGGATGCCGAGACGGTGATGACCCGCTTCCAGCGACGGTTGGAGAGCGTCTTCGCCGAGGTACGCGACCCCGACGTCCCGATCGACGAGCCCGACTACAGCCGGGTGCCGGCGTACCCGTCGAAGTCGGGTGCAGGACACGGGACGGCGATCACCATCGATGCGCTGAAGAAGATCTCCGACGCGCACCTCACCTTCCCTGACGGGTTCTCGGTGCACCCGAAGGTGATGCCGCAACTGCAGCGCCGCGCTGCAGCCATCACCCAGGGCCCGATCGACTGGGCCACCGCCGAGATTCTCGCGCTGGGATCCTTGCTGCTGGAGGGACGCACCGTCCGGCTGACCGGTCAGGACAGCCGCCGCGGCACCTTCGTCCAGCGGTTCGCCGCCATCGTCGATCGCCGCACCGGCGAGTCGTGGGTCCCGCTGCGGCATCTGGATGACGAGCAGGGCAAGTTCCACGTCTTCGACTCACTGCTCAGCGAGTACGCCGCGATGGGCTTCGAGTACGGCTACTCGGTCGCCCGACCGGAGGCGCTCGTGCTGTGGGAGGCGCAGTTCGGCGATTTCGCGAACGGCGCGCAGACGATCATCGACGAGTTCATCACCTCCGGCCAGGCGAAGTGGACCCAGAAGTCCGGGGTTGTGCTGCTGTTGCCGCACGGCTACGAAGGACAGGGCCCGGACCACTCCTCGGCCCGGCTGGAACGGTTCTTGGCGTTGGCCGCCGAGGAGGCCTTCTGCGTAGCCCAGCCCTCGACGCCGGCCAGCCACTTCCACATGCTGCGCCAGCAGGCGTTGAGCCAACGGCACCGCCCACTGATCGTGATGACGCCCAAGTCGATGCTGCGTAACCGGCTCGCGGCGTCCGATCCCGCCGAGTTCACCTCGGGCAACTGGCTACCGGTGCAAGGCGACGCCAGTATCGAGGATCCGGCCGCGGTCAAGACCGTGCTGCTCTGTTCCGGCAAGGTCCGCTGGGATCTGCTGGCCAACCGCACCCAGGCAGGCAAGGGCGACTCCGTCGCCATCGTGTCGGTGGAGCGGCTCTACCCGCTGCCGGCCACCGAGATCGCTGAGCAGTTGTCGCGCTACCCCAATGCCGAGCACGTCCGCTGGGTCCAGGACGAGCCGGCCAATCAGGGAGCCTGGAGCTTCATGGCGCTGAACCTGCCGGAGGCGCTTCGCGAGGCGGCACCCGGGCAGCACTGGCAGGTCGAACCGGTCACGCGTCCCGCCTCGTCGGCCCCAGCGGTCGGTTCGGCGGCGGTGCACGGGCAGCAGCAGCGGGCCCTGATGCAATCGGCGCTGGCCTGAGGAGGCTGTCCGCCGGATGTACTTCACCGATCGCGGCATCGAAGAACTGGAAGCGCGGCGCGGCGACGAGGAGGTCAGCCTCGGCTGGCTGGCCGAACAGTTGCGCGCATTCGTCGACGTGCACCCCGAGTTCGAGGTCCCGGTCGAGCGGCTCGCCACCTGGCTCGCCCGGCTCGACGATGACGAAGACTGACCGGCACCTCCAGCGCTACTAGCCGGCGGACCTGACCATCCGCACGATCGGCAGGCCGAGATCGTGCTCCACTCGCTCTCCGCCATCCAGCCGATAGCGATTGCGGTGGTAGAACGCGATCGCTCGCGCATTGTCTCGGGCAACCCAGAGGAAGGCGGCGTGATCGCCGACGGCGGCATCGTGCAGCCGCTGCCCCAGACCAGTGCCCCAATAGGCCAGCCGCGCATTGATCGCATACAGCTGCAGCAGGTCGGGATCATCGGAGTCGAACCGTGGGCCGGAACAGACGAAACCGACGATGTCGTCCGCGGTCGCGGCTACGAGGATGGGCAGACCACTCGCCAGCCGGCGCGCCCAGTCCGCCGCTCGCTCCTCGACCGATCCGCTAGCTGCCGCGAGCCGGTGCGGATCGACAAGAGTTCCGTATGCCTCCTGCCAGCACGCGATGTGGCACGCCGCTGCCCGGACGGCATCGGCCGGCGCCGCCCGGCGGATCTCGGGCACAGGCGGGGTCACGGCTCGACCACCACTTTGCCGAAGACCTCTCCCGCCGCCAGCGCCGCAAGACCGGAGCGCACGTCGAGCAGCGGGATGGTGCGGTCGATGACCGGTCGGAGCTCGGAGGACTCACAAAGTCGGAGCAGGGCGCCGAACTCGGCCTTGCTCCCCATCGTCGATCCCTGCACTCGAAGGGCCCGGAAGAAGATCTTGCGCAGCTCGCCGACGGCCGGGGTGTCGCCGGAGGTTGCGCCGCACAGCACGAGCGTGCCACCGGGGCGAAGGACGTTGAGCGAGTGCGACCAGGTGGCAGCGCCGACACTGTCGATCACCGCGTCAACCCGCTCCGGCAGCCGAGCGCCGACGGCGAATGCGCGATCTGCGCCAAGTGCGACGGCACGGTCGCCTCGTTCGGGCATCCGCGCAGTCACCCAGACGCGAAGCCCACCGAGTCGGCCGAGCAGCACGGCGGCGGTCGAAACACCACCCCCGGCCCCCTGGACCAACACGGTGTCGCCGGGACGCAGACCCGCCTGGCTGAAGAGCATCCGGTAGGCGGTGAGGTAGGCGGTCGGCAGACAGGCTGCATCGGAGAAGCTGACACCCGGCGGCTTCGCCAGCAGATTGCGAGCCGGAACGCGCACCGTCGTCGCGAGCGTCCCCGGGTAGCGCTCCGACAGCAGCGTCCGACGCGGGTCGTAGGTCTCATCGCCACCGTCGAAGTCGGCATCGCCGACGACCGGGTAGACGACCACCTCACGACCGTCGTCGGTCACCCCGGCGGCGTCGCAGCCCAGCACCATCGGGAGCCGATCGGCGGGCAGTCCGACCCCGCGGAGCGTCCAGACATCGTGCTGGTTGAGCGCGGCCGCACGGACGTGGACAGTCACCCAATCCGCCGGCGTCGCGGGTTCCGGGATGTCGCCGACAGCGAGCGCAGCGAGCGGATCGGCCGGATCTGCTGCCACCGCGCACGCTGCAAGCACCACCTCACCCTAACGACCGCGGCCGCTCGCCGATCCTCGCCAGGGTCAGTCGTGCGGCGCCCGAGATGCCGGATCGGGCGATGTCGATCAGGTTGCAACCTCGTGCCGCTCCGACGCCCGCCAACGCCGCGTGAAAGTATCGGGAGCAGCCGGGAGCACCACCACGAGCATCTGTGCCCCGACGCGGATCGCACTGAGGGCGGCCAGGACCGTCCTCGCTCGACGAAAGGATGATTCTTGTGAACGTCCGCACCAAGCTGACCTTCGCCGCCGCTTCCCTTGCCGCGCTCACGCTGAGTGCCTGCGGGTCGAGTTCGCTCAGCGGCGAGCCGCAGTCCAGCGCCCCCGCGCCGTCGGTGAGCCAGAACGCGGACCTCGCTGCGAAACTGCCGGAAAGCATCAAGAGCGCCGGTGTCATCAAGATCGGCACGGATGCGAGCTATGCGCCGAACGAGTTCCTGGCCGGCGACGGAAAGACCGTGCAGGGCTTCGATGTCGACCTGTTCGATGCGGTCGCCCAGAAGTTCGGCGTGAAGACCCAGTGGCAACCAGCCGACTTCTCGTCGATCATCACTGGCGTGCAGGGCAAGAAGTACGACATCGGGATCTCCTCGTTCACGATCAACGAGGATCGCAAGAAGCAGGTCACGATGGTCAGCTACTTCTCGGCAGGCACCCAATGGGGCACCGCAGCCGGCAACCCGAAGGGCGTCGACCCCGACAACGCCTGCGGCAAGACGATCGCGGTGCAGACCGGGACGGTGCAGGAGACCGACGATCTGCCGGCGCGTCAGAAGGCGTGCGGCGACGACAAGATCAACATCTTGTCGTACAAGGACCAGAGCCAGGCGACCGCGGCCGTGACCAACGGCAAGGCGGACGCGATGCTGGCTGACTCCCCCATCGTGGCGTACGCGATCAAGCAGTCCGGCGGAAAGTTGGAGGCACTCGGCGACATCTACGAGGCCGCTCCGTACGGCTACGTCCTGCCGAAGGACCAGACCGAGTTCGGCGACGCCCTGGTCGAGGCGCTGAAGGAACTCCAGAGCGAAGGAAGCTACACCTCAGTTCTGGAGAAGTGGGGTGTCGAGCAGGGCGGGATCAGTGACTTCGCGGTGAACCCGTGACCACCACAACTGACGCTCCCCCGAGCACCCAGGGGGAGCGTCCGGGCTTGATCAAGGCCACACCGGTCCGGCACCCGTGGCGCTGGGTCGCGATCGGTATTCTCGCGGTCCTCGCGTTGATGTTGCTGAACCTGTTGGTGTTCAATCCGGCGTTCAACTGGCCCTTCGTCTTCGAGGCGATGAACCAGACGCCTGTCATCGAGGGGTTCTGGAAGGGCACCATCCTGGTGACCATCCTGGCGATGGTCTTCGGTGTCGCGCTGGGCGTCGTGCTCGCGGTGATGCGGCTCTCGGACAATCCGGTCCTGAAGGCTGTCTCGTGGGTCTACACCTGGTTCTTCCGGGCCATCCCGCGCTACGTGCTGCTGACGATCATGGGCGCGCTGGGGATCCTGTTTCAGGACGGGCTCGCGATCGGGGTGCCGTTCGACTGGAAGATCATCGCCTGGCTCGGCCTCGACGGTGACTGGCGGATTGCCACCTTCGATGCGAACGCCATCTTCGTCGGCCTCGCCGGCGGCGTGATCGGCCTGGCAGCTTCCGAGGCTGCGTACATGGCCGAGATCGCGCGCGCCGGCATTCTCAGTGTGGACAAGGGTCAGATGGAGGCCGCGCAGGCACTCGGAATGAGCAGGGCGAAGGCAATGCGTCGCATCGTCCTTCCCCAGGCGATGCGGGTCATCGTCCCGCCGACCGGCAACGAGACGATCGCCATGCTGAAGGACACCTCGCTCCTGCTCGCGATCCCCGTCGGCACCGAGTTGTTCTTCCAGTTGCAGGCCATCGGAACCCGCACCTATCAGACCTTTCCCGTCCTGGTCGCCGCGACGCTCTACTACCTGATCGCCTCCAGCATCATGATGGTCGGCCAGGCGTACCTGGAGCGGCGATTCGGTCGCGGCTTCGGCCAACAGGTCAGCTCGACGAAGGACGATGCAGCGAAGGGCCTGGCCGCCGGAGGTGCGAAGTGAGCGAGGACGGCAACAACCACCTGGTCCGGGCGCTCAACGTCACGAAGTCGTTCGGCAGCAATCACGTCCTGCGTGGCGTCGACCTGAACGTCGACCAGGGTGAGGTGGTCTGTCTGCTCGGGCCTAGCGGCTCGGGCAAGACCACGTTCCTGCGCCTGATCAACCAGATGGAGACACTGACCGGCGGTCGGATCTGGGTCGGCGACGAGCTGATCGGTATCCAGGAACGCAACGGGCGGCTGCATGTCCGTCACGACAAGGACATCGCCCGGCAGCGCAGCCGGATCGGGATGGTGTTTCAGCGCTTCAATCTCTTTCCCCACATGACCGCGCTCGGCAACGTGATGGAAGCACCGATCCAGGTGAAGCGGCAGTCGAAAGCAGCTGTGCGGGACTCTGCGATGAAACTGCTCGACATGGTCGGGCTCGCCGACCGCGCCACCTTCTATCCGTCTCAGCTCTCCGGCGGCCAGCAGCAGCGCGTCGCGATCGCCCGCGCGCTCGCCATGAAGCCGGAGTTGATGTTGTTCGACGAGCCCACCTCCGCTCTGGATCCCGAACTCGTCGGCGAGGTGCTCAACGTGATGCGCAGCCTGGCCCAGGAAGGCACCACCATGATCGTGGTCACCCACGAGATGGGGTTCGCCCGCGAGGTCGCCGACCGAGTGGTGTTCATGGACCAGGGCGTCGTCGTCGAGCAGGGGCCCCCGGACGAGGTGCTGCTGAAGCCCAAGGAAGAGCGCACCAAGGTCTTCCTGCGGCGTGTCAAGCACGAGGCGGAAGCGGAGGTGCAGCACGAATCGGAGCTCGCCAGGACGCTGAACGAGCTTCCGGACTAGGTGCGGTGCCCGTCAGCGCTGCGACTCACCCGCGGAGCTCCCGGGCACGAACACCGCCGTCGAGCGAGGGTGCAGCACGCTGACGACCACGCCGACGGCCAACGCCGCCATCAGGAGCGCCGCCGCCGTCGTCGGGGCGTGCCGCAGGCCGAACGCGGTCGGGAGCATGATCAGCTGAACGGCCAGAGCCGGCCCGCGACTCCAACGCCTGCCGCGATAGACGCCGCGGGCGGCAACCGCCAGCAGCGCCGCGAACCCGGCCATGATGATCGCGACGCCGAGGCCGACGAGCGGTCTGCTCGCCTGGGTTGACATAGCCGCGACCGCTCCGAAGGCGACCGCGGCCGCCGCCTCGACGCCCAGCAGCACGGCCCCGCAGATCAACGACGGTGGACGTTCGGCCATCAGAGGGGCTCCGCTGAGTAGGGCCCCAGCCCCTGCTGAACAGGGCCGGGCGACCCCGACACGATAGCGTCCGGACCCTGATCCGGCCTCCCGGACGGCGGCCTCAACGCGCGGCAGTGTGAGCCACCCAACGCCGGAAAGTCTTGTATTGCCTGGCAATACTTGAAAGTCTTAGGGAAGCCGAGCCACTCAGTGTAGAGAATGCTCGGCTTGATGAGCGTACGGGGGTCGGTCGTGGATCCCCGAAGCGACCAGTGAGGAGTGTGGTACGCCATGGATTGGCGCCACAAGGCCGCCTGCCTGGATGAAGACCCGGAACTGTTCTTCCCGATTGGGAACACCGGTCCGGCGTTGCTCCAGATCGAGGAGGCAAAACAGGTCTGCCGGCGTTGCGACGTCCGGGACTCTTGCCTGCAATGGGCCCTCGAGGCCGGTCAGGACCACGGGGTCTGGGGCGGTCTCAGCGAAGACGAGCGGCGCGCGTTGAAGCGCCGTGCAGCGAGGGCGCGGATTCGGACCGCCTGACACGTGGGCCCGCGCCAGCCTCGCTGCGCCGGCCGCCGACCTGAATCCCAACGCCGGGACGCACTTCCCGGCGTTTTTCGTACCTACCAGACTTCACCCGCCATCACCCGGGCGCTGAGCCGGGCCGCCGGTGCGGGTCCGACGGGGTGCCGGCAACGCCGGCACCCCGCTCGTGTTCCCGCGATCAGCCGATCGTTGCGCTGGGGATCTTCGAGACCTGATCCCAGACGAAGGTGACCTGGCTTGCTGACGAGAGGCTCAGCACGAGGTTCGAGCCACCCGCCGCACCCCCGGCGCCGTAGTTCACATCCCACGAATCGTTGATCGCGACCTTCCACTCGTAGTTGCCGGCGGGAACGGTGAAGGTCTTCTTCCACAACCCGTCCGCCGTGTCGAAGCTGAGATGTGTGGTTGCGCAGGCCGGGTTCCAGTCGGTTGCGCAGCCGAGCTCCGACTGCAGCGCCCCGGCCACGGTGACGCTGTTGACGAGCGGCTTCGGCTCGACCTTGGTCACCGTCCTGACAGCGCTCACCGCCCGCGTGCCGTCGGGTTCCCGGAGCACGGCCCGATACTGCAGCACCGTCCCCACAGCGACAGACGTGAGGTCGTCTCGGTAGCTGTAGACGGGCGAACTCGCATCGGTCACGAGCGTTGTCCAGCCGCCGCTGGTTTCGGTTCGGCGCTGGATCTGGACCACATGGGTGGCCCGCTCGGGATCGACCGTCGCCTCGACATTCAGCACGCCGAACACCTCGGCGCCCTCCTTCGGCACGACGATGCTCACGACCGGCTTCGGCACGACGGTGTTCCGCACCTCGCTGAGCCGGCTGTGTCCTCCGTTGTCGCCGACGACTGCGCGATAGCTCACGTGGGTGCCGTCGTTGATCCGCGAGACATCGTGGAACACGCGGTATGGGCGGGTGTCGTCGGTGCCGATCGGGGTCCAGCCGCCTCGCCCGACCTTCGCGTAGAAGGTGACCTCGTTGAACGAGGACCCGGCCACCTGCGCCTCGACGCGCATCCGGGAGTTGGTCTCGGCGGTGATCCGTGGACGCTCCAGGGTGATCTTCGGTGCCGTCGTCGACGTCGGGACCGGAAGTGCGGAGACGTAGACGACTGCTGACAGCGCAGGCACCGTCACGCTCAGGCGACGCTCGGCATCACTGGTCAGCGCGCTCGGACCCGGTCCGTACAGCCGCTCGAAGGCGCCGCCGCGGACGTAGGTGGGCACCGCCGCTACTGCCTCGCTCTCGCTGTTGTTCAGCGCGACCACGTATTCGCGCTGCTGCTCCCGATCGATGCGGGAGAACGCATAGATTCCGGCGGAATCGGTTGAGTACCGGTCCTGGTGAGCCCCGTTGCGCAAGGCTGGATGTGCCTTCGTCAACGCCGCCAGTTCCTCGATCCCCTGGTACAGCGGATGAGCCGTGTCGAAGTTGTCGGCGGCGTGAGTCGCGTCCGTACCGAGCAGATCGTCGTCCAGGTACTCCGGGACCTTGCTGGCGAACATCGTCTGGCGTGCCACCTGGTCGCCGCCGGTACCGGTGAATCCCTGCTCGTCTCCGTAGTACACCACCGGGTTGCCGCGCGAGAGGTACATCAGGGCGTGGGCCAGCTTGTCCCGGGCGATCAGCTCGGCGTCGGAGGCACCGGGGTTGTCCTGCTGCAGGAAGAAGCCGATCCGCCCCATGTCGTGGTTCCCGAGGAAGGTCGGTGACTGGTAGATGTTCGAGTCGGCGTCGGTGTACCAGTCGTCATCGCGGAAGAACGTGCCGAGCTGGCTCGTCGGCTGCCCCTTCGATGCGAAGTTGCGCGCGACGTCTTGGAACGGGAAGTCCAGCACCGCCTGCATCTGATCGGTGGTCGTAAATCGAGAGGCGAACGGCCGGTTCAGGTCGAAGACCTCGCCGAACATGAAGAACTCCGACTTGCCCTGGGCCTTCGCGTACGCCAGCACCTGGGGGCCGAACTTCTGCCAGAACTCGTCGTTGACGTGCTTCATCGTGTCGATCCGGAATCCGTCGATGCCCATCTCGCGGATCCAGGTCTGGTAGATCTCGATCATTCCTTGCACGACGCGCGGGTGCTCGGTGAACAGGTCGTCCAACCCGAAGAAGTCGCCGTACAGCGAGTCCTCGCCCGTGAACGTGGTGTTGCCCCGGTTGTGGTAGAGCGTCACGTCGTTGAGCCACGCGGGCACCTTGACATCGTTCTCCGCCCCATCCAGCACCGGCGTGTAGGGGAAGGACGTGTTCTTGTCCAGGCTCGGGAAGGTGCTGCCCGCCGCGTAGTCACGGTCGTCGAAGGGCACCCCGGCTGAGGTCTTGTACGGCTTCACGTCCTTCGGGACGTACGCGGTACGGGCGCCCTGCTCGTATCCGATGACGTCGGCCGTGTGGTTGGTGATGATGTCGAAGTAGACCTTCATGCCCCGCGAGTGCGCTTCGTCAATCAGCGCCTTCAGCTCGGCGTTGGTGCCGAGGTGCGGATCGATCTGGGTGAAGTCGGTGACCCAGTAGCCGTGGTACCCCGCCGACGGCCCGTCCTCGAGTTGTACCGCCTTGTTCTTGAAGCTCGGCGTGAGCCAGATCGAGGTGGTGCCCAGGCCCTGGATGTAGTCGATCTTGTCGAGCAGACCGGCCAGGTCGCCACCGTTGTACATCCCCTTGTTGGTCGGGTCGAAGCCGTGGTCGTTCACGCCGCCACTGATCCCGCCGGTGTCGTTCGTGGTGTCGCCGTTCTCGAAGCGATCCGCCATCACGAAGTAGAAGTTCTCGTCGGTCGACGGCTTTCGCAGGGAGTGCCGGGCCTGGAGTTGCCCTGCGCCGTGCCCAGATCCGCTGCCGGGGTGTGCAGTCGTCGGGGGCGATGTCGGCGCTGCTGTCGGCCTGGCACCAGCGGGAGCGGCCAGGGAGACCGTCACCAAGGCTGCCGCGAGGGCGGTGACCAGAAGCGGGCGGGCCAGGCGGGATCGATTCAGGCGGGATCGAGTCAGGCGGGATCGGGGCATCGGCATTCCTCGGCGTTGAGGCGGGGTGAAGTCAGACGAGTGCGAGGGACGACACGCCACCACTCCGCCCTCACACCGCCCGAATCCCGCAAGAAACTGCGGCCGAGGCTCATGCAACCCGGCTATCTCCATGTTGTCAAGACATGTGGGCCGATGTCGCTCCCGGCGCGAGCGGCTCGGCTTCGCGCACGCCGCGATCGGGGTGCTAGAGCGGGATCTCGACGACGGCCTTGGTGCCGCCGGGGCCGTCCGACGGCGCACCGAGTTCGAATGTCCCCGCCATCTCGGCGACCAGAGTGCGGACGATGTAGAGCCCGAGACTCCGGGACTCGCGCCAGTCGAAGCCGCGCGGCAGTCCCCTGCCGTTGTCGTTGATCTCCACGTGGAGCAACCCCGCGGACAGGCTTGGGCTCACCACGACTTCCCCTGACCGGTCGGCAAGCCCGTGCTCGACAGCGTTCTGACACAGCTCGGTGATCACCATGGCCAGGCTCGTCGCCACCGGCGCCGACAGAAATCCGAAGCTGCCTCGCCGGACTGCGCTGACCCCACCCCACGTCGCGGCCAGGTCGCCCAGCATCCGCAGCACGCCATCGACGACGCGATCGAACTCGACGAACTCGTCGAATGCCTGAGACAACGTCTCGTGGACGATGGCGATGGCGGCGACCCGCGACATCGCGTCGTTCAGTGCGACCTTGGCTTCAGGCGCCTGCACCCGCCGCGCCTGCATCCGCAGCAGCGCGGCGACCGTTTGCAGGTTGTTCTTCACCCGGTGGTGGATCTCCCGGATGGTCGCGTCCTTGGTGACCAGCTCGCGTTCCTTGCTGCGCAGGTCGCTGACGTCGCGGCACAGGACGATCGCCCCGACCCGCACCTCCCCGTCGAGCAGCGGAATCACCCTGACCATCAGGTACGCGTCCCCAGCTACCAACTCGGTGCGCCGCGCCGCCCGCCCGGAGAGCACCGACTGCACCGAATCGTCGACCGGCGCGCCGTCGGGCATCAGCTCACCGGTGACGGTGGGCAGGTGCTCGTCGACCAGGTCGCCGATCAGGCCAAGCCGGCGATAGGCGCTCAGTGCGTTCGGGCTGGCGTACTCGATCTCGCCACCGGCGTCGAGCCGGATGAAGCCGTCCCCGACCCGGGGGCTGAAGGCCCGGCTCGCGGCGTCCTCCGGCATCGGGAACGCCCCGGCGGTGATCATCCGCCCGAGCACGTCGGACGTCTCCAGGTAGGCCTGCTCGAGCGAACTCGGCGCCCGGATACCGAGCTGACTCGTGTGCTGCTCGACCACCGCGATGACCCGATCCGCCAAGATCACCGGGATCGCACGCGTCCGCACCGGAATGCCTGCCCTGAGCTTGCCGTCGCTGGTCTGGCTGAGCCGCCCAGACATGAACGCGGTGGTGACCAGGTGGTCGGGCGAGTAGGCGATCAGGTCGCCGACGACGTCATCGTAGAGTGACGTCGGGCCGGTTGTCGGGCGAATCTGGGCGGCTGCCCAGAACACGTGCGGATCGTGGTCCGGAACCCACAGCACCAGGTCGGAAAAGCTCAGATCGGCAAGCAGCTGCCATTCGGAGACGAGTAGTCGCAGCCAGTGATGGTCGCCATCGGTGAGCGGAGTGTGTTCGGCCACGATCTCCGACATCGATGACATGCCCGCAACCCTAGTGCGGGAGCGCTACCAGGAGCGCACCGCCGTCGAGCGGCTGAGCACCGGAGCGACTCTGCCCAACGCGGTCGTCGATGGCCGCAAGCCGAGCAGCTGCCACCAAGACCCGTGGCATAATCGCTCCTCGTGCCTCCCGACCGGTTTCTGGTCGGCGGTACTTCCACAGCAGCGAGAAAGGCCAGGCCCATGGGCAAAGGTGGACGTAAGCGTCGCGCCCGTCGGAACAAGAGCGCCAACCACGGCAAGCGCCCCAACTCCTGACGGCCGCCCACACAATGAAGCCCCGCGAGATTGAGTACTCGCGGGGCTTTGGTCTGTTGGCCGCTGATTCGAGACGAGCGATCAGCTGCCGGCCTGAGCTTGGCTAGAGCGCGCGACGCTCGCTGCTGCTGATGCGGGTCACGATGCTGGCCCGGAGATAGGCCGGAGCGGCGTCTCCGCCGCACCGCCGGTGCACCAACGATTTCACCGCCTGCTCCACGTCGAAGCGGTCCAGACACGGCTCGCACATCGCGAGGTGATGCCTGATCGCATCCCCGGTTGCGGAGTCGAGTTCATTGTCCAAGAACTCCCACACGCGCTCCAGCACGTGTGCGCAGTCATCCAGATTCGAATCGCCAGTTGAGGTCATCGCCGGCGCCCCTCCACGTCCTCGCCCGTGCGTGCCTGCGCCGGCCGGAGCCCGCGCTCGCGTGCGTAATCCGCCAACAGCGTCCGCAACTGCGTGCGGCCCCTGTTCAGCCGCGACATCACCGTGCCGATCGGCGTACCCATGATCTCGGCGATCTCCTTGTAGGAGAAGCCCTCCACGTCAGCCAGGTAGACAGCCAACCGAAAGTCCGGCTGCAACTGCTGCAGCGCCGATTTGATGTCGGCGTCGGGTAGGTGCTCCAACGCCTCCATCTCGGCCGACTTCAGCCCCGACGACGTATGCGACTCCGCACGCGCCAGCTGCCAGTCCTCGACGTTCTCCCCGTCGGAGATCTGCGGCTCGCGCTGTCGCTTGCGGTAGCTGTTGATGTAGGTGTTGGTCAGGATCCGGTACAGCCACGCCTTCAGGTTGGTACCGGGAGTGAACTGGTGGAACGAGGCGTACGCCTTCGCGAACGTGTCTTGGACGACGTCCTCAGCGTCCGCGGGGTTGCGGGTCATCCGCAGCGCGGCGGCGTACAACTGATCGAGGTACTGCAGTGCGTCGGCTTCGAATCGAGCCTGGCGCTCGGCCGGAGTCTCGACGTCGCGCACGTCGACGTCGAGTTCGTCGGGCACGCTCGGGGAACTCATGGGCAATGTCATCAGGTAAGAGAGTACCGGCGATCGCCGAAGCGCCGACCCGTCGCGGGCCTTGTCGGCGAGTGTGGGCATGTTGGGTGCAACGTGCTTCGGGATCCGCTATTCCCCGACGCACCGCGCGTCCACGTCATCGGGCGAAGTGCTCGGCGTGCTCGACCAGCACCTCGCGGAGATCGGCCGCCGTGAAGTCCGCACCCTGGGCCACCCGAAAGCTGTGGTCGGCGCCGGGGAGTTCCACGACGGCTACGCCGAGGTCGCCGATGCATGCATCACGAAGCTCCTCGGCAGTCCCGAAGGCATCCCGGCTGCCCTGCAGGACGAGCCTCGGGACGGCCGGCGCGAGCAGCTCGGCCGCCCGCGAGCGCTCCGGACGGCCCGGCAGGTGGAGCGGAAACGCGAGGCACAGCACACCGGCGGCGCCGACGGCCTCCGCGGTCCGGCAGGCCACCCGCGCACCGGCGCTGCGGCCACCGACGTAGAGCGGTAGCGCGCCCGAAAGCCGACCCCGCAGCATGGTCGTCGCATCCAGCCACGCGATGTCCAGCCGTGCAGGTGGCACCGCGACCCTCCTCCCAGCAAGCCGCCACGGTTGCTCGAAGCGGTAGACGCTGACCCCGACGGACGGCAGCCGTCGCGCCAGCACTTCCAGGTCGTGGGCGCCCGGCCCACCGCCTGCGCCGTGGCCGAGGATCAACGCCGCGCGCGGGTCTGCGGCGGTGCTGACCAGCATGCGGCCCGGCCCCTCCCGGGTGTCGACGTCGAATGCTCCCATCGACCAGTCCGGCGTTGGATCGGTCACAACAGCGGCTGCTGGTTCGGCAGGTCCTCCGGGTACTCCTCGGCAGACAACGGCTCCAGCAGCGCCCGCGAGTTGTTCTGCACGCTGTTCACGTCGGTGGATACCGCGTAGGCCTCCAGCGCGACGGCGTCGGTCACCGCGAGCAGTGCGCGCACCTGATCGGGATGGGTGAACTCCGGATCGAGCCACCGGTCGATCGCCGCCGCGTCGACCACCATCGGCATCCTGTCATGAACATGGCCAGCGGCATCGACGGCGCGGGTCGTGATCACCGTGCAGGTGCGGAGCCAGCCGGAATCGTCGTCACGCTCCTTGGCTGGATCGCGCCAGATCTCATAGAGCCCGGCCATCACGAGCAGTCCGCCGTCGGCCCGGTGGATATAGAACGGCTGCTTCGTCGTCCGCCGCCCGCTGCCACCGGACGGGTCGTACCACTCGTAGAAGCCGTCGGCCGGGAGCAGGCAGCGCCGCTGGGCGAATGCCTTGCGAAAGGCGGGCTTCTCCGCGAGCGTCTCGGCCCGCGCATTGATCAGCCGGGCCCCGATGCTGCGGTCCTTCGCCCACGACGGCACCAGCCCCCAGGTGAGCGGGGCGAGTCTGCGGCGCACTTCCGGATCGGCGCCCGAGCCACCTGGACCCTCGGTATCGGACCTCTGGACGCGACGCTCGTAGACCGCCGGCACCGTGACCGTGGGTGCGATGTTGTAGTCCGGGGCGGGCAGCCCGTCGTACACATCGTCGACATCGAATTCGGCGGCCAGCGCTTCCGCGCTCCGCGAAGAGGCGTATCGTCCGCACACAATCGGGAGCGTAGCCGCGGCGACTGACAGCGACGCGTGCGCACACCTCGCGGTAGAACCGGCGACCGCTGCTCTTACCGTGTAAACGGACACGCCCCCTGGGCTTGGCCGTGTCAGCGCGGCACGGTAGGAATGACCCCATGACCTTGCTGCGCGCTGCCGCCCGCACCATGCTCGCCTCCTACTTCGTCGCATCCGGCGTGAAGGCGTTGCGCAACCCGGAGGCATTCGTCTCCGACGCCGAACCGGTGGTGGACCGCTACGTCCCGCTGGTCAAGCAGTACGTGCCCGACGAGGTCGTCGAGTACGTGCCGGATGACGCGGTGACGCTGGTCCGGGTGAACGGAATCGCACAGATCGTTGGCGGTGTGGCGCTGGCGACCGGGAAGGGGCGTCGCTTCGGCGCGCTGCTGCTCGCCGGCTCGCTGCTGCCGAGCACGTTTGCTCGGCACCCGTTCTGGTCCCGAGACACCCCTGAGGAGCGGGCGACGGAACGTAGCCATTTCCTGAAGAACGTCAGCCTGGTCGGCGGCGTGTTGCTCGCGGCACAGGACACTGAGGGCAAGCCGAGCCTCGCCTGGCGGGCGCACAAGAGCGGCGAGCTGCTGGCCAAGGACGCCAAGAAGGCGTCGAAGAAGCTGAGCAAGCGGGGCAACAAGGTGTCGGCCAACGCCAGTGAACTGGCGGAGGAGGCGATCGCTGGGGGGGCGGCTTTGGTCGGGGCGGCGATGGCGAACTCCCGGGCTGCTCGGCGGAGTGCGGCACGCGAGCTGAAGAACGCGAAGGTCGCCGCTGCCGAACACGCGAAGCACGCCCAGCGGATCGCCTCGCGCCAGGCCGCGGAGGCCAAGAAGGTAGCTCTGCAGCAGGCGGCGGCGGCCAAGGAAGCGGCCGCGAAGGCAGCCAAGGAGGCAGAGAAGGAGGCCCGGAAGAAGCTCAAGTCGGCATCCAAGGCCGCTGAGCGCCTCGCGGGCAACATCCAACTCGGTGAGAACTGAGCATCTACTCGATGAAGCGCTGGCTTGTTCCTGAGGCGCCGGCGCCCATCACCGCCACCGTCGTCATCCCGGGGTCCAAGTCGGAGACGAATCGTGCGCTGGTGCTGAGCGCCCTGGCGAGCGCCCCGTCGGTGATCACTGGCGGCCTTGATGCGCGCGACACCCGTCTGATGCGGCAGGCGTTGCGCGCGCTGGGCACCGTGATCGAGGAAGACGGCGATCGCTGGCTGGTGACACCGCCCGCGCGGTTCCGCGGCGACATTGAGATCGATTGTGGTCTCGCCGGCACGGTGATGCGCTTCGTCCCTCCCGTCGCAGCCTTGGCCGACGGTCCGGTGCGTTTCTACGGAGACGCCCAGGCGTCGGCCCGGCCGATGGGTCCGCTACTGGAGATGCTGAGGGGATTCGGGGCCGAGGTCGAGTCCGAGGGGGGAAGGCTGCCGTTCGTCGTGCGGGGCAACGGCGCTCGCGGCGGCACGGTGAGCGTGGATGCGTCGGGATCCAGCCAGTTCATCAGTGGTCCGCTTCTCGCCGCTGCACGTTTCCCCGACGGTGCCGACATCCGTCACGAGGGCCCGCCACTGCCCTCGCTCCCCCACATCGCGATGACCGTGAGTTGGTTGCGCGAGCGTGGCGTCGTCGTCGATGACAGCGAGCCGAATCGGTGGGTGGTGCAGCCAGGGCCGATCGCGTCGGTCGAGGCCGCCATCGAGCCCGATCTGTCCAACGCTGCTCCGTTCCTGGCGGCCGCGGCCGTCACCGGCGGCACGGTGACGGTGCCGCACTGGCCGCAGCAGACCACTCAGCCGGGCGAGATGATCGTCGACATCCTGCGCAGGTTCGGTGCCAGGGTCGGCTGGCACGATGGTCAGCTCAAGGTCCAGGGCACCGATCACCTGCACGGCATCGACATCGACCTGCGGGCTGCGAGCGAGTTGACCCCGGTCGTCGCCGCGGTGGCAGCGTTGGCCGACCACACCAGCCACATCCGAGGTATCGCGCACGTGCGCGGCCACGAAACCGACCGACTGGCTGCCCTGGAGGCGGAGCTGGACCGGCTGGGCGCGCACGTGGCCCAAACCCACGACGGGTTGACCATCCACCCACGGCTGCTCGGTGGCGACCTGTGGCGGACGTACGCGGATCACCGGATGGCCCAGGCGGGTGCGCTGCTCGGGCTGGTCGTGCCCGACGTCGAGTTGGACGACATTTCGTGCACAGACAAGACCATGCCCGAGTTCGAGCAGCTGTGGACCGCGATGATCGCCGACTCCACAGGACCGGAGCCGCCGAATTGAGCTCGCGGGCCTTCGGCACCGACGAGCACGAGGCATACGGCCGACGCCGCACCGGAAGCCGGCCGCGGACGAAAGACCGGCCGGACTACTCGGCTGCTGAAACCGGGATCGTCGTGACCGTGGACCGCGGTCGCTACCGAACGCTGCTGCCGAGTCGAGAAGTCACGGCGACGAAGGCGCGGCAGCTCGGGCGGAAGGGCGTCATCGTCGGAGACCGGGTCCGCGTGGTCGGTGACACCTCCGGGACCGAAGGGACGCTCGCCCGCATCGTTGAGGTCATCGACCGGGAGACCGTGCTGAGACGGACCGCCGACGATGACGACCCGTACGAACGCCCGATCGTCGCCAACGCCGACCAACTGGTGATCGTGACCGCCCTCGCCGACCCGCCGCCGCGGGTCGGGATGATCGACCGGATCCTCGTCGCCGGATACGACGCCGGGCTACGCCCACTGCTCTGTCTGACCAAGGCCGATCTGGCCGACCCGGACGAGCTCGTCGCCCAGTACGAGCCGTTGGGCGTGCCGGTCGTCGTTACGCGCCCTGGCGCCGACCTGCACGCGCTGCTCGCGATACTGCTACCCCACCGGAGCGTCTTCGTCGGCCACTCCGGTGTCGGGAAGTCCACGCTGGTGAACGCCCTCATCCCTGGGGCGAAGCGAGCCATCGGCGAGGTGAATGAAGTGACCGGGCGCGGCCGCCACACCTCGACGTCGGCCATCGCGCTTCGACTGCCGGGAACCACCGGCGACGTCGGCTGGGTCATCGACACTCCGGGCGTCCGATCGTTCGGGCTCAGCCACGTCAGTCGGGAACGCATCGTCGCCGCTTTCGCCGACCTCGCCGTCGTCGCCGACGACTGCCCCCGTGGCTGCACACACGAGGCGACCGAGCCCGAGTGCGCGCTGGACGACGCGGTCCGAGCGGGTGTGCTGCCGCTCGCCCGGGTGGAGTCGTTCCGCCGGATGCTCGGATCGGGCCAGTAGCTTAGTCGGCATGTCCGCCACCCATGCCGACGCTGAGCGCTCCGCCAGACCGCGCGACGCACTGCATCGCAACCTCACCGATGACCTTCGGCTGGCTCACCTGCTGGCCGACGACGCGGACTCGATCACGATGAGCCGTTTCAAGGCGCTTGACCTCCAGGTCACGGCCAAGCCCGACCTGACCCCGGTCTCCGACGCCGACACTGCCGTCGAAGAGTCGATCCGGCGCACCCTCAGTCGGGCGCGACCGCGCGACGCGGTACACGGCGAGGAGTTCGACGACACCGGATGGGGTCCGCGCCGCTGGGTGATCGACCCGATCGACGGCACCAAGAATTTCGTCCGTGGCGTCCCCGTCTGGGCGACGTTGATCGCGCTGATGATCAACGACGAACCCGCCGTCGGTGTGGTCAGCGCTCCGGCCCTCGGTCGCCGCTGGTGGGCCAGTCTTGGCGGCGGCGCGTTCGCGGGGAGGTCGCTGATGTCGGCAACCCCGATCGCCGTCTCCGGGGTCGAGAAGATCGCCGACGCCTCACTGAGCTACGCCTCGGTATCGGCGTGGGTCGAAGCGGGACAGGGCCAGCAGTTCGTTGATCTGCTCCGCAGCTGCTGGCGCACCCGGGCGTACGGGGACTTCTGGTCCTACATGCTGCTCGCCGAGGGTGGCGTCGACATTGCCTGCGAACCCGAGTTGGCGCTGCATGACATGGCAGCCTGCGCCGTGATCGTCAGCGAGGCCGGCGGACGCTTCACCGATCTCACCGGTCGGCCGGGTCCGCTCGGCGCTGGGGCCTACGCAACGAACGGGCTCCTGCACGACGCCGTACTGGCGCAGCTGGATCCGCACCCTGCTGAGGACCGTAGCGACTCAGAGGTCTGAGAGGCCGCGCGCACGCTCCCAGCAGCCGGGGTCGCTCCCGCTCGGTGACAGGCGCCAGCGGGTAGGGAAGACTCCGGACATGCAGCTCACCCACCGGTTCAGACTCTCTGCCGGCATCGACGCCGCATGGGAGGCCGTCAACGACCCGGCCGAGCTCGCGTCGTGTCTTCCCGGCGCGACGCTGTCCAGCCATGACGGGGACGGCTGTGCGGGCACTCTCAAGGTCAAGCTCGGGTCGATCCCGCTCGCCTACGTCGGCACCGCGCGGTACGTCGAACGTGACCGTGCCATGCGCCGATTCGTCGTCGAGGCGCACGGATCCGACGCCCGAGGGCACGGCACCGCCACCGCAACACTCCGGGCGACCGTGCGCGACATCGGGGACGGCGCCGAGGTGCACGTCACCACCGATCTCATCCTCACCGGACGGCCGGCCCAGTTTGGGTCCGAGGTGGTCGCCGACGTCAGCGACAAACTCATCGACCAATTCGTCAGTGCGCTGACGGCTCGGCTCGCCGCGCCCGCGCCACGCCCACCGGCCTTGGCTGAGGTCCCGCCGAGCGCGACCGAGACGACGATGGAACTGCCGGCCGTGGCCCTGGCAGGGCCCGAGCAACCCAACGATCGAGGCGGACGCCTTGCGCGCCTCCGCAACTCCCTTCCGAAGGCGCTCCGGCACCGGCGCGCGCTTGTCGGAGTGGCATCGCTCGCGACGGTTGTCGTCGCGGTGCTCATCCGGCGGCTGCACCGCTGACACCGCCATGCCTGCCCTTCGCTACGGGGTCACGGCGTGCGTGCTGTTGACCAGGAGAGGTCGCTGGTTGCTGGCGCGCCGCAGCCCCGGCGTCGGCCACGCAGCCGGGCGCCTCGGACTGATCGGCGGTCACGTCGATCTGGTGGCGCCGAGCGCCGACGCTCTCGAGTGCACCGCGCGCCGTGAGGTCGCCGAGGAGACCGGCGTCGACCTGACGGGCGTGCCTCTCCGCTACCTCGAGTCAGCGTTCTTCATCGCCGATGACGGCGAGCCGCAGATCACCGTCGCGTTCGTCGGAGTCGCTCCCGACAGGGCGCAGGCCACCACCGCAGCGCCGGACGAACTCAGCGAGGTTGGCTGGTGGACGGCCGCGGAGGCGGCCGCCGACCCGGCCTGCCCGGCCTGGCTACCCGACCTCCTGCTCCGGGCCGGCGACGTGGTGACGAACGGCGGGCAGTGCGTGTGACCGGCTGCACGGCTCCGGTCGACCCACCTCAGTCGAGAACGCGGAGGTTCACCGTCTCCGGCAACTCGCGCAGCTTCGCGATCAACTCCGGAGTGAGCCCGGCGGCGATGTCGGTCACCACGTAGCCAAGATCGCCTCGCGTCGACAGGGTCTGACCCTCGATGTTGACCTGAGCGTTGGCCAGCAGACCATTGACGGTGGCGAGTACCCCCGGAACGTTGGCATGGACATGCAGCAGCCGGACTCGACCGCCGGTCGGCTCCGACGCCGCCACGTGCGGGAGGTTGACTGACATCGTGGTGCCGCCGGTGTCGGCGTAGTCGCGGAGCTTGCCGGCAACGAAGCGCCCGATATCGGTCTGCGCCTCCTCCGTGGACCCCCCGATGTGTGGGGTGAGGATGACGTTGTCCATCCCTTGCAGGCTGTTGACGAAGGGGTCTCCGGCGGCCTTGGGCTCGTGTGCGAAGACATCCAACGCGGCGCCGGCGATGTGTCCGCTCAGCAGGTGTTCGCGGAGTGCCTCGTGATCGACGACGATGCCGCGGCACAGATTCAGGAACAGGCTGCGTGGCCGCATGGCGGCGAACTGTTCTGCGCCGAACAATCCAGCGTTTCCCGGCCGACCGTCGACGTGCAGGGTGATCGTTTCGGCCGTGCGCAGCAGTTCCTCGAGCGTGTCGCAGCGGCGCGCATTACCCAGCGCGAGCTTGTCGGCGACGTCGTAGAAGTAGACGGTCATGCCCAGCGACTCGGCGACCACCGAGAGCTGAGAGCCGATGTTGCCGTAGCCCACGATGCCGAGCGTGCGCCCACGCACCTCGTGTGCGCCCTTCGCAGACTTGTCCCAGATGCCGGCGTGCATCAGCCGGTTCTTGTCCGTCAGGTGCCGCGCCAGCGAGATGATCTCGGCAATGACGAGTTCGACCACGCTGCGGGTGTTCGAGAAGGGCGCGTTGAAGACCGCCACCCCGGCGCGCGAAGCCGCGTCGAGGTCGATCTGGTTGGTGCCGATGCAGAACGCGCCGATGGCCTCCAGATCGGGAGCCGCCTCGAGCACTGCGGCAGTCACATTCGTCTTCGAGCGGATACCGAGCAGCTGGACGCCGTCCAGCGCGGCGATCAGTTCGGCCTCGTCCAGCGCGCCCTTGGCCGACTCGACCTCGATCCCACGCTCGGTCAGGAGGCGGACGCCCTCGGGGTGGATGTTCTCCAGCAGAAGTGCCTTCATGATTCCTCGTCGGTGCGGCGGTGCGGCGCACTCAGTCTAGGAACGGGTCGCGACTGCGGTCGTGGGATTCTCAGCCGTCGACGGCCGACGGGACCAGCTCGCGATAGCTGCGCCAGCCGTTCCGGCCCGTGGCGGAAAGAATCGCGTCCAGGCATGCCTCGGCGACCAGGTCGGCGGCGGCGGCCAGCAGTTCGTTCATTGGTCCTGCCTGGGCCAGTTCGGACCCGCCAGCGGCGGCAGGTCCTGGGCGGAGGGAGGACGACAGGCAGAACAACGTGTCACCGTCGGTCAGGGCATGGATGGGGCGCACCGCTCGGGCCAGGCCATCGTGCCCGACCATCGCCACCCGGCGGGCCTGCGCCTTGGACAGTTCGACGTCGGTGAGGACCACCCCGATGGTCGTTGCCACGGGTGGCTGATGCGCCGCCGATGCCGCCGCGAGCGCCTGCCGCTCGGTCGTCGAGGGCGTCCCCAGTCGGCCCCGGTCGTCGGCCCACAGCCGGCCGGTGTGCGGATCGACCGCCGAGCCGGTGGTATTCACCACCACAGCAGCGGCCATCGAGCCTTGCTCGCCGACCGACCGTTCGGCGTACCCGAAACCACCCTTGAGTCCGCCGCTGACCGCTCCGGTGCCGGCGCCGACGCTGCCGCTCTGGGGACGATCCGCCGTGGCGGCGGCAAGCGCGAGCGCTCCGAAGCTGGCATCCGGACGGTGGCCGAAGTCGCCTCCCCGGCCGAGATCGAAGATGACCGCAGCCGGGACGATCGGGACGACCTGGCCGGCTGACACCGGGAATCCGATTCCGCGGGCCTCGAGCCCGCGCATGACACCGTCGGCAGCCGCCAATCCATAGGCGCTCCCGCCCGTGAGGACGATCGCGTGCACGTGTTGGACCAGGGTCGAGGGATCCAGCAGATCGGTCTCCCGAGTGCCTGGTCCACCACCACGGACGTCGACTCCGCCTACCGCACCGTTTCGCGCCACCACGACCGTGGTCCCGCTCAGCCAGCCGTCGCCGTCCGCGGTGTGGTGTCCGATGTCGAAGCCGTCGATCACCGGCGTCAGATGGCGAATCGCGTTCCGGAGAACCCTGAACTCAGCGTCCCTGCGGGCATCACCGCGTCCTTGCCATTGCCCCGGTAGATCACGAGCGTGCCGGACTTCGACCGCGCGACGATGTCCACCTTGTGGTCCCCGTCGAGATCACCGACGGCGGTCACGCTCGACACGCCGGACCACCCGGTCGCCAGGGTGATCGGAGCGGCGAAGCCCGACTCCCGACCGCGATGCAGCAGCAACTCGTCGCCCTGCCGGGTCACGATGTCGAGGCGGCCATCCCGATCGAAATCACCGACGCCCCGCAGCCAACTGTGCTCCTGCCAGCCGGAGCTGATCTTGACCCGGGCCTTGCGACCCGTTTCGCCGTCCCCGAGATAGAGCCACAGGTTGCCCGCCGTGGTGATCACCGCCAGGTCGGGGAACTTGTCGCCGTTCGTGTCGCCGAGCGCCGCCATCGCGGCGATGTTGGAGCCGAAGCCCATCGGCACACCGGGCGCCAGGCGGCCGGTGCTCGTGCCGCGCTTGAGGTAGAGCTGGCTGGACGTGCGGACGATGACGTCCTGGAAGCCATCGCCGTCCCAGTCGCCGGCGTTCAGCACGAAGGAGTAGTTGCCCACCTTCGAGGCGATCGTGGTCGGCGTGCCGAGCCCGCCGCTGGCTACTGGGTAGCGCACCAGGTCCCCGGAGCGGCTGATGACCAGCAGGTCGGTCTTCGAACGATCGCTGTAGCTGCGTGGGAAGGTGGCGTACGCCTTGCCGGGCTTGATCGGAGTCGGCTCCGGAGTGGGTTCAGGCTCGGGTACCGGAGCGGGAGCGGGCGGCGGAGCCGAGCCTCCGGTGCGCGAACCGCGGACCATGTAGAGCGAGGACCGCATCCCGAACCGGTACTGGAAGCGAGATCCGGAGACCGAGACGGTGCGCTTGCTACCGATGATCTTGATCGTGCGGACACGGCCGCCCCAGGCCCCGGCACCGTCACGCGACGTGATCTGCAGCCGCTGCACGGTTCCGACCGACCAGGCACGACCGATGCTGCTGGCGCTGATGGTGCGGGTCCATGCCTGCGACTTCACGACCCCGTCGTACGGATCGGCCTTCGGCGCCAGGTACGGGTAGTCGCCCTGCGCCGTGTGGCCGCCGTTGGATGAAGCGAACTGGGTGAGCGCGACCTGGCCCTTGTAGGTGACGATCATGCCGTTGGTGGCGGCCACCGCGGCGTTTCCGGCATCGGTTTCGCGATTGACGCCGCCGTAGACCTGGCAGGCCGTGGTGTCGCAGATGTCGTAGCCCGAGTAGTTGGTGAAGTCGCGGAGCCGGACCGCGTACGAGCGTGCCGCGACCGTCTGTGCCTGCACCGCCTCTGCGGCCCACGAGGTCGGCATCTCCGAGGCCACCACGCCCTTGACGTAGTCCTCGAGCCGGACGTTGTTGACGGTACGGCCGCTGGACCCGCGGCGTACCAGGGCGACGGTGCCGCGATACCGACGCACCGAACCGCTCGGCATCACCACCCGGACCATGTCGGCGGACGTGGAGAAGTACCAGGTACCCGATCCACTCAACCCGGTTGATCGGGTGACGTCACGTCCGCCCGAGGTGCGGTAGACGAGCCGGTAGCCACTCCCGGAGCGGCTGATCCGCCACGACCGATAGCTCGACCCACTCGGGACCGCGTAGCTGCCGCCCTGGCCGTCATGCACCCGCAGGCCGGCACTGGGCAGGACCCGAAGGGTGCCGTCGCTGTCTGCGGTGACCCAGACCTTGATGCGCGTCCCCGTCGGCATCTTGGTCAGCTTCGTGCCCGGGTAGTAGAAGCGCATGATCTGCTGCCAGCTCAGGCCCCGTCGAGCCGCCCCGTACGCGCCGTACTGGGACATCCCCCAGCCGTGGCCGAAGCCGGAACCCTTGATGACGAAGCTGCCGCCGGAGGGCGCGACCGAGGTATCGGCCGATGCTGGCCGCGCAGTCACGAGCGCTCCGCCGATCGCAATTGCCATGGCTGTGCCGGTACTCAGCACTCGCCTTGACCAACTCCGGACGACGTTGGCGCCACGATGTGGGGAAGTCATGTGGGCGTCCATTCGTTTGGGATTCGGGCTTAGCGTGCACGATGTCAAGTCCGACACGCAAGGAATTCTCTGAAATTGTTGTGACAGATGTGACGGATGAGATAACGAATTGGATGACCCTCGACCGCTCCGGCGGAGCCGCCGCACGGACTGCCGGGCGGCCTGTCCGTCGCAGGCCCACGGGCACCGCAACCGGGGCGTGACTTGGGATGATCGCGGCATGGAGCACCCCGGCTTCTCGATCGAACAGATGAAGCTTCGCGCCTTTGATCTCAGCGAACGCACGTGGCGACGAGGGCGGTTTTCCGCGGTGCGTCGGGCTGATCGGTGGCGTCAGCGGGCGTTCGTCATCGCCCAGTGTGCGGTAACGGCTGCGCTCGCTTGGGCGCTCGCACGGCTCGTGCCTGGGCATCTGCAGCCGGTCTTCGCGCCGGTAGCGGCTGTGATCACCCTCGGCCTCAGCTACGGCGCCCGTCTGCGGCGCGGCGTCGAGGTGGCCGCGGGAGTGGCGGTCGGCGTGGCCATCGGTGATGTCTGGGTGCAGCTCTTCGGCACCGGCGTCTGGCAGGTCGCCGTCGTCGTCGCGCTGGCCATGTCGCTGGCAACGCTGCTCGGCGCAGGCTCGTTGATGACGACTCAGGCCGCCGTCCAATCGGTGTTCGTCATCACCCTCGCCACCTCGACCGACTACGCGGTGAACAGGTGGCTCGACGCCGCGATCGGCTGCGCCGTCGCGCTCCTGGTGGCCGCCTTCGCGCCAAGCGGTCCGCTCCGGAAGCCAGGTCTGGTCGCGGCGCGGATCCTGCGGGAGATGGCCGCGACGCTGCAGAGCGCGCAGGTCGCTCTGGAGACCCAGAACAGTGAGGCTGCGGACGCCGTACTCGCCCGCGCTCGTCAGAGCGAGGAGAGCCTGGCCGCGCTCGACGTCGCGACCTCTGAGGGCCTCGCGGTGGTCCGCCAGTCCCCTTTTCGCCGGAACAAGCTCTCAGCCGTGTCGGCCCTCGCGGAGCTGGCCGAGCCCCTCGACCACGCGAATCGGAACCTACGCGTGCTCGCGCGCCGATGCGCTGTCGCGACCTGGCGCGGGCAGTCGGTCCCGGCGGAATACCTGGCCGCGATGGGGCGTCTGGCACACGTCTGCACCGCGATGGCCGACGAACTCGAGCACGAACGCCTGCCCACGCAGGCGCGTGCCGAGCTGCAGTCGATCGCGGCCGACACAGCGCACGTCGAGCTGAGCCACTCCCTCTCGGCGGTCGTGATCCTCGCACAGACGCGTTCGATCATCGCCGACCTGATGGAACTCACCGGGATGGACTACTCACACGCGCGCGAGCTGATCCCAGACCTCGACTGAACCGAGTCGTCTGTCGTGCCTCCTGCGACGGGGCCGCCGGCGGCGCCGCGGAAGCGATTTGGCATTCGCGCGGCGAGGGTTCTAGAGTTGGGGACTGCCGACGCGGGGTGGAGCAGCTCGGTAGCTCGCTGGGCTCATAACCCAGAGGTCACAGGTTCAAATCCTGTCCCCGCTACAACGAAATGCCTAGTCAGACGCCTTCCGCGGTATCGCTGCGGAGGCGTTTCTGGTTCTAGGCTCAAATGCTGTTGCCAGATGTGTAGCCCAAGCCGACAAGTAGCTTGGGCTGGCGGAGGGTAGGTGGCTCGTGAGCACCGAGTCAGAGCTCAAGCGATACCGGGACGACGCGGGCAGGCTCAGGGTCGCCATCAGCAAGGCTTCCCAGGAGGTCGCCGCGAAGCGAAAGAAGGCACGAGACGCGCTCACCGCGGCCTCCCGGTCGAAGAGCGCGACGACGATCCGCAGCAAGCTCGCCGAGGCCGAACGAGCCGAGAGGGAGTCAATAGCGGCCGAGAAGAAGCGTGGTGATTTGGAGAGCAAGCTCGCCGCTGCTGAGGCTAGGGTCGCAACTGCCCAGACCCGTTACGAGAAGGAGCAGCAGACAAGCCAAAGGAAGGCGCTCGATGCCATTCGTAGCCAGAACTCAGCGGCGGCCGCACAGTTTGATCCCCTTCGGCTGGGCCCCGGCCACCCGTTCGTCGGCAGTCATGGCAGTCCGACTGCGCTCGCGGGGGCGGATGCACCGGAATACGACGTGTTTCTGTCCCATGCAAGCGAAGACAAGAACACCATCGCGAGACCGCTGAAGGAAGCACTCGAAGCCCGTGGTGTCTCTGTTTGGTTCGACGAGATCAAGATCAAGTTGGGTCAGAGCATCCGCGCTGAGATCGAGAGGGGCATAGCGAACGCGCGGTTTGGCGTCGTGATTCTCTCGCCAGACTTCTTCTCCAAGCAGTGGACCCAGGCCGAGCTGGACGCCCTCTTCAGCAGGAAGATGGCGTCTGGCGAGAATCTCGTCCTGCCCATCTGGCACCGGGTGACCAAGGACGAAGTACTTGCGCATTCGCCGCTGCTCGCCGGAGTTCTTGCCTCGAACACCTCACTGCACACCGTCGAGGACATCGCCGATCAGATCGTTGAGGTGTTGGGGAACGGCTGACCCTGCGAAGGGTCGACGGACTCGGTCGCAGCGTCCACGGCTGCCGCGATCAAGTTGCTCAAACTCTCGGCCATCTGCCTGTCCAGGCCGCCCCGATCGGGCAGTGTAGATCTGGCGCCGGGAATTGCCGGCTGGCCTGAGTTCCGGAGTTTGCGAGCTGCTTTCCCCGGCGCGCTCTCAAATCGAGGCTCTCAAGGGAGGGCGCCAACGTATTCCATATGTCCGATTGATGCGGGGTTGCGGGACATCAAGTTTGGCCACCGATACGGATTCACCCCGGCTACTATCTTCCGTGAGGCTGAAACACCCGAGCCGGCGAATCCGTTCAGCCTCCTCATCGTCCAGGACCGTGCCGCTCTTATACACGCCGAAATCTATCCCGTCGGCCTCCAGGTTCGAGGGGAGAGACGTCGCGAGAATTAGACGAT
>JBGAIX010000013.1:0-88216 GCA_044225235.1 Propionibacteriaceae bacterium | reverse complement strand
ACCGCGACGAGCTTTCCGGGGGGCGAAGCACCCGCAGCGCCTCGCTGAGTGCCTCGTCGGAGTCCTGGAACGGGCCGAGTGACGAGACCACGAGGTCGACGCTCTCCCGGTCAAGGGGCAGCTGCCGAGCATCGGCCGTCAGCCACCGCACCGACTCACACCCCGGCGCGGCGTACCGGCGCGCGATTGCCAGCATCGGCGCCGAGACGTCGGTGGCGACGTAGGTACGCGCCAGGGGCGCCAGCCGGTGGGTCAGCGCTCCTGTCCCGGCCGAGAGCTCGGGGACGTCGCTACGGCGTACGTCGGTGAGCTCCAGCACGCGGTCGACGACGAGAGCCGCGATCGCGCCGTACCGCGGCCGGACGAGTCGGTCGTAGTCGTCGGCGACGGCGTCGTACTGCTGGGGCCTCACCGGCGAGGACGGGGTCTCGGTCATGGCGGACATGGTTCCTCCTTCGAGTCGCGAGCCGAGCGTCGCCTGCGAGTGTTGACGGACTGTTGCGGACGTCGGGAGCGATGGCCATGCTCCTGTCGTGGCGGACATCCGCGTGCTGGCCATGAGGCCGGTGCGCGTCCGGCACGTCTACGGGCCGTCGCCAATCGAGTGGCGTCGACACTGGGCCGGCGACCACCAGCAGCGTCGCGCGACGCAGGAGGAGGAGACCGTCATGGCTAGAACGCCCTTCGTCGGGAAGCGTCGCGGCCGGCGGTCCGCGCTGCCTCCCGGCCAGTACGACACCGGCGGTGAGTTCCCGGTGCTGACGGCGGAGGTCACCCCGCGGATCGATCTGGCCACCTGGTCGGTGCGACTCGACGGTCTCGTCGAGCGTCCGAGGTCGTGGTCGTGGGACGAGCTGATGGCGCTGCCGGCGTCGGAGTACACCGGGGCCATCCACTGCGTGACCACGTGGTCGAAGTTCGACGTCCAGTTTGGCGGCGTCAGTCTGGACACCCTGATGGACCTGGTGGCGCCGTTGCCGTCCGCCACCCACGTGCTCGCCAGGTCCACCACGGGCTACACGACGAACGTGCCCCTGGACCACCTGCGCGGGAACCTGGCCTGGCTCGTGTGGACGTACGACCACCGACCGCTGCCGGTTGACCACGGCGGTCCGGTCCGGCTCCTGATCCCCCACCTCTACTTCTGGAAGTCCGCGAAGTGGATCAGCCGGATCACCCTGCTCGATCACGACGAGCGCGGGTTCTGGGAGCGCAACGGGTATCACGACCTCGGCGATCCGTGGCGCGAACAACGCTACTGGGGCGACTGAGATGGCCGACTCGGCTGACCTCCCGGGAGCGCCTCGGCCACGCTGGCACCAGGGCACCGTGGTCGAGGTGGCCCATCCCAACCCCCTGGCCGTCGTGCTCCGCATCGCCGTACCCGGGGGGCTGACCTACGTCCCCGGTCAGCATGTGGTGGTCCGGCTGACCGCGGAGGACGGGTACCAGGCCTCCCGCTCGTACTCGCTCGCCTCGTCGCCGCACCAGGACCTGCTGGAGCTGTACGTGGAAAGGTTCGCCGACGGCGAGGTGTCGCCCTACCTCGCCGACGAGGTGGAGCCCGGCGACCCGCTGGAGCTCCGCGGCCCGATCGGCGGCTGGTTCGTCTGGGACGGCAGTACCCCGGCGGCCGCCATCGGGGGCGGCACCGGGATCGTGCCGGCGATCAGCATGCTCCGGCACGCTCAGGCCCACGGCATCACCGATCGGCTGCAGGTGCTCGCCGTCGCCAGGATGCTGAACGAGCTGCCCTACGCCTCGGAGCTGGCCGGGTACGGTGCCCAGATCGCGCTGAGCCGCGAGACCAGCCCGACCGGCCGTCCCGCCCGCCGCCTCGGCCCCGCTGACGTGACCCCGCTGCTGGCGTCCGATCGGACCTACTTCGTCTGCGGGTCTGCCGGCTTCGCCGAGAGCACCAGCCAGCTCCTGGTCGCCTGCGGCATCGCCCCTGGCCAGATCCGGGTCGAGCGCTTCGGGCCGACGACGTGACCGACTCGCTCTTCGCGCGTTCTGCTTAGCGGGTGGCCAGCGCTCCGAGCGAGTTGCGTCCAGGTCTTACTGATGAGACCTCGCCTTCCCAGGTGCCGTCGTGAGGTCCCTTCCTCCGCTCACGACGTCCGGATGAAGGGCTGGCTCACCAGCGACGTCGGCCCTTCTGCATCGCCTCGCCCGGCTCCGACACCAGGGACAGCCGGTCGTGCAGCACCGACCAGTGGTAGCGCCACCGCTCGCCGAGCCCCTGGTCGATCGTGGCCCGATCGACGACGACGATGACGACGTCGCCGGACACGGCGAGCAGGCCGCCGATGCTTCCGCCATCCTCTCGCTGAAGGGGTTCGTGCCCCTGCCTTGCGACGTCGTTGGGAACGTGCAGCTCCAACGGGAGGTTGTCCGGGTCGCCGAAGTTGAGGTGGTGGCCGAACGGCGTGTAGCGAATCGGCGTGTACGTGACACCCAAATCGTCGAACTTCGCGGTCCACTCCTCCAGCTCCTCGCGGCAGTCCGCGTGTCGGAAGAGGCCAACCTGGATGCCAGACCCCGGTGGAACAGGATGCGCACGTTGTCGACCGCCATGAGGAGCATGAGGTCGAGGACCTCGACGTAGAACGCTTGGCGCCGGTCAAGATCGGTGACACTCAGACTCAGATGGTTGTACCCGTGGAGGGTCGGCATCTGCTTGTCCTCTCTGCAGCAGCCGACCGCCCTCGCGGCCCGCTCGCTGAGCAGGATGGCCACGGACGACGGCGGGGCGTGCCGAGACGGCCCGCAGCCCGTACCGCTGTGGCCCCTGGCCCACTCGATCAGCATCCGCAGTGGTCAAGGCCGCGGATCCCGCGCGTGCACGTGTCGATGTCGGGGCGAGCACCGCTTGGATGGTCCCTGGTCGAGGGCGAAAACGGGCTGCGGCGGCGCTCATGTCCGACGTTTGTCTTGGGACCCACGGCTTCCAGCCCATTCCCGAGCAGGCCCGGCGCAGGCTGTTGCCGGTCACCAAGATCAGCAGAAATCGCGCTGACGAGGCGTGTTGTGTGGCGCACCCGGAGAGACTCGAACGCCCAACCTTCTGATCCGTAGGCCCAGGCCGCCCGTTCGAACGGGTCTGGGACCGGCCAGTTCCACGCTCGGGCCTCTCTGGCCGGGGTGCCGGGCGTCTGCATCACGCGCGCCGCGTTGCTGTCACCGTTGCTGTCACGACCTGCAATCCGCGGAGAGACGGGGCCGCCAAGGGGCCGGCGTTCTCAGCGACTGTCGAGCCGGCCCAGTCCTTGTCGCTCGCCGGTACCTGCGGGCAAGTTGCCGAAGCTGGGTGACAGCATCGTGACCGCGCGCTGCCTGCTGATCCGTCGGTCTCGATCAGCCGTACGGTGCAGTCCGTGCCATTCGCCGCCGTGCACGAAACTGGCTCGCTAGTGTGGCTGGGGGTCCACCCACGTCCGCCGTTTGTTGTCCTGTATGGCTCCCAGGCCCGGCCCGCGATCCTCTGACTCGTAGGCCGCGCTGTGAGTCGGAATTGTCCGCGACTCTCAACGAACGCGGGTGGGGTCCGTGTACCCGCCGGGTCCGGTTCGGGGGAATCCCCTGACCTTCGGCCCTCGTTGCCGCTCTTGTCACACCGCGCATCTACGGTTGACCTCGAAGGAAACGGACCTGCGACACGGAGGATGCCAGTGAACGCTGCGGTGCCGCTATGGCGGTCTACGAGTTACGCTCCAAGCGTCAGTGGCCGCGCCCGCACGCGCGCGGGCGAGGTAGCGCAGATGCCCAGCAACAGGTCACGATGATGGCGAAACTGGAGGCCGACGTGCCTAGATTGTTGACACCCACAACCAAAGACCTGGAGAGAAAGCGTCGGATCCTGCTCGCCACCATCAAGCTACCCGAGGATGAGATTCGTCGACGCGCGAAGTCCTATCGTCTGACGGCAACGGAGTTCGATGCATTGAGGGAGATCGACGAGATCGACTTTTTGCTAGGGAAGTGAACTTCAAATGTCGGCTAGCGCGGCAGAGCGAACTCTAGAGGTGGCCGCGGCCGAGTTTGCGGATGAGCTATCCAACACCGTGCGCGGCGTTCTCGGGTCGGCTGTTCCTCGTTTCGTAGCTGAGCGAGCGCCTAGCGCACAGAGGGCCGCCCAAAATACGCGGGTGCTCGTTCGTGCCGCAGATAGTAGACCGGTCCCACTGAAAATCAGTGGCCAGGTGGCCCTCGAACTACTAGCTGACTTCCGTTGCCAGTGGGACCACCGGAGCATGTACTTGGCAGTTTCGAAGGCGGCGATCTCGGTGCGACCAATAGGGGTGGCCGAACCGTTATTCCGGTACGAGTTCGAGAGCGAGATGCAGGGACGACTCCCTACTGCCCACATGCACATTCATGCTCATCGCGACGAGTTCCTTTACCAGCTTTTTCGAGGTGAGAAGGGAAAGGCGAAGACGAGGGCAGCCGCCCTCGAAAGCTCAGGCGTTGCCCCGCCTCGGCTGTCCAACTTGCATTTCCCGCTCGGTGGGGCGCGTTTGCGACCTTGCGTTGAGGACATCTTGGAGTTCTTGATCGTGGAGTGCAGCGTGGACGCGACGAACCGTGCGCAACAGGTCATCGACGACGGTCGCGTCAGGTGGCGCAAACGTCAGATTGCTGCAGCGGTTCGCGATGCACCGGAGCAGGCAGCAAGAGTCCTGCGTGAGTTGAACTACGACGTCCAAAGCCCACCGGATGGCCCTGCAAGTGATCGCCTCGAGCGCCTGGCCAAACCTTAAGGTTGCAGGCGCGCCAGACGAAGAGAAGCCATTTGGAGTAGCGCGTATCATTGCGCTAGCTCACTAGGCAGAACACCCACGCGTCGAGCAGCTGGAGTCTCAGAAATGGTGTTTCAGGTAAAGCAGCCACCACTGCCTGAGCGGCGACGTGCAAGCGCGCGACAGGTTGCGAAGGACCTCAGCATGCCCACCGAGGTTGTGATGGCCACCCTGGCCTCCCTAGGCGAGTACGTGGGTTCTCCTGCGGCGAAGATTGAAGAGCCCGTACTCAGACAGGTCTACGCGAGATTGGGCGCGGAATACGGCGGCTCGACCTCCAGGCCACCTCCACCGTGGGATCGTAAGGGCCGCGCACCCGAACGCCGAGAGAACGCGGAGCGAGCACGGGAGGCAGGCGTGCAGTCGGAAAGACGCAACTGGTACTCCCGTCCAGACGGGGAATGGTGGGATAGAAGGGATGACGCAAGCCCGGCGTGGGAAATGGCGTCTTGGACATTGTTTCACTTCACCGAATTCGAGCGCGACGCCTGGATCTCACACGGGCTCCGACCCGGCCAGGTCAAGGACGCCGCAACATACCGCGACGCGGGATTTCAGCCCGGCGACCTGGTGCGAGATGTCTATGGATGGACTGTGCTCCGTCGCCTGAGATCCGGCGAACTCCCATCCGACGTCTACCGCCTATTGCGGGCCTCGACTGGGGAGGAACAGACCGCCTGAGTGCCGCAGCGGACGCGAGGACCGGCCCGCAGCGAGCGCAGCGAGCGAGGACACGGACCGCAGCGCGCGAGCGCAGCGAGCTGGCTTGATCTCGTAGAGCCGGAATCAGCAGTGGCGAGTGGCGCGCTCGGCGGTCTCGCGTACTGCGGTCGGGAGCTGGGCCATGCTCGTCACGTTCGTTGTGCTTCCGGCTTCGGTGAGTTCGTGGCCTCGGCGGGGATTCTTGGCGTAGCCGATGAAGCGAAGACCGGTCTCCTGGGCCACTTGGTGATCGGTGAGGGAGTCTCCGATGAACATCACATCCACGGGCGGGACGGCTGCGATGCTCAATGCCTGGTCGATGCCGGCTCGGTGCGGTTTCATCAGGTCTGGACGGCCCGGAGTGCGGCCGATCACCGCCTCGATGAGTGGGCTGAGGTCGTGGTGGCGCAGGTAGGCGTGGCGGTGTTCACCTCGACGGTCGGGACGATGGTCGAACCACGAAACCTGTCCCGAGCGTTTGAGTCACTGGTCGCTCAGTCAGGCGTGCGGCGCATCCGGTTCCACGATCTGCGGCACACGTGCGCGTCTCTTCTGCTCGCGCAGGGCGTGCCAGCGCGGGTGGTGATGGACATCCTCGGCCACTCGCAGATTGCCGTCACGATGGACCTCTACTCGCACGTGATGCCGACGGCGTTGCGGGAAGCAGCGGACGCGATCGCTCGTGCGTTGGGGACCGAGTGAAGTGCCCGTTGCTGTCACGGCTGCTGTCAATCGGCCTGCCGGCCACTTGCGCCGTTCGGGCAGATGCCGTCTGGCAAGGTCTATCGGTGGCGCACCCGGAGAGACTCGAACTCCCAACCTTCTGATCCGTAGTCAGATGCTCTATCCATTGAGCTACGGGTGCTGGCGACCGGGCTGGGCCCGGACACGATGGAGCAGTCTAGCCGCATCGCTCCGCCTGGGGCGAATGCGTTCAGCGCGCCTGGCCAGCACGCCGCTGTCCGACCGGCGCGGCTCGACGCAGACCAACCTGACCTTCGACCAGCACCGGGCGCTGGCGGAAACTACGCTCTGCTCATGGACGATGCGCCTAGGACCAAGCCAGGTCGCGCGCGGCACCGGAAGGAACGGCGGCCCTGATGACGGAGACGGCGATTGCCGCAACGAGCAGGACGGGCAGGCTCGGCGCGGGACCTCGGTGGGCACTGGGGACGCTGCTCGCTGCGCTGGTCGGGGTCGCTTTCGTGGTCGGGACAGAGGCGTGGATCGCCTGGGAAGCCAGCAGGGCCGCCGAGTCCGACGGCCAGTACGGGCTCTTCCAGGTTCTCGTTGAGCTGGGAGCCGCGGCTGCGGTCGCCGCGTGCTGGGGCTACGCCGATGGGCGGCAGCACCGGACTCTGCTCGGGGTCGTCGTGCGCTGGACCCTCGTCGTCATCGTCTCGGTGACCGTGGACTTCCTCGCCTTCAACCAGGTCATCGACGTCAGCCCGCTTGCCGATGCCGCCACCTGGTCCGCACTGATGGCAATCCCCTACGTCGGCGGCGCGGTCGCCGGATGGCTTGTCGCGACCCTCGCCCGCTCCGACCCCGACAACCCGTGGCGACCGAGACTCTGGCGATGACGGACTGGCTGCCTGCGTCGTGGGACCACCCGCGGCGGGTCGACCTGCCGACCGGCCACCACCTCCGACCGATCCGGGCCGACGATGTGGATTGCGTCTGTGGGTTCGCTGAGGATGAACACGGGTCGCCTGATTCATGGGCTGATTCCGGGCGGTGCTGATGAACACGGGTCATTCATGGCCGATTCCGGGCGGTGTTCACCTCGGTCGGGACGATGGTCGAACCACGAAACCTGTCCCGAGCGTTTGAGTCACTGGTCGCTCAGTCAGGCGTGCGGCGCATCCGGTTCCACGATCTGCGGCACACGTGCGCGTCTCTTCTGCTCGCGCAGGGCGTGCCAGCGCGGGTGGTGATGGACATCCTCGGCCACTCGCAGATTGCCGTCACGATGGACCTCTACTCGCACGTGATGCCGACGGCGTTGCGGGAAGCAGCGGACGCGATCGCTCGTGCGTTGGGGACCGAGTGAAGTGCCCGTTGCTGTCACGGCTGCTGTCAATCGGCCTGCCGGCCACTTGCGCCGTTCGGGCAGATGCCGTCTGGCAAGGTCTATCGGTGGCGCACCCGGAGAGACTCGAACTCCCAACCTTCTGATCCGTAGTCAGATGCTCTATCCATTGAGCTACGGGTGCTGGCGACCGGGCTGGGCCCGGACACGATGGAGCAGTCTAGCCGCATCGCTCCGCCTGGGGCGAATGCGTTCAGCGCGCCTGGCCAGCACGCCGCTGTACGACCGGCGCGGCTCGACGCAGACCAACCTGACCTTCGACCAGCACCGGGCGCTGGCGGAAACTACGCTCTGCGCATGGACGATGCGCCTAGGACCAAGCCAGGTCGCGCGTGGCACCGGAAGGAACGGCGGCCCTGATGACGGAGACGGCGATTGCCGCAACGAGCAGCACGGGCAGGCTCGGCGCGGGACCTCGGTGGGCACTGGGGACGCTGCTCGCTGCGCTGGTCGGGGTCGCTTTCGTGGTCGGGACAGAGGCGTGGATCGCCTGGGAATCCGGCAGGGTCACACAGTCCGACGGCCAGTACGGGCTCTTCCAGGTTCTTGTTGAGCTGGGAGCCGCGGCTGCGGTCGCCGCGTGCTGGGGCTACGCCGATGGGCGGCAGCACCGGACTCTGCTCGGGGTCGTCGTGCGCTGGACCCTCGTCGTCATCGTCTCGGTGACCGTGGACTTCCTCGCCTTCAACCAGGTCATCGACGTCAGCCCGCTTGCCGATGCCGCCACCTGGTCCGCACTGATGGCAATCCCCTACGTCGGCGGCGCGGTCGCCGGATGGATTGTCGCGACCCTCGCCCGCTCCGACCCCGACAACCCGTGGCGACCGAGACTCTGGCGATGACGGACTGGCTGCCTGCGTCGTGGGACCACCCGCGGCGGGTCGACCTGCCGACCGGCCACCACCTCCGACCGATCCGGGCCGACGATGTGGGCATCGACTATCCCGCCGTGATGGGGTCCCGAGATCGGTTGTGGTCGATGTTCGGGGAGGCGTGGGGTTGGCCGCCAGCGACGATGACCGTCGAGCAGGACCGCGACGACCTCGCGCGTCACGAAGCCGAGATCGCTTCCCACGACTCGTTCAACTACGCACTCCTCGACGCCGAGGAGACCCAACTGCTCGGCTGCGTCTACATCGATCCGCCCGAACGGGCCGGCGCCGATGCGGACATCTCCTGGTGGGTGGTTGACGCGCTGGTCGGGACGCCGGTCGACGATGCGCTCGACGCGCTCGTCCCGCAGTGGATCGGGACGGCTTGGCCGTTTCAGGCACCCCGCTTCATCGGCCGCGACCTCAGCTGGTCGGAGTACCTCGCGCTCCCGCGAGCGGGCGACCCACACGTCGAGGCCTGACCCGGCGTGCGCTGCGAACCGATCCGCCCGACACCGGCGCCATGAGCCGAACCGAACTCGACCTGAGCGGGACGATGATCGAGTGGCGCGGCCCGGCGCCGTACTACTTCGTCGGACTGTCCGAAGAAGACAGTGCTGACATCAAGACGGCGGCTGCCGGGCTCGAGTACTGGGGGCAGGTGCCGGTGACCGTCCGGATCCGCGACATCGCGTTCACGACAGCGCTCTTCCCCAAGGACGGTCGCTACCTCGTCCCGGTGAAGGCAGCCGTTCGCGGGCCTCTCGCCCTCGCTGTCGGCGATACCGTCGACCTACGCCTTGGCGTCGGAACCAGTTGAACGGACCCGGGGCACACCGCGCAACCTCCTCGTCAGCGATCGAGCGGCCGCGCGACCCACACTGAACGCTGGGTTCGCACGGCAAGGTCAGAACGACGAAGCACACTCTCTGAGCGGTCGCGATCGAGAAGTCGATCGAGGGCGGCCAGGTCCTCCGGGGAGGAGACAGCACCGGCCGCCTGACGCATCCGCTGCAGGCGGAGGTATGCGTACCGATTGACCGCGCCGAGAGGCGCCTGCGACGGGTCGATGTGGACGTCGACGAGCCGCTTGTCGACGATCGCGAAGCCCGCGGCCGCGAGCGTCCGGCCCCAGTCGTCGCCTCGATGCAACGGCTCGGCAGCATGCCGTCGCCCGGCCGCCGAGAGAATCCGGCCCTCCAGGCCGGCAACCCCCGCGAAGGTCCCCTCCGGGAGGACTCGCTCCGTGCCGGCCAACTCGACCACCGCCACCAGGCCTGACGGGGACAGGACGGTACGGGCCCGCCGTAGTGCGCGCTCGGGATCGCCGAGGTGATGTAGCGACGAGGATGCCCAGATCAGATCGGGCGTACCCAGATCGGGCCAGTCCGCATCGAGGTCGGCCGCGATCGTCTTCACGCGAGCGGAGAGCCCGCGTTCGGCGGCATTCCGGTCGAGCCGACGCAGGTGCTCCGGCGACGCATCGACCGCCAACACACGGGCATCGGCGAACCGCTCCAGCAGGGCGAACGTGCCGGCGCCGGTTCCGCAGCCCAGATCGACGATTTCCACCGGATGCTCGATCGGCAGCCAGCCGGCGATCTCGGCGAGGTGTGCGCTGAAAAGCTCCGCCTCGAGATCGAGCATCTCCACCTGAGGCATCGTGGCTGCAGAACGTGCCTCGCGAGAGTGCCTCTCGTGCGCCGGCGAGGGGTCGGGTGCGGAACGGGGATGGGTCACCCCGGCACGCTAGAACCGACAAGCCGACGCACCGGGCTTCCTTGCGGGAAAGGACGACAGGTGCCTCACGGACGTGCTCGAGACGCAATTGACACACCGCCCGCGCACCCCAGCGGGCTCAGCGCCGCTCGTGGCCTCGCGCTGGCTGCTCGTCTGCGCGGTGCCCGCGCCGGGCGTCCCGGTCGAAGATGCCGAGGATCTCAGTCGGGCCGGATTCCGCGCCGATCGCATGCGGGAGCATGGTCGGGAACTCGGCAGCTTGGTTGGTCTCCACCCGCAGCCGACGGTCGCCGAGCAGTAGCACCGCCGTACCGGAGAGGACGACGAGCCACTCGCGGCCCGGGTGGGCGCGCATCCGCGCCGGGTTGGCCGGCGCCGGCTCGGTCAGTCGCTGCCGCACTACCGACATGCCTGGCTGCGCCTTGATCGACCAACGCATCAGCGCGCGTCCACTATCGATCGCCGGGTGTGAGATGACATCGGTGGTGTCCATCTCGACGAGCTGATCGAGCGAGGTGTCGAGCGCTCGCGCCAGGCTGACGAGCTGGTCGAGAGCCAGGCGGCGCTGGCCGGTCTCGATCCGGCTCAGCGACGACGCGCTGAGCCGCGCCCGCTTCGCCAGATCGTCCAACGACCACCCCTGCGCCACACGCAGTGCGCGAATGCGCTTGCGTACGAGGCTGTCCAGCGCCGAAACATCTTGCTCCATAGGCAAGATGCTATGCGCTATTCGCATCACGCTTCTAGCATCGTCCCCAGATCCGCCGATCATCCGACCAGCCAGGAGTTGTCCATGTCCGCACCCGCATCCGAACCGACGCCCGTACCGACCGTCGCCGATGTCGTGGTGATCGGCGGCGGCGCGGCCGGCTTGAGCGGAGCGCTGATGCTGGCGCGATCGCGTCGATCCGTCGTCGTCATCGACAGCGGCTCACCGCGCAACGCACCCGCCGCGGCCGTCCACGGGCTTCTCGCCCGCGACGGCACACCGCCAGCCGAACTCCTGCGCCAGGCCCGGCGTGAGGTCGCCGACTACGGTGGCCTGCTGGTCAGCGGCGCTGTCGCCACGGCCGCGCCGGCGACGACCGATGGAGACCCCCGTTTCCACCTCGTCTTGACCGACGGCACCGAGGTCGTCGCGCGGCGCCTCCTGGTAGCGACCGGCGTGCGTGACCTGCTGCCGAACGTGCCCGGGCTGGCCGAGCACTGGGGCAGCACCGTCGTGCACTGCCCGTACTGCCACGGCTGGGAGGTGCGGGACCTGCCCATCGGCATCCTCGCTGTGAGCCCGGCTTCGGCCCACCAGGCGCTGCTGTTCCGTCAGCTGAGCGACGACGTCATCTACTTCGTCGACCGCACGGAACTCGCCGCCGACGTCCGGGAGCGCTTCGCGGCTCGCGGCGTCCGCGTGGTTGACGGACCGGTGGCGGCGATCAGGTCCAGCGGCGGCCGGCTCTCCGCGGTCGAACTCGAGAGTGGGCAGGCCGTCGACCGCGCAGTCCTCGCCGTGGCGACCCGTACGGTCGCCCTGGTCGACGGGCTCGACGGCTTGGCGCTGCCGATGGAAGACCTTCCCGGCGGGATGGGACGGCGCATCGTCTCGGGCATGTCGGGCACGACCGCCGTGCCAGGGGTCTGGGTGGCCGGCAACGCGACCGAGCCGCACGCCCAGGTCGGTGCGGCCGCGGCGGCGGGCGCACTCGCGGGCGCGCACATCAACGCCGACCTTGTCGCCGCCGATACCGAGGCCGCGATGGCCGCGCGCTCAGGGGCCAGCTAGGGGACGATCGGGTCGTCCGAGCAGTTGGCCTGCACGAACTTGATCATCTCCTGCACGGTGACTTTCTCCCCGAACAGATCGATGGCCGGCTGGAAGCCAGCGTCCACCAGCTCCTGAAGCCCCGCGGCCCGCTCCTTCGGAGTCAGCCCGTGGACGCTCGATCCGTGGCTGATCCGCTCGCCGAAGCAGGTCGGTGTGCCAGGCTCTCCAACCGTGTCGGCAGAGGCGGCGACCGGGAGCGTCCAGAGTGCCGCAGCTGCTGCGGACGCGAGAAGTACGGCCTTCACACGCATGTTGAGATTCCTTTCCCCAAGTGCCGGAAGTTCTTCGGGCAGAATCCGGTAAAACCACAGTAACGATGGCAGGGCGGGCTGGACCCGCGGGCGAATATCTTTGTCAGGTGAAATTGCCAAGCCTCGTCGGCTGACATGAGGGTCGACTTCGTTCGGCTTACGGAGGTGCCGATCACGGAGGTGGCCGCGCTGCTCAACGAGCCGAGGAACGCGCGCCACATGCCCCTGGCCGGCACCTTCTCCGAGGAGTCGGCCGCCGACTGGGTGCAGAGCAAGGACCAGCAGTGGGAGCGCCATGGATACGGCCCGTGGGCTGTGCTGGTCGACGGCGATTTTGCGGGTTGGGGCGGCTTCCAGCACGAGGAGGACGGGGCTGACTTCGGCCTCGTGCTGTTTCCGCGCCACTGGGGTCACGGGGCCGAGATCACCCGTGCGGCGCTGGGCCGTGGATTCGACGAGCTCGGTCTGGACGAGGTGACCATTGCCCTGCCGTTCAGCCGGAACCCGACTCGGAGCGTCGCCAGCCTCGGGTTCGTCCCCGACGGTGAGGTGACCTACGACGACACGGCGTTTCGGCAGTACCGGCTGACGCGGGCGGTCTGGGAGAGCAAGGAGACGCGCACCGTCCGAAGGAGCGGGGACGACCGGTGAGTGATGCCGGCTGCGGGTACTCGCCTGCCAACATCACCTGATCGAGCGATGTCAGCGGCCGGGGACCTCACGATACTGAGCAGATCAGAAGCAGCCGGGCCCGTCAGACACGTGGATCGCCGAGAGCGACGCGTCGCGCTGGAAACGGGGTTGTGAAAGGAGACGGCATGCGCGTCGCGATCATCTATCGCCAGGGAAGCGCCGCCCCACCTGAGGTGGGCCCGATGCTGATTGGCGCGCTGGGCCAATGGGTCGAGAGGTACCAGGAGCGCTTCTCGACATTCGAATTCTTCGTCGCCGGCGGCGGCTTGGTGGTGGCCGACTTTGACGACACCCGTGAGTTGCAGCGCGTGGTTGCGGAGAATCCCTTCACGCCCTACATGAACGTGGAAATCCAACCGGTCGTAGAGCCGGGCGCGGCGATCGCGATCTACACCGACACCATCGCTGCGGCCCTCGCCGGCGCGGCAGACCCCGTGGCCTGACCGGCGAAGGAGGAACGCACGATGAGCGAGCATCCCGACGCAGCGGTGGTCCGCTCGGCCTACGAGGCTCTGTCGAGCGGCGACCTGGCGACGTTCGCCGAGCTCCTGCACGAGGACATGGTGTGGCACGAGTCGGCCCCGGGGATGGAGGGGGTGTACCGCGGTCGCGAGGAGACGCTCGCCTTCCTCGGTCGGGTTTTCCAGCAATCCGGTCTGGAGATGACGTCGATGGAGATCCGCGACATCCTCGCCAGCGACGAGCATGTCGTGATCATGCACAAAGACAGCATGACGATGGCGGGCCGCAGCCTCACCGCGGAGTATCTCGACGTGTACCGCGTCCGTGACCACAAGCTCGCCGAGCACTGGCACCTGGCCTTCGATCCGAAGGCCGACGAGGCGTTCCTGCGCGCCTGACCGGCTCGCCTGGCCGACGCGTGGCTGGTGATGGCGGAGGCGGCGGGATTTGAACCCGCGAGAGGGTTGTGCCCTCAACCCGCTTAGCAGGCGGGCGCCATAGACCGGACTAGGCGACGCCTCCCCACACACATGCGCCCGGCGCGAACGCCGAGCGAGGAGTCAGACTACCGGGACCCGCGAGTGCGCGGCAAAGCAACACCGCATGCGCGGGCCGGCCGACGGGGGCGACTTCTTCACGGAAGCGGCATCCGCCCTGGTCAACACATATGGTTGGGGTCGTCCACGATCAGGAGGTGCGATGCCGGACGGCGACGAGGAGTGGAGCTGGGAGCTCCCGGAGCGCCCTGCGGATTCCGCGCCGGCGCCCGCACAGCAGCCGCAGCCCTCGTTCGGACGCACGGTGGGATTCACGGTCGCCGGCACGGCGCTACCCGGCCTGGGCCTGATCGCCGCTCATCGACGCCTCGTGGGTGGGATCGTGCTCGGCGTTTTCGCCGCCAGCGCCATCGCCCTAGCCATCTACGCCGGTGTCGATCTCCAAGGCTTCCTGGCCAACTTCGTCAATCCGGACACGCTCACCACGATCGCCATCGTGCTGCCGATCGTCGCAGTCGTCTGGGTCGGTGTTGTCGTCGCCAGCCATCTGGCGCTGCGCGGCACCGTGACCTCGACTCAGCGCGTCGCCGGCGGCGTCCTCGTCGGATTTCTCGCCTTCGCGGTCGCCGCTCCGCTGGCCGTCGCCGCTCGCTACTCCTATGACACGGCCGCGTCGGTCCGTGCAGTGTTCAAGAGCGAGAAGACGAGCAAGAGCGCGACCCGGCCGACCTTGGGCCCAGGCGGTGGCGAAGCCTCGCGGGACCCGTTCGCGGACAAGCCGCGGCTGAACGTCCTGCTCCTCGGCGGCGACGCCGGCAAAGGCCGGACCGGCACGCGCACCGACACCGTCATCCTGGCCAGCATCGACACCCAGACCGGGAACACGACTCTCTTCAGTCTTCCCCGCAACACCGGCCGGATGCCGTTCCCGTCGGACTCCCCGCTGCGCAAGTACTACCCGAACGGTTTCACCAACGGCGACGGCAACAACGCCGATNGCTTAGCAGGCGGGCGCCATAGACCGGACTAGGCGACGCCTCCCCACACACATGCGCCCGGCGCGAACGCCGAGCGAGGAGTCAGACTACCGGGACCCGCGAGTGCGCGGCAAAGCAACACCGCATGCGCGGGCCGGCTGACGGGGGCGACTTCTTCAAGGAAGCGGCATCCGCCCTGGTCAACACATATGGTTGGGGTCGTCCACGATCAGGAGGTGCGATGCCGGACGGCGACGAGGAGTGGAGCTGGGAGCTCCCGGAGCGCCCTGCGGACTCCGCGCCGGCGCCCGCACAGCAGCCGCAGCCCTCGTTCGGACGCACGGTGGGATTCACGGTCGCCGGCACGGCGCTACCCGGCCTGGGCCTGATCGCCGCCCATCGACGCGTCGTGGGCGGGATCGTGCTCGGCGTTTTCGCCGCCAGCCTCATCGCCCTGGCCATCTACGCCGGGGTCGACCTCCAAGGCTTCCTGGCCAACTTCGTCAATCCGGACACGCTCACCACGATCGCCATCGTGCTGCCGATCGTGGCGGTCGTCTGGGTCGGCGTCGTCGTCGCCAGCCATCTGGCGCTGCGCGGCACGGTCACCTCGGCACAGCGCGTCGCCGGCGGCGTCCTCGTCGGATTTCTCGCCTTCGCAGTCGCTGCTCCGCTGGCCGTCGCCGCTCGCTACTCCTATGACACTGCCGCGTCGGTCCGTGCGGTGTTCAAGAGCGAGAAGACGAGCAAGAGCGCGACCCGGCCGACCTTGGGCCCAGGCGGTGGCGAAGCCTCGCGGGACCCGTTCGCGGACAAGCCGCGGCTGAACGTCCTGCTACTCGGCGGCGACGCCGGGAAGGGCCGGACCGGCACGCGCACCGACACCGTCATCCTCGCCAGCATCGACACCCAGACCGGGAACACGACTCTCTTCAGTCTTCCCCGCAACACCGGCCGGATGCCGTTCCCGTCGGACTCCCCGCTGCGCAAGTACTACCCGAACGGTTTCACCAACGGCGACGGCAACAACGCCGAATACTTCTTGAACGCCATCTACGACAATGTCCCGCGCGAGGTCCCCAAGAACGTCCTCGGTGAGACCGACAACCTGGGTGCCGATGCGCTCAAGCTGTCCGTCGGCGCTGCACTGGGGCTGGACGTCGACTACTACGTCCTGATCAACCTGGACGGCTTCAGCAAGATGATCAACGCCCTCGGCGGTATCCGGCTGAACGTGAACAGCTACATCCCGATGGGCGGCAACACCGACCTCGGCATCCCGCCGAAGAAGTACCTGAAGCCGGGCCCGGATCAGAAGCTCACCGGACGCGAGGCCCTCTGGTACGCCCGGGGCCGGTACGGCTCCGACGACTTCGCCCGGATGGACCGTCAGCGGTGCGTCATCAACGCGATCATCGACCAGGCCAATCCAGCCAACATGCTCTCCCGCTACGAGGACATCGCGAAGGCAGGCAAGCAGCTCGTCTACACCGACATGCCGCAGGAAGTCCTGCCGCTGATGGTCGACCTGAGCCTGCGCGCGAAGGGCGGCAGTGTCCGCAGCATCGTCTTCAAGCACGGGGTCGACGGCTTCATCAGCCCCAACCCGGACTATGCGCAGATGCGCAAGCGGGTGAAGAAGGCTCTCGGCGAGGGAGCCCCGGCTGAGCCGTCGCCGGGCGAATCACCGAGCGACAAGCCGAAGAAGCCGAAGTCGCCGGAGAGCGAGGATCTCGCCGACTCCTGCGCGTACAACCCGAAGGTCGCGGCCACCTCGCGCCCGCACCGCTGAGCCGTCAAGGCAGCTGGCCGGCCGGGGCGCGGTCAGAAGGGGCGGTACCCGCGATCGTCATCCAGTTGGCGCTGCAGAGCCCGCAGTAGCGCGAGGAAGGTCGGGTCGGTCGGCCCGCGCGGATTGACGATCGACACCGCCTGCGCCGAGTCGCCTTTGAGCAGCAGCACCACGCGTCGCCCCCGCAGGGCCACCTCGCGAACGTCTGACCAGGCGAGGACCGTCCGCTGCGAGCCGCGGGCGATGGTGAGCGTTTCTGCGTCGACTTGGACCGCGACCCGAAGCTGCGCGACCAGCACGAACGCCAGCACTGCGAGCGCGAAGGCCAGTGCCAGCAACACCACGCCGATCACGGCAAACGCCGTCGGCCAGTCCAGCGCCGACGCGACAACCACCAACGCGGCACCCACCACCGCGGTGACCGCCGTAATCGCCAGCGCGCGCACCGGAGGGCGCGCCGATAAGGTGAAACGCTCGCCGGTATCGGCTCCACGGGACGAGGCCACGGGGTCACCCTAGCGTCGCGGCAGCGCCAGCGGCAGGAGTCGACCACGGGTTCCGAATGGGCGGCGAGGGTGGGATTCGAACCCACGGAACGGTCTCCCGCTCGGGCGCTTTCAAGGCGCCTGCACTAGTCCACTATGCGACCTCGCCCACGGCCCGACCGGATCTCGCCGACGCCGAAGCAGAGCGATCCTACCGATCCCCACCACCTGGTCTGTGCCACGCTGATCCGATGCGTGCCGTGATGCAGGACGAACCCGGTGGACCGGAGGTGCTGCGGATCGCCGATCTGCCGCACCCGGCGCCGGGAACGGGTGAGGTCCGAATTCGCGTACAGGGCGCCGGGGTAAACCGCGCCGACCTGTTGCAGCGCCAAGGCCGCTACCCCCCGCCGCCCGGTGCGAGTTCGACCATCGGGCTGGAGGCCTCGGGGATCGTCGATGCGGTCGGGCCAGACGTCACCGGCTGGCGGGTCGGAGACCCATGCCTCGCGCTGCTCGCCGGCGGCGGGTACGCGGAATTCGTGGTCGTGCCGGCTGGCCAACTGATGCCGGTGCCGCCCGGCCTGCCGCTAGTGGAGGCGGCGGCGTTGCCGGAGGCCGCGGCAACCGTGGTGTCGAACCTCGACCTGGCGCACCTCACCCGCGGCGAGACGTTCCTGGTCCACGGAGGTGCGGGCGGCATCGGCGCCTTCGCCGTGCAGTACGCCCGGCTCATCGGCGCAACGGCGCTGACCACCGCCGGCAGCGCGGAGCGCCTCGACGCCGCTCGGAGGATCGGCGCTCACCACGCGTTCTCGTACCACGACGATTGGCCCACAGCGGTGCGCGAGGCAACCGACGGCCGAGGCGTCGATGTCATCCTCGACAACATGGGCGGAAGCTACCTCGATCGTCACGTCCGCCTGCTCGCTCCGCGCGGCAGGCTCGTCACCATCGGTCTGCAGGGCGGTCGGTCTGGTCCGCTCGACCTCGGACGGCTGCTCTCGACCTGGGGCACGGTGACCGCGACGTCGCTGCGGATGCGCCCGGCAGCGGAGAAGGCCGCAATCTGCGCTCGCGTGGTGGAGCAGGTCTGGCCGAGCTATGCCGACGGCACCCTGCAGCCGCCCACCGTCACCGTCTTCCCGCTTGCCGAGGTCGCCGCGGCCCACCAGCAGCTTGAGTCCGGGCGCAACCTCGGCAAGATCGTCTTGCAGGTCTCCGAGGGGTAGCCCGCTCCCCCCGGTTCACGACGTCCAGGCTCGCCAGAGCCGGGCATACTCGCCCTCGCGAGCGACCAGCTCGTGATGGGAGCCGAGCTCGGCGATGCGGCCGTCGATGACGACGGCGATCCGGTCGGCGTCGTGCGCAGTGTGCAGTCGGTGGGCGATCGCGACGACGGTCCGGTCGGCGAGCAGCGCCGCCATCGACCCCTCGACGTGACGCGCGGCCCGCGGCTCGATCAGCGACGTCGCCTCGTCGAGCACCAGGGTGTGCGGATCGGCGACGACGAGCCTGGCCAGCGCGATCTGCTGAGCCTGAGCCGGAGTCGACGCGAGGTGGCCCGAGCCGAGGACGGTGTCCAGGCCGTCACCCAGTCGCTCCACCCACTCCCAGGCATCGACCGTCCTGAGCGCCGCCTCGACGACAGAGTCCGGCGCATCTTCCCTGGCCAGCACGACGTTGTCGCGCACCGTACCGACGAAGACGTGGTGCTCCTGGGTGACCAGCGCGACCTCGGTGCGCAGCACGTCCAGAGGCAACGCGGTGAGCTCGACCCCGCCGACCGTGACGCTGCCGGTGCGCGGCGGGTGGACGCCGGACAGCAACCTGCTGAGGGTCGACTTGCCCGACCCGCTCGGCCCGACGACGGCGAGCCGCTCGCCGGCTCGCAGGTCGAGATCGATCCCGTGCAGCACGTCGACGCCCTCGCGGTAGGCGTACCGCAGGTCGCGCCCGCGCAGTAGCGTGCCCGAGGGACGCTCGGCGCCGGGGCTTCGGTCCTGTTCCACCTCCGCGATCCCCAGCAGCCGGCTGGTCGAGGCGAGCCCCGACTGCAGTCGGTCGAGATTGTGGATGAAGTTCTGCATCGGCGCGACGATCGCCCCCACGTAGAGCGTCGCCGCGGTGATCTCCCCGAGGCTGACGATGCCGCGGCTGTACCCCCACGCCCCGATCAGCAGCACCAGCACGAGCGGGATCCCGAAGGCGAAATCGAGCTGCGCGAACAGCAGGTTCCGCAGCGCCATCGTGTAGCGCTCTGCCTGCGCCGACTCCTCGATGTCGGCATCAGCCTGGTCGCGGCGGACCGACTGCAGACCGAGGGCTTCCACCGTCCGAGCACCTTCGACGGTCTCGGTGAGCGTCGAGTTGATCCGCGAGTAGGTGCCCCCCTCGGTGAGGTAGCCGGGCCCGGAGCGGCGTAGATATCGCCTCACCGCCACCACGACCAAGGGGCTGCTGACCAGCAGCGGGACCGTCAGCAGCGGCGAGTTCACGATCATCGCGGCGGCGGTGAGGAGCACCGTCATCCCCGCGGTCACCGCCTCAGGGAAGCCGGTGCGGGCAGCCTGGCTCATGGCCGACACATCCCGGGTGACCCGAGTGACGAGGTCGCCTGAACTCGCCTCCTCGACGCGGCCGAGCGGCAGCCCCAGCACCGTGTCGACGATCTCCTCCCGAGACTCGGCGAGCAACTCCTCGCCGAACGTCACCGACGCGCGCCGGGCGAGGAAATTGAGCGCCGTCTGGGCGAGGACCACTCCCGCCACCGCGACTGCGAGCCCGTCGATCACGGCGCGAGTCGTCCCCTCGGAGGCGGCTCGATCCACCAGGAGGCCGAGCACGCGCGGCACCACCAGACCCGCGACGGCCGCGAAGGCATGCAGCAGCACCAGCATCACGACCCGGCTCGGTCGCGCCCTCAACAACCGACCGAGAAAGGCGAACACCGCGGCCCGCGATGCCACCGGCAGCCCGCCGACCGGGCGCCTGGCCCCTGCGGCGAACGCGAACGCGCGACGCTCGCGGATCGCATGCCTCCGTTGCCAAGCTTGCAGCCGTGCCGCCGGACGCCCGGAACGAGGCGGGCGGAGGGACGCCGGGACGGCCGGCTCGCCCGGCTCGGTCCGCCACGTCGAGTCGTACGCCGACAGCCCCGACGGTCTCGCCTGGGTCGACGGCGTCGAGCCGGCCGAGGGTGGAGTGGACGTCTCGGTCATCGGCGCTCCTCCCTATCGACCGAGGGACGACCGTCGGGGCCGTCGAGCGCCCGTGCGACCACCGAGCGGTAGCGCGGCTCGTCCCGAAGCAGGTCCTCGTGTCTGCCCTCGGCGACGACCACTCCATCGCTGAGCAGAGCAACGTGGTCGACGTGGTGCAGCAGCAGGGGCGACACGGTGGCCACCACGGTCGTCCGGCCGCGGCGATATGCGGCGATCCTGGCCGCGATCGCCGCCTCCGTATGTGCGTCCACAGCCGACGTCGGCTCCACCAGCACCAGCACCTCCGGCTCCAGCGCGAGTGCGCGCGCGAGCACGACGCGTTGCCGCTGCCCGCCGGAAAGCCCTCGGCCGCGCTCGTCGATCCGGCCCTGCCAGCCCCCGTCGAGTCCGGCGAGGACGTCGTCTGCAGCGGCTGCGTGCAAGGCGTGGGTCGCTTCCTCGACACTGAGGCGGGTGTGCGGGTCGATGGCTGACTGCAGCGTCCCCGCGAACACTTCGCTGCCGCTGTCGCTGACCAGAATCCGCTCGCGGACCTCGTCGAGCTCGACGTCCGCCAGATCGATCCCACCCCAGGTCACGCCCCACCGGCTGGTGGCCAGCAGCGCAGCGTCGTCCTTGCCCGACGTGTCGGGCAGGTACCGACCGAGTCGGTCGGCGACCGCTGAAGCCTCCTCCGGAACGGCGGAAACCACAGCGAGGAACCGACCTGGTCGGACCACCAGCCGCGAACGACTGTCCACCAGGTCACCTCGAGCTTGGCGCCGTGCAGCACCACCGGACAGTCGCCACGGAGGATGCTCCCGGAGCAGCGCGATCGCCTTCCCGGCGGCGACCGAGCACCGCACCCAGCGCTGCGCCAGCTCGAAGACGCTGCGAATCGGCCAGACCAGGTAGATCGCCCAGCCGAACAGCGTGATCAGTGCCCCGACGGTGAGGTCACCGGACACGACCTGCCGGGCGCCGAGCCAGGTCAGCGCGACCAGGAAGAGTCCCGAGCTGAGCACGCTCGTCGAGTCGACCGCAGCCTGCCATCGACCCGCGGATACGGCCGCGTCCCGGGTCCGCCGGGACTGCTCGGCGTAGCCGCGGGAGAACGTCCGCTCGCCGCCGATGCCGCGGAGCACGCGGAGTCCGGCGACGATGTCGACAGCCCGGGAGGTGAGGTCGGACGTCCTCGCCCGCGCGGTCTCCTCGCGCCGCTGCAGGGGGCCGAGCAGCGGCATCCCGAGCAACGCGACCAGCGGCGCGGTGAGCAGCAGCACCAGACCGAGCTGGCGCGACATCGAGAAAACGAGCCCGCCGATCAGCACCGATGCACTGAGCGCCCCGATCATCCGTGGCACGATCTCGGTCAGGGAGCCGAGATCGTTCGCGTCGCTCCCGGCCACACTCAGCACCTCGCCGGTCGCCACGCGCCGCGGCAGGACATGCCCCAACTGGATGCTCTTGCGGTCGACCAACTTCACCACGCCGTAGATCGCCACCAGCCAGGTCCGGACCACCACCGTGTGCCCCAGGACGGTGGCGGCCACCGCGACCAGCAGGTTGGCGACGAGCAGCAGGCTGAGCGTGGCGAGCCGATCCGGGTCGTCGCCCACGATCGCTTCGTCGATCACGCGGCCGGTGAGGTAAGGGGCGAGGGCCCCGGGGAGCCATTCCGCCGCGCTGAGCACTGCCGACACCGCGAGCGCCGGCGTCTGCTGGCGGAGCAGCCAGGCAAGGAGCCGCGAGGGACTGCGCGTGTCCGGATCGGCGAACGGCCTGGTTCCCCGCGCACGATTCCACGACAGCTGCCGCTCAGCGGAGTCGGTCTGCGGGCCCGGATCCGGGACCTGCGGCGGGAAGTCGAGCACGTCCCAACACGCTAGGCGCTGGCGCCGACACTTCTCCACCGCTTTTCCGGCCGCCCGCATGACCCACGGAGGTTCCTCGATCACCGACCGGGCCCATCCTAGGCTCCATTTGCAGTGGTAGCTTACATAGTAAGTTTATTCTGTAAACGTCCTGGCTGGAGGCCAGCACGAGGACAAGGAGTGGCCCCATGACCGAACCCACGGCACCCCCGGACTACTACCGGGACCCGGCAGCACCGAGCACCTCGGCGGACGAAGCCGCCGGCACCCAGCAGGCAGGCGGGCCATCCCCCAGCACGGTCGGCGCCAGCGCCGACGAGGCCGGCCGGGACACGACGGCCGACACCGCCAAGAGCGAAGCAGCGCGCGTCAAGGACTCCGCCCTCCAGGCGGGCGAGTCCGTCGCGACGACAGCCAAGGACGAGGTTGCAGACGTCGCGGAGGAAGCCAAGTCCCAGGCCAAGGGTCTGGCGCAGAGCGCGGGGGTCCAGCTGCGCGACCAGGTCTCCACCCAGCAGCAGCGACTGGCCGACCTGGTCCAGGGTCTCGCCGCGGAACTGGGCGGCATGGCTTCCGGCTCGCAGCAGTCTGGCCCGCTCACGGACCTGGCTCAGCGCGCTGCTGCCAAGGGCGATGACGTCGCGCACTGGTTGCAGAGCCGCGAACCGGCTGAGGTGCTGGACGAGGTGACGCGCTTCGCCCGGCGGCGGCCGGCCACCTTCCTGGCGCTGTGCGTTGCAGCAGGGGTCGTCGCGGGTCGCATCACCCGGGGTGCGGTCGCGCTCCGGAGCAACTCCACTGCGGACGACAGCGCCACGCCGCCCGCGACCGCGCCGGATGACGCCCGGGCCCTCCCCGCGCGCGAGGTCGGCCTCGACTCCGGTGGCGAGGACTTCGATCCCCGGCTCCTGACGGATGGAACGACGACCAGCTACCACTCGTCCGATGCGGACCCTCGGATAGCTGAGCCGCAGACAGTGGCCGACGCCGCGCGCCAGGGCTACCAGTCGGAGCAGCCCGCGCTGCGATCCGACGAAGGTCGCAGTGTCGGGGAACTGCTCAGCAGCGTCAGCGCCAACCTCTCGACGCTGATGCGGCAGGAGGTGGCGTTGGCGAAGGCGGAGGCGAAGCAGACCGGAGCGCGCGCCGGGAAGGGCGTCGGCATGTTCGCCGGGGCCGGCGTCGCCGGGTTCCTGTTCCTGATGTTCCTCTCCATCAGCGCCTGGTGGGGCCTGGGACAGTTCGTCGGCAATGCCTGGTCCGGCCTGATCGTCGCGCTCGTCTGGGCCGTGGTCGCCGCGGCGCTAGCGATGTCGGGGAAGAAGAAGTTCGACGAGATGCGCGGCCTCGAGCGGACCGCCGAGACCTTGGGCAAGGTTCCGAATGCCATGAAGGGCCACGAGGAGGACAACCGATGAACGACACGACTGACATGACGGGCACGGACGATCCGGACGCAATTCGCGCCGAGATCGAGCGCACCCGCGCCGAGCTGAGCCACAACGTGGACGCGCTGACCGACACGGCGAACCCGAAGAACATCGCGCGACGCCAGGGTGCCCGCATCAGATCGGCCGCAGCCGGTGTGCGCGACCACGTGATGGGATCACCCGACGACGACGCCGACCAAGGCCGCGCCGGCGAGTTCCGCGATGCCGCCCAGGAGCGCGCCTCCGCGATTGGCGATGCGGCAGCATCCGCTCCCCGACGGGCGCAACAGAAGACCCGCGGCAATCCGCTCGCCGCCGGCATCATCGCCTTCGGAGCGGGCCTGCTGGTGTCGTCGCTGATCCCTTCCTCCGAGGGCGAGCAGCAGGCGGTGAACACCCTGAAGGAGAGGACCCAACCCGCGCAGCGTGAACTGGCGGCCGCGGCGCGCCAGCTGGCCGACGACCTGCGCGGACCGGCACAAGACGCCGCTCAGTCCGTCAAAGCGGCTGCGTCGCACGGTGCGCAGAACGTGAAGGACGAGGCGACCTCGGCCGCCTCAGGCGTCCGCGACGACGCACAGGAGGCCAAGGAAAACGTCCAGGGGGCCCGCGCGAGCAGCGGCGCCAGCTGACCCCGAGGCCCTGCCGAGATGGCCGGACGGAGACGACCGCGCCACCTCGTCGGGGCAACGCTGCACGGCTACTTCGCCGACCAGGTCACCACCCTAGGCTGAGGCTACTGGGAGATCGATCGCTCGAGACGGTCCAGCAGCGTCTCCAGCGCGGCCTCGAACTCTTCCTCGCTGCGGTCTTCGCTGAGCAACGGGCGGAAGCGCCGCACAGCCGGGACCGCTGCGAGGTCGAGTTCGCCGTCGGCGTTCGGCACGGTTGCTCCCCCCTCGTCCAGAGCATTCTCGACTGGAGACACCGCTGCGCCACGCGTCGCCGCTTCAAGCAGCAGGTTGCCGAGCAGGAAACTGGAAAAGCTCCGGTACGTCGCGACCACCTGTTCGTCCGTGAGCCCGAAATCGCTCATCCGGGTCAGGAAGTCGTCGACGAGTTCGAGACTGCGCAACGGCGGGCGCAGCCACGGCGCGGCCGGGTGACGCGTCGCGAGCAGCGGAAACGCAGCCGCATGCTCCACGGCGATGCGCCGGACGGCATGCGCGAGTGCCTGCAGATAGCCCTGCCAACTGGATGCCAGCTCCTCGTCCAGATCGTCACTCAGCCCCTCCAGCAGCAGGTCTACGACCGCCTCCAGGAGGTCCTCGCGCCCGGTGACGTAGCGGTACAGGGACATCGCCTCCACCCCGAGGGACTGGCCGAGGCTCCGCATCGTGAGCTGGTCAGCGCCGGCGCCGTCGATCAGCAGGAGCGCGGCGTCCACCACCAGGCGACGGTTCAGGTTCTTCGGGGCGCCCTCAGCCATCGCGCGCCGTTGCGGACAGGCGGGTCGTCGAACTCACCCCACCACCTTCCCACGGGCCTCGATGCTCAGTCCGAGCGAACCTGGTCCGTCAGCGCCCCCGCACTACGATCAAGCCCATGACGACACCGCCCGGTGAGGAGAACGAGGCGACGGAGATGCAGGGCGTCGCCGGACAGACCGAGGACGGACGTGTCTACGTCGTGACGCCGCAGGCGATGGCCGTCGAAGGTCCCCCGTCGGACGCGACCGAGGGCGCGAACCGGCCGTCGGTCACCGATCTCGTGGAACAACCCGCCAAAGTGATGCGGATCGGCAACATGATCCGACAATTGCTCGACGAGGTGAAGGCAGCGCCGTTGGATGACGCGAGTCGGCAGCGGCTCCGCGGCATCCACCAAGCCTCGATCAGCGAACTGAAACAGGGGCTGGCGCCGGAACTCGTCGCCGAGCTCGAGCGGATCACGCTGCCGTTCAGCGACGATGCGACGCCGACGGACGCCGAGTTACGGATCGCTCAGGCCCAGCTGGTCGGCTGGCTGGAGGGTCTCTTCCACGGCATCCAGACCGCGCTGTTCGCGCAGCAGATGGCCGCCCGGGCGCAGCTGGAGCAGATGCGCCGCGCCCTCCCACCAGGGTCCGCGCCACAGGGCGAGCGGCCCGCAGGCCGAGACGGCAGCGGCGGGATGTATCTCTGAGGCGCATTCGGTGATCGGTACGTACGGCACGCACGCGTGCCAACCGTCCTGACCAGCTGACCGACGGAGATCGCCACCGGCAGTGCGCGCTCGTGCGGCATCCTCGCCAGCACGGGAACCGAGCCGGGGAATCCCCCGTCGAACCCTGACTTGGTAACGCCGACGATCAGGAGCCCCCATGCCGAGTTCCGCCGTTCTCCGCCCGACCGCCGCCTGCGCGGACCGGGGAGCGCTCTTCCAGAGCCCGCTGCTGGAGGAGCCGCCACGGAGTGGCGCGCCGATGTCGGAACGACGCGAACGCGCGACGTTGCTCGCCCGGGCCGGTCAGGTCTGTGCCCGATGCCCACTGGTAGCCGACTGCCTGTACGACGCGGTAGCCGTCCATGACGTCAACGGCTACGTCGCAGGAACCACCGAGACGCAACGCCGGCAGGTCCGCCGGCTCCTCGGCATCGTGGTCGAACCGGAGAGCCTCGACACCGTCGCCGGCGTGGTCGGTGCGCGACGACAGGTCGACCACGATGAAGTCATCCGGCTGCGCGCGGCGCACCCGGAGGAGAGCCTGGACCGACTCGCGCAGCGCCTCGGCTGCTCGCTGTCCACCGTGAAGCGGCATCTGCGACGGGAACGGCATCAGCCCGCGAGTAGCCGACCCACATCCGCCAGGCCCAGTCGCGCTGCGGTCCTCCGGGCGACGGCGCACGTGTTGGGGGGATCGGAGCGGATCGCCGCCTGAGCCTCGCGTCGGTCAGCCGAACCAGCGGCGCAGTTCCTGCACCGGTCCGCCAGCAGCGAACGGCGCCGCAACCGCATCCGCTGCGGCCTGCACCTCAGGTGGCGCATCCCCGATCGCGACCCCCCGACCAGCCCAGCGCAGCATCTCGATGTCGTTGCGGCCGTCTCCAAACGCCAGCACCTGCGATGCGTGGATGTCGAGGCTGAGCACGACCTCGGCCAACGCGCTCGCCTTGTTCACTCCTTCAGGCGCGATGTCGAGCCAGGCGCTCCAGCCGACGAAGTAGCTGACGCCGTGCAGACCGAGGTTGGCGGCGAGCCGGACGAAGTCCGCATCCGAGCCCGTCGGGTCCCGCAGGATCACGCGGGTGACCGGTCGGGCGCTGAGTTCCGCCACGTCCTGGACGACGACCTCCCCGGTCAGGTCGTCGAACGGGAAGTGGTTGTTGACTCGATAACCACGGCCGATCTCCTCCACCGCGATCAAGGTCTTGGGCGCGACCTGCTGCACTTTCCGGATCACGTCGCCGGGCTGGAACGTAATGGCCCGGACGATCTGCTCGGGCGGGTAGGACACCACCACGGCGCCGTTGGAGCAGACCGTCGGCCCCGTCGGGAGACCCAGCGCATCGATGACGTCGCGGGTGCCGTGCCAGGAACGCCCGGTGGCCAGCAGCACCGGAACACCGGCGTCGACAGCCAGCCAGACCGCCGACCGCACCTCTGCCGGCAGCGTGCCTTCGCGATCGACGATCGTGCCGTCGATGTCCAACACGACCAGTCCTGGGCGCCAGCCCGGGTCGGCCGGCCCGGGACCGTCGGGACGCTCAGCGGGCAACAGGCGTCAGCACCTCTCGACCGCCGAGAAACGGCCGGAGCGCTACCGGCACCCGGACCGACCCGTCAGCCTGCTGATGGTTCTCCAACAGCATGATGATCGTCCGGGTCATGGCGCACAGGGTGCCGTTCAGTGTCGCCACCGGTCCCGTCCCGGCCGCGTACCGGGCGCGGATGTTGAGTCGCCGCGCCTGGAACTCGGTGCAGTTCGAGGTCGAGGTGATCTCCCGGTAGCGGTTCTGGGTCGGCAACCAGCCGTAGCAGTCGTACTTGCGGGCGGCGCTCAGGCCGAGGTCGCCCGCCGCGAGTTCGAGCACCTGGTAAGGGATCTCGAGCGCGTCGATGAAGTCCTTCTCCCACTGCAACAGCTGCTGATGCTGAGCGGCAGCATCCTCGGGCGCGCAGAAAACGAACATCTCCACCTTGTCGAACCAGTGCACCCGGAAGATCCCCCGGGTGTCCTTGCCGTGCGAGCCTGCCTCCCGACGGAAGCAGGGGCTGAACCCGGCGTAACGCAGCGGCAAACTCTCCGCGTCCAAGATCTCGTCGGAGTGGTAGGCCGCGAGCGGCACCTCCGACGTCCCGACGAGATAGAGGTCGTCTGCCGGCAGGTGGTAGACGTCCTGCGCCGCCTGACCGAGAAACCCGGTGCCCTCCATCGCCGAGGGCTTGACCAGCGCCGGCGGGATGACCGGCGTGAACCCGTTCCGGGTCGCCGTTGCCATCGCGAGGTTGACCAGAGCGAGCTCTAGCTCGGCGCCCTGACCGGTGAGGTAGTAGAAGCGTGAGCCGGACACCTTGGCGCCGCGCTCGACGTCGATGGCGCCGAGCAGCGTACCGATCTCCAGGTGGTCGCGCGGAGCGAAGCCCTCGGCGTCGAAGTCCCGCGGTGCACCGCGCGTCTCCAGCACGACGTAGTCGTCCTCACCACCGGCCGGGACGTTATCGAAGACCAGGTTGCCCACGCCACGCAGCAATTCCTCGAAGGCCCGGTCGAGTTCGCGCTGCCTAGCCTCGGCGGCTCGAACGAGGTCGGCCAGTTCCTTGGTGCGGGCCAGCAGCCCCTGGCGATCCTCACCCCGCGCCTGGGCGATCTGCTTGCCGAGGCCCTTCTGTTCCGCACGCAGACCCTCGAAGTCCGCGATCGCGGCCCGCCGGTCGACGTCGAGTGCCACGAGTTGGTCGACCACCGCCGTCGACTCGCCGCGGGCATTCTGCGAGGCCCGCACGCGGTCTGGGTCGGAACGCAGCACCTTGACGTCGATCACCGGCTAAGCCTAGCCAGCGCCGCTCCGCAGTTTCCGCGCTTGCATCTTGATCACCGGCGCGCGCCACGTCAGGAATCCCTCAGAACGCTGAAAAGATACGGAGATCATGGTGCGTCGCCCACCGAGCCGGACGTCGGTTCTCGCCGGAGTCGTCCTCCTCCTCGCGTTCGTGGTGTGGACCTGGCTGGTCCTCACCCGCCCTGGCGTGCAGTCGTACGACCGATCGCACGTCGCCGCCCCGATCGATCCGCTGAGTACCGGCGGACAGATCGCCTCTGCTTTCGCGCTGCTGACCTGGCCCGGGATCGCGTACGCCGTCGTGCTCGGCATCGCGTTCTGGGCGCTCCAGCACCGGCTCCGTCAGCTCGCACTGGGTCTCGCGCTGATGACGGTCCTCGGCTGGGGCGGCTCGGTGCTGCTCCGATTCCTGATCGGTCGGCCGACGCCGGACTCGGCGAGCGACCTGATCACCATCGGGAATCTCGGCTACCCGTCGAGCCATCTTGCCGCCGCCGTCGTGCTGGGGATCGCCATCAGCGCGACGCTGGCGGTGACTCGGCAGCCCACCTCGGCCCGCTTCCGCTGGCTGATCGGCACCGCCGCCCTGGCCCTGTTGGTGGCGATCGACCGCTGGGTGACGAGCGCGAGCTACATCTCCGACCTGATCGGCGGCGGGCTCTTCGGTGCGGCGATCGCCACCCTCGCGCTGCTCGTCGCTGGTGTGAAGGTCCCGGTCCCGCACGAACTCGTCGGCGAACTGGTGCGTAGTCGCGGCGCACCGACGGTGGTCGAGGCGCCCAAGCGCAGGGCCGCGGTGATCTACAACCCGGCGAAGGTGCGCGACTCGGTGACCTTCCGGCGTCACGTGGAGTACGAGCTGAGCTCGCGCGGCTGGGACAAGCCGGTCTACCTGGAGACGAGCATCAACGACCCCGGGCGCGCGATGACCCAGCAGGCCGTCGCCGCGGGTGTCGATCTCGTGCTGGGCGCCGGCGGCGACGGCACCATCCGGGTGATCTGCGCCGGACTGGCCAACACCGACATCCCCTTCGGCCTGATCCCGGCCGGCACCGGCAATCTGCTCGCGCGCAACATCGGCATCCCGTTGGACGAGGCTGCCGCGCTGGATGTGGCCTTCGACGGCCTCGACAAGCGGGTGGACCTGGTCCGGCTGAGCGTCGACGGCGGGCAGGACGACCATTTCGCGGTGATGGCCGGCATCGGGATCGACGCCGTGATCATGGAGGGCACCGACCCCAATCTGAAGAAGGCGGTCGGATCGGCCGCCTACTTCGTCTCCGCGGCTCAGAACGCCAACCACCCCGCACTGCACGCGACCATTCAGGTCGACGACCAGCCGCCGCTGAAGCGCAAAGCTCACGTCATGGTGATCGGCAACGTAGGCCTATTGCAGGCCAACATCCAGCTGATCCCTGGGGCACGCCCCGACGACGGGCTGCTGGATGTGATCGTCGCCTCGCCGCGGACGGTGCGGGATTGGGCGCGCATCATCACCCAGGTGCTGGCCCGCCGACGCGGCAGCGACGACGACGACGCCCTCGATCGGCTGGTCGGCCGCCGGGTGACGATCACCGTCGAGGAGCGCGATCAGTACCAGCTCGACGGCGACACGGTCGGTGAGTGCAGTCGGCTGACTGCTGAGGTGGTGCCTGGCGCACTGCGCCTCCGCGTCCCTCGGCGGCCGAGTGAGCAGCCCGCGCCGGACGTCGAGGCGGCACAGCCGGCGGCTGAGCCGGCGGAGGGGGCCGTTGAGCCGGCGGTCGCAGCGGTTTCCGACTGACGGCTCAGGGCGCCGCCACCCGCACCAGCGGGGTGCGGGGCGACCAGGGCGAGGTTCCCAGCCGCCGCAATCCACTGCCGGTCGGGACCTCGGCGCGGCTGGTGACGAGCAGGTAGTTACCCTCCGCGTCGGCGAGGACTTCGTCGTACGAGGCGGCCGGTCCGCTCCCCAGCAGCGGAGCCCCTGGCGCGGCGGTCCGGCCGAGCAGGACCGTCCGAGTCGTCGGTGTGTGCTCGTCCGAGAACTGGCCGAAGCCGTCCGCGGGCCCGACGATGAGGAACCGGGTGATCGAGCCCGACAGATCGTCGACCTCGCGCTCGCCGACCTTGAGCGCCAAGCCCGCGAGGTCCGACTCGGCGGCGGCCAACGCCACCGCTGACTCCGAGGAACTGCCCACTCGTTGCAACGCCTCGGTGGTGGACGCGCAGGCGACCGGGTGCAAACCCCAGCGCCGGATGAACTGGCTGGACTGCGCGATCGCTTGCGGATGGCTGTAGACCCTGGAGCCGCGCAGTTGCTCCAGCCCGCTGTCGGTCGGGATGTAGGCATCGATCCGCACCGAGACATCGACGATCCCACCGACGGTGACCGTCGGCCCGGCGTCCCACAGCGCCGTGCAGGCGCGGGTGACCAGCCCGGACGACGAACTGCTGATCGGCAGCACCGCTAGTGCGTCGCCGGTGGCGAGCAGACCGACGATGTCGGCAAAGCTCTCCTGGGGCAGCAGCGCCGGCGCTTCCAGCCCTGCCGCCCGCGCGCACTGCTGGGCTGCGGTCGCCGAAAAGGTTCCCGGCGGGCCGAGGTACGCGATCCGGCGGATGCGCGGCCGGGCGGGCCGGCAGATGCCGTCGGGCCAGGCGTAGATGCGCTGCACGCCCGCACGCAACTGCTCGACGGTGTCGTCGAGGTCGCGGTCGGCCCGGATCTCCAACCGGACGACCACCGCGCGTTGCCCCGTCCGCACCACTTCGGAGACGAGTTCGTGCGCCCGCGTCCCTGCGGTGCCCTGCAACGCCCGCAGCACCCCCCGACCAGAGACCGACTCGGGCACCAGGAAGCGGACGTCGCGGCGCAGGAAAGCCAGCCTGGCATCCAGTTCGCGGTCGAGATCGGCGCCGCTCAGCAGGCTGATCTGGCCGATGTTGAGTGAGACCTTCCGGGCGTTGCCACGAGCGCCCACACGTTTGCCGTTGACCAGCCCCGGCCCGGTCGCGAGCACCGCACCGCGTCCACTGCCGGGGATGAGCAGGTCGTCGATCACCACCTGGGAGGAGCCGATCTCCAGGATGCGACCGACGTGCAGCACATCGGGCCGACGAACCAGCCGCACGCCGACCAGGTCGTGATCGGCCCGTCGCCGGGAGAGCTCGGCGCGCGTCGACCGCGTCGCGGCCACGGCCACCTCAGCGACGTGCCGGGCGGTGGTGAACAGGCTGCCGCCGACATGTTCACTGATCTCGTCCAACCGCTCCGCGGTGACCTCGGGACTGGCGATCGAGTGTTGGGTCGCCGACGCCGAGGCCAGCAGTTCAGCAGCGACGTCCCGGGCGCCCTGGGTGGCCTCGATGCGCTCGATCGCCGTCCGGTGACGGGGATCCAGGACCCGGGCGGCGAGCCCGAACAACGCCTCGAACAGTGGCGTCCGGGCCGACCAGAGATCCTCGTCAAGGTCCAGACCGGAGCGGGCCAGCACGTCGACGAAGTTCAGCAGGGTCTGGTGCGCCGCAGCCTGGACGTACTTCATCGATCGGTCGTGCTGGGCGGCGGTGCCGACCTTCACCACGCCGCCTGCCTCGCCGATCACGGCGACGAGCGATGCGTACGTCGGGTCGGACCCATCCGGCGGGACCAGATAGACGATCTGTCCGTCCAGCGCCGGGGCCGTCCGCTCGAACAGCGGATGGACGCCCGCCACCGCCCGTCCGGGCAGGAGCTCAGCGACCTGGCGCAGCGGATCCACGAGCTGATCGGCCACCACGGCGACCGTCGAACCTGCGGGCGCAAAGCTCGCCACCCGCGTCGCTACGTCGGCCAGTTCACCCGGCGGAACCGCGACGACGAGCAGCGTGCGACCGGCAGGTCGGGCCCCAGGCGAGGTAGGCGGTTCGGTCCCGTTCCCGTTCAGCCCGACGAGAGACACCTGGTGGGCCGCGAAGCTCTGCGCCGCCAGGGCCAGCTCGCCACTGCGGTCGGCGAGGTCGACCAGGGTCACGCCGTCCCAGCGGGCGGTGGACAGCACGTGATCGACGAGCCAACGACCCATGCCGACCGCGGCGCCCACCACGACGAGGCCGATCGGCGCGTCGGTGACAGAAGGCGTCGGGTCGCCCTGCCCACCGTGTGTCACCGCTGCCACCTCCTCGACTGGGCTTGACCCTACCGAGCCGACCACTGACGCCCCCGCCGATTTCCGGCGCGGCGACCGGGTTCGAGATCGCCGCCTGCGGGGCTGACAGACTGGCCGCCGTGAGCGTCAGCCCCAGCTTCATCGCCGGACTTCCGAAGGCCGAGCTACACGTCCACCAGGTCGGCTCGGCATCGACCCGGATCGTCGCCGAACTTGCCGCGCGGCACCCAGGCACCGTCCCCAGCGACCCCGACAAGCTCCGCGAGTTCTACGTGTTCGACGACTTCCCGCACTTCATCCGCAACTACCTCGCGGTGGTGGATCTTGTCCGCACCGGGGAGGACGTTCGCACCCTGACCTACGAGGTCGCGCGGGAGATGGCGGGCCAGCAGATCCGCTACGCCGAACTGACCGTCACCCCGTCGATCTCGATCAGCGAGCGGCTTCCCGCCGAGGCCTTCCTCGAGGCGATCGAGGATGCCCGCGTCGCCGCCGAGCGCGACCACGGCGTGGTGTTGCGCTGGATCTTCGACATCCCGGCCGACTTCGGACTGCCAGCGGCCGAGGTGACCGCCTCCGCTGCGCTGGACCACGACGTCCCGGGCCTGGTCGCGTTCGGCATCGGCGGCTCGGAGAAGGGCTTCCCGCGCTCGATGTTCGCGGCGCAGTTCGAACGCGCCCGGGCCGCCGGGCTGCACAGCGTGCCGCACGCGGGCGAGACGACCGGACCCGAGACGATCTGGGACGCGCTCACCACCCTGCATGCCGAACGTATCGAGCACGGGATCGCCGCCGTCGAGGACCCGAAGCTGCTGGAACACCTCGGGGCGAACGCCATCACCCTGGACGTCTGTCCCACCTCGAACGTCGCGCTCGGGGTGGTGGACGACCTAGAGCAGCACCCGATCCGTGCGCTCGTGGAGGCTGGCGTGCGGGTCACGGTCAATACCGATGACCCGCCGATGTTCGACACGACGCTGAACCACGAGTACGAGATCGCGGCGCGGCTGCTGGACCTGGACGAGTCGGGGGTCGCGGACCTGGCCCGGACGGCGATCCGGGCGTCTTTCGCACCCGACGACGTGAAGGCGGCCGTGCTCGCCGACATCGACGACTACGTGACGCGCTGACTCAACGGGGACGCGCCTTCGCCGCACCCACCAGTTCCCGCTGATCGACTGCTCGCCGCTCGTCTCGCCGCCGGAACGGGAACAGCTCCGGCCGATCTGGCTTGCGCCACCACATCACGACCGCGACCAGCACCAGCATCTGCACGATCGGAGACACCGTGTCGCGCACCCGGGAGGCGGTGAAGTCCAGCGCGGGACCCACCTCCAGCGCCCGGCCGGGTACGTAGGCGAGCGACAGCGGCGCGACGCGCAGCAGCATGATCTGGTCGAGCTTGCTGGCGGCCAGCACCGCGAGCGGCACCCAGGCGATCAGGTCGTACCAGGACAGCGTGTACATCGACGTGATCAGCCAGGCCACCGACAGCACGAGCGAGGTGCGCAACGCGATCGTCAGCGGATCGCGGCGCAGGTCGGCACCCTTGGGCAGCCCGGGCGCAGCCGTCCACGGCACCACCCGGGAGAGCATCCAGCCGATCACCAGCAGCCCGGCGTAGGAGAGCACCCCGACGACGACCTTGGCCTGCGTCCCGGTCATGAACAGGTCGAAGAACCGGAAGATCGGGTTCGCCCACGACCCGACCGAGACGTACCCACCGTTGCGCAGCACCTGGAAGAAGGCCGTCGGCTGCCACAGCACGTACGCCAGGCTCATTGGCACCGCTGTGCCGAGGCACAGCAGCAATGCCTTCTTGGGCTCGCGTCGGTACGCCCACAGCATCGCCAGCCCCCACAGGCCGATGCTCAACTTGGCGCAGCCGGCCAGCCCGATGCCGAGGCCCGCGACGAACGGGTTCTTGCGCATGAACATCAGTCCGGCGACGGCGAACATCACCGACAGCGCCTCGTTGTGCGCACCGGCGACGACCGCCCAGATCAGCACCGGATTGGCGACGGTGAGCAGCGCGGCGCGCGCCTGGCGGCGGCTGTCGCCGTGCGCCAGCAGCACGGCTCCGAGGCCGACCAGGATGAACGGGACGACGCAGCAGACCTGGAGCCAGAAGACGATGTCGTGCATGTTCTCCCCACCCAGCCGGTTCGCCATCAGCTGGGTCCAGGAGGTGATCGGCCCGTAGACGCTCGGCGTGTCCTGCCACGGGCGCTCGGTCCACTTCAGCACCGGATCGAACTGGCCGCGGAACACCTCGGCGGGGGTGATCTCGTACGGGCTGCGGCCGATCGTCTGCAACCGCCCGTACGCCGCGTACATCAGCACGTCGGCCGAGGTCAGCGGCGGCACGAGGATGGTGAGCAGGCTGAGCACGCTGCCGAGCGCGAACACCCGCTTGACCCGCGGCTTCCAGCCGTCGGCCATCGCGCGCAGCGCCACCCACAGCCCGAGGGCACCGACGACGATCGCGATCCAGATCAGGGCGGAGACGAACCACTCGTTCGGGAGCACGATGCCGGCGGGTAGGTACCACGGCGGCAGGTAGTCCTTGCGCGGGCCGAGCGTGAGGGTCACCGCGGACGGCCCGAGGAAGCCAGCCAGCAGGGTGAGTGCCGTCGCACCGACGATGCCGGCATAGCCGAACCGGTGGTCGCGGTGCCATTGGCTCGGGTTGTAGGCCGCCGGCGGCGGCTTCGCGGGATTGCCGCTGCGGCGGCGGGACCTGGTCGTCACCGCTACCGGCCCCGAACCCTCTTCACCAGGCCGGGCAGCCGGTTGTCCTTGACGTCCGCCAGGCCCGCCTGGACAAAGCCACGAGCAGCCAGCGCGCGGACGACGTCGCGCAGCTGCTTGGCTCGGTGCAGTTGGGCGCCCAGATCGTTGCCGGTCGCGCGATGCCGCAACTCCACCTCGACCTCGCGCACCGTCAGCCCGGCGCGGAGGATGTCGATCGTCATCCCGACTTCCATCCCCCAGCCGGCCGCGAGCGGACTCGCCAACTCGAAGGCCCGCCGGGTCAGGCAGCGCTGGCCACTCAGCGGCGCCTTCGGGGTCCACCCGGTGAGTTCGACGATCCCTTTGGTCGCGGTGCCCATCACCAGGCCACGCCCGCCGGCTGCGGTCCCGTCGCCGGTCGTCTGCGGTGGCAGCACCGCGATGGTCAGGTCGGCGCTCCCCTCGACCACCGGGGTGATCAGCGGCGCACAGTTCGCGGCCGTCTCGCCCAGATCGGCATCCAGGAACAGCAACGCGCCGGCTTCAGGTCGCTTGTCGCGCTGCTCGATGACGCCGAGCCCGTTGACGGCCGACTCGACGGCCGCCGCCTTCCCCCGGTTGCGTGTGTGCGACACGACGATCGCTCCGGCGGCGGCGGCGTGCTGCCCCGTCCGGTCGGTGCTTCCGTCGTCACAGACCACCACGATTTCCACGTTGGGCAATCGCTGCGCGGCCGCCACTGTGGCGGCGATCCGCTCCTCCTCGTCCTTGGCCGGGATCACGCAGGCCACGCGGGACAAGGGGGTCACGCTGCATAGGCTAGCCGCCCCGAAGGCGCCGATGGACACCGTCGCGCACCAGCTGGGGACTCCCGCGGATAGGGTCACCAGCATGTCCGATGCCGCTGCTGCTCCGACTCCCGACGCGGACCGCAGCACGGTCGGCGTCCGCTCCGAGGTCGGCCGCCTGCGTACGGTGATGCTGCACCGTCCGGGCAACGAATTGAGGCGGCTGACGCCGCGCAACAACGACGCGCTGCTCTTCGACGGCCTGCCCTGGGTGGACCGGGCCCAGCAGGAGCACGATGCCTTCGCCGACGCCCTCCGAGGTCGCGGCGTCGAGGTGCTCTACCTCGGAGATCTGGTCCGCCAGACACTGGCGACCGAGGAAGCGCGAGCGACCGCGATCTCCGACACCGTCGCGGACATCCGGCTCGGCGACACGTTGCGCCGCTATCTGGCCGAGCACCTCGCGGCGCTCAGTCCGGAGGCGCTGGCGGAAGTGCTGATGGCAGGCCTGCGCAACGACGAGATCCGCGGCTCCGGCAGCCTGGTGGCCGCCCTGCACCCGCCCGAGCACTTCTTGATCGACCCGTTGCCCAACCTGCTCTTCACCAGAGATTCAAGTGTCTGGGTGGGCGACCGGGCGACCATCACCTCGCTGGCGATGCCCGCTCGGCGCCGAGAGACGCAGCTGACCGAGCTGATCTACCGCTTCCACCCCCGCTTTGCCGGCACGCCACGGATCCACGGCTGGCACATGGAGCATCTGGAAGGCGGCGACGTGCTCGCCCTCGGCGAGGGGGTGCTCGCCGTCGGTGTCGGTGAGCGGACCCGACCCTCCGGCGCCGAGCGCCTCGCCCGGACCGCATTCGACCTCGGCCTGGCGCACACCGTGCTGGTGGTGCCGATCGACCAGGACAGAGCGACGATGCACCTCGACACCATCTGCACGATGGTCGATGTCGACGCGGTCGTCATGTACCCGAACGTGGCCCATCGACTGAGCGCCGTGTCGGTCACCCCGGACGGCTCGGGCGGGCTGCGGATCGCCCCGGCGGCACCCTTCCTCCAGGCAGCGGCAGCCGCGATGGGGATCGAGGAGCTGCGGCTGATCGACACCGGACTCGACCCGGTCACCGCCGAGCGGGAGCAGTGGGACGACGGGAACAACACCCTCGCGATCCAACCCAGGGTCGCGGTCGCGTACGAGCGGAACGTCGAGACCAACCGCCGTCTGTCCGACGCCGGGATCGAGGTCGTTCCGATCGCCGGTTCCGAACTCGGCTCCGGCCGCGGCGGACCGCGCTGCATGTCGTGTCCGATCAGCCGGGACCGGCTCCCCGTATAGGACAATCGTCTGGCCGGTGGCGGTTCAGGGGCAGACCCGATGCAGGCGCCAGCGCACTTCCCCGACGAAAGAGGTCCGATGCCGTCCCTGTACCGCGTTCTCGCCATGCTGGTCGCGATCGGCGTCGTCGTTCAGGCAGCCGCAATCGCCTTTGCCGTCTTCGGGCTGCTCACCTGGGTGAAGAACGGCGGCATCCTCGACGCGTCGGTGCTGCAGTCCGCGGACGTCAGTGTCGGCGGGAGCGCGGGCTTCGCCATCCACGGCATGAACGGCCAGCTGGTGCTCCCGGTGATCTCGCTGCTGCTGCTGCTGGCGTCGTTCTTCGCGAAGATTCCGGGCGGCATTCGCTGGGCGATCATCGTCTTGGCGGCGACCCTGCTCCAGGTGGCACTCGGCGAGGCGTCGCACGCCGTCGCCGGGCTCGGCTGGCTGCACGGGGTGCTCGCGGTCGTCCTGTTCGGTCTGGCGGTGTCAGCGGCGATGCGGGTCAGGCGCGCAGTCGCCGCCGAGGCCCCGGCCTGAGTCCCCCCGGCCTGAGTCCCCTCGCCTGAGTTCCCCCGCCTCGGTTCACTGGCTGGTTCCTCCGAACGCCGCCGCGACCCGTTCGGGGTAGTCGGTGATGTACCCGGCGACCCCGAGGCTGCGGCAAAGCGCGATGTCCTCCGGCTCGTTGACCGTCCAGACGTAGACAGCATTGCCCTGCGCCCGGCAGCGCGCGACGAAATCGGGGTGAGCGCGCACCAGGGCGAGGCTCGGACCAGCGATCCGCGTGCCGCGCGGGAGTCGCCCGCTCCGAGCGCGGCCGAGGTCATCGCGGATCAACAGGGTCCGCGGCAACGCGGGCAGCAGCCGCGCGAACCGGCGCAGGCCGGCGCGCGAGAACGTCAGCAGCTGCACGGGCGCGTCGGCGCTGTCCCAACCACTCCTGCGCAGCTCCGCTGCCACCGCGTGCTCCAGCCGGCGATGCCGCCAGCTGGGGTGTTTGGTCTCGATCACCAAACCGACCAGCGCACCCGCGTCGCGGGCAGCCGCCACGAGCGCGAGCAGTTCGGGCAGCGTGAGCAGCTCGCGCTCGTCGGGTACGGCATCGGGCGCACGCCAGGAACCGAAGTCGAGCTGTTTGAGTTCCTCGACGCTGAGCCGATGAGCGAGCCCCGATGCGCTGGAGGTGCGGTCGAGCTGCAGGTCATGCAGACAGATCAGCTGCCCGTCCGCGGAGAACTGGACGTCGCACTCGACCCACAGCTGCACGCCGGTGTCGCGGGCCCAGTCGAGCGCCGCCTGGTAGGCGGCCCGGGTCATCTCCGGGTGCCGTGACGAGAACCCCCGATGGGCGATGATGACCGGCACGCGGCCGATGCTGTCACGCCCGTTGAGTCGTCCGCCTGCCGACCACGCCGGCGAGCAGCATCACCAGACCGCCGACGCCGATCGCTGCCACCGACGATCCCAGCCACGACGGAGCGCTGAACCCGATCGCCGCCGCGACCCCGCTCCAGAAGGTCGACCAGCCGGGGACGTCGCCGGGGTAGACGAGTTGATAGGCGACGAATCCGCACGCCCACGCGATGACCGGTCCAAGCCGGAGCCGGGAGCCAGCAGACACGTCCCAGTGCCCACGACTGACCGCAAAAAAGTCGACCGCAGCCACGGCGAACAGCGGCACGAAGACTGAGCCGATCAGGAACAGGAACGACTGGTACTGGCCGAAGTCGAGAAGGCCGGCGAGCAACGTGGCGATGACCCCGATGACCACAGCCACCAACCGTCGGTCGAGGTTGGGGAAGAGGTTTTGCACCGACATCGTGGTCGAGTAGACGTTCGCGAACGCCTCGTCCACCTCGTCCACCAGCAGGATTCCGATCGCAATGGCGCCGGCCGGCAGTGTCACCAGAGCGGTGATCACATCGGAGCCACCGAGGTTGGCGATCGCGAAGACGCCGAGGCTGAGGTAGGCGACCGCGGCGAGCCCGTAGCCCAGGGAAGCGCCCCAGAACGCCGCGCCGCGCGTACGTGAGTGTCGGCTGTAGTCGGCTGCGAGCGGCGCGAACGACACCACGGCGGCGATCGCGAGATCGACCGCAGGCCAGAACCCGAGCACCGCGTCCTGCGGGATGCTCTGCCGCGGCACCAGCAGCACCTGCACGAACAGGTACGCGGAGGCGACCAGAACGAGCCACACCATCACCTTGCGCAGCAACCGGACGCTGCCGAGTGGCCGGACGGCCATCAGAGTCGCCAGCCCGCCAGCGAGCAGCACGAACGGCCACCGCCAATTCTGACCGAGCACCGCCACAGCGGCGGTCGAGATGACGATGATCTCCATGGTGGCCCAGCCGACGTTCTGGGCGACGTTGAGCAGGGTGGGCACCACCGATCCGCGCCGGCCGAGCATCCCGCGGAGGGACACCATCGCCGGCGCACCGGTGCTGGCGCCGAACACCGCGGAGGCACCCAGCAGTGCCGCGCCGAGTGCACATCCGACCAAGATCGCGACGATGGCCAGCCAGACCGATCCGGCCGTCGTGGCGATCAGGGCCCCGGTCAGCGGGCCGAACAGGCTGATACCGAGGTTCGCCCACATCGCGAGCTGGTCGGTGAACCGCAGCGGCCGGGGCGGTTCGGTGGTGAGCACCAGCGGCGCCTCGGCGGCGGCCTGTGGACGGTCCTCAGCGGTGTGACGGACGGAAACAGACGATGCCATGGCCAACTCCCTACGCCGGCATTACCCGGACAGGTTCGGTCGGTCGGCAGCACCCGCCGCGGAAAGATCTCCGCAGCACGCCACCCTCTCAGCCCACCACCGGGTGTGAGCTCCCGAAATCGTGTCGTGACGAGACCGCAGTCTCGGCGAGCAGGCTAGCAGCCGCCCGCCCTGGAGCGACCCACGGAAACCGCCGCGGACCTACTTGAGCAGACGCGACATCCGACGATCCGCTAGCTTCTTGCCGCCCGTCTGGCAGGTCGGGCAGTACTGCAGCGAGGAATCGGCGAAGGAGACCTCCGCGATCGTGTCGCCGCAGATCGGACAGGTCTCGCCGGTCCGACCGTGCACCCGCATGCCCGACTTCTTCTCGCCCTTGAGGTCCTTCGCCGCGAGACCCTCGGCCCGCACGATGGCCCCGGACAGTTCGTCCTTCATCGCGCGGTAGAGGCCGTCCAACTCGGCGTCGCTGAGGCTGTTGGCCGGCTTGAACGGGCTGAGCTTGGCCGCGTGCAGGATCTCGTCGGAGTACGCGTTCCCGATCCCGGCGATCGTCCGCTGGTCCTTCAAGACGCCCTTGAGCTGCGCCCGCCCGGCGCCGGTGAGCAGCGCGGCCAGCGCACCGCGATCGAACGTCTCCGCCAGCGGATCAGGCCCGAGCGTGGCCACCATCGGAATCGACAGCGGGTCGGTGACGACGTGGACAGCGAGCTTGCGCTGGGTGCCGGCCTCGGTCAGTTCGAAGCCCGACCCGTCCTCCAGCCGCAGCCTGAGGGCGAGCGGGCCACGGCCGGGACGCGCCGGCGTGGCCGGTATCGCGTCGCGCCACCGCAGCCAACCGGCCCGGGCCAGGTGGAACACCAGGTGCAGGCCCTGCGCAGAGACGTCGATGAACTTGCCGCGCCTGGTCACGGCATCGATCTCCAGCCCGTGCAACGCGGTCAGCGGCGGCGCGTACGTCTTCAGCGCGCTGAACGCCACCAACTCGACGCGCTCGATCACCCGTCCGACACAGCGTTCGGTCAGAAACCGTGCCAGCGACTCGACCTCCGGCATCTCGGGCACGCGCGTAGTCTACGGCGGCGCCGCCGAGCAGGCTCCGGTCGCGAGGCTCCTCAGCCGGGTGAGGTAGGCCAATCCGGCGCCGGCAGTGTCAGCGCCGCGTCGAGGCGATCGAGGTACTCCTCGCGGGCGATCTCGACCACCCCGAGCGAGCTGAGGTGTGCGGTCTGCCACTGCACGTCCAGCAGCCGTCCCTCAGCACCGGAGGCGCGGAGGTGGCGAACCAGGGCCACCAGCGCAGCCTTGGAGGCATCCCGGCCGATGTCGGGCCGGTGGAACATCGACTCGCCTGCGAACAGCCCGCCGATGCTGACGCCGTAGAGACCGCCCGCGAGTTCGCCGCCTGCCGTCCACGCCTCGACGGAATGGACGACCCCTCGCCGGTGCAGGTCTCGGTAGACGCGTCGGATGTCGGCATCGATCCACCCGCCCAATCGGCGAGGACTCGCGCACTCGGTGAGCACGGCGTCGAAGGCGGTGTCGATCCGGATCTCGTACCGAGGCAGCATCTTCCGCAGCGAGCGGCTGACCCGCAGCCCGTCGAGCGGCAACACGCCCCGTGCGAGCGGGGAGTACCAGCCCATCAACTGGGGCCGTAGCGGCATCGGGAACACGCCGGAGTGGTACGCGGCGAGGGTCAGTTCGCCGTCGAACTGGCGCGAGACCCCGATCAGGTCGTCGTGCCGCCAGCCCGCAGGTGGACCGAACGGCGAACTCACCCGTCGATGGTGCCATCGGCCCCAGCGCGGCGACAGGGTGGGTTGTGCGGCGAGCAGTCCGGGTCGGAGACCTCCGCACGCAGGTCCGCGCCACGTACGCTGGGCACGAGCGAACGCCGGCGACGAGGACCGCCGCCGGCACGTTTCCCAACGAGGTGGAGACAGCATGCCCTCAGCGCAGAACGTGGGGCGCCGCATCGCACGCGGCATCGCACCCGTGGCCAGCATCGTCGGCCCGCAAGCTGCCGGCGGCGCTCTCCGCCGCGTCTTGGAGATCGCCATCGATGGCCACGGACGACTGCCGGGAGCCAAAGCGGTAGCGGCCCGCCAGTTCCAGCGGCGGGGCGGCTCGCTCGACCAGGCCATCGTGGCGATCGTCGACAACCACGTCCGGCTGGCCTCGGCGCAGGGCTTCGTGACCAATCTGGGCGGGATCGTGGCGCTCCCGGTGACGGTGCCGGCGAACCTGGCCGGGGTGGCCGTGTTGCAGGTGCGGATGGTCGCGGCCATTGCCCACCTGCGTGGCTACGACCTCGACGACCCGCGCGTCCGGACGGCGTTGATCATGTGCCTGCTGGGCGGCGAGCAAGTCGCGAAACGCATCCTCAACGGCACGCTGCCGACGTCCCCGATGGCGGTTGCGACAGCTCCGATGTTCGACCCCGAACTGGATCGGCTGGTGGCCCAGGACGTGCTCACCGACCTGACGGCCCGAATCGGCGGCAAGAATCTCGCACTCGCCATCACCCGGCGGGTGCCGCTGCTCGGTGGCGGCGTCGGCGCCGTGATGGACGCCATCGCCACACACCAGATCGGCATCTACGCCCAGAGTGAGTTGTTGCCCCGCCGCGCGCTGCACGTCTGAGCGTGCAACCGCTCAGCTATCCCGCACAGGCGCCGCCTGAGCGCGCCCGGAGGTGGGCCGAGGACGCGATCGGGGAGCCGATCGTCGCGGTGGACCCGGTGGTCGGCGGACGCACGGGCACGATCTCGCTGGTGCGGACACGCGACGGCGGTCGGGCCGTGCTGCGTTTCGTGCCGATTGAGCCGTGGGGCGAGGTGGGCCGCCAACACGTCGAACGCGAGGCGCTCGGGTGCTCGTTGATGAGCGGCACCGAGCTACCGGTGCCCCGGCTGATGGCCAGCGATCCGGTCGGCGACGTCGCCGGCGGGTACGCCAACCTCACCAGTTGGGTCCCCGGGACCGTCCGGGTGCAGGCGCTGAACGACCACGCCATCGACGAGCTTGCTCGGGCGGCGGCCGTCATCCACGCCACCGCGGTGACATCGGACCAACGGCCGCGCGACTACGCGTTCTGGGCCCCTGACGACCTCCGCGAACCGCACTGGAGCGCTCGACCGGACCTCTGGCGACGCGCCATTGCGCTCTTCCGCGGAGGTACGCCCGACACCGCATCCTGCCTGGTGCACCGCGACTTCCACCCCGGCAACGTGCTCTGGATCGGGGACACGATCACCGCAGTCATCGACTGGGCTGAGACCTCGTGGGGGCCGGCCGATCTGGATGTCGCCCACTCCTGCACCAACTTCGCGATGCTGCACGATCTCGACAGCGCCCGGGCCTTCGTCCGTGCGTACCGGCGCAATGGCGGCAGTGTGGCCGGAGAACCCGAGGCGCAGCGATTCTGGGCGATCGCCGACATCCTCGGCTTTCTGCCCGACCCCAACGAGCCGCTCGCCGCACTCGCTGCGCAGCGACCGGACCTGTCTGTCGAGGTGATCCGGCAGCGGCTCGAGGAGTATCTCGGCCTGGTCCTGGACGACCGTCTCTGAGCTGCAGCACCGCTCCCGCCCGTTCGAGGGCGGAACGTCGGCCCGCGTAATGCTGGTCACAGCGGGTTGCCGGGCGAGGTTAGGCTGTCTTAAGTTAGGACAGGCTCACCTGATTGACGCACGCTACTTCACAGCCGCCACCCGACGACATCGAGGACCTCCATGCTGGGCAACTTCCTGATCGGCCTTCGCGAAGGCCTCGAAGCCGCCTTGATCGTCAGCATCCTGGTCGCTTACCTGGTGAAGTCGGACCGGCGCGCGCTCTTGCCAAGGATCTGGGGCGGCGTCGGTATCGCCGTGGGGGCGTCCCTCATCTTCGGGGCGGCACTGACCTTCGGCCCGCGCGGACTGACCTTCGAGGCGCAGGAGTTGATCGGCGGCCTGCTCTCAATCGTTGCGGTCGGCTTCGTCACCTGGATGATCTTCTGGATGGCCCGGGCCGCACGAGGCATCTCCGGTGAACTCCGGTCGCAGATCGACAAGGCGGCCGACGCTGGCCGCTGGTCACTCGCCGTGGTGGCGATGCTCGCCGTCGGGCGGGAGGGCCTGGAGACCGCGCTCTTCCTGTGGGCCGCCACCGAGGCCGCGGCGGGCGACAGCGGTTCTGCCGCGCGTCCGTTGCTCGGTGCCGCGCTCGGCCTGGCCACGGCGGTCGTCCTCGGGTATCTCCTCTACCGCGGCGCGGTGAAGATCAACCTGAGTCGCTTCTTCACCTGGACCGGCGCCTTCCTGATCGTGGTCGCGGGTGGTGTGCTGGCGTACGGGGTGCACGACCTCCAGGAGGCCGGCGTGCTGCCCGGCCTGAACACCCTCGCCTTCGACGTTTCCGCCGCGATCCCACCCTCGTCCTGGTACGGGACGCTGCTCAAGGGCATCTTCAACTTCTCTCCCGCCACCACCGTGCTCGAGGCAATCGCCTGGGTGCTGTACGTGGTGCCGACCATGACCGTGTTCTTGCTCAAGGTGCGTCACCGCGCGCGGCCTGCGTCGGCTCGTCCGGCGCCGACCGCCGCCGTGCCCGCCGGAAGGAACTGATCTCTCGCATGCTCCCCCACCGCCTTCGGGCGGCGGCGACCTGTGCCCTGCTCGGCCTCGGGTCCCTCGCCGCTTGCACTGACAACAACGCGACCGGGACGCCCTCAGCGGGCGCCTCCGCCGATCCGCGTGCGCTGAGCGTCCGCTCGACCGACACGACCTGTGAGCTCTCCGCGACCACAGCGCCATCGGGCACGCTGACCTTCACGGTCACCAACGCCGGCAGCACGGTGACTGAGTTCTACCTGTACGCCGGCGACGGACAGCGGGTCGTCGCCGAGGTCGAGAACATCGGACCGGGCCTGACCCGCGACCTGGTCGTCAAGGCGGCCGCTGGGGACTACCTGAGTGCCTGCAAGCCGGGCATGACCGGCGACGGTATCCGCGCGCCCTTCACGGTGAGCGCATCCGACCAGGAGCCGGCCGAGGCTGACGATGCCGAACTGGCGGAGACGGCAGTGGAGACCTACCACGGCTACGTCGAGGCTCAGGCCGAGGAGTTGGCGGAGCTGACGGCTGACTTCGTCGGGGCGTACAAGGCGGGCGAGGATGCCAAGGCGCGGGATCTGTACCCGCGGGCGCGCGTCCACTGGGAGCGGATCGAGCCGGTCGCGGAGTCTTTCGGCGACCTCGATCCCAAGCTGGATCTGCGCGAGGCGGACCTGGAACCCGGGCAGACCTGGACCGGCTGGCACCTGCTGGAAAAGGATTTGTGGCCCGCCCGCGCCAAGGACTACACCGCGCTGACGGCGGCTGAGCGGACGCGCTTCGCCGACGAGCTGCTGGCCAACACACGCGAGCTGGAGGAGCGCGTCGAGCAGACACACCCGAGCGTCGACCAGATCGCCAATGGCGCGCGCGAACTGCTGGACGAGGTGGCGACCACCAAGGTCACCGGCGAGGAGGAGTACTGGTCGCGCACCGACCTGTGGGACTTCGACGCCAACGTCGACGGTGCGTATGAGGCATACGAAGCCTTGCGGCCGCTGCTGCAGCGGCAGGACGCCGAGCTCGACCACACCCTGCACGAAGCCTTTGAGGATCTGCAGGACAAGCTCGCGACGTACGAGAAGGGCGGCCGGTTCGTCAGCTACGACACGCTCACCGCAGCCCAGGTGAAGGAGCTGTCGGACGCGGTCAACACCGTCGCCGAGCCGCTCTCGCGGCTGACGGCCGCCGTCGTCTGACGCTCTCCCGTTCGGGACTCGTTGTGGACACCCGCGATCGCGGCGGACCCGCGCCGGAACCGCCCGATGAGGCTGGTCCGGGCGTCGACCGGCGGGTCACTCGACGCCGGCTGCTCGGCGCGACGGGCATCGGGTTGGCCGGTGCCGCAGCGGGGGCGGCCGGCGCGGCGACTCTGCTGCGCAAGTCCTCCCCCGCGGCCGCCGCGAGCAGCTACCCCTTCCACGGCTCTGCCCAGGCGGGCATCATCACGCCGGCCCAGGATCGCCTGCACTTCGCCGCGTTCGACCTGCAGAGCGAAGGGCGCGCCGACCTGGTCGGCCTGCTACGCGACTGGACCCGGGCCGCAGCGCGACTGACCGCCGGTGCCGGTGCCGGCGAGCGCGGCCCGACGGCCGGGCCGTACGACGCGCCGCCGGACGACACCGGCGAAGCGATCGACCTGCCGCCCGCCGGACTGACGCTCACGTTCGGCTTCGGGCCGAGCCTCTTCGAGGCCGCCGGCGTGGACCGCTTCGGAGTTGCCCAGCGCCGGCCGGCGGCGTTGCAGCGGCTGCCGCACTTCCCCGGCGACCTGCTGGACCCGGCCCGGTCCGACGGCGACCTGTGCATCCAGGCCTGTGCGGACGACCCGCAGGTGGCCGTGCACGCGATCCGCAACCTCGCCCGGATCGCCTTCGGACGGGCAGCACTGCGCTGGTCTCAGTTGGGCTTCGGTCGGACGTCCTCGACCTCGCAGAGCCAGACGACGCCGCGCAATCTGTTCGGTTTCAAGGACGGCACGATGAACCTGAAGGCCGAGGACGCCGGCGGGCTCGCCACCCACGTCTGGGTCGCCGCTGGAGACGATCCGCGGGCTGACTGGCTCGCTGGAGGTTCGTACCTGGTTGTCCGTCGGATCAGCATGACCATCGAGACCTGGGATCGTCAGCCCCTCGGCGAGCAGGAGCAAGTGATCGGTCGGACGAAGGCTGAGGGCGCGCCGCTCTCCGGTGGATCGGAGTTCGAGCAGCCGGACTTCAGCGCCACGGCGCGGGACGGCGGGCCGCTGGTGCCCGACGATGCTCACGTTCGGCTCGCCCACCCGGACCACAACAACGGTGCCCGGATGCTCCGCCGCGGCTACAACTTCGTCGACGGCAGCAACGGCCTCGGTCGACTCGACGCCGGACTGTTCTTCCTCGCCTACGTACGCGACCCGCAGACGCAGTACATCCCCGTGCAGGCCAGACTCAGCCGACTCGACAGGATGAGTGAGTACGTCCAACACACCGGCTCCGCACTCTTCGCGATCCCACCCGGAGTACGACGCCCGGACGGCTACATCGGCGTGACCCTCTTCGGTTGAGCCGACGGCGGCAGACGCCCGCCACGGACGCCATTGTCCGCAGCGAGCGCGTACGGGGGTCGGCACATCACCGACCGACTCGACGCGCCGGACATCCTCCCCGGAGGCGCACATCCGGCCTGGGACGCTTCTGACCCGACCCGGTTGGACCCGGACCTGATCGCCGTGGCCCTCCGATCACGGGCCGCGCCCAGAGTAGACCCGACCGCCGCACCGGTGTGCAGGGGCTGCCGTCTGGAGTCATTCCCCCGCGTCGTTGCCCCGCGTCGTTGCCTCGCCCCGCCGGCCTACCGGCCGGAGTCGCGCACGGCCCGGCCGTCGTTCACCGGGCTCGGCGGCACGACGGTGGGGACCGGACGCTTTCGAGACACCCCCAACCCATGCGGGATGTGGCGAATGCCCTTGCCGAGCCAGGGGGCGAGGTAGTGCACCGCCCAGTCGACATCACTGCTGATCGCCGCGCGACCCTTCAGGCGCAGCGCATTGCCGTCGAGCGGGTCCGCCCAGCTCTCGTCGAAGCCACGTACCCCGAGACGCCACGCCAGCGCCGCGGCCACGACGCGATGGCCGAGTTCATTGCCGTGCAGCCGATCCTGGTACCACAGGCGCGGATCCTTCGCGACCGCGTACGTCTCGAAGTCGACAAGGAGCGCATCCCAGCGCCCCGCCTCGCTCCGGATGATCTCGTTCAGCCGCGACACCCGTTCGCGCAGCCGCGACGCCAGTGGGTTGATCGCCGCCGGGTCAGGCATGGTGAAGCTCAGCGCGGTGCACCCCGCCCGGCGGGCCAGACTGAAGATGATCACGTAGTCGGCCCGGATCGCGTCGAAATCGGGACGTGGCCCGATGACGTCATTCACCCCGCCGAAGACCGTCATCAGGTCGGGATTCATGGCCAAGGCATCGTCGAGCTGCCCGTGCCGGATCTCGCCCATGCGCAAGCCACGGATCGCGAGGTTCGCGTACTCGAGCGGTTCGCTCTGGCCGTCGGCGATGTGCTGCGCGAGCCGGTCGGCCCAGCCCCGGTAGCCGCCTTCGCCGTCCGGGTCCTCCAGGCCTTCGGTGCTCGAGTCGCCGATCGCGACGTAGCGCCGATAGGTAGTCACCACACGATTGTGGCTCGCAGACCCAGAGGCCACGCGCACACCCGGCCGTGCTGCTGCGCATCGGTAGGCGCTTCAGATCCGAACTACTGTCAAGAAAGCACCACCCGGCACACTCTGGGAGGACGCCGTGCAGACCGCCGACCCGCTCACGAGCGAGGTAGCTGCCTTCCTCGAGCGAGACGGCCTGCTGTTGCGCCGCGTTGGATACCTCTTCTGGGGTGGCGTAGAGCAGGCCGACCGCGCGGTCGCGGCCGCCGTCGGCACCCTCGCCGCGCGCTGGACTCACCTCCCGGATCCTCGCGTCGAGGCGCTCCGGCTGCTGGTCCGGGCCGATCCCGCAGTACTCGCCGACCAGGGCCGCCGGCCGCGGGTGGAACTGTCGGACGTCGTCCCGGACCCACCCGCCGCAACAGATCCTCTCGTCGCCGACCTGCTGCGGCTGCCCGCCGAGGAGCGCGCCGCCCTGCTCCTCGAACGATGGGCCGAGACGCCGACGCCGCAAATCGCGTCCATCCTCGACCGGACCGTCGACGAGGTGCATCGGCTCTCCGCCCGGGCCCATCGCGAACTCGCCGCACGCGATCCGGCGCGGGCAAGCGACGCCACGCTGAGCCGGCAGTTCGCCGAGGCCGTCAGCCGGGTGCTCCCGCCGGAACCCTCGGCCGCCGACGCGACGCTCCGGGCAGGACGGGCCAGCGCTGGCGCGGCCCAAGGACGTCGGACGACGGTCGCCGCTGTCGCCGGGCTCGCTGTCGGGCTGGTGATAGCGGCGATGGTCGCGATCATGCTGCGACCCATACCCGCTGCCGCGCCGTCCACCAGCAGCCCGAGCCCGTCCCCTACGCCGCCCGCCGCGGCCAGTTGCGACCTGTCCGAAACGGCCTGCCGGACGCGAGTCCTGCTGCGCTGGCGGGCTGCGATGTCGGAGATCGTGCAGCCGTACGTCGATCCCGAGGGCACCTACTTCTCCGGGTTCGGGTACAGCGACCCGGGCACCCACGACCCGGCCAGCTACTGGGCGGGTGGCGACGGTGCGCTGGCGGTTCAGCTGGTCCGGCTCGAGGGCGGCGCCACCGAGGTGTACGTCCAGATCGCCAGCAGCCGCCGCTATGCGGTCAGGTGCGGCCACAGCACCGAGCAACGCTGCCGTGCGCAGCGGTTCATGGACGGCAATGTGTTCCTGCTGAGCGAGTCGACCTCGATTTCTCGCGGGCTCGAGGTGCAGTACAGCCCGAGCGGCGAGGAGGTGATCACCGCGGTCGCTCGCACCCGCGGCAGCGGGCCACAGCGGGAGGTCAGTCGGGGTGACTTGATCAACCTTGTCGAGGATCCGAGGCTCCGGCTACCGCCGCGGTGAGCCTGCGGCGCTCGGCGGGAACTCAGGCCGCGATAGTCAACCTTGGACCGTCGTCCCGATGCCGTCGGGGTGTCGGCGCGGGCACGTCCGGCTCGTCCTTGTCGCGTCCGCGCGGTAAGTCCAGGAACACCGGGATCAATGCCAGCAGCCCGATCACCACGATGCCGGCGATGACGCCGATCACGATGACGAACTGCACGAGGGTCATGCCCCCATAGTGGCGCGGCCTGGCCGTGAATGGCATGTCCAGAACGACACAACTTCCTGTGAACCGCGTCCGAAACGGGGGGCCAGCCAGCCTGTTTCGAGCGTGACAATGAGTTGTGCGGAGTTGGGTGGTTCGGGAGCCAGGGCCGATCGACGGCGGGCCGCTGGCTGAGGTGGAGCGGGACCAGGCCGAGCCCGATGCGCATCAAATCCGGGTCAAGGTTGCCGCCTGCGGAGTGTGCCGGACTGATCTCCACCTCGCCGAGGGCGATCTCGCGCCCAAGCATCGAGACGTCACTCCTGGCCACGAGATCGTCGGCACGGTCGTCAGCGGCGGCGCCGGCGCGCACCGCTTCCGCGTTGGCGACCGAGTCGGAGTGGCCTGGCTGGGCCGTACCGATGGCAGCTGTCGGTTCTGTCGACGCGGCGAGGAGAACCTCTGTCTGGACCCCACCTTCACCGGGTGGGACGTCGACGGAGGATATGCCGAGTACTGCCTGGTCGACGAGGCGTTCGCCTACGCCCTTCCCGACGGCATCAGCGACGACCAGGCGGCACCGCTGCTCTGCGCCGGAATCATCGGCTACCGCGCGCTGCTGCGCGCACAGGTGCCCCCTGGCGGTCGGCTCGGGATCTATGGCTTCGGCGGCAGCGCCCACCTGACCGCCCAGTTGGCGCTCGCACAGGGCCTGCGCGTACACGTGCTCACCCGCGGCGCGGGCAACCGGAGGCTGGCCGCCGACCTGGGCGCCGACTCGGTCGGCGACGCGGACGGTGCGCCTCCGGAGCTGCTGGACGGGGCGATTCTGTTCGCCCCGGCGGGCGATCTGGTGCCCTCGGCGCTGCGGGCGCTGGACCGAGGCGGGACGCTTGCCGTCGCCGGGATCTGGCTCTCCGACATCCCGCCGCTGGACTATCAGGACACCCTGTTCCACGAGCGAACGCTGCAGTCGGTGACCGCGAACACCCGCGCCGACGGCGAGGCCTTCCTCGGCTTGGCGGCCCGGCTCGGGATCCGGGCCACGACCACGACGTACCCGATGAGCGCCGCGCCGCGGGCGCTCGCCGACCTGCGGCACGGCCGGTTCAGCGGCGCCGCCGTGCTGCACAACTGACGAGTTCAGCGGGCGGGCCAGGGGCGGCGCGCCGCCTCGGCAAGGCCGGAAATATCGCCGGGCCCGACCCGGCAGCAACCCCCGACCAATCGGGCGCCGGCGCCGATCCACTCCTGCACCGCCTCAGGGTGGAACCCGCGGGGTCCGGTCCATGAGGCGCTCTCGGAATCCCACGTCTCGCCACTGTTCGGGTACGCGGCCACCGGCTTTCCCGTCTGGGCAGCCAGCGACACCAGCTCCGGCAGGTCGGCCGGGGAGACGCAATTGACGCCGACCGCGATGACCTCGGTCACCTCCGCGCCCATCCTGAAGGCCTCCTCGATCGGCTCACCGGCGCGCGTTCGGCAGCCGGGACCAGCGGTGAGGGAGAGCCAGCACGGCACCCCGATGCCCGCGACCTCGCTCAGCAGCGCCTCGACCTCGCCAAGCCGAGGGATCGTCTCCAGCGCCAGGACGTCGGCACCCGCCGCCAGCAACTCCAGCCGCGGCCGGTGCCAGCGGCGCAACTCGCCGACCGAGGCGCCGTCGTCGCCTCGGTATTCCGACCCGTTGCCCAGCGATGCGCCGTACGGTCCGACCGAGCCCGCGATCCAGCGAGGGCCGCTCAGGTCCAGCCGATCCCGCGCCTCACGGGCGAGTTCCACGCTTCGGCTGATCAATCGCGCCGCGGTGGCAGTGTCCTCGCCGCCCGCGACAAATCCGCCGATCGACGCCTGGTACGACGCTGTCGTCGCCACCTCTGCGCCCGCCGCGAAGTACGCGACGTGCGCATCGACCACCGCCTCGGGCGCGGTGGCCAGCAGGGCTGCTGACCAGAGTCGGGTGTCCAGGGCGTGGCCCTGAGCCTCGAGGTGGGTGGCCAGGCCGCCGTCGAGTACGACGGGCCGCTGCTGCAGCACGTCCGCAAGGGCCGTCGGCTCAGGCCACTCCTCCACTCGTTCAGCTTCGCACCGCGGACGCATCCCGGCGCTGCTGATTCCGGCCGGAACGTGCCGACCCGAGCGCGGCGCGCCGCCGCTACCCGTTGTCCCGGGGGCAACCCGGACTGACAATGTCGGAAGGCGTAGCAACACGGTCGTCGAACGACCGGCGCTGCCGAGTCGCGGTTCCTGCCCGCGGGCGGCGACGTTCCGGACGTGAAGAAGGAGGGGTCGTGACGCATCGAAGCCCGCTGGCCACCCTCGTCGGCCTGGTGGTCCTGTTCGCGGTGATGTTCGGGGTCAATGTGGCACGTTCTGCGCCACGCCAACCCGAGGCAGTCCCCGCTCCGACGGCGTCCGCCTCTGCTGCGCCGACGAGCGTCTCTCCCCGTCCGACCCCTACTCCGACGCCCTCTCAGAGCAGCTCCGCGGCCAAGCCGACCTCGCCGTTCCCGGACAAGGTGGTCTACGCCGGACGCACCGAGGACGACTCTGCGTCCGTGGCGGTGGCCGTCCTCAACGGCCGCGCCGCGGCGTACCTGTGCGATGGTCGGGAGGTCGAGGCCTGGCTGAAGGGCACCGTCGACGGCGACACCGTTTCCCTGACCGGCAAGGAGGGCGCGAAGCTTTCGGCGACGCTGGCGGGCAGCACACTCCGCGGCAGCGTCGAGGTCGACGGCGAGGTCTACGACTTCAAGGTCAAGGTCGCGAAGAAGCCGGCCGGGCTCTACCGAGCAAAGGGGTCCAAGACGACGATCGGCTGGATCGTGCTTCCGGATGGCTCGCAGGTCGGACTGCAGACCTCGGACAGCGGCTCGACGCCCGCACCGCCTCTCGACCCCGAAGGCACCAGCGTGGGAGTCGACGGTGAAACGCTCGAGGCCGAACCGGTCGCCGGCGACGAAGACATCTGATCGGGCGGCATCCGGAGCGATGAAGGAGTAGAGATGAGCGCAACCGCTACGCCGGCGCCAGCGCCGGCTGGGAACGTCCGGCTCGGTCCGGTCCTCGTCGCCTTCGCCGTCGGTACGGCGGTCTCGGTGGCTCTCGGCGCCTACGGTCAGCTGCATGCGCCGACCGGGCAGGCCATCAACCTTGCCGGCTTCAGCAGCGGACTGGCCGCGAAAGCAGCCCTGACGACCCTGGCCTTCGTGCTGGCACTCGTCCAGAGCGTCACCGCCGCTGCGCTGTTCGGCCGGATCCCGCTCACCGGTGCGTGGGTCGGCGCAGTCCACCGCTGGTCTGGCCGCGTCGCAGTCGCCGTCACCGTCCCCGTCGCCGTCCATTGCTTGTACGCGCTCGGCTTCCAGACCTTCGACGCGCGCGTGTTCAGCCACTCGCTGTTCGGCTGCTTCTTCTACGGCGCCTTCGTCTGCAAGATGCTGATTCTCACCCGCGAGGACACCCCGAAGTGGGCCCTGCCGCTGCTGGGCGGGTTGGTGATGACCGGGCTGACGGCTCTGTGGATGACGGCTGCGCTGTGGTTCTACCTCGGCCAGCCGTGAACCAACTGGCGCCGCCGATCGTGATCAGAGACGACGCCCCCGACCCGACGGAGCAGCCATGACCCCCGATGCACCCGCCATCCCCAGCCCGGTTGCCAACCTCTCGCTGACCAGACGGCGCGTTCTGGCGTACACGGGTCTGGCGGCGGCCGCCGTCTCGGGTTTGTCGGCCTGCGCGAGCTACGGCGCCAGCCCGGACCTGCCCGCATCGTCATCGGGCGGCGGTACTGGCACGAGTATCCCGACCGCGGACATTCCGGTCGGCGGGGGCAAGATCTTTCCCGACGCGGAGGCGGTGGTGACCCAACCGACAGCGGGTGAGTTCAAGGCGTTCTCCTCGATCTGTACGCACCAGAACTGCCCGGTGGCCGAGGTGACTGAGACCATCAACTGCAACTGTCACGGGAGCAAGTTCTCCATCACCGACGGCTCGGTGGTGAATCCCCCCGCCGCCACCCCGCTGCCAGCGAAGTCGGTCACTGTCGACGGTGACACCCTGACGCTGGGCTAGGCCTCCTGCGCTGCCGAACAGGACGAGCACAGGCCGAACAACTCGACCACATGCTCGACGGACGTGAAGCCGTTGTCAGCAGCTGCCCGCGCCGCCCAGCGCTCGACGGCAGGCCCGTCCAGCTCGACGGTCACCCCGCAGCTGCGACACACCAGGTGGTGGTGATGGCGCCGTCCGCAGCGGCGGTAGAGCGTCTCCCCCTCCGCCGTCCGCACCGCGTCTACCTCGCCTGCCTCCGACATCGCCTGCAACGTGCGGTAGACCGTCGCCAGACCGACCTTGTCGCCACCGGCCCGGAGGTCGCCGTAGAGCTGCTGGGCGCTGACGAACGCGTCCGAATCGGCAAGATGCTCGCGCAGGGCGCGCCGCTGGCGGGTGTCGCGGCGCCCCTCACCCAGGAATGGGCGCGGCGCGGAATCGGTCGACACGGCCCACATCGTACTCGGGGCACGACCTCAACGATCTGACCCAACGTCCGGTCGCCACCCGCCCTCGTATCGGGAACGGTTCCCAGTTGGCCCGCCGCACGAGATGTGGACGGGGCGCGACCGACCGCGCGGCGAGCGCGTCGACAGGCCCTACAGGCCCGCGCCGATGCGCTCGGAAAACTCCACCAGGCGATTGGAGAAGCCCCACTCGTTGTCGTACCAGCCGAGCACTTTCACCTGGCTGCCGACGACCTGGGTGAGCGGGGCGTCGAAGATCGAGGAATGCGGATTGCCGACGATGTCGGCCGACACCAGCGGCGCCTCGGAATACTGCAGGTAGCCCTTCAACCGGCCTTCGGTCGCCGCCTGGGCGAACGCCTCATTGACGGCGGCGGCGCTGGCGCGAGCCCCGAGGACCACCGTCAGGTCGGTGATCGATCCGACCGGCACCGGAACTCTGAGCGCGAACCCGGTCAGGCGGCCGTCGAGTTCGGGGATGACCGCACCGATGGCCTTCGCCGCCCCGGAGGACGTTGGGATCGTGGACATCGCCGCTGCACGGGCCCGTCGGAGGTCGGAGTGCGGCGCATCGTGCAGCCGCTGATCCCCTGTATAGGCGTGGACGGTCGTCATCAGCCCGCTCTCGACGCCGAAGGTGTCATTCAGCACCTTGGCGAGCGGCGCCAGCGAGTTGGTCGTGCAGGATCCGTTGGAGAACACGTCCGACACGGTCGGGTCCAGACGGTCGTCGTTGACTCCGAGCACGAAGGTCGGCACCCCACCCTTGGCGGGCGCGGAGATGATCACCTTGCGCGCGCCCCCCGACAGGTGCGCCAGCGCCGCAGCGGAATCGGTGAACCGCCCGGTCGACTCGATCACCACGTCGGCACCGTGCTCGCCCCACGGGATCGCTGTCGGGTCTGCGGTCGAGAGGACCGTGATCCGGCGATCGCCGACGGCAAGGACATCACCATCGACCGCTACGCCGTCCAGATGCCCGGAGATGGAGTCCCACTCCAGCAGGGCGGCCAACGTCGCCGCTGAGGTCAGGTCGTTGACGGCGACCACGTCGATGTCGGCGTGACTGGCCAGCGCAGCACGCAGGTAGCTGCGCCCAATCCGCCCGAAGCCGTTGATCCCGACTCTTACTGCCATGTCAGCTCGTCCCTTCACGCTTGGTTCGCGGGCGGTCCCGCGGATGGTCGGTCTGGCGCCGCTGCGCGCAGGAGGTCCAGGGCGCCGGCGCGTGCGTCCTCGAACGGCCCGGGGTCTTGCGCGGCAATCGCCAGCACGTAGCCGCCCTGGATGCTCGCTGCGAGCAGGGCGGCGAGCCGATCGGGATCGAGATCGCTCCTCAGTTGGCCCAGATCGACCGCCTCCCGGAGCACGGCGGTGAGCGATCGGTGGACGGACGCGAACGCGGCGGCTACCGGCGCCAGCAGACCCGGATCGTGCGCCACGACGGGGTCCTGGGTCATCCGGCCGACCTTGCACCCCTTGAGGGCAGGAAGCGGCCGCGAGAGGTAGATGGTGAGTTTCGCCATCGGGTCGCCGGGACCAGTCAGCAGTTCCTCGGTCCCCGGGAGCAGGTCGGCACAGTTGCGCTCGAGCGCGGCCAGCGCGAGTTCGCGCTTCCCAGGAAAGTGGTGGTACATGCTCCCCTGCCCCACTCCCGAGCGCTCCCGCACCTCGCGGGGGCTGGTCGCTGCGTAGCCCCGCTCCCACATCAGGTCGCTCATCGCGCTCACCAGGCGTTCTCGGGACTCCACACCCGCACTGTACCTACCCCTAGGTACAGTGGCAACGCAATTCGCTTGGACAACGAGGTCGGATTGCGGCAACGCCCGTACGGGTGCGACGGTGGGGACGACTGGGCGCCGACCTGCTCGATGGAGTGGCGCACGACAGACGGGGTGGTGCGTGCACGAACGATCCCTGGCCGGTGGCGACGCGATCCCCGCCGTGCGCACCTTCGACAGTGCGCAGCTGGGATGGTCCAGCGTGCTGTGCCGCGGGTACGCCGAAGAGCCCGTGGTGGAGCAGTTGATCACCGTGCCCACGCCCGACCTGTGCCTGGTTGCCATCACGGGCGGCACATACGCAGCGGAAAGCTGGCGGCACAAGCGCTGGAACTCCGGGGTCTACGCCCGGGGGTCGGTCGCGATGAATCTCCCGGACGAGTCGAGCGTCGTCCGGTGGCGCACCATCACCGCCGAGCCGCTCAGCAGCATCCACGTGCACATCGACGCCGCCACCGTCGCCGACACCGCCGCGGCGCTGGACGTCGACCCGCGCCCCGAGCTCGGCCCGCGGATCGACCTGGAGGATCCGTTCGTCTTCGAGGCGTGCTCCGCGCTCGGCCGGGCGGCTGTCGACCAGGCGTCCAGCCTCTATGCCGACGCGATCGCCCACGCCCTGGCCGCGCACGTCCTCGCCGGACGGGCGGTCGTCGGGGTGACGCAATCCGGGGCTCCCCCCAACGCCGCCACGCTGCGCGCGGGAGCGCTCGCCGACGTCGTCGAGTTCATGCACGCCAACCTCTCGGTTCCCCTCTCGCTGGAGCAGCTGGCCGCGGTCGCGTACCTCAGCAAATGGCACTTCCTGCGCCAGTTCAAGGCGTCGACTGGCCTGACCCCGCACGCCTATCTCGTCCGTCTGCGGGTCGAGGAGGCTCAGCGCCGGCTGCGCGCCGGCAGCACGCCCGCCGCGGTCGCCATCGAGTGCGGATTCGGTTCGCATTCGCAGCTCGCGCGCGCATTCCGCCGGCTGCTGGACTGCACGCCGACCGAGTTCTGCAAGCACTCGGCGTAGGCCGGGCGCCGTGGCGGGTCCGGTACCGCCCACGGGTCAACCAACCTCCTCGGCCCCTGGCCTGAACGCTGATCCAGCAACGAATGCCGCCGATGGAGCAATTTCTGCCAACCGGGTGAGTCCGCCGACTCTGCAAGCTGGGGACGGCACCGATGCACCCGACCGCGAGTGCGCGCCCGGCTGGGCACGAGTGCGTAGCGCAGGAGGGAAACATGGCAGAGCGGGTCTCCATCGTCTTCGGCGGTTCCGGCGGCATCGGCAGGACGGTGGCCGAACGACTGGCCGCCGACGGCCATCGCGTGCTGGTCAGCTACTCGGGCAACGACCAACGAGCAGCGGAGGTGGTCTCTGCAATCGAGGAGCGGGGCGGCGCAGCCATCATGGCCAGGGCGGACGTCGCCGAACCCGACGAGGTCGACGCGGTCTTCCAGGCTGCCGACAGCACCTTCGGCGGTGTCGACGTCGTCGTGAACACCGCCGGCGTGATGCTGCTGGGGAGTGTCGCCGAGCACTCGCTTGACGACTTCGACCGGATGAACCGCATCAATACCCGCGGCACTTTCGTCGTCGCTCAACGGGCCGCCCGTGCCGTCCGCGACGGCGGCGCCATCATCAATTTCTCGTCCTCGGTCGTGAAGCTCGCGCTCCCGACGTACGCCGCCTACGCCGGGACGAAGGGCGCTGTCGACGCGATGACGATGATCCTGGCGAAGGAGTTGCGCGGTCGAGACATCACCGTGAACGCCGTCGCACCGGGTCCGACCGCCACTCCGTTGTTCCTCGACGGGAAGCCACAGGCGGCCATCGATCAGCTCGCCTCGATGCCACCGCTGGAGCGCCTGGGCACCCCGGACGACATCGCCGGGGTGGTGGCGTTCCTGGCCGGGCCGGCGCGTTGGATCAACGGGCAGGTGCTCTACGTCAACGGCGGAATCGCGGGCTGACGGATGACCGAAGTGAAGACCATCATCGTGACGGGTGCGTCCAGCGGCTTCGGCGCCATGACCGTGCGTCGGCTCGCGGCGAACGGACACCGGGTCTATGCCGGCATGCGCCAGATCGACACTCGCAATGAGGAGGCCGCAGCCGCCGCCCGTGAGCATGCTCGCGCCAACGGAGTGGACCTGCGCCCGCTCGAGCTGGACGTGTCCGACCAGGCGTCGGTCGACGCCGCCATCGAGGCCGTACTCGGCGAGAGCGGGACGATCGACGTCGTGGTGCACAACGCGGGGCACATGGTGCTGGGTCCGGCAGAAGCGTTCAGCACCGATCAACTCATCGCCTGCTATGACGTCAACGTGCTCTCCACCCAACGGGTCAACAAGGCGGCGCTACCGCACATGCGCGCGGCGGGCAGCGGACTGTTGGTATGGGTGGGTTCCTCCAGCTCGCGCGGCGGGACGCCGCCGTACCTCGCTCCCTACTTCGCCGCCAAGGCAGCCGAGGACGCCCTCGCGGTGAGCTACGCGGCCGAACTCGTCCGCTTCGGCATCGACACCGTCATCGTCGTCCCCGGCTCCTTCACCTCAGGCACCAACCACTTCGCGAACGCCGGACGAGCCGACGACGAGTCGCTCACGGCGATCTACGACGCGAAGTACCCGAACCTGATGGAGCAGGTCGGCCAGCGTCTCGCCGACCTCGCGCCAGCGGATGCCGACCCCGAGCAGGTAGCGGTCGAGATCGCGCGAGTGGTGGATCTTCCGGCCGGAGGGCGACCCTTCCGCGTCCACATCGACCCGGCGAACGATGGCGCCGAGGAGGTCAACACGGTCGGCGATCGGGTCCGGACCGAGTTCTTCCAGCGCATCGGGATGCCCGATCTCCTCACCGTGAACCCTGGCTGACCCTGCTCCGGGGGCGGCGTCGCGAGCCCAGCTCCGCTCCCGCGTCTCACCCCGTCCGCCCAAGGACCCGACCAGGCCCGACGACCGTCATCACCAGCGCCAGCGGCGGGAGGATCGGCTCGCTGGGTCGTGCCGCCGGGGTACGGAGTCTCGCTCAAAAAACCGACGCCGCCGCCAGGCTGTGCGAGGTTTCCGAACGTCTTGCCGACGCGCGCTTTCCGCTGTCGCCGTCCCAGAAGGGAGCCGTCCGTCGTGCGCGAGGGGGGATTTGAACCCCCACGTCCTTGCGGACACTGGCACCTGAAGCCAGCGCGTCTGCCGTTCCGCCACTCGCGCGCAGTCCGCACACCGTGCGAACCAGCCGGGAAAGGCTAGCACGCTTCACGGGCCCGAAATCTCGGCGTTCCGCAGCGCACGGTGCCCAACAACTGGACACCGGAGCCGCCTCTTGAGACCGAACCAACGTGCGCCCCACAACGGATTTCGACGCCGACGCCTGCCTTCGCACGCGGGTGGCAGGGCAGGAAGGTGGCTACGATCTAGGTTCAGCCGGGAAGCTCCGTGGCGACCAGCGAGAGGAGGGGACATGGGGGTCTTCGAACGCTTCGAGAAGAAGGTGGAGGGAGCCGTCAGCGGCGTCTTCGCACGCGCCTTCAAGGGCGACGTCCAGCCGGTGGAGATCACCGCGAGGCTGCAGCGAGAGCTCGACACCGAAGCCAAGCTCATGTCCCGCGGTCGCCGCATCGTGCCCAACCAGTTCCGAGTGAAGCTGTCACAGCATGACTACGACAAGCTCGGGCCGTACGCCGGCGCCCTGAACTCCGAGATCGGCGGCGCGCTGCGTGACCACGCACGCGAGATGACATACGTGTTCAACGGCCCGATCCAGATCGACTTCGAGCTCGATTCGAGCCTGCCGACCGGCCGCTTCACTGTGGAGTCGGAGGCGGTCGCGGGAATCGAGCAGCCGGGTGGCGCAGCCAGCGAGAGTGCGATCAATCGGGCAGCCCTGGTCTTGGAGGTCAATGGCACCCGGCATCCGCTGCAACCGCCGGGTCTGGTGATCGGGAGGGGGACTGACGCCGATCTGCGGATCAACGATCCCGGCATCTCCCGCCGCCACGCTCAGATCCGGGTGCAGGACTACGGCTCAGGTGCGCAGATCGACATCGTCGACCTCGGCTCCACCAACGGGATCACCGTCAACGGCCAGAAGGTGCGCCAGGCGGAGTTGCAGGAGGGTTCCCGGATCGAGATCGGATCCACCCGGATGCTGGTGCACTCCCCGCACGCGCCCGGCCGGCGACCCGACGCGTACGAGGGCTGATGTCTGAGATCGCTGTCACCGTCATCAAGGTCTTGTTCCTGGCGCTGCTGTGGTTGTTCATCCTCTCGGCCGTCTCGGTCATTCGGACCGACCTCTTCGGCCGCACAGTGCCCGCTGGTGACCAATCCCGTGAATTGGAGTCGGCGCCACCGCCGCCGAAGAAGTCGAAGCGCCGTCGGGGTGAGCCACGTCAGGTCGCGATCACCCAGGGCGCGCAAGCCGGGCAGTCGGCGCCCCTCGCGTCGGGCACGGTGATGATCGGCCGTGGCGCGGACTGCCAGATCATCCTCGATGACGACTACGTGTCGACGCGTCACGCCCGTGTCGTCCGCGGCGAGAACGGCGTCTACATCGAAGACCTCGGATCGACCAACGGCACGTACGTGAACAGTCAGCGGATCACCGCTCCGACCACCATCGGCCTCGCCGACACCATTCGCATCGGCAAGACCATCCTCAAACTGGAGCCGTAGGCGTGCCACTCCAGTTGCGTTATGTGACGCACTCCGAGATCGGCCTGATCCGGAAGAACAATCAGGACTCCGGGTACGCCGGCCCCCATCTCTTGGTGGTGGCCGACGGGATGGGCGGGGCGGCGGCAGGTGACCTCGCCTCAGCGGTTGCCATCGACACCCTGCGTGCACTCGATGTCGAGCCCGAGGCTGCCGGCGCTGCGGACGCCCCGGAGAGCAAAGCCGTGACGGGACCGGACCAGGACGTGGAGTCGGACGCCGCGCCGGACGCTCCCGCAGCCCAGCCGGGCGAGGCGGCCGCCGACACGGAATCGCTGGTCGTCGACGCTGAGGGCGAGGACGACCCTGCGGGCGAACCGACACGCCAACTCTCGGCGACGGCCCCGATGCTGCACGAGCTTGCCGGCGGAATCCAGCGAGCCAACGACCGGATCGCCGGCCTGATCGAGGCCAATCTGACCCTCGACGGCATGGGCACGACCGTCACCGGCATCGTTTTCGACGGCGAGCAGGTAGGGATCGCTCACATCGGAGACAGTCGCGCCTACCTCTACCGCGACAGCGAGCTCATCCGACTCACCCACGACCACAGCTGGGTTCAGTCCCTGGTCGACGACGGAAAGATCAGCGCAGCGGAGGCCGCGGTGCACCCGCACCGGTCGCTGTTGCTCAAGGTGCTCAATGGCCAGCCCGGCGCACATCCGGACGTGTCGATGCAGGCGCTGCAGGCGGGCGACCGGCTGATGCTGTGCAGCGACGGCATCTGCGGGCTGGTCGACGACCCCCGAATCGCTGAGGCGTTGGCACTGGAGAGCGCGCAGGAGGCGGTAGACGAACTCGTCTCCGACGCGCTCAGCGCCGGCGGCATCGACAACCTCACGGTGATCGTGGCCGATGTCGTCGACGGGCCGGGCACAGCGGATCCGGTCGTGCTCGGGGCCGCCGCCGAGCGCGAGGTACCCCCGCCCGCAGCCCGGGTGGCCCGCGAGCCGAGTGGCACTGCAGACCGCAGCGACGACACGCGGCCACTACCGGCTATTCCCGCAGCCGCGGACGAGGAGCGCTACTCGCCCCAGGCGCCGCTGCGGTGGCGGCGGATGCGCACGCTCATCGCCCTGCTCGTGCTGGTGCTGATCGCCGGCGCCGGGTTGGGCGCTGCCTTCGCGTGGACGCGGACCCAGTTCTATGTGGGAGCGTCCGGGGACCAGGTCGCCATCTTCCAGGGGCTGCCCGACAGCGTCCCGGGCCTTCGGCTCTCCCGGGTGTACGAGGTGCAGGAGCTCCCCGTCGCGTCGCTGCCGCCGTTCTACCAGGAGAAGGTGGCGGCGACCATCGAGGTGGCCACTCTGGACGCCGCCCGGCAGACTGTCGCGGAATTGACCGAGGCCGCACGGCGGTGCGCCACCCAACGAAAGCCCAAGCCCAAGCCAACCCCTTCCGTCTCTCCGAGCGCGTCCGCCAGCACGACGAAGTCACCCGCGACGCCGCAGCCGAGCGCACCGACCGCGAGCCCCTCTCCGTCGCCGTCCTCCCCCGCGGGTGAGTGCTGAGTGATGAGCGCCGCCGCTTCATACGTCGTCATCCCGCGCAAGCGACGCGGGGTCGAGTTGGTGCTGCTGTTCTTCGCGTTGGTGATCGGCATCGGCGCCTACGCCCAAGTCGACCTCAACGTGAATGGCGAGCTGGGCACGATGTTCCCCGTCGTCTCCGGTGGCTGCGCGGCGCTGGCGTTGCTGGCCCATGTCGCCGTGCGCTGGCGGCTGCCCTACGCCGACCCGGTGCTGCTTCCCAGCGTCGTCGTCCTGAACGGTCTCGGCCTCGCGATGATCCACCGGATCGACCTGATCAGCGAACCACCCGCCCAGGGTGCCCGGCAGCAGTTGATCTGGACCGCTCTCGGCGTGGCGATGTTCATCGCGGTGGTGGTCTGGCTGCGAGACCACCGCCCACTGCAACGTTTCACCTACACCATCGGCCTGGCCGGCATCGCCTTGCTGCTGATGCCGCTGCTGCCTGTGCTCGGCACCGAAAAGTTCGGCGCTCAGATCTGGATCCAACTCGGCCCGTTCAGCTTCCAGCCAGCCGAAGCCGCGAAGGTGCTGCTGGCGATCGCCTTCGCCTCGTACCTGGTCGAGAAGCGCGACGTGCTCGCGCTCGCCGGATACCGGGTCCTCGGTGTCGACCTGCCGCGGGCCCGGGATCTCGGACCGATCCTGGTGATCTGGCTGATCAGCCTGGCGATTCTCGTCCTGCAGCGGGACCTCGGCACCTCACTGCTGTTCTTCGGCCTCTTCGTCATGCTCTTGTACGTCGCGACCGAGCGCCCCGGCTGGGTCATCCTCGGCACGCTGCTCTTCGCCGGCGGCGCCTACTTCGGCTATCTGAACTTCGGCCATGTGCGGATCCGTGTCGGCGCCTGGCTCGACCCGTTCGCCGACTACGACGCGTACTACCAGGTCATCAATGCCCAGTTCGGCATGGCCTGGGGAGGCCTGCTCGGCACCGGCCTCGGTCTCGGCCGCCCCGGTCTGACTCCGCTGGCCCGTAGCGATTTCATCGCGGCCGCGATCGGCGAGGAACTGGGCATGACGGGGTTGATGGCGGTGATCATGGTGTACGGGCTGATCGTCGCGCGCGGCTTGCGGACCGCGCTGCAATGCCGCGAGCCGTTCGGCAAGCTCCTCGCTGCCGGTCTGTCCTTCACATTCGCGCTGCAGGTGTTCACCATCATCGGCGGAGTGACTCGGTTGCTGCCGCTGACCGGACTGACGACACCGTTCATGTCCCAGGGCGGATCGTCGATGATCTGCAACTGGATCGTGATCGGTCTGCTGATGGTGATCTCGCACCAGGTCCGCAAGCCGGCACCGACGGCAACCGAACCCGACCCGGACCTGGAACAGACCCAGGTGGTGCGCGCCGCGTCATGAACAAGCCGATCCGCCGGGTCGCCTTCGTGGCGATGATCATGTTCGCGCTGCTGCTCGCGAACGGCACGTACATGATGATCGTGCGCCAGCAGTCCCTGCTGGACAACCCGCAGAACCGCCGCGTCCGCGACGCCGAGTTCGCCCAGAACCGCGGATCGATCCTGGCGGCGGGGAAGACACCGATTGCCAGCACGGAGCCCGCCAAGGATCGGTTCAAGTTCCAGCGCACCTATCCGAGCGGCCCGCTCTACGCGCCGGTCACCGGCTTCTACTCCTACGACCACGCCCGGTCCGGGCTGGAGAGCAGCTACAACTCCGAGCTCGCCGGCACCGACAACTCCCTGCTGGTCCGGCGCATTCTCGACCTGGCGACCAACAAGGCACCCGAGGGCGCCACCGTCCAGACGACGATCGTGCCGGAGGTGCAGCAGGCAGCCGCGGCGGCGCTCGGGTCCCAGAAGGGCGCAGTGGTGGCCCTCGATCCGCGCACGGGCGCGATCCTCGCGATGGTGACCAGCCCGACGTACGACCCGAACGAGATCGCCGACCACGACATCGAGGCGGCGGACAAGGCGTACAGCCGGCTCGCGAAGGACCCGAGCAAGCCGCTCGCGAACCGTGCCGCCCGGGAGATCTACCCGCCCGGCTCCACGTTCAAGTTGGTGACGGCCGCGGCCGGCCTCGAGAACGGCAAGACGCCCGAGACCTTGCTGGAGTCGCCCAACCGGTACCGGCTGCCTGGCACCAGCACCTATCTGCCCAACTCGACCAACTGCGGCGGGACCAAGGTCACGATGACCCAGGCCCTGAAGGTGTCCTGCAATACCGCCTTCGCCACCCTGGGAGTGGAGCTCGGCGAGGACAAGCTCCGGGCGCAGGCGGAGAAGTTCGGGTTCAACCAGCGTCACCTCGCCGACCTCGGCGGTGTCGCCAGCGTCTTCCCGGACAAGCTGGACACGGCTCAGCTCGCGCTCAGCTCGATCGGTCAGTTCGACGTCGCGGCGACCCCGCTGCAGATGGCGATGGTCTCGGGAGGCATCGCCAACGACGGAGTCGTGATGGATCCCTACGTGGTGAGCATGGTGCAGGCGCCCGATCTCAAGCCGATCCAGACCCACAAGCCGAAGCCCCTCTCGGTCGCCATGACCCCCCAGCATGCAGCCGAACTGAAGCAGATGATGGGTGTCGTGGTCAGCCAGGGCACCGGCGCGAACGCCCAGATCCCCGGCATCAGCGTGGGCGGCAAGACGGGCACCGCGCAATCGGATCTGGCTCGCAAGCCCTTTGCGTGGTTCACCTCGGTTGCCCCGCTGGATGATCCGAAGGTCGCCGTCGCCGTGATCATCGAGGACGCCAACGTGCCGCGGAATGACATCGCCGGCGGTCGGCTGGCCGCTCCGATAGCTCGCGCAGTCATGCAGGCGGCGCTGTGACAGCCGCAGCGTCTGAGAGAGGACCGATGAGATGACGGGCAACACCGTGACGGTCGGCGGTCGATACGAGCTGGGCGACCTGCTGGGACGCGGCGGCATGGCCGAGGTCCGTCGCGCTGTCGACCAGCGGCTGGGACGGCCGGTGGCGGTGAAGCAACTGCGCGCCGACCTCGCCACCGATCCGACGTTTCAGGCGAGATTCCGGCGGGAGGCGCAGGCAGCAGCTGGCCTGAACCACCCCAACATCGTCGCGGTCTACGACACCGGCGAAGAGACGGACCCTCTCACCCGGGTCTCCATCCCGTACATCGTGATGGAACTCGTGGAAGGCCCGACGCTGCGCGACATCCTGCGCGACGGCCGCAAGATCCTCCCCGAGCGCGCACTCGAGCTGACTCAGGGAGTGCTCGATGCGCTCGGTTACAGCCACCGCGCCGGCATCGTGCACCGTGACATCAAGCCGGCGAACGTCATGCTGACCCGGAACGGCACAGTCAAGGTGATGGACTTCGGGATCGCTCGCGCGGTCGCCGACACCAGCGCCACGATGACCCAGACCGCAGCGGTGATCGGCACGGCTCAGTACCTCTCCCCCGAGCAGGCGCGCGGTGAGACCGTCGACGCCCGCAGCGACATCTACTCCGCCGGCTGCCTTCTCTATGAGTTGCTCGTCGGGCGACCGCCGTTCGTCGGCGACTCTCCGGTCAGCGTCGCGTACCAGCACGTCCGCGAGATCCCGGTCCCTCCCAGCCGGCTGGACCCGGTCATTACGCGTGACATCGATGCGGTGACGCTGAAGGCTCTGGAGAAGGACGCCGACGACCGCTACCAGTCGGCTCGGGAGATGAAGGACGACATCGGCCGCCTGCTCGCCGGACAGCAAACGACGGCGATCGTCCCGCCGGTCGCTCCGGCCGCAACTCGGGTCTACGACAGCCAGACGCGAGTCGCGCCCAGGGTGGCGCCGGTCGCCGCACCCCCGCCTGCGCCGCCGGCACGCGTGGACGACGACGAGGACGAGGAGCGCAAGGGCCGGGCCGGGACGGCCGTGCTGGTCACCCTGTTGGTCGTCGCGGTCCTGGTGGGCGGCGCGTACGGCCTCTACCGGCTGATCTCGGCACAGAACCCAGCAGTCCAGACCGTCGAGGTCCCCGACGTCCGTACCTACAACGAGGACCAGGCGCGCGCGCAGCTGAGCTCCCGGCAGCTCGGCGTCAAGGTCGAAGAGGAGTACGGGAGCGCAGACGACAAGGGAACGGTGATCGCCCAGGATCCCGTCGGGGGCAGCCAGGTGGAGGCCAACAGCACCGTCACCATCACGGTGAGCAAGGGGCCCGAGACCGGAACCATCCCGAACGGCCTGATCGGCGACGACCTCTCCGACGTCACCGAGGCACTCGACGACGCCGGCTTCACCAAAGTCCGGACCACGGCCGCCACGTCGGAGAAGTCGAACGCCAAAGCCGACGAAGTGCTCAGCGTGTCACCCGAGCCCGGATCGACAGTGCCCCTGGATCAGCAGATCACCGTGACCTATGCCACCGGCAAGTCCGAAGTGCCGAACTTCGTCGGCATGACGCGTGCGCTGGCGATCGCGACAGCCGAGAGCGCCGGATTCGGCACGCCGACCTTTACTGAGGAAGAGAGCGACCAGCCAGCTGGCACCGTGATCGACCAGAAGCCGAAGAAGGGCAGCAACGTCGACCGCAACAAGCGCATCGAACTCACCCTCGCGAAGGCCCCCGAGCCGAAGCCGGAGCCGACGGAGCAGCCGTCGAGCCTGAGCCCCCAGCCGAGCGCCACTCCGTCCGGCGGAGGCTAGGATTATCGAAACTGTGAGCGAATAGGTGTAGGGTGCCCCCATGGCGAACGACGATCTGGCCATGGCACATGGCACCATCCAGAGCACGCTGTTCGCCACGTCGGGGTCACTCGGCGAGCAGAGGCCCTTCGGCACTCTGCACCGCGCGCTCACCCGGCATTTGCTCGGTCGCGGAGCCTGGGTGGATCTGTTGCCCGGCTGGTTGTACTGCGCCGACGACGTGTACGACACGCTGCTCAGCGCAGTCGCGTGGCGCTCGGAGCGACGGCAGATGTACGAGCGGACCGTCGACGTACCGCGTCTGGTGCGTTTCTATGACGAGCAGGAAGCGCTCCCGCACCCAGCGCTGGTCTCAGCCAGGGAGGCGCTCACGCGCCACTACCGACCGGAATTGGGTGACCGCTTCGCCACCGCAGGTATGTGCCTCTACCGGGACGGGCGCGACTCGGTTGCGTGGCACGGCGACACCATCGGTCGCAGCCGCACCGAGGACACCATGGTCGCGATCATCACCCTGGGCTCACCGCGACCGTTCCTGCTCCGTCCGCGCGGCGGCGGCGCGACCATCCGGCACCGCCTCGGCCATGGCGATCTCATCGTGATGGGCGGGTCCTGCCAGCGCACCTGGGAGCACGCCGTACCAAAGACCACCCGGCCGGTCGGCCCACGGATCAGCGTCCAGTTTCGGCCTCCCGGCGTGCGGTGACGAGGCGTGACGACGAGGCCGGCACGACCCGTTCGGTCAGGGGCGAGTCGACATCAAGGGCGCCAGGCCGACCGCACGTTCCGGCGCACCCTCGTCGCCGCACACGGCGAGCCAGTTCGCGAGCATCTGGTAGCCGCCTTCGGTGAGGACCGACTCGGGGTGAAACTGCACAGCCTCGACCAGGAGACTGCGGTGGCGCGCAGCCATGATCACCCCACTCTCGGTGTGGGCGGTCACCTCTAGCTGAGCCGGGAGTGTCTCCGGGTCGATGGCGAGGGAGTGGTAGCGGGTCGCCGTGAACGGAGATGGGAGCCCGGCGAACACGCCGTCGCCATGGTGGTACACCAGCGAGGTCTTGCCGTGCAGAAGCTCGGGGGCCCGACTCACGACTCCCCCGTAGGCGACGCCTATGGCCTGCAGCCCGAGGCACACGCCAAAGATCGGGCGGCGCCCGCCGAAGCGATGGACGACGTCGATGCAGACGCCCGCCTCCTCCGGCGTGCCAGGTCCGGGGGACAGCAGGATGCCGTCGAACTGCTCGACAGCCGAGTCCGTCGCGAACCGAGGGTCATCGTTGCGCCAGACCGTCACCTCCGCGCCGAGCTGCGCGAGGTACTGGACCAGGTTGTAGACAAACGAGTCGTAGTTGTCGACGACCAGGATGGCGGCAGGCACGGCGTCATTCTCCCCCATCGCGTCCGGGCCGCTGCGCGAATTGCAGGTCGAGCGGACCCTCGTACGCCGCGAACAACTGCTCCTCCCGCACCTGCTCACGCAGCACCATTCCGTACGCGTCGACGTACTCCCGGTAGATCCGAACGGCGTCCGACCGCTCGAGGCTCTCAGCCAAGGCGGCGGGATTGCCCAACGCAGAAACGACGTAGGGCGGGGCGTACGGAACGCCGTGCAAGACCACGGTGTTGCCGACGCACTTGATGCCGGTCGTCGAAATCACCCGCTGGCCCTGAATGGTCATCGCCTCCGCGCCGCCCGCCCACAGAGCATTGACCACCGCCTGGATGTCTTGTTGATGCACCACCAGAAGATCAGGCTCGATTCCGTCGGCCGCCACGGTCGCAGGCGCGTCGTCAAGCGTGACGGTGAGCGATGGGCCGCGTACCGCGGACAGACTGGCGTACGCCTCTTGGCGTGAGACCTCAGCTGATGCGTCGCCGTCGTCGCTCCCCGCCTGCGCGCCGAGGGCGTCGGTCTCGCTACGCAGCCGGGTCAGCGATCGAGTGAGCTCGTTGTTTCGGCGCGCCTGCGCCTGAACGAGGCTCACCAGGTCGGTATTTCGGCCGGGGCGCAAGTCGGTGCCGCGAGCGTTCAGAGCGCTCACCGCGACCATCAGACCAGTGATCACGAAGACGACGACGGTGAGGAGTCGCGTGGGGCCCAGCACCGAGCGGAGGGCAGCTCGCCTCCGCCGGGATGCTCTCCGTAGGACGGCACTGATCCGCGCGAGCCGCCCTCGCGGGCGTCCATCCATCACGGTCCTCTCCGGGTGCACCGGCCACTGCTTCCTGGGTGGATGAGGCTGACTTGCCCAGTCATTGACTACGCTACCTACTCGACTGTGCGAGGAGAGTGTGGTGCCCGAGTCCAGAACCCGGAAGTCAGCGGAAGAGAAGCGACGCGTCAAAGCGCAGCGCGCGGCACGGCCGAAGAAGGTCAAGGCGCCGTCCAGTCGGCGCTGGGTTGCGCCGACCTTTGTGACGGTCGGCCTCCTTGGCGTCGCGTGGCTGGTGACGTACTACATCGCTGGCACCGAGATCCCGCTGATGAGCGACCTCGGAAACTGGAACATCCTGATCGGGATGGGCGGGCTCGGCGCGGCGTTCGGGATCGCAACTCTGTGGCGGTGACGCTGCTGCCACCGGCCGCCGACCGGGGCTGAGGCAGCACTCCCGGCGAATGACTGGGGAATAACATCGGTGTGATTCATCCACATTGGGGATAAGTCCTGTGGATAACTAGCGCCTGGGGGTGCCACGGAGACCTCCCGCCTGACCGGCGACACCAAGCAGCAGGGGAAGTGGCGCGACGGCAGGCGGGAGATCCTGATCCAGGCTCGCTCTGGCCAGCCGGAGGGGTGCGCACATTGCTCGGCGCGTCGTCAATCCCTGCACGACGGCGGCGATCTCCTCACCGCCCGGGCGACGCGTACCAAGCCCTGCGACCGGGACCGCCGACGCAGCGTTCAGGGCTGAACGACCTCAGGCCGCTCCCAGTACCAGGTGCTGACGAGGCGCCGCTTCGCGCGGACGCCGCCGATCACCATGACCAGGCCGGCGATGAGCGTCGGTAGCCACGCAAGGCCGAGCAGACTCGGCACATTCGCAGCGTTCAGGAGTTGATAGCCGAGCACAACCGTCGCAGCGCCCAACGTCATGAAGACGCCTGCGGCGACGAGGATCCGTCGAGTCCATCGCCCGACCTCGGCCACCATCAGCACCCAGAACGTCGCCGCCCCGAGGATCAGCCCGATCTCCTGGAAAGCGAGCCCGAAGTAGCTCACCACGATGCCGAGGCCAGCGGCCGAGACACTGGTGGCATCGGCAAACCCGGACGCGTTGGGATTCGCGTGCAGGAAGAAGTTGGTCGCCGGGATCAGCGACCGCCCCGGATAGACGGTCGCCGCCACGACAGCGATGTGTGGCAGGACGACGCTTGCCACCATGCCTGCGAGGACCACGAGCCCTGAGATCAGCCGAGCCACGCGGCCTTGCCGCGGATCTTGGCTCGGAAATCCTGATTGCCCGTGGGCCACGCAGTCACCTCCCGCTTGCTACCCGGTCCAGACAAGTCTGGGCGAGTAGGTCAAACTGCTCGTCGGCTCAGGCCGACACGACCTCCAACTGGACCCGTGCGGTCACCGCATCGTGCAGTTTGACGCCGACCGTGTGCGACCCGAGCGTCTTGATCGGCTTGCCGATCTGGACGGCCCGCTTGTCGATCGCAGGGCCGCCGGCCCGCTTCACTGCACCGGCGACATCGGCGGCGGTCACTGCGCCGAACAACTTGCCAGTGTCGCCTGCGCGTACCGACAGCTGGACGGCGAGACCTTCGAGCTCGGTACGGACCTGCGCCGCGTGCTCGATGCCACGAATTTCGCGGGCATCACGGCTCCGCTTGATGCCGTCGATCTGGCTCTCGGCTCCCCGAGTCCAGCGAATGGCATAGCCACGCGGCACGAGGAAGTTCCGGCCGTAGCCGTCCTTGACCTCCACGATGTCGCCAGGCAGGCCCAGCTTGTCGACCGCCGCGGTGAGGATGAGCTTCATGTTCGGATACCTCCTCAGCGCGCCGTCGAGGCGTACGGCAACAGCGCCACCTCGCGTGCGTTCTTGATGGCGATGGCAACCCGCCGCTGCTCCTGGACGGACAGCCCGGTGACGCGGCGCGCCCGGATCTTGCCACGCTCAGAGATGAACTTCCGCAGCGTCGCGACATCCTTGTAGTCGATGCGCTGGCCTGCGTGGAGCGGGTTTGCCTTCTTCTTGGGTACCCGCTTGGCGGGTGGTGTGCTGGCCATTGTGGTGCTCTCTCTCCTTCAGCGAGCCCGGCCGATGCCGGAATGTGCCTGTGACATTGATGAATGGTGCGCCGAGCGCCCGATCAGAACGGGGGCTCGTCGCTCTGTGGCGCAGCCCACGGGTCGCTGCCGCCACCGCTTTGGGGCCGACCCGAGCCGCCTTGGCCGCTAGCCCACGGGTCCTCGCCGTAGCTACCTGAGGGCCGGCCACCACCCTGGCCGCCGCCACCACCGCCACCCGAGTTGCGGGTCACCTTCGCGGTCGCGTAACGCAACGCCGGACCGATCTCGTCCACGTCGACCTCGAAGACGGTGCGACGCTCGCCCTCGCGAGTCTCGTAGCTACGCGAGCGCAACCGCCCCTGGACGATGACCCGCATGCCCTTCTGCAGCGACTCGGCCACGTTCTCAGCGGCCTGCCGCCAAACGGCGCAGTTGAGGAACATCGCGTCGCCGTCACGCCACTCGTTCGCCTGTCGGTCGAACGTCCGGGGCGTCGATGCGACGGTGAAGTTCGCAACGGCCGCTCCGGAAGGGGTGAAGCGCAGCTCCGGGTCGGCGGTGAGGTTGCCGATCAGGGTGATCGTGGTTTCGCCTGCCATGTCGAGGTCTCCGTGTCCGGGTGGGATTCAGTCGTAGTGGTCAGAGTGTCAGCCAGGACCGACACCGGCGACCGTCGACGCGAGTCATGTGGATGAGGTGTCGCATCCACAGGCCGGCGCCGAGGCCATGCTCAGTGCAGATCGGGACGGATCACCTTGGTCCGCATGATCGACTCGTTGATCGTGAACTGGCGGTCCAGTTCCTTCACATCAGCCGGCTCAGCGGTCAGGTTGACCACCGCGTAGATCCCTTCGGACTTCTTCCGGATCTCGTACGCGAGACGACGGCGGCCCCAGATGTCGACGTTGTCGACGGTGCCGCCGCTCTTGGTGATGACAGTCAGATACTGGTCGAGCGTGGTGGGAACCGTACGCTCGTCAGTGTCGGGGTCGAAGATGACCATGACTTCGTAAGGACGCATGCGCGAACTCCACCTCCTCTGGTCTAGAGCGGCTATGGGATGTCCATAGCAGGAGGGCGATGCTTGCCCGGGTGACCCGGGCGGGCCAGCCACGCAACCACGGGAGTTGCGGACCAAGGGGGTACCTTACCGGGCGCAGTCGATGCGGCCAAAAAGGTGCTGCAGCGGGCGCTGTATCTGGTGACACGGACCGTTCACCGGTGCTCAGACCTGTGTCAACACCGAGAGCCGGCCCGCGGATGCGAGCCGGCTCCCGTGTCAGGTGTGTCCAGCCACGGGTTGGAGCGCAGCGCCGCCCCCGTACGGTGCCACTCCCGCGACTCAGTGGCTCGGATGACGCGTTGGCGCCGCCACCCGAACCAGCATGGACGCTATCGGCGCGGTCCGGGGGCGTTCCGCACCAGAAGCCGTGTTGTCCCCCGTCCGGGTGGCAACACAACTGCACATTTGTGCAAGTCCTGGGCGAGTGGCGGCTGAGATGCAGGTCACCAGGGCAGCGCACACCCTGACAGGCGAGCCCTTCGACACCTAGTCCGGCCGCGAATCGAGGACACAGTCGGCCGGTGGGGGCGAAGCAGCATGACGCGACGACACGTCCGCCTCACGACGACGATTAACACAGTGGAGAGCGATATGTCCGGCCGCGAACCCGGGCGCCGTTAGGCTCCTCCTCGACAGACCCCTAGCCACAAGGAGTATGTATTCATGGCGACCTACCAGCCACCACCTGCCGCCGCGCCGCAAGATCCGGGACGCACGATGGGCATCGTCGGGCTCATCCTGGCGATCTTCTGCAGCCTCGTCGGTGTCATCGTCAGCGCAATCGCGTACAACAAGTCGAAGCAGGCTGGGTACCAGAACAACATCGCACTCGCCGGAATCATCGTCGGCGTCGTGCTGATGGTCGTCGGCGTGATTGTCAACATCACGACGGGCGTGTTCACCAGCATCACCAACCGCTGAGACGTGCGAACGTGCCGGGCGCCCGAAAATCCGGGCCGCCCGGCACATGCGTCTCCGGACGTAGGCTGCGCCCATGACGGCCAGCGGTACACGCGCGATCGGCGCGGGGCGGATGCGCTTCCCTGACATCAGTCCGCGTGCGTACGAGCATCCCGCCGACCGCGGCGCGTTGGTCGCGCTGCGCGCGATCCCCGGCTTCGACGCCGTCCTCAAGGCCGTCTCGGGTGCCATTGGTGAACGCAGTGTGCGGCTGCTCTACCTCGCCAGTTCCATTCGGGTGTCGCCGCGCCAATATCCGCGGATTCATCAACTCATGAATGAGTGCGCGACAACGCTCGACGTGCAGCCGATCCCGGAACTGTTCGTCACTCAGGACCCGAGGCCGATCGCGATGACGATCGGGCTGGACAAGCCGATCATCGTGATCAGTACCGGAATGCTCGATTTGGTCGACGACGACGGGCTGCGCTTCATCATCGGCCACGAGATCGGCCATGTGCTGTCCGGGCATGCGGTCTACCGCACGATGCTCCTGCAGCTGATCGGGATCGCTCAGTCAATTGCCTGGATGCCGATCGGAGTCTGGGGTGTGCGGGCCATCGTCTTCGGGCTCAACGAGTGGTTCCGCAAGTCCGAGCTGTCGTGCGACCGGGCTGGACTGCTCTGCGGGCAGGATCCGCGCGCCGCGCTGCGCGTGCACGCCTCTCTTGCCGGTGCGCAGGACCCCGATGAGATGGACGTCGCCGCCTTCCTGGACCAGGCCGAGGAGTATGAGACCAAGGGCGACGTCCGCGACAGCGTGATCAAGCTGATCCAGATCAGCGGGTACACCCACCCATTGGCGGCATTGCGGGCCGCTGAACTCCAGAAGTGGGCGGCCGGGTCGGGCTACACCGACATCCTGGCCGGGGTCTACCCCCGGCGGGCTGATGACAAGGATGCGCCGCTGAGCGAAGATGCCAAGGCGGCCGCCGACTCGTACCGCGAATCGTTCACCACCTCGGGAGACCCGCTGCTCAAGCTCGTCGGCAGGATCGGATCGGTCGCCGGGACGGTCGGGGGCACCGCCGCCAACCGGATGCGCGACTGGTGGCGGCAGGGCCCGCGAAGCGACGCAAGCTGATCCGCTCGAGGCGCGCCAGGCGGGGCGACTGCGCACTTGCTGTCGGCGGCTCCGCGTAGGGTCTGCGGACATGACGTTGGCTGTCGGTGGACATGGGGACCAGGTCGATCCGATCGCCGAGGCGGTCGCTCGGAAGGCCACACTCGCGCAGTTCTTCCTCGGCGATCCGCAGGCGTGGAAGGGTCCGCAGGTCGCCTACGCGGGCGGCGCGTCGGCGTTGAAGGCCGCTGCCGAGGCCGCCGGAATCGCGCTGTACGTGCACGCCCCGTACGTGCTGAACGTGGCGACCACCAATAACCGGATCCGCATCCCGAGCCGCAAGTTCCTCCAGCAGTACCTGCACGCCGCAGCGGAGGTCGGCGCGGCGGGTGTCATCGTGCATGGCGGTCACGTCCTGAGGAACGACGACGCCGTGGTCGGCTACGACAACTGGCGCAAGTGCATCGACGGGCTGGAGATGCCGGTTCCGCTGCTGATCGAGAACACCGCGGGCGGGGACAACGCGATGGCGCGCCGGCTGGAGCGGATCGCCCGGCTCTGGGACGCGATCGGCCAGGCGAGGGGCGGTGACACGGTCGGTTTCTGCCTCGACACCTGCCATGCGCACGCCGGCGGCGAGGAACTGGTCGGCCTCGTGGACCGGGTGTCCGCGATCACCGGGCGGATCGACCTGGTGCATGCGAACGACAGCCGCGACGCGTTCGACTCCGGCGCCGACCGGCATGCCAATTTCGGTGACGGACAGGTCGGCGTCGATGCGCTCGCCGAGGTGGTCCGCACCGCATCGGTGCCCGTGGTGGTGGAGACCCCGGGCGGCCGCGATGGCCAGGGCGCCGACATCGCCTGGCTGAAGGAGAACGTCTGACCGCGAGTTGAGTGGAAGATCGTGTCCTGTACTCAGGACACCAACGTCCACCGTGTGTGCGTCAGGGTCTGTCAGGGCAGCAGGGCGCTGTAGCCGAGCACTTTCTCCACCTGGATCAGCAGCACCACGCGCTTCGGGTTCTCCCGCGGTGGGCGGTACCGCTCGGTGTAGCGGCGAACGGCGTCAGCAACCGCATCCGGGTCGCGGTCGACCCGGACCGAGCCGCTCAGGGTGAGCCAGCGCGCCCGGTCGACTTGGCACAACGCGGCGATCGCGCCCGCGCGGTCAGCGTTGCGCGCCTTCACCGAGTCGCCGGAGGTGATCACCCGCGCGATCGCGGTGCGGGGATCGTAGGTGAAGCCGACCGGAACGACGTGCGGACTGCCGTCGGCACGCAGCGTGGTCAGAGTGGCCAGATGCCGTTCGGTCAGGAAAGCCAGGGCCTCCGGCCCGAGCGCGTCAGGGGCGATGCTCATCCGGCCGCGTCCTCCAGCTCGCCCTCCACGTCGAGGTAGACCTGCTGCAGCTGCTCCAGCAAATCCGGATCCGGCTCGGCCCACAGCCCGCGGTCGACCGCTTCGTGCAGCTTCTCGATGATCCCGTTCAGCGCCCAGGGGTTGGCGTGCCGCATGAAGTCCTGGTTGGTCTTGTCCAGCACGTAGCTCTCGGCGAGCTGGGCGTACATCCAGTCCCCGACCACGCCGGCGGTGGCGTCGAACCCGAACAGGTAGTCCACCGTTGCGGCCAGCTCGAACGCGCCCTTGTAGCCGTGCCGCTGCATCGCGGCGATCCAGCGCGGGTTGACCACCCGGGCCCGGAACACCCGCGCCGTCTCCTCGCCGAGGCTGCGGGTGCGCACCGCCTCCGGGGAGGTCGAGTCGCCGACGTAGGCCTTCGGGTCGGCGCCGGTCAGCGCGCGCACGGTGGCCACCATCCCGCCGTGGTACTGGAAGTAGTCGTCGGAGTCGGCGATGTCGTGCTCGCGGGTGTCCACGTTCTTCGCGGCGACCGCGATCCGCCGGTAGTTGGCCTCCATGTCCTGCCGAGCCGGCACGCCGTCCAGGTCGCGGCCGTAGGCGAAGCCGCCCCAGGCGGTGTACACCTCGGCCAGGTCGGCGTCGTCCCGCCAGTTGCCGGCCTCGACGAGGGGCAGGATGCCCGCCCCGTACGAGCCGGGCTTGGAGCCGAAGATCCGGGTGGTGGCCCGGCGGCGGTCACCGTGCCCGGCCAGGTCGGCGCGTGCGTGGGCACGGACGTAATTGGACTCGTCGGACTCGTCCAGCTCGGCGACCAGCCGGACGGCGTCGTCGAGCATGGCCAGCACGTGTGGGAAGGCGTCCCGGAAGAAACCGGAAATCCGCACGGTGACGTCGATCCGCGGCCGGCCGAGTTCGGTCAGGCTGAGTGGCTCCAGCCCGACCACCCGGCGGGACGCGTCGTCCCAGACCGGGAGCACGCCGAGCAGGGCGAGGACTTCGGCGATGTCGTCGCCACTGGTCCGCATGGCCGAGGTCCCCCAGACCGACAGGCCCACGGACGACGGGTAGCGGCCGGTCTCCTCCAGGTGCCTAGCCAGCAGGGATTCAGCCATCGCCAGACCGGTCTGGTACGCGAGCTTGGACGGGATGGCCTTGGGATCGACGGAGTAGAAGTTGCGCCCGGTCGGCAGCACGTTGACCAGGCCGCGCAGCGGTGAACCCGACGGACCGGCGGCGACGTACCCGCCCTCCAGGGCGTGCAGGGTGGCGGCGATCTCGTCGGTGGTCCGGGCCAGCCGCGGCACCACCTCGCGACAGGCGAAGCCGAGCGCCGCCTCGACGCCGGCGTCCGGGCGGCCCAGGCGATCGGCGACCACCCCCGGGACGGCACCGGCCGACCAGCCGGCCGCGGCCACCGCCTCGACCAGGGCGCGGGCCTCCGCCTCGACCGCGTCCACCCGCTCCGACGGGGCGTCCGGGGTGAGCCCGAGCGCCTGGCGCAGACCGGGCACGCCGTTCACGGTGCCGCTGAACACCTGGTTGGCCCGCAGCACGGCGAGCACCAGGTTGACCAGCTCGGCGCCGGTCGGGGCCTGCCCGAGGACGTGCAGCCCGTCGCGGATCTGCACATCCTTGATCTCGCACAGCCAGCCGTCGACGTGCATCACGAACTCGTCGAACGCGTCGTCGTCGGGCCGCTCGTCCAGGCCCAGGTCCTGGTGCAGCTGGGCCGCCTGGATCAGGGTCCAGATCTCCCCGCGCAGCGCCGGCGCCTTGGCCGGGTCCATCACGTTGACGTTGCCGTACTCGTCGAGTAGCTGCTCCAGCCGGGCGATGTCGCCGTACGACTCGGCCCGGGCCATCGGCGGCACCAGGTGGTCGACGATGGTGGCGTGCGCCCGCCGCTTGGCCTGGGTGCCCTCCCCCGGATCGTTGACCAGGAACGGGTAGACCAGCGGCAGGGAGCCGATCGCCGCGTCGGTGCCGCAGGAGGCGGACATGCCGAGATTCTTGCCCGGCAGCCACTCCAGGTTGCCGTGCTTGCCCACGTGCACCACCGCGTGCGCGCCGAACTCGCGCTCGATCCAGCGGTAGACGGCCAGGTAGTGATGGGACGGCGCCAGGTCGGGATCGTGGTAGATCGCGATCGGGTTCTCCCCGAAGCCGCGCGGCGGCTGGACGAGGATGACCAGGTTGCCGGCCTGCAGGGTGGCGGCCACGATCTCGCCGTCCGCGTCGCGGCTGCGGTCGACGAACAGGTCGCCGGGCGCCTCACCCCACGCGGCGGTGACCGCCTCGGCGAGGTCGCCGGGCAGCTCGGCCAGCCAGCGCCGGTACGTCGCGGCCGGGATCCGCACCGGCTGGCCGGACAGCTGCTCGGCGGTCAGCCAGTCGGGGTCCTGGCCGCCGGCGGCGATCAGGGCGTGGATCAGCGCGTTGCCGGCGGTGGTGTCGGGGTGCTCGCCCTCGACGGGGGCCAGGTCGCCCGTGCCGGTCAGGTCGCCAGGTGCACCCAGGTCGTAGCCCGCCGCCCGAAGCGCCCGGAGCAGCCGGATCACCGAGACCGGGGTGTCCAGACCGACCGCGTTGCCGATCCGGGAGTGCTTGGTCGGGTAGGCGCTCAGCACGATCGCAATCCTGCGCTGAGCAGGGGGGATGTGCCGCAGCCGGGCGTGGTTGACCGCGATCTCGGCCACCCGGCGGCAACGCTCGGGGTCGGGCACGTAGTGCGGCAGCCCGTCGGCGTCGGTCTCCTTGAACGAGAACGGCACGGTGATGATCCGGCCGTCGAACTCCGGCACCGCGACCTGGGTGGCGACGTCCAGCGGGGACATCCCCTCGTCCGAGCCGGCCCAGGAGGCGCGGTCCCAGGTGAGGCAGAGGCCCTGCAGGATCGGAATGTCCAGGGCGGCCAGGGCGCGGACGTCCCACGCCTCGTCGTCCTCACCGGCGCTCGCGGTGGCCGGACGGGTGCCGCCGGCCGCGAGGACGGTGGTGACCAGGGCGTCCAGGGTGCCGAGGTGGTCCAGCAGGTCGGCCGGGGCATCCCGCAGCGAGGTCGCGAAGATCGGCACCCCGGCGCCGCCGGCGGCGTCGATCGCGTCGGCCAGCGCCTCGACGTAGGCGGTGTTCCCGGCGGTGTGCTGGGCCCGGTAGAACAGCACCCCGACCCGCGGGCCGGTGCCGCGCGGCTCCCGGAGCACCCCCCAGCGGGGCTGCTCGGCGGGGGGCTCGAAGCCGACGCCGGTGAGCAGCACGGTGTCGGAGAGGAAGCCGTGCAACTGGCGGAGGTTCCCCGGACCGCCCTGGGCCAGGTAGACGTGCGCGTCGGCGGCCACCCCGATCGGGACGGTGGACAGCTCCATCAACGCCGCGTCGGGTGCCTGCTCGCCGCCGAGCACGACCATCGGCTTGCCGGCCTCACGGAACCGGGCGAAGCCGCTGCACAGCGACTGCGGCGAGCCGAGCAGCCGGACGACGATCAGGTCGGCCTGCTCGAGCACCGGGCCGAGTTCGGTGTGGGCGGCCTTGGCCGGGTTGGCCCACAGGTAGTCCGCGCCCGAGGCGCGGGCCGAGAGCAGGTCGGTGTCGGAGGTGGAGAGCAGCGCGATGCGCGTCATGGTCGCTCCTGCCGGGGTCCGCGCCCCGGGTCGTCGGGCAGGCAACTAGGGCCGCCGGATCGTCGACAGGCGGCGCCTGCCGACGAGCATCGCCAGTGTCTGACTCCGCGACCGCCTGCGGCGGCCGCTCACAGTGGCGGGACCGTCCCGGGCTCTCACCGGGTTCCTGCGCGATGCTGGCGGCAGCCTAGCCTGACCCTCCGCTGTCGTGCGCCGCCCAGTACGTGGGCCGGGTGCCAGGTCCGCCAGGTGGCACCGCGTAGGCGCCACCCGAGCGCTCCTCGCGAGCACGTAGGGTCGCTGCATGTCGGCGACGGAGCGAATCGTGGTGATCGGGGCCGGTCCAGCCGGCCTGGCCACCGCCGGAGCGCTGGCGCGGCGCGGCTTGGCGTGCACGGTGCTGGAACGCGAGTCGCGCCTCGCGCCGTCGTGGGATCGGCGCTACGACAGCCTCCGCCTGCATACCGCGCGTCGCCTGTCCGGCCTCCCGGGCCTTCCGATCCCCCGCCGGAATGGCCGCTGGGTGTCCCGAGACGGGTTCCGTGACTACCTGCGCGCCTATGCGGAGAAGTTCGAGATCCGGCCGGAGTTCGGAACGGAGGTCTCCGGTCTCAGCCCCGAGGAGGGCGGGTGGTCGCTGCAGACGAGCACAGGTCAGGTGTGTGCGAGCGTCGTGGTGGTCGCCACCGGCCTGAACGGCTCACCGTGGATCCCGGCCTGGCCCGGCAGGGACACCTTCCCCGGCTCGCTGATCCATTCCGCCGAGTACCGGCGGCCCGACGAGTACCGCGGACTCGACGTGCTCGTCGTCGGGTCGGGCAACTCCGGCTCCGAGATCGCGACCGAGGTCGCGAGGGTGGCCAAGACGGTCCGCCTCGCCGTCCGCACCCCGCCCAACATCGTGCCGCGATCGAGCCTCGGGGTGCCGAGCCAAGCGATCGGTATCGGCCTCAAGGCGGTGCCCGACGCGCTCACCGGGCCGGTCACCGCAGCCCTGCGCCGGGCGACCATTCCTGACCTGACCGCGTACGGGTTGCCCGGCCCTGGGCGGAACGGTTACCGCCAGTTCCAGCGCAGCCACACGATCCCCATCCTCGACCACGGGTTCGTCGACATGGTGCGTGACGGCCGCATCGTGCCGGTCGCCGCGGTCGATTCGTTCGAGGGTGCGGTCGTGCAGCTCACCGACGGTCGCACCCTCACCCCGGACGCGGTCGTCGCGGCGACCGGGTATTCGCCCGGTCTGGAGGCGCTGGTCGGCGCGCTCGGCGTGCTGGACGCCACCGGCGTGCCCCGAGTGCGCGGCGGACGCACGGTTCCCGAGGCCCCTGGACTGCACTTCGTCGGGGTCACCGTCGCCCTCTCCGGGCTGCTCTTCGAGATCAGCCGAGAGGCACGGTCAGCAGCACGAGTCATCGCGCGTGCAGCGCGCCACACGTGATGATCGAGCGAGTCCTCTGACCGCTCCGCCCCTGGGATCTGTGCGCGAGGGGATCTGTGCGCGAGCGGCTCAGCGCGATTGGCCGTCGGTCGCGCTCATCGATGCACGGACCTCGTCCATGTCCAGACCGCGAACCGCATCGATCAGGCGCTCGACTTCGGGTGCGCGTAGAGCGCCCGGCTGTGAGAAGACCAAGACGCCATCCTTGAAGGCCATCAGGGTGGGGATCGAGCGGATGTTGGCCGCAGCGCTCAGTTCGCGCTCGGACTCGGTGTCGACCTTGCCGAAGACGATGTCGCTGTGCGTCTGCGAGGCGTTCTCGAAGACCGGCGCGAACATCCGACATGGCCCGCACCACTGCGCCCACCAGTCCACGAGGACGATCGGGTTCTCGCCGACGGTAGCGGCGAAATTACTTGCGGTGAGTTGTCTGGTTGCCATCCGACCCTGCCTGTCTGTGTGTCCCAAGCATACCCCATGGGGTATACGGACAGGCGCAGGGCGACCAGAGACATTCCTGAGGGCGGCGCGTCTGGGACGCATCGAAGCCCAGTGAGAACCTGCTCGGGGGTTCAGGGACTCACTGGGCTTCGCGAGCTACATCGTGCGGGAATGCTGCGCCATTACGCCGTGTGATGCGGGTCACACTGGCTGGTCACGTCTCGGTGAGCTCCCGAGGGATCGCCACGACGTCCACCAACGCGCCATTGCGCCAGACGGTGATCTCGACTCGCCGTCCGATCGCGTCCTCCACCATCCGCTGCTGCAGCGCCGTGCTCGACGGCACCGCCTCACCCTCGACCGCCACCACGACGTCTCCGGCGTAGAGACCGGCCGCCTCTGCGGGGCTCCCGGACATCACCTGTGCCACGCGCAGGCCGGTCCGCCTACCGACCTTGGCCGCCAGCGACGGTGGCAACGGCGCCTGGGCGCCGGCAATGCCGAGCCAGGCGCGACGGACACGCCCGCCGGTCATCAACGCGCTGATGATCCGCTGCGTGGTGGAGTTGATCGGGACAGCCAGGCCCACCCCGACGCCAGCGACCGCTGTATTGACCCCGATCACGCGCCCGAGACCGTCGGCGAGCGCGCCCCCGCTGTTACCCGGGTTCAGCGCGGCGTCGGTTTGGATCACCTCGTCGACGACCCGCCCCTGCCTGGTCGGCAACGAACGGCCGAGGCCCGAAACGATCCCCGCGGTCACCGAGCCCGCCAGTCCGAGCGGATTGCCCAGCGCAACGACCAGTTGCCCGATCCTCAGGCTGGAGGCGTCACCAAGATCGACCGCGGGCGGAATCGGACCACGGGCGTGCAGCACCGCCAGGTCGGACAGCGGGTCGCGGCCGACGACGTCCGCGTCGACGTCGGTGCCGTCGCTGAACGCCGCCTCGCAGGCGTCCGCTCCGTCGACCACGTGTGCGCTGGTCAGCAGGAACCCGTCATCGGTCAGGACACTGGCGCTGCCCGCACCTTCGCCACGACGCGACCGGACCCGCAGACTGGCGATGCTCGGCAGGACCGTCTCGGCGACCCTCATCACCACCCGCGAGTACGCGTCCAGGGCCTCGGCGTCATCAGGCTCCATGCCGGTGGAACTCCGGGTGGCCGGCGAGGCTCCCAGATTTCGCTGTCAGCGGACACTGCGCGCCAGGGGAGGCTGCGCCATCAGCGGAGACTGCGCTTCCCTGCCGGCCCGTCCTCCGCCGTCGCCCGGATTGCGGGGAGCCGGGCAGTGCCGGATTACCATCACCCGGTGCGAAGCGGCGACAGGTGTCCCGGCGTACTGCGACCGCACCTGGCGGCCGACGGTGCGCTGGTGCGGGTTCGCATTCCCGGCGGTCAGACGAGCGCGGGCGCGCTCCGATCGCTGGCCCGCGTCGCGACGACGTACGGGAACGGCATTCTCCAGCTCACCTCGCGCGCGAGTGTCCAGGTACGCGGACTGCCCGACCCGCTGCCCGCCGTGGTCGAGTCCGACCTGCAGGCGGCTGGTTTCCTGCCCTCGGCGAGCCACGAACGCGTCCGCAACATCGTCGCCTCCCCGCTCAGCGGCCTGAGTGGCGGCTCCGCCGACCTGCGCCCGCTGATCGACGCGCTCGACCGTGGACTGTGGAGCGATCCCGAGCTCGCCACGCTGCCCGGGCGATTCCTGTTCGGGCTGGACGACGGGCGCGGCGACATCGCCGCCCTCAAACCCGACGTCTGCTACCTGGCTGCCACGGCGACCGACGGCGTCCTGCTGGTCGGAGCCGACCACGGCCTCGCCGTCGCCAGTGCGGACGCGGTGCCCGCCATGCTCGACGTCGCCCGCGCCTTCCGCCGCGCGAGCGACCGGTCCGTGGCGTGGCGAGTGGTCGACCTGCCGGGTTTCGCCGATCGGTACCCACGCCAGCAGCCAGCTCGGACTCCCGCTTCCCAGCCGCTCGGCCGCGCAGGGAAGCACGCCGTCGTCGCGGTTCCGTTGGGTTTCCTCAGTGCTGAGCAGGCCGAGGTCGTCGCCGCAGCGGCGGCCGACGCGGTCGTGATCACCCCGTCGCGCGGTCTCGTGGTGCCCGACGCGGGTGACCAGCTCGACGCCCTCGTCGCCGCTGGGCTGGCCGCGGACGACGGATCGGTCTGGCAGCGGCTGACGGCGTGCGTCGGCGCCCCCTGGTGCACCAGTAGCAACGGGAGTACGCACCAGGAGGCCCGCAGGCTCGCGGCCGACGAGAAGGTGCCGCGCCGGACCCATGTCAGCGGCTGCGAGCGTCGGTGCGGCGCACCGGCTGGTTCCTACACCGATGTCGTGCTGGCCCCGACCCGCCACCTCGAGCGAGCCGCACGGTGACCGCCACCCGGCCGCGACGGCACTATGCCTACGTCACCGATCCGTCCGCCATCTACACAGAGTCGTTCGCGACGATCCGGGCGGAGGCCGACCTCTCCGGCCTCCCGGACGACGCCCGCACCGTCGCCGTCCGGATGATCCACGCGTCCGGGGACGTCGAGTTGCCGCGGTTGCTCCGCTTCCACCCGCGGCTGCCTGCTGAACGACCCGCGGGTACCCGCGCTCGCTCGGGCCTGGAAGACGACCCGCTCGGCTGCCGCGGTCTCGCTGTGGGGAAACCGGGTGGAGGGCGCCGTGGTGGCGATCGGCAACGCCCCGACCGCACTGTTCCACCTCCTCGAGCTGGTGCACGAGGGCGGGCCGCGACCGGCGGCCATCGTGGGCATGCCGGTCGGGTTCATCGGCTCGGCGGAGTCCAAGCAGGCGCTGGCGGAAAATCCGTGGGACCTCCCGTACGCGGTCGTCACGGGCCGGCGCGGCGGGTCGGCGATGGCGGCGTCGGCGCTGAACGCGCTCGCCCGGGAGGAAGAACTGTGAGCGGCACGACGGGACGGCTCTACGGGGTGGGCGTCGGCCCGGGAGACCCCGAATTGATCACGCTCAAGGCGGGTGTCGCCGGCCGCTCGATCGCCCGCACCATCGCCGACGACCTGGTCAGCGAGCACGCTATCGAGGAACTGCTGATCTACCCCGTGACGACCGGGACCACCGACCATCCGCTCGGCTACGACGGCGCGGTGGCGGACTTCTACGACGAGTCTGCGGAGCGACTCGGCAAGCACCTGGACGCCGGCCGCAGTGTGGTCGTCCTTGCCGAAGGCGACCCACTCTTCTACAGCTCGTACATGTACCTGCACGACCGGCTCGCTGACCGCTACCGGTGCGAGATCGTCCCGGGCGTGACTTCGATCAGCGGCGCCGCGACGGCGATGGCGACGCCGCTGGCCCGGCACGACGACGTACTGACGGTGCTTCCCGGCACGCTGCCCGAAGGCGAGTTGGTCCGGCGGCTGTGCGACACCGATGCGGTAGCGGTGATGAAGCTGGGCCGCACCTTCGCCGCCGTCCGTTCCGCGCTGCAACGCGCCGGGCGGCTCGACGAGGCCTGGTACATCGAACGCGCCACCACGGGACGCGAGCGGGTGGTTCCCGTCGCCGGCGTCGACCCGGCGACTGTGCCCTACTTCTCGATGATCGTGGTCCCTGGCCAGAACCGGCGCAGTCCGATCGCGGCCGATCTGCGTCCGGAGCCGGTGCCCGCCGGGGGCGCGCCGGAGGTGCTGGTCGTGGGCCTGGGTCCGGGGCCGGATCGCTGGACCACGCCGGAGGTGGCGGAGGCCTTGGCCGGGGTGCGACACGTGATCGGTTACACCCCGTACGTCAACCGGGTGCCCGTACGCGCCGGCCAGCATCGGCACGCGTCGGGCAACACCGTCGAGCTGGAGCGGGCCCGGTTGGCGCTCGATCTGGCGCTCGCCGGTGATCGGGTGGCTGTGGTCTCGGGCGGGGACGCCGGGGTTTTCGGCATGGCGGCTGCGGTCTACGAGGCCGCCGAGGACCTGCGCTACGCCGGTGTGCGGGTGACGGTGCTGCCAGGCGTGACCGCGGCCCAGGCGGTTGCCGCACGAGCAGGCGCTCCGCTCGGCGGCGACTACGCGGTCCTCTCGCTGTCGGACAGGCTGAAGCCGTGGGCCCTGGTCGAGCGGCGACTCCGCGCCGTGGCAGAGGCCGATCTGGTGGTGGCGATCTACAACCCGGCGTCGAAATCTCGGCGAGCCCAGATCGCCGCGGCCCGCGACATCCTGCTGGCAGCGCGGCCGGCGACGACGCCGGCAGTCGTCGGCAGGGACGTGGGCCGGGAGGGCGAATCACTCCTCGTCACGACGCTCGGCGCATTGGACCCGGAGACCATCGACATGCGCTGCCTGCTGATCGTCGGCTCCAGCCGGACGACTGTCGGGCCGAGCGGGGTGTGGACGAGCCGCTCGTACCGCACCGGGGACTCCGGCCGAAGTTAGGTGGAAGATCGCGTCCTGAAGTCAGGACACGATCCTCCACCTTGTTCGGCCTAGCCGCGCCGCCGCTTCCCGTAGAGGTGAGATTCGGTGAATTCCCTGGCCTGCAGCGCCTCGCCGACCAGGATCACCGCCGCCTGGCGAAGACCGGACTCCTCCACCTGGTCGGCGATGTCGGCCAGCGTGCCGCGGAGCACCCTTTCGCCTGGCTGGGTTGCGTTGGCAACCACCACGACAGGACAGTCCATCCCGTAGCTGTCGACGATCTCGGCGACCAGCCGACGGACGTGCCGGATCGCCAGGTGCAACACGAGGGTGGCGCGGCTGCGGGCGAGCGCACCGGGCGACTCGCTCTCCGGCATCGCCGTGGAGTCGGCCTGAGCCCGCGTGAGGATGACGGTCTGGGCGACCTCGGGGACGGTCAGCTCCCGGCCGAGGATCGCTGCGGCTGCGGCGTAGGCCGGAACGCCCGGCGTGACATCCCACGGCACGCCAGCGCGGTCCAACCGGCGGGTCTGTTCCGCGAGCGCGGAGTAGATCGACGGATCACCCGAGCACAGCCGAGCGACGTCATGGCCTGCTGCAGCTGCCTCGCTGAGTCGGGCGGTGATCTGGTCGAGGTCCAGCCCCTGGCTGTCGATCAACGTCGCGCCCGGCGGGCAGTGGGCAAGGATCTCCGGCCCGACGTAGGTGCCGGCGTACATGCAGACCGCGGAGGCCTCGATGAGCCTGACGGCCCGCAGAGTGAGCAGATCGGCGGCGCCGGGGCCGGCGCCGATGAAGTGCACCGTCACTCCTTCACCACACTCCAACAGACAACGGCGCGCAGCGGGCTCCATCCGTGAAAGCTGCCGAGCGGTCGCACGTGCTCGACGCTGATCCGGGTCAGCTCGCCGCCGACCTGCCGCCAGCGCGCGGCGAGCAGTGCCTCGGTCTCCACGGTCACAGCGTGGACGACCATCCGCCCGCCCGGCCGGAGCGCGGCCCAGCATGCGTCGAGCACCGCGTCGCTCGCGCCACCCCCGACGAACACCGCGTCGGGCGCGGCGAGCCCGTCGAGCGCGCCGGGCGCTTCTCCCTCGACCACGCGCAGGCCGGGGACGCCGAGGGCGGCAGCGTTCTCGGTCAGTCGCTTCGCGCGAGCCCGGTCGCGCTCGACGGCGAACGCGCGACAGCGCGGATGCGCGCGCAGCCACTCGATCGCGATCGACCCAGCGCCGGCACCGACGTCCCAGAGCAGCTCACCCGGCCTCGGCTGCAGCCGCGCGAGCGCCGACGCCCGGGCGTCGCGCTTGGTCAACTGGCCGTCATTGTCGTACGCCTCGTCGGGCAGCCCGGGCACCAACGACGCAGCGAGGCCATCGCCGACGACCTCGAGGCAGACCACGTTCAGCGCCGGCGCGGCGAAGCCCGCCGCAGCATCGGCCCAGGTACTCGCGCTCGCCACGGCGATCGACTGACGATCGGTGCCCAGGTTTCCCAGCACGGTGAGTCGGCTGTCGCCACAGCCCGCGTCGGTCGCCACCCTGGCCACCTCGCGCGGGCTCTCGGCGTCGCGCGACAAGACGACGAGCCGCGCGCCGGGATAGAGGTCGCGACGGATGAGATCGGCATCGTCGCCGCGGAGCCGGATCACCATCACGCTGTCTTCTGACCAGCCCAGCTGTGCGCGGGCCAGCGTGACCGACGAGAGAGCGGGATGCACCCGAACCTGGTCGGGACCGAGCAGGTCGACCAGGGTGCTACCGATGCCCGCGACCAGCGGGTCGCCCGAGGCGAGGGCCACCACAGCGCGGTCGGCCTGTGCAGCCAGCAGCCCGGGCAGTCCTTCGCGCAGCGGTTTCGGCCACTCCAGCCTCAGCTGGCCCAGAACGGGCGGAATCAGCCCTAGTTGCCGCGGGCTGCCCAGCAGCACCTCGGCGCCCTCGACGAGCGACCGCTCGCGCGCGGGCAGATCCTGCCAACCCACAGCGCTGAGCCCGACCACGTCGATCACGGCTCGACCCTAAGCCCGTGGTGGCGCCGCCAAGGTGGAAGTTCGTGTCCTGTAGTCGGGACCTCACCTTCCACCCAAGCCACGCCGGGCCGTGCGGCTAGGATCACTCGCGGTGCGGCGGAGGAATCCGGTGCGAGTCCGGAGCGGTCCCGCCACTGTGACCCGGGGAACCGGGAAGTCAGGACGTCGGCCGCACCGGCCGCCACAGCAACCGCGATCCGGCGGCCTACCCCGGGAGCCTCGCCGCGCGGCAGGCCCCAGCAGGCGCGGGCGTGGACACCCGCGGGAAGGGTGTGACGTGCGGACATTCCCGTTCT
>JBGAIX010000029.1:0-18328 GCA_044225235.1 Propionibacteriaceae bacterium | reverse complement strand
TTGGTGGGCGATACTGGACTTGAACCAGTGACCTCTTCCGTGTCAGGGAAGCGCGCTACCAGACTGCGCCAATCGCCCGAGGTGGAGACGGGATTTGAACCCGTGTACACGGATTTGCAGTCCGTTGCCTCGCCTCTCGGCCACTCCACCACAGGAGCTTGGTCCTTCCCATATCGGAAGGGATTGAGCTCCCTGAGGGACTGGGCGAGACCCGCTCCGAGCGGACGACGGGATTCGAACCCGCGACCCTCACCTTGGCAAGGTGATGCTCTACCAACTGAGCCACGTCCGCATTTTTCCAGGACCCTGGCCCCGGTGCGATCAGCAACCCTAGCCGACCCCCGGACAGGAGTCCAAACGTGTCCGCGGGCGGTCATGCGCGTGTCGCGACGCCCATCCGGAGCATCCGCACGGTGCCTCGCAGCTACCCTGAGCGGCATGCCTCAGGCGACAGATCGGGAGCCTTCGGATGTCGCTCCCAGGCCATCCCGGCTGAGGATCTGGGTGGACGGCCAGCTGCATGACACCGCGGAGTCGGCCCGCGTCTCCGTGCTCGATCACGGCCTCGTGGTGGGGGACGGTGTGTTCGAGGCAACCAAGGTGACGTCGGCGGGGGCCTTTGCGCTGACCCGGCACCTGGCACGGATGCAGCGCTCCGCAGCCGCGCTCGGGCTGCCCGCTCCGGACCTCCGTCAGGTGCGTACGGCCGTCGACGCCGTCACATCCGACTGGCGCGGCCTCGGCAAGCTCCGGATCACCTACACCGGCGGACGGGGTCCGCTCGGCTCGCAGGCGGCGTACGGACCGCCGACGTTGGTGGTGGCAGTCGAAGCCACCACGCCGGTCGCGGATGCGACATCGATCGTCACCGCTCCCTGGACCAGGAACGAGCGTGGTGCGCTCACCGGCGTGAAGTCGACGTCGTACGCCGAGAACGTCCGCGCACTCGGCTACGCGACTGCGCAGGGCGCGACGGAGGCCATCTTCTTCAACACGGCGGGAATGCTGTGTGAGGGCACCGGAAGCAACATCTTCTGCGTCTTCGGCGACGCGGTGGTCACTCCGCCCCTGAGCGCAGGGCCGCTCGCCGGCATCACCCGCGGTCTGGTGCTGGAGTGGGCTCCCGTGGTGGAGCGCGACATCAGCGCAGCGGAGGCGGCAGAGGCCGACGAGGTGTTTCTGACGTCGGCGATGCGCGACGTTCAAGGAGTCTCGTCCTGGGACGGGCGGTCGCTCGCCGGGGCCGGCGCATGGACCAGGGCAGTCGCCGCGCGGTTCAAAGAGCGTGCGGCGCACAGCAACGACCCGTGAGGCGCAACACCCGTTCCTGCCGTTGCCAGCGTCAGCCGTTCGGCACGTCGCCAGCCTCGATCTGGGCCCCCTCGGTGGTTTTCACCACGATCGGGATGCCGGCGGGGATCTCACCTTTCAGCCGCTCCAGGAGGTCTTGGGTCGGCGGCAACTCACCGGGTGTGCGTGCGGAGATGACGATGCTGCCGCCAACCGACTCGACCTCGATCGTCTCGGCGCCGGGCGTGCCGGCGAGCCACTCGTCGGCGATGCGGTGGGTGGAGTCGGTCCAACCCGCGATCAGTGCGTTCGCGACCGTGTTCGCGAGCAGGGGGAGCATCACCAGCGACAACAACAATCCGAGCGTCAGATAGATCCGTCGCCTGGGCCCGCCCGCCGAGTGTCGCGCCTCGGCCGCCTCCGCGGTGTACCCGAGGACAGCGAAGATCAGCGTGCCGGCGAGGACCAAGGACAAAAGGTTCGAGACGAACAGCAGCAATGCCCCGAGCCCCAGCCCGAACTCACCACGGCCGAAGCACACCCCCACCACGGCGAGCGGCGGCACCAGCGAGATCGCGATGGCCACCCCTGGCAGCACCGCGGCGACGTCGCGACGCGCCAGCGCCACCGCGCCGGCGAAGCCGGTGGCAATGGCGGCGACCAAGTCCAGCAGCCCGGGCGACGTCCGACCCGCGATCTGGCTGTTGTTCAGCAGCACGTAGCTGCCCGGCAGGACGGCTGAGAACAGCAGCCCGATCAGGATCACCAAGGCGGCGCCGGCCAGCACGAAGCGGATCGAGTGGAGTCGCTCCCGGCGGGCGAGGCCGAGGGCGATCCCCATGATCGGCGTCGACAGCGGAGCGATGATCATCGCGCCGATCACGGTTGCGGTGGAGTCGGCGAGGACGCCCGCACTGGCGATCACGGCCGAGAGGGTGAGCATCGTCCAGAACGCGGACTGCTTGGCCCGGCGGTCCCCACCCGTCAGGTCGAGGTCGCTGGTCAACTCGTCGAGAGTGCGCCGCTGTGCTGTCGGTAGCACCAGGGCGCGGAGGCTGTGGCTCATCCTCGGAGTATCGGACACCACGACCGCGTGTGTGCAGAGGCAAGCCGCCGCGGCCGACACCAGGTGCCCCGAGCGGGGCGGCGCCTATGGCTGCAGGATCAGCTTGGCGACCTCGTTGGCGGTGCCTCGTCCGTCCGGCGCCGCGGACAGACTGGTCAGCACGATCAAGGTGGAGTGCGTCAGCGGATCGTGGCCCATGAAGGACTGGTAGCCCGGCAGTGTGCCGTCGTGGCCGTACATCGGTCCGAACTTGGCGATGCCGAGTCCGTACCCGGCGCTCATCGGGTCGCTCGGATCGGTCACCTCGACGCTGTTCAGCCGTTCCTCTTGCAGGGCATCGGGCAGGAAGCCGCCCTCGACCAGCACCCGGACGTAGCTGGCCAGGTCCCGGGCGTTGGAGATGCCGCCGCCCGCCGCCCACGTCCAGGTCGGTGTCAACGAGGTGTAGTCGTTCGGCGCCAGTGTGCCGTTGCGCGCCCGCTCCTGGTCGGCCGGAGAGAGCGCCATCGTGACAAGGGTGGAGACGTTGGTCCCGTACATGTAGCCGCGTGGGTGCCCGGGCGGCATGCTCCGGTCGTCTCCCGCCGGCAGCGACGTGTTCCGGAGCGCGAGCGGGCCGAAGATTCGCCGCTGCAGCGAGTCGCGGAGCGACGTCCGGTCGTACTTCTCGACGATCTTGCCGAGCAGCGCGGTGTTGGTGTTGCTGTAGTGGAACTCCCCACCGGGGCTGCCCTCTCGGGGCCCGCGCAACCCCTCCTGGATCAACTCGTCGATGTCGAACGTCGTCGCCGGGTCGTCCAGCCGCTGGTTGAAACTGAGGGAGTCGCTGTAGTTGTACAGCGAACTCCGCATCACGAGCAGATCGCGCACGGTGACCTCAGCGAGCACGTCGCCGTTCGGGAGGCTGAGGTGCTTCGCGACGGGGTCGTCCAGAGCGAGGTCGACCTGGGGGTCGGCGACCAGCTGCAGAACGACGGTCGCGGTCATCGTCTTGGTGTTCGAGCCGATGCGGAAGTGGTCGTCGAAGGAGACCCGGTGCTCGAGGTCGCTGTTCGTCCGGTCTCGGGTGCCGAAGGCCCGCTCGAACGTGAAGCCGGGTTTGTCGAACAGCACGACCGCGCCCGGTACGAGCATGTCCTGCAGAAGCTGGGCGATCCTCGCACGCAATTGCTCGGCTGGATCGCTGTCGAGCGCTGTCACGGCGACTCCTCACAACTTCGGGTTCCGGGCGAAGTCTCGCGGTCGAGCGTCGGAAGCGCAAGGGATGCCGTCGTCGTCCGGGTGGACGCCGGAGCGATGGACCGGACGGCCGGGCGGCGGCTGTGCTGCCCGAGCGCTCCGGCCCATCGCGCGGCGACGATCGCACCCTGATCCGGTGGCCGCGCTAGCCGGGGGGCGGCCGGCACGCGTTGCGGGATCAGCCGGGGGGCGGCGTGATCACCTTCCGGATGACGAGGTCGCGATCGCCGAATTGGGCCACGATCGTCGAGTTCTCGATCGCCGCGGCGACGGTCGGGAGGCCGGACCATTGGCCGGCGCCCTCACGTTCGTTCAGCGCGACATAGTCCACGCTCGCGTAGCCGTCCGGGAGGAGTCGCGCGCGCACCTCCGGGTCGAGGTCGGCCTTGTACGACCAGATCTGGTTGGTGTAGCCACGCTCGGCGAGATCAAGCCAGGTGTAGTCGTCGACGATGATCACCGCGTCTCGCGGCACATGGGCCGCGATCCAGGCGGTGCCATCCCGCCCCGGAGCGCTCACGTCGAGTGTGGTCGAGGTGCGGAGGCCGGCGAGCCACAGCTGGCCGGGCAGCAGCGCAAAGGCCAGCGCAGCGATCACCGGCACCGTGATCAGCGTGGTGATCCGCAGCGGGCGCCATCGACTCCGCCCTCCTGCCGCGGCGAGCGCAGACGACATCGCGTCGCCGACACCGGCTACGACGAGCGCGGCGAAGGGCAGTAGGCAGATCACGTACGGATACGGCAGGTACCCCCCGCGGAGCATCACCGCTGCCTGCAGCAGCAGCGCCAGCGCGATCGGTCGCAGGTTCCGGACGGCGAAGGCGCACGGCAGCGCAGCGGCGGCGAGCAGCAACAGCCAGGGATCGAGCGTCAGCCACGAGTCGACCAGGTGCGCAGCGTCGCTGGTCGGGTCGAACACACTGCCCGACCCCTCGCGTTCCGACAGCTGCCACGCAATCGCGCCGAGCAGACTCACGTGCCCGTCGCCGACCAGCAGTTCACCCTTGAGCACGGCGTACAGCGGGTAGAACAGTCCGGCGCCCATCGCGGTCGCCCCGGCGACACTGAGGTTCCACGGTCGCGTTCGGCGGTCCGTGTGCTGAATCAGCAGCCACAGCAGCGGTGGCAACAGCAGCGCGGTCGTTTCCTTGGTCAACACGGCGGCGGCGAAGCAGAGCCCGCTGCCGACCGAGGCCGACAGACTGCGCCGCGGCGAGGCGGCCAGCGCGAATGCAGCGACTGCCCAGGTCAGAGCCAGATTGTCGAGAAACACCATGCGGTGGTACTGGAGGCCGATGGGTGTGAACGCGAACAGGGCAACGGCGGCCCCGGCGGCCCATCGGCTCAGCGAGAGCCGACGGCCGAGCAGGAAGATCAGCCCGGCGCACGTCACCGTGTTCAACACCATCAGCTCCCGGCCGATGGTGAGGGTGGCGTCCACCCGGTCAAAGCCGTCGGTGAGTAGCGCGTACGCCGCGATCGTGAGCCACCCGAGCGGGGGATGGTCGTAGGAGTACGTGTAGTGCGCGAGTGCGCCGTGCTCCAGCACGGCCCAGGCCTGCGCGAGGTAGGTCCCCTCGTCGTCGTTCACCCGCCCGGGCCACCCGGTGAGATTGACCGCGGACGCGACCGCCACCGCCATCAGCAGCGGGACGAGCAGCGCCAGCGTTCGGCGATGACGCCCGAGTGGACCCGCCACCGCACGCGCTACGCGGCTCGCGGCCTTCGCCAGGACGGGGTGCGTTCCGGCCCCGATGGAGCCGACGGCAGACGGGACGGCAGTCACGGCCGAGCCCCTTCCAGGGAGAGGGCCGGTACAGCCGGGACCTCGCGGTGGCGGTTGCTGTGTGCGGTCTTGAACCAGGTCATGTTGCCGGTCACAATCCGCCGGACAGCGAGCAGAGCCGCCCAGGCGAGGAGCATCTGGTACGGCACGAAGCCCAGCACCAGGAAGGCGTAGTGCCTCGCGAGCACACGCTCGCCGAACATCCGGCCGAACTCGTGCAGCCCGACGACCTGCAGCACCAGCGACATCAGAATCGGCACGTACGGCGCGAAGGTCAGCAGGACGAGCGCCACCGGGGCACGCAGGAAGATCACGGTGAGCAGCGTCACGGGCAGCAGGATCGCGGTCGCTGCCTGCAGGAACGGCGTCGCGAGGATGTACCAGGCGAGCACACGTCGCGGCAACGTCGGCAGCGAGGACCACTGTCCCCGGAGCAGTTCGACACCGAACCCGGTATCCCAGCGGACGCGCTGGTGGACCAGGCCGTGCACGTTGTCCGGGGTTTCTTCCCGGGTCGCGATGGCGGGGTCGTAGACCGCGACCACCCGAGCGCCGTACTCGGTGGAGAGTTTCACGCCCAGGGCGCAGTCCTCAGTCAGGCTGATCGGCCAGCCACCCGCGGCGTTGAGCAGGTCGCGGCGGATGAAGACGGTATTCCCGCCGAGCGGGACGAAACCGTGCCGGGCCTGGAACATCATCCGGCTGGAGAACCAGAACAGGTATTCCAAGACGTTGTGCACCATGAACCACTCGCGCATCCGACGGCCCAGCGTCATCAGCTGCACCGGGCCTTGGACGACGTCGGCGTCGGTGGTCTGGAACACGGCCTCGACCCGCTCCAGCAGTTCGGGTGAGGTGGCGTCCTCGGCGTCGATCACGCCCACGTACGTCCCGGTGCAGTGTGCGAGCGCGGCGTTCAGTTGGTGCGGCTTCATCTCCACGTCATAGGCCTGGACGACGACTTCGATGCGGTCCGGGTACCGCTGTTGCGCGAGTTCGGCCTGCCGAATCGTTGCGTCGTCGCCCTCGATCAAGGTCGCAACGATCTGCACCCTGGGGTGCGTCTGGTGGGCAAGCGCCTCCAGCGTCGGCCGCAGCACCTCGACCTCGTCCTTGGCGGGAACGATCAGCGAGAAGCTGTCCTGGCCGCTGCGCTCGGTCGGCGGCGGGAACTTCATCTCCTCGACCGCCCCGGGGTCGCGGCGCCCGTAGAGCCTCCAACTCACCTCGAGTGCGGCAGTCCAGCCCAGGACCAGTGCCACCGCGACCAGGAGGCCGACGCCGGCCGTATAGCCGCCAAAGAGGGCCCAACTGACCGCGCTGACGGCCAACGCCGCAATCAGTGTGCTGCGGCCGGCGAGTCCCCGGGGCTGGGACCGGGTGGGTGACTGGACGTCTCGGCGGCGGCTCCCGCCACCGGTGCTCATGCCGTGCTCCCGGCCGGGAGCGGCTGGGTGGCAGGCGTCAGGGCGGGCTGTTGCGGGCGCCGCCCGCGATAGACGACCTTGGAGTGGAAGGCGAACCGCAGCACAAACGATGCCGCCAAGGTGATTCCCTGGACGACGACGGCGTACATGCCGAGACCCGAGACCAGCAGCACCAGGAACGGCAGCCGAAGTGCGGCCTCGACGTTGTTGAAGGCGACAGATTGCACGAGCCGGACGAGGCTGGCCCGGACGCCGACCACATGGTCGGTAAAGACGAGCCGCTCCTGCAACGCGAAGTTGTGCAGGATCGAGAGTTCCGTGGCCGCAACGGACGCGACCAGGTAGTTCGCTCCGAGGACGTGCATCGCCAGCCACATGACCGCGAGGTTGACCACCGTTCCGAGTGCGCCGACGACGGCGAATCGGCTGAACCGGCCCATCCGCAGGCTGCCGAGCTGGCGGAGGAAGTGCAGACCGGTGCGCCACGACGCTTTGCTGAGGCCGGAATGCCGCTCGGCGAACTGGAAGGGGATTTCCCCGACTGCGAGGTCGTGGCGCGCCAGGATCTCCAGCAGGATCTTGAACCCGCGGGGACGGAGCCTGCTCAGGTCCAGCGCTGATCGCCGGACGCAGAAGAAGCCGGTCATCGGATCGGTGCAGACGCGGCCGACCCGCCGGGGGAACGTTGCGCGGGCCAAGACGGTGCTGCCCCCAGAAACGGTGCGGCGCCAGGCGGACGCGAGCCCGGCGGCGTCGCCCTGGCCGACGTAGCGGCTTGCGACGACGAGGTCGAGGTCGCCCGATACCGCCTCGGCGACGAGGTCCGGAACCAGCTCCGGCGGGTGTTGCAGATCGGCGTCCATCACGACGACGTAGTCCCCGCGAGCGGCGGCAATGCCCGCTGCCACGGCTCCGGCCAGCCCGCCAGCAGGTGTGGTGCGGTGCAGGACGCTGACGGGCAGCGCCGAGACAGCCGCGCATGCCCGCACGACGGTGGGGGTGTCGTCGGTCGAGTCGTCGACGTAGAGGACCTCCGCATCGATGTCGCGCAGTGCGCGATTCAATCGTCCGACCAGGGGAGCGACGTTGTCGGCCTCGTTGTAGCTGGGTACGACGACCGTGAGGGCCCGAGTCGCTCCCTGTCCGGATTCGGCACCGGCAGTGCCGGAATCGTCCACGCGAATCCCTCCTTCTCCGATGGGAGATGAGTTCGTCGCCGACGAAAATTGCGCGGGGCTGGGCTTCATGACCTCTGTCACTTTCTGGCGTGCGCGTGGGCGCGCGGGCATAGCAATATGTCGGGCTGAGCAGCAGCCGGTGAGCCGGTCGACCATCCGTATGCGCAAATGCGAGGATCTCGACGCATCGTTCAATGTGCGGGGGAGACGGCGCCGAATCCCCGTCGCAGGCGGCGACGGGCCATTCCGTCACAAATGAGACGCGTCATTCCCCTGAAAAGCGCGACCGATTGCAGGAGTTGACACCATGACGCTCAGCCGTAGGTCGAAAGCCCTCGGTCGAGAAGGCGAAAAGCCGCTGGCATTCCGGAGCACCGCGTATCGATGCCAGGGAACGGACCCGTCGCGACGCCTGGATCGCTGCCGGCGCGGGTGACCTGAGCGGAGCACAGAGCACAGCTGAGTGGCGGCGAGGACCCGTTGCTTCCTCGCGCGCCGCCAGCTACGGCTCTTGGGCGTAAGACTGTGACATACCTGTTGACCCCCCGAAAGCATCGTGTGTGTGCAGGAAGTAGACACGATGGTCAGCAGATGCGACGACGCCCTGCTGTCCTCAACATATGCATCCATTGCGTTGAAGGTCAAGAATTCGAGAGCGTTGTCCCGTTGACGGGGGACGCTCGGGTGTTTTTCCTGGGCCGATGCATGCGGACGGAACCTCGCAGTAACGCAGGCGTCACTTCAGGGGCTGTGGCTCGGTAAGTTTCTTACCCAGAGAGCGGCGACGGCAGAGTTGAAGAGTCGGGGTGAATTGCGCCGGTCGGCTGGCCGATGGCATTATGGCCGCACGAATAAGTTCCATCCTCACTTCGCGACGGAATTCTGCGGTGTTCGGGGTGAGGTTTGGCCAAGAAATGACCGGGTTGCCGGAGCGCGGATGTCGGAGCGCAGATGTCGGGGAGAGCGCCATGTTGATGAGACGGGATGCGCAACTTGCCGTCTGCGGCGTCCTCCTGGGATTGATCACGACTGTCGCGCTCGGCGGTCGCGCAGCGGTCGCGACCGCGACCGAGCTCATCGTCAACGGGAGTCTCGAGGACGGCGCGGCGACGCCGACCTGCTTCCAGTTGACCGGCTGGGGCGAGAACACCTACACCGCACAGGCAACGAGCACTGACGCCTACTCCGGCGTCCGCTCGTGGCGGCTCGACATGACCGAGCGCACGTCCGGCGATCGGAAGCTGATGATCAGCGAGAGCGCCGGCTGTGCTCCCGCCGTGACGGCGGGGCAGCGATACGACATCTCGGTCTGGTATCGCTCGACCGCAGCCAGCAACGGACTGACCGTGTTCCGGGAGACCGCATCCGGCTGGGAGTACTGGACCGATCTTCGCGACCTCCCGGCCGCGGCGGAGTGGTCGTCGGCGTCCGCGACGACCCCGGTGGTGCCGGACGGCACGACGCGCTTGTCTTTCGGCGTCAGCCTGGCGGCGCCCGGCACGCTCTACACCGACCACTACTCGATGCGCCTGGATACCGACGAGCCGACTCCGACCGACGAGTCGACCCACGGGTGGTGGTCGACGGCCTCGTACCTGCTGCCTTCTCGCACCACGCACGCCACGCTGCTGCGGAACGGCAAAGTGCTGCTGATGGCCGGTTCGGGCAACGAGGGGTCGGCTTTCGCCGCCGGGACGTTCAAGGCGGAGGTGTGGGATCCGGCCACGTCGACGTTCACGGCGTTGTCGGTGCCGGAGGACATGTGGTGCGGCGGCCACGTCACGCTGCCCGACGGCAAGATCCTGATCATGGGCGGGACGAAGTCGTACCCGAATCCGACTACCGGTCAGAACTTCACCGGCCTCAAGAGCAGCTTCGTGTTCGATCCGGCGAGCAACCAGTTCACCAAGATCAACGACGCCCAGACCGGGCACTGGTATCCGACGCTGACCAAGCTCGGAAACGGTGACGTGTGGGCAGCCGGCGGACTGAACGAGAACGCCGAGGGCACGGTCGCGACCGAGCTGTACTCGTTCGACGACAACCGCTGGCGCGGGGGAAACGAGGTGCATCAGACCTGGAGCTATTGGGGCACCTACCCGCACATGATCCTGCTGCAGGACGGACGGCTGTTCTACAGCGGCGCCCATACCTTCGGCCAGAACATCGGCACCGGTGCGGCTCTGTACGACATTCCGACCGGCGACATCCAGGACGTGCCGGGGCTGCGCAACCCCCAAACCCGCGATCAGGCCGGGTCCACCCTGCTGCCGCCCGCCCAGCAACAACGGGTGGCGATCTTCGGCGGCGGTGACACCGAGCAGAACGTGCACGGCATCTCGCTGACCGACGTCATCGACCTGACCGGAGCCACGCCGAGCTACCACGCGGCGCAGGATCTGCCTGGGCCGGGCAAGGCCTACGTCAACACGGTGATCCTGCCCGACCGGACCGTCCTCGCGACCGGTGGTGCGACCCACAACCGGACCGGCGATGTGAGGACCTCCGCGCTCTTCGAGCCGGCGACGGAGACCTGGACGACGGCTGCCGACAACCCGGTCCCGCGTCAGTACCACTCGACGGCGGTGCTGCTGCCTGACGGACGGGCTGTCACGCTCGGCGGGAACCCGGCGGACAACAGCTGGGAGTTGCGGATCTCGACCTATGAGCCGCCCTACTTCTTCAAGGGAACGCGACCGAGCATCTCGGCCGCGCCCACTCAGGTCCACTACGGGTCTGAGTACACGGTGCAAGCGTCCACGACGGTGCAGTACGTGAACCTCATCGCGCCGATGTCGGTGACGCACCAAACCGACCCGAACATGAGGCTGGTCGACGTCCCGTTCGTTCAGGGCCCCGACGGCGCCCTGACCATCAGCGTTCCTGACAACCCGAACCTGCTTCCGCCGGGCCCGTACATGCTCAGCGTGGTCGACGGCAATCGGGTCCCGTCCAAGGCGAAGTGGGTGACCGTCTCATGAAACAGGAGAGCGCCATGGCAGCCCGACGCCGCCCCGTGCTTCCGGCTGTGCTGCTCTGCGCTCTGGTCGCCATCCTCGGGGTGACCGCGGCCAGGACGTCGATGGCCGACCCGGTGGCCGATGCCGGGCGGACCCTCGCCACCGGTCGCACCCTCGGGGAGGCCGCCGGACGGCCTCACGGAATCGGCGCGCGCGACACCAAGCCGCGCGGCAGTCAGCGGGATGCCGTGGCGGCGCCGACGCTGACGAGCCTGCGCGACAAGTTGGGCAACCGGTTGACCGTGCAGGGCTGCCTGATCGACTACGGCGGCGGCCAGGGATGTCTTCCCGCCGTGCCGCCGGCGGCAGCGGACATGGGAATGGACGAGGTATCGATGCCGTGGACGTGTGCCCAGGTGCGCGCGGTGCTGCCCCGCGGCATCAAGGTGACCGGTCGGGATGTGCTCCGGCTCGATGCCAACAAGGACAAGGTCGCCTGCGGCAAGGGTGACGGCTGACCCAGCGCAGGCACAGGGCGGGCCGCCGCGACGGCGGCCGGGCGTATCGCTAGCATCGCTGTCGCCGACGGACTTGTGCTCAGCTCGAGCGCAGGTCAGGTCGGCTCGGGGCTCGGGGGAACGTCGATCCGCCTCGAAAAGGACACCCGATGCTGCGCCCGCCTCGCCTCGTCCTCCCGACAACCAGCGATGACTCGCAGACCGGCGGCACTCGCGATGCTCCGCCGGTCCGGCGGCGAGCGGTGGTCTTCGCGGTCGTGCTCGGCCTCGCCGGGTTCGTGCCGGCGGAGCCAGCGTCGGCCGCCCGCCGGTATGCCGACCGCTATCGCGACCAGTACTGAGTCGGCAACGGACATGCCCGAACCGACCCGACTCCCGACGGACCTCAGCGCAGGCTCCCGCGGGCACCTCCGACACACCAGGGTCGTCCATGCGGCGATCAATGCCCTCACCCTGGTCCGGCACTCCACGGTTCGCGGCCGGCACGTGTTCGCCCTGGACGACTCCGCCGAGGTCGTCGAGTTCGACTGCGCAGGCCCGGTCGAAGCGGTGGTGCCGTCGCACGCCAGCGTTCGGTTCCCGGTCGGCACAGTGATCATGGTCTGCCAGTACGGGCCCGGAGCGGTCACTCTCCGGCCCGCCACTGGTGTGGTCCTCCGCACGTCGTCGTCGCTGACCACCCGCGCCCGCTACTCGGAGGTGTCGCTGCGCCAGCGCTCCATCAACGAGTGGCTGGTCTCCGGTGACCTGGCCTGACCGCCCGTCGCCGTGCCGTCCGCAGCGATCGCTCGCTACGCGAGCCTGACCCGGCATTCCCTGGTCGGCAAACCCGTCGGTGACGCCGCCGAGGTGTCGATCGATTTCAGCGACCCGCACCCGGAGTCGGCGCTCGGCGCCCTGAGCTTCGGGTCGTGCATCTCGACCTTCTCGGGGGACGGCCAGGGCGTCAACATCATCAAGGGCGGGGCCGCGGCGGGGCAGTGGAAGGCAATGCTGGCCGGACTGGGTCGGCTGGTCTGGCGCATCCCACTGGCCTGGAACGACGGCCATCCGGGATCGGCCGCGGCGGGTGCGCGGTCCTACGACGACGCCCGCGACTACCTCCAGGCGATTCGCGACATCGGCGGGACGCCGATGGTGGCGATCGGCGGTCGCGACCACGACAACGACATCGACGCCGACGACGCTGCGCGGCTGGTCCGCTACCTGAACGAGGACGCCGGCGGGGAGCCCGTGCAGCACTGGATCGTCGGCAACGAGCCGGACAACGGGTTCGGCCTGGATCGGTACCTGGCCGGCGGCGCGGGCTGCTCGGGTTTCAACGCCATCGCCGCCGCGATGCGCGCCGCCAGCAGCCGACGGCTGAGCATCGCGGGCCCGGCGCTGGTCGAGTTCGCCTCGTACAAGCAGTCCGACTTCGAGACCTTTCTCGATTCCTGTGGCGCACAAGCCGACCGGATCGACTTCCATCAGTACGGGCGCGGGCTGGGCATCTCGGGGAACCTGGCCACCGTCGCTGCCTACGGCGACGCCGTCCAGTGGCTCGCCGGGGCGGTCGCGCAGCGTCCTGCGACGGCAGGCAGAGTCCGGGTGCAGGTGGGCGAGTTCAACTTCCACCCGTTCTACGACTCCCTGCGCTACGGCGGTGACGCGTTCTACACGTCCCGAAACACGGTGCACACGGCTGCGGCGATCGGTCACGTCGTCGAGTCGGGCGGCGATGCCTACCACTACTCCGACAACAACGGTCCGTTGGGGCTGATCACACCGGGCAACGGCGACAACGGGGCTCCGACGGGACGTCGACTGCCGATGCCGTCGTACCACGGGCTGCGGATGTGGACCGGAGGGTCGCTGTTCCGACGTCCGACGGGCTCGCTCGCTCGGGTGCGCCACGACGTCGAGGGCCTGGACGTGTTCGCGACGACCGCCGTCAAGAACGTCGTCGTGGTCAACCGGAGCGAGACGGTCGCGCGCACGCTCGCCTTCGACCTGGGGGCGTTCGCGGGCCGCCCGTACACGATCTGGCAGACCGTGGCGGGATTGGACCCCGGCGATCCGGCGGGCCCGCAGTGGGCGAGCCCCCGCCGAGTCGCCGGCGGTACGCTCAGCCGACGACGGCTCGTCGTGCGTGCTCCAGCGATGACGGTGAGCTGCCTACTCCTGGACTGACGTGCCGTCTTCGCGGGTGGCGACGGCGCCAGGTTCCCGCTGTGCTGGGACCGACGTCGACCCGACGGCGGGGAGTTGCTCTGTCGGGTCGTCCGCATGGGACGGGATCGCGGGCACCATCACCTGAGTGTCGGCCAGGTCGCGCGGCTCGGAGCGTGCGGTCTGCTGGCCCGGTGGTCGTTCGATCACCGTGAGAATGACCAGCAGCGCTGCGGCGACCAGCAGCGTGGCAACGATGGTGTCGGCGGTGAGTGGTCGGGTGAGCACGATCACCGCTCCGGCCGCGATCGCGACGACTGTCTGCAGGACGCGGCGTTGGGCGTACACCCAGGTCCCGACCCGTCCAGTCGTGACTCCCCTGCGTTCGGCGGCCCCGCGCAAGGTGGACAAGCCGTCCAGATACAGGCCGCGAAGCCGCCGTGGCAGCGTGAAGGGGCCGGCGAGCCAACCGACGGCGGCGACGACGATGCCGAGGACCAGCGTCGCCACCGCGGTGTCCCGCATGGCTTCGGTCGCGGTGCCGTAGAAGATGGCGGTCACGGTGCTCGGTACGCGATCCGGTGGCAGGCTCGCGGCGAGTATCGTGCCGCCGGCTGCGAGTGCGGCCAGCAGCACTCCCATCGAGAGCGAGAGACCGATGGCTGCGCCGATCAGAGCGCGGGAGCGGCGGCGAGCCACCAGCACGCCGAGGGCGAGCATCAGGAGCGAGACCCACGGCAGCCAGGTCCCCAGCGCCAACGTCGCGCGATAGCCGAACTGGATGGTCGGAATGTCGTCGGACTGCGCGATCGGGATGGTTCGCTCCACCGTCGGAATTCGGGAGGCGAGCGTCAGGCCGCTCCGCACCAACGCTGCCTTGACTTCCTCCACGATCGGCCCAAGCTGAATACCGATCGTGCCGTCCGCCTCGGCCTTCACCAGAGCTTGGGGGTCGTCGCTCAACGTGGCCAGCAACTGGGTGTGGCTGATCCGCAGTGCCCGCTCCCACACGGCCGGGAACGCGTCGGAGTTCACGAAGGCCGCGACCCCGTCCCGGATCGCGCTCTGCACGCCTCGGGTAGCCGGTCCACGGAGGGCATCGAGTGCCAGGCCCACTCGCGGCGGCGCACCGAGTTGCTTGATGCCGTCGATCACTTGCCCGGTGAGCCCCTCGACATCCAGCGCACCGCTGATCGCGACGACCGTCTGGTCGACGACGTAGCCACGGATCGCCGGATCCTGGGCGAGCGGGGCGTACGTCTCGACGAACGCATCGGTGTCGGTGAGGGTTGCCTTCGCCCAACCACTGACAACGGCGATCGGAGCGAGCACGCATCCGAGGGTGATCAGCAGGACGGCCAGGACGGTCCAGCCCCGACCACGTGCGGGACGACCTTGTGCTGACCCCGCGTCGCGAGACGTGGCCGATGCGCCCTGCTGCCGCAGGGCGCGGTTCTCGGCCTCCAGCTCGGCGACCCTGGCGCTGAGCTCGTCACTCGACTGCGGTGGTGGTGTCTCGGTCATGCGCGCCGCCCTTTCGGCCCGGTACCGCGGGGCGCTGCTGGCCCCGGTCGGAACGCTGTCAACTCAGGCTACGGCGTGAGCTGGCGCCGAGGACCGTCGGACGCGCCATCGATCTCCGCGCCCAGAACGGGGCGGTCGGCCAGCGCGTCTCGCGAGCGTAGTGGGCCGCTCGGATGGCCAGGTGCTCAGCGAAGCGAGCGCGGATGCGGGCCGCGTAGCGCGGCTCGTTCGGCCGTGCAACACCGAGGGCCGCGAGGATCGACTGCGCTGCCGCGAGCCCGTCGTCCAGACCGTCGTGGATGCCACGGCCACCCATCGGGTCGAGTTCGCACGCGGCGTCGCCGACGGCGAGCCAACCCGGTCCCGCCGCCTCATCCAACGCGGCGATGGCTACCGGTTGGACGCGGATGCGTTCTCTGGCGAGCCGACACCCGGCAATGCCCGGCGACACCAGCCGGGTGTCGGCCAGCTGCGCGCGCCAGCCGGCAGCACCGTCCCGGACGAAGGAGCCGGCGCTGACCCGGTCGGTGATCAGCACGGTGGCGTGGCGGCTGCGAGGGAGCGGGGCGGCGTACCACCAGCCGATGGCTGTCGATTCGACCAGTGTCCGCGCCCCGACGGAGCCCGCCGCCATGTCGGCGATGCGGACGATGGCGGTCAGCGCGTCGAACCGGCGGCGCGACGCACCGAGTCGCCGTGCTGCCCACGCGGACCTGCCGGTCGCGTCGACGACCCAGCGCGAGGCGATGGTCTCGGACCCTCCGTCGGCGTGTCGTAGCTGCGTCTCGAACCCGCTCGCGCGCCGGACGATGTCGACGGCTCGGGCACGCGCCCGGAGCCGCATACCGAGCTCCAGCGCACGGGCGCGAAGCATCGCCTCGAAGGCGGCGCGGTCGAGATGCCAGGCTGGTCCGAACGGATCGAGGATGAAGTCGTTGTGCCCGTCTCGGTCGGCGCCCCATCGCGTCAGGGTGCCGGGGCAGGGGACGTGCGCCGCCGCGCGGAAGGACGAGAGCACTCCCAGCCCGTCGAGGGCGAGCAGTGCGCCGGGTGGCAGCGTCTCCCCGTAGCGTTCCGCGGGCTCGGCAGTCGCCTCGATGACCACTACATCCAGCTCTGCGCGACGGCGCAGGTGCACGGCGGTTGCCAGCCCGGCCGGACCGCCGCCGATGATCAGGACGTCGCAGTGCTGCACGCCCTCAGGTCCCGGTCGACGGTGGGTTCGCGCCGAACGGCCACTCGGCCACCACGTTCACCGACTGGCCCTCGGTCGGCAGCCGGCTCTCCGCCTCGAGGAAGAAGTCCGGCGGGTACGGGCCACCGGTGATGGCGGTGCCCTGGAGCACGACGCCGATCCGATCCCACTGCTGCACCGACTGCAGGGCCTTCTGGAACGTCGCTGCGGTCTTCGGGTCGTTGGTGAGCGTGCCGGGGCCGCGGATCGACCAGACGCGGGCCGGCAGCACCCCGTTGACCACGGCGGTAGCCGGGTAGACGGCGTCGGGACGCTGGGACGGCCACGACCAGTAGAGCGTCAGCGGGTTGCCCGTCGCGGTGTTCTGGCCGGAGGTGTTGATGCTCGGCTGGTGGATCGAGCAGGAGTTGTAGTCGGTCTGCCACGGAATCGACATGAACTTCGACAGGTCGCCCGGCTCCAAGCCGTCGTCCATCCCGTGCAGCGGAATCCAACCGCCGGTGAGGAAGGGATTCGCCCGGGTGGCGGTGGCGTAGTCGAGCACCTTGTGCTTCACCCGGAACGGTCCGGCGCCGGAGCTGCGCCAGTCGGCCTGGTAGAGGTCGGGCTGCCGGATCGGATAGCTGACCTCGATGCCGGGAACGTAGCGACCGCCGAGGCAGTTGCTCAGCGAGGCCATGTCGAGGTACTCCCCGGGACCGAGCGGCGACGCCGGGTCGGCCTCGAACCGGCCCTGGCTCCACTGTTCGAGGAAGAAGTACTGAGTCTTGCTGACGGCGAGGAAGTCGGTGCCGGCCTCGCCGAGCGACAGCGGCATCAGCGGGACGCCGACGCTCAGCTCGTCGGCCTGGTTCGGGTTGCGGATGTACGCCAGTCCGGCCATCACGGTGCGGTTGGGGTCGTCGGAGGCGCTGATGGCGTCGACCGCCTGGTGCGCGCGGACGGCCAGATCGGGCAGGTTGGCCGTCCAGCGCTGCAGGGCGGCGGCCCGGAAGATAGGGAAGATGTCGCCGGCGAACGACGGTCGGTAGGTCTGGGCGAACTGGCCACCCGTGCAGATCTCGGGTTGCAGGTCGAGCTCTCGGACCCAGGCGTCGTAGACGTCGTCCCAGACCGGTCGCCGAGACCGGCCCGTCGGCGGCGTCGTCGAACCACCCGCCGTTGTTGAGGTCGCCGGTGAGGGGCATCGGGTCGCCGTACTCGTCGTACGTGGCAGCGGTTCGACCCCGCCCGGCCAGTACGAGCAGCCGACCCTGTTCGTCGGTGAGGATCTCACCCAGGCTGTCCAGCGGGCCGCTCGGTTCGAACAGCCGCGAGTTGGACATCTGCGGGAAGGCGATCGGGTAGTCGGGCTGCTCGGCGATCCCGCCCTGCCCGTCGCTGTAGCTCGCTCCGGTCGCTGCATCGAACGCCACCACGCCCGCCGAGCCCGACGCGACGGCGCGAGGCCCGGGATCAATCACGAGTTGTCGTAGCCGCAACGGTGTGTCTGCGGTGCCGTAGTACTCGGAATTGCGCAGCTGGGGGACCTGGCCGTCGGCGTAGGCCTGCAGCCCGGCGGAAGGGACGACGTTGTAGGCGTTGGCCTTCTTGTTGGCCAGGTGCACCGTCCAGACGATCGCGGCCACCACCCGGCCGTCGGGGAGGGTGGAGCCCACCACGATCTCAGTGCCGGCACCGTTCGGGTACTGGTCGGGCGCCTCGAAGTCATACGCGTACAGCCGGAATCGCGCTGCCTGTCGGCGGAGGTTGCCGTCGGCATCCCGGAGGTCGTCGCTGGTGATCGTCTCTGCCTCGGTGCCGCGTCGGATCGGCAACCCGCCGACGGTGGCATCCGCCGCACCATCGGCTGCCGGCAGGCCGGCGCTGGTTTCGGGGGAGAGGTAGTACTCCTCGCTGGTGCCCACGCGGGCGAAATTGATCGTCGGATGCAGCCGGAACACCGTGCTTGCCATCGACCTGTCCCTCTCGCTCGCCCGATCTCGGGAAACTCA